>JBBRNA010000011.1:0-136191 GCA_038230575.1 Terriglobales bacterium | reverse complement strand
TGTTGAAACTCGGGGTGAAAATCTACTCCTATAATGATCATTGTTCCGCTCCTTTCTCCCGAGCCTTGTTGGTTGGCATTAGCAACCACCAACTTTACTCGGGTGTCGGAGCCGACGTTGTCATGGAATCAATTTCACTCACTGCCCTTTTACACGTCTTTGTCGTACACATTCGGGGCACTTTTGGACGCGGGCAAAGTGTTTCGCTTCCAGCGTCCCAGTGAGGGTGCTGGTTGTTAGAGCGCTCCGGTTTTTGGGGCCAACTATTGCAAAATCGCGATTACACTCTCTGACTGACTGGAGGAGCAGCCTCGCGTGTTGAGGGCGGTGTGGGGTGCGTGTTTTTGAGGGCGGCATCGTGCTCAATCCCCTGGATCGCTTAAGGCATTTGCGCTGCTTCCCTAAAATCAAGTGCTGTCACCACGGGGTACACAGAGGAACACAGGGGAATGCTCGCGAGCTTGCTGTTTGCGGCGTTTCTCTGCGTCTGTTGTGATATCTGAATCGCGCGGCGACGTAGCGGAGTCGGCCAACTCGATTCCACCGCAACTCGCGCTAAAGTATAATCGTCGCCTTGAACGGAATGCATGACTGATCACACCCAAACAGAAGTTTCGCCCGAGGTCGAGGGCACGCCTTCAGCGGCTGCCTCCCAGCCCGGTTGGCTAAAACCGAACATGAACATCGGCGATATTTTTGGGATCCTGCCTCACCGATATCCTTTTCTGCTCATTGATCGGGTGATTGAACTCGTCCGGATGAAGAGCATCGTCGCGCTGAAGAACGTGACTATAACCGAACCTTTTTTTCAGGGACACTTTCCCGGCCAACCCATCATGCCCGGCGTTTTGATTGTGGAAGCGATCGCGCAGGCGGGCGGATTGCTGCTGCTGACTGAAATTCCGAACCGCGACCAGATGCTGATGGTCTTCACGGGAATCGAGAAGGCACGGTTCCGGCGTCCGGTGGTGCCTGGAGATCAGCTGCGCATCGAGGTCGTGGTCAAGGCTTGGCGGGTGACCGCAGCTCGCCTCGAAGGCAAGGCTTATGTCGATGGGAAAGTTGCGGCGGAAGCGACGGTTACATGCAGGCTCGTGCCGCGCGGCGCGGCAACGGCAAAGGCGAGAGAAGAAGGCAAGTCGAGCGACGCGGCTTGATCGCGCGATTGTTCGCTTCACAGTTCGAATTGAAAATTTGCAATTTGCAATTTGCAAATTACCAACCTTAATCTTTGATGGCTATCCATCCCACCGCGATCATCGCGTCGAAAAGCAAAATCCATCCGTCTTGCGAAATTGGTCCCTACTGCGTAATTGGGGAGGGCGTCGAGATCGGCGCCGAGTGCCGTCTTCTATCTCACGTTGTGATGGAGGGAGCAACGAAGATCGGCGCGCATAACCATTTCTCGCCATTCAGTTCGATCGGACTGGCTCCGCAAGACATAACTTACGCGGGAGAACCGACTCGCCTTGAAATGGGTGATCATAACCAGGTTCGAGAGTTCGTCACGATCAATCGCGGTACGGTGAAGGGCGGCGGATGCACTCGGGTTGGCGATCACAATCTGATCATGGCGTACACCCACATCGCGCATGATTGTCAGATCGGCAATCACATCATCATGGCCAACGCGGCCACGCTCGGCGGGCATGTGACGGTGGAGGACTGGGCCAACGTTGGAGCGCTATGTCCTGTCCATCATTTTGTGCGCATCGGAACACATGCCTTTATCGGCGGCGGGACTACGGTCACGCGCGACGTACTTCCTTTTTCGAAGACGTCTGCCGAGCGCGGCACGCATGCGTACGGATTGAATGCCGTGGGACTGGAGCGGCGCGGGTTTGATAAAGATCGCATCAGGCAACTGCATCACGCGTATCGTGTTCTGCTCGCTTCAAAGCTGAATACCTCCCAGGCGTTAGAACAACTGAAGGCAGAAGCGGAGTCGAGCGGCGTTGGCGAGGATGTCGATCTCCTGATTCGATTTATCGAAAGCTCCGAGCGCGGCGTGATCAAGTGATGTCCGAGGCTTCGTCCACTTCTCGAAAGCTGGGACTCATCGCGGGCAACGGCACGTTTCCCCTCCTCTTACTCGATGCAGCGCGAGCGCAGGGTTTCGAAGTGGTTGTTGCCGCGATCAAAGAAGAAACTTCCGCCGAGGTTGAAGCGAAGGGCGTGACCGTCCACTGGCTCTCGCTTGGAGAGCTGTCGAAGTTGATCGACACCTTCAAAAGCGAAGGGATCACGCGGGCGGTGATGGCAGGGCAAGTCAAACACAAGCAGATTTTTTCCGCCATCAAACCGGACTGGCGCCTGGCCAAGTTGCTGTTATCGCTCGGCACTCGTAACACGGATTCGCTGCTGGGTGCGATTGCCAAAGTGCTGGCGGACGAAGGAATTATCCTTGAAAACTCGACCGCGCTGCTGGAGCCGCTCTTGGCGCAGGCGGGCGTACTGACGAAGCGTGCTCCGACAGAACACGAGCGCAAGAATATTGCCTACGGGCGAGAGGTAGCGCGGAGTTTGGCCAACTATGACATTGGTCAGACGGTCGTTATCGCGGAGACTGCTGCAGTTGCGCTTGAAGCGATGGAAGGGACTGACGCCACGATCGAACGTGCCGGGCAGATTATGAAGTCATTGGAACAAGACGGCAACTCGTCGACCCTAAGCCGCGCCTTGACGGTGGTTAAGATCGCGAAGCCGAAACAGGATATGCGATTCGACGTTCCGGTGATTGGCGTGAAGACGATTGAGACCATGGCCCGAGCCGGGGCCACTTGTCTAGCGATCGACGCGGGGCGATGTTTGTTGCTGGATGGAAGTAAGACTACGCAGGCGGCCGACGATTTCGGGATCTGCGTGACGGCGGATTGAGTTAGTCGGCACCTTGGGTTCTGGTGCTTCGTACTCTAGCCTTACGGACCATGCCTGGTCTTTTTTTCATTTGCTGGCGGGCGCGACTGAGATCGTGTGCCGTTTGAAGGTTCATCCAGAACTCGGGCGAGTTTCCGAAATACTCTGACAGCAATAGCGCGGACTGAGCGGTAATGCCGCGCCTTCCGCGTACGACCTCGTTAATACGATTCAAGGGAAGCCGGAGTGAGCGGGCAAGTTCCACTTGCGTCAGGTTCAGAGGACGCAGAAATTCCTCCCGCAAAATAGTGCCAGGATGGACGGTCAGGCGAAATCTTGGCAACATGTTTTCCTCCTCCGCAGGGTAGGAAGCGTCACCGCCGCACCTTTTCACCACAGGGTACACAGAGGGGCACGGGGGAAAGCGAAATTTTCCCGAGCAAATCGACCGGCATTGAGTCCGACAGGTACGCGTCGAAAGCGGTATTGAATATCGCGGAGAAAATAAATGGATGGTCACCCCGGCCTCGGCCATTCAAAAGCGTTCCTCCGTGCTCCTCTGTGTACCCTGTGGTTAATGTTTTTGGCGGCCCTTTAAATACTCTTCGCGACTCCGCAGCAGTTGGGCATATCCTTCTGCACCTTCTTAATCGCCTCTCGAACTGAGACAATGGGGCGGCTTCCGTGGGAACGGAGCGCACGTCTGAGCGATACTGCGCAGGGCGGACACTCTGGTCCGCTCTTCTCCTTTTCGGCCGATGCGAGGCGGACAGGAGTGTCCGCCCTACACAGACCTCGCGTGGATCGAGAGGACAATTTTTTGAAGAAGAATGAGACCGATTTATCTTCAAGCAGCAAATCTCCAGTCAATGTTGCCGTCATCGGCGTGGGTGCATTTGGACGTAATCACGCGCGCGTTTACAAGCAGCTCCAGAGCGCTGGCTTGGTCAGGCTGGTGGGCGTGGTTGATTTTGATACGGCGCGCGCGGATGAGGTGGCGAAGGAATTTGATTGCCGTGCCTTCGGCTCGGTCGAGCAGATGCTGAATACATATAGTGAGGTGCAGGCGGCTTCGGTTGCCGTGCCGACGGTTCTGCACCTTGAAGTTGCGCGGGCCCTGATGGAAGCTGGGGTTGACGTGCTGATTGAGAAGCCGATCGCAGCCACGTTAGAAGAAGCCGACGAACTTGTCGCGCTTGCAGCCAGGCACCAGCGCGTGGCGCAGGTCGGGCATCTGGAGAGGTTCAATCCGGCGGTGCGAGCGACTCTGCCGCTGATTAATCGTCCGATGTTTTTTGAAGTACACCGGCTGAGCGTGTTTTCTCCGCGGGCGCTGGATGTGGACGTGGTGCTCGATCTCATGATCCACGATCTGGATGTGGTGCTGACTTTTGTGAAATCAAAAGTGAAAGAAATCCGGGCGGTAGGTTTGCCGATTCTCTCCGGCAAAGTGGATATCGCGAATGTTCGCGTCGAGTTTGAGTCGGGATGCGTGGCAAATTTTACGGCCAGCAGAGTTTCGACGGAGCGGGTGCGAAAACTGCGTTTCTTTCAACCGGCCCAATACATCTCACTTGATTACGAGCGGCAGGACGTCCTGGTGTTCTCGGTGGGAGGGGCGAGCGGCGCGTTGGCGAGTCAGCCTAGCGTGAATCCGCAGATTCAGATGTCGAAGCCTGCGGTGAAGGCGGAGGAACCGCTGCTGACGGAGATTGCTTCTTTTTTGCAAGCGTCGCGCGAGCGCTCGCGTCCGGTTGTGCCGCTTGAAGATGGACGGCGGGCGCTGGAACTAGGACTGTCTATTCTGGAAGAAATTCGTCGGCATGCGGGGCAGATCGGGGTCGGGTGATTTGGGACCTCTGGCTCAGAGCTGGGGCGGGCAAGAGTGCCCGCCCTACACTTAAAACCTGTTTCTTTGCTGCACAATTGGCGCCGCCCTGGTCGCCGGCCAAATGAGCGTGTCATTACTGCGGTACTCACTTTCCGGACTTAAAAAATGCGACAATAGTTGCAACGATTACAGGGCGCGGGATTTACGTAACTTTACTCGTCCTCAGGCGAGTTTACGCAACCCGCCGAGTTGTCGATAGCTCTAAGCAGTTATCTCCGGTAGATGCCAGTCACCCAAATTCCGTCGCGCGACCCGCTCACTCCATCTGCCGATCAGGGAGCGCAGCGCGATCTGTTTGAGGCGCAACATTGGGAGACGGCGTACCGCAGCTTCGATCCAAACCAGGTTCCACATCTTTTAATTCAGTTGCAGGACGACCTGTCGCAGGCGCGCAAGCGGGAAGCGATATGGCTGTCGGTGATTCTGCATTTTCTGGTCATCATTCTTTTGTGGAACAGCGAAAAGCTGATGATGCTGTTGCCACACCGGACGATGAATGTCGAGATTCGCACCGACGCGAATCGACAAAAAGACGCGACGTTTCTTGAATTGCCTCCGGATGCGCAGAAGCTGACGCGGCGTCCTGATGCGAAGGTGATGTCGGACAAAGATCGGATTGCGACGAGCAAGGCGCCACAGATTAATCGCGACGATCTGAAGAAGATTTTGCAGAGCGCGCATCCGGGGCATCCGGGAGCGCGAGTGCAGCAGCCTCCGGCGCAGGGTCAACCTCCGCAGCAAACAGCGCAGGCGCAACCGCCTCAACCGCAGCCACAGACGCCCGCCGAGGAAACGCAGCAGGCTAGTCCGCCGGCTCCGCCGCAGCCGGATCAGACGGCGCAGTTGAAGACGCCTCCGCAAACGCCTAGGCCGGTGCCGAATTTCAATACTCCGATGACGGCGGGTTCGGCGATCGAGCAGGCGACCCAGGCGGCCGCCGAAAATCGCGGGCACTACGGCAGCGGACAGGGCGGCGACTACGGACTGAGCCATGGCAAAGGCGGAGCGAAAGCAGCGGATCAGGTTGAAGTCCTGACCGACACGATGGGCGTGGACTTTGGGCCGTATCTGACGCGCATCGTCCAGATTGTGCGGCAGAATTGGTATAGCCTGATGCCCCCATCGGTTTATGCTCCGCTGTTCAAGCAGGGCAAGGTTTCGCTGCAGTTCTCAATTCTGAAAGACGGCAAGACCGACGGGTTGATTATTCACACGCCTTCAGGCGATGTGGCGCTCGACCGGGCCGCGCTCGGGAGCATTACCGCTTCGACTCCGTTCCCTCCGCTGCCGAAGGAATTTCCGGGCAAGAACCTTGGGCTGCGCTTTTACTACTTCTATAACCTCGAACCGGGCAATGGCGAAGTGAAGTAGGTTGCGGTTTGTAGGAACATTCTGGATTCGATATTCTTGAATCGCACTTCTTGACTCGAACTTCTCAAATTTATGAAAACTAAATTCCTGGTTTTGCGTTCGCGGACGTGGTTGCGATTATTGTCAATCGCTGCTTTGGCTTTGTTCATTGCCGGCTTAGCTGCTGCGGAAGAGGCTCCGGAAGCGCTGCGACCGCCGAAGGGCGCGCAGGTGGCGCTGGTAGTTTTTGAAGATTTGCAGTGTCCGCAATGCGGACGGACGGCACCGCTTCTGGCGCAGGCTTCGAAGACTTACAAGATTCCGCTGGTGCAGCATGACTTTCCGCTGCCGATGCATAACTGGTCGTTTGATGCGGCGGTGCTGGCGCGGTATTTCGATACGCACTCGAAAGAAATTGGCACCGAATTCCGGGACACGGTATTTGCGCACCAGATGGAAATCAATCCGCAGAACCTGCACGCGTTCGCCGAGAAGTTTGCCGGGGAGCACAAAATTGGGCTGCCGTTTGTGGTTGATCCGGATGGCAAGCTGGCGGCGGCGGTGCGGGCCGATAAAGAAGTTGGCGTCGGCTTGAAGATCGATCACACTCCGACGATCTGGATTGTGAGCAATAAGAAAAGCGGCAAGCCGTACGTCGAGGTCACGGACACGAATCAGCTCTACATCATGATCGACGCGATGAAGAAAGAGTAGGCGGCAGAGCTAAAGGCTTTAACCACAGGGTACACAGAGGAACACAGGGGAAAGCAGATCGGTTTAACCCTGTGTTCGTCTGTGTACCCTGTGGTTCGATGGGTTTGGCTTTGGCCCTTACTCAGTCCACTTGCGGAACAGCAGGGCGCCGTTGGTGCCGCCGAACCCGAAAGAGTTTGACATGGCGTATTCGAAGGTGGTTTTGCGGGCCTGGTTGGGGATGAAATCCATGCCTTCGGTTTCGGGATCTTGATTTTCGAGGTTGATGGTTGGCGGCAGGATTTGGTCGCGCAACGCTAGTACGGTTACTCCGGCTTCCAGACCGCCTGCTCCGCCCAGGAGATGGCCGGTCATCGACTTGGTCGAACTTACGGGGACTGTCTTTCCGAATAGATTTCTTACGGCGTGGGCTTCGAGGGTGTCACCTAGAGGAGTCGATGTGCCGTGAGCGTTGAGATATCCGACGACTCCTGGTTCCAGCTTGGCATCGCGCAGGGCGTTGCGCATGACGCGGAATCCGCCTTCGTGCTCGGGAGCGGGTTGGGTCATGTGAAAGGCGTCGGCGGACATGCCGTAGCCTACGATTTCAGCGAGGATGGGAGCGCCTCGACGGCGGGCGTGCTCCAGTTCTTCTAAGACCATGATTCCGGCGCCTTCGCCCATGACAAAGCCGTCGCGGTCTTTGTCCCAGGGGCGGCTGGCGCGGGCGGGATCGTCGTTGCGGGTGGAGAGGGCGCGCATGGCGGCGAATCCGCCGATTCCCATGGGGGTGATGGCTGCTTCCGATCCTCCGGCGATCATAACGTCAGCGTCGCCGTGCTGAATGATGCGGAACGAATCTCCAATGGAGTGGGCGCTTGTGGTGCAGGCGGTGGCGGTCGCTTCGTTGGGGCCCTTGGCGCCGAAGCGCATGGAGACGTGGCCTGCCGCCAGATTGACGATGGCGGCAGGGATAAAAAATGGGGAGATCTTGCGCGGTCCGCCTTCGATGAGCGCGGTGTGCTCGCGCTCGATCACGTCGAATCCGCCGATGCCGGAGCCGATGTGAACTCCAACGTTTTCGGCATTTTCGGGAGTGACTTTCAACTGCGACATTTTCATCGCTTCATCGGAGGCAGCGATGGCGAAGTGAATGAAGCGGCCCATCTTCTTCACTTCTTTTTTCTCGATGAACTGCAAGGGGTCGAAATTTCTTACTTCGGCGGCGATCTTGCAGGCGAACGCGGAGGCGTCGAATGCGGTGATGCGATCGACGCCGCTCGTTCCGGCGAGCAGTGCTTTCCAAACTGCCTCCGTGGTATTGCCCACGGAGCAGATCAGGCCGATGCCGGTGATGACGACCCGTCTCCCGGATTGACTTCCCGAATTACTCACTGAATTACTTGCCCGCTTTCGCGTGCTTGCCGATGTAATCGACAGCGTCTGAGACGGTGCGAATCTTTTCTGCGTCTTCGTCCGGAATCTCGATGTCGAAGGCTTCTTCGAAAGCCATCACGAGTTCGACGGTGTCGAGCGAATCGGCGCCGAGGTCATCTACGAAAGAAGCGCTGGGCGTAACTTCGCCTTCATCCACACCCAACTGCTCGACAATAATCTGCTTCACTTTTTCATCAACGGCTGCCATGTTTCTCCTCGTTCAACTCTCTTGGGGATCGCGGGCCGTTCGGGCCGGCGTTTGCTGATGTTAAGACTGCGTGTGCGTTAGAAATCGAATCCGGGTCGAAACTATTAGTCTAAAAGGGATTGGGAAAGTATGCAAAGTGTGGGAGTGCGATTTACCACAGGGTACACGGAGGAACACGGGGGAAAACTTTGCATTTTTCTTTCTTGTTTGCATTCTTTTTTCTTCTTTGCATTCTTTTTTTCTTCTTTGCTTTCTTCTTTCTTCTTTGCTTTCGTCTTTGAACTTTTCGCGGCACTCGTCTTTGCCTTACCCTGTGCTCCTCTGTGTACCCTGTGGTGAATGGTTTAATTCATTTTTATTTTGAGTATTCGTCTCGCAGCTGGGTTTGCCGGCTGGTCATCGGAATGGCCTTTCCTTGAATGTAGACCTGCTTTACATCGGTCTTGATATCCAGCGGATCGCCGTTCGCCATAACTACGTTTGCGGTTTTCCCTACGTCTAGTGAGCCTAGTTGATCGGCTACTCCCCAGACTTCGGCGGGGTTGAGGGTGATGGCTTTCAGGGCTTCGTCGTAAGGGAGGCCAAAAGCGGTCGCGAATCCGGCGGCATCCGGCAGGTTGCGGACGTTGTGGCCGGAGTATGAAGCAAAGATGATTTTCACTCCGCGCTTCTGCAGTTGCGCGGGCAGGCTGTAGACCGCGTCGTAGCGTTCACCTTCTTTTGGAGCTTCGTAGATCGGGCCGACGATGACCGGGACTTTCAGCGTCGCGACGTAGTCGAGAACGGGCTGTGAGTGGCTGATGTGATTCAGCACGAATTTCAGTTTGAATTCGTTCGCGAGGCTCACAGCAGTTTGAAGGTCGCTGGGACTTTCCGCGGCGAGCACAATTGTCTTTTTGCCTTCCAGGTATGGAACCAGCGCTTCCAATTTTAAATCGCGCTTTGGAGGCGTCGCGTCGCCTTTCTTCTCTTCTTTTTTTGGTTCTTTATTTTGTGCTCGGGCCCCTTTCTGATTTTTGTTCCCGGGCTGGGCCTGGTTCTCGGCTGTGTCGTTTTTCTTGCGATTGTAGGCGTCCCACTTCGACTTGTAATCTTGCGCATCGATAAACGCTTGTCGCAGTTGCGCGGCCAGACCCATGCGGGTGGATGGAAACTTTTGTTTGTCGAAGCCGCCTTTGTTGCGCCGTTCGTCTCCAGTAAAGTTGAGCGGCATGGCGTTGTCGCGGATGAGGAGCATTTCGGTCGCACTCTTACCGTCGAGTTGAATGAATGAATCCTGGCCGGGAAGTGTGTCTTCGCTGGTGGGCGCGACGATGGCGTTGGTGATTCCGTTCAGGCGCGCGACCGGGATCAGAGCTGACTCGGCGTGGAAGGCGTCGGCAGTGTGCATGTGCGGCATGATCTCGTCGCTCAGTTCGACGAGATCGTTGGTCGACTGCTCTTGCGAGATCTCGGTCAGGCCGAGGTTGGTTTCGGAATCGATCAGGCCGGGGTAGATGGTCATTCCGGTGGCATCAACTTCTTGCGCGCCGATTGGAATGGTGACTGAGTTGGATGGGCCGACGGCTGTGATCTTTCCGGCTTGCATTACGATGATGCCGTTTTCGATGGTTCCGTGGGTGATGGTTAGGAGCTTGCCGCCTTTCAGGGCTATGGCTTTGTCCTGAGCCTGGGCGTCGGTTTGGGCTGAGGATGGGGTCGTTATCATCGCGACCAGAATCGACACCAACACCAAGGGCAAGATCAAAGGCCGCGGACAGGAGTGTCCGCTCCACACTTGCTTATCTCTCTTCACTTCATTATCTCTCGACACGGCATTTCCTCTCCACACTTGCGCTTTAACTGACGGCTGAGAGCTGATGGCTGAGAGTTGTGTCATTCTCCCTCCTTATAGTGCGTTGTGCCCAAGCCGGGGAGGGAGCGGTCGAAATAGACCTCTCCGTCGATCAATACTTTTTCGGGGACGCCGTAGGTTGATAGCGGATAGCCGTCCCACAGAATCAGGTCGGCGTCTTTGCCGGTGTCGATGGAGCCGACGCGATCGTCGACGCCGATGATCCATGCCGGGTTCAGCGTAATCATCTTCAGTGCCTCATCTTCGGTTGCGCCACCGTAGCGGATCGATTTAGCGGCTTCCTGATTGAGGCGGCGCGTGTAGTCTTCGGAGTCGCTCTTGATTGCGACTTTTACTCCTTTTCTCAGGGCCATAACAGCGTTCCACGGAATCGCATCCCACGCTTCTTGCTTAAAGCCCCACCAGTCGGCGAAGGTCGCGATGCCGACGTTGTTGGCGGCGAGCTGATCGGCGACTTTGTAGGCCTCAAGCGCGTGATGAAAGGCGCGCAGGTTGTAGCCGAACTCTTTTGCCATGGCTATTTCGGTGAGCATTTCGTCGGCGCGGTAGCAGTGGATCTGCACCATGACTTTTCCGCGAAGGACGTCGGCCAGGGCTTCGAGCTTGAGGTCGTGCTTAGGGGGCGCCGCGTCTTTATCCCCGCGTTTCACTTTCTGGTTGTAGCCATCCCACTCGCGCATGTAGTCCTGAGCCTGGACCAGCGCATCGCGTTGCACTGCAAAATTTCCCATGCGGGTTGAAGGTAGTTGCTCGCGTCCGCCGTAGACGCGCTTTGGATTCTCTCCGCTGGCGAATTTGATTGATCGCGGAGCGTTCGGGAAAAGGAGAGCGTCGCGGGAGTCTCCGTACTTGTGCTTGATAACGACGGCTTGGCCGCCGATCATGTTGGCGGAACCGTGGAGGAGGAGCGAAGTTGTGACGCCTCCGGCGAGGGCGCGATAGATGGCCTTGTCTTGATAGTCGAAGGCGTCTTTCATCATCATCTGCGGGGTGACGGGGCTGGTTGCTTCGTTCACGTCATCATCGAGCGCGATGTGGGAGTGCGCGTCGACGATGCCGGGGGTGAGGTACTTTCCCTGGGCGTCGATGACGGTGGCGCTGGATGGGGCGTTGACGGATTCTCCAACGGCGGAAATTTTGCCGTCTTTGATGTAGACGGAACCATTCTTGATGGTGCCGTGGGTCACGGTCATGACGGTTGCGTTTTTGATCACGACGTCGGTTTTAGTCGGAACGTCCTGGCGCGGCGGCGGAGTTTGAGCGATTGCCGCTAGCGTGGAGGTCAGGGCCGCTAGACAGATGAAGAACCGTTTCAAAATTAGTGGCATGCGTGAACTCCCAAGGAAAATTGTTGCGGGGAAACTGGATTGTAGGACTGCTCCGGGAAGGCGGTCAATGAAAACAGCGAGTCCAGACACGGTAGACACAACACTTGCCGACTTCTTTCGGTCGTGGCAACATCGGGCGGTGAAAAATTCAATGGTGTTTGCTGTGGTTATGGCGATGACGCTGGTCGCGTCCGCTGCGGAGTGTCCTAAGAATCAGGCTAGAACTGAGGCCGTGCTCATCGAGCAGGAGCAGCGATGGGCTGCCGCGCTCAATCGCAAAGATGCGGAGGCGGTCGGCTGTTTGCTGGCTACGGAATTTGAAGATGCCGATGTCGACGGTTCGCTGCACACGCGGAAAGAGACGCTCGATAAGATTCCGACGAAGAAGCCAGGGGCGAACCAACTCTCGGAGCTGCGAGCGCATGTCGCGGGAAATCTCGGATTCACGCGCGGGCTGGCTACGTTGACGGATGCTTCCGGCAAAGTGGTGGCTCGGGTGCGATTCACCGACGTCTTTACCTATCGCGATGGGCGGTGGCAGGCGATGGCGGGGCAGGAGTCGCTGATGGGCGAGGCGCACCGGTAGATGCGCGCCGTGGTGCAGCGCGTGAGCCGCGCGCGGGTAACTGTCGATCGTGTGACGGTCAATGAAGAAGCCGTCGGCGAGATCGTTGGCGAGATTGGCGCCGGCTTGCTTGTGCTGCTTGGAGTGGGAGCGGAAGATTCGCGGGCTGATGCTGAGTATCTGGTCGGGAAGATTGTTGGCCTGCGCATCTTTGACGACGACGGCGGCAAGATGAATCTTGCGGTCGCCGAGGTGGGTGGCTCCCTGCTGGTGGTTTCGCAATTCACTTTGTATGGAGACACGCGGCGCGGCAAACGGCCATCGTTCGACGCGGCTGCCGCTCCGGACAAAGCGCGCGAGCTTTACGAATACTTTGTCGAGAAGGTTCGGGCTGGCGGCCTTCGCTGCGAGACGGGGCAGTTTCAGGCTGATATGCAGGTCGAACTGGTCAACGACGGGCCGGTGACGATTCTGCTGGACTCGAAGAAAGTAGTCTAAAGCCGTGCCGCTCCGCTTTTCGTAGCGCCGCCGTCCCGGCGGCTGTCCGGTGGGCGTCCTCGCCCGCCGTTTTGCTTCGGCTCCCTACACTGAGGGCGAGACGCCCTCAGGACAGCCGGCAAGATGCCGGCGCTACGGTTGGGCGCACCATGACGCGCTTGACTTTCGTTTGACCGATTTCCACAACGCACGATAGACTAATTGAGTTTGCCAGTACTTGCGGGCCACGTTCTGGGGCCGCGCCGCGTTTCCGGTCACAAGCCGTTGCGGAAAAAAATAGCAAGCACAAGTTTGTTTCTTCCGAGCTGCGCTCGGTTGGACGGGCGAGGGCGCCCGTCCCCACACGCAATATTGATGGACATACTGAAGTATTAGGAGAATCTATGTACGCGGTGATCCGCGCGGGTGGTAAGCAGTACCGAGTCGCGCCGGGTGATGTGATCCGGATGGAAACGCAGGAAGATAAGGATGGCAAGGTCGAGTTTGGCGACATCCTGGCGGTTTCGGCGGAGGCGGGGAAAGTAGGCCCGGCGGGAGAGGGCGCGCTCGTGCACGGCGAAGTCGTTGAGCAAGGACGCGGCAATAAAATTCTCGTGTTCCATTACAAGCGCAAGAAGCAGTACAAGAAACTGCGCGGGCATCGGCAGAATTACAGCGCGGTGAGGATTACCGAGATTGCTTTCGGCGGGCAGTCGTTTAAGGCTCCTGCGCTTGAGAAGAAAGAGAAGAAGGTTCGCAAGGCTCCTGAGGGTGCGGAGCACGTGGCGCACGATGAAGTGAAGCGGTCGAAGCGCCCGGGCAAGAAGGCCGTGAAGAAGCATGTGGCGCATCCGCACGCCAAGAAGACGACTAAGAAGAAGGCGGCGGGGAAGAAGAAGCGCAAGTAGGGTGGGGCATGGTGAGAACTCCCTGCGGTGGCTGGGGGAACATGAGGTCTTTCGACTCGCCTAGCCAGTCGCTTCGCTCTTGGCTTGGCTTCGCTCAGGATGACAGTTTTTGTTTGGGTTGAGTGAGATCGAATTTTGGCAACTTGCCTACGGAATTGGAACTGATTTATGGCGCATAAAAAAGGACAGGGTACTTCACGAAACGGGCGCGATTCTAACGCGCAGCGGCTTGGGTTCAAGGCTTTCGGCGGGCAGTTGGTTCCGGGTGGGACGATTATTGTTCGTCAGCGCGGGACGCGCGTTAAGCCGGGGCTGAACGTCGGGCGCGGTAAAGACGACACGCTTTTTGCCAAGATCACGGGACGCATCAAGTTCCTGGATAAGGGCTCGATGGGCAAGTTTGTGATGGTTGAGCCGGAAGCGATCGCGGCGGAGTAGTTTGGCGTTCGCGCTTTTCGGCGTTCACCGTTCGTTGTTCGCCATTCGATAGTCGTCGCTATTCGCTGATCTCTCCGTAGTTGCTTTGTATCAGGGCATCGCTTCAGCGATGCCGAAGATGGCTACACCACGAACCCTTTTAGGGACTGGCACGGCATCAGCCTTGGCTTCTGGCCGAGGCTTTTCGTTTGCTTCTTTGCTCGTGTTTATTTGCTGGCTTGGGGCGGACAGGAGTGTCCGCCCTACACGATCATCATCCAATGGGAAGTTATGTTTATTGATGAGGCAAAAATTCGGGTGAAGGCGGGGGACGGCGGCAATGGGTGCATGGCGTTCCGGCGGGAGAAGTTTGTTCCGCGGGGCGGGCCTTCGGGTGGAGACGGCGGGAGCGGCGGCAGTGTGTGGATGGAATCGAGCGAGAGCCACAATACGCTGGTGCATTTTCGGTTTAATCCGGAATACAAGGCGGAGCGCGGGCGGCACGGCGAAGGCGATAAGAAGACGGGGCGTGACGGCGAGAGCATCGTGCTGAAGGTTCCGGTGGGAACGGTCGTTTACGACGAAGATACGGACACGATAGTCCATGATTTTTCGCATGTGAATGAGAAGGTCGTGATTGCTCGTGGAGGGCGGGGCGGGCGCGGCAATGCGCAATTTGCGACGTCGACGCATCAGGCTCCACGTGAGCATGAGGAGGGGCGCTCCGGCGAAGATCGAAATTTTCGGCTGGAGCTGAAGCTGCTCGCGGATGTGGGGCTGGTGGGCTATCCGAATGTTGGCAAGTCGACTCTGATTTCGCGCATTTCGGCGGCGCGGCCGAAGGTGGCGGATTATCCGTTTACTACGCTCGAGCCCAATCTTGGCGTGGTGCTGGTGGGTGATTCAGGAAAAGAAGAGAGCTTTGTGGTCGCCGATATTCCCGGGCTAATTGAGGGCGCACATACGGGGGCGGGCCTCGGGACGCAGTTTTTGCGGCATATTGAGCGCACGCGCCTGCTGGTGCATATAGTGGATGTGTCGGATAGCAGCGGGCGGACGGATGTGATTCAGGACGTCGACGTGATTCGCGGGGAGCTGGAGAGTTTTGGCGCTGAGCTGGAGAAGAAGCCTACTCTTATTGTCGCTTCGAAGATCGATGTGGCGAATCCGGAGAAGTTGAAGAAGCTGAAGCAGTGGGCTACTCGGCGGAAGTTGAAGTTGTATCCGATATCGGCGGTGACGGGCGAGGGGATTGAGAAGCTAAAGTTCGCCATGGCTGACGAAGTGAAGAAGGCGCGCAAGGTGGCGGTTGCGGCTGCGGTCGATCTGGATGAAGATCGCTTTTCGAAACGAGACGTGTAGAGCGGACACTCCTGTCCGCTTTGGGAGCTGATCGGGCTTTGAGGGGAGCACGCCGACGGAAACGCTGAAGACAAGAAAAGCGGCCGCGCGAAGAGCAAAACCAAGATCAACTTCGACCGCAAAATAAAAACGGCAGCAACGCCAAGTGCAAGTGCAACTGCAACTGCAAGTGCAACTGCAACTGCAAAAGCAACTGCAACACCAACGGCGGCGGACAAGAGTGTCCGCCCTACACGTGCTAGACTTTCCACAGGCTGACCCTAGACTCCCTGGACCCTGTTTTGATTGAACTTGCACCCTCCATACTTTCGGCGGACTTCGCCCATTTGGCGGAGCAGGTAGAGCAGGCTGCGGCGGGCGGCGGCAGCGTGATTCACGTTGACATCATGGATGGGCATTTTGTGCCCAACCTGACGATCGGGCCTCCGGTCGTGAAATCTCTGCGGCGGGCAACCCAACTCCCTCTTGACTGCCATCTGATGATAGAGAATCCCGATCAGTTTATTGCTGAATTTGCGGAAGCGGGAGCGGACTGGATTTCGGTGCACCAGGAAGCTTGCCGGCATTTGAACCGGACGCTTCAGCTGATCAAGAGCCACGACTGCCTGGCGGGAGTGGTGATCAATCCTGCGACTCCGGTTGAGGCGTTGAGCGAGGTGCTCGACGTTGTCGATTATGTGCTGGTGATGAGCGTGAATCCGGGATTTGGCGGGCAGAAGTTTATTCCGGCTAGCCTGCACAAGTTGCGGCGGCTGGCGGAGATGAGGGCGCAGCGCGGCTATAAATTCCGGCTGGAAGTCGACGGAGGCATTGGCCTGGACACGGTAGCCGAAGTGGTTCGGGCCGGAGCTGAAATTCTGGTCGCCGGGAACGCGGTTTTTGGCAAAGGCGATGCCAAGGCGAATGCGGCGGCGCTGCTGGATGCGGCGAAGAGCGCGAGTTTGCAGAAGGTGTGAAGGCAGCCTCCAGCTATTAGCCTTTGGCTCTCAGCTAAAAGCCAATGGCTAATGGCTAAGAGCCGATCGCTGAAAACGCTGGATTCACGAGGTCTCATTAACTATGCAACGTAATTTTAAATTCCTGATTCTTGCGGCGCTTCTCACGTTGACGGTCGCTTGCACTAATAAAAAGTCGGTCAATCCACTGGCGAATGTTGGGTCGAAACAGCCGGACAAGGTGCTGTTTGATCGCTCCATGGACGCGATGAAGCACAATCGCTTCGACGTCGCGCGCATCACCCTACAGACCCTCATCAACACCTATCCGGACTCGGAGTTTATTGCGCGCGCCAAACTGGCGGTTGCGGATTCCTGGTACGCCGAAGGCGGGACGACCGCGATGCAGCAGGCTGAGATTGAATATAAGGATTTTCGTACCTTCTTCCCCAACATGCCCGAGGCGGCGGAAGCGCAGCTGAAGGTTGCGAACATTCATTATCAGGAAATGGAAAAAGCGGATCGCGACTACACGCACGCCAAGCGCGCTGAAGAAGAATATCGGGCATTGATTCAGGAGTATCCCGACAGCAAATTGGTGCCGCAGGCGAAGCAGCGGCTGCGAGAAGTGCAGGAAGTTCTGGCGGAACGCGAATTTCAGATTGGCCGCTTTTACTACTTGAAGCTGGCTTATCCGGCGGCGATTGCGCGGCTGAAGACGCTGGCCGATCGCTATCCGCTTTACAGCGGTGCCGATCAGGCTTTGTTTTTACTGGGTCAGGCGTACGAGGGCGAGGTCGATCTTGTCCGCAAGAACGGGCGCATGAACGAAGTCACCAAGAGCAAGATGATTGATGGCTTGATGAAAGACGCTTCCGAGACGTACGGAAAGGTCATCACGCGCTATCCGGCGATGGACCGTGCGGTCGACGCGAAAGACAGGCTGGTGGCCCTGAAACAGCCGGTGCCGCGCCCGACTCGCGCCATGCTCGAGCAGAACAAGAAAGAAATTGCCAGCCGGCAACCTGCAAGCGCAATCTCGAGCATGCTCGGTAATTTTGAAAAACATCCGGACGTGGCCAAGGCTTCGCACATGGGAGATCCGACTCTCATTGATCCGGCTCCAGTCACGGCCACCGACGTGGTAAAGCGGGTGAGTCGGTCGGCAGGCGGAGGGGGCGATAACACCGTTGGCGTGGAAACGACAAACGGCGAGACAGGGGCAAGCCAGGAGCCTCCGCGCTCCGATGCCCCGGCGGCGGTTGCTGACCCTGCGGTCGCTACGGTTCCTGGGCAGCCTGGGGCGGCGCCTGATCCGGCGGCGGCGGCGGCTGAATTGAAGCCGACTCCGGCCGATCCGAACGAATTGAAGCCGAACGTTGAGGCGGCCGATCCTAACGCGCTGCCTCCGCTGCAGCAGAGCAATCAGCTCGATAACGGCGGGACAGCTTTGAATTCCGCCTCCACCAAAGCCTCCAGCAAAGACAAAGATGAAGAGATGGCGGACATCTCTTCGAGCAAGAAAAAGAAGAAAAAGGGCGTTGGGAAGCTGAATCCCTTTTAGGGTTGGGACGAATCTCCGGGTCAACCGAACTTCAAAAGCGTTAACCACAGGGTACACAGAGGAACACTGGGGAAAGCACACAAGTTCCCCCGTGTTCCTCTGTGTACCCTGTGGTTTAGGCCTTTTGCGTTTCTGGCGCTTTTTGAGCTTCTATAGGTCATTGGTAACTTCTCCTGCAATCCTTTGTAACCCTCACCGGCACGAAGGTGGACTACAGCCCTCGGACGTTTTCTGGCATCTTAATAATTGAAGTAAAGGTCTGCAGCTCAAAGCAGGCCAGGGACGCGGGGTTCCGATGAAGAGTCTGGGAAAGGTCATCCGATCCGTACAGGCATTCGGGCGTGAGCTTTCCAGGCTATCCGCTCCGATCCAACCTTTTGTTGCCCCTAAGATTGGCATCGCCCTCGGCGGCGGCTTCGCACGCGGTATCGCTCATATTGGAGTTCTGAAGGTCCTCGAAGAAGAAGGCATTCCAGTCAGCATGATCGCAGGCACGAGTGTGGGCTCGATCATGGGTGCCGCGTACTGCAGCGGAATCAGCATTGCTGACCTGGAAGAGCTGGCAGAAACAGTTCGCTTCACCTCATTTGCCCGCTGGACTATCTCCCGCTACGGATTCGCCAACAACGATCGCATGACGGCGTTTTTGCAGCGCATTCTGAAGGCGCACACTTTTGAGGAGCTGCAGATTCCGCTGGGCGTAACAGCGACTGACTTCAATACGGGTGCCGCGGCGGTTTTCACTACGGGCTCGGTCATCGATCCGGTCCGCGCTAGTTGCGCTTACCCGGGGATGTTTTTACCGGTCGAGATCGACGGCAAGTGGATGGTGGACGGCATGCTTTCGCATCCGGTGCCCACTCGCCCCGTACGCGCGATGGGGGCGGAGCGCGTGATTGGCGTTCATCTCAAGGGACAGTGGTCGAAGTCGACCGCCCCGCGGCACATGCTCGATGTTGTCGGACAATCGTTCGCCATCGCGCAAGACATGATGAGTTCAGTTTGGAGATCGGCGGCGGATATAGTGATTGAGCCGGACGTGGCCGGATTTGACTATGCGGACTTCAAGCGCGCCGGCCAGTTGGTCAAAGTTGGAGAAATTGCCATGCGCAATGCGCTGCCGGAAGTCCAGAAGTGGCTCTCGGCTCCGCTGGACGCGGCCGCTCAGACTCAAACTGCTCCAATCATTGTGAACTCTGCCGCTCCTGAAAAGGCCCTCGCCTAAGGGGCTCCAATCCAACCTTCCCTGCTCACTGCTAGCTGTATTCCCTCTTGCTAGTGCGATTGTTGGGCCCTTGACCGGCTAAATGACCTTCCGCTGCGATAGTTCCGCCAATCCGGAAAACAAAAATCGGACCGTGCGAAACATAAAAGGAGCGGTCGCTGCGGGGGCACCACAGGCCTCGTGGTCCATCTATCTTCAGTATTGTCAATGGTTTACAGACAATCACGAGTGAGTATTGCGTTATGTGCGAAGAGGATCTATATTTGTGACGTTTGTGGTGTTTGTAGCGTCTAAGTAGTGTGCCACGGTTTGGGTGGGGAGTGCAAAAAGAGCTGGCGAGAACAACCGCCCGCAGTGAAAAGGAGGAGACTGACGTGACCACAACCAAAGAAATGGACTCAATCCCGGTTGCCATTTCACAACGAGACCAACGAGATATCGACGAAATTTATCGGAGGCTACAAAAAGCATCAGCGAAATTGGTGGGGCCCGACGGAAAAACTCAGGTTCTCCCCAACAATGTTTATTCTTTCCTTTGTCAATTGCTTGCCGACTTGACGTCTGGCTCATCTGTAACCATTTTGCAAAACAATGCATTGCTGACAACTATGGAGGCAAGCAAAATGCTGGGCATGTCGCGCCAGTTTTTTGTGAATTTGCTCACGAAAAGCGAGATACCATTCATCAAGGTCGGAACGCATCGTCGCATCTATGCCCGAGACGTTTTGGGCTATAAAGCTAAGCGAGATGCGGCACGCAGAAAGGTCCTCGATGACCTAGCACGCGCCGAATACGACGAAGGGATTTACGACAAAATACTAAATGATCCTGACGCCGGACAATGAATACACGGTTGTGCTTGACGCATGCGTATTAGTTCCGATGCCATTGTGCGAAACGCTTTTGCGCATGGCCGAAGAACCTGCAATGTACCGGCCTCTTTGGAGCGACCCGATTCTTCAAGAGGTCGGTTCTGTTTTAGAGCGCGATTTGCAATTGAATGACAAGCAAGTGAGCAGGCGCTTAGAGGCAATGAGGACTGCGTTTCCAGAAGCTATGGTTGCGATTCCTGCTGGTCTCGCAGAAGGCCTGCTATGTATTCCTGATTCGAACGATCGACATGTTTTGGCAGCAGCCATCAGAGGTAAAGCAGATGCGATCTTGACATTGAATCGAAGAGATTTTCCGCCGGAATGTTTAGCGCAATATGAGATTGACCGCATGTCTCCTGACGACTTTCTTGTTCATCAGTATTACTTAAATCCGTCAGCCGTACTGGACAAACTTGATGCGCAAGCAGCAGCAATTCGAGAAACCCGCGACACCGTGATTGAAAGATTTCGGGAGCGCCTTCAGGCGTCTAATTTTGCTGATGTGGTTGGGGGGAAGATCGGCGCTCCTTGAGAACCTATCCCAAGGTCGCCGAGTTTCTGGCGCAGGGTAAGAGGTTCTCCACAAAAAGCTAAGAAATCTGTAAAGAGAAGCAGCCTAAGTTTCGGAAGTCAACGGGATGCAATATTCGCGAAATCTCAAAATAGAATCTGGCGCGACCGGTCCTACTTAGTTCGGTGCATCGTAAGGATCTAACTTCATTTTCCAATACAGAATGTTCCAAAGATCAGGTTGAGGATGTCGTCGGTGGTGGTTGCGCCGGTGATTTCGTCCAGGGGGCGGAGTACTGCGTAGAGGTCTAGTAGCAGCATCTCGTGCGGGACTTTGCCTGCTACCGCGTGTTCAGCTGCATTGAGGGCGGCTAGAGAGTCGCTGACCAGTTTTTGGTGGCGAACGCTGGTCAGGTAGCCGGATTCCATCTGCGAGCTATTCACGCCGCCGATTTCATTCAGGATGGCTTGGCGGAGGGCTTCGATTCCATCGCCCGTGAGAGCGGAGGTGGAGATGCGTGGGATGTGGGATGGTGGCGAGGAGAGCATGCCTTGCTGCGCAAGGCTTGGACGGGCGGGGCGCCCGTCCCTCCACGTGCCTTCACCAACGGCAAGGTCGGATTTGTTTTCTACTATCAGGGCGGGGCGTCCGGCTACTTGCTTTAGCAGTTCTTTGTCTTCCGCGTTTTCGGGATCGGCGTGATCCAGGACGATCAGGACAAGGTCGGCGTCGGCTAACGCTTCCATCGATTTCTTGATGCCAATGTTTTCGGCTTCGTCGATCGCTTTGCGGATTCCGGCGGTGTCGACTAGCTCGACGGGAATTCCTCCGATGGCTACGGTTTCGCTGACCAGGTCGCGGGTAGTGCCGGGCTGGGCGGTGACGATGGCGCGCTCGCGCTCCACGAGGCGGTTGAAGAGGCTTGATTTGCCGACGTTGGGGCGTCCGACGATGGCTAGGGTTATGCCTTGATGGATGAGCTTGCCAAACTTGAAGCTTGAGGCTAACTGCTCGAGCGGCGTTTTCAGTTCGGCGATGCGCTGCAGAATGGTTGCGTCGGGTGCGACGGAGATATCGTCTTCGGCGAAGTCGATTCCGGCTTCGAGCAGGGCGATCAGGTCGATCAACTTTTTCTTGATCGGCTTAAGCCGATTGGAGAGCGCGCCTTCGAGTTGCTGCGCGGCGACTTTTGCCTGAAACAGAGTTTGCGAATCGATCAGGTCGCGGACGGCTTCAGCCTGGGTGAGATCGAGGCGTCCGTTGAGGAAGGCGCGCATGGTGAATTCTCCGGGCTCGGCGAGGCGCGCGCCACGGGCGAGACAGAGTTCTACGATGTGGCGTAGGACTACGGGCGATCCGTGGGCGGAGATTTCTACGATGTCGTCGGTGGTGTAGGAGTGGGGCTTGGCGAAGTAGGTGACTACGACTTCGTCGATGCGGGCGCTGGTGGGCTGGGCGTTTTCTGTGGTTTCGTCTTCTGTGGCGGCGGTGGTTGTGTCGGCGTTTTCTTTCCCCGATGAGGCGGTGCCGCTTTCGACGGAGCGGGCGGGAGCGCCCGCTCTACACTTGGCCGGTGGATCGATCAGGTCGCAGTGGATGGCTCGTCCGGGTTGCATATCGCGAGTCAGGCTCAGCATCGGTTGGGCTATGGCTTTTGCTTCCGGGCCGGCGAGGCGGACAACGCCGATTCCACCGCGACCGGGTGGAGTGGCTATGGCGACAATCGTGTCATCGAGATTCATGGGCGATGAGATCCACAGGTCGGCGAAGACGGGCCTACCGGAGACTTGGACATTGTAGCTAGAAGGGTAGGTCGCCGGGGCGGAGGACTTTCGCGTCAGACAGTGCAACTGCAATTTGGCGAGAGTAAAGCTGTCGCAGCCGCAGGCCCGATTGATCGCCAGCGCTGGCGAACTCGTTGTGCCAAATGCGTGAAAAGCGGTACGATGCGCCAGGAGAATTTCGTGGGCTGCCTATTCCTGATTGTCTTTCTCGCGTTTCCCCGGATCACGCTTGCGCTCCTGTTCTTTCTCACGACCTATTTGCAGCGCGCGTACCACGGGCTACTTATTCCGCTGCTCGGGTTTCTGTTCTTACCTTTGACGACGCTGGCTTATGCCTGGATGACGAATAACGGGCAGCGTGTGGCGGGCGTCAACTTGATCATTCTGGTTGTTGCGGTTGTGATTGATCTGGGCGGGTTGGGTGGGGGCGAGCGGCATCGGCGGAGACGGTAGGAAACTAACCGTGGGATCTCAACGCGAGATTGAAAAGGCTGTCCCGAATCGACCTTCAAGCGATATAGGGCGACCCCAGTTTTTTTGTGCGAAGGTTGAGTCAGAGATAAGAACGCGGTGACTTTATTCCGCTTCAGATGGTGGCCACCCGCCCGACAATTGGGTCATCGAGATTCATGGGTTCAACGCTTGTAACGAAACGTCGAATCTCTTATGATGAGATTAATCCGGTTATCCGGAGGTGGATGGCGGATGCCATCGGGCCCGCAAGGGCCTTTTATTATTTACAGGAATTTTTTTCCGAACAAACGTGCTCCTCTCTGATCGTATTTCCTTTGCAGGATTTCAATCACGCGCCTCGCAAATGGGGCCAGTTCGCGGTTCAAAAGGCCGCGCTCATTCAGAATCTCGTTGCGACTTGGGTGTGCCAATAGGTCAGCTATCTGAAGTCCAGAGATGTTATTCGCTTTAGGCTTCACCTTGAGCTGGCCGCTGGTCAAACCTTTCTTGAACTGCTGAGCCTCAACGAATTGCGTGCCGTTCTCGTATAGCTTTTCAAAAGATTTCTTGAGCCGAAGGTCTTCCTTGCCTCCACGAGACTCCGCCATGACGTCTCCGCGGGCCTGCCTCCGATCGAGAAGATGGACATAGCGCTCGAGTAAAACGGCCAGGCAGTAGTGGTAAGGGTCGTAACGCCAGGTGGAATATGTTTCTTTGTGCGCCTTCTTGTCGAGACAAACCGTGATCACTGTGTACTCCCACTCAGAAAGCAGCCGTAGCAAACGATCATCAAACTGCAGCTTGATGCTGGGGACGGCGAGGAAGGAAAAGGGTCCAACTGCGTTAACCATTTCCTTCCGATGCAGAATTACTGGTTCGTCGGGATGAGCCCCGATAAATTGCTTCTTCAGATCTTCGATTTGCTTGTAGACAACGTCTGCTACATAAGACAGTTCCAGAACGACGCCAGTAAGACTCAGAAATCGATGATTCGGGTCGCCGGAGCTTTCCAGATCCGAGTTTCCAACCTCGTCTATGTATAGGCGATAAGCCGGCACAGGCACGGTTCGTCCTCAATAACTCTACATCTGCTCGTGGACTGACGAAGTCTCATTGTGGATCAACTCGTGTCCTTCCGGACTCCCGTCGTCTCTTGAATTTTTCACAGCCATCCAAACCTTGGCCATCAAGCGCAACGTCCAAAAATGCAAGAATTCTCGAGCTAGCCAGAGCGTTTGCCGCATCTGCTCTGTGTCATTTATACTTACGGTTCGTCTCAGGTAAGGCTGTTTCAATCAGGAGCAAGGATTTTCGATGCCGAAACGTACATTTCAACCTAACAAACGCAAGCGCTCGAAGAAGCATGGGTTCCGCACTCGCATGAAGACAAAGAGTGGAGCTGCCGTGCTTTCGCGCCGCCGGGCCAAGGGGCGTAAGCGTGTATCCGTAGCACCGGGCTTCCGCGATTAGTTCCCCGCAACGGGCGGCAAAGGCCGTCGTTTTTAGTATTAACGTCACTATTCACAACGTTATCGACTGCAACGTTATCAACAACTTTATTTATCATTGTGCAAGATCATAAGCGGGTGAGCGCCGACGCTCCGAAGCGGAGTGGAGTCGAGACGGCGGCGCACGTGGGTGGAACTTTTCCGCGTGCGGCTCGCCTGCTGAAACATTCTGACTTCGAGCGCGTATACAAGCAGGGGCGGCGGCACTTTTCGTCGCTCATGACCGTGTTTTATTTGTTGCGTGCGGATCGGCCGACGGTAGTTCGTCCTTCGGCGGTGGTTGGTCCTTCGTTGGAGCGTGGTTCTCTTTCGGGATTGGGTTCGCGAGTTGGATTCACTGTCGGGCGCGTGCTGGGTGGCGCGGTGCAGCGCAACCGGATCAAGCGGCGACTGCGGGAAGCGGTGAGGCGGCAACGAGGTATTTTGGATGGAGTGGCGGCTGTCGATATCGTCATCAATCCAAAAAAAACGGTGCTGACGGCGGAGTTCTCGGTCGTGGTGAGTGAAGTCGGACGGGCCCTGGAAGTGGTCGCGAAAAAGCTGGAAGTTGTCGAGAAAAAGATTGTGCAGAAATGAAAAAGATTGTGCTCTGGATGTTGCAAGGTTATAAGCGGTGGATTTCTCCGTCGCTCCGGCCGTCGTGCCGATTTGTGCCGAGCTGTTCCGAGTACGCGATGGAAGCTGTGGAACGGTATGGCGCTTTGCGCGGTGGCATGATGGCGGGGTGGAGGTTGTTGCGGTGTCACCCTTTCGCTGCTGGCGGCTTGGACGCGGTGACGCGCCCGGGCGACAATGATTGCAAGAGTTCCGCGGCTCGGTCTTCGGCCATGTGATGCGGCGACACGAAGCGTTTGGCGTTCTGCGATGCGTTCTGCGATAGATCGACAATAACTGACTTAATCCAGGCGATTCCCTGACCATCACCGACTAGAACTAGAAATGATGAGCTACTGATTGGCTGAATACAAAAATCCTCAACAAGAGCCCGGCATGGAGCGCAAGCTGCTGATGGTGTTTGCGCTTACGTTTCTTGTGATCATGCTTTTTCAGCCACTGTTGAAGAAGTATGGGCCGCAGCCTCCGGCAACAAAACCTGAAGCTACGCAGCAGGCGGCGCAGAATCAGCCGTCGACTCCTTCAGCCACTGACACGCCGGCGCGAACTGCGCCCAGCGAAGAGGTCACTTCTTCTGCCGCTTCAGCGAGCACTTCTTCCAGCACCACTTCGGCGCACAAGCAGGCGGCTAGCGAGGCGGAAACAGTCGTCGACAACAGCGTGTACCACATTGTTTTCACCAATCGCGGGGGCAGGGTCAAGTCGTGGGCATTGAAGAAGTTTACCGACGATAAGGGCGGGCAGCTTGAGCTGGTGAACTCGGCGGCTTCCGAGAAATTCGGCTATCCGCTGTCGATTTTTACCTACGACGAAGCTCTGCGGAACAAGATCAACTCGGCGCTTTTTGTTTCCGAGGGGAGTTCGCTTACCGCGCCGGGCGAAATCAAGTTTACGTATAGCGACGGCCAGATCTCTGCCGAGAAGAGTTTCAAGTTTGATCGCGACAGCTACGTGGTCGAGGTCAACACTTCGGTAAAGCAGGGTGGAAGCCAGGTCACTGCGTTTCCCATGTGGCCTTCGGGCTTTGGATCTGACTCAACCGGCGTGCAGTACGCTACGGGTCAAGTCATTTATCAATACGACGACAAGGTTGAAAGGTTAGCGATCAAAAAGATCAGCGGCAACGCGACGCTGCCGGGACCATTCAGCTGGGCAGGCATCTGCGACCAGTATTTTGCGGCAGTCTTTTTGCCGCAGTCTCCGCAATCTTCGGCGATTGTCACGCTGCGGAACATGATCGAGATTCCGCACAACGCCTCCGATCCCAACAACAAGCAACTGGACAAGATCGACGTGCTGGGTGCGGCGGTTGGCAATCCCCACGGTCCTACGGCCGCGAGACTCTACGTTGGTCCGAAGGCACTGGCTGATCTTGAAGCCGTAAGCGTGCCCGGGATGACCGGGGCAGAGCCTGATCTGCGGTCGATCATCGATTTTGGCTGGCTGGGAATTATCGCGCGGCCATTATTTCTGTGGCTCAAGTGGATGTATAGCCACATCATCGGGAACTGGGGCTGGGCGATTCTGCTGCAGACGTTGATCATTAACCTGGCGTTGCTGCCGCTTCGGCTTTCGCAGATGAAGTCGATGCTGAAGATGCAGCGCGTGGCGCCGCAGATCAAGGCGATCCAGGAAAAATACAAGAAATACACCCTGCGCGATCCGAAAAAGGCCGAGATGAACGAGGAGATTTCGGCGCTCTACAAGAAAGAAGGCGTGAATCCGGCGGGAGGATGTTTACCGCTGGTGATTCAGATGCCATTTCTTTTTGCCTATTATCGAATGCTGAACGTCGCCATGGATTTGCGGCATGCGCCGTGGATGTGGGTGCATGATCTTTCCGCTCCGGACCCGTATCATATTCTTCCGGTCGCAATCATCGTGACCATGCTGTTGATGCAGCGCATGACGCCGCAGGCGGGCATGGATCCGGCGCAGCAGAAGATGATGAATGTGATGATGCCGGGTATGCTCGGAATTATGAGCTGGAACCTTCCCGCAGGGTTGGGCCTTTACTGGTCCGCAGGACAGGTGATCAGCATCGTGCAGCAGTCGATCATGAATCGCACGTCGCTTGGGCGCGAGATGCGAGAGATGATGGCGAAGCGGGCGCGGAAGAAGGAGAAGTAGTTGGTAGCTTCTAGCTCTTAGCTTTTAGCTCTTAGCTTTTAGCTCTTCGTCGCGCTCGGGGTGAGCAACACGATTTAGAAGCGACAAGCTAGAAGCTAATGGCTAAAAGCCAAGAGCTGAGAATTTTCCTATGCCGATCACTGACAAAGTTGCCGCTGCGAAACAAATTGGTGAATTTCTTCAAGCCGTTATTTCGAATGGCGGGTTCAAATTAAAGTACAGAATCACGGTTGACCCGCCGATCGCGCAGAATCGCGAGTGGGAACATCCGGAGATTCTGGTGGAGTTTGCCGGGCCGGACTCTTCTCTCTTGCTCGATCGCGGCGGCGAACTGCTTCGGGCTTTTGAGTTGCTGGCCTCCGAGGTGCTGCATCTGCAGGGCAGCGAACACGAGAAGATCTGGTTTGATTGCCAGAACTTCCGCTCGCTGCGAATCGACGAATTGCAACTTGCCGCGCGGGTTGCGGCGGAGCAGGTGCGGCGCACGAGCGAACCGTACCGCTTCGGTCCAATGTCTTCGCGCGAGCGCCGGATCGTACACCTCGCTTTGCGAGAAGAAAAAGATTTGAAAACTGAAAGTGATGGCGAAGGCGGGCGGCGATCTGTGGTCGTTTATCCTGGCAGCCATCCATCGACGGGAACCGCGAGACGGGAACGGCGCCCGGTTTCGTAAGGCAACGTTCTGCCTGACGCGAGTCCGTGAGATTCTTCTTTGTTTTTCGTTTGCACACTTTGTGCGGCAGTTAGTTTCTCGACACTTGACAGCCCCTTGAAATCGCGCTTGGAATGCGGCATGGCGCGGAATTTTTTTCTAACAATGGCACCGACGCGGCGTTTTTTTATGCTAGTATGCCGTTCGTCGCGAAAATAATTTCGCAATTTAATCTAAAGATAATCCGTACCTCGAAGCCGAAGCAGCTCTGCAATCAAACGCACGAACTGAAGCAATCTCATCATCAAAAAGAAGTTGATCTTGAGGAAAGATTAATTTCTATTTTTTCATTTCCGTATCGTAAATTTCGGAAAGACGTGGGATGCTTCCTTTGCGTTAAAATTTTCATTCCCGGTATTTTTTCGCCGGCGCGTTTCAAGTCAGAATAAAAAATGTCCCTCACTAGTTCCGCTATCGTCCCGAATCCTTGGGTGCGCGTTCTCGACGCACTGGAGAAGAAAGTCAATCGACACTCCTACGACACCTGGCTCAAGCCGACGCGCTACAGCCATGCCAGCAATGGAATTTTGTTTGTCCGAATTCCTACCGCCGAGTTTCGCCACGTCGGCGACAAGTATGCGGACCTGATTCAAGAAGCCCTCGACAATCTTGAGCTCGGCTATCAGGACGTGAAGTTCGTCACGGCCGAGGATGATCCATCGAACACACCGATTCGCCATAACGGCGGATTGTCGATGCCGGGGTCTGGTAACACGATGGGACCGCAGGCGGTGACGGGACTGCATCCCTCGCAGGCGAGGTTCGACTGGGATAGTGCGGCGCAGTTGAATCCGCGCTACACGTTTGACGCGTTTGTGATTGGGAGCGGCAACCAGTTCGCTCATGCCGCGTGCCAAGCCGTCGCTGAGCGCCCTTCGAAGGCTTATAACCCGTTGTTCCTCTATGGCGGCGTCGGCATGGGCAAGACGCACCTGATGCAGGCCATCGGGCACGAGATCAAGCGGCGCTCTCCGCAGGCGGCGATCTGCTACGTTTCGAGCGAGAAGTTCACCAACGAGATGATCAACTCGTTGCGCTATGACAAGATGATCAGTTTCCGGGACAAGTTCCGGACGATGGACGTGCTGCTGATCGATGACATCCAGTTCCTGGCGCAGAAAGAGCGGACGCAGGAAGAATTTTTTCATACTTTCAACGCGCTGCACGAATCGATGAAGCAGATTGTTATCGCCAGCGATCGTCCTCCGAAAGAACTGGCGGAGTTTGAAGATCGATTGCGCAGCCGGTTCGAGTGGGGATTGATCGCTGACATCCAGCCGCCGGATCTCGAGACGAAAGTCGCCATCCTGCAGAAGAAGGCGGAGCAGGAGCGCGTCACCATCCCAACCGACGTGGCATTGTTTATTGCTTCGAACATTCGCTCCAATGTTCGCGAACTGGAAGGCGCGTTGATCCGACTGGTGGCGCACTCGTCGCTGATCGGGGCTGAGATCACTCTCCCTTACACGCAGCAGGTCTTGAAGAACTTCATCGACTCGCAGGCACGCAAGGTGACCATCGAATCGATACAGAAGGCAGTCGCTGAACAGTTCGGGCTGAGACTGGTGGAAATCAAAGCCAAGAACAACTCCCGATCCATTGTTTATCCGCGTCAGATTGCGATGTACCTGGCGAAGCATCTCACGGAGGCGTCGTTGCCCGAGATCGGGCGGCAGTTTGGCGGCAAGCATCACACTACGGTGTTGCATTCCGTGTTCAAGATTGAAGAGGTCCGCAAGGGCGACAAGGATTTGAACAGGCTGCTCAATAAATTGACCGAGCAACTGGGCGCGTAGGCGCTGATTTCCGTCGTCTTTTCCACTCTTCAGCCCACTCTTCCTTGACCTGACTGTGAAGCTACTGTGGAGACTGTAGGACAAAGGGACGAGAATAGGCTGGCGGGTCCAGGTTTAGTGGTGGACTGGCAGGGGCGGGGATCGATTCTCCACACGAGAGTTGAAGGCGGAAGCGATTGAAGAAGTTGGGGTATAAACTGGTTTTCCACTTCTGCGAAGCGCCTACTGTTACTACTGGTTTTATTGCTTTTGATTTTGATATAAGGAACTAACAGAAGTAGAGTCGGGAGACATCAATATGCCGGTGGAAGTCGCTCCTGCCGTCGCCACGTCGACCATGGAAATTACGGTCAGCAAATTTGAACTTCTTCGCGAACTGACTGCCACGCAGGGAGTGGTCGAGCGCAAGACCACGATTCCCATTCTCTCGAATTATTTGTTTGAAGCGAGCGGCGACAAACTTTCGCTTACCGCGACCGACCTAGATCTGAGTCTGCGGACTTCCTGCAGCGCTAAGGTGAAGAAGGAAGGCGCGTGTACGATTCCGGCGCGAAAACTTTACGACTACGTGAAGTTGTTGCCTGATGCCGATATCACGATTCGCCTGCTCGACAATCATTGGGTCAGCATTCGATGCGGGCGATCCAATACGAAGATGGTCGGCATGGCGAAGTCGAATTTCCCCGGACTGCCTGTGTTTCCGTCAGCGGGAGCAATCAAGATTCCGGCGGCGGTGTTGCGGTCAATGATTGCGAAGACGGGATTCGCCATTGCCAGCGAGGAATCACGCTACACGCTGAACGGGGCCCTGATGGTGTTGAAGCCGGAGTCGATCACGATGGTCGCGACCGACGGCCATCGACTGGCACATGTCGAGCGCAACAGCGAAAAGTTCGAGGGTGTTTCAGGGGAGATGAAGACGCTGATCCCCAAGAAGGCGATGGACGAACTGAAGTCGTTGCTTGATTCGGATATCGAGACCATCGACTTTGCGAAAGACGAGTCGACTCTCTTCTTCAGGGTTGGGCCGCGACTGCTGACTTCTCGGCAGCTTACAGGGCAATTCCCCAATTACGAAGCAGTGCTGCCAAAAGATATTACGAAATCGATCCCGCTGCACGGAGAAGAACTTGGCGCCGCGATTGCCCGCGTGGCGCAGTTTGCTGACGAGCGATCGCGCGCGGTGCGCCTGCGGCTGGAAAAAGGAGAGCTGAAAATCTCGGCTTCTTCCACAGAAACGGGCGAGTCTGAAGATTCCATCGAGATCGTTTACGACGGCGACCCGATGGCAATCGGCTTCAACGCGCAGTATTTGATGGACTTCATTAAAGCCACCGGCTCGGGCGAAGTAAAACTTGAGTTGAAGGATGCCCAGTCTGCTGGCCAGTTGCGGCCCGCGGAGAGCGAAGACTACAAGTACCGCTACATCGTCATGCCGATGCGAATCTGAGGTTTTCAAGCAACTTCCCACCCCGCACTGCCATCAACATCATCAGGCGCGCTGGTCGCGTCGTATGGGCTGGCGTGTGCGTCTACCACGCTCATAATTTTTTAAGGCTCAGCTTTGAGCTTCTGATTTGATCTCTAAATCGGGCTAAGGAGAATTTGGTGAGAAATTCAGCGCTCGCGCTAACGCTGGCGCTTGTAGCTTCTGCTATCGGGATGTGTCCGGGCGCGGCAAGTCTTTACGCGCAAGTTGTACTTCCTCCAACCATTACCTGGCCTGCAGGTCACCCGGTTTATGACCATGTCGTGGTGGTGGTCGAGGAAAACAAAGACTACGAAGAGATCATCGGCAGCAAGAACGCTCCTTACATCAACGGCGTCTTGAAGAAGGAGGGCGCCAGCCTCACGAAGATGTATGCGGAAGAGCATCACAGCGAGGGGAATTACTTCTTTTTGTTCTCGGGAAGCAATCAGAAGGTCGGCTTTACGGACGTGATTCCGCAGTCGACTTTCAAGACGATTAATCTCGGCTCGGAGCTGATCCGCGCCGGCCGTTCGTTCAAAGGATATTCGGAAAGCCTGCCGGAGATCGGGTCGATGGTTGGGCGGCAAGGGCTCTACGCGCGCAAGCACAGTCCGTGGATCAGCTTTGCGAATGTGCCAAACGGCAAGACGGTGGCTGACTCCTCCAATCTGCGATTTCCTGAAGATTTCCCCTCTGACTTCAACCAGCTTCCGACTGTGGCCTTCATTACTCCGAACCTTCGCAATGATATGCACGACGGGAAGGGTCCGCAGGCAGTTGCCGCTGGAGACAAGTGGCTGCGTGAACACCTGGATGCGTATTATCAGTGGGCGAAACAGCACAACAGCCTGCTCATCCTGACGTTTGACGAGAACAGCGAATTCACGTTCTCAGGTGGGATTACCAATCCGGCCGACCGGGATGCGCGGAAGAGGAATCGCATTGCGACGATTTTCGCGGGGGCGCATGTCAAAGCGGGTGAATATCCTGAGGATAAAGGCGTGACGCACGTGAACATTCTTCGGACGCTTGAGGCGATGTATAAGCTGAATAAGTCTGGAGCGCAGCAGTGGAATGCGTTGAGGGCGAATATTGGCGACGATTATTTGATCAAAGATATTTTTGATGTCGGGTCGAAATAGTTCTGCGGGATGCAGGCTAAAAAAATCCAGCGGCTGAAGCCGGTGTATGTCGTATTCAGGCGGCATCGCTGAAGCGATGCCCTGATACGAATCTTTCACGATTAAATCTTCCTACGATTAAATCTTCCCTAGACCAAATCTCCGCCAGACCAAATCTCCCCTGATAATCCTTCAGTGGTGAAGTTGTCTGATCTAGTTGCCGTACCAGGAAGCGGGGCATTTCCGCCCAACCGTGGGGGCGCGAGGTCGTCTGGCGCAGCCAATTCTAGACCGACTTGACCGGAGGCTACACAACGGTTAGATTGGCGGCCAATCATTTCGGGAGGAAAACAAGATGTTATCCGGATTCAAGCAATTTATTCTGCGCGGTAATGTCATCGATCTGGCAGTTGGTGTGGTTATCGGCGCGGCTTTTGGAGGGGTGGTGACGGCGTTCGTTAAGGGTTTTATCACGCCGCTGGTCGCGCTGATTGTGGGCAAAAGAGGAGACTTCACCGGCATTTCGTACACGGTCAATGGCGTGGTGTTTCCGGTCGGCGACTTCATCACTGCGCTGGTTAGTTTCGTGCTGGTCGCCGCGGTGATTTACTTCTTCGTCGTCACCCCGGTGAATGCTTTGATTGCGCGGTCTCGGCGTGCTGCCGTGCCTCCGGACCCGACCACGAAGAAATGTCCAGAGTGCCTGAGTGAGGTGCCGATCGATGCTCGGCGTTGCAGCCAGTGTACCCAGCCGCTCATGGCGAAGGCGGCCTGAGGGTGGATGAGCGAGCAGCTTAGAATGGCCAAAATCGCCGAATTCCTGTAAAATTTGTACTTCACAGTAAGGATGTCGGCAACAGGCCTGGAAGGAATTCAGAGAGTTATGGCACGAGTTTGTGATGTTTGCGGCAAGGGTCCGCAATTTGGAAACACCATCAGTCACGCCCACAACGTGAGCAAGCGGCGCTGGAACGTCAATCTGCGTCCGGTTCACGCGAGAATTGGCGCGGCGACCAAGAATATCCGCGCTTGCACGTCGTGCATCCGCAGCGGCAAAGTAACAAAAGCCTAGAACTGAAATTGAAAGCCCGCCGGTTGATGAAACCGCGCGGGCTTTTGTGTGCCTGGGTCCCGAGCCCGTCTGGCTGAACGTCTGCCTCGCGGCCCGCTACTTCACCTCTACGAGCCTTACGTCGAAGACCAGTGTGGAGTTGGCTGGAATTTGCGGCGGGTGTCCGGCAGCGCCATAGGCAAGATCCGGCGGAATTCGCAGCTGCCGCTTCCCTCCTGCTTTCATTCCAGCAACGCCTTCATCCCAACCTTTGATGACCTGGCTCGCGCCCAACATGAAGTCGAACGGCTGGCCGGTGCCGACTGAACTGTCGAATTTCTTGCCGCTGGTGAGCCATCCGGTGTAATCGACTTTGACCTGCTTGCCGGCTTCGGCGACGGCTCCAGTGCCAACTTTGATATCCCAATATTCGAGACCGCTAGCGGTCTTGGTGGGGGCGCCCGTGACTTTTGTCGGACCGCCCACGGCAGGCTTTTTGGCGACGGGCTTCTTTGCGACAGTCTTCTTTGTGACAGTCTTTCCGGCGGTAGTCTTGCTGGCCGCAGTTTGAGCGGTGGCGGTTCCGGCTATTGCGAGAACAACGAAAACGATGATCCAGGTCTTCATTAGGCCTTCCATTTTCGACGAATTTGCAAAGCGATTCTACGCTAACGCTATCACGTCGATTTCGATCATGACATCTTTCGGAAGCCGCGCAACTTCGACGGTAGAACGGGATGGGGGCGCTTCTTTGAAGTAGCGTCCATAGACCTCGTTCATGGCGGCGAAGTCGCCCATATTTTTCAGGAAGACGGTGCAGCGGACGACTTTGTCGAGAGTGCTGCCGGAGGCTTTCAGAATGGCGTCAATATTCTTGAGCACGCGATCGGTCTGCGCGCTGATGTCTCCGGTGATCACCTGCTGCGTGGCTGGATCGATAGGCACTTGCCCGGAGGTAAAAATCAATCCCGCCGCACGAATGGCTTGCGAATAGGGGCCGATGGCTTGAGGGGCGTGGGCAGTGGCGATGACTTCGCGCATGGGGTCTCCATCGTTGTTTTGGGATGTTTGCGAAAGGTGATTAACGCAGATTGCTGCGAGGTAAGTCAAATAGTCGATAGGTTGTGTGGCGACGGGCGGGGTCGCCCGTCCTCACGCAAACGCTAAGAAGCTAGAACAGTGAGCTTTGCCTTCGGGTGGGGGTGATTCCGAAATGGTCGTAGGCTAGTTGCGTGGCGATTCTTCCGCGCGGGGTTCGGTTCAGGAAGCCGATCTGAATTAAGAAAGGCTCGTAGATTTCTTCGATCGCGTCGGGCTCTTCTGCCAGGACCGCGCCCAGGGTGTTCAGACCCACCGGGCCGCCCTGATATTTTTCGATGATGGTTAGTAGCAGCTTGCGATCGACTTCGTCGAAGCCGTGCTTGTCGACTTCGAGCAGGCTGAGCGCGGACTGCGCGGTTGCGAGGTCGATCTTCCCGGCGGCGCGAACCTGCGCGTAGTCGCGAACGCGGCGCAACAGGCGGTTGGCGATGCGCGGAGTTCCGCGGGATCGGCTGGCGATTTCGATGGCTCCGGGAGCGTCGATATGAACGCCGAGAATTTCTGCCGAGCGCTCGACGATGACGCGCAGATCTTCGTGAGTGTAAAACTCCAGGCGCAGCAGCAATCCGAAGCGCGAGCGGAGAGGCGCGGAGAGCAGGCCTGCGCGCGTGGTGGCGCCGATGAAGGTGAAGGGCTTCACGTCCATGGTATGGGTGCGCGCGGACGGGCCCTGGCCGATCATGATGTCGAGTTTGTAGTCTTCGAGAGCGGAATAAAGAATTTCTTCGAGCGCGGGCTGCAGGCGGTGGACTTCGTCGATGAAAAGGACCTGGCGATCGCGAAGGTTGGTCAGGATCGCGGTGAGGTCTCCCTTGATTTGCAGCGTGGGGCCGGAGGTTTGCTGGAAGGCAGTGCCGAGTTCGTTGGCGATGATGTTGGCGAGCGTGGTCTTGCCGAGGCCGGGCGGTCCGTAGAGCAGGACGTGGTCGAGCGCCTCGCCGCGGGACTTCGCGGCCTGGATGGCCACGTCCAAATTTTCTTTGACTTTTTTCTGACCGATGAATTCCTGCAGGCGTTGCGGGCGCAGCTTAAGCTCGAACGAAGAATCGTCTTCGACCGGGGCGGCGGAGACCAGGCGGTCTTTTGACGTCGACGATGAAGCGACCGATTCTGCGGCCGACTGCGCGCGCAACATTGAATTGTCTTTTGCGGCGGACACTCTGAAGGCGATAGTAGCAGAGCTAAGTTGTGGGTTCTAGCTTGTCCGTGTAGGGCGGACACTCTTGTCCGCCCGCGGCACGCGCCGAATTGCTTTCTTGGCAAGAAGTTTTGCATCACTGCGGGGGCGGACAGGAGTGTCCGCCCTACACGGGCAGTGCTATTGGCCGATTACGCCTAGGTGAATGCCTTTCAGTTTGGCGGCGTCGAACCATCCTAGTTTTTGGCCGAAGAGGGGTTTGCTGCCGGCGAGATGGTATTTCTTTGTTGCTCCTGCAAAGTCGCGCGTGCCTAGGAGATACGCGACCGGGCTCTCGCCGAATTTGTTGAGGTGTTCTGAAACCCAGCCTCCGCCGGAGGCAAGAATCACCGGTTGGCCGGGGAAGTAGGCGAGCTTGCCGAATTCTTTCTGGGTTTCGATGAGCGGCTCGGCCCATCCGTAGGCTTTGCGAAATTGCGCGATTGAGGCATCGAGGTTGTTGACGCCGATAATGACGCTCTCAACGCCAAAAACTGGAGCGCCTTTCAAGGCTTCGGTGATCTGAACGCGCCAGTCTCTCGGCGTCTGGTCTTCGATGATGAAAGGCATGGTCGAGCCCTGCGAGCCGGAGCCGACGTTGGAAGTCATCCATTCGACCGACATGCCGTCTGGCCGTTTGCGATTGCCGCGTTCGGGAGTCGTGACCGCGATCCCAGCCTTCTTCAGGCGATCGACCTCTTGAAGAAGCACGTTGGTGTCGACCGCCCAGGCGCAGGTGGCTAAGTCACCAGACATGTACTTCGACCACGGCGAGCCCTCGGTCACTCCGGATTTGATAGGCGCGATGAGTTCGATGTAGGAGGCATCGTCGAAGCCAACGATTGCCATCTGCGTGATGCCGTTGCCGTGAGGGCCTCCGACATCGGAGGCGAGGCCGACGCTAGTGAACGCTTCGCGCAGCGTATCGAGGTTTGATCCGCAAACGGAGACGTGGTCGATCTCGAGGAGGGTGCTGCTGCTTTGTTGTGCCATGGCGGAATGAGTCATGAGAGAGAGTGCGAGAGATAGTGCGAGAAATAGAGCGAGAAAAAGTGCGAGCGCGGCTGAGAACAAGCGGTAGCGAACTGTGGACATCCGCTTGAGCATGTGTGCCTCCCGATGGAAAAGGGGAATAGTACGCTAGAAAGCACGAAACTGGGAATGATTTCGTTGCGGGCGGATTATCGGGCGTAGCTGTCCGGCTTAGTTCATTGACATGTGACACAAAATGTGGCACATTAAATTAATGCCAAGTGTGAATATGCGTCAGTTGCGGGACACGCGAAAACTCAAGATCTGGCTGCGTGCGGGGAAGACGGTCGAACTGAGGGAACGCGATCAGCTCATCGCGCGAATTGTGCCGGCTCACGAAGAGCGCTCGCCCGCAGAATGGCCTGATTTTCGCGCGCGCGCCAAGGAAACGTTCGGCGACGAAGTGCTGACCGCGGTGGACGATCTGATAAAAGATCGTGGACGTTTTTGAGCGTCTACGCTGACAGCAGTTTCTTTGTGTCGCTCTACATGCCGGACTCCCATTCGGAGCCGGCGCTTAGGTTGTTGGACACTAAGCCACGCCTGACTTTTTGCCCGCTCCATCTGGCCGAATGTTGTCATGCCATCGCGCAGCAGGTTTTCTTTCGGAAGCTTCCGGACGTTAAGGCGCAAGTCCTCTATGGTCGTGTTAAGAACGATTTGGCTGCCGGGGTATGGGTCGAGACTGCGATTCCCGAAAGCGCTTTCGAACTCTGCGCGGAGTTGGCCCGTCGCTATGGTTCGAAATTCGGGATGAGGACGTTCGATAGCCTGCACGTAGCCTGTGCGTTGGAACTTAAGGCGGAGCGGTTCTGGACTTTTGACGAGCGGCAAGGGAAATTGGCGAAGGCCGTTGGGCTTAAAATAGCTTAAAAGTAGACTTATATAATTAAATCTATAATGGTATAATCTGGAATTATGGCGTTGAGCATCAAGAGTATAGAGACAGAAGAGTTGGCTCGCGAGGTCGCAGCAAAGACTGGCGAGAGCTTGACTGGGGCCATCCAAAAAGCTTTGGAAGAACGCCTGAAACGGATTCGAAGAAATCAGCAGAGTCGGGCGCTGGGTTTGCAGCTGGATGCCATACTACGGCGGGTGGACGAGATGCCAGATTTAGACTCTCGTACGGCAGATGAAATTATTGGTTACGACGAAAATGGACTCCCTGGCTGAGACGAAGCATATTGCGGCGAGTGGAAATGGTCATTGATACGTCCGCATTGGCGGCGATATTTTTTGGCGAACCGGAACGGGATGCTTTTCGAGCGGCAATTCTGGCTGCGGACACGCGCTTGCTTTCTGCCGCGACGGTGCTGGAGGCTGGGATAGTAATTGAGGGCCGTCGTGGCGAGGGGGCGGGTCGCGAGTTAGATTTGTTCACTCTGCGCGCAAACTTCCAGATCATCGCGGTCGATACTGAGCAGGCTGAACTGGCGCGTTCGGCGTGGCGGAGATACGGCAAAGGCCGTCATCCTGCGGCGCTTAACTTCGGAGATTGCTTTGTGTATGCGCTTGCCCTCGCAACGGGTGAACCAATCCTGGCAAAAGGTACGGATTTCGGGCGTACGGATGTGGAAGTCTATGCCGTCTAGTGCTACCCAAAAGTTTGCATGTTCCAGCGGCTGAAGCCGGAATTGTTTGTGGCGCGGGTGGCACGAGTGGAACTCGTGCCCTTCCCTGACTCGTGCTATTCCGGAACGCTTTACTCCTCTTCTTCCTTCACATCCCCGCGAGCTGCTTTTGCCTTCTCCACAATCTTGTCTTGCAGTTGTTGGGGGACGGTGTCGTAGTGGTGCATTTCCATGGAAAAGCTGCCTCGGCCCTGGGTCATTGAGGTCAGGTCGGCTCCGTAGGTGAGCATTTCAGACATGGGGGCTTCGGCTTTGACGATGGTGTTGCCGGATTTGTTGTCCATGCCTTGAATGCGGCCGCGTCGGCTGTTGAGGTCGCCCATGATGGTGCCGGCGAATTCGTCGGGGATCGTGATTTCGACGTGCATGATCGGTTCTAGAAGAGTTGGCTTGGCCTGCTCCATGGCTTTGCGGAAGGCGATGCGTCCGGCCATCTGGAAGGAGAGATCGTTCGAGTCGACGTCGTGGTACGACCCATCGTAAAGGATGGCGCGGAAATTTACCACCGGGTATCCGGCTAGATAGCCGCGGGCGGCGGCGTCTTTGATTCCTTTTTCTACGGCGGGAATGAAGTTGCGTGGGATGGCTCCGCCGAAAATGTCGTTGACGAATTCGAAGTCGGTCTCGGAGTTACGCGGCAGCGGTTCCATCTTGATCTTGCAGTCGCCGTATTGGCCGTGGCCTCCAGTCTGCTTTTTGTGGCGGCCTTGCACGTCGGCTTTGCCGCGGATGGTTTCGCGGTACGGAACTTTCGGCGCTTTGAGCACGACCTCGGCGTGGTAGCGCTTCTTCATTTTTGAAACGACGACTTCGATGTGCTGCTGGCCGGTTCCGGCGATCAGAAATTCTTTGGTCTGCGGGTCGCGGAAGAAGCGCAGCATGGCGTCTTCTTCCATCAGTTTGTGTAGACCGACGCCGAGTTTGTCTTCATCGGCGCGGCTTTTCGGCTCGATGGCGAAAGTGATCGCGGGCTCGGGCAGTTGCACCGGGGGATAGCGGATGGGAGACGACTTATCGCCAAGCGTGTCTCCGGTGAGAGTTTCTTTAAGTTTTGCGACCGAGCCGATGTCTCCGGCGTGCAACTCTTGGATCGGGACCGCCTGCTTACCCTCGATCAGCGCGATGTGCGCGAATTTCTCCTGAATGTTGCGGTTGTAGTTTTGCAGCGAGGCGTCCGTCTTCAAGACTCCGGAGAAAACCTTGAAATAGGAAATGCGTCCGGCGAATGCGTCTGACATGGTTTTGAAAATGTAGACCGACGCGGGCTCGCTATCGGTTCCCTTACGCACCGGTGCGTCGCCGTTTCCTCCGGAGGATTGTCCGGTGATGGCGTGGTGTTCGCTCGCGGCGGGAGTGTAGTCGACGATGAAATCCATGAGTTCGTCGACGCCGACGTTGCCGAGGCCGGAGGTAAAGAGGACGGGGAAAATTTTGTCTTCGCGGATGGCCTCATGAAGGGCGGGGACGAGATCTTCTTCCGGGATGGTTCCCTTCTCAAAGAATTCTTCCATCAACTCGTCTTTGCCTTCGGCGACGAGTTCCACCAGACGCTCGTGCGCTTCTTTTGCTTCTTCGGCCATGTCGCTTGGGATCGGGCCCTCTTTGCCTCGGCCGTTTCCTCCCATGTCGTAGGTGTAGGCGCGCATGCGGACGAGGTCGACGATGCCTTTGAAGCTCTTCTCGCTTCCGATTGGAAGTTGCAGCGGGGTGACGGCGCGCCCGAAGGCGTTGGTCAGCGAATCGAGGACGCGGTGGGCGTCGGCGCGATCGCGGTCCATGCGATTGACGACGATCATGCGCGGGAGATCGATTTCAGTGCAGTATCCCCAGACACGCTGGGTGACGACTTCAACGCCGGAGACTCCATCGACGACGACGAGGGCGGCATCGACCACGGGCAAGGCCATCTTGGCTTCGTGGACGAACATGTTGAAGCCCGGAGTATCGAGCAGATTGATCTTTATTTTAGGAGCGTCTTTGCCGGCGTCGGCCTTGCCCCACTCGGCGAATGCGAGGCCGGTGCCGATCGACATTTTGCGGGCAATTTCTTCCTCGTCGTAATCGGTGATGGCGGTGCCGTCATCGACGCGGCCGAGGCGCGGGGCAGCTCCGGCGGTGTAAAGCATGGCTGATACCAGGGTAGTTTTGCCGGCATGCCCATGTCCGATAAGGGCAAGGTTGCGAAGGTTCGCAGCTTCGTACACTTTCACGGGTTGTCTCCTTCCGCAGGCTGAGTGGGAAGGTGCGAGGAGCCCGGATTAGTAAGGATGAGGACGGGAGACGGGCCAGCCCAACATCGCCTGCGAAACGGACGATGGTACCACAGGGGTGGAGAGGGGTGGTAGTTCACGTCGCGCCGTTTCTGAAGCGGGGGCAGTTTCGGAATTGAGCGATGGGTGAGGAGAGACTTCTGTGACTACCGTTATCATCGAGATACTCAGCAACCGCGGCGCGCCCACGATTCGGCTAAGTGAAAATTCCTCGGCGGCTAAAAGCCTGTGACGGTGCTGGCTTCCATCAGCAAGGCTGAAGCCGCGCCCCGTCAAGCTCTCTGTGCGGAGCTCGGGTATCGAGTTAGTAAAAAGTGGTTTGAAAACACAGAACTGGCAACGCTCGCGGAGCGCGAAAGCGGTTTTTGCTTGCCAATTAGGATTTACTTACTGATCCAGCGTGATTTTTCACGATGCATCAGGCTTACCTGCGACGCTGCCGTCGCCTTATCGGCGGTCGTGCGTCCGCTGGTGGAATGTGGTGAAAGTCGAAAAAGAAAATCCTGACCGGACGGTGGCGGTCTTTCATTGCCTCGATGATAGAGAAACACTGGTATCACTACTTCCTTCACAACCAGCGCGGGCAGATGCTGACGGCGCTGTTTTTATTGCGCGGCGATAATCGCATCAATATTGTGAATGTACCTTGGTATCTGGACTCGTAGGTTGCAGCCTGCTTATACGCGGAAATCGTCGGGGCGCCAGTTCTGAATCGCTTTCTTGATTTCGGCTGCTGGAAGCTTTTCGTTGAGCGCCCGCGTTGCGAGGGCGGGGAGTTCGCCGTCGGAGGCGAAGCGCAACGCGACCAGTTGAGATTTGGTCAACTCTGGGATGCGGCCGCGCAGAGCGGGATCGATGAGAGTTGCGAGTCTTAGGCGCTCTTCCAGCCGGATGACTCGATCTTGCACTTTGAGCGAGTAAGTACGAATCTTGAAGACGGCGATGAGCAGCGCGATGGCGAAGACGATCATGTACGCGGAGTGAAGCCCGGGGCGCCTGACGAGATGAACGATCGTCATGATGACCGTGATGGCGAAGACGGGCAGTACGAAGAAGTGGAAGGCGGGGTCCCAGCGAGTGTGATGGGCGAAATCTTGGGTAGAGGCGGGCATCGGTTCTCCTTAATTTAAAGGCAAGTCGTTTGATGGGAGAACCATGATCGCACGTTCGAGTTTCGGCAGCGCGAATTTGTAGCGCCGGCATCCTGCCGGCTGTCTCGAGGGCGTCTCGCCCTCGGCGGCGGGCGGGACGCCCCCCGGACAGCCGCCGAGGACGGCGGCGCTAGAAAACCTGGATATTTCGGCTGCTGAGTCGACGCGCGCAATCAAGATTGCCTGCAGCGCCTGAAGGCGCTTAATTCTAGAACCGTTTTTGGCATCGCTGAAGCGATGCCCTGATACGAAGCCGAATTCTTGTACGAGATTGGATACTACGGACCTATGAAGTAATTTGCCGCAATTGCGCGGAAGGCGGTTAATTGTTCTTTTCGAGTAAGTTCACTCCAGCTTAGTTCTGCGGCCATCAGGTCGGCGACGGCGGGGGCCATTTCGAGGGCGGCCGGGGCGTTTAAGAACAGGGCTCTCGTTCTGCGGGCGAGCACGTCTTCTACGGTTCTCGCCATTTCGTTTCTGACGGCCCAGATGACCTCGGCTTTCACGTAGGGCAAGGACGGGTGCAGTTTGTCGCGCAGCCGTTGGTCTGAGTTCATCAAGGCTCGTAAGTCGTCGGCGTCGGTGCCGTAGATTTGGAGTGCGTCGTTCGTCGTTCGTCGTTGCGCTATTGCGGGTTGGGTGATTGCTGGTTGCGTATTGGCTTCTTTCTTATTTGCTTCTCGGGATGGGACTGTCGCGCCGTGGATTGGCAAATGCTTTGTCACGCACGGCTTCTCGGGCAGTTGCGCGAGTGCGGCTGCTTGATTGACGCAGTCTTCGGCCATGTGGCGGTAGGTTGTCCATTTGCCACCGCAGATGGTTAGAAGGCCGGCGCGATCGACTTCGATGAAGTGATCGCGCGATAGCGATGCGGTTCTCGTCGCTTTGTTGTTGTCGTGGCCTGCGCCCGGGCCTTTCACGAGTGGACGGATTCCGGCGAAGACGCTGAGCACGTCGCTGCGTTTTGGAGCGCGGCTCAAATACTCGCTCGCGGTGGCGAGGATGAATTCGATTTCCTGCTCCATCGCTCGGGGCTCAAGTTCGGCGGAAGCGATTGGAGTGTCGGTTGTCCCGACAAGCGTGTGGCCGTGCCAGGGGATGGCGAAAAGCACGCGGCCATCGCTTGTGTGCGGGACCATGATTGCGCTCTCGCCTTGTAAGAAACTTGCGTCGAAGACTAGATGAATGCCCTGACTGGGAGAGATCATCGGCGCGGCTTCGGGATCGGCTTTGCGGCGTAGTCGATCGCTGAAGGCTCCGGTGGCGTTGACGACTATTTTTGCGCGGGCGCGAAATTCTTTGCCGGTTTCGATGTCGCGCACGCGGACGCCGTCGATAAAACCCTGAGTGTCTTTTGTAAGCTCGGTGACTTCGGCGTAGTTGAGCAGCGTTGCGCCTTGCTCAAAGGCGGTGAAGACCATATGGATGAGCAGGCGCGCGTCATCGAACTGGCCGTCGTAGTAGACGGCGCCGCCGCGGAGGCCGTCCTGTTTTAAGTTGGGAATGTGCTCGAGCGTTTCCTCGCGGGAGAGGATGCGCGATTTTCCGAATACATATTTGCCGGCGAGGAGTTGGTAGAGCTTGAGGCCGAGGCCGTAGAACGGGGCCTCCCACCAATCATAATTGGGCACGATAAAAGCGAGGTCGTGGACGATGTGCGGGGCATTCTGCAAGAGCAGTCCGCGCTCTTTGAGCGCTTCCATGACGAGCGCGATGTTGCCTTGTTCGAGATAGCGAATGCCGCCGTGGGCGAGTTTGGTGCTGCGGCTGGAGGTTCCCTTGCCAAAGTCACTCTGCTCGAGGAGCAATACGTCATAGCCGCGAGATGCGGCGTCGATCGCGACTCCAACGCCAGTAGCGCCGCCGCCGACGATGATCATGTCCCAGGGGTTGGGGTGGGATTCGAGGCGGAGCAGCATTTCGGAGCGATTCATGCTTCTTAACAACTCACGGAGGCGCTGACCATCATAAACGGGAGAGAGATAACCGGGCTGATCACATTCATCTCAATAAGTGTGAAGGCCTGTCCATAGCGCAACGAGTGCCCCATTCAAGCCCGATTTTGGCTTGAGTGGGGATCTTCACCGCGGTCCACTCGCTCGGGGCAGATTTGAAAAGCAGGCGGCGAGAATTTTGTGTCGAGGTGTCGAACTGTCCCACTCAAGCCTAAGGCAGGCTTGAATGGGGCACCCGGCCTACCGGGCGGGATGGATTAGAAAGGCAAGCAACTCAACGAGGCCGCTGATCGCGACCCCTGCCGACGCAAACAGCGGATCGCGGCGTCTACTACCCCAGATCAGGGTGCGCCAGAATGGCACGCTAAACAGCAACGGCAATAAAAGAAGCAATAGGGAGATCGCATCAGCGATGTTCATGTCGGCGATGCGCCTGCTTGTTGCCAGAGCGATATAGACTGCCGCGACTGAAGATAATACTGCGGCCCACTTTCTACGATAGAAAAGACCGAATCCACCCACCAGCAAGGCGGAATCGATTGCCCACGAATTTGCCACGACGCTTAAGTTCCAGATTCGAGGTCGCAGCACCAGAGGATTGAAAAAGAGGAATGCTACAACAGCACATGCACCCATCACGCGAAACGCCATTTTACCGACATCTTGATACTTTACGGATTGACTCATTTGTGTTGTTGCCTTGCGGTGCGGGTGCTGGCGTTTAAGAGCCAAAGTGTAACTCGATTCTCTCCTGCTGATTGCGTTAACGTCGCCCAACGCGGTAACGTTACACGGTTTGGAGGGCGGACGCGTATGCAGTCGCCATCTTGCTTGCTTGCAATAGCCGTGTGGCTATGTGTCGCCGCTTTCGGACAGGGCGATTCCGACTCTCTCTCCGCGATTCCACACGGCGTTAACGACGCTTACGAACACCACAAGCAAGCGGCGATTCGGATCAATGATCTCGCTGGCCGAGTTCATTCGGTATCTGACGCCTCCGCTTACATCGAGGCGATTGCAACTCTTTTTGCCAAGGAATTGCCCCCGGTGTGGACCCAGGATTACATTCGCGACAGGACTTCCCGCGCCGAATACGAGGCGGTGAGCGATCCTGCAAAGCTCATTCCTGAGCAGCGCATCGTCGACGTTTGGAACAAGTATGTCCGCGAAATTGGCGCTGCTGACGAAACCATCGTGACTGCTGCCGAAATTCACAACATGCGTGACGCGGAATTCGTAAGTGCGCAGCAGATGTGGGCGCTCGGCACGCAAACGGTCTGGACGATGCCAAACATATTCGCACTTGGGCCGGATGGCAAGGTTGCCGATGGCTGTCGAGCGATGGAGACGGTGCGCATAATCCACGATCTTGACGGTTTGTTTCAGAACCTCCGCAATGCGCGGGAGCGGGTGAAAAAGGGAATCGTCGCGTCCGATCTGGTTAAGAAGAAAGTGCACGGGAGCCCACACCCGCAGGCCACCTTTCGACTCGAAGCCCGCGCTGATAACAATCCTGTCAGGCTCGCCGAGCAGCGTTATTTGCAGGATCACGGGTCGTGGGCCTACCAAACACTGCTCAAACGATTGTTTGACGAGTTATTCGTTGCTGCATGAGGGCACCTGTTGCAAGATCACTGAGCACTCAGCAAGTATCAATGAGCGCTATTCTCGGAGACGTCTCTTGGAGTAGTCAGCGCTCGTCCGCTCAGGACGTATGACCAGGCCATCAAACCAAGCATCGCTAGCAGGATGAAGTGCGCCCAGAATCCCCATTCCAGGTAATAGCCCAGCCATGAAGGTACAAAAACGACGAGACTTCCTTTGTAGTGCAGAGGGAATAGGTGCGCGGGGCCGGGGTATCGAGGCGCGTAGTGCTCCGCCCAAACATCACCGAAAAAATTCAAAACGAAATTTGCAAAAAAAAGCCCTATTGCAGCTTTGAACGGGCGTGGAGTGCCGTGAGGAAATTGAAGGTCGTATCGATGTCCACCAAATCCAGGCATCACGGAAGTTCTCCTGCAAAACTAGCAGAGCACTTTTGCGGACGTGGAGCAAGATTACGGCGGGGTAGGGCGGGTGGCCTATTCAAGCCTGATTTTGGCTTGAGTGGGGATCTTCATCACGGGCGCGTCGCCTGAGTCGGATTCGAGAAAAACAGGCGGCGAGAATTTTGTGTCGAGGTGTCGAACTGTCGAACTGTCCCACTCAAGCCAAAGTCAGGCTTGAATGGAGCACCCCGTCGATTTTTTGCAACTATTTATCGATCCAGTCGAAGGATCGCTCTACAGCTTTCTTCCAAAAGCGATAGAGCGATTCGCGAGATGTTGCATCCATCTTTGGTTCCCACTTCTTATCGGCAGTCCAGTTGGCGACTAGTTCGTCGGTCGATTTGAAAAAGCCTACGGCTAATCCGGCGGCATAGGCGGCGCCGAGGGCGGTGGTTTCTTTTACTGCTGGACGCACGACCGGCTTCGACAATATGTCGGCCTGGAACTGCATGAGCAGGTCGTTGACTACCATTCCTCCATCGCAGCGAAGAACGTCTAAGGCGATGCCGGAATCTTGTGCCATGGCATCGACTACTTCGCGAACCTGAAATGCGGTTGCTTCTAATACGGCTCGGGCGAGATGGGCTTTGTTGGCGTAGCGGGTCAGTCCGGTGATGACGCCGCGGGCGTCGTCTCGCCAATGGGGTGCGTAGAGGCCGGAGAAGGCGGGGACGAAATAGACTCCTCCGTTGTCGGCGACGGTGCGGGCCAGGGCTTCGATGTCGTCGCTCTTTTCAATTAAGGCGAGGTTATCGCGGAGCCATTGCACTAAGGCTCCGGTGATGGCGATGCTGCCTTCGAGGGCGTAGTGCGCGGGCTGCGCTCCGAATTTGTAGGCTAGGGTGGTCAGCAAGCCGCACTTCGAGAAGACTGGGCTCTCGCCAGTGTTCATCAGCATGAAGCATCCGGTGCCGTAGGTGTTCTTGGCTTCTCCGGGCTTGAAGCAGGCTTGGCCGACGAGAGCGGCTTGCTGGTCTCCGAGATCGCCGGCTATGGGGACGTCGTTGATTGGGACGGCGATCTGATCGAGTTTGGCTGAGCCGTAAATTTCGCTACTCGACACAATCTTAGGCAGCATCTGGATCGGGATGCCGAAGTCTTCGAGGATGTCGCGATCCCAATCGAGTGTAGTTAGATTCATCAACTGCGTGCGGCTGGCGTTGGTCACGTCGGTGACGTGGATGCCGCCGTCCGGGCCGCCGGTGAGTTTCCAGATGAGAAATGTGTCGATCGTTCCGAAGAGGAGGTCTCCGGCTTCGGCTTGCGCTTGCGCGTCTTTTATTTCGTTGAGGATCCAGCGCAGTTTGAGGCCGCTGAAGTAGGTGCTCAGCGGAAGGCCGGTTGTGAGGCGGTAGCGATCCTGGCCGCCTTGGGCTGCGAACTCGGCTACGGCTGGGGAGACTCGCGTGTCTTGCCAGACGATGGCGTTGCAGAGGGGCTTGCCGGTTTTGTTGTTCCAGACTACGGTCGTCTCGCGTTGATTAGTGATGCCGATGGCGGCTAGGTCTTGGGGGGCGAGGTCTGCGGCGTTCATCGCCTCGCGAATGACGGCCTGAGTGTGCCGCCAGATTTCTTCGGGGTCGTGCTCGACCCATCCGGGATGGGGGAAGATTTGGCGGTGTTCTTTTTGCGCGGAGGAGATGGTGCGGCCGTTGCGATCGAAGACGATGAATCGCGTGCTGGTGGTGCCTTGATCGATCGAGGCTAAGTAGCGGGGTGACAGTCGATTCTCCTTGGGTGGCGCAGTCCCTAAAGGGACTTTGTTACCTGCCGGTTTCGCTATCGCTAAAGCGATAGCCTGATACGAACCTCTATTTCTGACGCGATAGCCTGATACGAACCTTTATCGCTGACGCGAATAGCCTGATACGAACCTCTATCGCAGACGCGATCGCTTTATCTTTATCGCTAACGATCGCTTGATACTGCCTTTAGCGCTACGGCGATCTCTATCGCATCCGAGGTTACCAAAGGTACAACAACGCGAAAACGGGCCTGTTCCCAATGGACTAGGAACGCTCGTAACCTGTTACCAGCCTCGAACCGTTGACTTAGGTTTGAGGACAGGATAGTTTCGCGTTATCCCTGCTTTCGAAGGCATAAGGAAGACGCTTGGCGCGGAAAATACTGCTAGCCGATGATAGTGTGACGGCCCAGAACATGGGGCGGAAGATCCTGGCCGATGCCGGGTATGACGTTATCACGGTCAATAACGGCTCCGCGGCGCTGAAACGTATCGCCGAACTCAGGCCCGACCTGATCGTGCTTGACGTTTACATGCCGGGCTACAGTGGACTGGAAGTTTGCCAACGTCTTAAAGAATCGGCGGATACCGCACATATTCCCGTCCTGCTCACGGTTGGAAAGCTGGAGCCCTTTAAGCCAGACGAAGCCCGCCGGGTTCGTGCCGATGCCCACATCGTTAAGCCTTTTGAAGCCAGCGAATTATTGACCGCCATTTCGAAGCTTGAAGATCGTATGGTTCCGCAAGCTTCAGATTCACCGCGTTTCAGCGCGTCAACTGCCGGCGTCGAGCGGTTCAGCGGCGAGGGGAGCGGGAAGAAATCATCCGCAAAAGTTCCCGAGACCGATACGGGATGGAAGAATCGCATTCGCTTCCCTTCGAAAAAGAAGAAGGAAGAAGAGCCGAACGCGGAAGATCTGGCTGCGGCGGAGATGGCGACGCTCGCGGATTCTCGCAAGGGTAAAAAGGCAGCGGGCAATGGAAGTTTTGCAAAAACGCCGCCAGCGAGAGAAGCCACGATCGTTCCTGACATTCCTCGCGATATCACTCCCGAAGAACTGGACGCGCTGAGCGCGCTGGCAGAGAAGCTCGATACATCGGCACCTCCTGTGAATGCCGCACCGGTTTCAGAAGGCAAGAAATTTAACCGACGCTCGACCGATCGTCCTTCGGCTCCGGTCGAAGCGACATTGCCGGTTGTGGAGACGCCGAAAGAAGCGGTCGCTGCTGCCGAGCCGGCAACCGTCGAAGAGCAGCCGGTGGTAACAGAATTTGCAACGCTGGCAGAAGTGCAAGCGCCCGGCAGTCCGACATTTGAAGTTCAGGCGAATGCTTCGGTTGAAACTGCAGAGGTGGTTGAGTCAGCTCAACCGGTGGAGGAGCAGAAAGCCGAGCAAAAGTTGGAAGCGGTAGAGCAAGCTGCGAGCGAAATCGAACTCGCGAATGCCGCGAGCACAACGGCTCCCACCGAGGCGGCGACTTCGCCGATCGAAGCCTTGCCTGACGTCGCTGCCGGTAGTCAAGATATCGCATCGGCACAGGCTGAGGCGCACGATCAAGTTGCCGTCGAAATGCCAACACCTGCTGGCAGCGTGCCGTTTCAGGTGGTGACACCGCAAGCCTCAGGTCAGCCTGAAAATCTCACGACAAACGCTCCAGCGGACGAACAGCCATCGGCTTCTGCGGCCGAAAGTTTCCCGGCAACGAACGGCGCAAGTCAGCCAACAGAAGGCCCTGTTCCGAGTGAGGCGGAGTTAGCGGCGGCATTGCAGTTGCTTACGCCAGCGAATGCGGATTCGGTCCCGACGAATGGGAACTACGCGCCGGACAATTCAGTATCGATCGATCAATCTGCTGTCGAGGGCCCGCGTTGGGTCGCCGAAGCGGTCGCGCTTTCGCCGGAAGAGTCTGCGATTTCGCTAGAGTCGGAGATGTTTGGCGTGCCAGCGGTGCTCGCAAAAGCAGCGGCGGCAACCAGCACGGATGCAGAACAGACAACGGCCGTCTCGACTACGGGTGCGGACCGAAACTTTGGATTCTCAGGCATAGCCGCAGCGGTAGAAACCCGGCTCGCCGAAGCAGGCATGGGCGCCAACGTCACAACCTGGAGCAGCGAACGGGAACGATCCGCGGAAAATGCCGCAGCCTCAGCCGCGGCGGCGCTCGAAGCGTCGGCAGAATTACTGGCTGCGGCGTCGGCCGTCAATCCGCTAATGGATCAGATTGGGGCGAACGTCGAACAGAAAATAGCGGCGAACTCCTACGCAGAGTCCTCGCAGTCCGAGATGGAAACTACGCACGAGCCGTCGAGCCGGAGCTGGGAAGAGAGCTCCGCTACGTTTGCCGATGCGATGAACTCGGGCGGTCAGAACAATAATGAGATCGATGCCAACATGGGTCAGAACGGAGAAAACCACGAGCAGGTCGTCTCCGCTGTGAACACGACTACGGAAGAGAATAGTCATGGGACAGAGGTTAAAGGCCAGGATTCCATGAGCCAGGACGCCATCGTGGAAGGCGAAGCTGAACTTGCGAAACTGCATGCTGCGGATGATTCGCTAAAGGCGATGGCGGCAGCGGCGGCCTCAGACGGTACAAATTCTTCGAGTGACGCCAATACAATCGCTAGCATTGTCGACAGCGTGATGGCTGATCTGCGTCCGCGGATTTTGGAAGAGATTACCAGGAAACTGGCTAAGAAATAATCGTTGAACCTGCTTCACTTTTTCTGCTGACTTCTTTAGAACACTGCTTTTGTTGCCCCTTGCTTCACTTCTGGCAGCACTCTTTTTTAAATTGGTTTTATCAGGTTGAGGCACCCGCCCCTTGCTGAAAAACGCAAGGAGCGGGCCACCCTCACTCTTTCTTTAGTTCGCTCGTTTCTCGTTCTTTACTCTCTCTTTACTCTCTTTTTACTCTCCGGCTGTTTACTGGCGGTCTCGTTCTCTTTCTTCGCGATCGTCGCCTTCCCAGCGGCCACTCCAGCGGTCGTTATCGCCGCCCCACTCGCCTCTGGACCAACCCCGATATTGTGAGCCGTCGACGATGTCCCCGTCGCGATATTCGAACATGCGCTCGTGACCTCGCGGTCCTCGTGCGTAAATGCGCAACACTTTTGCGTGGCCTTCGTCCGGATCGGTGCCGAAGGTCCGGAAGTCGACTCGGTATTGCTGGTCGGTGCGGGCCATTTCGCGGAGTTGATGGGTAACGTCCACGTGACGCCGTTCGCTTCCGTATTGGGCACTCAAGATTACGAACATTCCGGCATCACGATTGCCGTTTTGATCGCCATCTCGGTCCCTATCTCGATCCCGGTCGTGGTCATGTTCTTCGCGACGCTCGACGACCGCTCCGCCTTCCCAGTTGCCGCTCCATCGTCCGTTGCCCCATTCGCCACGGCCCCAGCCACGAAAGTTCGAGCCGTCAACGATGCTGTTGTCGCCGTATTCGAACATCTTTTCCTGGCCGTCAGGAGCCTGGGCAAAGATTCGCAATACTTTCGAGTGTCCCTCGTCTGGATCGACTCCGAAAGTACGGAAGTTCAGGCGGAATGACTGGTCTTGACGAGCCATTTCCTTCAACTGATTGGTCACGTCGACATGATGACGTCCGCTGCCGTACTGTGCAGTCAGAATTAAATATTCGCCGCCGACTTCTCGATGCGCTTCGCCGTCGCCGCCTTCCCGTCGTGCTTCCCGGCCGTTCCAATCGCCGTTCCAGTGTTCTTCGCCCCAATCGCCGCGGCTCCAACTGCGGAACTGGGCGCCGTCAAAAACGCTGCCGTCGGGGAAGTCAAAAGTTTTCAGGTCACCGTCGCGCTCGCGGGCGAAAACGCGCAGCATCTTGGAATGGCCTCGATCGGGGTCAGCCGCCATCGATTCATCGCTGATTCGGAATCTGCTGTCGCGCCGCGCCAGTTCTCGCAGGCGCATGGTGACGTCGACGTGGTTGTGTTCATTACCGTATTGCGCGCTGACAATTACGTACTCTCCAGCGTCTTGCGCTGCTAACGTTCCCGCCAGAAGCGAGAAGGCCATCACCAAGAGAACTGCAAATGCTTTTTTGGACATCATTTCCTCCGATTAAGTTGATGGTGCGGGTACGTTTGATCGCCGCAAGTATCTTATAAGAAAGCAAAGGGGCGGGATATGCGGTGTATGCCGGATGGCGCACGTCCTGATGAACGAATGGAATGTGCGGGTGCGGTGCCTCGATGAGTGGGAGTTAGGCCTTAGAACCGCCCCTTCTCACTTCTTTTTTTCCAGCACCCGGTACTGGCTGATGATGGACTGGGCCGCATTCCCAAGTCTCAGGAACGGACCTGTTTGAAGGCGCAATTCGTCGTCGGTGGCGGTCGCGGTGAGCACCCCGCCATCGGTAAGAACATAGAATGTTGCGGTTCCGGCCTTGGGCAGAGGGAATGTCGTCGTTGGGTGTAAAAGGGGCAGCACTTCTACCGCTGCTTCCACCGTTTTCTTGGCGGCAGCTTTTATGGACTCGTGCTTCTGCCCTCCGCCTAAATAGCCACCACCGCTGCTGAAATAAATACTTGCCGTTCCGTCGGCCATCGCAACGACCGAGGCTGTGCCCGAGGAAACTCCCCAATCCATCAGAACACCATAAGGTTCGGCAGGACTTGCGGGAGGCAGGCCAAACTTTTGGCGTGATCCCTGCAAAATCAAATTTCGAAGTCCCGAATACGTGTCGGGTTTAGCGTCGCGCTTGGTAGGTTGTTGATCGCTGGGGGAATTGCGTTTGCGACGCAAGCGGGTTAAGACAATGCGAATTGCAACCAGCACGATCAGGGCGACGAGCGTCCAGGAAAATCGCATACAGGTGAGTGAGGATTTCGCGAGTAGTATATCCGTGTCGTTTGCTGCTCGGCCAAATAGCATTCTTCTTGACCGTCGATTCAGCGCAGCGTAGCATTCCGTTCAGTTATTCGTGAACGGGCGCCTTCCCCTCTTTTTGCCGCCCCGTGCGTAGTTCGCAGATCACCAGTCCAGGTTTTCATTTGTAGATGTTGAAACGGTTCGACACATTAATTGTGTGCGATGCCGCCTGCTTTTGTTAAAAGCATCTTGCCTGCAAACGGGGGGACTTGATGAACCGACGATTCACCTTTGCGCTTTACTCTGTTCTGGTCGTTATCGTAGGACTCGCCTTATTTATCCGGCGGTCATCGGGCGCCTCGCAAATCCAAAGCGGGGCAGTTACTCAAACTAAATCGGTACTCGATCAGGAAATAATTCCGCGAACTCCCGAGCGGATGGCGCGCGGCAAGTATCTGGTGGAAGGCCTGTTGCAATGCCCGGCCTGTCACTCGGAGACCGATTACAGCAAGCGTCCGCTTGAGGTAATGCCTGGCAAGAGGCTTGGCGGCTTTATCTTTCCGAACGAAGAACTTGAACTACAAAAACCGAATCGAATCGTTGCGCCCAACATTTCTTCCGATCGTCAATATGGCGCCGGCACTTGGAAAGACGCCGATTTCGTGCGCGCTCTCCGCCAAGGCATTGGCCACGACGGACGCACTCTCTTCCCGCTGATGCCGTATTCCTACTTCCGCAATCTTTCGGATGAAGATCTGGCGGCGGTGGTGGTGTATGAGCGGTCGGCCGCGCCGGTGCATATTAAGCGTCCAAAGACGATTGTTGCGGAGGAGATAAAAAAAGGGTATGAGCCGCTCCCGCCGGTAGAGCACGTTGCCGAACCCGATCGCTCGAACCGCATTCAATACGGAAAATATTTGGTCACTGCGGGACATTGTGATGCTTGCCATACTAAGACGGACGAGAAGGGCACGCCGTTCCCGGAAATGGCGCTGGCCGGCGGCGCGCCGCTGGTGGGGAAATGGGAGGGCGGCAAGAAATTGCTGACTGTGAACGCGCTGAACATAACGCCCGATCCATCCGGCATCTCCTATTTCGACGAGGAGGTGTTTATCAGCGTCATTCGAAATGGTGGATTCAAAACGCGGCCACTTTCTAACATCATGCCGTGGGCATTTTTCAGAAACCTCACCGACGAAGATCTAGGAGCTATCTTTGTGTATTTGCGTACCCTGAAGCCGGTGTGCCACCACGTTGACAATACCGAGCCTCCAACTTACTGCAAGCAGTGCAAGACCAAGCACGGGCTGGGCTCGATTAATTAGTCGGACTGCACAATTTTACGTTTCAACCAGTCTTCGCCTACTCCGTGGCGCAACTGAAGTTGCTTGCTTGATTAACGTCTCCGGCGCCTTTGTATTTTGGCCAGGATGGATAGACGCACAGCGGCCGTGTTCTTCCGTGAGAGCCCTTGTTGCTATCCACAGCTACTAAATCCTGAGGTGCATTGCCGCTATCCAACCAGTGATCGAGTACTGAAAGCGCATCGAAACCGGCATCGAAGACGCCGTGCCCGTGGCCGTAGCCCGTGATCAGATAGAAGCGCAGGAACTCGTCCATCTTTTGCTGGCCCATTTTTTCTTGCAGCATCTTGTAATAGAGGACCGAACTATTCGTGGGAATAGTCGCGTCTGTGGTGCCGTGGAGCATGATGAATTTGCCGCCGTGATTTGCAAACTCCGACAGATCGGGATTGCTGGCGTCCGACGCTTTGGATTGCGGCAAGAGTTCGCCGGCATACTTGCCGCCGGTGGTCGTGTCGAAGGTTAGTGCGTTGAAACGCCTGTCTCCGGTGAGGAAGAAGCGCAGCACCTGATCGCCGACGACGTAATAAAACGAGTTCAACAGGATTTTGGGCGGGTGCTCGGCGTGATGTAAAAGACCCATCGATCCGGTGAGATCGGCACCGGCAAGCACGTTGAAGCCGGGCATGGTCTGCACACCATTCATCAATGGGTGCTCGGTCTTCTGTTCGGTCGCGAAAGTCTCGACCGTCTTTAATTCCTGCGGAGTCAGGCAGGAATTGGCCTTGCTATGCTCGGAGCAGAGAAGAGTTTTGGGATCGAAGTGGCAAGCGTTGATGTTGGAGATGATTCCATCACGCACCCCGTCTAGTTCGTCGCACGCCTGCAAGACCGAACGCGCCAGCAATTTCGTTTTCGATTTCGAGAGAAAGCCGCCTTTGCTGTACATCGCCTGCGAGACGCGGATGAACTGCAGATCGAGTTCGATCTGATCCCATCCCGCATACGCACCTAGCACTCCGTCGTAATCTTTTGGCCAACGTTGGACGACGAAGTAAGCCTCGCGGCCTCCGGTCGATCCGCCGAGAAAGAACATACGCTTTGGCGGCATGCCGTAGAAGCGCTGCATGACTGCGACCGCAGCATCGTGAGTTTTCTTCAGCCCGTCTTGAGCGAAGTTTCTGCGCTCTTCAAGATTGCTGGCGAAAGAGCCGTTCACCGTGTTCAAGACGTCGGGCAGCAGAAAATAATGCTTGTGATGGCCGGAATCTCCGCCGAACGTTGCAAAGCCGCGAGCTAACGGGACCGGTTCCCGCGCGCTGCTCACGACGGGGTGACCTAAGCCGTTGGTAGCTGCGAGCCAGCCGTCGAAGGCACCTCCGCCAAATTGGACGGCTTTGCCATTCCATCGCGTGGGCAGGTTGACTTCGAAACGAATAGCTTGCGCGGAGGGATCGACGGGACGGATGCCGCCAAGGACTTTGCAATATTCTCCGCGTTGATCATGCTCGAGCTTTGCAGAGTGGACTCGCGCCCCATTTGTTGGCAAACCTAGTGCCGATGCCGGCACCTGCATCCCGCGAACAGCTCTACAGGCTTCTTGCGGACTCGTCGGTCCACTGGAAGAGGAAGCGTTCTGGGCCAGCGAATTTACTCCGCACGCGAAACAAAACAGGAGCAGGGCGAGGTCAGCGAGGTCTACGACACGCGGCATTTAACTCAGATGCTAAATCAGAGGCTGAGCAGGTAACCGTCGTGAGGTTACTAAAGTTTCAGCTCGTAAGGTGTGAGCGGTATTGGTACAGCAAAGATATTTATTTAAATTCTCCTTAACCTCTCCAAGTCTATTGTTTGCAGCCAAGCACGGATCGAACCAAGTTAGCTACCTGCTAGCGCCAAATCCGTAATGCATTTTCCTCCGTACAGCTAGCAACGCTCACACCTAAAAGGATCGTTGAGAAGGGTATCGATAATGGATGAAATAAAGAAAATCATTGACAAGGCGCATTCCCGCCGCAGTTTTATGGCGGGTGTGGGCGCGGTCGGCGCCACAGCGGCGTTGGCTGGTTGTGGTGGCAGCAGCCACCGGGGTGTCTCCGATGCAGACATTCTTAACTTTGCCCTTAACCTTGAATACCTGGAAGCCGAATTTTATTTACGCGCAACCACAGGCCAAGGTCTTTCCTCCTCCGACGCAGGCACTGGCGCAGGCACCGTGACAGGTGGCGCGCAAGTCACTTTCGCCAACGCAACCTTGCAGCAATATGCCAACGAGATTGCGCAAGACGAGTTGAATCACGTTCGCTTTCTGCGTCAGGCATTGGGCGCGGCCGCGGTCAGCCGCCCCGCGATCGATCTTACGAACAGCTTCAATGGGCTGGCATCGGCTGCTGGAATCGGTTCCACCTTTAATCCGTTCGCTGACTCGAACAGCTTTTTGCTAGGAGCTTTCGTGTTTGAAGACGTAGGCGTCACCGCATATCACGGAGCGGCCACGCTTCTTCAGAGCAAAACCTATCTCGGCGCTGCCGCCGGAATTATGGCGGTCGAAGGCTATCACGCGGCTGAGATCAGAACCTTGATCTATGGCACGTCAGTGACGAACCCTCAGGCTCCTTACTTGACGGAAGCGAATCAGATCTCAGCATTGCGAGCAACGCTTGGTGGCGGCAATGAAACGCCAATCAGCGGGACAAGCATTGTTGCGGCGGATTCGACCAACGCCATCGCTTTCGATCGCACCACCGATCAGGTGTTGCACATCGTTTACGCAGCGGGCCCGGGCGTCGCCACGAAGGGCGGCTTCTTCCCCAACGGATTGAACGGCAGGATCACGGCGACCGCTTCCTAAGGAAAAAAATCATGGAAAATATGGAAAAAGATTCTCTTACTCTTACCGAGACGCAAAAGCTGGATCGGATCATATCCAGCCGTCGCTCGATGATGAAACTCGGCGGAACCGCCTTGGCGGGTCTGGCATTTGCCGGAATCGCAAAAGCTCAATCGGCAGTTACCGACACCGACATCCTCAATTTTGCTCTTAACCTTGAATATCTCGAGGCGGAGTACTACACCATCGCGGCGACCGGCCAAACCATCGACCAGGTGGGCATTGGGATAAGCGGGACGGGCACGCAGGGCAGCGTCATCATTAAGAACAACAATCCGATGAGCGCGAAGGTGAACTTCACCGACTCGTTTATCGCAGGCTACGCGACCGAAGTTGCGACAGAAGAGCAGAAGCACGTTACTTTCTTGCGTAATGCTCTGGGCTCTGCGGCGGTGGCGCAACCGTCCGTCGATCTTCTAAACAGCTTCAACGGACTCGCGGTGGCTGCCAACATCGGACCGTCGTTTGATCCGTTTGCTAACGAGGTGAACTTTCTGCTTGGCGCGTACATCTTCGAAGATGTCGGCGTCACCGCATATCACGGAGCTGCCGGTCTCCTGACTTCGTCAGCATACCTTGATGCGGCGGCTGGAATATTGGCGGTTGAGGCCTACCACGCTGGCCTGATCCGTACCGTCCTTTACGGGCTTGATGTGGCAAATCCGAGCTTGGGTATTGACGCAACCGCGACCAAGATTTCAAATGCCCGCGCGGCGCTCGATGGCACCGGTAACGATGATGTGGGCTTGGGCGTGGTTACGACTTCTGTCGGGCCGTCGGCAACTATCGTAAACGCAGATTCGAACTCCATCGCGTTTAGCCGCACCACCACGCAGGTACTGGCAATCGTTTACGCAGGGGGTACGGGAAGTGGCGGATTCTTCCCCGCAGGATTAAACGGAAACATTAAGTAGGTTGATCTGGATATAACTTGGCGCCGGCTCTCCGAAGAGGAGTGTCGGCGCCTTTTTTGCGTCAACAGATGCCATCGGAAAAGAAGTTGCTTGACTCTGGAACCGGTTCAAGGGTTGATACTGCTCTGGTGACTTCGACTTTCCTGAGATCTGGGGACGTTGCACGCCTGACCGGCGTGAGCGCCGATACCGTTCGGCATTACGAGCGGCTTGGAATTCTTCCGAAGACGCAGCGCACAGAGGGTGGCTATCGCCTATACGATCCCGGCGCAGTGCAGCGGGTACAGCTCGCACAGCGAGCCGTTCAACTGGGCTTCTCGTTAAGCGAACTAGCTGAGATTCTTCGCACACGGGATAAAGGCGGTACTCCTTGCCATCGCGTTTTCAGATTGACCGAAGAAAAACTGCTTTCTCTGGGCCGACAGATTCAGGAACTCCGGCGCACGCAAACCTACATGCGTCGACTCGTCCGCGAATGGCATAAGAAACTGAAGGAGATTCCGCCGGGGAGCAAAGCAATGCTGCTCCAGTCCCTTGCCGACAAACCAGGACTCATGTCAGTAAATAACCGCAAGAGGAGACCAAGATCATGAAAAATCTCGCTGTTTGTCTTTTGCTATCGCTGCTGGCTTTACCGGTGATCGCGCAGGACTCAAAGCAGGACGATGCGATGAAGAAATGCCCGATGCACGCCCAGCATCAATCGCACGACGCGGTCGTGGAGAGTCATGGCGACCAGGCGATGGGTTTCCCGCACGAGAAGACCACCCACCACTTTCGCATGTTGGACGACGGAGGAGCCATTGAAGTGGCCGTAAATGACCCGAGCGACAAACCGAACATGGAGGCGATTCGCTCACATCTGTCACGTATCGAGGCCATGTTTCGGAGCGGCGACTTCTCCGCCCCAATGTTCATACACGACGGCGTTCCGCCGGGCGTGACGACGATGAAACTGATGAAAGGCGCGATTCGCTACGGCTATGACGAGACGTCCACGGGTGCAAAAGTGAGAATTCAGTCAATGGACGCAGTAGCTGTCGCTGCGATCCATGACTTCCTCCGCTTCCAGATCACCGAGCACAAAACCGGCGACAGCCTTGAAGTGCAGCACAAATAATGGTTGTTAACAGATGTTCCGCCAGCAATTGTTCCCTTGACGCGTGAATATCGCGAGCAAGTCCCTCCATCCGCGATCCACTTGTTCATGAAATTTAGCGGTGACGTAACTTTTCCCTGCTCTGAGGACTCTCAGGGACAGAGGAAGCAAGATGAAAATGTTCTTTACGCTTTGCAAAAAATCCGAAGTCTTCGCCGTGTACGCCCTTACGTTTCTTCTTACGGCTTCCGCCTATGGCTCTGACGTTGCCGGACAATACGCGCCATCCAGAGTTTCGCAGGCTGATGCGCCCTCGGTTGCACAAGGCTCTACGCTGGTGACGCATGCGGTTTTCACCATGACTAATGCTTCCACTGGAAATCGCGTTGTGGAGTTTAGTCGAAACGCGAATAACACACTCACCCTGCAAGGCAGTTACGCGACCGGAGGTCGCGGCTCGGGATCCGGGTTGGAGAATCAAGGGGCAATCGCGCTCGCTTTGAGCAACAAGTTCCTGTTGGTGGTAAACGCCCGAAGTAACAGCGTATCCGCTCTTGGCATTACGTCGAGCGGGCTCGTCTTAACTTCTCAAGTATCATCCGGCGGACGTTTGCCGATTAGCGTTACCGTACACGGCAACCTGGTTTACGTTTTGAACGCAGGCGGCAGGCTGGGAGGCACAGGTGTCGACAATATCAGCGGCTTTCGACTCTCGTCCGTTGGAAAGCTGACCCAAATCGCTAACTCAACCGCAAGGCTGGCGGCGGCTAATACCAACCCGGCGCAGATTGGGTTTCGTCCCGATGGGACTGGGTTGGTGGTTACCGAACACGGTGGGCAGTTGATCGACCTGTTTACAGTGAATGGCAGCGGGCTTCCTTCCGCCCACCGCGTGCAAAGCTCGGCGGGCAGGGGGCCATTCGGATTCGCCTTCCGCAACAATTCCCAGCTTCTCGTTTCCGAGGCAGACAACGGGACATCGTCAAGCTACTCTGCGGATACGCAAGGCGACCTGCACCTCGTCACGGGAGCGGTATCGACAGGGCAGTGGTTCACCTGCTGGCTGGCGATTGCTCCAAATAGGGTTTACGCCTACGTGACGAACACCGGTAGTGGGACGATTTCAAAGTACAGGGTCGCGACTGACGGTTCGATCTCGCTAAGCACTGCAGTGAGCGCTCGAACGCAGGGTGGACCGCTCGACCTGACAGTTAGTCCCGGAGGCAACAGCCTTTTCACCTTAACCACCACAGGTCGCATTCAAGTTTTTCAGGTAGGAACAACCACGGGCAATTTGACGCTCCTGCAAACGCTGCAAGGTTTGCCAGCTGGCGGCAGTGGGCTAGTTAGCTTTTAAGGGTTGGGGATAACACGAGATCGGCTGGCTTAAGCTTGGGAGCTTACGTTGGGTAGCAGTATTGCGATTGCCTTCAAGAGTTCTGCCGGGGGCAGGCCCTTCCGAAGCCACAACTCCGCGATGCCCAGACTTTCACCGGGAAGCTCGCCGAAGGCGGAAAGAATTACAACCCGCAGACTTGGTTTCCGCTGCTTCAGTTGTTCAGCCAGGGCTACACCATTCATCTCAGCCATCCAGTAATCGACGATGGCCATCTCGATTGATGCATTCGCATCAAAAATCTCCAGCGCTTTTATGCCAGATTTGGCGGTGAAGACACGGTAGCCCGCACTCTCCAAGAGAAGCTTTCGAACCATAAGTTGATTGTCTTCGTCGTCAACGCACAGAATCGTGGCGGTATAGGGCGGCATCTGAAGGGACCTCGAAACGGTGTTTGAAAACGGATAGCGCCTTTAGATGGCGTTGGCAACATTTGTGTTTGCCGGAAAGTACAAGATAACAGCCGGTTCACCGATCCGGGGGGCAGCCGGTATTTTTTTGGTGAATGAACTCCGGGCAACACTTAAATCTGGGTTTCGGTAAAAACAATGTTCACGCAGCAGTCGTTGCTTTCAGGACGTTATGCCAGCGTAATAGACCGCGCGCTTCGGGACATTGATCCCGGGATGACCCAACCGCCCTATTCCAATTGTGCGGTACCGCTCGCTACGCCAGGATTGCGAGAAACGGTGTGCGTCGAAGCGCGAGTAGCGCGGCTTTCCCTCCGGCCAATATTTTCTTTTTTTATGCACGATGTTAACCTGCGTTGTGAGGCACTCATTCCCACGAAGCAGGTTCCAGAGATCCGGCTAATCGCCAGGGATCAAAGACCTCAACAAAGGCATCTCGGGTGGATTGGTTAATTGCGGGCGGTAAAATGGGCGACAAGATTCGCGCCATGGATTGGTCGCGGTCTCCGCTCGGGCCAATCGAGCATTGGCCGAACAGTCTGCGCACCACGGTGAATCTCTGCCTTGCTTCCAATTTTCCCATCAATATTGTTTGGGGACCCAAAAATATCCAGATCTACAATGACGGCTACCAGGTAGTCGTCGGCGATCCTCCGCTCGGGACTGATTATTCCGAATGTTGGGCTTCTGCCTGGCCAGCGATTGGAGGACCCTTCGATCGGGCGTGGGCGGGCGAAACCTCATTTCTAGAAAACCAACGTATGTTTCTCGAACGAAATGGCTATCTCGAGGAAACATTTTTCACGTTCTCGCTTAGTCCGATTCGAGACGAGACTGGGCGGATCGCAGGGCTTTTCCACCCCGTGACCGAAACGACCAACAGAATGTTGAGCGAGAGGCGCACGCGTTCGATTCGCGACCTGACCGCGAAGACAGCGGAATCGCGATCAATCCAAGAAGCACTTGAACTGGCCTCTAAGACACTTTCAGCCTATGATCTCGATCTTCCGTTTGTGATCTTTTATGACTTCGACCTCGCTACACAGGAGGCGCAAGTGCAGGGCAGCTGCGGACTTCAAGATGTAAAGCCGGAATTTAGTCGCGATATTTTGACTTCTGAAGACTTCGCCAGGATTTCTCGCACCGTCGCCACGGTCGAGTTCGATGGAGTTGACTCCAAGTTCGGCAAGGCCCGGTGTGGCCCATACGAGGAATGCCCATCTAAAGCACTGGCTCGTGTAGTTTCTACGTCAACTTCCACTCAAACCGCGAAAATCGTGATTGCCGGGGTCAGTGCCCGTCTGCCGCTGAACGAAGATTATCGAGGATTTTTCGAGCAGCTGACGGTAGCCCTAAGCGCCGCCGTGGCTAACGCGGGCGCGCGTGAGCAAGAGAGACAGCGGCGGGAGATGTTGGAACAGCTCGACCATGCCAAGACGCAATTCTTCGCAAATGTAAGTCACGAATTTCGCACTCCTCTGACCTTGATGCTGGGCACATTGGAGGACCTTATCTCAAAAAAGAATTCGGGACTGCAGGAAACGCACCTGGTTCAAATCGAAGTCGCGCGCAGGAACAGTTTGCGGTTGCTGAAGCTCGTGAATAGCCTGCTCGATTTTTCTCGCATCGAGGCGGGTCGCGCGAAAGCAGTGTTCGAGCCTACCGACTTGAGCACTTACACCGCCGATCTTGCCAGCACGTTTCGCTCTGCCATCGAATCCGCAGGGTTGAGATTGGTTGTTGACTGCGCTCCTCTGCCGAGTCCCGTATATGTTGATCGAGAGATGTGGGAAAAGATTGTCTTTAACCTCTTATCCAATGCATTCAAATTCACGTTTGATGGTGAGATAACGGTCCGCCTTCGGACCACGAATGAGAATGTCGAGTTTTCCGTTTGTGACACCGGAATCGGAATCTCGGGTCAAGAATTGCCCCATGTTTTCGAGCGTTTTCATCGGGTTGATGCCGCCCAAGGCCGAACGCATGAGGGCACCGGAATTGGGTTGGCGCTGGTTGAGGAGTTCGCGAAATTGCACGATGGAACCGTCACGGTCGAGAGTCTGCCTCAGCATGGTTCGACATTTACAGTTTCATTCCCGCTAAAGAATGATCACGCATCGCGAAGATCTGACGGAGCCGTTCGGAAGCGGATTTCGGCCGCCGCTCGGGCAGAGGCGTTCACGGAAGAGATGCTGCGCTGGCTGCCGGAAGACGCTTCCGGGATTGCTGCGCGCAATACTTCTGCGCTCAGCACTCAGGACCCAGACAAGCCTGTTCCACCCCGAGCCGGGCGCATTCTTCTGGCGGAAGATAACGCCGACATGCGCGATTACCTGCGGCGAATTCTGGCTGACGATTATCACGTGCATGCGGTGGTGAGAGGCGAGCAGGCGCTTCTTGCAGCAGAGACGATGGTCCCCGATCTCGTATTAACGGATGTGATGATGCCTGGAATGGACGGATTTACGCTCCTGCGCAAATTAAGGTCGAATTCTGCAACGAGCGCAGTGCCCGTGATCATGCTTTCCGCCCGCGCCGGCGAGGAATCTCGCATTGAAGGGATCGAAAGCGGTGCCGACGACTATCTCACCAAGCCGTTCAGCGCGCGCGAATTGAGAGCGCGAGTAAAAACTCAAATTGAGCTTGTCCACCTCCGGCAGGAGCTCGCGGCACAGCAAGCGGCGCTTCGTACCGCCGACGAGTTACGCGATAGCAGGGAGCGCCTTCACTTTCTGATGGAGTCTATGCCGCAGAAAATCTTCACCGCTAAGGCCAACGGCGAAGTGGATTACTTCAACCAGCAATGGATGGATTACACGGGCCTTTCTTTCGAACACATCAGGGATTGGGGTTGGACTCAGTTTATTCACCCTGACGACTTAGACGAAAACGTTCGCCGGTGGCAAGCGTCCGTTGAGGCTGGAGATACTTTTCAATTTGAACACCGCTTCCGTCACCGCGATGGCAGCTATCGCTGGCATCTCAGCCGTGCTCTGCTCTTCCGCGATAACACCGGAAAGGTCTCTATGTGGATCGGCTCCAACACCGATATTCACGAACACAGGCAAGCTCAGGCGGCATTACTGAACGCGGAAAAGCTGGCGGTGGCGGGACGTTTGGCCGCGACCATTGCTCACGAAATTAATAACCCTCTTGAGACAGTTGTGAACCTTATCTATTTGTTACAACGGGATGCATCAGTGCCCGACCATGTGAAGAACTACCTTGGGATTGCAGACGAGGAGCTTCGTCGGGTTTCGGACGTAGCAAGTCAGACCCTGGGCTTTTATCGTGGAGGCGGTAGTCGGCAGCGTTTCAGTCTCGGGCCTCTCGTAGAGGGCGTCCTGTCGATACTTGCACCTCGACTGGTTAACAAGAAAGTATCTCTTCACAAGACAATCAACTCCGATTTTGAAATCTCAGCAAGCAACGGAGAAATTCGCCAGGTTCTCGCGAATTTACTGATGAATAGTATCCATGCCGTCCCGGTTGGCGGAAATATCTGGATTCGGATTGGACAAAGAAAACGAAATGGCACGCAGGGCGCGATGATCACGATTGCCGACGATGGCAAAGGTATTCCAGAATCGCAACGATCTAAAATTTTCGAGCCATTCTTCTCAACAAAGCCGGATGTAGGCACGGGTCTCGGTCTTTGGGTGACGGAGGAAATCGTGAAGAGCCACGGAGGTTCCATTCGACTGCGAAGTAGCACCAAAGCGGAGCGGAGCGGGACGGTGTTTTGTATTTTTCTGCCGAGCTCGGCGTTGGCTGCTTCACCTTCCGAGTAATTAGGATCAGTTCCGTTGTCCCCAATTTGCATCGCCGGCCTGGAAAGAGTGGCCGCCGGGGCCTAGCGACGGCACTCGCAACCATCCTTCTAGAGGGATTAGTATTCACCGATGACTCAGCCACCGGACACTTCTTCCGCGCCGCATTGGAGGAACGACGATGTCGTTCTGATTTCCCTGGCCCTCGCAACCGTCGCCGTCCATCTGGTGACTGGCGGACGTTATGGGTTTCACCGCGACGAACTTGCCACTCTCGATGACGCCCGCCATCTGGCTTGGGGATACGTGGCATACCCGCCGATCGCTCCATTCTTCGGCCGGATTTCTCTCACGCTGTTCGGCACGTCTCTTACAGGCTTTCGCTTCTTCGCGGCCGTGGTCCAAGCCGCGGCAGTGGTATTGACCGGACTAATGGCGCGGGAGATGGGTGGCAGCCGATGGGCTCAGCTCGTCGCCGCCCTCGCTGCTGTTCCCTTCTGCCTGGTGGGCGGCGCGCTCATGCAGTATGTATCCTTCGATTACTTCTGCTGGGTACTGACAGCTTATTTTGTGACCCGATTGCTTCGCACCGGCGATCCACGGTGGTGGCTCGCTATCGGTTCGTCGCTCGGCCTGGGCATGATGGCGAAATACAACATGGGATTCTTTGCCCTCGGCATCGTTGCTGCCGTTGTGCTCACCGATGCGCGGAGGTATCTGGCGAGCAAGTGGCTTTGGTTGGGAGTGGCGGCATCGATTGTCATCTTTCTTCCCAACCTGATCTGGCAGGCACAACACCATTTCATCTCACTCGACTTTCTGCGTGACATTCACGAGCGCGACATCCGCATCGGCCGCACCAAAGATTTTCTGCCCGGTCAAATCGAGCTGACGCTTTTCGGACTCCCGTTCGCCCTCGCCGGGCTTTACTATTCACTGCTAGCGCGCGAGGGCCGCCGCTACCGTATGTTGGGCTGGATGTTTCTCGTCCCGCTCGCGCTCTTTCTGATCGCTCATGCGCGGTCGTACTACCTGGCGGGAGCGTATCCCATGCTCTACGCGGCCGGCAGCGTATGGGTCGAGGAGAAGCTGCGCGCCGTCGGCACCGCTCCGACCCGATGGATACGAGCCTTCGTCTGGACCGCTCTACTCGCCGATATTGGAGTCACCCTTGCGTTGACTCTGCCGGTGGCGCCGGTCAATTCCGCCTGGTTTCAGCGCGCTGTAAAGACGCAAGGGGATTTCCGCGAGGAACTCGGTTGGCCGGAACTTGTCGGCTCTGTGGCGCAGATCCGCGATTCCCTTTCCGTCGGAGACCGCGTTCATCTCGGGATCATGGCCGGAAACTACGGAGAAGCTGGCGCGATTAACCTGTACGGACCCTCCCACGGTTTGCCGCAAGCCATCAGCGGTATCAATTCCTTTTGGGCTCGTGGTTATGGAGAACCTCCACCCGAAACATTGATCGTGCTGGGAATTTCCCGTGGATTCCTTGAGCGCAACTTCGCGCATTGCGACGTTGCCGGGCACACTCCGAATCCTTACCACATCGAAAACGAGGAGACCGGCGACCACCCAGATATCTATGTCTGCCGAGATCTGCGCCAATCGTGGCCCGAGTTCTGGAAAGACTTCCGCTACTATGGATAGCCAATCCCGGTGCAGGTCCGGCCTTGGCAACACCGGGCAAGGGACGCGGCGTCTGCCGTACCGGTTGCTCCATTTGAAAGCGGGGCTTTAGACCATGAACTTCTTAGTGTGTGCAGCGGTCGGCACTCTTGGAAGCATCGTTGGTGTCGGATTAACGCCTTCTCAATAGTTACCGACGTAACGCAGCCTGTGAGGCGCTAAGTGCTAGACTTTCGCGCGTTGCTTGGCGGAAATAAAACGCATTGTTAAAAAGCGGCAAAGTCCTGCGAGTGCGCCTAGAGGAATTTCCCAGAGGCAACAAATGTCCTTCTTGAAATGTTGCGAATGCGAGCACTCTGTGTGTGAGGCAACTCATCTCCATGCCGCCATCAAAGGGCATCAAGCGGGACGGTGTTGGCGCACTGCTACCGTGAATGTTGTCTTCCCAAGATTGGGACTCTCCGCTAACCTCTGTGACACTTGTTTGACGTTTAATACACGGGGACTCGAGGCGAGCGATTGGCAAGCGACTAAGCGTGACTGTAAATATTCGGCGGCTGAATATGAGTTGGTAGTCCGAGCCTTACCGCGCGGAGAGGATCGTTAGAAGGGGTCAAGTCGTGGACAAATTGGGGAGTCCCCGATTTGCCCCTAAAGCCTGGGCCACCCGCCCAATCTTACTTGAGTTTTTTTTCGCGGAAAACTACTCGTTGAGGATAGTGCGCGATTAGCTCGACCACTTCTTCGTTTCTGCCGGTAACAAAGGTGAGCCGCGTCGGGGAACCGGGCATGAAAAAGGTATCGGCACTCTCCGGAAATAGTTGCGTTGGCACATCGTCATCCGGCGCTTTGATGAACAGGGTATCTCCCTTCCGAATCACCGTATCGACAGTGCCCCGGCCTAATTCGTACCGCCCGGCGTAGCGGTCATAGACACTCGGATCCACCTTGAAAATCGCCGGGTCGCCGAAGATCTGCACCTGCATTGCATACACACAAACCCAGTTCCCCTGTCGAAGTTCGAAAGTGTCAAGGTGACGAAATGATTGAATTATTTCGGTCTCGCCCCAGTGCTGAATTTCGTCATAGCGGTAGTGCACGAATGCCAATGTGCGATTCACCTGCGAATGGAAGTCAGAGAGATTCCTTCGGTTTGTCGAGTTCTGGCGGGGCTGACACTCCTTTATCTCTTGATCTCGTGTGAATATCTGGCCCGCCTGATCGATGAACTGAAAGTCGCCACTGACGTAGGTTGCCCAGCTTTGGCATTCGCCTGCGGCGTAGGCGTGTGCGCGCGCTCGAATGTCTGCGATCAATTTATCCTCAATCTTAGAAGTCGGTTTTGCAGGAATCGCATGAGAACTCGGCGTCTGCAGCGGCGATTGGAACGCCATCAGGAATGGTAGAGCAAGGAAATATACCTTCATCGAGAAATCTCCAGGGCGAAGCATTCTAACGCACAGGGACCCGGCTGATCATCCGAATCAATTTAATCGATCCGAAGACGACTGGTGGCCCAGGTTTTTGAACTCGTCGGTGACAGCATGGAAGTGGGTGCCCCGTCCTTCGCGCACTTTACGAAGGGCGGGTCTGGCGATGCATGCGCTCAGGGCTCTACGCCGTCTGCTCCGGAACGAAATCTCTCGGCCTGATGCGCAGCCGTGGAAGTGATGCAGACCGCTGGGCATGAAGCTCATGATGGCGACAGCATCGCACCCGCCCTTGCCAAAAGCGCAAGGACGGGCCACCCGACACCCACTTCTCCAACGTGAGAAACTGCTTTGCCACAAGAACGACCTTGCGCCCAACGATAACGCTTAGGCCGCTTCCCGACGGCCGAGTTTCTCGGAGGCCATCGCGGTTCCCTTCACTCGCGCCGCAATTTTCTCGAAGGCAATGTTGCGGGCAGCATCGGGTGATCCGTGCTTCGGTTTCACATCGATACTGAAGGGCGAGAACCCGCAGTCGTCGGTCGAGCCGAGACGCTCCACTGGAATGTATTTGGACGCGAGCACGAGGTCGGCGCAAACTTCTTCGGCGGTCTCGACCCTTGGGTTGAGCGGATCGATCACTCCGATGAAGCAGACTTGCGCCACTCCGTTTGCATCTTCGCGGCTGTACTGTCCGCAGAGTTTGTAAACGCGCTCTTTATCTTTCTCGCTGGCAAGCTGGATCAGGAAATAGCCGGCATTCATTTTGAACATGCTGGGGAGCAAGTCCGCGTAATCGACTTCGGCGCTGTGCGTGGAATCACAATCGCCGCCGGGGCAGGTGTGAATGCCAATGTTTTTGCGCTCCGCGGCGGAGAAACGATCGATGACCCGGTTATTGAGCTCGATGAACTGCTCGAGCATGCCACGGCCGGTCCAGGGATTTCGTGGATCATTCTTGCAAGCCAGCCTTCCTTCGGTGAAATCGATGGAGACACGAGCGGCGCCCGCAGCGAAACACTTGCGGATATCCTTCTCGCACTCGTTGCATAAGTCGGCGAGGAATTGTTCGCGCGTGTAACCCGGGACGTCGCCGTCAAGCGGGTAGAGCAAGGCCAGCATCGAAGGCGCGATGACGGCCTGCTTCATCGGCTTCGTCGCCATCTTCATTGCCTTCTCGAGGTAGTCAGCAGCAAAAGTTTTGTAGCGGAAAGGTCCGCCGGTAAGGCGAGGTAACTGGCGGTGATGGCCGTCCGTAAAGATGGCAAAGTATTGGCCATCGCCAGCGAGGTTATCGGCGAGGCCGGTGCCGGCAAGGGTATCCGCGAGAGGATAGGTGGCGAAACTTGAGGCTCGCTGCTCGCCATCCGATACGATCGGCGCCCCGGCGGCTTCCATCCGCTTGATGGAATCGAGGCAAGCGGCATCTTGTTCGACCGCTAGTTGCTGCTGCGTAATCTTCCCCGCGTCGTAATCTTTGATGGCGGCCTGAAGCTTTGCTGGACGCGGTAAAGACCCGACATTTTCAGTAGGAATTGACATTGAATTATCTCCTCACTCACGATCGTGCTTTCAATAGGGGATGAGTATAGCGCCAACCAGTAATTCGGTCAGTTCGGCATGCCTGTCGCAAATATGAAGGCTGCAATTCTCCGCCGTAAAAGGCAATCGCCTGGCGACGTGAAACAGGAAGGCCCACGAGCACTCAGTTCCGGTACTGTGCGCGGCACTCCGACCGAAGGATTGCTGCGCCTCGGACTCGAATGGCAGGAGATGCACATGCTCGGGCACCACGACGTAACTGGCGCCGCCAAAACGACGGCGGCGCACAGTACCGTCTTGGTAATTTCATCGAGCCCCCTCTTACTTGATGGTGAAAGGAAGAGTGTTCGATTTTCCTCCGCCCGGAGCGGGGTTTTTGACCTCAAGGGTTGCGGTGCCAGCGGACGTAATCGAGGCTGCGGGCACGTAGACCGTCATCTGGGTCGGGCTAACAAAGCTTGCAGAACTCGTTTTGCCATTCCACATAACTACCGAACCGGGGACGAAACCAGTCCCGCGAACCGACATGCGGAAGTTGCCGCTGCCGTGAGATACGGCCGAAGGGCTCGATAGCTGTGAGACCGGAGTCGGGCTCTTGATTTTAGTAGAAGTAAGCAGCAGCGTTGGGCTTTGTAATAACACAACTTGTGAAGTCGTGTTTCCGCAACAGCCAGAGTTCAGGATAAACGCCAAGCCGTTCGTGCCCCATTGGATGAACTTAGAGGTTGTTATGGAATTGTAGCCAGGACTCAACTCGGACAAGTCAGCCACAGCTAAGGGCGTGAACTGGCCAAGGTTGTAGCTGGTGATACCGAAACCAGTGAAGAATGGCGTCTGACCAAGGGCAAATGCACGATTGATGGAGGAATTCGGCAGGACTTCGGTGCCACAACAACAGCAGTTATTACTTCCAACATCGAAGGTACCCACCAGCGATCCCGTCACGGGATTGAATTCCTCACCGCTGCTGCCGAAGATTAAGCCTCCGGAATACTGGAATGTATCTCCAGTGACAAGATAGCTCCACTGCTGGCCCAACGTACCACCAGTTGCACTGACCGCTATTTTGCTTAATGTGTTAGGGCTGTACCCGTATAAAGTCGTCCCGTTGGCAAATGCCAACTGATTTATCGATGTGTTCACCGCACTTGTGAGCTTGGTCGAGTCGGTGAAGAAGTCAAGGGAACTGGATCCGCAGCAGCCACTCTCGAGAGCGACTGCAACCGTGTGGGAGTTAGTCGGAGACACTGCAATTGCTCCGGCAAGGGTCGCACCATTGGTACCGCCAAGGTTGATGTCAATGTCGGGGGTGAAGGCGGGAAGATTCAACCTTTGTACCGAGCCATTCCCATTCAGTCCGACGTAGAGATATTTAGCCGTGCTATCGAGCGCCAGTTTGGTGGGCTCGCTGCCAGCGAAGTGAAATCCTGTAACCGCCCCGGTCGCCGGATTTATCACGGCGATACTATTGCCATTTGTTCCATAACTGCTAGGCAACGAGGCATAGATGAGCTGAGCGAACGGATCCCAGACGAGGTCGTTGGCTGGGAGATCGAGAACATTGAGTGTAACCGGATAAGTGACGTCGAAATTGGAAGCCGGGGAGAGCGTTCCAGGAGCGGGGTTAGACACAGCTAATTGAATGATCCCAGCACTTGCAAGCTGGGCTGTCGTGGGTTGAGCCTGAAGTTGCGTAGAACTGTTGTAGGTAGTGGGAATGCTGACCCCGTTCCACTTTACGGTTGCGCCCGACATGAAATTCTGACCGTTCACAAGAATGGGCTCGGAAGCAGTTCCGGCCACTATTGAGGTTGGTGCAATGCCACCGATCGTTGGTTCAGGGGAGACAACCTGCAATGTAGTAGAAGTCGTGCCGCCGCCGGGGGCGGGATTGGTCACGTACAGATAGAGCGCTCCTATGCTCGACAAAACTGTATCGGGTATCTGAGCTGTGACCTGCGTGGCGCTTACGTATGCCGTGACCAGTGGCGTGTTGCTGTTTTGCAGATAGGCCGACGTCGACGGCGAAAATCCGGTTCCATTGATCGCGATCTTAGTAGTAGGGCTCTTCACATATACGGTAGGCGGCGACAGCGATGTGACATAGGGGATAGGGTTTCCTCCCGCGCCTTGCAAGGGAATATTGATGGGAGCCGTCAAGCCAGCCTCGGTTATTGCCAGAGTGGCCGAGAGACTGCCCATGGCGCTGGGCGTGAAGGTCATAAACATCTGGCAAGTTTGGGAGCCGGAGATGGTGCCAATGCAAGGGGAACCGGCGAAAGCAAAGCTGCCGCTACCGGTGCCACTGATTGTCATGTTAGAGATAGTGACCGCAGTCACGCTCGTGTTAGTCACGTAAACGTATATGTACTGGCTTGTCGAATTGAGGGAAATGGTCCCGAACTGAATTGGATCAGGGTAAGCAGTTACTGCAGTGGCGGCAGCGGCGAAGGTTGCAGTGAGCGCAAAACAAGCGATGAACAAAGCGACACGAAACTTTAAATTCATGAAGTGCCTCCTGAGTTGTTTGCGGTTCTCACCTAAGCACTTAGACCGCGGACGAAGTGTACACATAAGTACTATGAAAGTCTCATAGATTTGTGAAGTAGTCTGCGCTAAGTAACGCCCTAGCCCTTAACTATTACCGCCCTAGTTAGGTTGTGGAATTCACCTGTTCGCTAAGTGGTTGAGTTGGAAAAAGTTTGTAGCGGCCTAACCCAGTTTTCAATGCTGCTAAAAAGAGGCTGGCTGTCTGCAGTTTCTCAAGGCAAGGGATAGAAACGACACGATAAGCTCGTGGTATCGGCAGCATCGGACCCGCCCTTTCACCGAAACGCAAGGACGGCGCAACCACTGTTTCGGATTGGGGAGAAGAACGAAGGCTCCGGCCGCCGGCCATCCAGTTAGCGATTTAAGATGGGTAGAGCGTCATGCACACGATCAAACGTTTTCCCTCCGCGAGCATCTTTGCTTTTTTGATTCTGGCGTTTTTGTTTGTCCTGCAAATGATTGCGGCGACGAACAGGGAGGTCATGAGCAATGATGAGGGCTATCACACCTATGCTGGCTTTCGTTACTGGCAATGCGGGGATTTCGGGGTGAATCCGGAGCACCCTCCGCTGGCAAAAATGGTGGCAGCGCTTCCTTTGCGAGTCATTCATGTGGCGGCCCCGGCCGGGCCTTGTCCGGTAGCGGATACGGGGAAAGGCGTGGGCTATGGCGATTCGAATGCCTGGCTTTACACGGCTCAAAAAAACGCACGCCGGCAGACTGGGAGTGACTTGATTGATCTAGCTATCCCGCTTGCGCGAAGAGCCATGACATTCTGGGCTCTGCTTCTCGTGCTCACCGCGTTCTTTTTCACGCGGCGCTTGTTCGGGGACGCGAGTGCCGTGATTGCGGTTGGGCTGATCGCTTTCGAGCCGACACTTATAGCTCACGGCGCTCTTGTAACTACAGACATGGCCCTGTCTTCTTCTGTGCTCCTGGCCGTGGCCGCATTTTATGCATTCGAGCGGCAGCGGATATGGTGGCGGCTGTTGCTTGCCGGGCTCGCCTGCGGGTTATGGCTTTCTGTAAAGCACTCCGGCATTCTGATTGTTCCGACGCTGGGCTGTATTGCGCTCGCCGAAATGGTGAAGCAGTGGAAACTGGCGAAGCCTCCGAAAACCACGGTGCTGCTGCGAGAAGCTCGAGCGGTGCTTGTCGTACTGGCAATTGCCATCGGCGTACTTTGGGCCACCTATCACTTCCGGTTTGCGGCTCGTCCTGAGGGTGTGCAGTTGACGCTGCCACTTTCGGATTTCATCGCCGCCACTCGCGCGCAGGGGAACCGGAGCCTGCTGCTTCGCTTTATTCCCTTTTTTGCCCGCTTTCATCTGTTGCCAGAAGGCTATCTATACGGCTTTGTGGATGTACTGAGCATCTCTAATCCGGGGCAGTCTTCATTTCTGTTCGGTCACCTTTACCCGCACGGTGTGCCGCAATATTTTCCTTCTGTCGCGCTCATCAAAACGACGCTTGGGATGCTGGTGCTCGCGCTTCTTACAGCAGTCGCACTCCTTCGGAAGAGTATCCGCGTGGGAGTTCGCGCGATCTATTTTTTATCCATTTCGGCGGTGTGGATGGCGGCCGGGATGGTGTCAACACTGAACATCGGCTATCGGCATATCCTGCCATTGATCGCCCCGATCTGTTGCCTGCTTGGTGCCGCTACGGTGCGACTCTGGCAGCAAAGCGGGCCGAGGATCAGACTCGTACTTGCTGTGCTGCTGGTTGCGCATGGCATCGAGTCGCTGGCATCGTTTCCCAATGAAATTGCGTTTGGCAACCTCGCCTTTGGAGGAGTGACTAACTCTCATCGTCTTCTTACGGACTCAAACAACGACTGGAGCCAGGCGCTGCCCCAAGTGTCGTCATGGCTACGTGGCCATCAGGTGACCGATTGCTGGTTTGCCTATGACGGATCTGCGCTGCTCAGCCACTCCGGCATTCCGTGCCGCAATCTCGTCCCGAACCTTTTTGGGGTCGATGGAGAACCGCCGGCGCTCACGCAGACCGGAACATTCATCATCAGCGGCTTGAGCCAGTCGGGCATTGAGTGGGAACGCCCCGATCTGAACCCTTACGCCACCTTTCAAGCGACGCAACCGGTGGCCGTGGTCGGAGGGGCAGATATGGTCTACCAGGGAACCTACGATTTGAGCCGCGAAGTTGCCGTCCATCGCACCGTGCAGGCCATGACTCTCAGCGGCGTGGGGCACTTCGCCGAAGCCGCCACGAATGCGCAAATAGCAATCGGGATAATGCCAAACAGCGCGCTCGCACACCTCCAATATGCGAATGCGCTAAAAGGATTGAAGCGCAATCGTGAAGCCCACAAGGAATATGTCAACGCGTTAATGATCGCTGAGCCTAAGCCGGAGTGGTACTTCCTCTCGCTTCCGGAGATGCGAAAAGGCGAAGAGAGCACGAGGTAAGAGCGGTGCGGCTCAAGAAGAGGGTTGCTCCAACCCGATCGCTCGGGCGTTCAAATTCCAAACTAGCCGGGATGGCGATTTCTTCCTCTTCCTGAGCTGACTCAAAGTTTTGCTTGCCGCTTATATGTATTGCGTCTTGCTTTGCAATTGTCCCAAACAAGCCAGATCAGTCTGGAATGGACACACTATCTTCAGAATTAGGCGCGGGCGCCTGGCCGAATCGCTGTCGAAGGCGGTGCTAAGCCCCCGGTTTCGAAAACCTCTCCAGTCACGGGACTGGACAAGAGAGGTTACGGTAGGGCGGCCATTTTTCGGATAGTATAAGGAAAACTATTGCAAGATTGGGCAGCCCCAGTCTAACCAACCTGCGGTAAAAGTATTGCACCAAAAAACGATCAGACGAACTGGCACGTCTCCTACAAATGGCGCAAGCAACGCGATGGACTGACCCCGTGAAGGCTTATCGATCTTTAATCGTCTTTGTGTGCCTGAGCTTCCTGCTTGCTTGTGGCTCGGGCAGCCTTGGTCCTGGCATTGGTGGTCCGGGCGGCGGCGGCGGTGGTGGTGGTCAACCCCCTACTCTGGTTTCGATTGCGGTAACGCCAGCCGATGCGACCGTGCTGCTTGGGGCCGTCCAGCAATTCACGGCTACCGGCACATTTTCCGATAACACCACGCAGGACATTACTGGCTCCGTCACCTGGTCCTCGTCGGACGCAACCGTCGTATCGATCGATGCAAGCGGAGTGGCAACGGCGACCGCCCTCGGTTCGGTTACGATCACCGCCACGTCCGGCACTATCACGGGAAGCACGACACTAAACGTCGCGGCTGCCGTTCTATCTTCCATTGCGGTCAAGCCTGCAACCAGGAAAATCGCGCCACTCACAAGCCAGCAATTTCAGGCCATTGGTACCTTCACTGACGGAAGCACTCAAAATCTGAACGGCCAGGTGACGTGGACTTCCTCCAACACAGCCGTCGCTACCATCACAGCCGGGGGCCGGGCAAAGGGTCTCACCCAGGGTTCCACGACCCTTACTGCAACGCTGGGTGCGATCAGCGGCACGGGCACGCTGAACGTCTCGAATGCCACGATTGTGTCGGTCACGGTCACTCCCGCTGGACGCACCATCGCGCAAGGCACAAAACTGCCGTTCGTCGCGAACGGCCTATTTAGCGATAACACGCGACAGGTCATCACGAGGGATTCCATCTGGGCCTCTGACAATCTCGCAGTGGCCACTGTCTCAACGGGAGGCACGGCGACCGGCGTCGGCCCTGGCACGGCCAACATTTCCGCCACTTTTAGTGGAGTCTCTGGCTTCGCGGCGCTGAACGTCAGTTCCGCGACTCTGACTTCGATCTCCGTCACCCCAGGAAGCGCCGTACTCGCGCCAACCACGTTCGTGAACTGCGTCGCGACCGGAACTTACAGCGATGGCACCACTCAGGTGATTACCACTGTCGTCAGTTGGACGTCGTCCGCGCCGAACGTCGCGACCGTTAACGGCGCCGGCAGAGTGACCGCACTATCTGCTGGAAACGCAACTATCACCGCGCAACTCGGCGCGCTGAGTGCGAACTGTAATATTTTGGTTGATGGCACACGGCTGACGTCGATACGAGTTACGCCGCAAACCGCAAGCATCGTCCAGCAGACGAACCTGTCATACGTGGCTACGGGCACTTTTGCCGATGGTAATACGCAGAACCTGACGGGGTCGGTTATGTGGACGTCATCGGTGCCCTCGGTTGCCACCATCAGCAACGCGCCGGGAACAATCGGTCAGGCCACCGGGCTCGCACCGGGCACGACGACCATCAAAGCGCTCTTTGGCGGGCAGATTGGAAGGGCGACCCTCACGGTCACGATCGCGGGGCCGATTTCGCTGCGGGTGTCGTCCGCTGCCACAAATCTCGAAGCTGGTGGTTTGACACAGATCTCTGCTGTCGCCGAGTTCAGCGATGGCACGACTCGGGACGTTACATCGTCGGTGACCTGGACGTCTTCGGACGAGACCGTGGCAGTTATCACTCCGGCGGGCGTCGTGACGAGCACTGGTGCGGGGATCACTACCGTGACTGCCACCATGGTGACCGCCACGACGGCCGCCACGACGTCCGCCACTATGAACGATCTGAGCGAAACAGCTGTACTCAGGGTTTATTGACAGGCCGCAAGATGGGAGTCAACTTGGGCGCTTTACAATTTGCAAGAAGATTTGCCATTGTGTCGCTGTCGCTGCTGTGCGCAAGCGCGGTCCCGCTACTGGGACAAGATTTATCCCGTGGCGCGAGCGTTGCGGTCAAGGGCCCTGAATACGACGTCTCCGTCGGCTACAACTACACGGCTTTAAATTTTTCAGGAAAGTCGACGGTCAACATGCAGGGCGTTGACCTTGGAGCGGCGGTTGACTTCACTCCGCGCTGGGGAGCGAACTTCGATACCACCTATGCTCGCGCGGGCAGGGACTCCCGCTCCGGCCATGCCAGCTACGTTCTGACTTCTCTCATAGGTCCGGTGTTTGTTCTCAAGCAGAACGAGAACAACCGATTGTTCGTTCGCGCCCTCGCTGGTGTTGGCCTGGTCGATGGCTCGGTTCCGGTCGGTCAACTGTATTACCGGGGATGGCTGACGCGCTTCACCTGGGCAGTAGGAACCGGGATCGAACACAACCTTTCCGGTCCATTCGCCGTTCGCGTGAACGTAGATTACCTGCGCGCAAAGTACGTCAGCTCGAATCTCTCGGTGCAGCCGCAAAACGACTTTCGGGTGACGGGAAGCCTGGTGTATCGGTTCGCGGCGCGGCGCTAGCCGCCGCCTGACGTCAGTGGCGGGCCACTTCTCAAAAGCGCGAGAAGTACCGCACCCCTTATTCCGAGTTTGAGATCAAAGACTAACTGGTCGGGGGATACTTCGGCTGTTAGAAGTTGGCCACCCCATCCGCCGCGGTCAATACCGATTGAAATGATCTCTCCATCCCGGAGGAGGAGGAGAGTCGAGGTCTACGAGGCCATAAAAAATCTTGTCCCACAATTTGTTATCACACGATGCGTCGCCCCCATCAACCTCTCTCAACTGCGGGAGCCATTCTTGATGAGACAGCACGAAATCTCTAAACTTGCCTTCGAATCTCAGATACTTATCAACCGAGTTGGCTTCGTTGATAATGAAGAATGTGTCGACACGGCTGTCTTCAATCGGGAAGACGTCCTGGTTCAGAAAATGCCAGAACTTGGCGCCCCAAACTTGCCAGTGGCTCTTTCCGTGAAGGGGCCTGATAAAGGGATTGTACAGAATCTCAATAGTGCTTCTGCTGGCAACTTCCAACAAGATAGGCTTTGCAGAATAGACGGCTCTCTCGTACTCAACGAAATTCTTAAAGATGTCATTCGCTATGGGATCTGCCAATTTGATAGCCGTAGGGAAGCCTGCTACCCCGCCGTAGTTCTTGCCGATGAATTCCACTTGTCGAAAAAGTTTTCCCTTGGAACAACCGAGACCATCCGAAAACATTTCGCTTGCTCGCTGATCAAGGTCGGGATTTTTGAGGCAACCATATATTCCCTCGTTGTAAGCCCGCACGGCTAGCTTCGCTCTTGTCAACGTGACGGTTTTGTAGGTTGTTGCCATGACTTGGGGTGGCCAACTTCTAACGGCCAAAGTATAACCCGACGAGGCTTTTCCTGAGCTTAGAAAAAACGGGGGTGCGCCAGTTCTCCCGCTTTTCGGGAAGTGGTCTCGCTGACGGCCGATCCCGGTGCCTCTTAGGCGGGGCAAGATCGATTTCTTAAATTCAGTAATTCCAAATCATTCACTCTTACTACGGCGCTTTCGCCCATTGCATTGAACGAGGGGTTGCCCTATCGCCACAATGCGGGGCGCAGACACCATGCCGCGTTTGGAGGGGGTTGCGGTGCACACCCGCCCGGCGGTAGCGACTGCTAGTGATGAAGTGTAAGTCGCCCCATCGCCCGCCAGAAGATGGTCACCCGCCCCGTACCCGGCTGGTAAAGTTTGGCTGGCCGCTTGATACTGATTCGCATGGAGAAAAGCAAAAATTACAGAGCATTTTTTAAATCATCAGTAGTGAAGTCGACGTTGGAAAAACTCGCAGGATTTGCTCCAGACGCGACGCGCGACATTAGAATCATGAACCTCTCGGTTGGCGACCATGAGGCCACTTGGAAGTTCGATACCTTAGAGGAGTTCTTGGGCGCGTATAAACCCGGCATAGACAACGCGAGTTTGCATGTCAGCACTTCAAACGATAAGTCGATGTGGCTCAATTTTCAAGGTAAAGTATTTCCCGGGACTACTGTAAACGTTCGGTCCCCATCGCGTATCGAGATAGAAACGATTTTTAACATTTTTGAGGAAAACTATTCGTCATCGGAGTTGCCGGTTGAGGCAGTTGAGGCGGAAGTGATCGAACCACCTGTCGTTTTTATCGGCCACGGAGGCAGTGGCGTATGGAGGGACCTTAAAGATCACTTGCAGGATAAGCACGGCTACGACGTCAGGGCCTACGAGATTGGTTCGCGTTCAGGGCACTCGATCCGCGACATTCTTGAGGAGATGTTGGAAGAAAGCTCGTGTGCCTTACTCGCCCTTACCGGCGAGGACGAGACCCGCGACGGCAAACTACTCGCGAGACAAAATGTCGTGCACGAAACCGGCCTGTTTCAGGGGAGGCTGGGATTCAGTCGTGCAATTGTTTTGAAGGAGGAAGGAACGGAGGAGTTCTCCAACATTGCAGGTGTGCAACAGATACGCTTCTCGAAGGGCAACATAAAGGAAACGTTTGGGGACGTTCTGGCTGTGTTGAAACGTGAGTTCGGTAATAAACCTTCATCTGCCCTACCACGATCTCACAGAGTCATAACGCACCAATTAGAGGCGATACTAAAGAAAGCAGGCTTGTTTTGAGCCGTATTCCGCGCATGCTCTGACCACCTGCGTCACAGCATCTTTATTTCTTAGTGTTCTCCGTTTACTTGCCGTGATTGGGTGGCCCCGCTTTCCCGGCGGTTTCTTGTTAGTGACCCATATCCTGGATCCGGCACCCACCCGCGCGGGCAGGAGTGCCCGCGCTACATGGAATCAGCCTCGTTTGATCTTTCTTTTTGCCCGCCTGATAAGATCAAACGTTCCAGCTCACTTCGCTGAATCCAAATATCATGCCGCACGAATTGCCAAAAGCTTATGAACCGGGCGCCATTGAGGCGCGCTGGGCGGAGTATTGGGTGCAGGAGAAGTTGTTTCATGTCGAAACGCCTGCGCCGGATTCCTCCGGCCCTGCTTCGTCTGGCAATTCTTCGCGCCCGGTGTTTACGTTGCTCCTGCCGCCTCCGAATGTGACGGGGCGGTTGCATATGGGGCACATGCTCAACCAGACGCAGATGGACATCATCGTCCGCTGGCATCGCATGAAGGGCGAGGTTGCGCTTTGGCTTCCGGGGACGGACCACGCCGGGATTGCCACGCAGATGATGGTGGAGCGGCAACTGGCTAGTGAGGGAATCAAGCGCCGCGAACTGGGGCGCGAGAAATTTATTGAGCGCGTGTGGGAGTGGAAGCGGCACTACGGCGGGGCGATTCTCGATCAGATGAAGCGGCTGGGGGCGTCCGTTGACTGGGGGCGCGAATACTTCACCATGGACGACAATTTGTCGGCGGCGGTGAAGGAGGCGTTTGTCCGGCTGTATGAAGATGGGCTGATTTATCGCGGCAAGTACATCGTCAACTGGTGCTCGGACTGCGGCACGGCGATCTCGGACCTCGAGGTGAAGCACGAGGATGTCGCGGGCAAGCTGTATGAGATGCGCTATCCGGTGGTGGGCTCAAAATCAGGCGACGCCGAATTTATTACGGTTGCGACCACGCGTCCGGAGACGATGCTTGGCGATGTGGCGATTGCGGTGAATCCGACCGACGAGCGCCACCTGCATCTGCATGGCAAGCACGTGATGCTGCCGCTGATGAATCGCGAGATCCCGATCATCGCGGATGAACTGGCGCAGCCGGAGTTTGGCACGGGCGCGGTGAAGGTGACGCCGGCGCATGATGCGAATGATTTTGAGGCGGGGCAGCGGCACAATCTTCCGCAGATTGAAGTGATCGACGAGCATTCGAAGATGAATGCGAATGCCGGTGCGTATGCGGGACTGGATCGCTTTGCGGCGCGGGCGCGGATTGTGGACGATCTTTCGGCGCAGGGATTTCTTGTCGGCACGAAAGATTACACGATTGCGATTGGGAAGTGCGATCGCTCGGGAACGATTGTCGAGCCCCGGCTTTCGACGCAATGGTTCATCAAGATTGCTCCGCTGGCGAAGCGGGCGATCGAGGTGGTGGAGAAGGGACACATCCGCTTCACGCCCGAGAATTATGGGCAGATTTATTTGAACTGGATGAATAACATCCACGACTGGTGCATTTCGCGGCAGCTGTGGTGGGGGCATCGGATTCCGGCGTGGTACTGCGGGCAGTGTAAGGAAGTTGTGGTGGCGCGCGAGGTTCCGGCGGCGTGTGCGAAGTGCGGCGGCGGGGAACTGGTGCAGGAGACGGATGTGCTCGATACCTGGTTCTCGTCGGGGCTGCTTCCGTTTACTACGTTGGGATGGCCGGCGGCGACGCGGGATCTGGATGTGTTTTATCCCAATCAGTTGATGATCACGGGATTTGATATTTTGTTTTTTTGGGTGGCGCGGATGATTATGCTGGGGTGCTGGTTTATGGCGCCTCCGCATCGACCTACTTCTCGTGGATTGGACGCGGGGGCACAGAGTTCGGATGGACCCACACTAAACGCCGCAACGGACGCGGCGTTTAGTATGGGGCACCCTCGGGAGTTTTTGCAGAATGCGGTGCCGTTTCGCGAAGTTTATATTCATGCGCTGGTGCGCGATGCGGACCGGCAGAAGATGTCGAAGACGAAAGGGAATGTGCTCGATCCGATCGAAGTGATTGGGCAGTATGGGACGGACGCTACGCGGTTTACTTTGGCGGCGATGGCGGCACCGGGGACGGATATTGCGTTCAGCGAGAGCCGGACGGCGGGGTATCGCAATTTTGCCAACAAGATTTGGAATGCGGCGCGGTTCATGTTCATGAATGTGGATCGGGTTGACTCCGGCCTGCGGCCGGGGGGCGGACAGGAGTGTCCGCCCTACACGGACATTGGCGCGGGGATTGCTTCGTTTACGGTTTCTACTTTGGAGGATCGGTGGATTCTTTCGCGGTTTAATCGGGCTGCTGGGGATGTGAATGCGTCTTTGCAGAGTTATCGGTTCGATGAGGCGGCGGCGCGGATTTATGATTTTTTCTGGGGCGATCTTTGCGATTGGTATCTGGAGTTGATCAAGCTTCGGCTTCTTTTTGAGGAAGGTGGGGATAGTTCGGTTGCGCGAGTTGCGTGCACGAATCTGGTCAACTTGTATGAGGCGTCTCTGCGGTTGCTGCATCCGGTGATGCCGTTTATTACGGAAGAAATCTGGCATGCGATGTATGACGGCAAGCCTCCTCTCAAGTCGATTGCATTGGCCGCGTATCCGGCGGCGGATGAGAAGCAAGTTGATCTGGGCGCGGAGACGGAGATGGCGATCCTGCAGGATTTGATTGTCAGCGTGCGAAATTTGCGGGCGGAGTTGAAGGTTGAGCCTAAGGTGAAGATTCCAATCGAGGTGTTTGCTCACGAGCCGGAGATGCGGGCGATGCTGGAGAAGAATGCCAAGGCTGTTCTGCTTGACCGTCCGGCGAATGTGGAGAGAATTACTTTTGTAGAGAAGTCGCTGGCGAATATGGCGGGGACGCGCAGCACTTCGCGATTCGATGTGCACGCGATCTACGAGAAGAAGATTGACGTCGCGGCGGAGCGCGAGCGGCTGACGAAAGAGTTGGAGAAACTCGACAAGCTGTTGGGTGGCGCGCAGGCGCGACTGGGGGACGAGCAGTTTTTAGGGAAGGCTCCGGCGCATGTGGTGGAGGGGCTGCGGAAGCAGGTTTCCGAGCAGGTAACTCTGCGGGATAAACTGCAGGCGCAGTTGAAGGATTTGCCGGCCTCTTGAGCAGTGGCTGGGGGTTGCATAGGTCCTTATAGAGCTGCGGGGTTGGAATCAGATTGCTGGGATAGATTATGGATTGGAATTCACGGCGCATCACGGCGATTCTTGAGAACGCGCTCAATGAAGATCGGGCCACGCGCGACGCTACGAGTTCGGCTTGCATTGATCCGAACCAGCGCGCTTCGGCCACGATTGTGGCGAAAGAAGCCTGCATTCTTGCTGGCCTTGGATGCATTCCTAGAATTTTTGATGTGTACGCCGCGCTCGATGGAGCGATTAATTCTCACTACGAAGTCACGAGCCACACTTCGGTGTTCGATGGGATTCGCGTGAAGTCAGGGCAGCAGATTGCCGTGATCCGGCACAATGCGCGGGTGATTTTGTCGTGCGAACGCGTCATTTTGAATTTTTTGCAACGCATGGCCGGGATCGCTACGAACACTCGGCAGTTTGTTGATGCGGTTGAGGGGACGAAGGTTCGGATTCTCGATACGCGCAAGACTGCGCCCGGACTTCGCGTCATCGACAAGTATGCGGTGCGTTGTGGAGGCGGCCAGAATCACCGGCTCGATCTTTCGGATGGCGTGCTGATTAAACACAATCACATCGCACTCGCGGGTGGGACGGTTCCTGCGTTGGAGCGGGCCGTAAAAAATCGTAAAGGCAAGCAGCCGATCGAAGTGGAAGTGCGCTCGATCGATGAGTTGCAGCAGGCGCTCGATCACGGAGCGGAGGCCATCCTGCTCGATCACGTCAGCGTGGAAAATGTTCGCAAGGCGGTGGAAATTTGTGCGGGCCGCGAGAAGCGCATCCCGCTGGAATGCGCGGGCGGGATCACCGTAGAAAATGTCCGCTCGTATGCCGACACCGGCGTCGATTTTATTTCTGTCGGTGCGCTAACGCAGTGCGCTACTGCGATTGATATGAGCATGAGGGTCTCGGCGGCTTAGCGGCCGTCGTTCGGCTTTCGTCGTTCGGCTTTCGGTTTTTCGGCTTTTGCTGATGTTTTTAATGTCACAAATGTCGTGTGTTGCTGGTCCTTGAGTGTGCCTTGAGGAGATCGGTATCTTTGCTTCATGGGGATGCCTGGGAAATCTTCTTATCGCGACCTTCGAATCTGGAAGGAGGCTGTCGATTTGGCCTTAGCTGTTTATCGCGAAACGGCATCGTTCCCGAAACATGAACTTTATGGATTGAGTTCGCAAATGCGTCGGGCTGCGGTTTCGATCCCAAGCAATATTGCTGAAGGAAAGGGCCATAGCTCAGATGGCGACCTCAGGCGTTTTTTGTTCCATGCGCGGGGTTCCCTGCTTGAGCTCCAAACTCAAATTTTGATCGCGACAGGGCTGGGATATTTGACTGGACCCCGAGCAGAACATTTGACGCACGCGGCCGATACTCTGGGGCGAGGCCTTAATGGACTGATACAATCGGTTCGCGCGCCAGGGCCCTCGCGAGCCCTCGCGAACAGCGAACGACGAACGACGAACAGCGAAACGACGAACAGCGTAACCCCGATATAATTCCTTCCATTCCCTCTTCAACCAAATCCCGCAGGCCTCCTTCTGTCCACAAGGCTACCGATGTCCGCATCGGACGGATTGTTCGGCTTTTAATGGAGAACGCTACGGTCACGGTCAGCGGCACCAAGATCGCCGACGAAATTGGCATCAGTCGATCGGAGGTTTGGCGACTGATGCAGCAACTGCGTGGGTTGGGGGTGGACGTTGCGGGGCGTCCGGCTACCGGTTACCAACTTCGTTCGGTGCCGGATTTGCTGCTGCCGGAAATGCTCGCGCCCTCGGTAAGAGGGACTATTTTTGGTCAGCAAGCGGGCAAGCTGATCCATCATTATTACAAGATTGGCTCAACGAACACCGACGCTATGCTGGCTGCGTCTGAGGGCGCCCCCGAAGGCAGCGTGTTTCTTGCGGAAGAGCAGATTGCCGGGCGTGGGCGGGCTGCGCACGGTTGGCACTCTGTGCGGTCATCGGGGATTTATTGTTCGGTGATTCTGCGGCCTGCGATGCCGCCCTCGGATGCGCTCATTTTTTCCTTAAGCGCCGGGCTGGCGGTGCGAGCGGCGGTCATGAAGATTGCGCCGCAGCTCGAAGTGGATTTGAAGTGGCCCAATGATCTTCTTCTCAGCGGGAAAAAGTTTTGCGGCATCCTGACGGAGATGAATGCGGAGGCGACGCGAGTTCGTTATATGGTGATTGGAATTGGGATCAACGTCAACCAGACTAAGTTTCCGACGGAGTTGCGGGAGACCGCAACTTCGCTGCGCATTGAGAATGGGGCGGAGTGGTCACGGATCGAACTGTGCGCCGCTTTGCTAAAATCGCTCGACCGGGAGTATCGGGCGTTGATCGAGAGCGCCGGTGCTCGAAGTGGTATTGTGCGGCGTTTTGAAGCGAGTTCATCGATGGCGCGAGGGCGACAAGTGACGGTCGACGATGACATGAAACTGTCTGGAACGACGGCAGGTCTGGATGATCGAGGTTTTCTTCGTGTGAAAACACCAACTGGTATAAAGACGGTGATCAGCGGAACGGTCCGGGTAGCGGGAGATTTGTAATTGGGATTTGTAATTTGCGATTGGTAATATGCAATCTAGAACTACCAATTCGCAATTACAAATTACCAATCACCAATTAAAACTTCTCTATGCTTTTAGTTATTGATGTTGGCAACACAAACACGGTTTTGGGCGTGTTCGCTCCGGTAGCGCACCGGGCGGGAGACGACGTTACGTCCGAAAACACGCGCTACGAGCGGCTTGTGGCGAACTGGCGCGTCGGGTCACATCTCACGCGGACTGTGGACGAATATGGCGTTATCTTCCGCAACCTTTTCTCCATGGAGAATCTTGAAGCTTCAAGTATTCAGGGGATTGTGATTTCGTCGGTCGTGCCTCCTCTCGACTTCGTTCTGCGGCAGGTGTGTGAGCGATATTTCAATACCAAGCCGTTGTTTATCGAACCCGGCATCAAGACCGGTATGCAGGTTTTGTACGACAATCCCGCAGAAGTAGGTGCGGATCGCATCGTTAATGCAGTGGCCGCTTTCGAAAAGTTTGGCGGGCCGTGCGTTGTCGTCGATTTCGGGACGGCCACCACTTTTGATTGCGTATCTAAAAAAGGTGAGTATATGGGCGGCGTGATCTGCCCGGGGATTGGGATTTCGGCGGACGCTTTATTTCAGAAGACGGCGCGCCTACCTCGGGTGGAGATTCGCAAGCCTGCTCGAGTAATCGGTTCGAACACTGTCGGAAGCTTGCAGTCCGGTCTTTATTACGGATACCTGGGGCTGATCGATGGCATCCTCGAGCGGCTCATGACGGAAATGGGGGAAGAGACGCGGGTGATTGCGACTGGAGGATTGGGATCTCTCTTCGGCACAGTCTCCCACTTCATCAAAGAAGTCGACGAATTTCTTACGCTTGAAGGGCTGCGCATCATTTGGGATAGGAATCAGTCGTTCCGGCGCGACGCTGGTGCGAAGGCTACGAAGGATGCAAAGACACCAACCGCAGCGAAGTCGGTGGATGGTCCGGCGAAGCCGTGGCCCTCGCCGAAGTCCCCGAAATCGCGCTGAGCCGTGGAAAATTATTTCAACTACTTTACGGAGATTGAAGAGCATTTTCAGAAACGGCGTGGCGGGATTCTCCTGCTCTCGACGCTGGACTGGGCGCTGATCGAAACCTGGAAGAGCGCGGGTATCCCGCTTGAGGCCGTTCTTCGAGGTGTAGATGACGCTTTCGATAAATATGATCAGCGCCCTTCGAAATCAAAAAAGGTAAATAGCCTGGCGTATTGCTCGCAGGCCGTGCTGTCTGCCGCCGAAGATATGAAAGAGGCGGCGGTCGGGACTTCTGGCGCGGATGCGAGCGAACGCGAGCCTGCGTTTGAAACGGCACAGATTGTCGCGTTTCTGCGAAGCAATGCCGAGAAATTGATGAGCGCGAAGTTGCCGTCGCGGGCGGGATTTCCGACAACTGAGTTGGTAAAGGAAGAAGCGAAGTCGTTGAGCGAGATGGCGGCGACGATTGAAAGCAGTGGCAAGATTCCGCGGCTTGAAGATCTGGAGAGGCGGCTGACGGTACTAGAAGAAAAATTATTTGCAGTGCTGGTGACAGCCACTGCCGACGATGTGCTCGTGCAGGTGAGAGCTGAGGCTGACCGCGATATCGCTCCCTATAGAAAAAACATGACGGCGGGGCAGGTTGAGCAGTTGCACAAGCAGTATGTCCACAAGCGGTTGATGGAAAGATGCGGCGTGCCGCGGCTGAGTTTGTTTTACATGCATTGATGCTGCTCTCTCGCTGACCGTAAAAACATTTTTCAATCCTGAGTGGAGCGAAGGACCTATGCAACTTGCCACTGGCGAGGAGTAGCGTGGGTGTTTCGCTCCGCCCAACATGACACAGTTGCGGAATGTTCGCTCCACCCAACATGACAATCCCAGGTAGAGGCGTCACTCGCTTAGTGTCGCGCTACACTTGACGCTTGCTCCTCTCGATTGAAAAGTTGATTTACGGTGGGGACGGTCTTGCTCGCACTGCTGTTGACGAAAACGGCCGCAGTCTCGCAGTTTTCGTTCCGTTCGTTTTGCCGGGAGAAAAAATCGACGCGGAGTTGAAAGCCGGTAGAAGCGGCTTCTCGCGCGTGATCGATGCGGACGTGGTTGAGCCTTCGCCTAATCGTATCGATGCTCGATGCCAATATTTTCAGCGCTGCGGTGGTTGCCACTACCAGCACATTCCCTACGAATTGCAGCTCAAGTTCAAGGCAGAGATTCTGCGCGAAACCCTGGCCCGGGTCGCGAAGATTGAATTGCCGGTCGAGATCAAACTGCACCAATCCCCAGCTTGGAATTATCGCAACCGAACACGATTACAGGTCCGGCTAACGCCCGAGTTTGCGGTGGGATATTTCAAGTTTGCCTCGCATGAATTTCTTCCGGTAAGCGAGTGCCCGATCAGTTCGCCGCTTCTGAATACGGTCATCAAGCAGATGATCGAGCTTCGCGGGTGCGGTTGTCTTGCCGGAATAGAAGAGATTGAATTGTTTGCCGATGCGGAAGACGAACGGTTGCTGGCGTGGGCGTACTGCTCCTCCACCGTTGATGTAAAGAAGCTGACGCGGTGGGGCGAGTCACTTCAACGCGAGATCGGCGACATTGCGGGGATAACTTTTTTTTCATCGCGGCAAAAAACGAGCGGTTTCCGAAAAAAGCAATCCGGCGCCGATGATAGGAACGACGAGGGAGACGACGAGCCGATGCGGTTGAATGCGCTGGCAAGTTGCGGAGCGACCTCGATTCAATATCGGACGCGCGAGAGCGAATATCGCGTTAGCGCCGGAGCATTCTTTCAGGTGAACCGGCCTCTCGTAGACGATCTGGTTTCGGTGGTGACCGGCGGAGCGGAAGGAGACATCGCCCTCGATTTGTACTCCGGTGTTGGGCTGTTCTCCGCTGTGTTGGCGCGGCGCTTTCGTCACATTTTTGGTGTAGAGGCGTCACTGACGTCGATTGGCGATTTTCGGCACAATGTTCCTGCGAACGTGAAAGCGATCAGCGCCCGGACAGAAGATTATTTGCAAGGTGACCTTCTCAGGTCCGGGGCACTGCGAAGCCGGCCAGACTTAATCGTTCTGGATCCGCCTCGCAGCGGTGTCGGCAAGAAGGCGACACAATCGTTGGCGGATCTGGGAGCGCCGATGATTCGGTACGTTTCGTGCGATCCGGCGACGCTAGCCAGGGACCTCGCCCCCCTGATAGCGGCCGGGTATCGCATCGAGGGGGCACACTTGTTCGATCTGTTTCCGGAGACGTTTCATATCGAATCGGTGATGCTTCTGGCGCGCTGACCGCTTTCCGCGTCGCTTTAGTTTCTCCTGGATAGTTTCCTCCTGGAAGACGGGTGCCGCAGACCTCGAGGCGTTTGGAAGAAGCGCTTCGGGGTCTGCCTCGTCATTCTGCTTCGTTTCTTGAGTCCCCCTGCCCGCGAAAGTCACCCGTTCAATAGGCGCGCAAATAAAAAGTGCTGATGAAAGTCCGCCACTCACCCTCGTCGAGAAACTCAAAGCCTTCCTACCATCCTTTATTTTGGGCGGCGGTAGCTTTCAGTTCGGGCATATGGGTTGCAGTTCGAGCCTGGAGGCCTCCAATATGGTGGGCCATTGCAGTTGTTGTTTTCGCCCTGGCGGCTAGCTACTTTCTTTCGAAGCGCGCCTGGGTTTCCAAAGTTCTTGCGCTTGGTGTGTGGTTCTGGTTGGGAGCTTTCCTGATTCAGATTCGCCCTGTCGTCGTCCCCGCCGACGTGCCTTCCATTCTCGCGTATGCGGACGGCAGCGCGGTTTTGATCACTGGACATGTGGTCAAGGAAGGGTACTCGCAGGAGGCTTATCCGGGTTCGATTCGCAAATCGATTGATGTTGTGACCGAGACGATCGAAAGCGAAGGCAAGGTGAGGCCGGTGCAGGGAGGAGTTCGTCTTTCTCTCTACGAAAAAGTGCCGCGCGGAAGTGCGAAACCACAAAAGCCCGATGCACCACGCGCTCTCGACGATTCCATTCCCCTGCCATACGGCACACGCCTGCGAGTCCTGGCCAAGCTGCATGCGCCGCGAAACTATCGCAATCCGGGAGCCTTCGACTACGAGGGCTACCTCCATGAAGACGGCATTGTGGTGCTGGGTTCGGCTGAGGCCGGGGACAATGCCAAGGACATCGAGCGGTTGCCGGGCTTCGGTGGAAGCAGAGTTGAACTTTGGCGGACCCGCGCCCACGCGAGCATCGTTGCCAAGATTCATGAGCTTTGGCCGCAGTCGCAAGCTTCGCTGATGGACGCGATGGTTTTGGGCGAAGAGTCTTTTCTGCGAAACTCAACGCGCACGGAGTATCAGCGGTCGGGCACCTATCACGTGCTGGTTGTTTCGGGGATGAATCTCAGCATTCTTGCCTTCGCCATCTTTTGGCTGCTACGTCAGTTTCGCGTTGATCCGGCGGTGGCCGCGATCGCAACCGTGGCGGTTTCTTTCGGCTATGCGTTCGTGGTTGGGGTCGGGCCCCCGGTGTGGCGGGCGGCGCTGATGTTGGCGACATACCTTGGGGCGCGATTGCTCTATCGCGGACGCAACATGATGAATGCGATTGGGGCTGCAGCGCTCGGTGTGTTGTTTATCAATCCGAGCGCGGTTTTTGGCGCCAGCTTTCAGCTGACGTTCATGGCCGTGATCATCATTGCGGGCATTGCGTCTCCAATCTTGGAGCAAACAACCGACCCATTTACGCGAGGCCTTCGCTTGCTGCGATCAACCAGTTACGACTTCCACGTTGATCCTCGGCTAGCACAGCTTCGCCTGAATTTGAGGTTGATCGCGGGGCGGCTGGAAAGATTTGTCGGTCCACGCATGAGCTTATCCCTGCCTCTGCTCGGCGTGCGTGTGGCGATGGCAGTTTGCGAATTGATCTTTGTGTCGGCGCTCATGCAGTCGGGCCTCGCGCTGCTGATGGCGTATCACTTTCATCGCGCGACCACAATGGGCATGCCGGCCAACCTGGCAGTGATTCCGCTCACCGGAATACTGATGCCTTCGTCGGCTGCGGCGGTCGCTCTCGGATACGTCTCGCCGGTGCTCGCTCATCCTGCCGTTTGGATTTCCGGGCTGGCGCTAGGAGGAATTACCGGGACGGTGCACTTGCTCGGAGGGGCTCACCTTGTTGGGGCCACGGTCGCTGACATGAGGGTAGCTATGCCTTCGACGACGATGATTTTGATGTCGCTTGCAGTCCTTACCGCTTCCATTTTTCTGGCGCGACGATCACGGTGGTTCGCGCTCGGTTCCGTGACGGCCATGTTTGCTGTCGCGATCTGGATTGCTTTTATTCCTTCGCACCCGCACTTGCGCAAAGACGCAATGGAGCTGACGGCAATCGATGTTGGGCAGGGTGATTCCATCCTTCTCGTCACGCCTGAGGGTCGCACGATTCTCGTGGATGCCGGCGGGCTGCCGCAGTGGATGCATTCCGACTTTGATCTTGGCGAGCAAGTAGTCTCTTCCTACTTGTGGAATCGTGGCATTCAACACCTCGACGCCGTGGTTATCACTCATCCCCATGCTGACCATCTTGGAGGGATGCCGGCGGTGATTGCAAATTTTCATCCGCAGGAGTTGTGGCTCAGTATCGACAAGCCAGTCGGTGCGCTGGCGGCGATCGTTGCGCAGGCTAAAAAGGCAGGCATGAAAACGCTAGTGAAGAAAGAAGGCGATCATTTGGATTGGGGTGGCGTGCATTTTGAGATGCTTGCTCCCGGGCGCGACCAGATTACCGGGTCGATGCGTCCGAACGACGATTGCCTCGTGTTTACCGCTCGCTTCGGGCAAACGACCGCGCTGCTTGAGGGCGATGCGGAGAAGGCAGCGGAACGGCGGATCGTGGAGGAGCATCCGGAGGCGATGTTGTTAAAAGTTGCGCATCACGGAAGCGCGAGCGGGACTTCCGCCGATCTCCTGGCTACGGTGCATCCCCGTTATGCGGTGATTTCGGTGGGGGCGCGGAACAGCTATGGGCATCCGCGAATCGAGGTATTGCAACGCTTACAGGCGGCGGGAGTGAAAACCTTTCGAACGGATGAAGAGGGGGCAGTGAGTTTCTATCTTGATGGCAGGTCTGTTGTTCCGCTTTTTTAACCACAAGGTACACAGATGGGCTTAGGGGAACCAAACGTTCTCCCCCGTGTTCCTCTGTGTACCCTGTGGTTGCAGAATTTGGAAGCCACTCGATATGCGGGGCGCCAGTTGGCCACGGGACGGCGCGAGGCAGTTCTGTCTTTTATCCGGCCCCTATCCGGCGATTTCCGCCGCTTCGTCGCCCAGAGGTGGCTGTTGGCGGCGGCTCTCGATGACGCGCTTCGCTTCCGCTTCGTCCCTTTCGCGGACGACTAAGACGGTGCCACCGATGCCCGGGAAGGCGTCCTGTACCACATCGATCGACTTCAGATCGGACTCAATCCCGGCGGATTCCAGCAAACCCTGAACGAGGATGGCTTCGTTTTCCTGTTCGGTATCGAATACCTTCACTAGTTTTTCGTCAGGTTGGGGCTGGGGTTGCGGTGTGATCGACTCTTCCATGTAACCTCCGGATATTGCGTCTCTACAGATTACGGTAGTTGTGAAAAATATGTTTCGCGATGCCCAAGCGTAATCTCCTCAGATGCTGATTTTGCGGAAGAAGTTCGCGACAATGGCGGAAACGTAATGTCCCGCAACCGAGAAGAACGAGGTGGACATCTAATAGCAGTCGGGGACGAGCTCCATTTTCACGAGGGCCCGTAACTTCGGGGTTTCGGTGGCTCGGGCAAGGGGCGTAAAGGGGGCAGGATGGATCTTCACAGGGCGGGGCACGGCGATGATCAAGCGAATGAGAAGCAGAGGGAAAAGGAGAATGAAGAGCAAGGTGAAAAGCAAAGAGACAAGCGCGAAGACGAAAGTGAGGCGCTCGACGAAGCTCGAAAGATTCGCCGATTGCAAATAATGATGAACATGGTCATGTCGGTGATCAGCCAGGATCCAAATTTGACTCTCGAAGAGGCAGCGGAGATGTCAGCCAACGCCAAAAAGGCGGCGCTTGCCATGTTTCCCGGTAAAGAACTTGCTTATGACATCCTCTGGCGTCCGCGGCTGAAACGGTTGATGAATGAGCGCTTTCGCTTGCAGTAAATAGTAGGAGCAGTCTCTTACCAGTTTGGTGCTAAGTTCTTTTGCGTAGTTGACAGTTTCCGGGTTCAGCATAAGCTTGGATGGCGTTCCATCATACTGAGGCCATTTTCCCAATGCGAAAGTCCGCAACCCTTAAGCTTTTCTGCCTGTCCTGCTTCGTTTTGAGTTACAGCTTCCGGTTGTTTGCCCAGGATCCTACGAAGTTGGAGCCGACCCACTACAAATTGGCTTTCGAGAACGAATATGTTCAGGTAGTCAACGTCCACTATGGGCCGCATGAGAAATCGAATCTTCATGCGCACCCTGGCGGAGTCGTTGTCGTGCTCACTGCGGGGCACCTTCGTTTCACCGACGAGAAAGGGAAGACGCAGGAAGTCTCGGCGAAACCGGGGGAGGCGCGGTGGTTCCCGCCTTTCAAGCATCGGGTCGAAAATCTCGGGGACACGGCATACAGCGCCGTTTATATCGGAGTCAAAAACAAGAAGCTAGCGACTGAGGCGAACGCGAATTGGAATGGGTTGCCGCTCGACGAACAAACCAAGCTTCTTGTAACCCAGGCGTTAATGATGACGGCGCTCAACAAGGATGCCGAAGCATCCTCCGCGAAATAGAACCGCTCAGTTCTCGATTTTTTGCATACGAAAAACAAGATTTCCGAAGCCGAGCTTCGCCCGGATTTGCACGGGCGTATGTTCAAGATCGTCTGAATACCAAATCCACAACTTGCCTTTCGACTGGAGAGAGCCTGAGATGGTCTCCGCTACAACGAGAACGGTGGAAAAACTCCCGGCCGGGACCTTGATGTGCTCGCGCTTTTCAACGGTCGCGCGAACAATGGCAGTCTTACCATCGCTGACCGGAAATTCGTACGCGTCGCCAACCTGCAGCGGACGAGACTGCAAGTAGTAAAAGCCCGTGAGTATGTCGCTCGCGCATGCGGGGAGGTCGCTCTCCACATGCTTCTTTTCATTCGTCTTCAAATTGGTTTCGTCTAGAAGGCTCTTACTGGTGGCGTAGTTGAAGTGAATGGCAGTCTCACGCTTATGCGATCCCTCTTCACTGTGCTTGGTGATCGATTGCGAGCAGAATGTTTGGGGATCGAAGCGCGCTTCGAAGCGGTCGCGCACCGGAAACAGCATATTCACCGCGCCCAAGGTGTCGGCCGACGCGACGATCTTGCGCTCGCGGCCGGCTGTCTCCATGTGAATCACTCCGGTTCCGGCGACGAGCGTGTGCCACTCGGCAGAAAATGTATAGATGCGTTTGTCCGGGAAATGATAGTTGGCCGGAGGCGGAGAAATCTTGCCGGGCGGCAAGATCGGGGCTGGAGAACTCTCCTGTGCGACTGACGCGGCCGTGACGAGGAGCAAGAGCGATAGATGGCGCAAAAGATTTTGGAGGAAATCTGGCGCCTGAATTACCATGACTAACCGCAGACTACCACAGGCGCTTGAGCAGCAGCTTCGCCACCAAGACGCCCAACATGGCGGCTGATCCGAGGCTGGCCTCGTATTCGCGGTGCTTCCAGTAACGAGCTGAAGAGAAGGCGCCTTGCTTTGCTCCGAAGCGAGTAATGCGGGGAAACATGCGCGGCACGTTGCGAGCATATTCGTCGTAGTCGGCGAAGGTCGCGCGCAGATAGGCTTCTTCTCCTGCAATGACCGGAACGTAAATGATCGCGAACATCAAAGTCATGATGATGACGATCCACCAACTGCGCGCCGCGAGGGCGAAGCCCGCTGCCATCATGATCGAACCTAAATAGAGTGGATTGCGCGTGTAGGCATAAGGGCCGCTCGTTGTGAGTTCTTTGTCTTTCTGCACATGGCCCGAAGCCAGGCCGCGCAGCGCCAGACCCGGCAGCACGACCAGCGTTCCGAGGAGAATCGAAAACGGAGTAGGCCTCGAGACCCAGATATAGACGACGGCGAAAACAAATCCGAGAGGAATGCGTATGCGCCTGGCGATACGAGACCAATTCCTTGGGGTCTGACTTGCGCCCTGACTTGGCACTGGCGCGGGTTGTGAAATGTCGTTCATGGATCGTCTATTAATTTGGCTTGGTCAATTTTCTCGCTGCTTCAACCACTTGTACTACGGTAATTTCCATCAGACCTTGTTCCGGTTCACGGTGGCGACTGTGGTCTGTCACGCTGGAGGGACTGCGCAGCACGACCGACGGTGTGTCGAAAGGTCCATTGCGCGCCGGGTTCGTCGGGCCGAAGATGGCTACGACCGGAGTCTTTAGCGCGGCCGCTAAGTGCATCGGACCCGTGTCGCCTCCAATAAATAGACGCGCGCGGCGGGTCAGGGCAATCAGCTCTGAAATCGAACAACTGGTTTTTCTGGCAGAGCCCCCGCTTGCGGCTTCAACGGCAGCGGCTAAATCTTCTTCTCCGGGGCCGTAGTTTACGAAAGATATCAGGTTGTCTTCCGCTAATTCCCGGGCGACTTCTCCGTAACGTTGTGCGGGCCACCGCTTCGCGCCCCAGCCGGCACCGGGATTGAGGATGGCGAATTGTCCCAGGCCCGAGAGCATCGAATCGATCTTCGCTTCGGCCTCGGGGTCTATCGGGAGCTGAACGGAAGCGCCGCCGGACGGGATGGGAGCAATGGCTCGAACCAGACCGAAGGCTTGGTCGACAACGTGATCACCGTCGTTGACCGCAATTTTGTTGGAGTAGAACATGCTGGCCGCACTCTCTCGCGGGCGAGCGCTCCCAAAGACGAGGGGCGCACCTGCCCAAGTCGAGAGCAATGCCGAGCGAATCGCGCCTTGGAGATCTATGACCGCGTCGTACTCAACGTCTCGCAGTTCACTCCTGCTGGCAGTGATTTGTCGCCAGGTGTGCAGTGATAGCATCGACCGCCGCCATAGTTTGGTGTCGACGGTGTGCACGCGATCAACGAGCGGGCGCTGTGTGGAGCGAGGGCCAGAGCGTGCGTAGTGCCTGGTGCACAAGAGTTCGGCCCAGCGTTCTTCGATCAGCCATCCTATGGTGATATTTGGGGATGCCAACCGCAATGCAGCGATCGCGGGCAGTGCGTGAATTACGTCCCCCATGGCGCTCAGGCGCACGACCAGCAAGTTTTTGACTTCATCGGGGGTGCCTTTGCTCACGAGGAGCGAGACCCGACTTTAGAGCGCGCGCGAATGATTTCCGTGGCGGAATGATTTTTTGGATCGCCGACGATCACGACGCGCCCTCCGCAGGCTTCAACCTCATCGCGCTCCGGAACACTATCTTCCGTGTAGTCGGTTCCCTTGGCGTGAAAGTCGGGCCGAATCTCGCGGATGATCGCGCGCACGTCTTTTTCTGGAAAGATGACAACGGCATCGACGTCCGATAGAGCGGCCAGAATTTCTGCGCGCTCTTCGGCGGGCATGACCGGCCGCCCTTCTCCCTTCAAACTGCGCACCGAATCGTCGGCGTTTACGGCGACCACCAGCTTTGCGCCGATTGCGTGCGCCGCTTGCAGATAGCGGACGTGTCCAACGTGAAGAACATCGAAACAGCCGTTGGCCAAGGCAATGCGCTCGCCGGCATTTCGCCACTTGGAGACGCGCCGGTGCAATTCTTCACGCGAGACAATTTTTTGATTTGGCTGCTCGTTCAATGGACTCCGCTTTCACAGCAACGCAGAAGCTGGTTTTCAGTTCAGAGTTCCCGTGTGACCAATGGCGCTTTATCCAGCGCTTCAAGCAATTCTTGCTGGCTGACGGTGGCGGTGCCGCGTTTCATCACCACGATTCCTCCAGCGTAGGTAGCGAGATGCGCGGCCTCTTCCGATGTCGCTCCTGCAGCTAAGGCAGCGGTGAAAGTTGCGATCACGGTGTCGCCGGCGCCGGTGACGTCCGCGACCTGGTCGGAACCGTAAATTGGAATATCAATCGGCTTGTGGCGGCGAGGAAAAATCACCATGCCATCTTTGCCGCGTGTGATGAGAAGGGAATCCAGCTTCATCTCTTCGGAAACCTGCTCGGCGGCCGCAAAGAGACGCTCCCGGCTATCGCGGATGGTGATGCCTAGCACCTCCTCAACTTCTGCTTCGTTCGGAGTTGCCGCTGTCACTCCCGAAAATTGCAGCATGCGATGTCGCGAATCGAGCGTTACCGGAACTTTATCAAGTCCGCGTTTCTGGCGAATCAAATTCAGAATCGTCGGAGTCGCGGCGCCATAGCCGTAATCGGAAACCAAGAGCGCATCGGAAGCGCGCGTATACTCGCGCGCGGCGAGGACGAGTTCACGCCGCAGGTGGGAGTTCGGGCCTTCAGAGGGCTCGCGATCGACTCGCACCACCTGCTGTCCGGTTGTGTGCGCGAAGCCGGCGAGGATGCGAGTTTTCGTCACCGTGGTGTAACTCTTGTGCTTCAGGACTCCACTCACGGGAATGTGCTTGTGGCGGAAGGCGCGCAACAGAAGCTTCCCCGCTTCATCATCGCCGACGATGCCCACCGGCAGTACGTTCACGCCCAGGTCGGCGAGATTGTAAATTGCGTTCGCTCCGCCCCCAGGAACGATCTTGCGGTCGCGATGCTTCAGGATCAGGACAGGCGCTTCGCGAGAGACGCGCGAAATTTCTCCGAAGACAAATTCGTCTGCAACCAGATCGGCGAGAACGGTTACGGTGAGCTTGGGGAAAGATTCCACAAGCTTGCGCAGGCGCTCGTTTTCTTTAATGTGTTTCGTCATCAATTTGTTTGTAATCGAGTGCTGATACTGACGCACAACAGCGCACGCCTTCAATCAACTCAAGATTTTCTCATGACCGGGGAAATTCTTAGCGATTCTCGCCAAAATCGCATCGACTAAGTCATCAGGGCGATCAAGAGTGAGAATAAGCGAAGCGGTTGCGAGCGGCTTTATCGATTCCTGCCACTTTTGCAATTTGACGGCGTCTTTGGTAGTCGTGAGAAAACTCTCTGCGCCGGTTTGTCGCTGCCGAGCGAGCAACTGGTCGATATCACTCTTGGAATAAGGATGATGATCGCGAAAAGTGACTTCGGCGGCAGGCTTGATTCCAGCGGCGCGCACCTGCTCGAAAAACTGCTGCGGGCGAGCAATGCCGCAGAATACGACCGGCGTGCGGAGACCGGGCGGCAGGCTTACGGTGCGCCGCATGTAGAAAATGAGCTTCTGCCTCTCGAGTTGATCAAGCTCACCAATTTGCCGGAAGTCTCGGACGCGCCCTTCGGGCATCACGACAGCGTTCGCGCGGCGCAGCGATGACAATGGCTCTCGCAGTCTGCCGACAGGGAGAAGATGGTCGGCGAGATCAGTTTCCGAGAGAAGGACAATATCGAAATCGCGAGCCAGCGAACGGTGCTGGAAGCCATCATCCAAAATATGCATTTGAGACTCGAACTTCTGCTCAGCGAGATGTCCCGCGGCGAAACGGCTTTCACCGACTACCACAGGAACTCCAAGCTGGCGCGCAAGTAACAAAGGCTCGTCGCCAAATTCAGACGGGGCGCCCGCCGGATCAACGATGAGCACACCGCGAGTCTTGCGTCCGTAGCCGCGCGACAAGATGTCGAAATCTATTTTGCGCGATTTGAAGAGTTCGCCAAGAGCAATCACGAAGGGAGTTTTGCCTGTGCCTCCAACAGAGAGATTGCCGACGCTGATCACAGGCAGGTTCAGCCGCTGCGACTTGAGCACCTGGCGGTCGAACAACGAATTTCGCATCGAGGTCGCGGCGCCGTAGAGACGAGCTAGCGGATTCATGAGCGCTTCTCGCTTGCAGGTCCGGCCGTGGATGGCCGTGTTTCCAGCAACTGAGTCAGGGCCTGGATGGTTTTCGCGGTAGCTCCGCGCTGCGAATCGAGAGCTGCCAACGCATTTCTCCCGAGCGTCGCGCGCTCGGCAGAATTTTCGACTAGCTCGATCAATACGAGCGGCAACTCGGCCAAGCCCACAACTCGCACCGCATTCCGACTGACGAAGTAGTTAACGATGTCGCGGAAGTTCTCGTAGTGATTGCCGGTGACCACCGCTACGCCATATAACGCGGGTTCGAGGATATTGTGGCCGCCGCGGGGCACGAGGCTCCCGCCCACGAAGGCGACCGTGGCGAGTGAGTATAGCGAGGCGAGTTCCCCAATGCTGTCGACGAGAAAGACGCTCCCCGCAAGCGTTTCGCCGTTCCAGAGCGAGCGACGCAGCATTCGGAAGCCGAGATCTCCTACCAGCTTGCCAACCTCAGCGAAGCGTTCCGCGTGACGTGGCGCGAGGATCAAGACAGCCTTTGGATGCGCGGCGAGAATGTTTCGGAATGCCGAGAGCAGCGAGCCTTCCTCTCCTTCAAGAGTGCTGCCGCACACTAAAACGGGTCCTGCTCCTGAGGCCTGAATATTCTCGGCGAGCGTCGCCACGATTGGTGGAGGAAGCGGGGGAGCAACGTCAAACTTGAGGTTGCCGGTCACCATGATTTTTGATTCGGGAGCGCCGATCGCAATGAGGCGGTCGCGGTCCTCCTGGGTTTGCGGCAAAAACAAATCGATATTCGCCAGCACCGGCGGGAGAAGAGCGCGCAGGCGCCGATAACCGGGGTACGATCGGTCAGAGATGCGGCAGTTCACGATAGCGACGCTTGCCCGGTGGCGCTTTGCGAGTCTAAGAAAGTTGGGCCAGAACTCAGTCTCGGCGATCACGACAAGCCGGGGTTGTAAGGCATCGAAGTAGGGCTGAATCGCGAAAGGAAGATCCAACGGAAAGTAAAAGACGTCTTCTTCGCCGAAGCGCTTTGCGGCCAGCTTTTGTCCAGTGTTGGTAGTTGTCGAGATGACTACTCGGTGGGAAGGAAACTGGCGGCGAAGGCCTTCGATTACGCCACTGGAAGCGATTACTTCTCCGACCGACACGGCGTGAACCCAGATTGTTTCCCCCGCGGTGCGGTTTGGATTCTTGAGACTGGGCGGCACGTTTCCTAGTCTTTGCCGCAAGCCTGCGCGGTATTTTCCGTGGCGCATCATCTGCACCAGCCAGTACGGCAGCGTCAGCAGTAAGAAGACCGCGAGCAGCAGGGTGTAGAGCGCATACATGAAGGCAATACATTCTAAATGGAGTGTGCGATGCCTTAAATGTTCTGACCGGGTGCAGCGCAGTGATCAAGTGCCTGCATCCAACAGTTGAGAGACCTATAATCCCAGCATGATTTCAATTGAGAAGCATGAATCGCCGCGCGTGACAGAGGAGTCTGTGGGAACCGATTGGCAGCGAGCGCTGACGACGTTTAGTTTTGTTCTGGCTTTGATGGGCTGCGCCTCCACGGCGGTCGCGAAGGATTTCATCATGCCTGCTGCGCAACCGGCGACAACTTACGCGGCACATGACGCTCATCCGAACGAGAAAATTGCGATTGCTGTCGAGCCATATGACTCCGAGCAAAAAGCCTCGATTTTTAACGCGAAATATCGAAATTTCGGCTACGTCCCAATCTTCTTTGTAATCACAAACGATGGAGACGAGCCGGTTTCGCTGGTTGGCATGAAGGCGCAGTTGAACACGAAGGATCGCAACAAGCTTCTGCCCGCCAGCATCGACGATTTGCAGCGGCGGCTGTCTCGCCCAAAGCGCAACGACCGGCAAAATACGTTACCAATCCCTCTGCCTAAAAAAGAAGTGAAGGGCGGAGTCGACCGCAAGACGATGGATGAGATCGAAGCGGCACAGTTCGGTGCCAGGGCGGTGGAGCCGCATTCTACGGCGCGCGGATTCTTGTTTTTCGATGTATCCGACATTGAGAATCCGCTGGCCGGTGCCAGTTTCTATCTGGTTGGTGTCAGGGATGACAAAGGCAACGAGGTGATGTATTTCGAAGTTCCTTTGGATAAGTATCTTGCCGCTCCAAACAGCCAGCAACGCTAGCGCGCCCCTCCCGCGGCGCAGTTATAATTTGCGCATATGGCGACCGCCTCATCCGTTTCCGAAGACGTGCGAGCAAAGTATGAAGCGGTCATCGGACTGGAAGTTCACGTCCAGCTACTGACCGAGTCGAAGATCTTTTGTTCGTGCTCGACTCGTTTCGGCTCCCCGCCCAACTCAAATGTCTGTCCCGTCTGTTTGGGGCTTCCCGGTGCTCTGCCTGTATTGAATAAGAAGGCGGTTGAGTTTGCAGTGCTTGCCGCCATGGGCATTCAATGCACGATCAACGAAGTCTCCATTTTCGCGCGGAAAAATTATTTTTATCCGGATCTTCCGAAGGGCTACCAGATCTCGCAATATGACAAGCCGATTGCCGAGCACGGATTTATCGACATTGTGATTGACGGCAATGCAAAAAAAATCGGCATCACGCGTCTGCACCTTGAGGAGGATGCAGGCAAGAGTTTGCACGAGGGCTTTGCCGATGCGGCCAGCAAGACGGCGATCGATCTCAACCGCGCTGGGGTTCCGCTAGCAGAAATTGTCAGTGAGCCCGACATGCGATCTCCGGCCGAAGCGTACGAATATCTCACGCGGCTGAAAGAGATCATTCTTTACACCGGCGTCAGCGACTGCAACATGGAAGAAGGATCGTTGCGTTGCGATGCCAACATCAGCGTGCGTCCGCGTGGCCAGACGGAACTTGGCACCAAAACAGAGATCAAGAACGTCAATTCTTTTCGCTTTATCAAGCAGGCGCTGGAATATGAGATCGAACGGCATATTGGAATCGTTGAGTCGGGGGAGAGGATCGTGCAGGAGACGCGCCTGTACAACGCAAATGAGGGCAAGACATACGGCATGCGATCGAAAGAGAAAGCGCATGACTACCGCTATTTTCCCGAGCCCGATTTGCTCCCGCTGGTCGTCGATGAGAAATGGCAGGCAGCCATTCGATCTGGGTTGCCAGAGCTTCCGGAGACGCGGCGTTCTCGCATGATTCGGGAATACGGCATTACCGCCGGTGATGCGCACACGCTGACTTTGACGAGGGCGATGGCGGATCAGTTTGAGTCGGTGGCAGCAAAGTCTAAAAATCCAAAAAGGGTTGCAAACCTCGTGCAAGGCGAGCTTCTAGGACGATTGAAAGCGGCGGGCCTTGAACTGGAGCAGTCTCCAATTTCGATGGCCGGAGTTGCGGCGTCGGCGGACCTGGTTGAGGCTGGCACGATTTCGGGCAAGATGCTGAAAGATCTCTATGACCTGAGCTTTGCGCGCAGGCAAGATTTCGCGGCGGTGTACGAGGCGGAGGGGCGTCCCGAGCAGTCGCGCGACACTTCGTCGCTCGAGAAGCTTGCCGATGAACTGATTGCGGCAAATCCCAAGCAAGTCGAGCAGTATCGCGCCGGGAAGAAAACGATGATTGGCTTTTTTGTCGGGCAGGTCATGAAGGCGTCGAAGGGGCAGGCGAATCCGCAGTTAGTAAACGAAGTCTTGACGAAAAAACTTGAGGGGTGACAGTAGCGCCGCCGTCCCGGCGGCTGTCCGGTGGGCGTCTCGCCCACCGTGTTGTCAGCGCGGCAAAAGCAAAGGAATGTGTACTGCTCGCCGTGCCGAGGGCGAGGACGCCCTCGGGACAGCCGGCAAGGTGCCGGCGCTACGCCTAACCGCGCTCAGGCACTTATTTTGCTCCAAGGTTCTTGAGCACTTCTTCCGCGTACTGATTTTTTACTTTGGTGTCGTCCCGCAGTGTTTCGTAGTAGGCGGCTTTCAAGAGCTGCTCGCGGCGTTCCCTCAGCTGCTTGCGGATCGCCTGCTGCACCCGCGGATCGGCAAGGTCGCGCTGACCGGCGGGCTCTTTCGCAATCAGCTTCACGATCATGTAGCCGCCTACCTGATGATTGGGGCCAACCATCGGAATCACGGGAGTGAACTGGCCGGGCTTGAGCTTCATCACTGCATCGCGCGTGGCCGGGTCGGCTGACTTCAGGGCGGATTCGGGAGCTAATCCCAAGTCGCCGCCATTGTTACTGGTTTCGGCATCTTCGGAATAATTCATCGCCATCGTGGCAAAGTCATCGCCGCTATCCAGCCGGTTTTGGATCATCTGGATTTTCTTGCGCGCTTCGGCGTCGTTCTGCGCCTTGCTGTTCTGCAGGTTATGTACCTGCGCGCCAACTACGCCGGTGACCATAATTTTTGCCAGATGATATTGCGCTTCGATCAGGTTAAATTCGGACTTGTGATCGTTGAAGTAGCCGGAGACATCCTGATCGGTGATGTTGATTTTCGAGGTGATTTCTTTGTTCAGAACCTTGTCGCGGGTGAGCGACCTGCGCAAGTCGCGCTTAAAGTCGTCGAGAGAGATTTTTTTATCCAGCAGGCGCTTGTTGAAGTCTTCGGCCGTGTAGGGAGACTTGATTTCGTTGAGCTTACGGTCGACCTCTTCATCGGTGGCAAGCAATCCGAGCTTATCGGCGCGCTGCATCAGGATTTCGGTTTCGATCAGCTCGTTCAGAATGCTCAGGCGTAGGCTCACAGCCTGCTCTCCGACGGGCGGTTGCTGATCGGAGCCGGAAGTCTGGTTCAGATAATACTTGTCGACCTCAGTGCGGTAAATCTTGTGACCGTTGACTGAGGCCATGACATCACCGCCGCTGCTGTTGCGGTTACATCCGCCGAGCGCGAGCAGAATTAACGCGGCCGATGCTATCAAACCGGTTCGCAGCAGGGTGAGACGATTATTCAAGTGTGTCCTCCGCCAGCATGGCGAGTAATGCAAATATTGGAGCGATGCAACGATACTGCGATTTACGAGCGCTCGAGCGCGGCCCCGATCTTACTTCGCCGGGCCATTCGCAGGCGACTTTTTGCCGGCCTGCGGAGTTTCATCTTTGTGTGCCGGAGGCTGCACACCAGCCTGTCTCAAGGCCGTATCGAGCGCTTGCCGTACGTCATCGGCAGGCACTGCTCCATCCAATTTCTGACCGTTGATGAACATTGCCGGAGTGGCGTCCACGCCCAAAGATTCGCCCTCTTTCATCGACGCGCGAACCGCCTTCTCATCCTGCGCTTTCAGGCAGGCCTGCAGCTTGGGAGCATCGAGGTTGTGCCGCTGGCCCTGAATTGAAGCGAGCCGATCAAGTTCGGCATTCTGCGCATCATGGCCTTTTTGGCCGCTGATCGAACTCTGATTGCTGTGCAGGTAGTCGGCGTAGTCCCAGTAGGCGTCGCCATTCTGCGAACCCAGGCAATCAGCATTCACGGCCGCGTGAACTGCCCAGGGATGAATGTCTTCCAGGGGATAATCTTTGTAGACAAATGAAACCTTATCTCCGTACTCCTTGAACAGTGCCGGGAAAAGCGTGGAGTGGAGCCGCGAGCAGAAAGGACATTCAAAGTCGTCGTAGTTCACAACTTTAACCTTGGCGTCTTTATTGCCGCGCACCGGCCTGCCGGTCACGTCGATCTTCTTCATCGTGTCCGCGTACGGGTCGCTGTTCAGGTCCATCTTGGTGACGCGCATCAGCGTCTTGTGATCGTGTGACAGGAGAAAGTCAAATTCCTGCTTCTTGGAGGAACTCGAAAACGTCACAGTCAGGGCGTCAAAGTCGGCAAACTCGCTGGAGTGGAGCGGGCCGAGGGTGACTTTCACCTCTGGCGGAACCGAATAGTGCGCTCGCACCTGGCGTTCGATAAGCGCCGAGAGATCGGAGGATGATGGAGCGGGCGTTGATCCCGACGGAGGCATCTGCGCCGAGCAACCCAAGCATGCCAGGATTAGAGTAAGAGCTGCGAGCGCGCGCCGCACCATCATCAATGGAAATCACCTGATTCTTGTGAGTCCCTGATTATCTCACGCCAGCGCGAAGGGACGTTTTGCTTCCTTCGTGAACCCTGTGCCCCTGTGGTTAAGCTTTTTCTTACCACCGATCACAAAGAGGGACTAATGCGCGGTCAGCGGCCAGCGCGGAGCAAGTCTTCTGCCGTCAGCAACTGGTTCATCGATCCGGAGCGGAAGCCTTCAAGGTCAAGGGTCACAAACTTAAAACCCAGGGCTTTGAAGATGGATGTGAGCTCGCTGGCCATTTCGACGGTGAGAGCTCGCGGCAGCTCGTCGCGGGCGATCTCAATGCGGGCGATGTCTCCATGATGGCGTACTCGGAATTGCCGAAACCCCATTTTTCGCAGCGACTCCTCCCCGCGTTCGACGACGCTCAAAGCCTCGGGCGTCACTGCTCTGCCGTACTCCATGCGAGAGGAAAGGCATGCGGAGGCAGGTTTGTCCCAAACTCTAAGATCGGCCTGTTTGGCCAGTTCTCGGATCTCTGCCTTGCTTAGCCCTGCATCGAGCAGCGGCGCCAGTACATGATGCTGCTTCGCGGCCTGCTGACCGGGACGAAAGTCGCCCTGATCATCGGCGTTCACTCCGTAAGCGATGGCTGCAAATCCGTTGGCGGCGCGGTATTTTTCCATCACAGTGAAGAGCTCATCCTTACAGTGAAAACATCGCATCGAATCGTTGCGAACGTAATCTGGATTTTCCAGTTCCCTGGTTTCGACGACCTCGACGGGAATCTCGCGCTCATTCACAAAGGCCAGGGCGTCTTCGAGATGAGTCCGCGCCAGGCTGGCTGAGTCGGCAATCACGGCGCGCATGCTGTTGCCAAGCACCTGATGCGCAGCCCACGCGAGGTAGGCTGAGTCGACTCCTCCGGAATAAGCGACGAGCAAGCGCGGATTGCCGGCAAGATTCTGGCGGAGGCGAACCGCTTTCTCGTCGAGCATCGTTCGGGCATTCGGACTCTGCATAGGTCTCAAACTTCTATTGCCAGTTTCTTATTCTAGTAGAGTCGTTCCTGCCGCTTGAGGTTGCCAAAGGCCCCCACGTTCGCCAGATTGAAGGAGAAGCGGTACTGATTTTCATTGCGGACGCTACCGAGAGCGAAGCGACGATACTCGAAGCTGGCGCCGCAGCAGTCCCAGTTGTAGGTGGTCTGCGCCATAACGTACTGCACCACTCCGCTGTTGGCATCGAAGCCAACCAGACTCACGCCGCTTATGCCTCGCTTCGTCGATTGACCGTATCCAGCCTGCAGGCGGAACTGATGGAAGTCTCGCGCGCTTGCGGTGAAACCCAGCGAGTTATCTAGCACCCGCAGAAAAGTATCTCCTCCGCCGATTGTGTAGGGGCCGGTGTGGAAGTTGACCAGGGCCATGCTGGAGTTGATGCGCCCCGCCTTAAGGTCATAGTCGAGGTCCCATTCGGTGTCAGTATGTGCGCTTGATTGGATCCGCAATCGCGAAATGACCGGTGCGAAACGCCGCACGCCGTTGAGAAATGCTACTCCGGTGAAGTCGGTGGTCGTCGCAAAAACATTTCTCGCGGCCGGGTCGATGGCGTGGCCAAACGTTGGATCGAAGAAATATTTTTGACCAATTTCCAAACTTATTAGTTCGCGCGTCGCGGCCACGCACGGAGACGGTTCTGGGGCCGCGTTCTGGTCCCATGGGAGCGTTGACGCAGCTGAACCGTCGACGGAGGCTAGTGTAGAGACCGGGGCGTCACATTCCTTGTGCTTGGGATCAATCGCCTTCGCGTAGAGACGGTTGATGACCGAATATTCAACCTCATTGGTATTTGTCAGCGTGTCGGTGGCGTCGAAGCGGAGAATATTCGCGACGTTATCGACGCCGGTCACGTAGTCGTACCGCACCCTTGGCTCAACGACGTGCTTCCACTTGTGACCCAGCCAAGGATGTTCGAACACTCTCGACACCACCGGCGGGCGAATCTCAACCGAAGTTTCAAGCGATTTGCGGTTGATAATGTCGTTCGTCGCTCGCCCGGTTTCGGCTGCGACCGCGGGCTGAAATTGTTCGGTATAGAACGTGTCGCGAAGACCTAGTGCCGAGCGAAACGACCAGCCATTCCATTGCAAAGGGAGAACCAGGTTCGGCGCAAAGTCGAATCTGGCAACGAGCGAACCGGTTCGGAAACCGACCTCCCGCCGCTGCAAGCCCTCGACCGCACTCTGAAACGACCAGTAGAGTGGGCTGTTGCCCCAGCGACGTTCTTCGCCGGACGCGAAAAAGCTGGGCGTGTGCAAAATTCGGACAAGTTCGCTTTGCGTGATCGAAGCGCAATTTGTTTCGATCGCCGGATTGCACACCTCAAAATTCTGGTAGCGCTCAGCCAGCGCGTTCAAGTGAAAGCCATGGGTGGTATTACTGAGAAATACTTGAGATTTAACCTCGGAGTTGATGGCCTGAGTGTAGACGTCGGTGAAGGCGATACGAAAAATGAATGAACTGAGATAGTCGACGTTAGCGACGCCGCGAAAATTTCCCACCGGCTGTTCAGCAATCGCTCGCACATCTTCGCCCCCTTGATTTTGACGTGGAGTACCGATCCCGCGATCGAGAACTCCCGTGTAACCGACAAAATAGTACGAGTGCTCGGACGGCCGAGAGCGAAACTGTGCGTGCTCCGCCCAACCTCGACGCGTGTACAGTTCGGCGCCGACAGAAAGGTCGTTGCTGCGGTCGATCGCCCAGTAAACGGACTCGCCAAAGGTGTAGCCCTTGATGTTGGATTCTCCGATGCTCGGAATCAGAAAGCCGCTTTGCCTCTGGTTCTTCTCGACTGGATGGGTGACGAACGGGAAATAAAAAATTGGAATGCGAAGCAATTCGAACTTGCTGAAATAGATTTTGGCGGTGCTATCCACATCGACCGAAATTTTGCGGGCGCTGAATTGCCATTTTGGGTGTGGAAGTTCGCATGTTGTTACGGTTCCGTGCCGCACCAGATAGTGGTCGGGCCCATTCTTCTCCACAATTTTTCCGGTGAAAGCAAAGGGGTTTGAAGTTGTCAGCATGAATCGGGTCTTGTGCGGACGAAACCCAACCGTTCCGATGGCACTGTAGAAGATGCCGGTTTCCGTGTTGATGTTATAGCTGCCGTGGCTGGCTTCGACGTGCTCCTGATACGGGCCGCCGTCGAGCAGGACGTGGCCTTCGAGTTCGCTTTCTCCCGTGTCGGAGTTATAGGTGACCTTATCGGCGCGCAACGTGTAGGTTCGATAGAGAATTTCGCCATTTCCGCGCAGGTGGTAGACGGCGCCATCTTTTTCCTGCTCGATCGCCTTGATGGTCACATCTTCTTTGCGCTTTGCGGCCGGCGCACTCGAATCGGGGGGCGGCGTCTGACTGGTAACTATCCCGGCGAAGAGAAGCACATGACAGACCAGTGCAGCCGTGATAAAGATTCGAGAGCGGATGATCATTAGCGGTAGGTCCGCAGGCGTGCTTGCGCTTTCCCGGCGGGTTGGGCAGCGGCAACGACTGACCTTAGCATGCGAGTGCTGGGGGAAGCAAAGCTACGCGTTTTCGTAAATTTTGACACTGGGTCTTCGAAATTTGTGTCCGCCCTCGCTCTGGTGACGGACATTCTTCGCGATCTGCTCTACAAACATTCATCGTATCTCTAAATTGTATAAAGGCAGGAGTAATGACCACGGGGCTGACCAGTTTTTCCACCGAGGAAGATCCTGGACCATCGTCCGCAACGGGCGCGAGCGACGTGGCTGAGAGTGAATGTGTTTCGCCATCCACTGACATGCCAGAGGGCGAAGGTTCGGATGAATCCAATCCCGAGTCCTGGCGCGGAGAAGTCAGTGCGCGGCTCCAGCGCTTTCGAACTCGTCGTAAGCCTAGCGGACCGCGTTACCCGTCATTGTTGCTGCCGTTCGATCCTCCGGAGTACCGGTATCGGCCATCGCCTCCAAGATCGGAAGGGTCGAGTGCACTGGAGGCACTCGCTTCTTCAACCGCAGAACAAAGCGAAGTGCGAGAAGAGATTGCTATCGAGAACCGGCACACCGCGCCCCCTGTGAGCGAGGCGGTAACCAACCGTTGGATCGATCGTCCGGAACTTTCCGCCAAGGTAATCGAGTTCCCCCGGTTCGCGGCAATTCCCGAATTCCACGGCAGCGACCTGGCTGATCCGGTTATGGACCGGCCGCGCATCGTGGAAGCTCCCGAAGTCTTGCCGCCTCCGCCGGCGCTTGGCGGGATGCTGATCGAGCCAGCTTTCAATCCCGCGGTTGGCTTGAAAGATGAACTCGATCTGCCTTCGGCCCCAGCTTCTGTGCTTCGGCGCGTGTTGGCGGCGACGATCGACGTTGGAATTGTCGGAGCGGCAATGGTCGCGTTCGCGGCAATTTTCGAACGGACCAGCGCCTTCCAGCTTCGCGAAAACCTGTTGCTCTCCCTCGGAACGCTCAGTGCCGCTGCTCTTTTGCTGTGGATGATCTACGCCTTTCTATTTATCGTCTACACCGGCTCGACACCCGGTATAGCGATAGCACGCCTCGAGTTGGCGGCATTCGACGGGAAGCCGGTGCGGCGCACCCGGCGACGCTGGCGCGTCATCGCCTCTTTTCTCTCCGCGTTTTCCGCTGGTCTCGGATATCTCTGGTGTTTTCTGGATGACCGCGGCTTGTGCTGGCACGACCGCATCACCCGAACCTACCTCAAAAACGCAAAGTAATTCACGCAATTCAGCTGATTTTGACTGAACCGACGGTGCTAAAATCCATGATCGGTTCTTGGGCTCTGCGTTACTTGCTGGTGCATTCAACCGACGATCCGGCGCAAATTTATTAGAGGTTGGAGCACGGTAAGCATGAAGTACCTCCTCGTGGTTTTGATAGCCGCTATTTTTTCGTTTGGTTGCAATGTTGAAGCCCAGTCCTGGAAGCCGCTTCTGCATCAGCCAGGTTTCTCCGCCAGCAACGCTTACATTCTCACCGACGGCCGGGTCATGGTTCAGGACACAGGCAAAGGAGATTGGTGGGCGCTGACTCCCGATACTTTCGGCAGCTATCGCAACGGGAATTGGTCGAAGCTCGCTTCGCTTCCCTCAGGTTATTCGCCGTTGTACTACGCCGGAGCAGTGCTTCCCGACGGACGACTGGCGATTCTAGGTGGTGAGTACAACGCGGGCGTAATGGTTTGGACGACCAAAGGGGCGATGTACGATCCGAAGAGTAACGTGTGGAAGGCGATGTCCGCTCCGTTAGCGTGGTCGACGGTTGGTGACGCACAGAGTGTGATCCTGCCAAACGGCACCATGATGGTGGCGAATTGTTGCACGGCGCAAGATGCGGTGCTCAACCCCACCACCCTCGCCTGGAGCACGATTGGCAGCGGCAAGGCCGATAAGAATGATGAGGAAGGCTGGACGCTGCTGCCGAACGGCAAAGTGCTGACCGTCGATGCCAGCAGCCGCAATACGAATTCCGAGATTTTCGATCCGGCTACCGCGAAGTGGTCTTCAGCTGGCAATACGACTGCTCAGCTTCCTGATCGATCGTCCAACGAAATCGGACCGGCGGTTCTTCGCCCTAACGGCACCGTTTTGTACACCGGCGGGTCGGGGCACAATTCCATTTACAACGCGTTCACTGCGAAGTGGTCGTCCGCGCCGGATTTTCCAAAGCTCAGCAATGGCCAGCAGCTGGACATCGCCGACGGCCCTGCTGCCCTGCTGCCGAATGGGAACGTGCTCTGCATGACGAGTCCGGGAGTCTATAACCTGGGCGCTTACTTCTTTGAGTGGAATGGGACAGCGTTCAAGCAAGTGCCGAGAACTCCGAATTCTCCGTCGGACACTTCGTACTACGGGCGCATGCTGGTATTGCCCTCTGGGGAAATCTTGCTGACGGATGGATCGCGCGACGTCGAACTTTATACCTCGAGCGGCGCGCCGCAGTCGTCATGGGCCCCGAAGATCACGAAGTTTCCCTCGGTGGTGACGCACGGCAAGACCTTTTCTTTGAGCGGCACGCAGTTGAACGGGCTCTCGCAGGGCGCGGCTTACGGAGACGATGCGCAATCCGCCAGCAATTACCCGCTGGTTCGCATCACGAACAGCGCGACCGGACACGTCTTCTTTTGTCGCACCCACAATCATAGTTCGATGGGAGTCGCGACCGGTTCGCTGGTGGTGACGACGCAGTTTGATGTCCCGAGCGGGATTGATTTGGGTGCGGGGCTACTGGAGGTCGTGACGAATGGGATCGCTTCGAACAGGGTGGCGGTGAGCGTCGATTAACGCGGGGCGTCGCTCGCCATTCGGCGTTCGACTTTTGCCATTCGCGACGAACTTTTCACAGCAAATTTTCCAGCGCCGCTTCGAGATCGCGAAACCGAAAGTTATATCCACGCGCCAAGAGTTTCTCTGGCACGACTCGCTGGCTGGCCAGGAACATTTCCTCAGTGGCCATCTTCCCGAAAATCATACTCAACGCGAACGGCGGCACCGGCAGAATTGCCGGCCTGCTCAACACTTTTGCCAGCGTTTTTGTGAAATCTGAGTTGCGAACTGGATTTGGTGCCGTCATATTCATCGCGCCAGAAAGCGATTCGGTGTTGATGGCGTGATGAATGCCTCCGACCATGTCGTCGATGTGGATCCAGCTCCACCATTGGCGGCCGGAGCCGAGTCGTCCTCCCAGCCCAACTTTAAACGGAGCCAGCATCGGCTTCAGCGCTCCGCCTTTTTCGGTCATTACTAATCCAGTTCTCAGATTGACGGTGCGAATTTCGGCGTCAGCCGCGATTTTGCTGGCAGCTTCCCACTCGCGGCAGACCTCGGGCAAAAAGCCCGTACCGGACGAACTCTCTTCGCGCAAGATTTCGTCGCCGTGGTCACCGTAATAGCCGATGGCGGAGGCGCAGATAAATGTTCGAGGTTTCTTTTCGGTCTTGGCCAAGGCTTCCGCGAGATTCCTGGTGCTCAGCACCCGGCTGTCGCGAATGGACTTCTTTTTTTCTTCGGTCCAGCGCCCGACGACGCCTTCGCCGGCGAGGTGAATGACGGTGTCGAAGTTCGACACAACGTCCGGCAATAACGGAGTGCGATGGTCCCAGAAAATCTGCGTGTTGTCCTTCGCCGAGCCTCGCACCAGCCGAATGATCTCGACCTCCCCCTGTCGAATCTGCGGCTCGAGAGAAGCCAGCCATGCCGTGCCAATCAGCCCAGACGATCCTGTCATCAATATGCGCCGCAAGCTACCAGCCCACTTTCTTGCCCTTGTTCTGCTCGTCCAACCACTTCTTTAGCGGAGCGAAGTACTCGAGCATAGCTCCGGCATCGGTCTGGCGCTCGCCGGTTAGGGCTTCGAGCGCATCAGGCCACGGCTTGCTCTGACCCATTGCGAGCATCTTGTTGAATTTCGCTCCGGCTTCTTTGGAGCCATAGAAGGTGCAGCGATTTAGCTGGTCCTTGTATCCCGATTCAAGGCAGAGAGCGCGATAAAACTGGAACTCGAGAATCTGTGCCAGAAAGTAGCGCGTATACGGGACGTTGGCGGCGACATGATACTTTGCCGCCGGGTCGAAATCAGACTCGCTTCGAGGCACTGGAGGCGCGACTCCCTGATACTTCAGGCGCAAGTCCCACCACGACTTGTTGTAGTCAGCGGGTGTGATTTCGCCGGAGAACACCTTCCATCGCCATTGGTCGATCATCAACCCGAATGGGAGGAATGCGACTCGATCAAGCGCCTGCTTCATGAGCTCGGGGATATCGTTGCCGCCCTCGGGCGCGTTCTCAAGCAATCCCACTTTGTGGAGATACGCGGGCGTGATTGCGAGCGCGATAGCGTCTCCGATTGCTTCATGAAAGCCGTCGTTGGCTCCGTTCCTGAACAGCAATGGTTGATCTTTATAAGCTCGCTGGTAAAAGTTGTGTCCAAGTTCGTGGTGGATGGTGGCGAAGTCGGTGTCGCGGATCTGCAGGCAGACTTTTACTCGAAGGTCATCGAGGTTGTCGATGTCCCATGCGCTAGCGTGGCATACTACATCGCGATCAGCGGGTTTGGTGAAAAGGGAGCGCTCCCAGAAAGTTGGTGGCAATGGCGCGAAGCCCATGGAAGTGAAGAAGCCTTCTCCGTACTTCACCATTCCCTTGGCGTCCACCTTCTTTTTTTGAAGCAGTTCGGTTACGTCGACGCCGCCCTTTTCTGGTAGGCCTAGAAGATCGTAGACATGTCCCCACTCTTGCGCCCAGGGATTGCCAAGGAGGTGCGCCGGAATCGGGCCAGATGGTGGAACGACATTCGGCCCGTATTTCTCCACCAGCTTTGCGCGCACATAGGTGTGCAGCGCCAGATAGAGTGGCCTCACCTGATTCCAGAGACGTTCGAGGTCGGCGGAAAATTCTTCGGGCTTCATGTCGTAGCCCGCTCGCCAAAGAACGCCGGTGTCCTTGAAGCCGATCTCCCTCGCACCTTGGTTGGAGAGACTAACGAAGCGTGTGTAACGCTGGCGCATAGGCGGCCCAATGGCATGCCATCCTTGCCAGAGTTCCTTGAGTTCTTCAGGATCGCGGCTGGTCGACATTGTTTTTTCGATGGCTGTGATGTCGAGGCAGTCGCCGCTTTTGCGGCAATACTTCCCTTTGCCGTATTCGCCGTCGAGAGACACTCCAATCTCGGTCATCTCTTTTCGCAACGCGGGATCTTTCGGGGCCGGAGCGGTTAGAGAGAGCTTGAGTAGCATGAACTTGCGAGCCAGTTCCGGAGACAGTTTTACCCCGTCGAAGCGTTTTGCCTGTTCCACCAAGCCTGTGGTCACGGCGGTGATCTGGTCGATGGCGTCGGCTGCCAGGGCTTGCGTATCGTCGGTGATGAAGTTTTCTTGCACCCAAGATGCACGTTGGACTTTGATGTCTAACTCAGAGAGTTGCGCCTCTGCTTTGTTCATGAACTCCTGAGCTTCGGCTGGAGTGGGGGAATCGGCGTGGGCCGAAGCACTAAGGGCGAAGCAGGATGACACGAGCAAAAGGGAAATAGAGAGGAACTTCATGAAACCTCGCTGGGTGAGAATAGGAACCAAAGATTATGACGTATGAAAAGGGAATTTGTCAGCGAGAAGGATGGCGTGATCGTGAAGACTTTAGGCAAACACTTCGTATCAGGTCATGCCTTCATGCACTCCGATCGCCGTGGTCGACTGCGGCTTTCGCCGGCTGCCGGCAATTGCCAGCGGCTGAAGCCGCGACTGATTGTTCTGATTGTCGCCATCGCTGAAGCAAAGGCCTGATACAAAACCTACCGGTCCGAGACGAACCTAGGGCGCGAAACAAGCCTGGGGCGCGAAACAAGCCTGGGGCGCGAAACAAGCCTGGGGCGCGAAACAAACCTAGGGCGCGAAACAAACCTGGGGCGCGATACGAACCTACTCTTTGACGGCGAGACTCGGAAGTCTCAACACGTAAATCTCACTGCTGCGTACCGGCGCGAGAACTCGACTTCAAAGCCAGAATGGAAGATTTCACCCTCTCCGAAACTGCGTCCGTATCGCGAACGGTCAGGCCGACGGTTGAGATTGGTTCTCCGACGCGCATTTCGAGCGGCTGGCATTTGATGTGATACGTGTTCATGGGGAGCAGCGCGAAGGTGTCGACTAAGGCGATGGGGACGATGTCCGCCTGCGCCTTGATCGCGAGGAAGAACGCTCCCGGCAAGAATGGTTGCAGTTCGCCGTTCGGAGTGCGGCCGCCTTCGGGGAAAATCACAAGAGGCATGCCCTTCCGCAAACTGCGCAGTGCCGACTTTACCGCACCAATGGAGGCGGCGGGATTTTGCTGGTTGATGCACACCTGCCCTGACCGCTTGAGATGCCAGCCTACAAACGGGTAGGCAAGAAGTTCGCTCTTGAAGATGATGCGAAATTGAAACGGCAGGTAGACATAAAGAATCGGGATATCGAGCGCCGAGGCATGCGTGACCGCATAGACTTTTGGCTTCGAGTTCTCGATGGCCCGCGCTCCGTTGACTGTGACGGGCGACAAGATCGTCTTCATCACCAGCCACGACCAGAAGCGGGCAAACTTGTGTTGCATGCGGCCTTCGCGGTCGAAGACCGACAAGATGAGCGAGATCGTCCCGAGAACGACGGTGTAGAGCCAGATCAGCGGAGAAAGAATGAAGTAGGAGCGGAGGCGGCTCGGCCATCCATAGTGCCGACCTAAGTGCCGACCTAGGTGCCGACCTAGGTGCTGACTTGCTGCTTGCTCGGCGGGCGGAGCGGACCAGGATGGGGCTTCTCCCGAGCGGAGTTCCCCGCGCTCTCTTTCCGCTTCGGCAGTGATTGAGCTCTTGTTCACTATTTCGGTCGTCGTCCTGTACAACGTTCTGTTCAACGTTCTCTACAACGTTCTCTTCAACCCGTAAAAATGCAAAACGTCGCTAAAGAAGAATCAGGTTCCTGAAATCTTCAAACTTTAGATGCGGACGCCCAGAATTCGCATCGCCTCACCTACCACGTAAATCGATCCCGTCACCACGACCAACCCCTCCGGGCCTGCAAGTTCTCGCGCTCTATTCAGGGCCGCCGCAACTTCGGGCGCTTCCTCGATCAGAGCTGGATCGGTGCCGCGGGAAGCCGCCACGCGAATTTCTGCTGTGGTGGCCGATCTCGGATTATCGGCATGCGTTATCACCACGCGGGCGGCCAGCGGGAACAAAATTTCGACGATCTCGCGAACTGCCTTATCGCGCATCACTCCGAATACGATTATGACTCGTCCTTGATCGAGTTGCGCCTCATATCTCGCGGATAAGGTTGAGCGCAGGGCCCACGCTCCGGCGGGATTGTGGGCCACATCGAGAACGTACTCGGGATTGCCATTTGCGGCGGGAATCACCTGAAAACGCCCGGGCCATTGGATTTCGAAAATCCCGCGCTCGATGGTTTGGGGAGTGATCGTGCTCATGCCTTGATTGCGCAACTCTTCAGCAGCGGCGATGGCCAGGGCGACGTTGCGCAGTTGATGGCGTCCCAAAAGCGGCGAATCGACCATGATTTCCGAGCCCATGACGTCGAGCGGGTATCGATTGCGTGCGACGGCCCTCATATCACCAATCGTGGTTGAACTCGCGGGCGAAACCGGAGGAACGTAGGGCACGGCATTCACGGCTCTCGCGCCGAGATCGAGAATCGTGTTGCCGATGACGTCATTCGCGTCTGGCATTTGCGGCAACGTCACGACGATGCCGCCGGGGCGGATGATTCCAGCCTTCTCGCGGGCGATCTCGGTGATGGTCTCGCCGAGATATTTTTGATGATCGAGCGAGACGTCGGTAATGATGCTGAGGCGCGGCTCGACCACGTTCGTCGCATCCAGCCTTCCGCCCATGCCGACTTCGAGAATTGCGATGTCTGGATGATTGCGGGCGAAATGGACGAAGGCCATTGCCGTCAACATTTCAAAGAAACTGGGATGCCAGGGAAGCGATCCCTCATCGACTAAGCGTCGTGCGGTCCGTTCAACCGTGTCGTGCGCGAGGTCGAAATCCTCGTCGCTGATGGATTGCCCGTCGAAGCGGATGCGCTCATTGATTCGGACCAGATGAGGCGAAGTGTAGAGAGCAGTCTTCAGGCCGGAGGTTTGCAGAATCGACGCCAGCGTAGCCGAGGTCGAACCTTTGCCGTTCGTGCCGGCTACCAGGACGCTGGGAAAGGCGCGCTCAGGATTCCCCAGCGCGGCCAGTAGAACGCGCATGTGAGCCAAGTCGAACTTGTGCGCCGGAGTCTGCGCCAGTTCGTGGCCCAGTTCGAATATCTGCTCGACTGCGGTTTCGTAGGACATTGGTTCGGCACCAGCGCGGGTGGTTTACGACGACAATTTCCATTTTATGCCGCCGGAAAGCGGATTCGATTCCTTCCCGCATCGAATGGCACAGGTTTGGTATCAGGACGCGGAAACGGCCATTTGCGGGTGGGGGATTTGCCGGTCAGCCGGGAAAAGCTTAAACCACAGGGGGCACAGGGTTACATGGGGAGATCACCGCCTCCGCGATTTGCGGAGAGCGCTTTAGGCCGCCTGCACCATGAAATCCAACGCGCGGGCGATGTAGGGTTTGAGTTCTTTGCGCGGGACGACCGCATCGAGCATTCCGTGATCGAGCAAGAACTCCGAGCGCTGAAAGCCTGGTGGCAGTTTTTGACGGATCGTTTGCTCGATCACGCGGGGTCCGGCGAAGCCGATCAGGGCACCGGGCTCTGCTATGTTCAAGTCTCCCAGCATGGCGAATGAAGCGGTGACGCCGCCGGTGGTCGGGTCCGTGAGTACAGAAATGTAGGGAACTTTTGCGGCGTCGAGTCGCGCGAGCGCGGCGGATATTTTAGCTAGTTGCATGAGGCTGATGACGCCTTCCATCATGCGGGCCCCGCCCGAAGCGGAGACGATAACGATCGGGCGCCTCAACTCAATCGCTTTTTCGATCGCCCGGGTAATGGCTTCGCCGACCACTGCTCCCATGCTGCCGCCGATAAATGAGTAGGCCATGGCGCTGACGATGACCTGGCGCCCGTTCAGCTTCCCGTGCGCGTTGATAATCGCGTCTTTCAGTCCGGTGTCAGCTTTGGCGGCTTTCAGGCGCGACGAATACGCTTTCAGGTCAACGAACTTCAGCGGGTCGGTCGAGACGAGATTGCTGTCGAAGACCTCATATTCATCGTTATCCAGAAGCTGCGCCAGCCGGGTACGGGCGTCGATGCGGAAATGCTTATCGCACTGCGGGCAGACGTTGAGATTGTCTTCGAGGTCTTTCTTCCAGATGATCTGGCGGCATCCGTCACACTTTACCCAAAGGCCTTCGGTGCGAACTTTCTTCTCGCCGGAGGTGTCAAGATGGCCGGATTGTCGCTTGAACCAAGTCATAAAGAGTTTGGCCGTGCCTTATGGTCGTCCTGGAGCTCAACTACCTTAACTGTTCGATCCACTATTAGATCGCGTTCGCCTAGTATTCGATTCCGCGCTGGGCCATCACGCCTTTCTCGTAAGCGTGCTTTACCTGACGCATTTCGGTTACCGTGTCAGCCAATTCCACTATTGTCGGATGGGCATTTCGGCCCGTCAAGATCACATGCACCATTTCCGGCTTCAGCTTTAACGACTCAGCAACTTTGGCGGGATCCAGCATACCGTAACTGATGGCGTAGTTGATTTCGTCAAGCACCACCAGATCCCATTCCCCAGATTTGATCGCGCTATCTGCCTCTGTCCACGCGTCTTCCACCATCTTTACGTCTTCAGGGTCAGGCTTTTCTGCGCCGACTTTCACGAAGCCACGGCCCATCTGCTTCATGACGAATTTGTCGCCGAAGGATTGGACGGCGTCGAGTTCCCCGTAGTGCCACGATCCTTTCAAGAATTGCAGCATCAGGACGCGCATGCCCTGGCCGACAGCGCGAAGCGCGGTGCCCATGGCGGCGGTTGTCTTCCCCTTGCCTGGACCAGTATTGACCATGATGAGACCGCGGCGGAGTTCTGACATAGGCTGAGGGCGAAAGACGATTGTACGCGACATCGCCAGTGCGAAGAGTGGACCAGCGCGAAAGGTTTCTTTCATTCAATGACGTTTTCTTCGCTTGCACTGGCGGTGGGCGAGACGCCCACCGGGCAGCAGCCGGGACGGCGGCGATACGGTAGCGCGAAGCCCGTCAGAATTGTGGGAGGCAGCGTTTATTCATCAGCTATTAACATTCAGTGCTTCACGGGACATTAACATTCCTGCCATGCCTGATGCCCCACTTCATATCGAAGCAATTCCCAGTGCGAGCGACGGAACGCATGTTGTCCGGCTGGCCGGACCTCTGACCCTCCCGAACGTCTTCGCTTTTCAATCCACGGTCAGAAGCGATACTTCGCGCGTGCTCGTGCTCGACTTCTCGGAGGTTCCGCTGATGGATTCGGCCGGAATCGGCGCGCTGGTGGGAGCGTACGTGACGCGCCAAAAAGATGGGCGCAGGCTCGCGCTGGTCGGCGTGAATCAGCGCATTCATCAGGCTTTGGATGTCACTCGCGTGGAGAGCTTCTTTCAATTCTTCGATTCGGTGGCCGCTGCTGAGAAGGGTTGAACGAAATCGAGAAGAGTAGAGCTGCCACAGGCTTATTTACAGACCCGGCTTTGCGCTCTTAACGCTCTGATTGCACGCGTTTTATCGGTAAATGCGAATGCGATAATGTCGGCGTAGGTGATATGCCTGACCGATCCCCTACAGGTAAGAACCTAGGAATACATTGCACGGTATCACGGCGAACCTTCTCAGGACTCTACCGTAGTGCCATCCCTATGTCGTTGACACATAATGATTCTCACGGTGGCACTCACTTTGCTCGTTAAGGGAAGTGAGAGATGTGACGGAGGGCAGATGTTGGCAATCAACGCAGAAAAGATGAACGACATGGCCGTAGTCGAGTGCAAAGGTAGAATCGTCAAGAGCGACTCGGTGTTCAAACTACGCGACTACGTTCAATCACAGGCTCCGGCGAGCGTGATTGCGGTGGATCTATCAGCAGTCGATGAAATTGGCGGCGGCGGACTCGGTATGCTCGCGTTTTTGCAGCGCTGGGCGGGCGAGCGTGGCAGTCGATTCAAGTTGTTCTCTCCATCTAGAGCGGTTATGCAAGGGCTAGCGCAGACTCGGTCTATTCTTAATTTCGAAATTGCCAGCTTCAACGACATGATGGGACTGCTCGGTGATGCTAACAACAGGCTCTCTTCAGCTGCCTGATCTATCAGTGGTTCGAAGCGCGATCGACTTAGACACGGACACTGGCACTGCTGCTGTTATTGTCATTCGAGGTCTGCCGCTTTAGATTTGCAACTTTCCCACAAATTTCACATCATCTGAGGATGCCCTGTTATCGGCCGTTCCTCGTTCGCTTGTCTTGCTTCGTTCTCATTCTGAGCGGATTGTGCACTTCCCAAGTCCAGAGCGATCTTGTCGGAGATATCCGCCTTCGGCTCGCGCAGAATTCCGCGGCCTCCGCAAAGTCAGCACTCGAGCAATACAAGTCTGGAAATGGAGTTACGCCTGAGTATCTTGAAGCTCTCTCCTGGATGGCTCGCGATGCCGCCGCCAAAAGCAATTGGGAACAGGCGACCAGCTACGCGAGCGAAACCCGTAAACTCTCGGAACAGCTGCTACTAAAAAGAAAATTGGATGCCGAGCCCCACTTACCTCTCGCGCTCGGCGCCTCGTACGAAGTGCTGGCACAGACTCTCGAGCAGAAGGGACAACACGCCCAGGCTGTAAGCCTTTTGAGGACTGGGCTCGCGAAATTTAAGACCACGTCGATTGCTGCCCGCCTGCAAAAAAACCTGAACCTGATCGCTCTGGTTGGCCAGCAAGCTCCTCCATTGCAGGAAGCCCAGTATCTCGGCCCCAAGCCGCCAACGCTCGCGTCCGTCAAGGGAATGCCAGTGCTGCTGTTTTTCTGGGCGCACTGGTGCGTGGACTGTAAGGGAGAGGCTCCGATCATTGCCCGGCTGAAGCAGGAATTTTCTCGCGATGGACTGGTCGTCATCGGACCCACGCAATTTTATGGCTACGTGGCGCAGGGAAACGAAGCTCCCCCAGAGCAGGAGAAGGCGTATATCGAATCCGTCCGGCAACGCTACTACGCAAGCTTGCAGGATATGCCGGTGCCCCTGAGCAAGTTGAACTTCAACGCTTACGGAGCCAGCACGACCCCGACACTAGTTGTGTTGAATCGCGATGGGAAGGTCGGAATGTATCACCCCGGCGCGCTCTCGTATGACGAGTTGCGGGCGGCGGTGGAGAAGGCCGTCGCGCGTTAGGACTGCGCTGAACGGGATGAGAAGGGAAGGGCACGAGTTCCACTCGTGCCGTAAGTTGATCCCGCGACTGATTCCAGTTGCGGTTTAATAGTTGGAAGGCTTGCTTGGTACCTCGCACGCACTTCACCCTTGCGCGGCTACAGTACCGAAGCCTGCTCGCGCCGTCGTCCCTGAATCTCAATATAGACATTGATGAGCGACACGGCGGCCGGCGTGACGCCGGGGATGCGCGAGGCTTGGCCTAGTGTTTGCGGAATGACGTTGCCCAGTTTTTCCTGCATCTCGCGTGAGAGTCCACTGACCGCCTGGTAATCGAACCAATCTGGAATGCGGCGCTGCTCGGCCTTTTTCAGGCGATCGATGGAACGCTGCTGCTGGTCGAGATATCCGGCATACTTGATTTCGGTCTCGACCGACTTGAGTTCGTTGCGGATTTCGGATGTGAGCGGACGGGATGAGGCGCCAATCGTTTCTTGAGGCGCGATCGTTCCTGATTCCCGGTCAAAAAAAGCCGGACTCAATTCCCGCAGAATCTCTGCCAGTCGCTCAATCGTAATTTCGGGCCGCTTCAGCAACTGCGCCAAGGAATGCCCCACCGCCGCGGAGAGATCGAGATTCTGACCGGCTACGTGTGAGGACGGGCCACCTCGCCCGTCCAACTCGGCAGCTGACTTGATCGCCGTTCGGACCGCATCCTCATTCGCAAAACGTTCTTCGATGGTGGAGCTCATCGCAGCCGTGACTTTGGTTCGTTCTAAAATTTGCTTCACTTCGTCAAGCCGGCGCTGCTTCGCTTCGAAGTCGGCCCATGCGGCATCGCTGATCAATCCCACCCGGCGACCGTGAGGTGTCAGGCGGCGGTCGGCGTTATCGATGCGCAGGTGCAGGCGGAATTCTGCCCGCGACGTGAACATGCGGTACGGCTCGTTCGTGCCTTTCGAAATCAGGTCGTCGATCAGGATGGCGGTGTAGGCCTCAGTCCGATCAAGGACTAGCGGAGCTTCCTGCTTTATCTTCAGCGCGGCGTTGATTCCGGCCATCAGGCCCTGGCAGGCGGCTTCTTCGTAGCCGGAAGTGCCATTGATTTGTCCTGCGAGAAAAAGGCCGGGGATTTTCTTTACTTCGAGCGTGCGGCTGAGTTCGGTGGGATCGATAGAATCGTATTCAATCGCGTATCCCGGGCGCATCATCTCGGCGGTATCGAGGCCGGGAATCGACTTCAGGATCGCGATCTGCACGTCGATTGGCAACGACGTGCTCATGCCGTTGACGTAGATCTCGTGCGTGTTCAGGCCCTCGGGCTCAAGAAAAAGCTGGTGCGTCAGCTTGTCTGGAAACTTGACGATCTTGTCTTCGATCGAAGGGCAGTAGCGCGGCCCGGTCGATTGAATCTGGCCGCTGTACATCGGCGAGCGATGAACGTTTTCGCGGATGACGCGATGCGTCTCTTCCGTGGTGAACGCGATGTAGCACGGAACTTGCGAGTCGTGATGCGCGACGCGGCGGGTTCGGAAGCTGAATGGAGTCGGATCGACATCGCCCGGCTGGCGCTCGAAGCGCGTCCAGTCGATGGTGCGTCCGTCGAGGCGCGGAGGCGTTCCGGTCTTGAGGCGGCATCCGCGAAGCCCCAGCTTCTTGAGCGATTCGCCTAATAGGATGGCGGCGGGTTCGCCCGAGCGTCCGGCCGCATATTGTTGCTCGCCACAGTGAATGAGACCGTTGAGAAAAGTTCCGGTGGTGATGATGACGGCATTAGCGGAAACGCGGCGGCCATCGCGGAGGAGGATGCCGGTGATCGGGTTTTCGGCGACCGGCTCAGCGGCGTCTGCGGTCGAGGAGGTCACTGATGGCCGACGGCTGAGGGCTGACAGCGAACTTTCCAGAATCACATCCGAAACTTCAGCCTGCTTGATGGTGAGGTTTGGCTGCGACTCAAGCACCTCGCGCATTTTGAGCCGGTACGCCTGCTTGTCGCACTGCGCGCGGGGCGACCACACGGCCGGGCCGCGAGAAGTATTCAGCAGACGAAACTGGATTCCGACGGCATCGGTAATCTCTCCCATAATGCCGCCAAGCGCGTCGACTTCGCGGACGAGATGGCCTTTGGCGATGCCTCCAATGGCGGGATTGCACGACATCTGCGCGATCAGGTCGACGTTGAGAGTGAAGAGCGCGGTCTTCAGGCCCATACGCGCGGAGGCCATGGCGGCCTCGCAGCCGGCGTGTCCGGCGCCGACTATGGCTACGTCGAAATGTTCGTTGAAGGCGGGCATGTGAAATAACGACTGCATTGATTGTAACAACGCCAAGCGGTGAACATAGGGAAGGGCACGAGGCACGACGTTCAGTCGCGGCCATACCGGGAAAATGGGGAAGGGCACGACGTTCAGTCGTGCCAACGCGAATGTAAATGGATGCGGCTTTTAGCCGCTGCGATGGGCCATTCCCCAGCCCCTAACGGGGTATTTCTTAGGGAGAGCTCTAGCGCTATCGCTAAAGCGATAGCCTGATACGAACCTGCGCTCGAGCGATGGGTTGAAATTGTTGTCCCTGAAGGGGCACCCAGCGGCTGAAAGCCGCGGTGAAGTGCGCTGCTCTCGAAACGAGTGGAACTCGTGCCCTTCCCGACTTGGGTGGTTGGCAGCGACTGCGCCGAACGCTCGGAATTTTCGGAACCTTCTCCTCCAACAGCTGTGAAAACACTAACCTATCGATACGACGGGGGATGCGGGATTAAATTTGGGAATTGACGCTGGTGCCAATATGGATAGGCCACCTGGGGAGCGCTCGCTTCATCCAGCTTGGCTACTTGTTCTGCGGTCAAAGTGAAGCTGGCGGCTAGCAAATTGTCGCGGAGTTGCTGCTCATTGCGCGCTCCGATGATTACGCTGGCGACGGTGGGCTTTCTTAGGAGCCAGTTCAAGGCGATCTGCGGAACGGTTTTTCCGGTTTCGGCGGCGACTGCGTCCAGCGCGTCTACTACTTTATAAAGATAGTCGTCCGACATGATAGGGCCGCCTTCGGCTCCGGCTTGCAGACGGCTTACCTTCGGCTTCGGTTGGCCCCGGCGGATTTTGCCGGTTAGGCGGCCCCAGCCTAGCGGGCTCCAGATCAGCGCGCCCATGCCTTCGGAGAGCGCTTGCGGCAGCAACTCCCATTCATAGTCGCGGCCGATGAGCGAGTAGTAGACCTGATGGCCGACGTAGCGCGCCCATCCGTAGCGGTCGCTGATGTCGATGGATTTCTGCAGATGCCATCCGGAAAAATTTGAGGCCGCGATGTAACGCACTTTGCCTTGGCGGACGAAAGTGTCGAGCGTCCCCAAAGTCTCTTCGATCGGAGTGACCGCGTCGAAACCGTGCATGTGGTAGACGTCGATGTAATCGGTCTTGAGTCGCTTGAGGCTGCCTTCAATTTGCCGCGTCAGGTGCGCGCGCGAAGAGCCGGCGTTGTTCGGCCCCTTGCCGAATGGAAACGTCGCTTTGGTGGAGATAAGCACCGTCTCGCGCGGAAGGTGCTTGATCGCCGCGCCCAGAATTTCTTCGGAATGCCCGTCGGAGTAGACGTCGGCGGTGTCGAAGAAATTTACGCCAGCTTCCATGCAGAGGTCGATCAGTCGCGTGGCTTCGGCGGTATTAGTGTCTCCCCAGGTTTTGAAAAATTCGGTTGAGCCTCCGAAGGTTGCGGTGCCATAGCAGAGTACGGGAACTTTTAGGCCGCTTTTACCGAGTTGACGGAATTCCATGCATGGTTGGAGTGCGATTCGGCGTCGGTGGTCGCAAGGTTTTTTGTGAAGTTGGGAGTATTGTCATCCCGAACGAAGTGAGGGATCTGCAGTTTTGTGCGAAGTAGCAAACTGCAGGTCCCTCACTTCGTTCGGGATGACAATGAGTGGCTAGAGGATGCCACAGTGCCTCGGAGAAGTGCGGTTTCAGAGCCCAGTAGTCGCGGGCTGCTTGTGACACACCGGCTGAGGCCCGTATAGTGGATGCATTCGAGGTCTTTGTCAATCATGGAAACCACATCCTTTCTTTCTCTTCTGGAAGAGCGCATTCAGCGCTATGACTTGCTTACTCACCCGTTTTACAAGGCTTGGACGGCGGGTGAATTGACGCGTGAAGACCTGCGCGTTTATGCCGAAGATTACTATCCCCAGGTCGAGGCGTTTCCCGGATATCTGGCTCAACTCGGTGTCCGGTTGGAAGAGAGCGAACTGCGGAGTGCGGTGCTCGCTAACATGGCTGATGAGACAGGTGGCGAGAATCGGCTTGGCGAGCCGGAGCGCGCTCACGCTGAGATGTGGCTCGATTTCGTCGAGGGCATGGGCGGAAGCCGCGCACCCAAGCCGGAGATGGTGGCTGAGGTAGCGGATCTGGTCGGAAAGTTCCAGCAAGTTGCCAGTGAGGGAACGCCGGAAGAGGCGCTGGCGGCGTTTTACGCCTACGAATCGCAGGTTCCGCGGGTGGCGAAAGAGAAAGAGCGCGGGCTTCGCGAGTTGTATGGCTCCGATGAAAAGACGCGCGCGTATTTTGCGCTGCACGCAGTGGCTGACGTTCATCATTCGCAGGTTTGGCGTCAACAGTTAGAGAAGCGCGTTTCCGCCAACCCTCTCGCCGCCGACAAGGCATTGGACGCGGCTGAGAAGGTTGCCCAGGGTTTGTGGAACGTGCTCGACGGCATCGAATCGCGCCGGCTGGGGCGGGCTGCCGCTTAGCTCGTCGAATTCAACATTCCCCGGCTAGCTATGACTGATCCGCTGGCCGGGGCGACGGTCAATGCGCATTGCCGAATTCGATGGCCCACCATATTCCCATTGGCGTACGCGGCGAGGCCAACGAAACGGTCGAGTTGAAGCACACTCTTGCCGCGCATCATCCCGAACTTCCTCCGGTTTATTCCACTCCCGACATGATTCGCCTGATGGAGACGGCGTGCTTTCACGCCCTGCAGCCGTTCTGCGAAGAGGGCGAGATCACCGTAGGCATTTCAATTCACGTTGAGCACCGCGCGGCCAGCGGGATCGGCGTCAGCGTTCATGCTGAGGCAAAATTGGAATCGATTGACGGGCGCTTCCACATCATGCGCGTGACGGCTCACGACGGTACGAAAGAAATCGGGCGCGGCACGGTTGGCCGCGCGATAGTCCACGTTCCGAGCTTTTTGCAGCGGATGCGCGAGCAGGCGCGCGACGGCGGGAGAGAGGATAGCTAACTTTGTCTCTCGAAATTTGTGGTGAAATAATTAGTCATCCTTCGCTTCGATCAGGATGACATCCGAGAAAAAGACATTGCCTTGTTGGCGGCGCTGCAGCGCCCTGGTCGGGTGACTTACCGGTTCACTAGCGCCATCATTGATTCCGGATATCTCTCCCCTGCTGCGGCTCCAGACGGAAACACATCGCCGAGCCGCTTCAAATCGCCGGGCGTCAATCTGACATCAACCGCTGCGGCGTTTTCCTCCAAATACTTGCGTCGCTTGGTGCCGGGGATGGGGACGATTTCGTCGCCCTGCGCCAATACCCACGCCAGCGCCAGTTGCGATGGCTTGCAATTTTTTTCCAGCGCCATCTTCTCGACTTCTTTGACCAGGTCGAGGTTCTTCTGAAAATTGTCGCCCTGAAAGCGTGGCGAATTGCGGCGGTAATCGTCTGCACCCAGATCTTCGAATTTTTTAAACTGTCCCGTTAGAAAGCCTCTGCCAAGCGGACTATAGGCGACAAAGCCGATGCCGAGTTCGCGGCAGGTTGCCAGAATTTCTTTTTCTGGATCGCGCGTCCAGAGCGAGTATTCGGATTGCAGCGCGGCGATAGGATGAACTTTCACTGCTCTTCGCAACGTAGCGGGGCTCGCCTCAGACATTCCAAGGTGGCGAACTTTTCCGGCCTTCACGAGTTCGGCCATTGCTCCAATGGTGTCTTCGATCGGAGTCTTCGGATCGACGCGGTGCTGGTAATAAAGGTCTATATAGTCGACGCCAAGGCGCTTGAGGCTTGCGTCGCAGGCCGTCTGTACATAGTCAGGCTTGCCGCTGATGCCGCGAACGCCTGGATCTTTCGGATCACGGACGATGGCGAATTTGGTCGCCAAAACAATTTTGTCGCGCTTGCCCTTGATGGCTTTGCCAACAAGTTCTTCATTTTTGTGAGGACCGTAGACATCGGCGGTGTCGAGAAAATTGATGCCGAGTTCCAGTGCGCGATGAATGGTCGCGATGGATTCAGCGTCATCGCGTTCGCCGTAAAACTCCGACATGCCCATGCAGCCGAGGCCAAGGGCTGAAACTTTTAAGCCAGAATTTCCAAGATTGCGGGTTTTCATAAGAACTCCTTGAGGTGAGAAGTACAGGGTTAGAAGCAGAAACGATTCACAGCAGAAACGACAAACGACAGAAACCAGGCTTACCTCAAGTCTTATAGATGTCGAAAACGCTCGCTATGGTGCTGGATTTACAGAATCGGCACAATTCTTTACGGCATCAATTCCTGCTAGAGCGGTCAGTTGGTTTGCTTATGGATCGTTCGCTGCCTTGGTTTGAACGAAAGTTTGACTTCAGCTTTCCGACCGAGCTTTATCCGAATTTATGCGCTCGATTGCGGGGGACGCCGGCGCGGCTCGACGAGATTGTTTCGCCGTCGTCGCGTGGTCAGTTGATCGCGAAGCGTGACGCCGGTTGGTCCGCGCAAGAACACGCCGGGCATCTGCTCGATCTTGAAGCGCTCTGGGCGGCGCGGGTCGAAGATTTCGTCAGGCGAAAAGCAGAACTCGCAACGGCCGATTTAAATAATCGCAAAACTCACGAGGCGAACCATAATGCGACGGCAGCCGATGAGATTCTTAAAAAGTTCAGAGCGTCTCGATCGGGAATGATGGGGTTGATTGAAGCGATGGATCCAGCTTTGTTCGGAAGCACCTCGCTCCATCCGCGGCTCAAGCAACCGATGAGAATGGTCGATCACTTGTACTTTGTCGCGGAGCATGACGATCATCACCTGGCCCGCATTTTCGAGCTGCTTCAAGGCGGTGACGGAAGAGATGAAGCCGAACTCAAGCCGTGACTTGAATCAGGGGCTTCTTTCTTTCCACGACGTGACCGATTTCGACGGCCGGAACTCCGGCGGCGTTGAGGGCGTCGCGCAGGCGATTTGCCGATTCGGAAGCGACCGAGATGAATAGTCCGCCAGCCGTCTGCGGATCATAGAGAATCAATTGTTCTTCTTCAGAGATTGCAGCTTCATACTCGACACAGGATTCCGCAAATTCGCGGTTGGCTTTCAATCCGTTGGGGATGTAGCCGGCTCGAATGCAGTCCAGGGCGCCTTCCAGGTGTGGGATTTGTTTTGAGTGGAGAACCAGGCTGACGTCTGAGGCGAGAGCTATCTCGCGGGCGTGGCCGATCAGGCCGAAGCCGGTGATGTCGGTCAGGGCGTGAACTTGGTAGGGAGCGTCGCCGCTGGCGAGAGCTGCGGAGCTTCGCTCCGCTTGGACGGGCGGAGCGCCCGTCCCTACGCTTGAACCTAGGCCCAGACGTGAACTCATCCCTACACTTGAACTTGGCCCCACGCTTAGCCCGGACGTGATCACTTCGGCGGCGGCTTTGTTCAATGTGGTCATCGACTTTACGGCGTCGTCGATCCAGCTTTGTTTCGCCAAGCCCTTTTTGATCGCGGTTGAGATCACGCCGGTGCCTAGCGATTTAGTGAAGATCAGCTTGTCGCCGGGCTTCGCGCCTTGATTGGCCAGCACTCGCTTCGGGTGAACGACTCCGGTGACGGAGTATCCGAATTTCGTCTCGTCATCACGAATGCTGTGGCCGCCAATGACGGTGCATCCGGCTTCGATCATTTTTGAAAGCCCGCCCGCCAAAATGCGCTCAAGAATTTCCAGGTCGCCCTTTTCGGGGAAGCAGACGAGGGCGAGCGAGGTGAGCGGCGTGCCTCCCATGGCGTAGACGTCGCTCAGAGCGTTGGTGGCGGCGATTTGTCCGAAGGTGTAGGGGTCGTCAACGATCGGCGTGAAAAAATCCACGGTTTGGACGAGCGCCGTCTCCGGCGTCAGGCGATAGACGCCTGCGTCATCGGCGTGATCAAAGCCGACTAAAACATTCGGGTCGTGTTGCCGGGCTAATTTCCCAAGCACCGTGTCCAGCGCCGCCGGACTCAGCTTGGAAGCTCAACCCGCGGCTTTAACGGACTCGGTAAGTCGAAATGGTTTTGCTTCGGGCACGTGGTGATTGTACTGGAGCAGGTGGGGTTTGTTGGGCGGGTGGGTGTGCAGTTCACTTTGATTCCCTTGAATTGTCGTCCTGTCTTTTTGAGTTGTCATCACCACTTCTCTGCCTTGTCATCCCGAGCGAAGCGAGGGATCTGCATTTGGCGGCAGACTGCGGATCCCTCACTTCATTCGGGATGACAAACTTGAAGAGTAAAAGAGCCAGCGATTATTTCGTATTGACTTGAGTGAGCTGTAAATCGGGGTAGGCGTGGTTCCACTGGGCGGAGATGTTTTCGAAGGTCAGGCGGAAGGGTTGGGTCTGTCCTGCTGTTAAGGGAGACGCGTTGAGATCAACGGCTTCGTCGTAGGGCCCTCCGATGCGAAGAACCTTGATCGGAACTTCTTCGCGTTGAGCGGTTTGTCCCATGTCATCTTTAAATGTGATCTGGACCACGGCGTGGGTGACGGTTTTATCTCCGGTATTCGATACTTTGCCGTCGATGTAACTTACGGTTGCGCCGACGAAATTTTGCGCGGCGCTCGTTTTCAAGTCAGAAAATTTCAGGTTCGCAGCGTAGGCGGGCGGAACTGCCGGTTTTGGACGCTCGCTGCGGAGAATCACGGCAAGAATTGCTACCACGATGCCTAAGAGAACAATTCCGATGACGATGGGGCGGGCAACCGAAGTTTCTTTTTCGGTGGTGGGGTTGACGGTCGGCTGAAACAAGCCATCCATGGCGGGATTGTACTCCCCGCTAGCGGGGGCCAGCGGCCGACGATTTGCCGCTTCCCGGCTTGCCGTTCGGAATGATGCGGTAATTTTTGTATTCGATGGTCAGTGTGGCGTGACCTCCCAGGCGAATGTCGCTGTCGGATTCATTGCGCCTCGGCACCCAGAAGTCTCCCACTTTCATGTACTCGTGATGGATGGTGTTTTTCCTGGTCCAGAAAGAAGGATTTTGCGCCGGCTCAGCGTCAATTCTTGTGACTGCGAAATCGGTGGCATCGACCCAGACTTTGCCGCGGTAGACATATTTACTCTTTGATTTCGGAATTACCGTGAGCACGTATTGACCGCCGTCCGGCGCCGCTTCGTAGCCGGTCATGCTGATGTCATAGTTGTCTCGATTCAGCATCGTCTTCTGGTGGACTTCGGGCTCAAGGGCTTCCTTTTCGCTATCCAGCAGTCGTTTGAATACCCGGTCCATGATGAGCTTCGATCCGGAGTGCGAAACGATTTTGAAAGTCTTCGTCGCTGGCCGATCGTAGGTGGCCTCGACTACCATCTCGCCCTCGCGGTCGCTCGGGAAGCCGTGATAGACAAGGCGATAGGTCCTGGTTGATTCGAGATGGCGCAACGTTTGAGCACGCTCGCGATCTCTGCCTTCAAGATTCTCCACCACCTGCTCGGCCGACAGGTGAGTTCCGTTTTTAGACGCGTCGCTAGCAGCCATGACCGGCGCGGATACAGCGATCCCGAACAAGACCGAGACGAGACTAAGGAGAACCCCTGAGGTGCTCTGCATGGAAAGCGGTATTGAGACGCGCCCCGGCAACATAGAAGATTTGACTTAGCTTAACACTTAGACACTGGCTCTTTTTTGAGAGCCTAAGCGCGAAGGGAGACGCACCGTTGAGTACTTCAAATTACGTTTTAGCGGAAACGAATCTTTCTCAGCTTCGAGTTGCAAGTCTCGGCATACGGCGGTTTTTACTAGCGAACAGCCTCACAAGCCATCACGAGCATCGCCCTGCTCTATGGGTTGCAGGCACCTCGTACGCGATCGCGGCGGCCGTCAGTGTCGCTATGTGGGCTGGCGTGTTTCGCCTTGTGTCACACCTGGTGAGCTGATTTTTCGCCTAGCAATGAATTAGTGATCGTAGTGCAGAAGCGATCGGACATCGTACTTACCGAGGCGCTCGCGTCCTTTTAAAAAATCAAGCTCAACCACAAAGGCCAGGCCAGCGATTTCAGCTCCCAGTTGACTGGCTAAGTCGGCGGTTGCGGCAGCCGTGCCGCCTGTCGCAAGCAGATCATCCACGATTAAGATTCGCTGCCCCTTTTCTATTGCATCCTTGTGGACTTCGAGAGCATTGCTTCCGTATTCAAGTTCGTAGCTGATTTTTAACGTCTCTGCCGGAAGCTTTCCGGGCTTGCGAACTGGGACGAAGCCTGCGTTGAGGCGATAGGCCAAAGCTGGCCCAAAGATGAAGCCGCGGGCTTCCATGCCTAGCACCAGGTCGATTTCTTTGCCGATGTAGAGTGCGGAGAGCGCATCGATCAGGCGGGCGAAGCCGAGCTTGTCTCGCAAGAGCGTGGTGATGTCGTAAAAAAGAATGCCGGGCTTTGGGAAGTCGGGGACCTCGCGGATCAGTTTCTTCAGGCTTTCGCAATCGGCCGGTTCGAGCGAGGGGAGGGTCGGATTTGTGACTTTTGAGGGCATCAGCTTTGAGTGGCTCCAGTAAATTTTTTCAGCTAGGATCCGCGAACTTGAAACGAGTCCAGGCCTGCGATCAATTTGGCTTCAGTATCGGTCACTTCATCCACACGCGCGGCCCTTGGGCCTTCCCGCAGGCGACCATGCAATCCGGCCAATTGCTCGGGCGTGCCCATGGCTAGAATTTCGACGGTCCCATCGGGGTTATTGCGCACCCAACCCGCAATCTTAAGGATGTGTGCCTCGCGCTCCACGAACCAGCGGAAGCCCACGCCTTGCACGCGCCCGCGGACCAGGAAACTACGCGCTTCGACTTCTGTGTTTTTTGCTGACATGCAACTGAGATCAACTTCAAAAGCTTGAACCACAGGGGACACTGGATTTCACAGAGGGTAACGTCGTTATGCCCGCGACAAGTATGTTCCTTCCGCGGTGTCGACTTTTATCTTTTCGCCTTCGTTAATGAAGGGTGGAACTTGCACGATGAGGCCAGTTTCTGTCGTCGCAGGCTTGGTCACACTTGATGCGGTTGCGCTCTTCAATCCTGGTTCGACCTGCGTCACTGTGAGGATCACGGTTTGCGGCAACTCTATGCCAACCGCTTTACCGTCGAAGAATTCAACTTTGATCTGGAGATTCGGAGTCAGGTATTCCACCGCATCCCCGAGGGTGTCGCGCGTGAGTTGCGTTTGCTCGTAATTTTCGGTGTTCATGAAATAGTAGTCGTCCCCGTCGCTGTAGAGGAATTCCATGTTCTCTTCGTCGACCATCACCTTCTCGATTGGGTCGGGCGAGCGAAAGCGGTGCTCGAACATGGCTCCGGTGCGTAGATTGCGCAGCTTCGCCTGAATGAATGCGCGCAGATTTCCCGGCGTGCGATGTTCGACGCTGAACACGGAATGCAGATCGTTGTTGTGCTTGATGATCATGCCGGGACGGAGTTGGGTGGCTGGAATCGACATTGCTCGTTACATCTCCTTACGCTCTGTTGGGAAGTCGTAGCAGCGGGCCAGATCCGGGGTTCCTGTCGCTTATTCAGGAAGAGATCGCCGACTCACGCCGCACTTCGGATCAACCAATTTATTTTACACACGCGCTTCGCCTTGTGGAAATGGCGGTGCTGCCTCGCGCTCAAGAGAATTATTGGGGAATCACATCCTCATCAAGCGTGCGCTTCTTCTTCGGGACACTGCGAATCACTACCCCGACCGAAACGCGGAAATTATCCTGCTTGCGCTTGTAGTCTTTCGTTTCGAGATAGTCGCCTTTCACGCGCAAAGCGAGACGGCGGTTAATTTTGTAGTCCGCGCCTCCGCCGGCGAGCACAGCAACTCCCGAACTTACGGACCGGAAGCCGAAGCCTTGCGCTAACGCATCTCCCCGAACGCCCGCGTGCCCGAACATGATTTCACCGAACGGAGTGAAACGCTCGGACTTGCGGCGCGAGAACTGCAATCCGAAAAGAATGTCGTAGGCCTTCGTTTTTGCGTCGAAGGTGGGGAATGTGGTCGGGCAGAGAGGCGGGCAGGTTGGGAATGGAGTAGGAACCGCCACCGGAATTTTACTGGTACCAAAATACTGTCCGCCATCGACGACGAAGCCGAGCCAATGGGTGGCGTTGAATGCCAGGGATGCGTCCCAGCCCTTGAGCCCGGCCCAATGCCCGGCGTTGAAGAATCCGGTTTCCGCATACGTTCCGCCGCCGAAGAGTTCGAAGCGCGGATACTGGGTCACGACGACAGGAGCTTTGGTGTGGATTGACGTCGACTCTTGCGTGGGTTGAGCCTCAGGCGGCGTTTGATTCGGGGTCTGGTTTGACGGCGTGGTTGGCGACGACGGAGTCTGACTCTCGCTTGGAGATGCCGGTGGCGGGGTGGACGGCGCGGGATCCTGCGCCCACGTTGTCATACTCAGCGCGGCGCAGACCGCCAGCGCTCCCAGGCATTTCCTCACGAGTCCTCCTAAAATTGTTAGCGATTGTTGTCAGACATAATTGCCGGACAATCTTGTCGGGCAGTATGAGGCCGCTGCCTCTACTATTGCGCGTGCACCGCTTTGCCGAACATCGTATTGTAGCGGAGCTTAATATCGCCGCACGTTCCCTGCTCTGGAGAGTAGACCATGCAGGTGTCGAAGGGACGCGAGTAGACGTGCAATGTAACCGCTCGCTGATTCGCTTCCCGCGGATTGATCACGCGATGCACTGGCTCTTTCGGGTCGACAGCGCAGGGATTCGTGATCGATAGCTCCACCGTGTTAGATGCGGCAAGGCGGCAGGTTCCGGCGTCTGCATTCTGAAATTCGACGTGGAAATTTTCGACTTCGAGTTTGCCGATGGGGGCGGCCATCCAGCAGTTCTGGTCGCGGTGGTTGTGAACCGAACTGCTTTGGCCAACCTCCCAACAAACGGCCACCAGTTCGTAAAGGGCAGTCTTATCGATGAGGTTGCGGGTGTAGTGCTGGCGGTCCCAGGTCAGGTAAGGGGCGATGCTTTCTGCGGAGACCGGCATCTCGGCAAGTAGAGTTCGAATTTGTTCCGTTTCGTCGAAGGCGGAGACCGGGAGCTCGCGGAGTTTCGCCACGAGTTCGTCAACGGCGAAACGGGCGGTCGTGGTTAGGTTTGGCATGGGTCTGGTCCGTCGCGGTATTGAGTATAACGCGGCGAGAGCGGCCGCACGGGCGGCGCTGCCGCACCGGAGAAACAGCGGGCCGTAGCGTCTGAATGCTATGCGTGCCGTATCAAAATCACAGTCTGCTGAAAAACTCGCTCTAGCCGGCTTGTAGGGAAGGGCACGAGTTCCACTCGCGCCGACACGCCGGCTTTTAGGGAAGGGCACGAGTTCCACTCGTGCCGACACACCGCCCAAACAAGAGGCGCTTGAGCGCCTGAGGCAAAGAGTAAGTTACGAGAACGGTTGCTCGTCGACGAAATGGGGCCTCAGCGGCTGAAAGCCGTCTGGTTGTGCCTGCTGACGGCACGAGTGGCACTCGTGCCCTTCCCGCCCCCGCGATTTACGGCAGCGTGCGGATGGTAGACTAGAAAACTTCAACACCAACTACTGGAAATGCATGACTGAAACGATTCATCTCAAGCTTCCCGACGGGAGCGTAAAGGAAGTGCCGAAGGGCACGACTGCGCTGGATGTCGCCAAGTCTATAAGTCCGCGGCTAGCTGACTCGGCTCTGGCCGCTAAGGCGGATGGCGATCTGATCGATCTTGGCCGTCCTTTGGAGAAAGATTCCGATCTTCGAATTCTTACCGATCGCGACCCGCAAGCGCTCGAGGTCTATCGTCATTCTTCGGCGCACTTGCTGGCGGCGGCGGTGCTTGAGCTTTTTCCGGAGACCAAGCTTGGCCATGGTCCGTCGACTGAAAATGGCTTCTTCTACGACTTTCATCGCGAAACCCCGTTCACTCCTGACGATCTTGAAAAGATAGAAAAAAAGATGCAGGAGTTGGTGCAGCAGAATCTGCCATACGCCCGCGAGTTTGTCGATCGCACCGAGGGGCTCGCGAAGTTTAAGGGTGAAGGCGACTTCATGAAGTGCCATTTCATCGAGCAGTTCACCAAGCCCGATGAAAAGATTTCGATTTACAAAACGGGGAAGTTTCTCGATTTCTGCCGTGGTCCGCACCTGCCTTCGACCGGCAAGATTAAGGCGTTCAAGCTGCTGAATATTGCGGGAGCTTACTGGCTCGGGGACGAGAAGAATCCGCAGCTGCAGCGGATCTACGGGACTTCGTTTTTTTCGAAGAAAGATCTGGACGCTTATCTCAACAGTATTGAAGAGGCGAAGAAGCGCGACCATCGCGTGCTCGGCAAGCAGCTCGATCTATTTTCCATCCAGGAACTTGCCGGGCCGGGGCTGATCTTCTGGCATCCGAAGGGCGGGATCGTCCGCAAAGAGATGGAAGATTGGATGCGCGATCAATATGTGAAGCGCGGATATTCACTGGTCTACACCCCGCACGTGATGCGGCGGCAGCTCTTCTTTACTTCCGGTCACGAAGGCTATTACGCGCAGAATTTTTTCGATTTCATGGAGCTTGACGATGCCGAGTACCGCGTCAAGCCGATGAACTGCCCGGGCCATATTCTGATCTACAAAGATTCACTGAAGTCGTATCGCGATTTGCCGGTGCGGCTGGGCGAGCTTGGAACCGTCTATCGCTACGAGCGTTCGGGTGTGATGCACGGCTTGCTGCGCGTGCGCGGATTTACCCAGGATGACGCGCATATCTTTTGCACTCCGGAACAGATCGAGAAAGAGATTGCCGATTGCGTGGAATTCGCGCGCGACGTGCTGAAAGATTTCGGCTTCGATAAATTTCAGACCGAGCTTTCCACGTGGGATCCAAATGACCGCAAGAGTTTTGTAGGCAGCGAAGAGCAATGGAACATGGCGACCGGTTCGCTTGAGACCGTGCTCAAGAAGCTCAATATCGAATACAAAACGATCCCGGGCGAGGCAGCGTTTTATGGGCCGAAGATCGATATCAAGCTGGTCGACGCGATCGGGCGGCTGTGGCAGTTGTCGACTGTCCAGTTCGATTTCAATTTACCGCAGCGCTTCTCGCTAGAGTACGTCGCCGAAGATGGCAGCCGCAAGCAGCCATTGATGGTCCACCGCGCCCTGTTTGGATCGGTCGAGCGCTTCTTTGGCGTGTTGATCGAGCACTATGCGGGAGCGTTTCCGGTATGGCTGTCTCCGGTGCAGGTGGCGATGATTCCGATTGCGGAGCGGCATTCGGAGTACGCGGAGAAAGTTGCCGCGCAACTGCGGGCGAGCGGAGTACGCGTGACCGTCGACTCTCGCAACGAAAAGATGAACGCGAAGATTCGCGAGCATGCCATGCAGAAGATCCCTTTCCTGCTGGTCGTCGGAGACAAAGAATCGGAAGCGAACAAGGTCAACGTCCGTACCCGGGGCAAAGAGAAAACCGAGGATCTTGGGACCGCCGAGTTCGTGGAGAAGATCAGAAAACTTATCGATGAGAAAAGCGCCACTCTGTAAGCGCCCCGATTCCACCGGGATGACAAAATTATCTGGAAGATCGGGCAAGATGCCTTCCGGTTGCACCCAATTTACCCTTGTGATAACTTTGATAACTGTCCCGGACTCAGAGTGGGATCAGGGAAGTATTGTGCCTCTTTGGACTAGCTTCCACCTGCTGGCGTAGCTCAGTCGGTAGAGCATCGGTTTTGTAAACCGAGGGTCGGGGGTTCGAATCCCTTCGCCAGCTCCAGATAAAGAAAGATTCCGGAAACAGAAGAGTTTTCACGCGGAAACGCGCTACGGCTGTATCGCACTCCTTCAGTTTTATTTTCCGGCGAGTGTAGTTGTCAGGCGGGAGTTCTCGCAATCGGTTTTCCCGAGCTGAGAAATTTGGGCTGATGGCTGTTGTGTTTTTGCGCGGTCCAGCGATGTTTTCGGATTTGCACAGGTGGGTGAGTGGTTAAAGCCAACAGACTGTAAATCTGTCCCTCTCAGGAGGTACGGAGGTTCGAATCCTCCCCTGTGCACCAGAGTGACGAGTCACCAGAGTGACGATGAGCAAGCGGCGAGTGAGTGAGTTAGCCTGAGCCGTCGAGCGATGATGCGGCTTCCGTTGTGATTTCGCAGTTGTGATGATCAAGTTGTGACGATCAAAAAGAAGTTCGTTCTGGCGCTGGCCGCGTATGCGGCGCTTGGGATTTTGGCCTGGTTCACTTTGTCGGATGAGCCAATCCAGTTGCTGAGTGCGAACATCAAGTTAAGGACCGGAACTCTGGTCGTGTTGGGCTTGTTCGCTTTTCGCGCCACGCTTTACTTTTGGCGCACGCGGATTGAAGAAGAGCGAGAAAGCGCCAAGCTAGCGGATTGACGCTTGAAGTTGGTGCATGAAGTTTGGTGGGCCGATGTAGCTCAGTTGGTAGAGCACTCCCTTGGTAAGGGAGAGGTCATCAGTTCAATCCTGATCATCGGCTCCAGAATTAATGCGGAAGGCGATCGCGGTGAAGGCAATCGCGTGAAAAGCGGTGAAGGCGATCACGTGAAGATTTGTATCAGGGCATCGCTTTAGCGGTGCCGCAAAAGGCCAAACCTAGAGCGGCTTTAGCCGCTTAAGTTTGCCGAGGAGCTGACAGCCGAGAGCTGACAGCTGCTTTAGAGGGCGGGAGTAACTCAGTGGTAGAGTCACAGCCTTCCAAGCTGTTGGTCGCGGGTTCGATCCCCGTCTCCCGCTCCAGATTTAAGTCAGAAGATTAGGGATCAGGTGGCGACGGTGATTTTCGAAAAGGGTTTGATCAAAGTCGAGAAGGAACGCGAATTTGGCGACCTGAAGTCGGCGATTGAAAAGGCATTCGCGGCGGAACGAGGCGCGAAATACCTGAAAGAACTTAGCAATAAAGGAGTGCGCATCCGCGAGTGGGATGACGCGCTGAGAGTGGACGCCATCGATCGGGCGGCAGGCGACAAGGCGGGAACGGCGCGAGGTTTATACGGCGCCCTGCCCATGTCGGACCAGTCGCAGATTCGGGAGTTTTATCTTTCGAAGGTGGAAGAAGTTGACTTGGGCGTTCGCGCCAAATTTCACAAGCTTTATCAGTATTACTGAATTACTGATTTGAATCGTTACCAAACGCGATCTTAAGATTTTGCTGCATAGAGTTTTGCTGCATAAAATTTTGCTACACAACTGGACGCGGGGAATGCTTCCGCGGCACACGGAGCTGGAAGAAAAATGGCGAAAGAAAAGTTTGATCGGAATAAGCCGCACTGCAACGTAGGGACAATTGGTCACATTGACCATGGCAAGACCACGTTGACGGCGG
>JBBRNA010000010.1:0-148259 GCA_038230575.1 Terriglobales bacterium | reverse complement strand
CAACCGGCACTGACGCAGGCGACGACGGGATATCGTCCGGCGGCGAATGTGAATGATGTGTGGATCGGGACGGATGTGGCGAGCGGCGGCGTCGGGCTCAACGTCGGGCAACTGGCGTTTGGATCTCCGGTCGCTATTACTGATTACATTGGGGCTACCGGCGACGGGGTACACGGCAACTGGTCGGAAAGGCTCAGCAAGAAAGAAAAAACTTTTGCCGTGCCTGTGAAAATCCGCGAGGGAAACGGATTCACACTCGGTGACGGAACGCAGATAACGCAGATCAAAGTCTACAAAGCAGAGAATGTTCCCGCGAGCGAAGTAGCCGCCGGAAAATGTGTGGACGTTTCGCGCAACGTGAAAGGGCTCGCCAAGGCCGAGCAGGTAACCGGAATTACTCCGCCTGCCAAGCTCGGCGATCTATCACTGAACGCGTATTCGTCAGATGAGGGCACCTTGGATTTGCACTTCTGCAATCCCAGTAAAATTGCCGTGATGATACCCGCTGGCAACTACACATTTCTTGCAGTGCGCTAAATAAAACTTCAGCGCAGGCGAGCGGTGAGGGGATTCACTTCGAGCTTGAGCTGTTCTGCATCCATTGCCAAGCACTCGACATAATCTCATCAAGAGAGCGTTTGGCCCTCCACCCCAAGACACTCCCTGCTTTGGCAGGGTCGGCTACCAGGGCGGGAGGATCCCCGGGGCGTCGAGGGCCTATCTTTCGCCGCACCGGCCGCCCAGTCACCTTTTCCGCTGCCTGCATGACTTCAACAACCGAATTGCCTCGCCCTGAGCCAAGATTCAGGGCCAGAGATTCGCCGCGATTTTCATCGGGCAATTTTTCCAGATATTGCAATGCTCGCACGTGGGCTTCGGCAAGGTCGCTGACGTGAACATAGTCACGAATGCATGTCCCGTCGGCGGTCGGATAATCGTCCCCAAAGATTTGTAGCTCACGCCCCTTCTCGGTTGTAGCTTCGAGCGCCAGCGGGACGAGATGCGTTTCGGGATTGTGCAATTCGCCGATCTCTCCACTTTCATCCGCTCCCGAAGCATTGAAGTAACGCAGCCTTACTGAACTCAGCTTGTACGCTCTGCTGTAAGCTTCCAGCGCATTCTCAAAGAAGAGCTTCGAGGCGCCATACGGATTCACCGGTTCGCGCGGTGTTTCTTCGGTGATCGGGACTTTGCCGGGCACGCCGTAAACTGCGCAAGTCGAAGAAAATATGAAGCGGCGAATCCCGGCGTCAAGCGTGGCATTCAAAAGTTGCAGCGCTGCAAGCCCGTTGTTATGAAAATACTTTCGCGGATTCTCGACCGACTCGCCAACATAGGCGGCTGCTGCGAAGTGCATGACGGCATCCACCCGCGCCAATACCGGCTTCAAATTCGCCGCATCGCCGATGTCACCCTCGACGAGCTCGAACCCTTGAGAGAGTCGGTGAAATCCAGTGGAGAGGTTGTCGTAGATCACGACCTCGTAGCCTTCACGCCGCAGGGTGCGAGCAGCATGACTGCCAATGTAGCCCGCTCCGCCGGTCACCAATATTGCCAAGCCAACCTCACTCACTTTTGATCGTGCTCGAAGCGAAAGCCGCACACGCATCGAACCGTCGAACCGTCGAACCAAGATATCGCAGTCGATAAAATTTAGGTACTTGATCTAGCGAAGCTCCGCTGCGTTGGTTTTGCAGTCTGACGCAGCGGCATCCTTTCGGCGATTGTCTGAAAGCTTCGCGGTAAGATGAAAGCAAACATCCTCAAGAGAAAAAAGAAAGAGAGTATTACCACCGCATGTGCGGAATTGTCGGCATTCTCGCGTTTCGATCATCCATCCCAGAGGGCGTCCTGGAGCGCGCGAGCAACGCCCTCGCCCATCGTGGACCCGACGACTCAGGCGCGGCACTTGTGAGAGCGACGAATCCCGATCTTGAACTCGGGCTCGCTCACCGGCGATTAGCCATTCTCGACCTTTCGCCTCTTGGCCACCAACCTATGCAGGATCCAGCGAGTGGAAACTGGATCGTCTACAACGGCGAAATCTACAACTTTCGCGATCTGCGTAACCAGTTGGAAAAGGTCGGCGTAGTTTTCAAGAGCGAGTCCGATACCGAGGTCATCCTGGCGGCGTATCGAGTTTGGGACGATTCATTTCTTTCTCGACTCGAAGGCATGTTCGCGCTCGCCATCTGGGACAACGAAAAGAAACAGTTATTTTTGGCTCGCGACCGTCTGGGAATCAAACCGCTTTATTTCTATCAGTCGGAGGAAGTTTTTATTTTTGCCTCCGAAGTGCGGTCACTCCTCGCGACCGGCCTCGTCCCCCGCCGCATCGACGCAACTGGAGTCTTGAGCTATCTCGAATTCGGTTCGGTCTGCGAACCTTGGACGCTCATAGAAAATATTCGTTCTGTCCCCGCTGCGCACCAGATGACGGTAAAAAAGGGCGCGGTGGAGATTCGCGAGTATTGGCGTCCGCTGCCGTCTCCGGTTGAGGAAGGGTCGCACGTCTCACCCCACTCCGAGTCTTCTGCGACAAATGAATTCAGCGCGATCCTGAACAACGCCGTTCTATCTCATATGGTCAGCGATGTTCCGGTGGGAGTATTTCTCTCCGGCGGAATCGATTCCAGCGCGCTCGTCGCCGTGTTGCGTCGCGCCGGTCTTAGGCCAAGCACATTCTCGTTGGTCTTTGCGGAGAAGGAATTCGATGAGGCGCAATATTCCAGGGAAGTCGCCCGACTCTTCCAAACCGAGCACCATGAAATCGCTGTCTCGCAGCAAGACGCTTTGAATGCCTTACCCGGCGCGCTGAGCGCCATGGACCAGCCGACCATCGACGGTGTGAACACCTACCTGGTTTCCGAGAAAACAAGGAAAGCTGGCGTCAAGGTCGCGCTCACCGGTTTGGGAGCGGACGAGATGTTCGCGGGCTATTCGAATTTCCGCCGCGTCCCAAAGATGGAGAGATTGGTCAAACAACTTGAACGTGTGCCGGATGCTGTCCGAAGGCCGGTTGTTGCGGCGGCAAATTCTTTCGGCGGAAGTGATCGCATTCGAAAGCTGACTCAATTGGCCTCAGCAAATAGGGAAGCCATTCATCCTTACTTTCTCGCACGTGCGCTTTTCTCAAACGACGAACGCCGGTCGCTGTTCACGAGTGCAAGCGCAAAAGCGGCAGGCAAATCCCTGGCTCGTCTGCAGGAGGATTCGGTCGCAGATTGCGAGCCGTTCGATTCGGTAAATCGTGTCTCGTATCTCGAGACGATGTTTTACATGCGCAACACTTTGCTCCGCGATTCGGATTTCATGAGCATGGCTCACGGACTTGAACTGCGCGTCCCCTTCCTCGATCGAGCGCTGGTAGAGGCCTGCTTTCGTGTTCCCGGGAGCGACAAACTCAGAGGAAAGTTGCCAAAAAGCTTTTTGTTAGCGAATCTAGGAATTGAATTGCCGAGCGAAATCGTCAACCGTCCCAAGCGCGGCTTCGTTCTTCCCTTTGAACAATGGCTGCGAGGTGAGATGAAGCCGGTTGTGGGAAATGCACTGCTGCAAGGGGATTGGGATGCGCTCGGAATCAGTTCCATCGCGGTGCGACACGTCTGGAACCGATTTCTTGAAGAGAAGACTTCGTGGTCAAGGCCGTGGTCTCTTTTCACGCTCCAGCGTTGGTATGAACATCACTTCTGAGGCACTTTGCCGGTTCATCGTGCGTTCGAATTCGGCTAGAATAAGGGGACTTTGTGCCTTCCGGAGCAGGTTTGATCGAAACACAATCAGAAGCTGCGGCCTCGACTGCCCGAGCGATCCCTAATCTTCTACCAATCAGTGTCATCGTGCCGGTGCGCAATGAAGCGCGCAACCTGCCGCGTTGTCTGGAGTCTCTGGCTGGTTTCGGCGAAGTTTACGTAATCGATTCGCAGAGCACGGACGCGACCGCTGAAATCGCGGCCTCTCATGGCGCGACGATCGTGCAATTCAACTACGCAGGAGGCTGGCCGAAGAAGCGTCAATGGGCCATGGACAAGCTCCCTCTGGCCTATGACTGGATTCTTTTGCTGGATGCGGATGAAGTTGTCACTTCCGCATTGGCCGATGAAATCCGACGTGCGATACAAAATCCAGATGTAGCCGGATATTCCATAAGATTGCAACTATTTTTCTTAGGCAGCGTATTGCGCCATTGCGACGCCAGTTTCTGCAAGCTGTCACTCTTTCGCAAAGGCCGCGGCCGTTTTGAATGCAGGCTGAAAGATCAAGACGCTTCCATGGCAGATATCGAAATTCACGAGCACGTGGTCGTCGATGGCAAAACAGCTCTACTGCAGAATTCACTGCTGCACCATAATGTCGACTCGCTTTCGCGTTACATTCTGAAGCACAACGAGTATTCCAATTGGGAGGCTCGCGTTCTTTCACGCATCGAGAGAGATCCAGGTGAAATCAACGCAAACTTGTTTGGAACCCAAGCACAGCGACGCCGCTGGTTGAAACGAAAGTTGTTTCGCCTTCCAGGTTCGCCCGCGCTGCTGTTCCTCTATCGTTACGTTTTTCGTCTTGGTTTCCTCGATGGCGTCCCGGGCCTCATTTATTGCAGTTTCCAAGCGGTCCAAATGTTTCACTCCAAAGCAAAAATCTATGAACTGCAAAAGGGGAGGGGCTGAGCGATGTGCGGGATTAGCGGCCTGGTAAATTGCGGCGACGGCGAAACGCTTGCTCGCATGACCAACGTCCAGTCGCACAGGGGGCCCGATGACTCAGGACTCTGGGAGCGCTCGTTCTCCGACGGAAACTATGTTGGCCTCGGAAGTCGTCGCCTTGCCATTCTCGATCTTTCTTCGGATGGGCACATGCCGATGTCGAACGAAGATGGAACGGTGTGGATGACATACAACGGCGAAGTCTACAACTTCGCAGAACTTCGTCGGGAGTTGGAGGCCAAGGGGCATCAGTTTCGTTCTCACACCGATTCCGAAGCGATTGTGCATCTCTACGAAGAATATGGCGTGGAATGCTTGAACCGTCTCGACGGCATGTTTGCGCTCGCGATCTGCGATTTGCGCGGCCCTTCGACTGCGTCCCCGACAATCTTCCTCGCACGCGACCACTTCGGAGTGAAGCCGCTTTACTACAGCCACACGGGCAATAAGCTGGCCTTCGCTTCGGAAATCAAAGCCTTGCTCGAGGTGCCGGGGATCGAAGCGCGCATGAGCATGGAGGCGCTCGACAAATATCTAACTTTTCTCTGGGTACCCGATCCTTTAACCATGTTCGAGGGCATTTATAAACTGCCTGCCGGTCACTACGCTACTTGGCAAAATGGCGACTTCAAGATCAATCAGTATTGGGATTTGAAATTTCCTGCGTCCGATCACCGTTTCGAACGAAAAGAAGAAGACTTGGCAACGGAAATACGCGAACGCTTTTGCGCCTCGGTCGAGCGGCAAATGGTGAGCGACGTTCCGATCGGGGCGTTCTTGAGCGCCGGCTTGGATTCGTCGAGCATCGTTGCTGCCATGGCAAAAAAGCATCCAGTCCGCACTTACACGATTACGTTCCCAAAAAAATATCGAGTGGGCGAGAATGCCATCGACGACCCCGCTGTCCCAGCGCGCATGGCTCGTTCGCTCGGCTGCGAGCATCACGAAATCGTGGTCGACCCTGATGTGACTGATCTTCTGCCGAAGTTAGCATGGCACATGGACGAACCAACCGCCGACCCGGCCATCATCACCGCTTACCTGGTGTGCCGCGAGGCAAAAAAGAATGCGACCGTACTTCTCTCAGGGGTCGGTGGCGATGAAATTTTTGCGGGTTACCGCAAACACGTCGCGCAAGGCTGGGCGGAAGAATATCGTCGCCTGCCTGAATTCGCCAGGTCTACGGCGGAGCAAGCTGTCCTGCAACTTCCATCCATGCGCGGCACCCCTCTGAAAGGCCACGTGCGATTGGCAAAAAAAATGGCGAGGAGTGCCGCTCTCACCCCAGCGCAAGGTTTCATCAGAAACTGCACCTACTTTGACGAGAATCAAAAGTCGGAACTCTATCTGCATCCGACTCCATCGGGCTTTCAACCGAACGCCTCTGCCCAACATTTGGCTGCCTTCGATAAAGTCAGCGACGCAGACTTTCTCAACCAGATGCTGTACCTCGATACCAAGATTTTCATGACGACTCTCAATCTCACTTACAACGACAAGATGAGCATGGCATCATCAGTCGAAGTGCGGGTTCCGTTTTTAGACAGGCATCTTGCGGAATTTGTCGCCTGGAACGTGCCGCCAAAATCAAAGCTCAAGGGCAGTTGGCGCCCCGTGACGAAGCACATTTTTCGAGAAGCGATGCGAGGAATGTTGCCACCCGAAGTTTTAAGACAGCCGAAGGCAGGATTCGCTGCCCCCGTCGACTACTGGCTGGCACACGACCTGCGTCCCCTGGTCGACGATCTCCTCTCTGAAACACAGGTTCGCAAGCGCGGCCTGTTTCGTCCCCAAGTAGTGCGGCGCTACATCGATGAGCAGCGCCGGGGAGTTGAAGATTGGTCCATGCAAATTTGGCAACTCTTAACGCTTGAAATCTGGATGCAACTGTTTCTCGACGGAGGAGCGCGTCAGTTCGCCGACGCGAGGATTAATACCCAGCAACTAGCGACAGCCTAGCGGCGTCAGCTCGAATCAAATTGTAAGCCCGAAGTAAATGCAAACTTCCAACTCAGTATCTGCAAATTCGAAGCCTGCAAAAGCCGCTCGCGCTCTACGCGAGGCGCTGGGTTTGATTCAAAACCCTCTTCGAATTGCGCCGCTGATCTCTAAGATTGCGGCGGATAGTGTCCGCCCGGCGCTTTCGCCTCGCCACCTTTACTCCTATTCAACTTCAAAAATTCCCACGCCCGACGCCTTAAAGTCACTAATCGGTTGGATCCTTCGTGCACAGCGCTCCGACGGCGGCATCGCTGCCTACTACAGTTTTCTCACGGGATACTCCGATTCCTATCCCGAGGTGACCGGCTACATCATCCCGACGCTCTACGATTTTGCTCAGATGACACGCGATAATGCATTGATCTCGGCGGCAGAGCAAGCAACGCAGTGGTTGTATTCATTACAAATGCCCTCGGGCGCATTTCCCGCCGGTCTTCATAATTCTAAAAACACTCCCCAGCCTTCGGTATTTAACACCGGTCAGATTTTGCAAGGACTCGTGAGGGCCTATATCGAAAAGCGAAGCGCCGAAGCCCTCCGCCGAGCAAAAGCTGCCGGCGACTGGCTGGCTTCGGTGCAAGAACCGGACGGGGCTTGGTCCGGCGCCGGCGCGTATCAGGGACAATCGCATACCTACTACAGCATGGTCGCCTGGGCGCTCGCCCAGTTAGCGGCCGAATCCGGCGAGAAGCGGCACGCAGAAGCGGCGGAAAAAAATATTGATTGGGTGCTCACCCATGCTCGACCGAGCGGGTGGATCGACGGCATCAACCTTCAAGGCCACCCGTCCTATCTTCATTTTGTCGCTTATCTTATTCAAGGCCTGTTGGAGTGCGGCATCCTACGCGGTCGCAACGACGCAGTTGCGGCAGCGGAGCGGGCAGCTTGGTCTTTGCTGCGTAAATTCGAAACACATAAGCGTCTCGCAGGGACTTACGACACTGATTTCAAGGCCGGGCAAAAATTTGCCTGTCTCACCGGAAACGCTCAGATGTCATGCGTCTGGCTGCGCCTGTTCGAAGTGACCGGAGATTCTCGATATTTGAATGCATCTCTCAAGATCAACGACCTCGTTAAACAGCTGCTCCCTCAAAACTCGCGGCCTGAACTGAATGGTGGCGTCGCGGGATCGCATCCGCTCTGGGGCGCTTACCAGCCGATGCGGTTGATCGGTTGGGGAGCGAAGTTTTTCGCGGATGCTCTCATGCTCGAACAGCGCATTCTCCAACGACCAGAGAGCCGAGCCACGGCGAGCGTGAAACCGTTAGATGTTGATCCGCCGAGATTTGAGGCGTCGCCATGCGCGTCGTAGTGTTGTGCTCCAGTCCCTTCAGCGAAACCGGATGCGCCGTGGCCGCACGTCTCGCACAAGCAGGTCGAATTCCTGTTGGAGCCTTGTCATTGTCGTCGTGGGATCGTCAGACCCTGCTCCGCAAGGTCGGACAGTGGGGACTCGGCGATTCCATTCGGTTCGCCCGTGCCAAGGTCGGACCCACGAAAGCTAACCGGCAACAAATACGAAATACTTATCTGCAAAAGATGCTTGCCCGTGAAGGCGGCGTTTTTCGCAGCATGTTTGAAGTCGCCCAGCACTACGGATTTCCAGTTAAGCCTTGTGCAGATCAAAACTCGCCGCAAGCGATCGAACAATTAAAGCAGTGGTCGCCTGATGTTGGGATCTTCACCGGCGGAAACATTCTCCGCGAAGCCACCCTCAAACAATTCCGCCTTGGCGTTTTGAACTCACACTTAGCGCTGCTGCCCGAGATCAGGGGAATGAGCAGTCCGGAGTGGTCCGTCCTGCAAGGCGTTCCGCTTGGAATCACAATCCACATTATGGATGCGGGCATCGACACTGGCCCGATCCTGCTGCGGCGCGAATTTGCTAAGCCGCCCGATTGCGACTCTTTTCCGGACTTGCGCAATCGCATGATCGCCGCCGGGATTGACTTGATTGTAGAAACGTTGGCAGCGCTTGAGGCCAAGTCGGTCGCGCCAACCCAGCAGACGAGCCAACCGGCGAACGTACGCGCCCACGATAGCCAGTATTACGTCATGCACGATCGCCTCAAGGCACTCGCAACTCGACGTCTGAGAGAGATGCGCCCATCCACTTCGAGGAATACTGCCGACCACGCAGGCCTCCACAATGGGTAAGTTCGGAACGATGCTGCAAGTGGCTCGAACTTTTGGCGCGCGCGATGGAATGCTGCGGCTGGAGTACGAATTCCAACGCGGCAGCGGATTGATGGCGCGCCGTATGCAATCCGCCGCTGGATGGCCAGCGTGGCAGTTGAAAGAGATTGCGCCGAAAAATTCAGCCGCGCAAATTGTCGATGCCCGGCGAAATGGCCAAAACCCTTTTTTCTTTCAGGACGCTCGCCATCTGGCGACCGATCTGAAAGCGATTCTGGGTGCCCGTGGGGAAGAGATTGCCCTGGCCCGAGCTGACACAATTCTTGCAGGAAGTTTCCCCTACTTCGGCAGATTGAATTTTTCCTGTGGCTTCCCGCCACGCTGGTTCCAAAATCCCGTCACTGGTCAAAGCGTTTCTCCAGATCGCCCATGGACGCGGATGCGATTCGCAGATCCGGAATATGGCGACCTCAAATTTATCCTCGAGCCATCGCGCTTTTTGTTCGTCTATCCGCTCGCGCGAGCCTTCGCGATTAGCGGAGAAGACAAGTTTGCAGAAGCGTTCTGGGCAACGATAGAAGATTGGGCTGAGAAGAATCCGCCAATGTCCGGTCCGCTCTGGATATGCGGACAAGAATCGTCGTTGCGAATCATGTCGTTGACGTTCGCGCTCTATGCGTTTCTCGATGCCAGGGCCACTACGCCGCAGAGAGTTGAGTTGTTGCTCTCCATGGTGGCAGCGCACGCCTGGCGCGCAACGCAAACTCTGGGTTACGCGCGCTCGCAGCGCAGCAATCACCTCATTAGTGAAGCCGTCGGGCTTTGGACAATCGGAACGCTTTTTCCTGAGCTGAACGATGCTCCTCTCTGGCAACAGCAGGGCCGCGATCTTTTGCTCGAAGCCGTGCTCGATCAAATCACTCCTGCCGGAGTTCAATTTCAGAATTCCTTTAACTATCAGCGTATGGTGCTGCAGCAGTTGTTGTGGGTGATACGCCTCGACGAACTCAACTCCCGGCAACTGGATTCAGCGATTCGCCAACGCGCGACGGCCGCGCTCGCTTTCCTCGAGCATTTCGTGGACGCGACCTCGGGCCAGGCGCCGAATTACGGATCCAACGACGGCAGTTATATTTTGCCTCTCGCTCAAAGCGATTTCGTCGACTACCGCCCCTTGATCGCGCTCGGACGAAAAGTACTCGGCCAAGAAAAGAATTTACCGGATGGTCCTTGGGATGAAGCAGCCGTCTGGATAGGCGAGAAGCATTCCCCGCCATCGAAGCAAGATCGGTCCGGCAATAAGACTTCGCCGGACGTCTCGACGACCGGCTTTCATCGCTTGGGCTCCCAATCTTCATGGGCGCTGGTGCGAGCCGGTCGCTACTCGCGCCGCCCTTTTCAAGCCGATCAACTGCACGTCGATCTCTGGTGGAACGGAATCAACCTGGCGCGAGACGCTGGCACGTACCTCTACAACGGCGATCCGCCCTGGGATAACGCATTCGCAGGAACGAGCATCCACAACACAGTCACCGTCGACGGCAAAGACCAGATGCGGCGCGCTGGGCGCTTTCTCTGGCTGGATTGGGCGCAGGCTTCGGGGAAGTCTTTCGCGAGTTCAGCATCTCCCACGCACCCTCAGGCGATCGACACCTTTGAGGGGTCACACGACGGGTATCGCAAACTCGGAATCGCTCACCATCGCAAGGTCTGTTTCTTGGAAGAAAAAGCATGGGTGATTGTTGACGATATAGTTGGCTTCGGCGAGCACAGTCTGCAACTGCATTGGCTTCTGCCCGATCTACCGTTTGACGTAATTCCCAATACTCCGTTTTCGGCAACGCTTGCGTCCGGGCAACAGCGCTTCCACTGGAAGATCTTCAGCAGTTCGCCCGGAAGCACATCCGTTATTCGCGCCGGCAAGAATTTCCTGGAACCATTCGCCGCTCTCAGCAAAAAAATGAAGATCTTTGGCTACGAGTCCCCGACCTACGGCGAATTAAATCCGGCAATTTCGATTCTTCACAGCATTCACGCTAGCCTGCCGGCCCGAATAATCACCGTCATATCCCTGTGCGAAGAAGTACAAATCGATACTCATAACGGCATTGTCCGTCTGAGTCACGCCGACACTCAGCTATACAGCGTCAACCTAAAACTTAGTGCAACTTGAAAAACCTCGCGCCACTAACCAGACACTAGCTGTAGAGACGGGGCTAGCCCCGTCTCCCCGCGGCCAGCGGCAGATAGCTGCCGAGACGCGGCAAGCCGCGTCTCTACATTCAAACCGCGGAGGCCGGAGCTAGCCGTCGTACAATTGCATAACGTTGTCTTGAAACCGGAATGGCGTAGTAGACGCGCCCTCACGATTACTTATGAAGCAGGTTCTCCAGCAGGTCAGTGGTGGCGACATAGAGGTCGTTAGCGTCCCGTCTCCGAAATTGCTGGCAGGATGCGTGCTCGTGCGCACCGCCGCGTCGTTGGTTTCAGTCGGAACCGAGCGCGCATCATCCGAGTTCGCAAAAAAAAATCTGCTGCAGAAAGCCAGAATGCGCCCGGATCTGGTTCGCGAGGTCTGGAATAAAGTTCGTCGCGACGGAGTGGCCACAACAATTGCCGCAGTCCGAACTCGCATGGATCAACCGAGTACTCCCGGATACAGCAGCGCTGGCACGGTGATCGCAATAGGAGAGGGCATCACCGACGTTCAGCCCGGCGACCGCGTCGCCTGCGCCGGAGCAAATCACGCTATGCACGCGGAGTTTGCCTGCATCCCGCGCCTCCTGATGGCGAAAATTCCAGACGGAGCAGATGTCAGTTTCGATCATGCTGCCGCCGCCACCGTAGGGGCCGTAGCGTTGCATGGAGTGCGCATCGCTGAAGCGAAGCTCGGCGATGTGGTCGGCGTGATTGGGCTCGGGCTCCTCGGCCAACTTACTGTCCAAATTCTAAAAGCGGCAGGCTGTCGCGTTGTCGGCATGGATATTTCTCGCGTCCGGGTCGATTTGGCGCTACGTCTGGGTGCTGACGCGGCTGCCGATTCGGCAAATGAATTTATCGATGCCGGCATGCAGTTGTCGAAAGGCCGCGGACTTGACGCCGTTCTCCTGACGGCGCAGACGTCCAGCAGCGATCCCGTAAATCTGGCGGCGGAGTGCGCACGTGACCGCGCCGTAATTGTCGCAGTCGGGGCTGTAGGCATGGAACTGGAACGCCGTCCGTACTACGACAAGGAGCTTCATTTCCGCACATCGCGCTCCTACGGCCCCGGGCGCTACGACGCCGCTTACGAGCAGAAGGGAATCGATTATCCCATCGGTTACGTGCGCTGGACAGAGACTCGCAACATGGAGGCCTTTCTCGATCTTCTTGCCGATCGCAAGGTCGATGTCGAGGCTTTGATCACCCACCGTTTTCCGATCGATCAAGCGCGATCTGCCTACGACCTCATCACCGGCAAAGCAGAGCAGCCATTCCTTGGAGTGCTGATCACGTATTCGAAAGACCCGCAACAGACCGCGCGCGAAACTTTGCAGCTTTTGCCGGCTCCGCCAAACATCACCAAAGCCGCGCAAACTTCGAACGTCGTTTCAGTCGGACTGCTCGGCGCTGGCAGCTTTGCCACCGGCACCCTATTGCCCGCGATCCAGAAAACCGGAGGCGTCAATCTCGTCGGCGTCTGTGCCGCCAACGGTTCGCATTCCCAACACACCGCTAAAAAATTTGGTTTCAACTATTGCGCCACAGACGCTGACAGCCTGATTGAGGATGCTTCGATCAACACGATCGTCGTCACTACCAGACATCATTTGCATGCTCCCCAGGTGATTGCGTCGCTCAGGGCAGGGAAGCATGTCTTCTGCGAAAAGCCCTTGTGTCTGAATCGGAACGAGCTTCGCGGAATCGTCGATATCTACGAGAATGCAATCGGCGAACTCCGATCAACCAATTCGCCGCGTCTCATGGTCGGCTTCAATCGCAGGTTTTCTCCTCTTTCCGTCGAGCTGAAGAACTTCTTTCACGATGTCCGCGAGCCGCTAGCCATGCACTACCGCGTGAACGCCGGATTCATCCCGTCCAACCACTGGCTTCATGATCCGGCGCAGGGCGGTGGACGCCTCATCGGCGAAGTTTGTCATTTCGTCGACTTTCTGCGTTTCATGTCTGGCTCTTCAATCGTCGAAGTGCAAGCCCATAGCCTTCCAAACCCCGGCAAATACAGCAACGACAATGTGATTTGCTCGCTGCACTTCGCCAACGGATCGCACGGCACCATCACTTATCTCGCAAATGGCGACAGGGCGTACTCCAAAGAGCGAATCGAGATTTTTGGTGGCGGGATGGTAGCGGTACTTGAAGATTTCCGGCGTCTTGAAACCGTTCGTCAGGGAAAAAAGAAAATTTCGCGCTCTCTGTTTCGGCAAGACAAAGGTCACCGCGGCGAGTGGGAGGCATTTGTCTCCGCGATCCGCGACGGCAGAGATTGTCCCATTTCCATGGCAGAAATCGTGAACAGCATGCTCGCCACTTTTTCGCTCGACGAGTCGCGAACCTCTGGTGCATCGGTAGCGCTTGGTGATCTTGATGGTTTGACGCAATCCGATCGTGTACAAATCGATCCGGCGCGCATGTCCGGTCAGTGATCGTTCGAGTAAACTCTCCCAGACACTAGTGAAAATTCTCTACGTCTCGCAATACTTTCCGCCTGAAATGGGAGCGCCAGCCGCGCGTGCCGCGGAATTATCGAAATATTGGGCGCGCGCCGGCCATGATGTAACCGTACTAACCGGATTTCCCAACCATCCCACCGGAGTTGTGCCAGAGAACTGGCGCTCACGGCTTCGGCGTTTGCATTTCACCGAAATGGTTGATGGAGTACGCGTCGTCCGCACCTGGCTGTGGCCTCTGCCTAACCGGAAATCACACGAGCGCATACGAAACTACGCCTCGTTCTGCCTTTCCGCGGCGGTAAGCGGATTGGCGTTGCAAAGGCCCGACGTGCTGATCGCAACCTCGCCGCAACTTTTGTGCGCGCTTGCCGGATGGTGGACTGCCTTCTGGAAGCGTGTGCCATTCGTTTTTGAAGTGAGAGATCTATGGCCCGAATCGCTCGCTGCTGTCGGCGTCGGCGAAGCAGGAAGCCTTCTTCACTCCGCATTAGGAAAAATCGCGGGATTTCTCTATCGGCGCGCCAACTTAATCGTTGTAGTCTCTCCTGCTTTTCGCGAACACCTGATGCGGCATTGGAAGGTACCCGCCGAAAAGATCGCGGTGGTCGAAAACGGTGTGGAGGCCGACGTATTCCGCCTCGACCCGAACGCTTCAAAACTGCGCGTGCAGCTCGATTTGGACCGCCGCTTCCTCATCTGTTACATCGGTACTATGGGCAACGCGCACGGTCTCGAGACCTTGATCTCAGCCGCGGAGAAATTGCAAACCGAAATGCCATCCGCCATGTTTTTGCTGATCGGCGAAGGGGCAGAAAAGCAAAGGATCGTCGACCTCGCAGACCAGCGGGGATTGACCAACATTAAATTTCTGGATCAGCAGGCGCGCGAAACTATCCCAACTTATATCTCCGCTGCCGACGTTTGCATCGTGATGCTGAGAAATACGGAACTGTTCAAGACCGTTATTCCCACCAAGCTCCTCGAGTACATGGCCTGTGAGCGTCCCGTGATCGTAGCAGTCGACGGGCAGGCTAGGCAGATTGTAGAAGAGGCGCAAGCCGGAATTTTCGTAGAACCGGAAAACAGTCAGGCGCTGGTAAAGGCGATCGTTGAACTCTCGAAACGACCGGATCAAAGGCTAGAGATGGGACGCAACGGACGGCAACACATATTGACCCACTTTTCTCGCGACAGAAAATCCAGCGATTTCATCTTGATACTCACAACTTTACTGAATAACGCAAGCTGAGTAACGATCCGGAGCACGATCGAGAATCAAACTCCTAAACGATCACGGATGCACAGCGACCACGGCAAGCGCCGTCGATAAGGACATCGCAGCTTCCCCGGATCGATAGGCGGCCGCCTTCGCCGCGCTGCCGGGTATGAATAGCACGTCGCCGCGAACCAAAGAAACGTCCGGCGCCTTGGCGTACAGAATCTTTTTCAAGTTCACCGGAATCTCTTTCACTCCATCCGGAGTTTGACGAAGAATCTTGGTCTTGCTCAGCGAAGATGTACGCGTGCTGCCACCCGCCAAAGCCAAAGCCTTCAAGACGCTTAAATTTGAATCCTCAATCATGAAGCCGCTGGAGTGCCCGACATCTCCGACTACATAGATGATTCCAGCGCGCGAAACAATGATGATGTCGCCCGGATAAACTTCGACATTATTCTTGCTGTCGTCCGCCAGATTCTGAGAAAGCTGCAGATCGATGCGTTCGTCCGGTGTGCCTCGACGTTCGATTGTCACGGCCCGACCTGCTTTATCGCTCAATCCACCCGCAGCGGAAATCATGTCGAAGAGTCGGCGTTCGCCGAGGGCCGGAAACGGCCCGGGATGCGCGACCTCGCCCATCACGGTCACGGCCTGTGAAGCGGATTCATCGACAAAAATTGATACGTGAGGAGTGCGGACAAAGCCTCCGTCTTCGAGGCGCTTTTGAATCACGTCCTGCGCCTCGTCTGTAGTCAACGCGGCGACGTGAACGTAATCGATAAGAGGGAGATACAGGTCCCCGGAGCCGCTGATACGCGCCTTGGTCGAAAGATCGGGAACGCCGAAAACAACGACTTCAACCAAGTCGCCGATACCGAGCTTGACGTTTGAATTTGGAAGATGATGCGATGCAGCAGGCGCAGCGGGCTGAGTGGCCGGATTCCCTGTCGCGGCCGGTGATGGCTGCACTTCTCCCGTGGTTGGAGTCTGTGCAAACGCCTGGAGACTCCACAAAATCAAGAAAATCGCATACAAGCTTCGCGATGCGAAGCCGTGGTCTCGCCTCGGCATGCAGCCACTCCTGGGTTGAAGGTGTAAGCCGATATTAGCATAGCCCTTCCTCGGGAAACCTGCGTCAATGCAGCCGTTTTGGGCAAACTGCGGAGCGCAAGGCCAAATAATTTTCGAAGCTAAATTGACTTCAGACTAAGATGCGGCCGCCTTCCCGCGTCCGCCCCCCGCATGCACAAATTACAGTGACGAACCATTTGTAACAAATGTTCAGTCTTGCTCCTCTCCAATGTGGAGCGGTATAGTTTGACTAAATCACATTCATCACACGTGCCAGGTTTTGGGGAACTTCTGTCTGTTCGCATGACAGATGTCCCGATGAATGACTGGGACTGCGTTTCCGGGCTGGAAGGAATTCCTACTTTGACTCTCCTGTTCTTCGGGCTATTCGCGTTATCCATGGTTGTCTCATTTATCGCGACGCGGATGGTGAGAGACTCGGCGACTAGAAGAGGCTTGGTTTATTGGCCGACCGAAGGACGTCACGTTCATCAGAATCCCCTTCCTCGCCTGGGCGGCGTAGCAATCTTTTTAGCCTTTACCTTCACGCTTGTCGTCTGGCTTGGACTCTCCCTCGTGTTTCCGCGCCTGCTCGAAGGGTTGGCTCCGGCAACGCTGTTCCGCATCTATCTTCCGGCCTGCGTTATTTTTGCTCTCGGCATCTATGACGACTTGCACGGCGCAACCCCCTACCTGAAGTTTTCGGTGCAAGCGCTGGCAGCAGCAATGTTGTTTGCTGGAGGGATGCGGGTTCTCGACATCCCGCTCATTTTCGGTTCGCACTCCCTGCCCTGGTTTCTGGGATTGCCTCTCACCATCTTGTGGGTTGTTGCCGTCACCAACGCCTTCAACTTGATCGATGGTTTGGATGGTCTAGCCGCCGGTTCCGCGCTGTTTTCAACTTTAGTGTTTTTTGTTGTTTCCCTTGTCGTTCACTCGTCGCTCGGCGCCTTGATGAGCTTGACTCTCGCTGGGGCAATTCTCGGATTTCTGCGCTTTAACTTTAATCCGGCGACGATTTTTCTTGGTGATTCCGGCAGCTTGTTTATCGGCTTCATGCTTAGCGCTCTAGCGCTAGCAGGAGCGCAGAAGGCCCCAACGTTTGTTGCGGTGGCCATTCCCGTCGTGTCGTTCGGGTTGCCGATCCTGGAGACCGCGCTCTCTATCGTCCGCCGCCTCATCAGCGGGCGCCCCGTGTTTACCGCCGACCGGGAGCACATCCACCACAAGCTCCTGGCGATGGGCTTCTCACACCGGCAGGTGGTCATCGTCCTTTATGCGGTGTCCGCTGTGTTCGCCATGCTTAGCCTTTTCCTGCTGTGGCCGACGGGCAGCACTTTAGGATTGGTTTTGGCGGTGGTGGGCACTGGCATCTGGATGGGAGTCCAGCATCTCAACTATCTGGAATTTGGCGAATTGCGGCGCGTGGCTCAACGAACCATCGACCAGCGACAGATCGTTATCAACAACCTCTCCGTTCGTCGAGCGATCGAAGAACTCAAGCTGGCGAATGAATTGAGTCAAATACGCCGAGTGCTCGTAGCGGCCTTTGAAAACAACGATTTCGATGCCTTCGAACTTCTCCTTAAATCCGGACATGACGACTACGCGTCGTCATCGACCGATCATGCGCGGCCTCTGCATTGGAACAAATCTCCGCACATGGCGGCAATTTCTGCTCAACCTTCGTGGAAGCTCACCCTCGATTTGGTCACCACCTCGAACCAGCGCCGTGGATCGCTTATCGTCTACCGCATGTACGGCCCGCGCGACCTGCAACTTGATATCAACCTGCTGACATCCGAATTCCCCCGTTGTTTAGCCAATGCAGTTGATCGAGTGATGAACATGCCAACCGTCCTCGTTGCCGCAGCCCACCACGATACTTCCTACCTCGCCGCGAACCTCTAGATCGGAACCTTTAGTCCTCCGCCTAGATATAAGCTAATTTCCTGAGATACATCGGGTTCCATCCTGAGGTAATATGGCTGGATTATGGACCGGAGCGGGCAGACTCTGCGAGATCCAGCCGACCGGCCGCCCCAAGAGCGGCGCCGCAGCATTCGCCAAAGGCTGCATTCGCCGGTTTACGCCAGTTTTAATGGCCCCGGTACGGGCCAGGTCGTCGATCTCAGCGAACTCATTGACCTGAACGAAGACGGCTTTGCCGTTCAGACCAGCGCGAAGCTGGAGGTAAATCGCGCCGTCACTCTCTGCCTCGAACTTCCTGAAACCAAGTCGTACATTCACGGTAACGGCCAGGTCATCTGGAGCGATGACGCCGGACGCAGCGGCGTAAGGTTTGCTGCCCTTCCGGACGCTTCGCGCCGCATACTCAAAGAATGGTTACTGTCAAACCTATTGATCGGATCTTCGAACTACGCCGCCAGAACCGAACAGTTGGCATGGAAGGAAAAGCCGGTCCCATCGTCGGCTGTGGTTGAGAGGTCCGCCCCCGGAATTGTTACCCCGGTCGAACCTGTGCCAGCACCCGAGTCAAGGGCTGACACAATGTTGGCGCGCATGCAGGATGAATTTGATGCCCTGTCAGCGCTCGATGCCGTGCCCCAGGAGGTTCGCCTTCTTGGCGCTGACGCCGATGCCATTTTCGGGTTTATCACCGATCGCGCGTTGCATTTGACGGGCGCAAGCGGAGCTGCACTCGCATTTCAAACCGACGGCAAAATGATTTGTCGTGGACGCGCCGGAGAAATTTCTCCGCCGCTCGCCGCACCGGTCAATGCCAACCAAGGCTTGACCGGAGAATGCATCACCACCGGATCGCTTGTGCTGTGCGAAGACATGGCGAACGATCCACGCGTCGACCCCGAAATCGGCCGCGCTTTCGGCATCGGCTCGCTGCTGGCCGCTCCCATCAAGCTCGACTCGCGCGTCGTTGGATTGCTTGAGCTTTTCTTTTCGCAACCACAACATTTTTCAGGCGCGCAAAAAACCCTATTGCTTCGACTCATAGAGATGATTCCAAAGGCCAGCCTAAGCGACGGTGCTGTAGAGACGAGGTTCGCCGCGTCTCCCGCCGAAGTCCAGCCAGCTCGAACCATCGAGCAGCCTACAAGGCAGCCAGTGACAAAAAAGAGTGAGCTCCTTCGTCCAGCGCCTGTTTCGCATGTGGTGGCGGAAAGACTTCCAAAGCCCCAGTCCCGAGAGCATCTCGTTGTCGAACAACTCACAGCGCGGAAACCGGACGGCGTATCCCGCATGGCCAGGTCTACGCCCTCTCCGTTTAGCTTTCGAGCGCTCGTGGCTGTGACCATTATTGTGGTTGCGGTGGTCGTGGGCTATCTGGTTGGGCCGTCCATTGAAAAGCGAATCAGCGGGCCTCCTAAAGGATCACAACGCTTTTTAAAATCAGCTGAGGCTTCGGCCCCGGCTCCGGCCGAACCGAAACAGGTAAAGAAACTATCCGATCTGCGAAAACTTGCAGACGACGGGGACTCGGACGCGCAATGGCAGCTGGGCGTGCGCTATCACAATGGGGAGGAAGTTCCCCGTGATGACACCCGCGCGATGCTGTGGTTTCTGCGCGCAGCCGAGCAGGGGCAAGTCACGGCACAAGCGACTCTCGGCGCCTACTATTGGGCGGGACGAGGTGTTCCCCAGGATTTAACCAAAGCGTATTTCTGGTCGGCGCTGGCATTTGCTCAAGGTGACGAGAACAGCCGGTCGCGCCTCGAAGGTCTGGCCTCGCAAATGACAAAGTCGCAAATCGGCACCGCCCGTCAACAGGCTGAAATTTGGCTTCATAGCCATAACCAGCAGCCGAAATCCAGTCTGGATTAGACCCCGGTTGCGGATTAGACCTGGGAAATACCGCAATCCCGCTTTCGTCGCCAAGAGCCGTAAAATATTCCCGTGCCCACGCTTCAGGAAATTCTTACCACCGACAAGCGCGTCCGAGAAGCCGACCCCGCGCTCTGGAAAAAGCTAGACCGCGATCGGGTGCGTTGTTTCGCCTGCGGGCACTGCTGCCCGATCCCCGACGGTCAGCCCGGAGTCTGCAAGGTACGCTTCAATCAAGGCGGAACCCTCTACGCCCCCTTTGGATACGTCGCGGGAGTGCAGTGTGATCCGATCGAAAAGAAGCCTTTCTTTCATGCTTACCCCGGCGCTCTTGCCTACAGTTTCGGAATGCTGGGATGCGATCTGCATTGTTCCTATTGCCAGAACTGGGTCACATCCCAAGCCTTGCGCGACCCCAATGCCGTTTCACCGCCGCTTGAAGCGGATCCGAAATTATTAGTCAGAGATGCGGTCAGGCAAGGGGCGAAGGTCGTAGTCAGCACCTATAACGAACCGTTGATCACCAGTGAATGGGCGGTCGCAGTTTTTCGTGAGGCTCGCGCGGCAGGATTGCTCACCGCTTTCGTTTCTAATGGCAACGGCACGCCGCAAGTTCTCGAATATCTGCACCCCTGGATCGATCTCTACAAAGTTGATCTCAAGAGTTTCGACGATCACCACTACCGCCAGCTAGGCGGGCGTCTCCAACCCATCCTGGAGACGATTCGCGCCCTGCACGATATGGAAATCTGGCTGGAGATCGTCACGCTCCTGATCCCCGGGTTCAATGACAGCGATGAAGAATTACGGCGGCTGACCCAATTTGTGGCTGGAATCTCTCCTGACATTCCGTGGCACGTAACTGCGTTTCATCAGGACTACAAAATGACCTCGCCCTCTGATACTCGTCCGCAAGACTTGCTGCGCGCGGCGAAGATTGGAAGGGAAGCGGGCCTGCGTTACATCTACGCCGGCAATCTGCCCGGACGTGTAGACGATCTCGAAAACACTCACTGTCCGGCTTGCAGCGAACTGCTAATCAAGCGCCGCGGGTATTTGATTCAGGAGTACCGACTGACGGAAGAAGGCGGATGCCCATCCTGCCTCACCGCTCTACCAGGTCGCTGGTCAAAGCACTTCAACGGACAAGTTGCATCGGCGCCTTTTCGTCCGCAAAGAGCCTCGCAATTGGTTAAAATCCTCTCGCAACCATAACTTCATGCATTCCAGAACAAAGCTGCCGCGGGTCATTTTGTGTCTGGCAGCAATCTGCGTCGTCATTTCGCTCGTCGGTTGTTCGCCACGGGACTTTCTGACCCGTCGCCTGGCTGGCGACCTCATCGCGGCATCGGAAGAATTCAAGGCCCCGCAACTGTTTTCGCTGCGAAGCGGAGTCTACTCGAATAAGGGATTCAACTCGCCCGACATGATGGTGTTGAAGCGCCGAGGGTGGATTATAGGCACCGCTCAGAAACAATGCCCCGTGGGGATTCAGCCCCCTCCATGCTGGGACGTCATCCTTTCTCCGCTGGGCGTCGACGCGATACGCCCACTGATTTCGACAGCCATGCCCAGCGCGGGAACGGTCTCATTGCAGGCGGCGTATCGGCAAATGGATTCAATCTCCGGCATTAGCAAATCAGGAAATTTTGCCGATGTTGAATTCCTCTGGCATTGGGTCTCGCTCAATCAAGTAGGAGCCGCGCTCTACGACAGCGGGGTTCACTACCGCTCAAGCGTGGGCTTTCGCAAATTTGACGATGGCTGGAAAATTGTCGACAGGAATGTTCCGGCGAATCAATCTCTTGAAGACGCGCTCAAGAACGCCCAACCCGCGCAGTAGAAAGCTTACTATCGCTGTCCGCGCCAAAACCGATTCACGAAAGCTCGACGCAAAAAGATAAAACACTTTAAAATTATCCTCCCACGGGAATCGGGCGCTCTCTAGGTGGCAAAGAGTGTGCTCGCTTAGAGTGGACTACAAATCCAAACGCCAGGTCTCCTTGCCCTATGTATTCCAGTTCGCTGCGACGCGCCAGCCTCTCACTCTCCCTTGCACTTTTTCTCTCCGCATCTTCGGTTGTGTTCGGCCAGACTGCAAAACCAAAGCTCACGTTCGACGAATTTTTTAATTTTGTCAGCTTTCCAGACGTAAAGGTTTCGCCGGACGGAAACTCTGTCGTCATCGAAACCGATCGGCCCGATTGGGATGCGCAGGTAAATCGCAAGGAATTGTGGCTCTATCGCTCCACTGTGGGCGCTGCTGAAGATCAAGCCTCAGGAAAACTGATCCAGCTCACGCAATCTGCGCGTGACAGTTCGCCGCAGTGGTCGCCCGATGGACGCTGGATCGCCTTCCTCTCCGAGCGTAAAGGCGAAGAAAAAGATGAAGACTCGAGCGACAAGGCAAGGGCATCCAGGCAAGCTGGTTCGCGCGGCAAGGCCAAATCCGGTGGCGACGTAGCTCAGCTCTATGTGATTTCTCCGGAAGGCGGCGAAGCGATCCCGATCACCTCTGGCGAAGAAGAGGTTCATGCCTTTGCCTGGACACCGGATTCCAGATCGCTGGTCTTTTCAACGCGTCAGCCTTGGTCGAAGCACCAGAAAGACGATCATAAAAAAGAGTGGAAGGATGTCTCTCGCTACCGTGGCGACGAGCGTGGCGACGTGATTTTTCGAATGAACCTCGACGGTGCCCTGACACGCAACCTCGCTCGGCCCGGACGCGAAGATTCCGATTCCGATAAAGATGCCGCTGCAACTCCCGGCGCGATCGCAATTACGCACACGCCGCTCCGAGCCGATCCTCTCAGTATTTCGCAGGACGGCAAACGATTGGCCTTCTTGACATCGTCCGTGTCTCAGCGCGAGGAGAAAGTCGCCGATATCGAACTATTCGTCGTCAACCTTACAACCGGAAACGCCGGAGAAGCCACTTCGATTCGCCTCACCAAAAATGAGGCGGTAGAGATGAATCCGCAGTGGGCGTCAGACAATCGACACGTTTTCTTTCAAACAAACCTGGGGTCGCCAGACGGCAAGTACGAAGATCCACAACCGCGTTTGTATTGGGTCGACGCCGGCGATGCCGGAGCTTCGCAGCCGGAGAAGCCAGAATTGCAGCGTTGGTTCGCAGGCTACCCGGGTGAGATCCTCCGCTACGCGCTGCTTTCGGACGGTTCCGCCGTTGCTGCCGGCCGCCAGGGAACTGAAGTGCAACTGATCACCCAGTCAAATCCGAAAGCCGCTATAACAAAGCGTGAAGGGTGGGCAGGCACTTACGAACTACCGTCCGCCGCCGCTCGTGGATCTCGCATCGCCTTCGCCTACTCCGCATCGACCAAGCCGACTGAAGTTTATCTCGCGGACGGTGCCGACAAGTTATCGCAGGCGAAGCCAATCACTTCGTTCAATAAATTATTTACCGAGCGCGATCTTCCCCAAGCCAAACCCTACCGCTGGACCTCCGACGACGGCACTAAAGTCGAAGGAATGTTGATGTACCCACCGGGCAAGTTTGAAGCAAAGAACTTGCCAACCTTCGTCTTCATTCATGGAGGTCCGCAGGATGCAGACGGCAATCACTTTGAAGCCGACTGGTATCAGTGGGACCGCTTGGCCGCAACCGCCGGCTGGCTCGTCTTCGAGCCGAACTATCGAGGCTCTACCGGATACGGGGACAAATTCGCGCTCGGCATCGTTCCTGAAATTGTCTCGCGCCCCGGTAAAGACATCCTGACCGGAGTCGATGCCCTCGTAAAAGACGGCATCGCAGATTCCAAACAGCTGGCGGTCGGCGGCTACAGCTATGGCGGCTACATGACCAACTGGCTGATCACGCAGACCACACGTTTTAAAGCAGCGGTCACCGGAGCTGGCGCGGTCGAGAACGTCGCCAACTGGGGCAACGACGACACAACTTTCGATGACGCATACTTTCTAGGGGGCCTGCCGTGGGAAGCTCCTGATCGTTATCGAAGCGAGGCCGCAATTTTCCAGATCAACAAAGTTCGTACTCCCACCCACATAGTCGCCGGATCCGACGACATCCGCGTATCCGTCGGAGAAGACTATCTTCTGGATCGTGCCCTGCACGAATTAAATGTGCCCAGTGAATTGCTAATCTTCCCGGGAGAAGGCCACTCCCTAAGAAAAAATCCATGGCACGGAAAAATCAAAGTGCGCGAAGAACTGAAGTGGCTGGAGAAATACGGAGGTGGGACCTCTAAATAATTCCTTCTCCCTCGTACAAAAAACTCTGTCATCTTGAGCGAAGTCGAAAGACCCCAGCACGTAATCCATCGCATCAACCGCCGCAGGGAGTTCTCCCTGTGCACTCTGTTGTCGTGCTTCCGCGAAAACCGCCGCCAGCATCGGCCCTCTCGCAAACGTCACGCAAGAATCACTTACCCCTACGTTCTCCCTACGGTAACCTGATCGGTGACTCGCCGCAGCTCCCCCTAAAGCGGCCCCACTTGATCGCGGAGGTACCTGATGAAAGCGCGCTTCGTCTGCAACGCTTTGCTCTCTGCCACGCTCCTGGCTCAATCGACTCCACCATCCCTCACCATCTACAACCAGAATTTTGCGGTCGTTCGCGAGGAAATTCCTCTCGACCTGAAGCCCGGAGAGAATCAAGTCAACGTCAACAACATCACCATGCACCTGGAGCCCGATTCCGTCGTCTTGCGTGATCCAACCGGCAAGCACGCCCTCCAGATTTTGGAGCAGAATTATCGGGCCGATGCCATCTCCGAGCCATTGTTGCTTTCACTCTATGAAGGCAAAATCATCGACTTCGAGATCGGCAACGGACAGACCGTGAAGGGAAAGATCATCCGCAGCGGTTACACACCTCCGGATTATTTCCAGCCCTATCGCGGCGGCCAGCAATACAACACCGGCTCCCCGCAGCAACCGGTGATTGAAGTAAACGGCCAGTTACGCTTCAGCATGCCGGGCACCCCGGTCTTTCCGAGCCTGACCAACGACAGCATTCTCAAGCCCCGTCTGGAGTGGTCTCTAACTACCGATCAGCCCGGAAGTTTCCCCGCCGAATTTTCCTACGTCACCGGTGGAATGAGTTGGAAAGCCGACTACAACCTCGTCGCTCCCGACAAAGGCGACATCGTCGACGTCGTCGGTTGGATCACCATGGATAATCAAACCGGCAAGACGTTTGAGAACGCGCGCATCAAGCTCATGGCCGGCGATGTAAACAAGCTGCAACCGGAAATGGCAGGTCAAAACATTGCCCGTCTCGAGATGGCAGCCAAAGCAATGGATATGCGGCCCAACGTCACCGAAAAAGCATTCGACGAATTCCACCTTTACACTCTGGAACGCCCTTCAACTTTGCGCGATCGGGAGACGAAGCAGGTGGAGTTCATCCACGCCGATCACGTCACCGCCAGGCAGATTTTTATCTACGACGGCGCCAACATCGACATGAATCGCTACAACGGATGGGGATGGGAGAACATTCGCAACGATCACTCGTACGGAACAGAATCGAATCCCAAGATTTGGGTGATGCGGGAATTTGTCAATTCACAAGCGAATCATCTTGGGATACCTTTGCCGAAAGGCCGCTTGCGTTTTTATCGCCGCAACGATGACGGACAGATTGAATTTACCGGAGAGAACGTCATCGACCACACACCTCGCGACGAGACGGTGCGCGTTTACACCGGCAATGCGTTTGACATGACCGGGGAACGCCGCCGCATCGACTACGTGCTTGAGACCGGCAAGAAGTCGGCCACCGAATCGTTCGAGATTAAGATTCGCAACCACAAAAAAGAAGCCGTGAAAGTGCGCGTCGTCGAGCATCTCTACCGCAGCCTCACCTGGGACATCGCTTCCAACTCAGCCGACTATAAAAAGATAGATGCCCACACCATCGAATTTCCCGTGACGATCGCGCCTGATGGCGAGAAAGTGATCACGTATGCGGCGCACTACAGTTGGTGAAAGTCGCAAGTCGAGCGGAACTGAGATTGAATCAGCGACGCACTGTTGCGGTTTGCAGTTGTGCTAGTTTGACGTGAGGTGTCGATTGCCGGTAGCGGGAAATGCCCTGAAATAGGGCCTCGGCAATCTGCTGGCGGTAGGTGGCACTTTGCAGCTTTCGCTCATCCTCAGGGCTGCTGACAAACGAAATTTCAGTAAGAATCGACGGCATGGTGGTGCCCGTCAGCACCACGAATGCAGAATCCTTTATGCCCCGGTTCCGAATCTCCGGGCTGTTGGCGGCGAGAGTCGAATACAACGATCGCTGCACGCTGACCGCGAGTTTGCGCGATTCCTCGATCTTTTCATGCAGTCCGCCGAGTGACAGTGAAACCGGCGTCAATTTGGCGCCGCTCCCATCCTGAAGCTTTTCGGATTCTTTTGAGCCCGGTGCCGCGAAGAGATCGCTGTAGTAAGTTTCTACCCCGCGAGCCGATGCGGAACTGCTGTAGTTCGCATGGATCGAAACAAAAAGGTCGGCCTGACTTTGGTTCGCCAAGTCTGACCGCTGTTCGAGCGGCAAATATTCATCGCTGTCGCGGGTGAACTTCACTTCAGCTCCAATGCGGCTCTGCAGCAACTTTCCCAGGCGCTGTGTCACGTCGAGAACCAAATCTTTTTCCAGTAACCCCTGTTTGCCGACGGTCCCAAGATCCCAGCCCCCGTGTCCGGCATCAAGCACGATCCGGAATTTTCCGGTCTTCGCCGCAGAAAAATCACTGGGCGACTTCAGCGACAGCTGCTCCGGCACCGCTGGCTTCGAAACAGGCGCAGAGACATTCGCCGCTGCAGCGGCCTGCGCTGCAGTCTTGCCAAGCGCCGCCTGCGCGCCGTTTCGGATTGCCGCTGAATGATTGCCACCCGATCCCTTGTCACCTCGTAACTCAACCACCAGGCGATAAGGATTCGCCTCCATGCTCACCGAGAAATTTGAACCGTCTTTTGTGTCCAGCACAATCCGCGTCAGGCCGGCCACCGGCTGAGCGATGCGAACGCGGCTGAGCGCGACGTCGCCAACATCCATCGTCTTGCCGTCCAATTCGTGCGACAAGACCGTGTCATGCAGATCAAAATAGATTCGTTCCGGAGACATCAGGCGATGCACTTCATATGGAACCTGATCTTCCATATCGATGACCACGGTGCTTCCTAGAGAAGAAGACCAGTGCCTCAATCCAGTAACTTTCGGTAGCGCTGCCAGCTTTTCCGATCCAACCGGGGCTTCACTCTGTGAAGCTGTATCGACCTTCGCCGAACTCATCAGATTATCTGCAACGGGCATGGGTAAGTCCGTTCGCGGCGGAGCAGGCGCAGTGACCGCTTGCGGCAAAGTATTGAAATTTGCATTGCCCGCGGCCGTCTCCTGGCCGCCAGAATGCGAATGCGTTCCCCACCAGACGCCGGCCGAAAACAGCGAAGCAATGACGACGCCAGCCATCGCCAATTTCAGTCCAATGCGAGAGCGGCCGGTCCCTAGATTGCGGTTGATCAGTCCGAAAATACTTGTATTGCTTGGCGAAGATGCAGCAGTCGCCAAATCGACTTTGCTGCCCGATTGCATTTCTCGGTCGGCTTCGCTACTGCTGATGAGATTTTGTGCGTCACCATTTGCAGGAGCAATTTCTTCCAGCTGCAAGAGCATCAATTGCTCAGGCTCTGCCGCTGGAACAGGCGAGGGTTGCGCCTCGGCAGTCGGCGACAGTACATCCGAGGTGTCCGACAAAATATTTTCGAACGGATCAACGCCGGTACTCACAAAAATCTCTGGGTGCACTTTCTCATTCTCAGGGAGAGGAGCAGTCGAGACGGCAGGGGCCGCGACTGAATCCGTAAGAGATGAGATCGCTTCCTCAATAACAGTGACGTCCGCCGCCTCTACGACCCCGGCAGTGGTTTCTGGCTGTGGTTCCGTCTCCGCTTGCAGGATGATCGGTTCTTCAATCACCTCGATCGGCGCCGTCGGTTGCAGGACCTCCGCAGCGATGTCTGACAACCAATGGATTCGTCGATCCTGATCTTCCGGCTTCAGCGCCGAGAGCACCAGCTCCGCCAGCAATTCCAATCCGTTGACATCGGAGCCGCTGAACGCATGCGCTTCAATCGAGAATGCCTGTAGCACTCCGATTTGCTGATTGCGCCCGCGCAGCGGAACAAGCACGGTAGAGCGCGCGCCGAGCTGATGGGCAAAATCCAGCGCGATTCGATTGTCGCTCTCACCGTCATCGCAGCGCAGTATGCCGCCCGATTCCATGCCCTCGCGCAGGAGTTCGGATTCCGCGATCAATCGTGCTCCACGCGCGATCGCAAGCGAACCCGCAGCGGCGCGGCAGACCATCTCGACCTTTTTCGAATCCGAATGCTGTGCCAACGCGATCACCACGCTGTTGGCTTTTGTAATCAAAAGAGCGCGGTCGCAAATTAATTGCAGCACTTCGTCAAGGATGAAGCGCTCCGTCTCTAGTAGATTTTTTGCGGGTTCGTCGCAATTCGAGTCGAGTCGTATCCGAATCTGCCCGTGGAGTTCAGAAAAAGCGAGCAGCGCCCGCATCGCCTCGTGCCGTGCAATGGAGTCGAGAACGCGATTGCCATCCTCTATCGTCAACTGCTCTTGCAGGTCGACAATGATGGGCAGGTCGCTTTCGAGCCGGGTTGTGGGCCTGCAACTCATGCGCGTCTGACGGTCAAACCGAAAAATGCAGTATTCATCCTATCTGGCTGTCAGGGAAGGAATTATTTGTACCTTTGGTTCATGTTTCTGCTGCCGTTTAGCGCGCAGATCCGACCTTACGGCAGGCACTCCAGCCGCAACCATAGGTAACGAATTCCTATCAGCCTAATAGCCCTAGCAATGCGCCGCAATGTCCGTTGGTACAGGGACCAGTGCGGCACCTCGCTCAATCAGGAACCATGCCGCCTGCGCTACGACCCTTCAGATTTTGCACTCCGGGGGTTTTCACCTTATGGTTGATTTGCGAGCAAATTAGCGGGAGAACTGATGTCGACTGCGGTCCATAGGGCAGCAACTAAGCTTAAGAATTCGCGTTGGTGGCCGGCAGGGGTTGCCACCAGCCTGGCGGGAGTCGCCGTGGTTGCCTTTCGCGGCTGCTGGCATCGAAAAATGAGCTGGCCAATCGAAGTGCAGGGTTACAAATATCAGGTGTGCCTGAGCTGCGGCATCAAGCGCTTGTTTAATGAGACGACATTCAGCGCCTACGGACCCTTCCGCTACGACTTGGATGAGTTGATCGCCCGCGCGGCAACGTCCCACTCAGCTACGGTTTCCGAAATGCGGCGCCCTACGGTTTGACAACCGCGATTCTCAACATAAACTGCGGCACGCAATAAGTCCCTAGCCAGCTACAAAGCGCCGACCGGCTGGCGCTGGTTCTTGTACCACTCCACCGTGCGCTGAAGGCCGCTCTCAAAATTGACCAGGACTTTATATCCGAGATGCTTTTGCGCCAATGAAATGTCCGCAAGAGAGTGCTTGATATCGCCCTCTCGCTCCGGAGAGTATTTCACCTTGCCGCTGTAGCCCGTCAATTTCTTAAGCGCGTCGAAGGTCTGATTGAGCGTTATGCGATCCCCGGTTGCGCAGTTGAAGACGCGCCCCGCGCACTCATCGGCAGCAGCCGAGCACGCCAGAAGATTCGCCGAAACCGCGTTGTCGATGTAGGTAAAGTCCCGGCTCGTCTCTCCATCGCCAAAAATCGTGGGCTGATCTCCGCGCAACATCTGCATGCTGAATTTGGCTAGCACGCCCGAGTACGGCGAAGATGGATCTTGCCGCGGTCCGAATATATTGAAATAGCGCAAGCACACCGTCTCCAGCCCGTAACAGCGGAAAAACGAAACCATATAATGCTCGCTCGCGAGCTTGGCCACCGCGTAGGGCGAAATCGGGTCAGGATTCATGGACTCATGCTTGGGCAGCGTTGGCGTGTCTCCGTATGCGGACGACGAGGCAGCGTAAACCACGCGGCGTACCTTGGCATCGCGCGCCGCAACTAGCACGTTCAGCGTGCCATCGGTATTAGCGCGATTGCTTCCTATCGGATCGAGCACTGACTTTGGAACCGAAGGAATGGCCGCCTGGTGCAGAACGTAATCGACCCCTTTGCATGCGCTGTGCATGGCATCGAGATCAAGAATGTCGGCCTCGCGAAAATCGATCTGCTTGATGACTTCCGTAAGGTTCTCACGCCGCCCGGTAGCAAAATTATCGATGCCGCGAACTTGTTCACCACGTTCCAGAAGAGCCCTTATCAAAGATGACCCAATGAAGCCAGCAGCGCCGGTTATAAGATACTTAGCCATAGATTCTTATGATAACGGATGACCCAATGGGCTGGTAGGTGCGGACATAACGTCGGTAATATGAGGGGCGGAGCATAGTCGGACATTCAGCACGGGTGACAAGTACAAGAGCAATTTAGGATGATGTTGTCAGAAAGCGGATGCACCATACGCCGATTGCCGCCCAGCCAGCGTTTTAATCATTTGCTCAAGCTGGGCTAGCTGTTTCGCTTCCGGCGCTCCAAACGAGATGCCCATGCCGAGAAAGGGATACGTGGCTCGAACCACGCCCATCATTTTGACTTGAATGCCGTTGGCATCGAGCTGCCTATTCAGTTTTGTCCCGACCGGAAAAGTGTTGTTGATCTCTACATAGCATCCGTGCAAGCTCACGTCGGTGAGAGTTCCCCACATGCGGTAATTGGTTCCCTCTGCGCTCATCACAATCTGGCCCGAGCAGACGTAGCGTTGAGTCTTGCGCCGCTCGGCGAAGACGACATTCATCCCCGGCGCCGTTTCGGCTTCACGCGCTGGCGGAGCGGTATTTGGATCTGCACCAATATTTGTCGATCCGACGGTCGCTTCAGGCTTTTGCTCTCCCTTCAAGCGGCGAAGATAATTGCTGCTTTCTTCGCTGTCGTCGAACTCCTGCGAAGGCTCAGATTGATGGGAATGATTGTGCCGATCCACGAAGGCCTCCGAACTGATGCGCTCGGACATTTCATCGGCAGATTGAAGAGGAAACCTTAATCGCGGTGGGCTTGAATTACGTTTCGGATCTCTTGCCACAGATCGTCTTTCCCGACCCCCGTCTTGGACGAAAAAGCGACGATCGGCGTGCCCGGATAGGCCCGCTCCAACGCTCTCATGGCCCCTTGTAGCTTGTTGCCCGAGAGCCGATCACACTTGGTGGCGACCACAACGTGGCGTCTGCCTTGATGGGAGAGGAATTCGACCAGTTGCTGGTCGCTTTCCTGCGGTGCGATATTCGAATCCACCAACGCTAATGAAAGCGCCAGGCTAGAGCGCTGGTGCAGATAAGGATCGACGAAGCGCGCCCAGTCGTCAGCAATCTTGCGCGAGACTTTCGCATAGCCGTATCCAGGGAGATCCGCAAAGAGCATTTCCGGCGTCGGTTGCCCAGCCCTTCGGACTTCATAAAAGTTGATGCTTCGCGTGCGCCCTGGAGTATTGCTGGTGCGTGCCACCTTCGAGCCCACGAGCGCATTGATAAGGCTCGATTTTCCAACATTCGAGCGCCCGAGAAACGCTATCTCCGGCACGCTGGGAGCAGGGAACTGCGTCAAATCGCTCGCCGACAGCATGAACCGCACCAGCATTCGCATACACACAGTTTCCCGTGAGCGTGCTCGAATCGCAAGTCCAATATATTCGTCGCGGCTATCAGGTCGCCAAATAACGCCAATAAAAAAGAGCGGCAAGTTTGGCCGCCCTCTTATTCTCTTGTAGAGACGCGGCTAGCCGCGTCTCCCGCCTCACTTTATGTCCCTTCGTTCCAGCTGGAAAGATACTCTTCCTGCTCCGACGTCAGGCGATCAATCTTGATGCCCAACGACTCGAGCTTCAGCTTGGCAACGCGCTTGTCGAGATCGACGGGCACCGTGTAAACCTTTTTCTCGAGCGAGGCATGGTTTTTCACCATGTATTCGCAGCACAGGGCCTGATCGGCGAAGCTCATATCCATCACCGATGCGGGATGACCTTCCGCTGCCGCCAGGTTGATCAAGCGGCCTTCGCCGAGAAGATTGATGCGGCGCCCATCTTTCATCGTGTATTCGTCCACAAAATTACGCGTCGTGCGTTTCGATGAAGACAACCCTTCCAGCGCCGGGATATCGATCTCAACGTTGAAGTGCCCCGAGTTCGAAACGATTGCACCATCTTTCATGGCCGTGAAATGCTGCTTGGCGAGGACGTTCTTGTTGCCCGTGACTGTGCAGAAGACGTCGCCAAGCTTCGCGGCTTCTTCCATGCTCATCACGCGGAAGCCATCCATGACAGCCTCAAGCGCCTTCGTCGGATCAATCTCGGTCACGATCACTTCCGCACCCGCGCCGCGTGCACGCGAAGCCAGCCCGCGTCCACACCAGCCGTAACCCGCGACCACAAATTTCGACCCGGCCAGAAGGAAATTGGTGGCGCGGATGATGCCGTCGATCGTTGACTGACCCGTACCATAGCGATTGTCGAAAAGATGCTTGGTGTCGGCGTCGTTCACGGCGACGATCGGATATTTCAGCACGCCTTCTTTGGCCATCGCACGCAGCCGGATCACACCAGTCGTGGTTTCTTCCGTTCCGCCGATCACGTGTTCCAGTTCGGCAGTACGCTTCGTGTGCAGGACCGAAACCAGGTCGGCACCGTCATCCATGGTGATCTGCGGCTTGTGATCGAGCGCAGCCATGATGTGTGAGTAGTAAGAGTCGTTGTCCTCGCCCTTGATGGCGAAGACCGGGATGTTGTAGTCGCGCACCAGGCTGGCGGCAACGTCATCCTGCGTCGAGAGGGGATTCGACGCGCACAGCGCGACATCAGCTCCACCGTCTCGCAGAGCAATCATCAAGTTCGCGGTTTCTGCCGTAACGTGAAGACAGGCCGAAACCCGAATGCCCTTGAGCGGCTGGTTCTTAATAAATTCCTTGCGGATGATCTGCAAGACCTTCATCGACTGGTTCGCCCACTCGATGCGCTTCTTGCCAAGATCAGCTAGTTCAAATCCCTTTACGTCGCTGCTAATCGATGTTGTTGCCATTGTTCTCCCTATCTCTGTTGAACCTAATCTGCTTGCCCCAAGGGATAAGAAAGAAAGCAGGTCGGGAATACTGCCTCCCTCCGTGCCCCTCTGTGTACCCTGTGGTAAAAAAATCTCTAAGCCGAAGACGCTGGCCTTACTGTGAAACTCCGCTTACCGTCCGGCTACTTTCTGTCTCCGACGGGCTCGCGCTTGAGACCGGCATCCGCAGCGAGCTTTGCCGCCTTGTCGGTTTTTTCCCAGGTGAAGTCGGGATCATTCCGCCCAAAGTGCCCATAGGCTGCCGTCTTGCGGTAAATCGGACGCCGCAGATTCAAAGTCTCAATGATTTCGCGAGGCTTGAGTTTGAAGTTCGCCCGCACCAAATCCGAAATCTGAGCAGCATCGATCTTCGATGTTCCAAATGTATCGACCAGCACGCTAACCGGATCTGCCACGCCAATGGCGTAAGCAAGCTGCACTTCGCAACGCTCGGCCAATCCCGCCGCCACGATGTTCTTCGCGATGTAGCGCGCCATGTAAGCAGCCGAGCGATCGACCTTGGTCGGATCCTTGCCACTGAAAGCTCCGCCGCCATGTCGTCCCATTCCACCGTAGGTATCGACGATGATCTTGCGTCCCGTGAGTCCGGAATCACCCATCGGTCCGCCAATTACAAAACGTCCCGTCGGATTGATGTGATACTTCGTGTCTTCGTCGAGCAGTTCGGCCGGAATCACGGCCTGGATGACATGCTTCAAAATATCGGCGCGCAGTTCATCGTTGCTGACACTGTCAGAGTGCTGGGTGGAAACAACAACCGCATCCACTCGCTTCACTTTCTGGTTCGCGTCGTACTCAACCGTAACCTGTGATTTTCCATCGGGACGGAGATAAGGGCAGGTGCCGTTCTTGCGGACTTCCGAAAGCTTCTCGGTGAGTTTGTGGGCCAGGGAGATGGGCATCGGCATCAACTCAGGAGTCTCGTTGCATGCAAACCCGAACATCATGCCCTGGTCGCCTGCGCCTCCCGTATCGACTCCCATCGCGATGTCGCCCGACTGCTTGTTGATGCTGGAGATCACCGCACAAGTGTTGGAATCAAATCCATAAACGGCGTTGTCGTATCCGATCGATTGCACGACGCCGCGAACCAGATTCTGGAAGTCAACGTATGCTTTGGTCGTGATTTCGCCGGCGATGACGACCAGCCCGGTGCAGGTTAAGGTTTCGCAAGCGACACGGCTGTTCGGATCTTCGCGAAGGCAGGCGTCAAGAATGGCATCAGAAATCTGATCTGCAATTTTGTCGGGATGTCCTTCCGTCACCGACTCCGAGGTAAATAGAAAACGATTCTTTGATGGCAAGCAGATATCTCCTTCGAAGAACTTCGAGCCTCAACCTTTTAAGTCAGGGGGTCTTTGGGAAGCCCAGAAGCGTAGAAACGGGCTCGGCTATCTTTAAAAACTACCAGACAACCGCACTCCAAAGCAACGCAAACAGCCTGCAATCTGAGCCTTAGCCATTGAACGGTAAAGCAGAGGAGTTGAATGGCACAACTTGGTGCTAAGGTGCAGAAACAATTTGGGAAATCAACGCCCTCGCCCGCCGCCAACGGGCCTAAATAATTCCTTGCGGGCCAAACGTGGTCGTCTTCACTTGCCCGTACTCGCCGCCAGTCCCTAGCTTCTTTCCGTTCATTTCAAAATCCACGGCGCCGGAATTCCCCGCTTTGACAGTCACCAGGTCGCGTCCACGAACCATGCGCTCACTTCCCGCAACCATCAACTCGGAGACCAAGGGTTTGCCGTCAGCCGTAATCGTGATCCAAGATTCGCGCCTCGCTTGGATGAGCAGAGAGAACTCGTTCGTTTCGACCCCACTGGTACCGTCCGCACGGCTGCCTCCCGAACCATTGTCCGCCGAATTCTGAATGTAAGCAGCCGCGGTTGGCGTGACAGATTTTCGAAGGGCGGAAGCAGGAATTTCCGGTTCTCGCGGTTCGGCTTTAGCCGGAGCTACCAAAGCGGGAGAGCTAGAGAGGGAATCGGCTGCAGGCGTCTGTCCCACATGGCCGCGCTCGAAGCGATTCCAAACCGAAAGTGTCAATGCCGTGACCAACAACAACGCGGCGAATATACCCCACGGCAGCTGCCTCTCGAAATTGGCAGCTTCAGCTTCGACGTTGATCTCTATACCCTTCCGCGCCGTTTCGTTTCTTTCCGCTTTGCCCACGCGATCTCGCGACATCCCGCGCTGACTCGCGGCGTCGGCTGAAAGCGACTCGTGCAACCCGGTTTCGGCAGGAACCGGAATGTCATTTCCCGAAGCCTTCAAATATTCGGCGAGAGTCTCTTCTTCGTCGAGACCCAGAAAGCGTGCATAAGCGCGAATGAAGCCTTTATTAAAAATGCCGCCGGGAAGCTGATTGAATTGTTCATCTTCAATCGCTTGCAGCATTCTGGTGCTGATTTTCGTCGAGACGGAGATTTGCTGCAACGTGATGCCTTGCCGATCACGTTCGCGTTTTAACTTCTCGCCAAAGGAAGGCAAACAATTCTCCAGGTCCTGCAGGCCCAGCGATAAAAATTCTACCCTTCTGGATTGCGAGAACCTAGGGAATTGAGGGGGCTATGACCTTTCGTTACAACAGCGCCGCCGCTCGGCACCCACCGTTACGGCAACGCATTCAAATAGCACGCGCCGCTTGTATTCTGCTTTGGAGGCGTAGGAGGCGTATTCCACGGTGGAATATTGAAGTTAAAGAATTCCGCCATGCTCTTTTGCGCGGCGTCCCGTTTGGTCAACGGCGCAAGATTGAAGCGAGTCTCGATGAATTTCAAAATGGCGGTGTAGTCCATTACGGTGTGCGACACATAATGTTTCTTTGCGTACGGGGACACCACTATCAGAGGAACCCGATAACCCGTGTAGGTGAAATCGCAAGTTGGCCCCGTCCCATTGGTGCACACATCATTCGGCAGCAAGTCCTGAGGCTTTATTCCGTCCGGGTTCACCGCCGGCTTCGGTGCCACGTGATCAGCGAGTCCGCCAAACTCGTCGTAAGTAAGAATGAATGCCGAGTCTTTCCACGAGGAACTCGCCATTAGCTGATTGATGAGCGACGAGACGTAATTCGCGCCCAATTGAATATTGATCGGGTACGGATCGGAATCCGATCCATGCTCATCCAGCCCGGCATTTCCCGCCGGTTCGATCACCGCCACCTGTGGAAGCGTTCCGTTCTGTAGGTCGGAGGTGTATTGCGACATAGTCGCGATATTGTTCGGGTAGCTGCTCGGAATGCTCTGTCCCCACTGAAAATTCTGTATGTAGCTCAAACCGAGCAGGCACTGCGGCGTCGGATTTGTTGAACAACTGGTATTGGTCGTGTTGACGTAAATCTTCCACGACACACCCGCAGCTTCTAATTCCTGAAAGATCGTGGTTGCGGTGAGCAGCGATGAATCCTGGCTGTCCGTTCCAATCGGATAGCCCTCGCCCTGCGAAGTAGCCGCCATCAGATATTCGCGATTCGGCCCGGTGCGGCTCATCTCTGGCGAGAACCAGCGGTCGGAGGTGGAGAACTCCGACGCCATGAAGTAGTAGTAATTCAAGTCGCCGGAATCGTAATAGCCCATCGCTCGCTTGCCATCGGTATCGTTGAAGCGCGGGCTCATACTGCGCGAATCGTGAGCATTCGTCCAAACATAGCCATCAAGTAGGGCCGTCGCTGAAAGCGGGTTCGCGAGGTTCCAGTCGACATGGCTCTCGTTCCATGAAGGACTGGGGTTCTCGATGCACTGCGTCAATAAGTGAAACGACGCGATCTGCGGGCTGGCGCTGTCGATCGTGCAATCAGAGGGAACCGGGAAAGCCGGATCGCAGCCCGGGTTCGTCGGAGGAGGTCCGTACAGCGGCGCTGCCCCAGAAGTTGGGTTGAATTGTGGCAGCCCGTCAAAAGAAATGTCAGCAAATTTATTCGCCCGCCAGTAGGCCCGCAGCGCGCCGAAATAGTGGTCGAGCGAGCGGTTTTCCTGCGCCATGAAAATGATGTGATTCAGCACCTTCGAACTCTGGTTCAAGTTAAAGGTTGCTGTCGGCGATTGGTCGGAGTTCATGGTCAATTTGCAAAGTCCCGTGCCTTTACATGGACCAGACCATCCCGCAAAAAATGCACCAGCTTTAGGCGTGGCCTTCAGGGACACCACGGTCCCGGCCGGGATCGCCGCCGTGCAGCTAGGGCTGCAACTGATTCCCGTAGGAGTACTCACTACGGTGCCGTTTGACGTTCCGGCCAGTTGCACCGTCAGTTGGGAGGTACTGGCCAAGGCGCTAGACGTCAACGAAAACACAAGCAGACAGAACGCCGAAAACACGGCTGAAAGTTCGTACTTCGATGCAAATCTTGATAAAAATCTCGATAAGAATAAAGACAAAAAAGACAATTTGTTCCCGTCCCTGGCGGTCCCTATAGGAAATGTAGAAGGCCTTATATTGGGATGTGGGGTGCGGCGTTTAGGTTGTGGTTTAAACGGTTGGCACAGAAATTCCTATCCAAACATGCAAGAATGTGCCGTTTTCTTGCTATTTGTTCACTTTTTGCCACCGACCGACCCGGTAAACATCGCTCCGACATTTTAAGGGCATGTCCTCCTCCTAAAATTCCGCAACAGCTTTAGATACGCCGCCCTGCAAGGCTTGCAAGGTTGGCAGCAGTGGTTCAGGTTACCGTCGTTCGTTGCCCGCGCGGCCCAACGAATCCTATAATTTCGTATCGTTCGACCGAGGGTTTCATGTCAGAGGCAGCGGGAACGTCCCCAATTCGCCTGTCGCAAGAGCTGACCATTTTTCATGATGTGGCGAAGGCGCTCACGTCTTCGTTGAACCTCGATTCCATCCTTCAGACGATCATGGAGAAAATGGCGGAATATTTCCGTCCCGACACCTGGTCGCTTCTCATGGTCGATGAAGAAAAAGATGAGCTCTATTTCGCCATCGCCGTCGGCGCTGCTGCAGAAGTTCTTTCGAAGGCAAGACTCAAAGTAGGGGAGGGAATCGCCGGCTGGGTCGCGAAACACGGTCAGGCCCTCATCGTTCCCGATGTGCAGAACGACGTTCGTTTCTCCGCCCGCCTGGATGAGATGACTCGCCTGCAGACCCGTTCCGTCATCTGCGTGCCGCTGCGTTCGAAGCATCGCGTGCTTGGCGTGATTCAACTCGTCAATGCAAACGTCGGACTATCAGAGCAGGAATTATTTTTCTTGCAGGCTCTTTGCGATTACGCGGCCATATCGATCGAGAACGCGCGCTCCGTCGAGAAAATTCAAGAACTCACCATCACCGATGACTGCACCGGCCTCTTTAACGCCCGGCACCTTCACAAGACTTTAGAGACCGAGGTCTACCGTTCCGCGCGCTTCGGATATCAATTCAGCGTCATCTTCATCGACCTAGATCATTTCAAGCAAGTCAACGACACTCACGGACATCTCGTCGGCAGCCGTCTTCTCGCGGAAGTCGGCTACGTCATCAAGGCTCAGTTGCGCTTGATCGATTTCGCATTCCGCTACGGTGGGGATGAATTCGTAGTGCTGCTGCCGCAAACCAGCAAAGATCAGGCTGTGGTGGTTGCGATGCGTTTGCGCGAGTCCCTGCGCAACGGGAACTTCTGCACTGAGATGGGATTGAAATTAAACCTGCGCGCAAGCATGGGGCTGGCAACTTTCCCGAACGATGCTCAAACCCCACAAGAAATTATTCGCCAGGCCGACGAAATGATGTACATGGTAAAGAATTCCACCCGCGACAACATCGGAGTTGCCTCCCGCGGTCTGATGGACCCGAAGTGATTGTGTAGGGCTAGTGTTTGTGTAGAGTGTAGAGGCTGTATAGAGCTAGAGATCGTGTAGAGCGGGCGCTCTCGCCCGCTCCGGAGCGAATACACGGCCGCCCCCGAGTTAAGCCTGCGGAGCCGCCGCCATAATCGGCTGCGTCGTAGGCGCTGGAGAGCCTTCCCGCGGCTCGATCGTAATGGCGAAAGTCTTAGCCTCCACTCCAGCGGGAATCTGCGGCTTCACGATCGTAGCGCTGCCACTCGCATTCGGCTTGAAGAGTCCGACCGGGATCGGCGCACCGGTTTTCGGAATCAGCCAAAGTTCGTAAATTTTCTGCTCCGGCAGAGGCGCCATGTTGCTCGCCAGAAATACCAGCGTGCCGTTTCGTCGAACATAAATCGCTTTCCCTTGCGGCTGGGGAGGACTCTTTGCAGCCACCAGCGTAAAGTGCTCCGCTTCGGTCGACGTCAAAGAGGTCAAAAGCTCATTCGCCTGCAACAATTGTTGCTGCTGGTTAGCGGACTCCGCTTGAACGCTCGCGATTTCCCGCTCCAGATTTTTGTTCTCGCGCACCGCAAATAGAACGAAAGCGACGGCCGCGGCGGCGGCAGCCAACTCAAGAACTCTCCACCAATTCCGGCGTGTTGGTGCAGACTGGGCGTTGCGGCCGAGATGCCGCGGTTCTTTCGCAATCGCATCCATCAACCGCTGCCGCGATCGCAGTGGAGGTTCCGGGCCACTCACCGAAAACGCCAGCATCGCCAGATCGCCACGAACTTTCTCTAATTCATTGCGGCAATCCGTACACCCATCAAGGTGCCGATCCAGAGCGAGGCGGTCTTCTCCCTGCAGCTCTCCCAGAGCATAAAGCGGCAAATTCTCGATAATTTGGTCGTGCTCGCTCATGGATTAAAAGCCTTTCGCAGCGTTGACAGCCCGCTGCGAATCCGCGTCTTGATCGTCCCCAACGGATCGCCGGTCTTCGCCGCGATCTCCATATGAGTAAGACCCTCAAAATACGCCATCTCCAAAGCCGTCCGCTGTTGCGCGGGCATGCCTGAAAGACTGCGTCGAATTTTGTCTAAAGCGCCGCTCCACTCGGCCTTGCCAAATACATTCGGGTCGCAATATACGACGACGTCTTCAATATTCGCGTCGGGCTTACGCTTGCGAAGAAGATCAATCGCCCGGTTGCGCGTAATCACCGCCAACCACGCCGGGAGACTTCCGCGACCCTCGTCATACGCCTGCGGGTTGCGCCAAAGCTGCAGGAACACTTCCTGCAGAACATCCTCGGCTGCCCCGGTATCACCTAATACCCGGAGCGCGACAGCATACACGATCGAAGAGTAGCGCTCATAAAGCTGTGCCATCGCCTGCTCATCTCCTGAGCGGATGGAGGACACGATCACTGCGTCCGACGAGACAACGTTCGTCGCTTTATGCTGCAAACCTGAATCTCTCTTCTTAGAAAGTACGGCTATGAACGTCCGCGCGGTTCACCCGCGAAAATATTCTCAGTCGGTCGCGCAATCGTAACAGAGTGCAATGGCCTTGTGATGCCGGATCATGCGGCGGCGACTGTATCGGATTAACCGTCCTCACTAGAATTACGAGTCATAGAGGCCGGTGGATTTGCCGTGCCGACATTTTGTCAAATCTTTGGGCACATCCCCACCGTCACGTTACTTGTCCAAAAGCTAAGTTGGATCTCTGCGGGCGGTATGTGGATTAGGAAAAGTGTAGGGGAGCGAAAAAGTGCAGGGAGCAGAAAAGTGTGGGGACGGGCGACCGCGCCCGTCCAGTCGGACGAGTCGCCAGACTCCACACTTTCTAATTCGGAGGACTGGTCTCTCGCTTCTTGAGATCGGCCGGGTCATCCGCCTGCGGCTTCGCTTCTCCAGCCTCAGGTCTCCAGGCGGACGCATTTGCCGCCGCCGAGGGATTCACCCCGAAATCCCAGACATAAAGATTCATCCCCTCTTTGCCCAACATCTCCGCGACGGCGTATTCGCCGGACGCCAGAGGCTCTGCCGGCGTCACCTTAACCCAGCCGCCGGTCAATTCCGTAACGGTCGAGGCAACAAACCGCCCGTCGGATTTCGTCTTCCCCGTAACCCCCGTCTTCACCGATCCGGCGATGCGCTTACCGCCTTTGATTTCCATCCGGACAACCTTGAATCGTTCCGCTGCCGGAAGCGCCGCAGGTTCCCCCGGAAGAGGAGTTCCACCGCCCCCATCGATATTCAGATAAAGCGAGGGGATCTGGGTATGGGCCTGAATCTTGGCATGCGTTCCCGGTAGCTCAACGGTCTGCTTTGCCCCAGCAAAAGGATTAATGGCGGAACGCAAAATATTGGCCTTCGTGTGATTCTCTACTTCGCCGCCGGATTGCTGAATTTCCACAAGTTGAGGCTGATTCTGGTAGGTATCCAGCAGAAACACCCCCCTATCGTCAGGCAATCGCAAGCCCGGAGCGACCTGCGGAGATCTTATCTGCTCCGCCTTTCGCTCTGCCTCCAGTTGCTTGTCGAGTTCCACCGCTTCCGGAGCTAGCTTGTTCTGCGATCGTCCTTGCTCGAATTTATTGGTCGCATCCCAATCGACGAGAGAGTTTGGAACCTCTTCCCACTCCCCACGCTCAGCGCTGAAATAGCGCACCCGATCGCCCTTCACCTCATACTTCGTGACCGACTGGTAGCTTCCATCTTTTAAGATCAGCCGCCTGGCCTGGACTTGCGCCAACGATGAACCCGGCATGCAAAAAAGAGATGCGAGTGCTGCCGCAAAAAAAACGACAAGTCGAAACTGGTGCGCAAAGCTCATTCCGCCTACATTATCGTCGCTCCCGCAGCGCAGGTCGAGGGGAACTCTCTCGCAAACTAGCGGGTGCAAAACCGCAAAAACAAAGTCTCGACACCTTTCCCCACCTCGCCCGTCTAAGGGAAGTCGTCATCCTTACATCGCGAGGTGATCGAGCATTCCATGAAAACCCTTCTGTCGTGCGGTCTGCTGGTGGCTTTACTTGCCCTCAACGCGAGCTCACAAGATGCAGCCACGTTTCGCGGTAATCCGCAGCATACGGGCGTCTATCAGGCTGCCGGAGTTCCTCAATTCACTCGCGTGAAGTGGAAATTCCACGCCGGCGGATACATTTTTTCATCCCCCGTAATCGCGAACGGCGTAGCTTACGTCGGCAGCACAAGCCATGCGCTCTACGCGATTGACATCGCGACCGGGCAAATGAAATGGAAGTTCGCAACTAAAGGACGCGTGAACTCCTCGCCCGCGTTCGCGAACGGAAACGTCTACGTTCTCAGCTACGACGGAAATCTCTATTCCATAGACGCCGCCAGCGGAAAAGAGAAATGGCACTTTGCAACCGGTGGCGAGCGCCGCTTCGCCGCTAAGCATCTGCACGGAGCGACTCCCGAAACCGAGACCATGCCGGATCCGTTCGACCTGTTTCTTTCGTCCCCCACGCCGTCCGGAAATGCGATTTTCTTTGGCAGCGGCGATGGCAACGTCTATTCCGTTGCCGCCTCGACGGGAAAGCTAAATTGGAAATTTGCAACCGGCAACGTCGTGCACGCGTCCCCAGCGATTGCAGACGGGACGGTATTCATCGGTAGCTGGGACAGCTATTTTTACGCTCTCGACGCCGCCACCGGGCAGCAAAGATGGCGCTTCAAAACCGGCGTCGATCCGGACATCCATAATCAGGAAGGAGTCCAATCCTCAGCCGCAGTCGCCGCCGGAGTCGTCTATTTCGGATGCCGCGATTCCAATCTTTATGCGCTCGATGCAAAATCCGGCGAAAAAAAGTGGGCGGATAACATGAAAGGCTCGTGGGTCATCGGATCTCCGGCTGTCTCAGGAGGCAAAATTTATTTTTCCACCTCCGATTCCGGACTGTTCGTTGCGGCGGACGCCAAGACCGGCGCAACCGTCTTTTCCCTAAGCACAAATAAGTGGCCCATGTTCTCTTCGCCGGCGATCGCCGGCAATACCGTTTACATTGGCTCTCACGCCGGCAAATTCATGGCGATCGACGTCGCCTCGCAAAAGATTGCCTGGACATTTCAAACCGAAGCCGCAGAAAAGAACGCCTCAACCTTAGTCAAAGCCGACGGCACGCCCAACTACGAAGGCGTATTCTCGGATTTCTTCTACGACGACATGGTGACTGGCACTGACAAATTCTGGTCGATGGGCGCAATCTTGTCCTCTGCGGCAATCGCCGACAATGTGGTTTACTTTGGCAGCACCGACGGAAATCTATACGCGCTGGAATAGTCTCAAGCTAGGAGCGAGGAGCTGACAGCTGACAGCTGACAGCCGCGATCGCGCCCCTCTTTTCCACATTCCATTTCTAAAAAACTTCTGCCATAATTGTTCGTGCACCCCAGCCCGCACAAATTTCCCAACAAAATTAAAGCGAGGTATCGATGTCGGCCAAGTACATCTTTGTAACTGGCGGTGTGGTCTCATCTTTGGGGAAAGGCCTGGCGGCTGCCTCCATCGGGTGCCTGCTCGAGAGCCGCGGCCTCAAGGTCAACCTCATGAAGTTTGACCCGTATCTCAACGTAGATCCGGGAACCATGTCGCCCTTCCAGCACGGCGAAGTTTTTGTCACCGACGACGGCGCCGAAACTGATCTCGACCTCGGACACTACGAACGCTTCACCCACGCCAAACTTTCTCGCGACAATAACTGGACTACCGGACGCCTCTACGAACAAATCATCGCCAAGGAACGCCGCGGCGATTATTTAGGCAAGACGGTGCAGGTGATTCCGCACGTCACCAACGAAATTAAAGCCGCGGCAAAAAAGGTCGCGCAGGATGTGGACGTCGCCTTGATCGAAATCGGCGGCACCGTCGGAGACATCGAGAGTCTGCCGTTCATCGAGGCCATCCGCCAGATGCGCCAGGAATTAGGCCGAGACAATACTTTATTCGTCCACGTAACCCTCGTCCCCTTCATCGCGGCAGCGCAAGAGTTGAAGACGAAACCGACACAGCACTCGGTCAAAGAACTGCTCAGTGTCGGAATTCAGCCCGACATCCTCCTGTGCCGCACCGACCGCTTCCTTTCCAAAGACATCAAGTCGAAAATCGCGCTCTTTTGCAACGTGGAAGAAGAAGCAGTGATCACTGCGAAAGACGTCGCGTCGATTTACGAAGTGCCCGTCGTCTTCGCGCATGAAGAAGTCGACACGCTCGTTCTCCGCCGCCTAAAGTTAGAAGCGAAAGACCGCGACCTGTCGAAGTGGAAAGACCTCGTCCACCGCGTCTACAACCCTAAAGACATCGTCAAGATCGGCATCGTCGGCAAATATGTCGAGTACGAAGACAGTTACAAGTCGCTAAAAGAAGCGCTCGTGCACGGCGCTCTCGCACACAACCTGAAACTCGAGGTCAGTTGGATCGAGGCCGAAGGCCTGGAGTCGTCAGATAAAAACAACGACAAAAATCCAGAAAAAACTTTCGAAGCCCAACTCGAAGAATACGATGGCCTGCTCGTTCCCGGAGGCTTCGGGAAGCGCGGCATCGAAGGCATGCTGAAGGCGATCCAGTACGCTCGCGAAAAGCACGTGCCATATTTCGGAATCTGTCTCGGCATGCAGACCGCTTGTATTGAATTCGCAAGAAACGTCTGCGGACTCGAAGATGCCAACTCCAGCGAATTCGATCCCGCCACTCCTCACCGCGTCATCTACAAACTGCGTGAACTGCGCGGCGTCGAAGAACTAGGCGGAACAATGCGCCTCGGGGCGTGGCCCTGCAAAATTGAAACCGGCACCCTCGCTTATTCCGTTTACGGCCAGACCGAAATCAGCGAGCGCCACCGCCACCGCTACGAATTCAATCGCGAATATGAAGAAACAATGGTCGCTGCCGGACTCAAAATTTCCGGGTCGACTCCAGACGGAACCTATGTCGAGATGGTCGAAATTCCCGGCCATCCATTTTTTCTCGGATGCCAGTTCCATCCCGAATTCAAGTCAAAGCCGCTCGAACCGCATCCACTGTTCCAACGCTTCGTAGGTGCAGCCTACGAACACGGTCGCAACAAGAAAGAACAAAAAGGCACAGCCGTAGTTGAAATGTTTTTGCGCCCAGAAAAAGTTGGGCGAAGATAATCATTAACCACAGGGTACAAGGGGGAGCCACAGGGTAAATCGATGTTAGTGCGCCTCTCTTTCGGAACTAAAAGTACACATTCATAAAAGGCCGCTGCGGGAATTGATTTACCCCGTGTCCCTCCGTGTACCCTGTGGTTCCAAGGTTTTGTGTGACCCTTTCCTTCCAAATCGACAACGTCCGCGTAGGCGGCGGAGATTTATTCCTGATCGCCGGCCCCTGCGTCATCGAGAGCGAAGATCACGCCATGCGCATGGCGGAGATCATCAAGGGCGTAGTACGCTCGTTAAATTTTCCTTTTATCTTCAAAGCTTCCTACGATAAAGCCAACCGCACTTCGATCCGCAGTTTCCGCGGCCCCGGCTTGAAAGAAGGACTGCGCATTCTCAAAAAAGTGAAAGATCAAGTTCATGTCCCCGTCCTTACCGACGTCCATCAGGTGGCCGACGTCGCGGCAGTCGCGGAAGTAGTCGATGTCCTGCAAATCCCAGCGTTCCTTTGTCGTCAAACCGATCTCATCGTCGCCGCCGCCCTCAGCGGACGCCCGGTCAACATCAAGAAAGGCCAATTCGTTTCCCCCTGGGACATGAAGCACGTGGTAGAAAAATGCCGCGATGCTGGCAACAGCCAGGTCTTTTTGACCGAGCGCGGATCAAGCTTCGGTTACAACAATCTCGTAGTCGATATGCGCTCGCTAGCGATCATGCGTAAATACGCGCCCGTAGTTTTCGATGCGACGCACTCCGTGCAATTGCCGTCTTCCCAGGCCGAAGGCGACAAGCCCGCCGTCAGCGGAGGCCAGCCCGAGTTCATCCCCGTCCTCTCCCGCGCCGCCGTAGCCGCCGGAATAGACGGCGTATTCATGGAAGTCCACGACAATCCCAAAGAAGCAAAAAGCGACGGTGCCAACGCCCTGGACACTAGAAATCTCCGAGCCGTCCTAAAAGAACTCCAAGCCGTAAAAAAAGCCATCGAAGTCTCTCACGCCACCCTCTAGCCACGGATCGGTATCCACGAGCGGCGTCCATCTCCATCACCGGCCTCCATATCCATCACGGGTCTCCATCTCCATCACGGGTCTCCATCTCCATCACGGGTCTCCATCTCCATCACGGGTCTCCATCTCCATCACCGGCCTCCATCTCCATCACCGGCCTCCATCTCCGTCAAAGTCCCGAAGGGACGCTCAAACTTTGCCCAGCGCGTAAGCGCTGGGTAGGCAAGCCAAACCAACGAGTCCCGTAGGGACGACCTACCCCAACGCATCACTCGGATCGTAATTAACCCCATGCCGCCTCAGTAACTCCAAAAACTCTTCGTCGTAATTTCGCTTTCTATGATGCTCTACCTGATGACGAATATATTCGACGACGCCGTCCGTCTGCGACGCGCTCACGCTAAACGCGCCATAACCCTCCTGCCATGCAAAGTTCGCCCCCGCCGCGCCGGTTTCGTTCAACCACTTTGACGAACACGCCTTGATCGTCTGCACCGCCTTCGCCAACGGAATCGTCGGCGGCAACAAAATCAACCCGTGGCAATGATCCTCCACTCCCCCAATTTGGACGGCATCGAATTTATGATTTCTCGCGATGCCCGCCATGTAAGCCCAAAGTTTGGGCTGAACATCCGCGCTCAGAAGTCTCCGGCGGCCTTTGGTCGAAAACACAATGTGAACTCGGAGGCTTGAATAGCTGTGCGACATAGGTCGTCCCTCCGGGACTGCTCGGATTCGTCGTCGATCCCAGCGCTTCCGCGCTGGGCTAAGCTCGGTCGTCCCTTCGGACGTGTTGACAGCGACTCTCAATGCCCGAATCTACATTCTTCGCAACGCCAAAATATGTGATCTCACTCACAGGCTGTTTGTGGAGATTTGCGATCCCGCATAGTGAATCGCATCGCCCCTGCATTTCTGAATCTGCTACCATTCCCGCGTCATCTTTATTTCAACCTTATGCATTGGTGGGCATCGATCGTCGGCATCTTTCTCGTATTCATCATCCTTATGGATGCATTTGAGACCGTTGTTCTGCCGCGCCGCATCCGTCGCAGTTTTCGCATTGCATCGTGGTTCTACAAGACCACTTGGGGACTTTGGTTAAGAGTCGGACGCCATATCGACTCCGTCAACCGGCGCGAAGGCTTTCTCGCCTACTTCGGGCCGCTATCTCTGATCGTGCTGCTTGGATGTTGGGCGATCGGGTTGATTTTCGGATTTGCGTGCGTTCAATACGGTTTTGGTGAGCACGTCGCTCTCGCCAACGAACAAATTACCTTCGGAAAAGTTCTTTACCTGAGCGGAGAAACTTTTTTTACGCTCGGCTACGGCGACATCACTCCCGTCACCACCGCTGCGCGAATCCTCGCCGTGTTTGAAGCCGGCATGGGCTTCGCGTTTCTTGGAGTCGTCGTCGGTTACCTCCCGGTCATCTACAGCTCTTTTAACCAGCGAGAAATTGAGATCGCCTTGCTCGATGCCCGTGCAGGCTCGCCCCCAAGCGCGGCGGAATTTCTCGGTCGCCTCGGTTGTTGTCCCGAGCAAACCGTGCTCGACGAAATTTTTCGCGATTGGGAGCGCTGGTGCGCCGATCTCCTGTCGAGTCACATCTCATATCCGGTTCTCGTATTCTTCCGTTCGCAGCATCCCAACCAATCGTGGCTGGGCGCTCTGACCGCCATGCTGGACGTGACTTCTCTCGTCATCACCGGAGTCGACGGAATCCATCCCGAGCAGGCGAAGCTCACCTTCGCAATGGCGCGGCACGCTGCCGTCGATCTCGCCCAGGTTGTAAGGGCGGAATACAGCTCCGATGACGCCGGGCGCCTCTCTCCGGACGATCTGAAAAAACTGCGGTCGCACTTGATCGAGCACGGCGTCAACTTCTACGACGGAGCCGATGCCGTACAACGAATCGCAGATTTTCGCATCCTCTACGAGCCGTATCTCTACGCGCTTAGCCGCCGCTTGCTCATGACGCTTCCTCCGTGGGTCCACCCTGAGCACAAAAAAGACAATTGGCAAGGCGGCCCGTGGGATCGGGCGATTCAGGCCCGTGCTCTCGTGCATCCGGGCCATGCGGCGAATGTATCCGACGACCACTTTTAGGCCCTGGATTCATCGCATCATCACCCGTCATCCGATGACGCCATGTTCTCTTCTGCTACCATTTCCAGTTCATGAAGCATGTTGGCGAAAATGTGGTGCGCATTGAGGCTCAGGCGCTAAATGCCTTAGCCGATCGGTTGGCAGGGCCGATGGCGGCCCATTTTGATCAGGCGTTGGCATTGATGTTTGAATGTCGCGGCCGGCTCGTCGTCACCGGCATGGGGAAGAGCGGACTGATTGCCCGCAAAATCGCAGCCACTCTAAATTCCACCGGGTCGCCCGCGCTGTACCTGCATCCCGTCGAAGCTTTGCACGGCGATCTCGGAGTCGTGATGCGCGGCGATGTGGTCCTCGCTCTCTCTGCCAGCGGTGAGACGGAAGAGATCTTGCAGTTGCTGGCCACGATCAAGCGTCTGCAAGTTCCGCTGGTAGCGATGACTTGCGACGGCGTCCCTTCTTTCGCTTCTTCCAGCCCCGGATCGGGCGAGGCCACCGGCCCCGCATCATCTTCAACCAAGTCATCGACGTTGGCGTCTGCCGCCGACGTTGTCTTAGACTGCTCAATTTCCGAGGAAGCGTGCTCGCTTGGCCTCGCTCCCACCGCTTCAACCACTACCATGCTTGCCCTCGGCGATGCTCTGGCAGTCGCTTTATCGCAGAAGCGAGGCTTTAAAGAAGAAGACTTCGCGAACCTGCATCCCGGCGGAAGACTTGGCAAGAAACTCGCCCATGTCGAGTCGCTGATGCACTCCGGCGACGCCATCCCGCGGGTGAGCGGGCAAACGAAAATGCCCGATGTGATCTATGAAATGTCGCGAAAGAAGCTAGGGATGACGACCGTCGTCGAAGGCGATCGACTTCTGGGCGTAATCAGCGATGGAGACTTGCGGCGTCTTCTCGAGCAACGCGGTAAAGATACGCTCGACCTGATCGCTCAGGATTGCATGACCAAGAATCCGAAGACGATTGGCGCACAAGAATTTGCCGCAACCGCGCTCGCACGCATGGAAGAAATGAAAATCACCTCGCTCGTCGTGGTCGAAGCTGCATCTCCTCCTCAGCAGCCGCGCTTGCTGGGCGTCGTACACCTGCACGATCTCTGGACTACTGAGATGATGTAGTAGCAAGATGATGCAGCACCTAGATGGTGGAGCGTCAGCCAACACCTGTTAGTCTTTACGGTCGCGCTCAGGTACTGCGCAAAGCGAGTTCATCGTGAGTTATTTTGAATCAGGAAACGCAGCCCACCGCGTCGCGTTTTACGTCTTGATTGCGTGCTGGTGGATATTTGGCCTCACCTTCTGGCTGCGAAAGCGTCCACCGAAAGTGCGAGAGACGAAGAGGGACGCAATTTCGCTGATCGGCCTCGCGTTGCAAATCGCGGCCTATTTCCTGATCTGGATATTTCCCCTCAATCGCGGCCATTTCATAGCGCAACCATCCGAGTCTCACGCTCCCGAGTGGATTCTCGCTAGCGCAACGATCCTCCTTGCCGTCGGTTCGGTGTGGCTGGTAAACTCCGCGGCGCGTCGATTAGGCAAACAGTGGGCGCTCACCGCGCGAGTTGTCGAAGGCCACAACCTGATTCAAGACGGCCCCTACGGCCTTGTCAGAAACCCGATCTACACCGGCATGCTGGGAATTCTAATCGCAACCGGAATGGCCTCAGGACAATGGATCGCGCTGCTAGGCGCAATCACCGTTTTTATGGTCGGAACGTATATTCGAGTGCGTAGCGAAGAAAAAATCTTGCGAGAAGCCTTTGGCTCCGAGTTCACAGCCTACGAACGCAAAGTTGCAGCGCTGATCCCCGGAGTCTATTAAAAATATCCGTTTCCCCCAGACCTGTCATCCTGAGCGAAGCGAAGGACCTACGCAACTGCTAGCCAGAGGAAACGCGCATAAGAGCTTAGCTCCTATCGCCACGACACATATCCCCGCTTCAGTTACTGGCTGTACCGCTGCCGCATATACGCGCTGATCGCCGAATAAGCCGCCGTCAAGGTTCTTTCCTCAGGCAAAAAAACAATGCGGAAATGCTTCGTCCCCGGCCGCTGCCCAAATCCCGATCCATGCACGACCGTGACATGCTTCTGCCGAATCAGCTCAGTGACAAAAACATCGTCACCTTCAGGAATATCGATGCTCGGGTAAGCGTAAAACGCGCCGCGCGGAGCGACGCAACTGATACGCGAGGTCTCTTCGCACCACTTCATCGTGAGATCGCGGCGGCTGCGAAGTTTCCGCTTCACTTCGACCAGATGCTCCTGCGGCCCTTCGAGCGCCGCCTGAATCGCATACTGTTCCGGATGATTCGCGCACAACCGCGCCCGCAACAACTTGTTCACACCTTCCAGATATGGCTTGATGACCGAGGCTTCACCGCTGGCAATGCCCCATCCAATGCGCCATCCCGGAGCCAGATAATTCTTGGATAATCCGCCAAACGTCACCACCGGAACATCGGGCGCAACCTCCGCCATCGTCACATGCGGATCGTCATCCGTACCATCATCGATAATCAGCTTGTCATAAATTTCGTCCGCAAAAATAATCAGGTTATGACGCCGCGCCAGTTCGGCAACGTGCTGAAGCGTCTTGCGCGTGCACACCGATCCAGTTGGATTATTAGGATTGATCAGCACGATGCCGCGGGTGCGAGGCGTGATCTTCTTTTCAATGTCGGCGAGATCAGGCTGCCAACCATCCTCTTCGGTCAAGTAATACGGATTCAGCCCGACTTCGAGCTTCGCCAGAACGGCCGAGTAGAGCGGATAGTCAGGGCAGGGAGTCAGCAGGTTATCCCCAGGATTGAGCAGCGCGGTCAGGCAAATGTCCACCGTCTCGCTCACTCCCGAAGTGACGAACACATCCTGAATCGTCGTGATTCCCTTGCGCGCCGCCTCGCCGCGAATCGCTTCCAGCGCCTGCGGAATACCAGAAGAACTCGAATACCCATTCTTCCCATCTCGCATCGCCTTGTAGACCGCCTCGATCATGTGCGGCGGCGTCTGAAAATCAAAGTTGAGCGGATCGCCAATGTTCAGCGGAAGAATCGTGTGCCCCTGCCGCGCCACTTCATCCGCAACGCAAGCCAGATCGCGAATCGCGTAGCGAACATTTTCTAAACGGGTGGCGGGCGTGATTTCTCGAAGTTGAGTTATGGACATAGAAACAACACTTCAAAGCTAGGGGCACAGACTATCGACGAGCAAGCCCCCGTGTACTCTCTGCTCTCTGTGGTTCAGATTTTTCCCGCCTAATCAACCTGGCCCGTAAGCCAAAGCAGAATACAACGGGCAGCCTCCCTGGCGTGCGACTTCTGCAGCTCAGCCTTACTCCGGACGATCGATCTGCGCCCTCTGCAGCGTATCGGAATAGTCGATGTAAACCGCCTTCCACTCGCTGTAAAAGTCGATGGCGCCAATGCCGCCCTCGCGATGCCCGTTACCCGTCGCCTTCGTGCCCCCAAACGGAAGATGCACCTCAGCTCCAATCGTAGGAGCGTTGATGTAAGTAATCCCCGTCTCCAGATCGCGAACTGCGGCAAAAGCCTTGTTCACATCTTTGGTATAGAGCGACGACGACAAACCGTACTCGATGTCGTTAGCAATGGCGATCGCGTCTTCCAAATCTTCACACGGAATAATTGAAACCACCGGTCCAAAAATTTCTTCCTGAGCAATCTGCATTTTCGGATCGACATCGATGAACACAGTCGGCTCCACGAACCATCCGTGCTGGTAAGCCCCTTTGTCGAGTCGATTGCCGCCGGTTACAAGCTTCGCGCCTTCGTTTTTCCCGATCTCGATATATTTCAAGTCGGTATTCATCTGCTTCTCGTTTACCGCGGGACCCATCTCGACGCTCTCATCGAGCCCATTACCGACTTTGATCTTCTTCGCCCGCGCCACAAAGGCATCGACAAATTTGCGATAAACGCCCTTCTGCACGATGATGCGGCTGGTCGCAGTGCAGCGCTGTCCCGTAGTTCCGAACGCTCCCCACAGCCCGCCTTCGACCGCCAACTCCAGATTCGCGTCATCAAGCACGATCATCGGATTCTTCCCGCCGAGTTCAAGCGAGCAGTGCTTGAAGCTCTTTGCCGCAATCTGCCCGACAATTCGTCCGACCGCCGAAGATCCCGTGAGCGAAATCGCGCGCACGTCTTTATGCTCGGTCAGCGGAGTTCCAACTTCCGGCCCAAATCCAGCCACAACATTGATCACGCCCTTCGGCACCCCGGCATCGGTCAAGGCTTGCACCAGATTAAAAGTCGATAGCGGAGTATCCTGCGCCGGCTTAATGACGCAAGTGTTGCCGCACACGATAGCCGGCAACAGCTTCCATGAAGAGATAGCCATCGGGAAATTCCACGGCGTAATCATGCCGCACACTCCGATCGGCTGGCGCACGGCCATGGCAAATTTATTCGGCAATTCGGATGGCACCGTCGGCCCAAACAGACGGCGGCCTTCTCCAGCGTTGTAGTAGGCGGCGTCGATCGCCTCCTGCACATCGCCACGCGTCTCTTTCAGCACTTTGCCCATCTCACGGGTCATATCGCGGGCGTGGTCTTCCTTGCGTTCCATGAGGATCTCGGCGGCCCGAAACACCATCTCCGCGCGCCGCGGGGCAGGTACCAAACGCCACTTGGCGAAAGCACGTTTGGCGGCCTCCACAGCCGCATCCACGTCCTCTTTATTCGACTCCTGGAAGATGGCGACCACTTCCCGCGTGTCGGCGGGATTGACGTCTTCAAAGGTTTGTCCGCTAGCGGACTCAACCCACTCGCCGTCGATAAAGTTCTTAAAAACCTTGGATTTGGGGGTGCCACCGGCGATCGCCGGGTTGGTAATTGTGTCGGTAGCCACAGGAGCCTCCTAGGAAAATTGCAGAACTTCTATGCTAACAACCGCTTTGCAGACGGGCAAGGCGAGGGCCCATCGCGGACCTGTTTTGAGCGCCCGTCAGTGTACGTAAGCGCCCATTTTCCTAGTCACTTTCGTAACCCTCCACCCCTATGACTTAGGCTTCAATCGCATAGCACCAAGGATATGATGGGGACAGTTTTCAAGATGTTCCGAATTCATCAAAATTTTACGAGGCAGGCACCGGTTCGTGTCCAATCAAAGTAAACCGGAAATTTACGTCGCATGGAAAACGGTGACCTACCGCAGCGTCGTTATGGCGTTGATGGGGGTCGCAGTTATATTGGTTTTTTTGATTCACCTCGCATTCCCCGCGTTCACCGATTCAACCGTGAAGGGCGCCAGTCGTTTCGCATCTCTCCTGCTCGAAAAGGTTTCCGGCCTCGCGCCGCCTATTAAAGGTTCAACCCCAATTTCGCAACAGGCCCATTTCACTGCGCTTGACGGTACCATCCGCGTGCGCAAGGGAAATGGCAATAGTTGGATCGCCGCCAATTACAACGTCCCGCTCGAGAAAGGCGACGTCGTTCAGACGGGCTCCGATGGCATTGCCAAAATCGTTTTCAACGACGGCACCAACTACACCGTAAAACAAGATTCCTTGATCGTGATCGAAGAGAACTCGGCCAACGACCAGCAGCAAACCAACGTGTCCGTCGCGGTCACCACCGGAACCGTCGATTTAACCACCGCAACTTACGTCCAGGGTTCGAAATCGCAGGTCATCGTCGCCGGCGCCAAGGCTTCGTTGGCACCTGATTCATCGGCCATGGTGCAGAACAATCCTAAAGAAGATCGCCACGAAATCTTGCTGACTAAAGGTAGTGGCGACGTCGAGCGCAATGGCGAAAAGGCTCACCTCTCCACTTGGGAAAAGGTCACCTTCCAAGCCGAGTCAAAGACTATGCAGCGCGTCAAAGAGATCGGGCCGCCCTCCCCCATCACCCCTGGCAACATGATGCCAGTATTCGTAAACGCCGGAGAGAAAGCGAAAGAAGTGGAATTTGCCTGGTCGACCATGGCGAAAGCTGCCGGATACCGCCTGCGAATTTCCCACAATCCCTATTTCTCGTCCCTGCTTCTCGACAAGAAAGTCGACTCTGCAAGCGTAGTGGTCACGGGCCTGCCGGTTGGAGCCTATTATTGGTCTATTCAGTCTTACGACGCGGCCGGAAAAGAGTCCGTCGAGAGCGAGAAGAACCGCTTTACGATCGTTGCGAAGAGCAAAGAAAAGATTAATCTGGCGCTGGCCATTGAACCTTTCGTTCAGCATGGTCACGTGATCGAAGTGAAAGGCACGACCGAAAAGGAAGCCCGTGTCATGGTTAACGGAAAAGAAGTCCCAATAGTCAGCGACGACGGGACTTTTCACTACTTCACGCCGCCCTTGCCCAATGGAGAAAACCTGATCACCGTCACCGCTCAGAATGCGAGAGGCGGAGTTAACACCCATCAGGAAAAGGTCGTCATTCAGTAGAGTTTTGTTTGGCTTGAAACGCAGGTTTTTGTCGGCAGGGCGACCAGAAACAGGTGCCTTAGTAACAACCGATTATCTGCATCATGCAAGTAGAATAAGGGCACAAAGATAACTGAATAGCAAAACCAGATTTCCCCGCGAGTTGGGGCGAGACGAAATCCAGGAAGAGAGACGTATCAGTCATGTCCAATAATGGTTTTCATAATGGCAACGGGCGTTCGCACAACCTGCGTTCGCTCTTCAGTATGTTTTCGAGTGATCTCGCCATCGATCTCGGGACCGCCAACACTCTCGTGTACGCGCGCGGCAAAGGCATCGTCGTCAACGAGCCTTCGATCGTCGCCCTCAATAAGAACACCAACGAAGTTGAGGCCGTCGGTAAAGAGGCGAAAGAGATGCTCGGACGCACGCCCGGCAACATCGTCGCCATCAAGCCGATGAAGGATGGCGTGATCGCTGACTTCAAAGTGACCGAAAAAATGCTGAACTACTTTATTCAGAAGGCGCACAACCGCAAGATGCTGGTGCATCCTCGCATCGTCATCGGCGTGCCCTCCGAAATTACGCAGGTAGAAAAGCGCGCCGTCATGGATTCCGCCTACCGTGCCAAGGCCAGCGAAGTTCATCTTGTTGAACAAGCCATGGTCGCCGCGATCGGCGCCGGGCTTCCAATTACCGAACCGAGCGGCAACATGGTCGTCGACATCGGCGGCGGCACCACCGACATCGCCGTCATCTCCCTTAGCGGAATCGTCTATTCACGCTCCGTACGCATGGCCGGCAATCAGATGGATGAGGCCATCATGAACTACCTCAAACGGAAATATAATTTGCTCGTCGGCGAACGCACCGCCGAACAGATCAAGATGGAAATCGGCTCCGCTTATCCACTCGACAAGCCGCTTACCATGGAAATCAAAGGCCGCAACCTGATCGAAGGCGTGCCCAAGACCATCACCGTCGACGACAGCGAAATTCGCGAGTCCTTGAGTGAATGCGTCTCCACCATCATGAACGCGATTCGAGTCGCCCTTGAGCGTACGCCACCCGAGCTTTCCGCCGATATCAGCGATCGCGGCATCGTCTTAACGGGTGGTGGCGCGCTCATCAAAAATCTGGATAAGCGCATCCGCGAAGAAACGGGTCTGCCCGTCTCCATCGCCGACGATCCGCTTTGCAGCGTTGTTCTCGGCACCGGCAAGATGCTCTCCGACTTCAAGCTGCTGCGCAAAATTTCGATCGAGTAGTGGCTCGGGAATCCTTGGTCTCGCTGCCGCACCGGTCAAAAAGTCAGGGCGGCAGCGCAGATGCTTCAATCGACGTACCCCTCAATCTGCACGCTTTCAGTAATAACTGAGGGCTGACAGCTGAGAGCTAACAGCTAAAGCTTAGAGCTACAAGCCTTCTATGGAATCCGTCTTCGGACGCTATCGCAACCTGATCGTGCTGGTGGGTGTTCTTTTCGCCCAGGTGCTTGGCTTGGCGGTTCAGGTCAAGCGCACCAACGATAGCGAACCGACGCGCCTGATCCGCGTCTGGGTTGTAGGAGCGGTGTCGCCCCTCGAAAAAGCCCTGGCCTCGGCTCAATCCTCAACCAGCAACGTCTGGCATAACTACTTTTACCTGCGCGGAGTTCGCGCTGAAAACCGCACCCTCAAAGCTCAACTCGAGCAGATGAGTATCGAACAAGCCCGCCTCAGCCAGGACGCCGACCAGGCCCGCCGCCTGCAAGCGTTACTCGGCTTCAAAGAAAAATTTGTCTCGCAAACCATGGCCGCCCAGGTCATTGGAGGCAGCGGCAGCGAGTCTTCGCACTCCGTCTACATCGACAAAGGCGAGCGCGACCACATTAAGCCTGACATGGCAGTCATCACTGGCGATGGCGTCGTAGGCAAAGTGCTTCACGTCTATCACTCCACATCCCAGGTGCTTCTGATCAACGACCAAAGCAGTGGAGTTGGCGCGCTGCTCGATAAAACCCGAACGCAAGGCATTCTGCATGGCACTCCCGCCGGCGAGACATCGCTCGACAAAGTCATGAGCGATGAAACCGTCTCCGACGGAGAGTCGGTTTTGACCAGCGGCGGCGACGGCATTTTTCCTAAAGGTCTGCTCGTTGGCCATGTGACAAAAGTCAAAACCGGAAGCGACGTGTTCCTGAATATCCGAGTTCGCCCTGCCGCCGATCTCAGCCGGCTTGAGGAAGTATTGGTCGTCACCAAGATCGATGAGCGGCAGACGGAGCCCGAGCAAGCTGGCGTTTCCCGCGCCGTAGACATCCTTGCTGCGCGCTTGCCGAGCGTTCCCGCAAAAGCAGAAACGCCCCAGAAAGACGGAGCTGAATCCGCGGCCGCCGCGGCGAAAACTCCGGCCGCCAAATCAAGCGATGGCGTAACCGCCACGGCAGTCCCGAAGCCCGCTGTGCCTAAACCGATTAATACGCAGACAACCGCGCAGAAATCCGCGGAGTCGACAGCAGCGCCAGCGCCAACAGCAGTGAAGCCTCGAACCGTGCCTGTTTCGGCGCCGCGATCGAGTTACGCCGCGCCATCGACATCAGCAACCTCGGCTCCAAAATCGGGGACCACGCCGAAGCCGAAAGACGCGATCCTGCCCGCGAATGTAACGCGTCAACCAGCCTCTTCGCAGGATAGCCCGCAATAGTGGCCATCACCTACACATCAGGGGAACAGGTAGAGGTCTACCGCTTCAGACTGCCCGCGACCATTCTGATCCCGCTGGCCGCGATTTTTCTGCAAGCGTTTTTACCGCTGCGTCTTCCATTTTTCGCGATCTTCGATCTTCCTTTGCTGGTCACCATCGCCTTCGCCACAGCACGCCGCAATCCGATGGCTGGGCTTTTCACCGGCGGCATCATAGGAATCATCCAGGACTCCCTGACCCCGCATCCCATCGGCCTCTACGGAATCGCCAAGACAATCGTCGGTTTCGGAGCCTCATCGCTGGGAATCAAGATCGACGTCGAGAACATGGGCGCTCGCTTCCTGCTAACCATCTTCTTTTACGTCTTGCATGAAGTCGTCTACTTCGTCATCGGACGCGGCCTGGTCGGCTTGCGCATGGCGTGGAGTTGGCCTCACGAGCTCGTCTCCGGCATCGCCAACGCCATCCTGGGCCTATTCATCTTCATGCTCCTGGACCGCCTGAAACACCGCATCTGACCGCAAATCGTCGCCTTGGGTAATGGTGGGAACCGCAGACCTCCCCTCGATAACACCAGATTCTGCGCATTCCCGATTCGCACCCCGCCATATAGTGCTTGATCTATAGATTCGCCCCCAACTCTACCCTCGGAACGCCGTCTACGTTAGGCTAAACTTCATTACGCTAGCCCGGTTTTTCGCATCTTAGCGGTCGTTTGGTTCTAATAATCAACATTCACTGATCGCGCAATACTACTTCTCTTTGGGGTGAAAGATGGCGGCTTCAGTCTGGTCTGGATACCTAACTTTCGGATTAATCTCTATGCCCGTGCGCCTATTCTCCGGGGCGCGCAGCAGTGGCATCTCTTTCAACATGCTGCACCGCACCGATCACCAGCGGGTAAAGCAGCAGCTTTATTGCCCGCTTGATAACCAAGTCATCGAGCGCTCCGATACCGTCAAGGGATACGAGTACCGCAAGGGCGAGTACATCATCATCGAGCCGGAAGAGATCAAGAAGATCGAGCCGAAGACCGCGAAGACGATGGAGATTCTGGAATTCGTAAAAACCAACGAAGTCGATCCCGTCTACTTCGAGTCCTCGTATTACATGATGCCCGAGGAAGCCGGCCGCCGACCCTATGCGCTCCTCACTAAAGCCCTCGAAGAAAGTGAATACGTAGCCATCGCCAAACTCACCATGCACAACCGCGAATACACCGTCTTCCTGCGCCCCCACAAGGGCGGAATGATGTTGCACACCATGTACTACGCGGAAGAAGTGAAAGAGGTCGAATCATTCGGCGCGCCCGACGTCCAGATTAAAGAAGCCGAAATCAAAGTCGCACACCAGTTGATCGAAGCGCTCGCCGACAAGTGGGATCCCGAAAAATATCACGACACCTTTCAAGACAACCTGAAGAAGCTGATCGAAACAAAACTCGAAGGTGGAGAAGTGCAGGCCGTTGAGCAGCCAAAGAAACTGGCTCCGGTTGTCGACTTGATGGCCGCCCTGAAAGAAAGCCTGGCCCAAACCAAAAAGCCAGCCGCCTCCGAGAAAGTAGCCGAGCCCCGAGCCGAACGCCAACCCAAAGCCCGAAGGGGCCGCGCATAGAAGCCCTATCCGTAAGAAGGAAGAAAGCTCGAGGGTGCCCCATTCTAACGTCGCGCTTTTGCGACGTTAGAGTGGGAACCACAACCCCATACCGCAAGGGACTTTCTATAAACCACCAGCCGCCTCAACCAGCTGCGCTAGAGTCAGTGCCCGTCCTGATCGCCGCCGGAGGCACGACAACGTCCACCAGTCCGGTCGCGACATCGTAGACAAGCCCCGACACAAGCCAACTCCCAGGTAACGCCGGAACCGCCCGGAGCGCAGCAACGTCACCCGTAACCGCCGCGCGCGGATCAGAAACCGTTTTCTGCTTGAGTTCTGTTTCCTGAACTTGAAAATAACGAGTCAACATTGCAGGATCGCCCGCAAGCCGCGTGATGCCGCAATCGGTGTGCTGCAACACGATAATATGAAATTCTCCGCCACCACCCGGAACTTTCCCCGCAACCTCACCAATTCGCCCGAGCATCCCCAACTCCTCTAACAAACCGGGAGTAATCCGCCCTCCGATATTCCGGATTACCACCGCCTCGCCCGATTTGATTCCAAGCACGTGCGCCGGATCAACCCTCATATCAGCGCAGCCAATAATGATCGCCTTAACATCCAGCATCGTCCCAGGAAGCGACGGCATAAGTGTTCCAGCCGCTGACTCCCGAGCAGCAAAATCTTTGTTGCGCATTAAAAGATCGTCAAGATTATTCATGCCGATTTGATGCAGGGCGAAACAAGTTCGGTTCGACGCCATTCAACGACCTTAGCTAGAGGGCGCCCCATTTCTCGAGGGTACCCAATTCACTCGAGGGTGCCCCATTCTAACGTCGCGCCTTTTGCGACGTTAGAGTGGGAACCACGACCCCATCCCCCGTGGAATTTTGCTCGTCCTCAATTGACCGTCGCCTGATTTGAAGACGCCACCGCAATCCGCTTCGGCGCCTTGCCGACCTTAACCCGCGCCACCTCGCGCCGCTCTTTCGCATTAATAATGGAAACGTCCTCGCTCCCCGTGTTACTCACGCACACAAACTTTCCATCCGGAGAAAGCACCACCCAGTTCGGCCCATCGCCGGTCTTGACCTGTCCAACCACTTTCCTCGACTTCAGATCGTAAACATAAATGCTGTCGTCAAGCATGCTGGTGACCCACACTTCGCTCTCATCCGCGCTAAGAACCAGCCCGTGACTAGCCGTGTCCGGCGTCTCAAAGTCGCGCGGACGCGGCGGTCCCGGATGTTCCGGCGCGATCTCTACCCTCTGCAGAACTTTTTTGTCAGGAATGCTCACGACATCAAAGCCGTGAAGGTTGGCAATGGCTACATACATGATCTTGCCATCTTTAGAAATCACAAACGGGCGCGGCCTGCCGCCAACCGCTATGTGAGCCGAGAAATCCATTTTCTCGAAATCGATCATAGCAACTTCGTTCGATCCCATCGAACTGACAAACATATAACGATTGCTGCCCGTGTTCAGCGAGTTATGAGGTTCCTTGAGCGGCAGCACCTTGACCAACTTCTGCTGCCGCACATCGACGATGGCAACCCCATCGCTATCTCGAAGCGGCACGGTCACATAGTGCCCGTCAGGAGTCACCGCAATCTGGTTAGGCTTTCCCGGAACCTTCACCGTCCCGATGATCTTTTGGTTCTCGGTATCGGACGTGACCAGCGTGTGGTCGACCTCGCTCGTCGTAAACAATCTCCTGCCGTCAGGAGAAAGCGCGACACCATGCACGTGATCCCCAACCTTAATTTCCCCAAGCGACTTGAAAGACACCAGACTGATAACCGAGACCGTGTTAGCGCGGCTGTTGCCGACATAAAGCAGCGGCTCATCCGTGGCAGAAAAGCAAGACGTGCTCAGTCCTAAAAATATTGCAACGAAAACAAAAAGAGTCAGCCTTGAACGCACGCGAGATCCCTCCAAGAGTCGGCCCGAAGATGAAGCGGGTGCCCCATTCTAACGCCGTGTTTGTTGCGGCGTTAGAGTGGGAACAACTGACTTTCCGCCTCGGGATTGTCTGACCACTCCAATGAGATTGGGTGCGTGAGGGCTGGTCTGAAGACACTGTGATCGGAACCAGACTCGCAGATCTCAGAACCGTATGATCGGACCAAACGTGGCGCGAAAGTTATTGTGTCCGCCGTTATTAAAATAAATCTCGTCCCCCACTTCAAGCCGCAAACCAACCGGACCTAGACTGGCCTCGACCCCGCCTCCCGGATAAAGAGCCGCGTTCAAACTAGACGTGCGTAGCCCGAGGATCGTGCTCGCATAACCGCTATACGGCAGCAGGCTCGGGCTCAGCCGAAAATCAATAAACCCGGCCTTGATCGTGACGAACGGACGAAATGCTCCTCGCGGAGGCTTCAGCGTTGGCCCAAACAAGCCGTGCGTGACACCAATGGAAGTGTTCGCGATCGCGGCTACGTTGCCGTTCACAACATTGCGGTAAGCTTCCGAAAAATTGATGCCATAGTCGTAAGCGACTTCCCCTTCGACCACGATGAAGCGGTTTGCCCGCACTCCTACCCGCGCCCCGAGTCCGTAGTTGTTGGTACTCGTCTGCGAAATGCTGAGGTAGTCGACAAAGACTCCAGCCTCGATGCGCTCCTGCGCGAATAAGCGCGGGGACGACCAAGAAATAAAAATAACGATGGCAGCGAAGAAGAGAAAAAACTTAAGCACTCTGGAAAGGTCTCCTGAACATTTGTGAATACGATGCGATCAGGAGCTTCGCGGTTGTTGCTCGCCCTCACACCAACTTCAGGCGATCGGTACATCTACTCTGACCGTCGTCATATCCGCCCGCTCGATCGTGAGATTGACGGAGCGCGCGCCTGCTGGCGACGTGCAATGTTTCACGCCCTTCGGCACTGTGAACATCTGACCAGCGCCCAATTCGATGCGACGATCGCTCAGCTGCAAAATTACGGTCCCTTCAACTCCAACAAAGACCTCATCGGAGTCAGGGTGCATGTGCCAGAAGTAGGCTTCGGTCATCATCGAAATGCGGACAACATGATCGTTCACCCGTGCGAGGATCACGTTCTCATAATTTCCAGCGAGCCCCTTCGCCTTCTGGAGTAAATCCACTAAATCGAGCGCTTCATTCATGGGCACCTTTCGAACTCTGTGGATCATCCCGGCGTGCGCATCGTCCTGCCATCCTCACAGCAAACGGATTGAGACAGGTCGCCCGAACGCCTTGTCTGATGCACCGATTGTTAACCGATTGTTCCGTAAAATTCAACGTCCTTCACGGAGATGTGCGGTAAAGCAGTTGGTACGCAGCCCGAGTGCCCCATTCTAATGTCGCGCCTTTAGCGACGTTAGAGTCGGATTCCACAACTTAACACCCCTTAAGTTTTTTCTGTAATTCTCAACAACGCCGGCCCAAGGCTCATCGCCGAACGCCAGGTCGAAGATGAGTCAAATCGCCCGGCAACCAAACCTGCCTCACACCGCTTCTCACCACTCATGCGCGTCGGGTCCAGCTCATTTCCCCTCGCGGCCCGGTTCCCGATACAATAACGGATTCCGCACTACTCAACTTTTTCAACGGAGCGTGAATGAAGCGGTTTCTCTGGCTGGGGTTCGTGTTGTCCATTTTTCTATTCTCGACTGGCTGCGGCGAGACTTTCCGACCAATCATCGTTCCGAACCCTCCCATCTTCCCTAACCCGAAAGCTGCTCACACTGTCATCTCCATCAACGACAACGGAACCGCTACGCCCGGAACGGCTATGGTGGTGGACGTCTCCGGCGACACCAACATCAATGTCACTGACGTCGGAATTACCCCGGTCCACGCCGTGCAGCAGACCGCCAATCAGATTCTGGTTGTCAATCAAGCCGCATCCGGAGTCCAAGCCGCATCCATCACCAAGCTGGTCTTCAACAGCATCCTTATCGCTGGCAGTGTCACCATCAGCTTGCCCCCGAATTCAGCTCCAAACTTTGTCGCGACGACCGAGGCGAGCCAGGCTTACGTCACATTGCCCGGGCTCACCCCTCCTTCCGTCGGAGTCGTCAACACAGTCAGCGACGCGGTGACCAACACGATTGCAGTCGGGAATAACCCTGTTGCTTTAGCTGAAACTCCGAACGGCCAAAAGCTCTACGTAGCAAATCAAGCGGACAACACAGTCGGCTCATACAACACGAGCGACCGCTCGCTGCGGTCCGTAATCACCGGCTTTTCTTCTCCGGTATGGTTAAATGCGCGTTCCGACAGCCAGCGCATCTACGTTCTCAACCAGGCGAGCAGCCTCGTAAGCACGATTGACACGACGTCAACTGCCGGCCCTGACACCGTGATTGGGACGACCCCCGCCGCGCCAAACGCCAGTTACATGCTCTATGACGTCAATCTCAACCGCCTCTATATTCCGGGCGGATCAGAATTAGTGATTCTCGACGCGTCGCAATCGATCCCACAGCCGGTCAGCGGCAGCCCAATCTTGATTCCGACAGTTGCGCCCACTTCGCGAGCTTCGACCGGAGACCCTTGCTTCGCCACCGCGGCGACAACCTTGAACACGATCGCGGTGACCGGATTACCCGACGGCAGCCGCGTCTACGTCGGCTCTTATTATGAAGACGCCGCCAACAATATCTGCCCGCAGGTAACCGTGATTGATGCGGTCAGCAACACCATAAAAAGCAACATCGCGATTCCCGGATTCCCGGCCTTCGACACTTTCTGCTCAACCACCCGTTTCCGTTTGATGATGGCTTCGGCCGGAGACAGCTCCCGCGCTTATCTATCAAGCTGCGATGGCGGCAACGTAAACATCATCGACACGTCTCGAGACGCCTATGTCGGCAATCTACCCGCTCCCGCCGGATCGAGAATCGGAAATCCACCGGAGAGTCCAGTGTTCCTGACCGCCGGTCCGTAAGGCGATTTCAAAAGACGATTAGATTCGCTGCTATGAGTGTGATGTTTGTACAAGCGTGCTGTCTGTGCATGAAGCAAGCTCGCCCTAAACTTGAGGCACATTGCGCAGCGCCTGATCCAGGTCAGTCCAAAGATCTTCAACCGCCTCAATACCCACGCTCAACCGCAGCAACGTCGGTGGTAAGTGTTCCTGACCAGAAAGGCTGGCCCGCCGTTCGATGGTCGATTCGACCGCGCCCAGGCTCGTGGCGTGTTGGATGAGTTTTAATCCGGCGCACACCGCATCGGCAACCTCCGCATCGCCATGCACGTCGAACGAGATAATCGTCCCGAAGCCTTTGAGTTGGCGTCGCGCCGCTGCATATGTTGGATGGCTCGCGAGACCCGGATAGCGCGCCAGAGAGACGCTGGGATGGCGCGCAAGCCGCTCGGCCAATGTCATCGCGTTGCGTTGCGCCCGCTCCAGTCGGAGTGCCAGCGTTCTCACTCCGCGCACCGCAAGAAATGTTTCGAGCGTTCCCGGTGTGGCACCCATAAGTTCCCGAGCGTGCCGCAGCGCCGCCAGCAGTTTCGCGTCGCGAACCGTGACGACGCCGCAGAGCAAATCCGAATGTCCACCAATAAACTTCGTCACCGACTGCACCGCCATGTCGGCCCCAAGCGCCAGCGGACGCTGGTTGAGCGGCGTAGCGAAAGTGTTGTCTACAGCCACCATCGCGCCAGGCTTTCGCTTTGCGGAGCAAATAATGTCGAGATCAGCCACCGTTAGCAGCGGGTTCGAAGGCGATTCCAGCCAGATCAAATCGGCCGTTCCGCACATCTTGACCCAACCTGCCGTGTCGGTCGCGGCAAGGCATTGCACGGTCCACCGGCCACGGTCTTGGCCAGCTTTCGCGAGCCCTCCCACGCCTTGATAGCAATCGTCCGGCAGCACCACAACCGAGCCCGTCGGGAGCTGATCGAAAATCGCTGCGATGCCCGCCATCCCCGACGCGAAAGAAACCGCAGAGCCACCTTCAAGCCCGCCGACAATCTCTTCCAACGCCTCCCACCCCGGTGTGCCGTCATCGCGAGAGTATCCATGGCGAGTTCCCAGCACAAAATTCGACGCCGGGAAAGGTGGAATGTTGAGCGGCGAGCCCGGCCGCCTGTCGCGCCCTGCCGAGACTAGCCATGTCTCTACTGAAGAAGATTCAACCGAAGAAGATTTCACCAAAAAAGACTCGCCCGAATCCGATTTTGCAGAATCCGGACTACCCGCCTTGCCGCCCCTTGTATCTCGTGTTGTCATTGCCCGATTCTAGCGACAGCGGAGCCGGTCGCCTACCCTATACTCTCCTGTGTTATCGAGGTCGAGATCGAAGAATGTCTCACATCCGCTGGTTCCTCTTCGCGCTTATCCTTAGCTTCTACATTTCCCGACGCTCTCCTCAAGGCACAACAGCCGCCATCCCCGCAGGCGAATAGCGACGACTGGTGGAAGCACGCAGTCATCTAAGAGATATATCCAGGCAGCTTCAGGATTCCAATGGCGATGGCGTTGAGGCCCGTAGGCATTAGCTGCAGCAAAACCAGTATCACCCGAGGTTTCGCCGCTTTGTTCTATCGATTTGTTCCATCTAAATGTAGAGACGGGGCTAGCCCCGTCTCCACGGCCGGCAGCGGAAGACGCTGCAAGCCGAGTCTCTACAGATGTTGCACTTAAGGGTTCGAGAAGCTATCACGCAAGACAGTTCCCCCCGCCAAGCCAGAAAATTAATCACAAATGTAGAGACGGGGCTAGCCCCGTCTCCACGGCCGGCAGCGGAAGACGCTGCAAGCCGAGTCTCTACAGATATTGCGTTTAAAGGTTCCAGAAGCGAGCACGCGCCGGGGAAGTAAAAGCGCGCGGGTTGCTCGTCCTGTCTCAAGTTCATTACCGACCTCGAGCGCATCGGCGACCACTCCAGGAATCTTGTCGAAGACTTGTACGCCCTGAGGGAAGACAGGTCCCCCCGCCACAAGCCAGAAAATTAATCAAAAATGTAGAGACGGGGCTCGCCCCGTCTCCACGGCTGTCGCCGACGCAGCAAGCTTACCAATAGCATTGAAGCCAACAAAGCGCCGACAGCATCACAAGGCATGTATGAAAGTTGGATTTGTTTCTCGTCGCGGTAAGAAGGGAAGCAGAACTAAATTCCCGCCACTGTGTGCCGCTCCCGCGCCCGGCGGCGATGGTAGAGCAGCGCAACGTTCATGAATACTTTCCCGCTTGATGTACTAAGGCACATGACTAAGGCTTCCGTATCCTCACTGCTCTTACCTCCGAGATCAGAGGTATGCAGCGCGGGCGGATGCACATGGAAGTGAAATCCCTGGTCATTTAAGGTCGTGACCGCGTTCCCGATAATCTGATTGGCCAACTCACATACCGCTTCGCGAACCAAAGTCTCGTCGGTCTCGGAGACGGCAACTCCCGCCAGTCGGCTCGCCAGTTGAATCGCGGTTCCCATCTCAACGTCGAAAATAATGCGCCCTTCAATCTCTCCAGTCAGCGCCACTTCAGCGGCGATGCCATGGCGTTGGTACGACTCCTGCTCCATGCTGAGATCTTCGATCGACACGGGCGATTCCAGGGCCTGTGCCAGCACCGCATCGGCGGAGTTAATGAAAGGTTGAATCAAATCCATCCGCATTGCTTAGACCCCGGCTCCCGCACCCCGTGCCGACGTGCTCTCGTCTTTCATGACGTACTTGATCACTTCATAAAGAACTTCCGGCTTCACCGGCTTCTGCACGAAGTGACGCGCGCCGCGCTGCAGCGCCGCGACAATGTTTTCCTGGTAGCCGACCGACGAAACCATCACAATGCGCGCGCCCGGATGGTCACGTACGATCTTCTCCGCCGCTTCAATGCCTTCCATCTGCGGCATGGTGATATCCATCAACACGATATCGGGCGATAAGCGCTCGTACTCTTTGATTGCGGTGACACCATCGCCCGCTTCGCCAACTATCTGCCCGCCAAAGCTCTCAATCATGCGGGCAAGGTTTTTGCGGGCAAATACGGAATCATCCACAATCAGGTAACGAACTGGTTGTCCGTCTTCCCCTCGTTTCACGGCAACAAACTTTTCCATAACCTTCCTCCACCATTAACACTTAAACAAAGTCTAGGTACTTTCGATAGATAACTCTCGTCAGGACTGGTTACTTCCGGCACCTGTGCCGCGCCTAAGCTCCGTGTTTTCAGCCCGGCTGCGCTCGGAAGCACACTGCGCCTGCAAAATGTTGGGCATGTCTTGAAGATCGGCAACCCGCATGGCGTACCCGCGTTCGATTGCCGCTTTGGGCATGCCGTAAACGACGCAGGTTTGCTGGCTCTGCGCCAGGGTAAAGCCGCCTGCTGACCGAATCTCGCCCAATCCAACGGCACCGTCCTCGCCCATGCCGGTCATCAACAATCCCATGGCTTGCGGACCGAATACCTCGGCCACGCTGCGAAACATGACGTCTACCGACGGGCGGTGGCCGTTTACGGGCGCTTCATCTGACAACAACGCAACGTTGCCCAAGGGCAGTTTCATGACTTTCATGTGACGATTTCCCGGGCAAATGAGTGCCCGGCCGGCAACCAGCAGGTCTCCCGACTGCGCTTCTTTCACCCGGATCGGGCAAACTTCGTCCAGTCGCTTGGCAAAAAGCTCGGTAAATCCATCTGGCATATGCTGCGCCACCAGTATGCTTCCCGAAAACTCGCCGGGTAGCTGCGAGAATAAATATTGCAGCGCGTTAGGGCCGCCCGTCGATACTCCGATTGCAACAATGTGCGTCGGCGCGATCGGTCGCAAAGACGTATGGTGTCCAGGCTTCGCTTCCTGGGGCAGAAACTGCGCCTGCATTCCGCTGCTCTGCGCTGCCGCATGAATCTTCCTAATCAGCTCGGCCGCGATTTCCGGCATGTGCGCGGAGACATTTGTCGGCTTGGCCACAAAGTCAAAGGCGCCGAGCCCCAGCGCCTTAAGCGTAATATTCGCTCCGGTCGTGCTATGCGAACTGACCACAATCACCGGCAATTTATGCTGCTGCCGCATAATCGCCTTTAGCGTGTCAATTCCGTTCATGCCCGGCATCTCGAGGTCGAGCGTGACCACGTGCGGCTTCAAATCTTCAATTTTTTTCAGTGCAAAATGACCGTCGATGGCGGTGCCCACAACTTCCACCGATCTGTCTTGCTCGAGGATGCGGGGAATGAGCTTGCGCATAAGCGCTGAGTCATCCACCACCAGTACTCGCACTGTCTTTTTCACAGTTGGCCACCTGCAGCGTGTTTAAGTTGTTCACCTGCCCGAGAGCCGCCGTTATTCACGTTGGGATGGATGGTACTGGAGAGAAGGCCTGACATCTGTGAGCCTGCGTTAGCTGCCCGACCGCGTGTGAATCGTTCCATCAGCGCAATCATGTTGAGAATCAGAACCACGCGTCCATCGCCAAGAATAGAAGCGCCGCTGATCAGGTCCGTCTTGACCGACTGGTCGTCGAGCGCCTTGATGACCAATTCGTCTTCGCCCTCGAGAGCATCGACGATTACCCCAAATTTGCGTTCGCCGCTGTGTATGACCAGCACGAACAGCTTACGTCGTGCCGTATCCGGCCCGGCCGGCAGCTTCGACCCAAGGCGCAGCAGGGGCAATACGTCGTCGCGCAACTGCAGCACGTCATAATGCTCGACCTGATGGATTTCGCTCTCGGCGGTGCGCGCAATCTCGGCCACCGCGTTCAGTGGAAGCGCGAATAGCCGGTCATCCACCCGGAACATCAATGCGCGAATGATGGCAAGCGTCAACGGCAGGCGCAGGCGGAAGGTAGTGCCGCGACCCGCAACCGTTTCGATCTCAACTGTCCCTTTCAAACGTGTCAGGACGCTCTGCACGATGTCCAGTCCAACGCCGCGGCCCGACAGTTCGGTGACCTCGTCGGCCGTGGAAAATCCAGGCCGCAGGATCAGTTCAAGCGTCTCCGCTTCCGTCAGCCGATCGAGTTCTTCCGCCTTAACAAGTCCTTGTGACACTGCCCGCTGCCGGACTTTTTCCACCTGAATGCCGCGTCCGTCGTCGGAGATCTCGATGACCACTTGATTTCCCTGGTGGTAAGCCGCCAGCCGCAGGTTCCCCTGCGGAGCCTTGCCCGCGCGGACCCGTTCTTCCGAAGTTTCCAACCCGTGACCAATCGCATTGCGCACCAGATGCGTGAGAGGCTCCGCGATAGAGTCGAGAATGCTTTTATCCAGATCCGTCTGACCGCCCTTGACTGATAGTGCGACTTCCTTGCCGCAGTGAATGGCCATATCGCGCACGATCCGCGGAAATCGCCGGAACAACTGATCGACCGGCACCATTCGAATCTTCATGACGGAATGTTGCAGGTCGTTCAGAACCCGGCCCTGAAATGCCATCGCGTCAGAAAACTTTCCCCGCAGGGCATCCTTCGGAAAACGTTGCCCGAATTCGATCAGGGCCTGCTGGAGCATCGATTTCGCCAGAATTAACTCGCCGACGAGATTTAGAACGCTGTCAATCCGCTCGGCATCGACCCGAAGCAGCTTGTCAGCCAGGTGAGCGCCCTGCAGTGCCCCGGATTCTTCCGTCGGGGGTGCCTTCTCGTCAGCCGAATCGTCGGAAGCCAACGTGCCGCCCCGGTTGATTGGTGAGTCAGGATGTGAAGCGGCAGAAACCGAATCTTGCAGTCCCGTGTTAGCCGCGACAGGCTCTTGAGCAACCGAACTCGCCGCGCTCTCGACGCGAAGTATTTTTACCTTCACATCGGACGAAATTGTGGGAATGCTGCACTTCACCTTGATCGCTTCGGCGGACTTGTCCGACGCAATCGCCGCTTCAATCTGCGTTGCCGGTTGGTGACTGCCGTCGGCCGGGTAGATGGCGAGAAGTTCACCGAGCTCCGCCAATGCCAGCTGAATCATTTGCCGCCCCGCGATAGGCATGGCGCACTGCGGATCAATCTGCACCAGAACGTGATGAATTCTCTTATTTTCCGCCGCCGCCCGCGCAAGGGCGAGCTGCTCATACTCGGTCCACTGCATTTTCTTGGCGGAGACTTTGCCGGCTTTTTTCCTGGTCGCTTTGGTCGAGGTCGAGTGGGGATGCGCCAGGCGCGCGATATCCGCTCGCAGAGACTGAATGGAAGGCAGTTTGGTCCCGTTGCGATAGGCCTGAAGCAGCCCGGCAAAGACGTCCGCGGCTTTTAAAGCAATCGGAGGAACAGCCGAATCCAGGTCCTTGTTTTCAAGGGTAAGAACATCCTCAAAATCGTGCGCCAGTTCGCTGAGTTCGCGAAAGCCGCAGGCCGCCGAATCTCCTTTTAGGGTATGAACCGTCCGCCGCAGGCTTCGAGCCGTCTCCTGGTCCCCGGGAGCTTTTTCGAGCTGCATGGCTTCGTCGTTGAGTCTCTCAACTAACTCGCCTGCACTTTCGAAAAACAGCGATCGCAGTTCCGACATCCGATCTTCGGGGGGACCGCTCAAGCCTTCACCTCAACTCGCTGATATGCCGTGCCGCTGTTGCGATGCACCATGCGGAATTTTTCCGTCAGCCCCAACAGACTTTCAGCATGACCGACCAGTAGATACCCCTGCGGGTTCAAGCAGCGATAAAACTTTTCAATCAATCGCTTCTGTTCCGCCTCGTCGAAATACATCATCACGTTGCGGCAGAAGATGACGTCGTTGCGCTGCGGCAGGTATTCCGTCTTCAAATTGTGAAAATCGAAATGCACCAGTTCTTTTACGTTCTTCTTTACCGCGTATCGGTCACCCGTCTTGTCGAAGTAGCGCAACCGGTATCCGTAGTCGACCGGTGCCATCTGATGCTCGGCGTACGAAGCCTCCTGCGCCGTGCGCAAGACGGAGTAATTGATATCGCTGGCCAGAATTTCAACCCGCCATGGCGCAGGCACAAGCGGCTTCGGCAGCGGCGATTCGAAAGGAATGGGATGGCGTATGTAGTGATAAGACAACGCATCCGCCACCAGCATCGCCGCCGTGTATGGTTCCTGCCCGGTCGAGCAACCCGCACTCCAGATCCGGACGCTGTAATCGCGCCGCTCCTGCTTGCGATTCAGCAGGTCGTCCATCACGTCGTGCTGGAAGAGTTCGAGCTGTGCCTTATTCCGAAAGAAACTGGTTTCGTTGACCGTGAGATTCTCGACCAGCTTGGTGAGTTCTTCTTTGCCCTTCTGGCTGATCAGCAGGCGATAATAGCTGTAGAAAGAATCGAGCTGGCAGTCTTTCAATCGGCGCTGCAGGCGGTCCTGCAAAAATGGCGTGCGGCGATCGTCGAAATGCATGCCGCATTCCTGGTAAACCAAAGCCTGCAGAAGTTTCAGTTCTGCGTCCGTGAGCGCCGGGGTTTCGGTTGTTGTCATAGGGTCGAGTTCTTTCGTTTATTTTCCGGCACCGACGCTTTTCTTGCGCGCATCGGCCACACTTGTCGATGAAGTTGCGGCGACATCCGGCCTGGCCGACGGTTTGACGGTTGCTGGTTTGGCCACTGCGCCGGCAATTTTTTCGTTTTCCGTTTCTTGCCCCGATTCGTTCACTGACAAAATGCGGTTCACATCGAGCAGAATGATCAGCCGCCCTTGATACTTCCCGAGGCCAGTGACGCAGTCGAGTCCGCCGTCCTGCATCATTGCCGGAGCAGATTCGATTTCCGATTCCGGTATTTTCAAAACTTCCGTGGCGGAATCGACGATCATTCCCACCAGTCGACGGCTGTGTTCGACAACTAATATTCGGCTACGCCGGTTCAGTTCGGTTGCGGTCTGTCCAAACCTCTTCCGCAGATCAACCACCGAGACGATCTTTCCCCGAAGGTTGATGACGCCTTCAAGATAATGGGGAGCGTCAGGAATCGCCGTGATCTCAGGCACGCGCACGATTTCGTGCAGTGCGGTGATGGGCACGCCGTATGTTTCACGTCCCACTCGGAAGCCAACGATGTGTTTTTCGCGACTCATGATTTTCCTAGCGAGACCCTGCCCCGGCGGTTCGGTACTCTTGACCGTGCGATGAATTGTGGTCCTGGCTCTTATCGTTAGAGCGCAGCGAGAAGCGGTCCATCGAGTCAAGCAAGCCCCGCGACATCTTGGACATCTGGTCGCTTGAAGCGGCTAGTTCGGTCGAACCGGAGGTGTTCGATTGCACCAGTTCCCGCATGCGTTCCATCGCCTGTACCACCGCCTGCGCTCCCGAAGCCTGTTCTTCTACCGCCGAATTGATTTCGTGCGTAATTTCGTTCAGGCGCGTGGTAGCACGTGCAATTTGAGATGATCCGTGCGACTGCTCGTTGGTGGCGGCTCCAATTTCCTGCGCAAATTTGTAGACTTCCGTGACCACGTTTGAAATCTTGCGCAACGCCCCGTTGAGTTCCTGGCCAAGATTGAGGCCCTCGTTCACGATCGTCGTGCTGTTTTCCATGTTCTCGACCGCTTTGCGGGCTTCTTTCTGAATGCTCGCAATCAGCTCGGAAATTTCTTTCGTCGATTGCGCCGACTTTTCCGCCAGTTTGCGCACTTCGTCGGCTACCACCGCAAATCCCAGCCCGTGCTCGCCGGCGCGTGCCGCTTCGATAGCGGCGTTGAGCGCAAGGAGGTTTGTCTGTTCCGCCAGATCGTCGATGACTTCCACGATCTTGCCAATATCATCGGCGCGCCCGCCCAGGGCATCGATAATTTCGCCGGAGGAGCGAATCGTGGTGTTGATTCGATTCAAACCGTCGGTCGCCTTTTCCATAGTGCCAATGCCGCTGTGTACTTCTTCGCGGGATCGATTTGAGATGTCCAGAAGCACCTTGGCTGTGTCTGCGACTCGCTGAATCGAGGTCACCATCTGGTCGATGGAAGCCGAAGTCTCGCTGACGCTTGACGCCTGCGTCTGCGTGCTCTTGACCATGTTCTGCACGTTGACGCTCATCTCGTGCATCGTGCTGGTAACTTCGTCGATTGCGGAAGATGTCTGCAAGCTGTTGCGGGCAGACTCGTCGGATGCGCTTGCCACCTGACTCGAAGCGCTCGCCACTTGCGTTGCCGCTTCACGGACGCTTCTCACCAGGCCGCGCAGTCCTTCCATCATTCGGGTGAACGCGTTCGCGAGTGTGTCATTGGCGGAGCGAGGTCGAACGTCTACCGCCAGGTTCCCGCCGGCGATAGCTTCCGAAACCGCCGCCATCTCTTTCAGATACTTCACCATCGACTCAAAAGTTCGAGCCAGTTGCCCGATCTCGTCCGTACCGTGAACGTCGATGTTGTGTTCCAGATCCCCACTTTGTCCGATTTGCTCAGCAACATGAATCAACCGCGCCAGCGGTTTTGTAATTCCGGCAGCTGTCCGATAGGCGATGATGATGCCCAGGCCCAGCGCAATCAGGGAGCTGAAAATCGAAGCCAGAATTGTCCAGGTGGCGGCTGCCTCATCGGTGTGTCGCCGCTGTTCCAGCAGTTGACGGTTCTCTCGGTCCACGTCGTCCAGAACTTCACTGGAGTGTGCCACCCAGGCATTCGGATCTTTCTGCAAGTAGAAGATTTGCAGTTCAGCCACCGTGGCGTTGCCGCTATCGACTCCGCGCCGCTTGTCAACCAGAGGATTAGCAAATTCGCTGCCCCACGACTGCTCCAGTCCCTGCACTTTCTCCAGGCTGCTGCGTTGTTGGGGAGAATTGGCCAGTTCCTGTGCGCGGCGAAGCGCGTCGCTCAACTGGCGCTCCCCGTCATTCATCTTCTCGACGTCGCGAGTGTCGCCGCTGAGCAGATAATTCTGCAAGTGCAGGCGATTCTGCATCATCTGGAAACGTACGAAAGACGTCGCTTCTGTCATGTCGATGGAACGTTGGGCGGCCGCTTTCGTCCCGTGCTCGCGCTGCACCGCGACCATGTTGATCGCCAGCAGCACCAGCACCGTGCCCAGAATGATTCCGAAACTCCAGTACAGCTTTTTGCCAATCGTCATACGATACCTTCCATTACCTGTTCACCGGCTGCGTTCACTGCGCCGGATCAAATCGAAATTGCACGACTCCCGTCGTTTCTCCCGAGGCAGTTTCAAAGTGCCATTTCTTCACCGCGTCGAGCGCCGCACTGGCCAATATCGGGTGCCCGCCAATCAACTTTGCATTCTTGACCAAACCGTTCGCCGACACCGTGATCTCGACCTTGACCACCCCCACCAGATTCATACGCCTGGCTAACTCGGGATAAACAGGTGAGACTTTGCTTTTCACCGCACGTGCTATTTCCACTTGTCCCCAGGCCGGGGATGACCCTGTTACCAACCAACCGCTGAAAAATATCAAACCGATGGCTATGAATCGTCTGAATTTCTGACTAAGCACAACGACTCCTCCGTCACTTTCCTAACCGTATCTTGCTGTAATGAGGGCATCGGCGGATACCAAAAGATCATCCCTAGCGTTACTTTGGTGATCTTCGAAACGTAATGGAACCCCGCGCCGTCCGCCGCAAGTCGTAAGCTCTGTGCATCGATTCGAGATTCTCAATGTGACGTGTGAGAAAAGTAATCTGCAGATTCGACCGGCCTTTCCAGGCCGCGCTTCCGGCTCTCTGATATGTCACTTTGGTTCCATTTGTAGAGTCGATACCTAGCCGCGTATTCTCTTGACTCAATTTGAGATTCGCAGGTAGTTTGGTCTGTAATCTAATTGTTTTCAGTTGCTTAGGCGGAAAACGGTGCGCACTGGCTAGCTTGGCTGACAACTCGATCTCCGGACGTGCGTCTCACTCTGACGAGGCTTTTCAAAAGCTCTTACTAAACCTCTCTCGTGCCGCCTTCCAAAGCCCGGACCCAGATCACCTCATCCGCTGCTTCTGCAGTCTCACCCGGGTTTTTTTTCAAGCCAACGGCGCCTACTTTTGGAGATTGTCGGCGGATGGGGAACTGGTCGGCGCCGAAGCGGACGCGCCAGACGTCGAGTCGTTTCGCGGTGTTCATCGTCGTCCTGGTGACGCCTCGCTGGCGATGGACGCGGTGCAGAAACGAAAGGCTTTCTTCGTCAATCAGCTGGATGCCAACCGCTACCCGTGGCTCGCGTCGGGTAATGTTCGAGCCGCCCTTGCTGCTCCCGTGATCGTTTCCGGAGATCCGATCGGCGCCATCACTTTTTTGAAAAGCGGCCGTGGGCAAGCGTTTGACGATGACTCCGTCGTCAAGTCCACGATCCTCGCGTCCCAACTCGGTACCGCTGTCGAGGCCTTAAGGCTGCATCAGCTTTCAAGAGCGGAGCAAAAAAAAGCCAGCGTCCTGGTCGAAGTTGCCACTGCCTTGAATGGCTTGCCGGATACGGTCGCTGTTCTCGAAAGCATTGCCGACAAGCTCCGCACCTTGCTCCACGCACCAGTGGTGCTGGTGTTCATGCAAGAGGAAAAACTTTTTAAGCTTAAGGCTGCATCTACCGAAGACCCAGCCCTTGCCGTCGCCATCCATTCCCGTTTCCACCAAAACAACTTGCGTTCGTCGCTTGAGATTGCGACGCGCGCCGTAGCCGCCGGAGAGAGAATTACTGTCAGCATCGATGGCTCCAGTCATTTCGGAGAAGACTCACCTCCGGGCGTCCTCGTGGCATCGCCCTTCCGTACCTCTCGCTCGCACGGGGCCATTCTGGTGTATCCACGCTCTTCGGGAGCTTTCAGCACAGAAGACAGGAGTCTTATTTCCGCGCTCGCCGGCTTCGGCGCGGTCGCTCTCGCCAATGCCGAACTCTATGGCATGGCTCGCGCCCAGGCGCACGAACTGCACGAAATTCTCGAAATCAGTTTCGAACTCGGCTCTGCCGGAAAGCTCGACGAGTTCATGCAGACCTCAGTTGTCCGGGCGGCGAGCTTTCTCGGCTTCAGGCGCTGCTTCATAGGCCTCCTCGAAGGCGAGAACTTCCACGTTCGCTGGGGCGTCGAGAACGGGCAAGCGCGTCCAGTGGACATCCCCTTGCACGATGGGCCTGCCACCAAAGCCTTGAAAAAGAAGAATGTCTTCGTCACCGAAGACGCAAGCAAGGCCCCCGAGGCAAATTTGGAGTTCGTCGCTTCCTTCCAGATTCAGCAACTGCTCGCCGTTCCCCTGCTCGGTTCTAACGGTGACGTGCTCGGCATGTTCGGCGTCCTTGACCGTCTCGAAGAGGGCCCGATCAGCGATGAGGATGTTCGCCGGGCTCGGGCTCTAGCCGCGCAAAGCGCGATCGCGCTCGAACTGACCCGCAATCTGCATCAATCGGAAGCTCACCGCCGGCGGGCCGAAGCTCTGGTCACGATAGTGCTCGAGTTGAATGCTGTTCTGCATCTTCCGCAGTTCATGCAGAACTTCGCCAAGCGATCGATCTCTTTATTGGGCGGTCGCGCGGTCGCCCTCAGCCTGTTCAAAGCATCGGAGTTCGATACCCTGATTCTTTCGCAGGATGGCGAAGTTCGAGATCAAGCCGTCATCCGGCATTTCAATCAGGCCTTTGTCTCTGCACTCTCGAAGTATTCGTCCGACGTCTCTTTCGCTCCGGCAAAAGAAGTGCTCGGGCCCGCGCTCACCGCCACTTTGGGATGGGCCGATTGCACTCTGGTCAGGCTTGCGGGATCGACCGGCGAGTTGGTCGGGGTTCTCTGCCTTGCGGATCGTGCGGTGCCGCCTTCAACCGAAGACGAACAATTGCTGCGCGCCATTGCTGGACATGCCAGCATCGCCATCGAAAATGCTTTCCTGTTCACTCGCATGGAACAGGCCAACCGTCATTGGCTTGAGGTCTTCGACGCGATCAGCGATTTCATCATTGTGCATGACGAGCAGCACAACATCCTGCGCGTCAATCAAACCCTTGCCGACTTTGTAGGCACGACTCCCGATGCCCTGGTCGGAGTGAACATGCGTGCCCTCGAAGCGCTCTCCACCGGCGCGTCGCCGCATTCCTGCCCCTTCTGCCGCAGCGGCGAGGGCCTCGACGAATACGTCCACCCTGTTCTCGAACACACCTATCTCATTTCCACCTCACGCATCCACGCGGCGAGCAGCGCGCAATTGCAGACGGTGCATGTCCTCAAAGACATCACCGATCGTCGCGAGGCCGAACGCCGCTATCGCGAGCTCTTCGACAACATACAAGAAGGAATATTTTTCTCCACTCCCGAGGGCCGCTTCGTCGAGGTGAATGACGCCCTGGTGCGCATCCTCGGCTATTCCAGCCGGGAAGAGGTCGTTCAGCTCGACATCCCGACGCAGGTCTATGCTTCCCCCGACCGATGGGGCGAGCTTGCTGAAATTTTCGCCCGTGATGGGGGCGTCCGTAATCAGGAAGTCGTTCTGCAGCGCAAGGACGGCTCCGCCGTTCACGTTTTCATCAATTGCTTCGCCGTCCGAGACGCTGCCGGCAAGATCATTCAATACCGCGGATTGATGCTCGACATCACCGGCCTCCGGCAATCGCAAACCGAGCTGCAAAAGGAACGCGACTTCTCCGGCAAGATTCTAAGCCACACCCAAAGCCTGATTCTTGTCACCGACACCGATGGAATCATCAGCTACGCCAATCGCCGCTGGAGCGGCCTCGGGTTTCAGCAAAGCCAAATTGTCGGCCATCCTCTTCCCGACCTATGCGTGCCTTCGCGACGCGCCGCCCTCTACGACGCGCTCGCATCGGTCGCTCGAGGACAACAGGTCGACAATTTTGACATGCCGCTCATCCGAGGAGACGGCGTCAGCGGCCAATTTTCCATCAACCTCAGCCCGATCAGCGGTGAAGATGGCTCCGTCAGCAGCGTCGTAGTTGTTATGACCGACGTTACCGACTCCGCCATGCTGCGTGCCAAGCTCATCCACGCCGAGAAAATGGCGGCGGTCGGACAACTAGTTTCGGGCGTGGCCCATGAAGTAAACAACCCACTCACGGCAATTTTAGGATTTACCGACCTGCTCATGGAAAATCCCGAATTGCCCGAGAGCGCGCGCCGCGATCTCCGCGTCATCCTGCAAGAGGCGCAACGCACCAAACAGATCGTGCAGAACCTCCTGAGCTTCGCCCGGCAGATGCCGCCGCAACGCAAGCCGGTGCAGCTGAATTCCATCCTGCAACGAACCGTGCATCTCCGCTCCTATGACTTCATCAGTCACGGCATTCAGGTAATTGAGCATCTCGACGATTCGCTGCCCGCCGTGATCGGCGACTCGCATCAGCTTCAGCAGGTCTTCCTTAACATTCTGAACAACGCCTATGACGCGGTTCGCGAGGGTTCGCGCCCGGCTCGCATTGAGGTCGAGAGTGCCGGTAGCGATTCCTTTGTCGAAATTTCTTTCCGCGATAACGGAACCGGCATCATCGACTCCGAGAAAATTTTCGATCCCTTCTTTACCACCAAAGACATCGGCAAGGGCACTGGCCTCGGCCTCAGCATCTGTTACGGCATCGTCCGCGAACACGGCGGCGAAATTCTTTGTCACAACAATCCCGACTCGGAAGGCGCCACCTTCGTCGTCCGCCTTCCTGTCGCATCCGAGACCGCCACTTTCGGGGCGGTTGCAGGAGTTCATCCAAAATGACCCAGATAGCGGCAAAACCCGCTTGTGCTCCCGTTCTTGTAATTGAGGATGAACCCGCGATAATGGCCCTGGTCCGCGCGATTCTCGAAGGTTACGGCTACACCGTGGTGGCCACGGAATCCGGTGCCTCGGCCCTCTATTTGCTCGAAGAGGGCGATTTTCACGGCGTCGTCTCCGACATGCGAACACCCGGAGGCGTCGACGGCTCGCAGGTCTATGCCTGGATTGCGACGCACCGTCCCGAACTCGTGCGCCGTCTCGTTTTCATTACCGGAGACGTCGCCAACGAAGAAACTGCCGCAACGCTTGGACAGACGGGCGCACCCTGCGTTGAAAAACCATTTCGTGTTGCCGATTTTATTGCTGTCATCGAAAAAACTTTGGGTAGGCCGCCGCAATGACTCACGATTCACGCATTCGACTTTTAATCGTTGACGACGAGCAGACCATTCGCCGCCTTTGCATGACTGTGGGCGAATCCCTCGGCCTCATGTGTCTCGAAGCGGAGAGCGGGGAAGCGGCGCTCGGTATGCTCGACGAGCAACTTGTGCACATGGTTCTCACCGATATGGTGATGCCCGGCATCTCCGGGCTGGAATTTCTGGATCACGTCAAGCGCGCTCACCCGCGCGTCGAAGTTGCGGTGATGACCGGACACGGATCGGTTGAAACGGCGGTCCAGGCCATGAAGCTTGGCGCTTACGATTACATCGGCAAGCCTTTTTCGCCGCTCGACGAACTTCGTCTTTTCCTGCGCCGCATGGCTGATAAAGTCCGGCTGGTAGAAGAAAATCTCTACCTCCGCGAGAAGTCCGAAACGGAAACCTCGCTCCACGGCATCATCGGCACTTCGCCCGGAATTCAAAACGTGCTGCGACTCATTTCCCGTTTGAAAGACACGCGCACCCCCGTCCTCATATCGGGCGAGAGCGGCACCGGCAAGGAACTCGTCGCTCGCGCGTTGCATTTCCGCGGCACCATGGCCAACCGTCCCTTCGTCGCTGTAGATTGCGGATCGCTCGTTCCAACCTTGATCGAAAGCGAACTCTTCGGCTACGAAAAAGGCGCCTTCACCGGCGCCCTGCGTTCCAAGGAAGGCTTGTTGCAGTCGGCCGACTCAGGAACGATTTTCTTTGACGAGGTCGGCGAACTTCCTCTCGAGATGCAGGCCAAGCTCCTGCGCTTCCTGCAGGAAAAAGAAGTCCGCCCTGTCGGCAGCAATCAGAAGGTCAAAGTCGACGTTCGTATCATGGCCGCCACCAATCGCGATCTCGATACCGAGTACAAGCGCGGCACTTTCCGCAAAGATCTCTACTTCCGCTTGAACGTCGTCAGCATCTCGCTGCCTTGCTTGCGCGATCGCCGCTCTGACATTCCAATCCTTTCCGCATTCTTTCTCGACCGCCTCGCCCCCGGACGAGGCGTTGCCCTCTCGGGAAACGCGATCAAGGCTTTGATGGCCTATGATTGGCCGGGTAATGTTCGCGAACTGGAAAATTGTCTGGAGCGCGCCGTCGCCTTAACCGACCAGCGCGTGATTGAAATTTGTGACTTACCTCCTGCAATCGTAGGAGCGGAGAGTCAAATCGAGACGCATGAGCCCTCCGAATTTTTCCCGGCTCCAGGCGAACTGCGAGCTACCGATCTCGAAGATATCGAGCGCGCCACCATTCAACGCGTTTTTTCTCAGGTAAAAGGAGATAAGGCCCTGGCCGGGCGCATGCTCGGAATCAGCCGGGCCACCCTCTACCGCAAATTGAAGCGCTACAGCATCGCCGACGGCGAACAGGCGCGTGCCGCAAGCTCTCTGCAGTAGCCTTCGAATCGTCGCCATCCCCTAACTTGTTTCGCAATTTGCGCCAACAGTCTCGCATTCCAGATGAGATCGTTTCAAAGTGAGACGAGATTTCCGCAGTTAGGAAAATGTCCGCCCTTGCTGACCACCGTCGTAACCGTAACTCACTCCGCTACCTACACTTGTTCTTAGGTTCATGACCTTCAAAGATTTGGAGTCGTGGATGCACATTCAAATACCGATAAGGCAGACAGCGGGTCTTCTCGCAGGGCTTCCAAACCGGGAAGGGAGAGGACTCGACTTCGCCCACTTAGAGGTAACACATTGCCGACACAAGGTACTGCGCGCGCACTTGAGCCCGATCTGGTGGGGCGTCTGGCGAAATTTTTTCCCGACGCTACTCCGGTGCGTATTCCAATTAAGCTGAGCCGCTCTGGCGTGCACGGGGAGCCCGGCACCGACACGCGGCCGACTTATTTGCAGAGCACCGTCATCGAGTTCGGCACGCCGCGAGAAATTTTGTTTGCGGTTGACTGCCCCTTGGAATTCGCCGACCGCGTGCTCGTTGAAAGCAACGACGGCACCTTCCACGCCGAAGCCTGCATCGTCGCAGTGCAATACCACCCGCAGCGAACCGTAGCCGCTGCCCGCTTTTTGAAAGACGTCCCCAACTGGATTGTGAAATCATGAGTATCTCCGAAGAAAGCCTCTCTCAACTCTCCGTGCAGGAACAGACCGCCACACTCGCGGCCCTGCAACCTATTTACGCCGCGCTGGTTCGCGAATTCGTCATCGACGTTCCCACCGCTCCAGTGGAAGATTTCACGGCCGCCTCGCCAGAACAGGTGGCGCAGGCTACAGCTTGGTTTCTGCAAGTCGATTCGCAGATTCAGGTTCACCAGCTTCGACAATTTTTGCAAAGCACTCAACTCGCCGATGAAGCGGTCTTGCGCCAGCTCTTGCAGCATCACATCCATAAAAACGTAAAGTCTGGCAGCGACCGCGATAAAACGGATTATCTACTGGTCCAGTATTTTTCGCTGTGCGCGCCCTCCCAACTGGAGGATGCCGACCTCGATCTCGATTACGTGGCCCAGGTGCTTGAGCCGGTTTTGGGGGCACAGCAGCCGCAGCTGCCGTCATGGCTGGCTCCGCTCGAGGGCATCATGACTTCGGCATTCCGGTGCCGTCGCTTAAGTGAACTTCTCCACAGTGGAACGCTCGAGAAAGGTCGCAGCCTCAAGACGCAGAACGCGGCGCATTATTTTGAGCCGGCAGCCATGGCCGCTTTCGCCCGATTTGGTTTCATGCTTCGCAGGACCTTCTTCCGTCTCATGCACGGCGATCTCAACGCCATCACCGACGGCTTGCGTGACCTGGAGCGCCGCGGGGTCAAAACCGTCGATTGCCGCCGTGCCCAATTTTCCGCAGATGAGCCGATCAGCCGGTTGCGCATGATTTGTCAGTCTTGGAAAGTGATGTTTCATGCCGAATATTCGTCCGGCCAGCCGCTGCGTATGTTGGTGGACCTACGGGCTGCGGTTGACGACGCTCTCCACAATACAAAACCAAACGCTCCACTTGCCTCGGGCGTAACCGCTTCGGGATCTTAACTCGACAAGAGAGAAGTAAATGAATCGTCCCACTGTTCTTATCTTGTCAGCGGATCCCTCGTTTGCGCGCGAACTAACGGCGAAGTGGCCGCAGGGAAGCGCCAACTCGCTCGCGCCCGAATTCGTCCTATTGGATCCAACACTGGCAGGCGATCTCAATACCGCCCACTACGACCTGGCGATCGCAGACGCGTGCAACGACGCGCCGGGCTCCGCGCAAAAGCAAATGGCAAAAATTCTGGCCGCTGCCGGCAAGCCTTCCATCATTGTCCACTGCGATCAGGGCCTCGGCTTCTGCTCCGTCAAAGCCATCATTACCTTCTTGCATCGCGAGCCATCCGTCTGGGCTGAGATTACGGCACTTCTCGGGCGCGAAATTGTGCGCCGGCGTCACGCCGAGTCGCGCAGCCATGAAGCTGAAAATCAAGCACAAGCCGCTCAAGCCGACGCCACACTCGGCCGTTACATGCTGGAAATGCGGGTCAATGTGAACAACGCCCTGACCACGCTGCTCGGCAATGCCGAGCTCCTTTCGCACGAGTCTGGCCTGCCCGCCAACGTGCAATCTCAGGCGGATGCCATCTGTAACATGGCTCTACGCCTGCACGGAATCTTTCAGCGCTTCTCACTGCTGGAAAAGGAACTCAGCGCAGGCGTCCGTACCGCCGGCCCGAAAGCGCTGGCCGCCATTCCGACCGTTCATTAAAAAAGGGCCGGATTGTTCCGGCCCTTCTTCTTTTCACTACCACTCGCCGCCCGACTTAGTTCTCCGCGAACATGTCGGTCATGGTGTTTGTTCCCGCATCACAGGCATGATTCAGGCAGGGAAGTCCCAACCCACCTTCAATCGACCGGAGCAAGGAGAAGTGAGTGTAAAACTCAGAACTCCTGATTCCGTGGACGCCATAGTTCGTATCAACGATCGTGACTACACGATTCGTGATTGGCTGCACGCTGTAGTCGTTTTCGTCCCAAACCACGACGATGGCGTTACGCCCGCGAGTCCATACTGACGACGCATGAATGCCCTTCACCAGTTTCTCAACTTCCTGGTCGCCCAGGATGGTGAGGGCCGGATTCAAGCCAGCCTGTGTGCCATTCGAGACCGGATCATAAAGGCAGAACGCAGTGCTGTTACCGCGACCATGCATGTCGTTGCACTGGTTCGGCACGATGAATGAATAGTTCGGCAGTTCGGCCGATCCCAGGTCCCACCACAATCCGTTGGCCGAATCATAGGGAACGATATTGGCAAAGCTGTTCAACGCGTCGTTGCCTTGCTGAATATCTTTGAAGTAGACGAACGGATCGTGTTTCGCCGCATACAGCTGAACGATGTCGGCGCTCGACAGCGGAGGATTCAATACCGGCTTGATCTTGCTGAAGTCGGTGAGGTTGCTGAAATTGCCGTCGCTGTAATTCACTTTGTTGGGACCAATCATGGGAAGATTTTCCTGGTAGCTCTTCCAGGTCTTCCCGGCTGCTACCAGTTGATCGGCGATCGAGATGCCAAGCGTGTCCGCGTCAGCGCGGTATCCAACCTTACCATTTACGTCGATTTCGCAAGGCGGTCCGGTCACTTCATTAGTGCAATCCAGAACAGGAGTCGCCGCGTCTTTTCCAACTCCCGCGATCGGGCAGATTGGCGGGCTGGCAGGAGTGTCAGTATTCGGGATCCCGGTTTCAAGGTTCGACGCGCATGAGCTGTGCCAATCCGGTGGATTATCGCTGCGAACCCCGAAATTCGATCCGCCAACGATTTCGAGATAGTTGGTCAAACTGGGATGCCCAACAGCGTAGTAGTTGGTCGCGAGGTTCGCGGAACGTGCGTACTGGTTAATAAACTTGGCGTTAGGATTTCCAATGACTTCGTTGAAACCGTGATTCTCCATCACGATAACGAAAACATGGTCGAGATGAGGAATGCCTTTTGGAACCGGGCCTTCCTGCGCAAACGCGGCGGCGGCACATACCGCGAGTAGGACAATAGCTGGAACTAAGTTTTTCATTGTGGTCTCCAGAAATTGATCGATCGTTGTTTTAATTGGAATGGTTGAGGGGATGGTTGAAAGTTGTTGGCCAGAGGATTGACGGACCAAGAGACGTTTACACACGCTGCGCATAGAGCACGCCGGGTTAGGTCAATGGGAAAAATGAGACACCGAAGCACAATCACTGAGAGAGTTTCCGCCGAATCTCGCCGATTCAGTAGCGCTCGCGTGCACTGGCACCTCGCCAGCGATTGCTGACGAACACGAATCAAAACCCTTCGCGGCGGAACAATGTAAACCTAATCGTGAAGTGTTACGACCGGATCACTGTTCGGTTAAAGATCGGTGAATTGCGCGCCAGACAAGGCGTCTGGGGGAAGCCTGAGACGCCCCGGACGCCGCCGCTTGCGAACGGGCCCGAAACTAGCCACCCTTGTTAATCATTCCAGCTTCCCGCAGTTGCAATTTCCTGACGAGTTGGTACCATCGCCGCATCAGGAGCGTCGATTCATGGAGTCTCCCCCAAAGGCCGTGCGAACAACCCTTTCGCCGAAATCGAACTCTTATTCTCTTGTGGGAGAACTCTTAACGGCTCGCCGGAGGCACTCAATTCTGGTGGTCGATGACAACGCTACTAATGCCTCCTTGCTCAAGGAAATGCTGCAAAGCCGCGGTTATAGGGCAGTTGCGGTCCAAAACGCGGCGGCGGCAGAAGCCGAAGTCCGGAACCGTCCACCAGACCTGATTCTCCTCGATGTTGTCATGCCCGGCAAAAGCGGCTACGAAGTTTGCCGCGAGCTGAAGGAAGACCCCAAAACCCGCCTGATTCCCATAGTAATGATTACCGGCCTCTCCGCCCGTGAAGATCGCCTTAAGGGGATCGAAGCCGGGGCGGATGACTTTCTGACCAAGCCCATAAGCTCCGAAGAGATGTTCGCTCGGGTGAGTTCCTTGCTCAAGCTAAAGGAGTTTACCGATGAACTGGAAACGGTTGACTCGGTATTGTGTACTTTGGGTTTAAGCGTGGAAGCGCGAGATCCTTATACCGAAGGCCACTGTGAGCGTTTGGCGCAGAATGCCAGTGATTTGGGCCGCCATTTAGGCCTCGAGGAAGCCTCCCTGCTCGCGCTCCGTCGGGGCGGGTTTCTCCACGATTTGGGCAAGATTGCCGTACCGGACGAGATCTTGAAGAAAGGCACCGACCTGACCGAAGCCGAGTGGAAGATCATGAAGCAGCATCCGGTTACCGGCGAGTCGATCTGCCATCCCTTGAAGTCATTGCGTCTGGTGCTTCCGATCATCCGGCATCATCACGAGCACTCCGACGGCAGCGGCTACCCCGACGGCCTGAAGAGCGAAGAAATTCCACTTCTGGCCAGAATTTTGCAGGTTGTAGACGTCTACGATGCGCTCCGCACAGCCCGCCCCTACAAGCCTGCATTTGGGCATGAAGAGGCCGCCATTACCATGCGCCACGAGGCGGAGAGTGGCCTTTGGGATGCTCGATTGGTGTCAGAGTTTATGGGTTTGCTGGGCCGTCGCCGCAGTTTGGCGGCGTAACTTAACGGAGGAACCTTGACCTACAGTATCGTGATTCCCGCCTACAACGAGAGCAGCCGACTGCGGCCTACGCTGGATAAGTTGCTCGCTTACGTCCATGAACAGAATTGGGATGTGGAGATTCTGGTCGTGAACGATGGCTCGAAAGATGACACTGCGCAGGTCGTACGAGAATACGGGAAAAATCACCCCGAGATACTGTTGATCGAAAATCCCGGCAACCGCGGCAAGGGCTACAGCGTTCGCAACGGCATGCTGCACTCCCGCGGAGATATCTGCCTCTTCACCGACGCCGACCTTTCTGCTCCCATCGAAGAAGCAGGAAAATTGCTTTCGGCAATCAATAAGGGCGCCGACGTGGCCATGGGTTCGCGCTGGTTGAACACTGAATTGCAAACTGAACGCCAGCCACTCTATCGCCAGGCCTTCGGTCGAATCTACAACATGGTTCTGCGCATGGTTTTGGGAATGAAATTCGTCGACACGCAATGCGGATTCAAGGCCTTTCGTCGCAGCGCCGTGCAGCGCATCTTCCCCTTACAGAAAATCGAACGTTGGGGTTTCGATCCTGAAATTCTTTTCCTGGCTCATCGCGCTGGCCTGCGAGTCGATGAAGTCCCAGTGGTCTGGGCGCACAGCGAAGGCACGCGCCTCAATCCACTGCGCGACGGCATTAAGATGTTTGGAGAAGTCCTGCGTATCCGCTGGTATGCGATGACCGGAGCCTACGACCAGAGCGTTGTGACCGCCCACGAAAAACTATAGGCTGAGCGCAAGAACCAAAAACCACCAGCGATCGTTTTACCCTGTGTCCCTCTGTGTACCCTGTGGTTAAAGCTCTTGTAAATAGAAGCCGGCAGCGCGCACCCAATTCTGAGAGCGGCAGTTACGCCCTCCCGTTCGTCCGACACCTGCGTCATGATGAGGCCGAGTCTCCAGCAGAGGCTCTCTCGCGCAGGAACTCTGCGACCTTGCCGCCCATCTCCGACGTACTCATACTGCGTTCCCCCTGAGCTGCCAGATCCGGCGTTCTAAAACCCGCCTTCAAAGCAGCAGCCACGCCTGCCTCGATGCTCTCCGCTTCTTTCTGCAGATCAAAGGTATGCCGCAACATCATGGCCACAGAAAGAATTGCTCCCAACGGATTCGCAATCCCCTTCCCGGCGATGTCCGGAGCCGACCCATGCACCGGCTCATAAAGCCCCACCAGTCCGCCAATGCTGGCGGACGCCAGTAACCCGAGCGAGCCAACCACGCCCCCGGCCTCATCCGAAAGAATATCGCCAAACATGTTCTCCGTGAGGATCACGTCGAACGACGCTGGCTTCAACACCAGCGACATGGCGGCCGAGTCGACATACATGTGAGCAAGCTGCACGTCCGGAAAGTCCCGTCCCACGCGGGTCACAACCTCACGCCACAACCGCGAACATTCCAGCACGTTCGCTTTGTCGACCGACAACAATTGCCGGCGCCGGGTCTGCGCCAGTTGAAACCCGATTCGAGCTACGCGCTCAATTTCCGGCTCGGTGTAACTCATGGTGTTGATCGCGACTCTGGCACCCGGAGATTGCTCGATCGACCGCGGCTCTCCAAAATACAAACCGCCGAGAAGTTCGCGCACAATGAGCATGTCCGTGCCCCGCACAACTTCTTCACGCAGTGGTGAACGATCCGCAAGCGACTCGTAGAAGACCGCTGGACGAAGATTCGCAAAAGCGCCTAACTCCTGGCGCAAGCGCAAAAGCCCCGTCTCTGGACGAAGCTCTCGAGCATTGCGATCAAACTCAGGGCTGCCGACGGCCCCCAGCAGCACGGCTTTTGATCGAAGGCAAGCTTGTATCGTGGAATCAGGCAGGGGGTTGCCGAACTTCTTCAACGCGGCGCCCCCGATTTCTTTTTCATCTATCGACAGTTGGTGCCCGAAACGACTGGCGACTTCTTCCAAAACGCGAATCGCCTGCGAAATAACTTCAGGACCAATGCCATCGCCGGGGAGAGAAATGACATGGACTTGCATAAGTTTGTTTTTCTTCCGGCAGAATATACGAAGAAGACCTGTGAAGATCAACCGTTCAGGGAATTCCAGACTGGAAACCACATTTTTATTGCCCGAATTGCCAGTCTGGCTCTCACATTCGTGGTGAGAAGGTCAGACGCCCCAGAGGTAGTCTTCCTGCTCTGCGTGATGTTCGGAGAAGGGAATTACGACCTGCGCCTGCTCGCCATTCGCGGCATACGGTTCGCCCGAACCGGCGCCCGCCGCCGCCGAAGCCGCTCGCGGCTGATGCAAGTTTGCCGTGGCAGGCGGAAACTTTCTTTTCTGGCCGCCACTGACATCGCTGTTGCTGACCATTCCGCTGCTCACATCCTGGATCAGTTCAAGCAGATGGCTGTCCTGAACTTTCTTGATTCGGTCGGCAAGAATCACGAACCGCCGGTAGACCTCATCAAGTTCGCGACGCTCAAATTGATGTCCGAGCTGTTCGCAGCGCAACGCAAGCGCGTGACGTCCAGAATGCTTGCCCAATACCAGGCGCGAATCCGGCACTCCCACCGATTGCGGCGTCATGATCTCGTACGTCAAAGGATTTTTCAAAACGCCGTCCTGATGAATGCCCGCTTCGTGCGCAAAAGCGTTGCGCCCGATGATCGCCTTGTTCGGTTGCACTGGAACGCGTGTGATCTCCGCCAGCATCTGGCTGGCCGCGAAAAGTTGTTCGCTCGCGATCGAGGTCTCAAAAGCATAGCGATCCGGACGGACCCGCATCGCCATCACAATCTCTTCCATCGCAGCGTTGCCCGCGCGCTCCCCGATGCCGTTGATTGTGCATTCAACCTGCCGTGCTCCGTTTTGCACTGCGACCAGCGAGTTTGCAACCGCCAGCCCAAGATCGTTGTGACAGTGCGTGGAGACAACCACCTTTTCGATCCCCTTCACCTTTTCGTACAACGTACGAATCAACTGTCCGTACTCGTCAGGCATCGAGAAGCCCACCGTGTCCGGAATGTTGACCGTGGTAGCGCCCGCCTCAATCACCGCTTCGACAATCTGGCACAAGAAGGGAACATCAGTGCGAGTCGCGTCTTCCGGCGAGAACTCGACGTCTTCGCATAGAGTCTTCGCGTGACGGACCGCTTCGCGCGCCTGAGCCAAACATTGCTCACGCGTGATTCGCAGCTTGTACTTCAAGTGAATGTCAGAAGTAGCCAGAAAAATATGAATACGCGGGTGTGCCGCACCCTTCAAAGCTTCCCACGCGCGATCGACATCGCCCACGCAAGCGCGTGCCAATCCGGCGATGATCGGACGCCGCAGCGAGTTCGCAATTCGCTTCACCGCTTCAAAGTCGCCGTCTGAAGCAATCGGAAATCCGGCTTCAATGACATCCACGCCAAGACGGTCCAGTTGCTGGGCCAGGCGAAGCTTCTCCTGCACGTTCATGCTGCAACCGGGAGACTGCTCTCCATCGCGAAGCGTGGTGTCAAAAATGATGATGCGCGGCCGATCCATGCAATACCCCCTGGGAAATTCGTGTCTCTACTTTATCGGCAGGAAGAGGTTGAAGAAAAGATTATTATCTTTACAACATCATTAGAAAAAACGATACTATAAGCCTGCCTAATGCATATCCCAACATTATTAGGATTCAGGCTTGAAGATTTCCCAGCGTACGCTCGCTCTACCCCAGCTTCGATTTTCGTAGCGCCGCCGTCCTCGGCGGCTGTCGTGCGGGCGTCTCGCCCGCACCACCTCAGGCGTTGAAATCAGAAGAGTCTGCTCTAAGGTGAAAAGAAACCCATGGACCTCTCCCAACTCGAAGTTTTCCTCTCCGTCGCCCGCGAGCACCGCTTCTCCCGCGCCGCTGAGAAGCTCTTTCGCACGCAATCGGCCGTCAGCCAGACCATCCGCAAACTGGAGCTGGAAATAGGCGAACCGCTCTTCGACCGATCGTCGCGCGAAGGCGTCCTCACCGACGCCGGACGCGTTCTCCAGGAGTACGCCGAAAAGCTCATCAACCTTCGCCAGGATGCCCAGACCGCTCTGGTCGAAATGCGCGAGTTGCAAAAAGGCAAAGTCACAATCGCCGCCAACGAATTCACCGCTCTTTATCTGCTGCCGGTATTGGGAGAATTTCGCCGCCTTCACCCAACCATAAAAATCACCGTGCGCAGGTCGCTCGGCAGCCAGATCCCTGACGATGTGCTGAAACACAATGTGGAAATGGGCGTCCTCTCTTATGATCCGCAGGAGCCGCAATTGCGCTCAGTCGTCGTCTATCTCGACGAGCTCGCTTTTGTCGTTCCTCCCAACCACCCGCTCGCCACGGCCGGCGAAGTCAGCGTCCGGCAATTGGGAGCGGAATCCTTCGTCGCCCACATCGTTGCCTCTCCGTACAAAGACAAAGTGATCGAGGCATTTCGCCGCCACAAAACTCCCCTCCACATGGACGTCGAACTTCCCACGCTCCAGGCCATCACGCGATTCGTGGGCATGGGAAAAGGCGTGGCATTAGTTCCAGAGATCAGCGTGCAGGACGAACTCAGTCGCGGAGATCTGGTTCGAGTTCCAGTTCGCGATTTGCACTTTCAAAGGAAACTGCGGCTTGTCTACCGGCACGAGTCAAATTTGTCGCACGCAGGCAGCGCGTTCCTTAAAGTTGCTGAGCAAGTGGCGAGAGAAAAGGGCGGGCGTTATTCCTTCCAGCGAGAGAAACGCTAAACGACAAAAACGCTAAACGACAAAAACGCTGGCTGGAACGAACCCGAAGTTAACGCCAAGAAACACGGAAGATCTTGACTAGGCGCGGGTAGTCGCCATCGCCGCCATTGCTTCCGCGACGCTCGGATAAATATCGAAAATTGGCGCAACGTGAGTGATCTCGAAAAGATGGCGCACCGCTTTTTTTGGACTGGCAAAGAGGAGCTTGTATCCGGAAGCCTCAGCCCAAAGCTGAGTCAGAACCAATTCGCCTAACCCGCCTTGATCGACGGAATCCACACCAGCCAGATCGACAATCATCCTTTGCGAACGGGGAAGGACGTCGGAAACAATCGCCGACAATTGGCGAGCCTCGTTCCTGAAGATAACTCTGCCTTGGCAATGGAGAACCATCGCAAGCCCGGATCGTTCCGCCTCGAGGCTCAAGTTTAACCTCTTATTATTTGTTCGATTTCTCTGGTCGGTCGCTGCGGACAGGCGCATGCCCGAAGCGTCCAAGCCTTTTTCGGACGGCATGGCTAGAGGTTAGTGGTTTGGGAGGCTAGTTGGGTTGCTCAAAGGACAATCTTTTACAGGGGAACCACAAATATAACTGCGCGAGCCAGCCAGCGAAGCTAAATAAAGCCGAAAACCAACTATTTCATATCCTTGCGACGGGAAGTCTCAGTGGGCGGTGTGACCGATCGTCGCAATGGCACCATAGCTCCACGGGCCGGATCGGCCGCTGCCGAAGCGCGAGCCAGCACCTCGTGCTGGATGTATTGCACGAAGTCCTGAATCTGATGCTGCATCTCTTCCATCCGCTCCCGCATTTGCAGGATGATCGCGATGCCGCTGATATTTACCCCGAGATCCCGAGCGAGGGAAAGAATAAACTCCAGCCGCAGCAAGTCTTCATCCGTATAAAGCCGTGTATTTCCCTCGGTGCGGCTAGGCTTGAGCAGCCCTTCCCGTTCATAAAGCCGCAAAGTCTGCGGATGAATCTCATACATCTCCGCCACCGCCGAAATCATGTACGCGCCCTTGGATTTACGCTTCGTCATCGCTGTTGATTACTACTCTATAACAGCTTGCCCGGAAGCCGGAGCGAAGAAGTGGGCGTTAGATGTAGCTTCAACCGCCGCGGGTGACGTAGCGAGGCAGCCAAGTTTAGGTGGGCAACCTTAGGCGTGCAACTTTCGGCGTGCAATTTTCGGCAAGTGTGCGATTTACGCTTCGTATCAGGGTATCGCTTCAGCGATACCGCTGACGATCAACACCGCGCCCCTTTAAGGGCTGTGTATAGGTCAGAGCCGCGTCAAGCCGCGTCTCTACAGACAGACAGATCACACGATCTCTGCCAAACCAACCGACTCCGGATTCCCACGAGCAGCCGGTTTCCACCCCTCAGGCTTCAGCGCCCGATTGACGAAGTAAACAACCACTCCGCCGCCCGCAATAATGAGCGCAAACAAGAACGAACTCATGCCGAGCACAACTTCATGCTCGCTGCGTACAATCGCAAATCCCAACAGCAGCACCGGAGGGATTCCAACCGCGATCGCCCCAAACAGCCCACCCGGCACGCGAAACGGACGTTTCAACTCCGGCTCGCGAATGCGCAGCACAATCAACGCTACAAATTCGAGCGTCAGGCTGGCACCATAGATCATGATATCGAGCGTCACCAACCGCTCGAAGCCAAGATTCAAAGCCAGACCCCAGCCGACGGCGAGCGCGATGATTGCGACCCAGGGGGCGCGAGACTTCGGGTGCAGCTTGGCAAAGATTTTTGGCAACATGCCATCCTGCGCCATTGCCAGTGGCAGCCGTGAGTAGCTCATGACGAGCGCGTTGAACATGCCAAAGCCGCTCAACATGCCGCCCGCAACCAACGCTATTCGAAGCACGGGTCCGCCCATAAGCTGCGCGACGTCCGCCCAAGCTCCTGTCTCCCAAGCGCTAGCCGGAAGTCCGGTGATCCACATCGCCGCAAATGGCAGAACATAAGTGACGCAGACAATCGCCACCGCAACCAGCATCGCGCGCGGATAAGTCCGCTGCGGGCGTTCGACTTCTGTCGCAATTGTAGAGGCGTTGTCCCATCCCATGTAATTCCACATGCAGATCAACAAGCCGCCGAGAATATCGACGTTCGAAGTCGTGGGTTTGGTCACGGCATTGGCAAGCGCGTGCAACTTAAAGGGAGCCAACAGGATGATCGCCGCGAACGGCGCCGACAAGGCGAAGAACAACCACAGTGAAGTCGTCGACACGACCTTCACACCCAGGATGTTGAGCAGCGCGCATAGAATGACAACTCCCAGTGCAACCGCCACGCCGCGATGGCTCTCCTGAAACCACGGAAATATTCGCGTCAAGTAAGCGACAAATAGCGTGGGATAAATCGCCATATCAAAAATCGACGCGGTCAGCGACAGCCACGCCTCTTGAAAGCCCCAGAAATTTCCCATCGCTCGGCGCACCCAGGCGTAGTAGCCGCCCTCAAAGGGCAACGCGCTAGACAGTTCGCCGATCATGAACGCCGTTGGCAGGCTCCAGAGCACAGGAGTCATCAACAGAATCAAAATCGCTTTCAGATATCCGGCCCCGTGCACGATGTCTTCCGTGCCATAGGTTCCACCTGAGACCATGAAAAACGTCGCCGCGACCAGGGGCCACAGCGTGAGCCGAATCGATTTCTTCTTAGGGGTGCGGAGCGTCGGATTGACGGGACGCGCGGTCTGCGGAAGGTTAGTGGGTGCGGTAGCTGTCGCCAATTTCTATGGCTTCCTCCTCAAGCGACTCACTCTCACCACCGCGTCTCCCTTGAAAATGATTCTCGCGGCTCCCGGGTAACAGCGTTTTCCCGGACATGTCGGTAAAGTTAGTTCGCACGTTTGAGATTACGGCAAATCCAAAGAGATGCAAGAAATTTCTCAAACTTTTTTGCCCTAGGGGCATTGATGGAGACGATTTGCCAGCAAGCCCCGCAGCGTCGTCAAACCAGCACCGGCAAGCCTCTCGCTTCGTTGCTGCCGTCCCTGTATAAATTACAAATCTGAAAATCAAAATCTTTTAGTCTGGGAGAGAGAAAATATGAAATTGAAAAAAATAATGCTCGCAATTGTCTGCTGTGCCGGAATATTGCTGGCACAATCGGGGAAGCCCCAAAACGCGTTCACTCCCGATCAGGTCAAGTGGGGACCGCCGCCGCCGTTTCTCGCCGCAGGCGCTCAGGTCGCTGTCATCGAGGGCGATCCAATGGCGAATTCGGGAGACTTTACCCTCCGCATCAAGATGCCAGATGGATTCAAACTCGCCCCTCATTTCCATCCGAAGCGCGAAAATGTGACCGTAATCTCAGGTAATTTCAAAGTTGGAATGGGCGACAAATTCGACGAATCAAAGATGATGACCTTTCCTGCAGGCAGCTTCGCCTACATGGATCCCGACATGCATCACTACGCGATGGCATCCGGCGAAGTGGTAGTCCAGGTGCACGGAATCTCACCCATCAAGTTCAACTACGTAAACGCGGCCGACGATCCCAGCAAAAAATAACCAGACGAGAGTGGCGGCATGGTTTGAACCTGCCGTCACTCGACGATCCCAATGCAATCCATCACGATGCTTCGATCGTCGATCCAATCGTTTCATCACCAGCAAGCACCCCTGAGCGTCACAGACTCCAGCAAGCGTGCCTGATAAAAGTCTCCTGTAAGGGAGCAAATTGTATGGCAAGCCTGTCGGCAGTGCCCACATTTCACGTCAATAAAGTTTCCGGCGCAATCATCAATTCCGCGATGAAAGTCCATTCCGTTCTGGGTCCAGGTCTATTGGAAAGCGCCTACAGCGTCTGCTTAGCCCACGAACTGCGTAAACGCGGCTTCCACACAGACACGCAAGTCGGACTGCCGGTAATTTACGAAAAAGAGAAGTTAGAAATAGGCTATCGCATCGATCTGCTAGTCGAAAATCTGGTAATCGTCGAGGTCAAGTGCGTGGAAAAAATCCATCCTGTGCACGAGGCTCAACTCCTGTCCTACCTTCGCTTGAGTGGCAAAAACGTAGGCCTGCTCATTAATTTCCATGTAGCCCACTTAAAAGATGGGATCAAGCGGATGGTGGACGGATGGAATTGGGAAAGGCAAACCCGCTAACCGCTAACCACAGGGTACACAGAGGACCACAGGGTAAACCTTAGAGCCTATCCTTCGTCGCGGACGGTCATCGAAAGGTGCGGATTGTGAAATAAGGCGCGCATGTGCTGAAGGCACGATGGGCGTATTGCTCAGGGCCGACGAACTCAAACCCGGTCAGCACAAACCCGGTAAGCCTAAACCCGGTGAGCCTAAACCCGGTGAGCCTAAACCCGGTGAGCCTAAACCCGGTCAGCCTAAACCCGGCAAGCCCAAACCCGGTTTTGCTTTCCCCTGTGTTCCCCCGTGTACCCTGTGGTAAAAAGCCTTTGACTCAGACCTTCCCCCAAAGCTCTTCCCGCGGATCCTCAGGATTCAACTTGGCCAGTTCCCGCAACAACTCTTTCGTCTTCTCGTCCCGAGGCATCGGCACAGTAATTTTCACTTCAACAATCTCATCCCCGCGCACCCCGTCGGTAGTCGCCGAGGGTACGCCCTTCTCCCGCAACCGCAGCTTCTGTCCCGACTGCGTCCCCGGAGGAATCTTTAGCACACTTCGCCCGTCAATCGTAGGCACTTCAATCTTCGAGCCAAGCGCAGCCTCGACAGCGGTTACGGGCACCGTAATCTGAATGTCATCGCCCGCCCGCCGAAATAAAGGATGCTCGCCCATCCGAATAATCACGTAGAGATCGCCAACCCCGCCGCCGCGCAATCCCGCGTTACCCTTGCCCGGAATCCGAATCCGCTGCCCGTCGCGCGTCCCCGCCTTAATCCGAATCTCAAGTGGATCCGTGCGCTCCACACTTCCATCGCCATGGCAAACCGGGCACGTAGCAATATTCTTCCCCGTCCCATGGCATCGCGGACACGTCACATTAAACTTCATCCGCCCGCCCGTCTGCTCAACCGTCCCCTTGCCGTGACACTGCGGGCATTCTCCCGGAGCCTCCAGAGTTCCATTCCCATGGCAGTGCGCACACACTTCGCGTCGCGCAATATTCAACTTCATCACTCCGCCGCGAATCGCTGTCCAGAAAGGAACGTTAACTTGATACTCAAGATCCGACCCTGGCTCCGGCCCATCGCCCATCGGTTCGCGTCCGCCACCGGTGAAGATATTCGAAAAGATATCGCGAAAACCGCCCCCTCCGCCCGCCGGTGGAGTAGCAGGACGCCGCCCTCCGCCCCGCCCGCCCTCAAAGAGATCCGAAAAGTCGAAGCCGCCAAAATCAACGTTACCGGCTCCACCCGGCCGCCCCGCTCCAGGAAACCCGCCAGAAAAATCTCCCGCGCCCGGCTGCCCACCCCCCCGTGCATATGCATCCGCCGTCGCCGGATCGATGTTGTCCGAATAAAATCCCAGCTGGTCGTAAATCTTCCGTTTCTTCGGATCGCTAAGAACTTCATTAGCCTCCGACAACGTCTTAAACTTCTCCTCCGCCGACTTATCCCCCGGATTCACGTCCGGATGATATTTACGCGCAAGTTTACGAAACGCCTTGCGGATGTCATCCGTAGACGCCGACTTCTTAATGCCAAGCACGCCGTAATAATCTTTATCTTTGGTTTGAGTCGCCATTATTCCTGTTTTGTACCGTGACCGCTTTTATTCTGCCATCCAGCGTTCCGCAACGCGCGTCTTATTTCGTTGTCCTTCTTCGATCGCCGCCATCCCTCCAACTGCTTCTCTCTCGGTCAATCGCCGAGAGCACTTCCTCGAAGCCCTCCCAATACACCAGCCGATTGCAGTGATACTTGCTCGAGAACCCGTCAAACTCCCCACTTTTGTGCTGCATCCGCACATACAAATTATTCGTCATTCCGATGTAGAGAGTTCCCGTGCGAGCGCCGATGTAGACCCAATACTTGTGATCCTTAATCTGCTCCCTCAATTGCGGAACTCAGAGCATCTTCAGAACGCCCGGCGCGGTTCATCTCACGTCACACAAGTACGCAGTCCTTCGACTCCGTAAGCCCTTCACTTTCGTGAAGCGCTGACTCCGCTCAGGATGCCATTATTTTAATTGAGTTAGAAACGATGTGCGGAAATCAAAGATCTAAAAAACTCCGTCATCTTAAAACAACTGTCGTCTTGAGCGAAACAGGGTGAGCGGCAATGCCGCTCACCCTGTGTAGTCGAAAGACCCCAACTCCGCTAACTCAACCACCGCCGCCGCGGGGAGTTCTCTCCACCCACGCCAGCGTGTTCTACTCTCCCCCAAGCGTCGAGAGCTTAGTTCACCACTTCCTTAGCCTGCTCATCCACCTGCACCGTGAAGGCTTGAAATGGAGAAGCGTCCACCGACACCGGAATCTTCTGCAGCCCCGTGTCCGTCGGAGCGTAGCAGAACCAGCGTCCTTCCTCCGGAACAAAGTTCACGAAAAACATCTGTCCATTCACTTCGAATCTCACTTGTCCCTCTTTCTGGCCCGTAACAATTTGTAAATCAGCCGCCATCCCTCACTCTTTTATTAGATGCAAATGGGGACGCAACTCGCGTCCCCATTCCGCACAATCAACTCCGTCGTCAATTATTTTTTGTCTTCGACATCTACATATTCCGCGTCAATCACGCCTTCATCTTTCTTTTCTTCGTGACTTGCGCCCGCGCCGTTGCTCGAAGCTCCGTCCGGTCCATCAACCGGACCGTGCCCCGGTGCTCCGCCAGGAGCGGCTTGCGTCGCCTTGTACATCTGCTCCGCAAGTTTGTGCGATGCCGTTGTCAGCTTCTCTCGCGCCGAATCCATCGCAGCCTTGTCACCAGCTTCGATGGCCTTCTTCGCGTCCGCCAACGCGTTCTCGACATCTCCACGCTCCGTGCCCGAGATCTTGTCCCCATGTTCCTTCAGCATCTTCTCAACGTTGTAAAGCATCGAGTCGAGCTGATTCTTGGAGTCAATCTCTTCGCGCCGCGTCTTGTCTTCCGCCGAATGCGCATCTGCTTCCTTCGCCATGCGCTCGACCTCTTCTTTGGATAAACCCGAAGACGAGGTAATAGTTATCTTCTGGTCCTTGCCCGTGGCGTTGTCTTTCGCCGTCACGTTCAAGATGCCATTCGCGTCAATATCGAACGTCACTTCGATCTGCGGAATCCCCCGCGGAGCAGGCGGCAAGCCAGTCAAGTGGAATTTGCCCAGCGTCCGGTTCTGCGCTGCCAGCGGACGTTCCCCCTGCAGCACATGCACCTCAACCGAAGTCTGCGAATCCGCCGCCGTAGAAAACGTTTCCGTCTTCTTCGTCGGAATCGTCGTATTCCTCGGAATCATCGCCGTCGCCACGCCGCCCAGCGTCTCAATCGACAACGTCAGCGGAGTCACGTCCAAAAGCAACAGATCCTTCACTTCGCCGCCGAGCACGCCACCCTGAATCGCCGCACCGATCGCAACCACTTCATCCGGATTGACGCCCTTGTGCCCCTCTTTTCCAAACAGATCTTTCACGATCTGCTGGATCCGAGGCATACGCGTCTGCCCGCCGACCAGCACCACTTCATTGATCTTCGAAGCGTCAACGCCCGCATCCTTCAAACACTGCTTCGACGGACCAACCGAGCGCTGCAGGATATCTTCGACCATCGATTCCAGCTTCGCGCGAGTCAGCTTGATCACCAGGTGCTTCGGTCCGCCCGCGTCCGCCGTGATAAACGGCAGATTGATCTCCGTCTCCATCGTCGTCGAAAGCTCAATCTTCGCCCGCTCCGCCGCATCACGCAGACGCTGCAAAGCCATCTCGTTCCCCTTGCCGCGCAGATCAAGCCCTTCATTCTTCTTGAACTCATCAATCAGCCAATCCACCAGCTTCTGATCGATGTTGTCGCCGCCAAGGTGCGTGTCGCCATTCGTGGCCTTCACCTCGATGACGCCTTCACCAACTTCCAGCACCGAAATATCGAACGTTCCGCCGCCAAAGTCATACACGGCGATCGTCTCGTCCTTACCCCGGTCGAGCCCGTACGCCAATGCGGCCGCCGTCGGCTCGTTGATGATTCGCTTTACATCAAGCCCGGCAATCTTGCCGGCATCTTTCGTAGCCTGCCGCTGCGCGTCATTAAAGTAGGCGGGCACCGTGATGACCGCTTCCGTCACCTTCTCGCCCAGGTAGTCTTCCGCCGCCTTCTTCAACTTCTGCAAGATCATCGCGGAGATCTCTGGCGGAGTGTTCTTCTTCCCCTGCGCCATCACCGCAACATTGTCGCCATCTCGCTCCACCTTATAAGGGACCATCTTCAACTCTTCGCTAACCTCATCAAAGCGCCGTCCCATAAAACGCTTAATCGAGAAAACCGTATTCTCCGGATTGGTAATCGCCTGCCGCTTGGCGACCTGCCCAACCAGCCGTTCTCCAGTCTTAGTAAATCCGACGACCGAAGGCGTAGTCCTGCCACCTTCTTCATTCGGAATCACCTTAGGCTCCCCACCTTCCATTACCGCAACGCAGGAGTTGGTAGTCCCCAAATCAATCCCAATAATCTTCCCCATATCCACCCTCCTCAAAATAAGTGCTTATAAATCAACGAAATAACGATTGCGTTCGAAGCCATGTTATAACCTGAGCGAATCACTGTCAAGGTTTAGATGCGGGCAAGAGTAAGACGATGCGGATAGTTCTGAGACCCCGACACATGTCGAGCCCACAATAAAGCCCGACCCGCTCCCACCGAACCCGATCGCTTCAGAATTCCGTGTAGAGCGGACACTCTTGTCCGCTCGCCCTTGTTCTTGCTTTTGCTTTTCATCCCAAAAACTCGACTCAACAGCAGTTCCAGCAACCTAAAAGTAGCCAAACAAGTAGCCCCAAATCCGTTCATCAATTAGCCCTTATCGTTAAAGACCTTAACGATGGAATCCCCCTTGTTGCCTTCAAAACTGCTCGCTAGAGCCGACTGCGTTGGGAACATGTCACCACGGCTAGACTTCCGATCTACCGTTTTTCCCCCGTGTACCTCCGTGTACCCTGTGGTAAAAAGGCTTTTCCACGGACCCAACCCAGAATTGCCGCCGCCGACCGACGCTCAAACAAAATCCCTGATCCACAAGCGCCGACGCAAACTCAACTCTCAAAACGCTGAGTAAATCCAAGCGCAAGGATCAAACATTCAAGCGCACCGCCCACCACGCGCCAATCCACGAATGTAACGGACAATGACCGATCCGGTTCGACGCAGCACGACTAATGCAGGACGGACCGCGGCTACCTCTCGGAAAAAGAGGGCAAAACTGAGGGCTTGATGTCCCGATAAAAGAATGAGCTTTGTTGCCATGTATTTGTTTCCGGAAAATTTCCCGATGTTCGAGAGCTTGCGGATTCCCAGTCAGTCCGTGGCTTCTGCTCTTCCCTTTGGACCGGCGGAACGCCACTCAGGCCTTCTTCTCAAACGTGGCATCTGGGAGTTGCAAAATGGTACTTGCTAATTCCAGAGGATCAAGAAAAATATTTCGTTGACCGTCAAATGTCGCATCTGGGATTGATGTATGCCCTCGGATACTGGGCTGAAGCGACGTCGTGCTCTCCCTCTGAGCAGCAGGATGGCGTAAGGGACATCGAGAAAGACTTACTTGGCCCATTGGAACAGGTGGAAAAAGCAGATCCGAAAGTCATGGCGTTTTTTGGAAGGTTTCCCAAAATTGTCGTCGTTGACCGCGCCTCGAATCCGCTCTTTTCGCAAGAGCGACTAGTGTCGTGGCTGAACCCTGAACGCGTGGAACGGGTTGGCGGTCTGGAGGTCAGAACCTACTCACCGAAATAAGGGTCGCCAGGGGAGCACTTCCCGCGGTTTTAGTGAAATATTCTTCCATGAATTCGATACACTGCCGTCGCCTATGGTCCTCTCCCGCGCAGCCATTGTAGAGCGCTGCGGTAGAATCCTTGAGCGTGCAGCGCATTCCCCAGTTAGATGGCCTTCGCGCCATAGCAATATTGGCTGTCTTCTCGACTCATGCTCTTCACATTCCTCTGTTGTGGATTGGAGTGGATTTATTCTTTGTTCTTAGCGGGTATTTGATAACCCGCATTCTTATCCGACTTAAACAGACCCGCAAAGAAGGGATACTGGAAGCCTTTTTACATCCGGAGGGCACGGCGAATACTGCCCCCTTATGGCGTTTTTTTGCTCGTCTGCGGTTTTCTCTTCGCGACCCATTGGTCTCGAATTTGGTATTGGTACTTATTTTTCCTTGCTAATATTGCTGTGGCATTTCACAAGAACGCACCTGAGGCGTTCACTCCCCTGTGGTCCCTGGCTGTAGAAGAACAGTTCTACCTTTTATGGCCGGTCGTCGTTTTGGTTTGCAGCCACAAGGCGCTTCGACGGGTTGCCCTGGGTGTCGTGGTTTTATCGCCAATTGCTCGTGCCTGCGCAACCCCCTTTTTTCCAGATCATTTCCCGATTTATAGCCTGACGCTCTTCCGTGCAGATACGCTTGCTATAGGAGCGCTAATCGCCGTGTCAGAGATTGTTGATCCGACATGGATAGTTAAGGCGCGACATCTGGCGATTTGGGCGTCATTTCTTAGCGCAATCCTCTTTGTGCTTCTCTGTTTCATTCCCTCCTTTCGCACCAGCGCCAATAGCCCGCTGTTTAACTCGTTAGGCTATTCTCTCAGCGCGTTGTTTCTCGGTGGAGTGCTTATCGTTGCGCTCGGCAAACAGAGAGGGCCATTTCATTCGGCCTTAGCTTCTTGGCCGGCTCGATACTTAGGTCGCATCAGCTATACCTTCTATCTCTACCATGTTGCCGTCATCCTGGAAGTTTCCAACTACGTGCATGGCACTGTCAGCGTCGCGATATGGAGTTTTGGAATAACCACGTTGCTTGCCGCTATCTCGTGGCATCTCATGGAATGGCCGATACTATCGTCTAGATAAGGGAAATGCCATACTTAGGCTGGCGGGTAGCCGACGTCCCCCATAACCCTAAATGCAAAATAACCCGGGGGTGCGCAACTTCCCGCGGGTTCCGAGTGGCCCTTCGGAAAAGTGAGCACTTTCGGGCTCCCGCTTTAAGGGATGCCATCTCGCAAGCCCACATAACTGATAAGTCACAACCTACGCCGGTCGCGCTTTTCCGCTTTTCGGAGGAGACTGCCGCACGTTACGGCCCTAAAGAACTCACCCCTCCCATTTCGGAACCCCGCCTCCTCAACATTTCACGAATAACATTGACTCTCAACTTCCAATCTCGCTAGCCTTGAGTTATACGACCAGAGAGAATGCGGCTTACAACTTATAACTTGCAATTCATAACATATAACTGATAACTCCACTGCTATCTATATTTTGCCCGCATCCCCTTTGGATTCAAAGATTTCAACTATAGTCCCCGCCTAACTCCATGATTCCAAAAGATCAGGGGGGAGGGGGGAGGGGGTATGTCAAAATGAAAACTCGAATTTCGGAATTCAACTATCCGCCCACCATCCAGCGCTGCCACCACATCAAGGTCAACGGAGTCCAGTGTGGCTCGCCCGCCCTCCGAAAACTTAACCTATGTCACTTCCACCAGCGATGGCAGATGCAACGCATCGAGCTCACCGCCAACCAGGCCCGCCGTGACAGTAACTGCGATTCGTACGCCCTGGACCTGCCCGTCCTCGAAGACGCTAACTCGATCCAGGTCGCCCTCATGCAAACCATGCGCATGCTTCTCACCGGTCAAGTCGACCACCGCACCGCCGCACTCCTTTTCTACGGACTCCAGACCGCCTCGATCAACCTCCGCCGCACAAAATTCGAGCCGCGTCCGGAACGAGTCGTCATCGACCCTGCGGGTGCAGCCGACACCTCCCTCGGCGACGACGCCTGGTACTTAGGAGAATTCGAAGAAGAAGATCAAACCGAACCTCAGATCGAAGCTAACGAACCTGCGCTGCTCAAATCCGAAGCCAGAGTCCAGCACGAAGCGAAAACGATAGGCGAAACGAATGCCGAAATCTCAGCTTTTAGCAAGAAGAGCTTCGATCTCCAGGCCGTAGGCAGGCGAGAAACGGAGGGAAACGGCGAATTTGGTCAGCGTTTAATGCTCGGCACCCACGAGAGTATGCCTTGATTCAAATCGGGCTACGTTGGGGCGGGGGACATGGGTGGCGCCTACGGCTCGTTGTTCTTCTCTAATACCGACAAAATCTCGAGCGGCTCCGGACGCTCCATATAGTCTTCGTTCGCCGACGCAAACAGAATCGTGCCATCTCGATCGATCACGAAAGTTGCGGGAATAGGCAACTCCCAGCTGGGGATTCCGTTGGTGAAGGGAAGGTTGACGAAGGTACTGCGATAGAGCGCCTGCTGTTCTTCGCAGACTCGGTAGACGAGGCCGAACTGGCGGGCGACATTATTGTTCGCGTCGACCAGCAGCGGAAAAGACAGCTTGTGCTGGTCGCGCATGAAGTAGGCTTGCTTCTCCGTCTGCGGAGAGATCGCTAAAAGGGAAGCTTCCGTAGTCTTGATCGCGGAATAGACGTAGTTCATCGCCTCCATCTGGCCAACGCAGAACGGGCACCAGCGTCCACGAATGAACATGACAACCAGGCACCCCTTGGCCAGAAGTGTGGCTGAGGAAACCGGCTTTCCGTTGTGGTCGGGCAGTTCAAACGATGGAGCTTTTGTGCCCACCGCAAAAGTGCGCAATGCGCGGGGCGCCACCTGTTGAGCTTTGAGCGCCTCGACGGCACGCGCATGCACAGCCTGAACGTGAGCAGGAACGTATTTGGCGATCGACTCCTTGCGCTCGCTGAAAATTTCGCGCAGCGAACGCATGTCAGCGTAAGAGCCGGATTCTTGCAGGGACCGCCATTTCATAAATCGCTAAGGCTGATGGCTTTTGCTCTTGGGTTGGCTTTTGCTTTCGGCTAAAAGCTAAAAGCTAAAAGCTAAAAGCTAAAAGCTGAAAGCTGAAAGCTCAAAGCTAACAGCTGAAAGCTAACAGCTAACAGCTAAAAGCTACTAGCTGCAGGCCGCATTCTCACATGCCCGGAAACTTCATCCCAGCCATCCGGCGCGCGAAGCTGGGCTTACCCATCTGCTTAAACATTTTTCGCATCTGTGCGTACTGCCGAAGCAAGTTGTTGACCTCTTGCACGCTCGTGCCGGAGCCGCGGGCGATGCGTTTGCGGCGGCTGCCGTTGATCGATTCGTGATGGTTGCGCTCGTATCCGGTCATCGAATTGATAATTGCCTCGACCCGATTGATCTGGCTTTCGTCGACCTTGTCGGCCGCTTTCTGAAGGCCTTGAAATGCGCCAACGCTGGGCAGCATGCCGATAATGCTTTGCAGCGATCCCATCTTGCGAACCTGGCGCAACTGGTCGCGGAAGTCTTCGAGCGAAAAACCGTCCCCGGTCAGTGCCTTGTTCGCCAGCTCTTGCGCCTTCTTTTTGTCGATCTGCGACTCTGCCTTTTCGATGAGCGACAAGATGTCGCCCATACCGAGAATGCGCCCCACAATGCGGTCCGGATGAAACGGCTCAAGCGCATCGTATTTTTCGCCGATGCCAATAAACTTGATCGGTTGCCCCGTGACTTGACGAATCGAAAGTGCCGCACCACCGCGAGCGTCGCCGTCCATCTTGGTGAGGATCACCCCAGTCAGCGATAGCTTCTTGTGAAACTCGTCGGCCGAGTTGACCGCATCCTGCCCGGTCATCGAATCCGCAACAAACAAAATTTCCTGCGGATTCAGTAGCTTCTTCAGCAACTGCATCTCGTCCATCAACTGATCGTCGATGTGCAGGCGCCCCGCAGTGTCGACGATGAGCACGTCGCAACCAGAGTTGATTGCCTCGCGCCGCGCCTCTTTCGCCAAACGCTCGACGGTCGCGGTGTTTGCTTCGCCGACCTCGCCTTCGTAAATGTTCGCTTTGATCGCATTGGCGACAACTTTCAGCTGTTCGCGAGCTGCAGGACGATATACGTCGACTGAAACGAGCAACGGCCGGTGTCCACCATTCTTAAGCCAATTAGCAAGCTTGCCCGAGGTTGTCGTCTTGCCGGAACCTTGCAAGCCTGCCATCAGCACGACCGTCGGTGGCTGCGACGCAAATTTCAGTTTCGCCGTATCCTGGCCAAGCGTTGCGACCAGTTCGTCACGCACGATCTTGATCACTTGCTCGCCCGGAGAAAGCGCTGTCAAAACTTCCTGCCCGACAGCTTTCGCCTGAATACGGTCGATTAAGTCTTTTACAACTTTGAAATTGACGTCAGCCTCGAGAAGAGCAAGACGGATCTGCTTCATCGCTTCGGCAATATTTTCTTCCGTAAGGACGGCTTGTCCGCGAAGTGACTTGAATGCGCGCTGTAGTTTTTCCTGAAGATTCTCAAACATGGCGTAGGATTTATTTTAACAGTCGCACGAATTTAAGCCCGGATTACCTCAAAATCAGGGGTTAATCTGCAGCAAGCTTCAGACCTTTGTCATCCTCCATCCAGCGCAGGATCTTTCGACTCCCGCTCAAGATGGCAAGAAATGCGAGTTCGCAATTTAAAAAATCTCTTTGGCCGCGACCACGGTGTTGCAGTGAATCGTAACCGTGTCCTCAACCTTCTGCGCGTACCCGCCAGCATAAGTGACCATCACAGGGATGTTGCGGGCCTTGGCTATGCGGAACAGAAGCGCATCGCGCTTTTTCAATCCCTCAATCGTAAGCGACAGGCCGCCGAGTTGGTCTTCGCGATAGGGATCAGCTCCAGCGATATAACAAATCAGGTCAGGAGTAAATTGCCGCAGCCCAGAACTGAGCGCGTTGTCGAGCCACGAAAGATATTCGTCGTCTCCAATGCCGTCGGGAAGGTCGATGTCAATGGATGATCGCGGCTTGACTTGCGGATAATTATTTTCCTGATGAAGAGAAATGGTGAAGACGTCGGCGGCGTTAGTGCTGCGCGAGTCAGTTCTCTGGGCGCCGATCGTTTCCGAGGGCAGCGGTTCATGCGCAGTGCGGATTCCAGCAAAAATTGCGGCCGTGCCGTTGCCCTGGTGTACGTCGCAATCAACGGTCATGGCCGTACGAATCCTATTGTCCCGTTGCATGCGGCGGATCGCGATTGCCACATCGTGAATCATGCAGAAGCCTTCGCCATGATCGGGGAACGCATGGTGAAAGCCTCCACCGATGCTGAATGCCATTCCGTCCTGCAATGCATTCTCCGCGGCGAGGATTGAACCACCCGCTGCCAGCCAGAAAGCACGAACCAGATCTTGCGAGTAGGGAACTTCCATCGCCAGTTGTTCGCGCGGACTGAGAGTTCCAGTCTTCAGTTTTCCGACATATTGCGGAGTGTGGACGAGCAACACATCACTGTCGCTCGCGGGTTCAGGCGTTAAAAAATCGGAAGCCTCAGCTACTCCCGACGCCAGCAAGCGCTCGTGAATGCGTCTGTATTTCTCGGCGGGGAAGACATGGGTACCGATTGGCAGGTAGTAATCATCGCTGTAGATGAGTTTGAACGGCAACATGCTGGTGGTTGATCCCCCGATTCTTACGAGGTACTGAAAAATTCATGTTACGCGAATGTGGCGGTGAGGTGATGAGAAGCAATTAGTCAATCAGTACGAATTTTGACCGTGAGAACGCGGGTAGCCGAGTGCGGCCACCGCCAATCGCGTAGCTGCTAAAATTAAGGCGTTGCCTGCCAAAAAGAAATCTCCGACAGCCGCGGTCATTTCCGGTCCGACGCCAGTGCCTAAAGCAGCGGCCAAAGGCACGGACGCCATCTTCCTTATCGACACCATGTCGTTCATTTTCCGTGCCTATCACGCGATGTCGCGGCAGCGCCCGATGTCCACCAAGACCGGTCTTCCCACCGCCGCAACGTTTGTCTTCGTCAACATGCTGCGAAAACTGCGGGATGACTTTTCTCCGCTGTACCTGGCGGCCGTGTTCGACGTTGGCGCTCCGACCTTTCGCAACCAGCAAGCAGAAGCGATCACGACGATCCGCAAATTCGATATCAAGACGCAAACGTTCAAGGAATCGCAGTATGACGGCTACAAGGCGAATCGAAAAGAAATGCCCGGCGACCTCGTCCAGCAGATCCCGTACATTCGCCGAGCGCTTGAGGCGTACCGCATTCCGATTTTGCAGCTTGAGGGCTACGAAGCCGATGATGTCATCGGTACCTTGGCACGCAAGGCTGCGGCGGATCGCTATTCGGTATATGTCGTGTCCAGCGACAAAGACATGCTGCAGTTGGTAAACGAAAAAGTCTGTGTTCTCAATCCGCCAAAAGACAACCTGATTTGCGACGCGGCCAAGGTGGAGGAAATTCTCGGAGTACCCCCGGGACGCGTTGTTGATGTGATGGCGTTGCGCGGCGATTCCATCGATAACATCCCGGGAGCACCAGGAATCGGCGACAAGGGGTCGGTCGATTTGATCCGGCGCTTTGGGAGCGTTGAAGAGGCGCTTGATCGTGCCGCCGAAGTAGAGAAGAAGACATATAGAGAATCGCTGCAAAACAATCGCGACAATATTCTCTATAGCAAACAACTCGTGACGATTGATACGAATGTAGCTGTCGATTTGCACGTGGACACGATGAAAATGGGGGAGCCTGACGTTGATGCGCTTCGCGCGCTGTTCTCAGAGCTTGAATTCACGTCGCTCTTGAAAGAGCTTCTTCCCGTCGTTGAGATAAAAGACACCGATTATCAGGACATCACAAACGTTAGCGAATTGGATAATTACGTCGGGAAATTAAGTGGCAGCGCTCTAGCATTGGCTGTTGAGATCGAGTCGTTCGATGGCGCACCGCCAGAGTCGGTCGCGGAGGACGAGGAACCCCAGCCAGCCCAATCGGGATTCCTGGCTCTAGAACCTGCTGAAGGCGAAGAGGCTAATTCCCCCAGCGTCGAAGCTGGACCGACAAAGGGAACTCGCAGCATTGCCTTGTCCACTGGACCCGGTTCTGGATCGATGATATCGACCGCAGATCATGCTGTCGAAAAACGAATCAAAAATCTTCTCGAGAATCCAGAAATTCCGAAAACAATTCATGATCTCAAATCGGCGATCCGGCATTTTGCCGGCCAGGGTATCGCCCTCGCCGGTGTGAAGCACGATCCCATGCTCTATTCCTATCTTCTCGATCCAACTTATTCTTCGCATGCCCTACCTGAAATTGCTTTACGCCGATTTAACTTGAAATTGAGCGGCAACCTTGCCGAAGCGGCGGACGTGACGGGTCGAATGGCGAGTGTGCTCCGTAAAGAAGTCGACGAGCTCAATCTGACGTCAGTCTACGAGACAATCGACGAGCCCCTCGTGCCGGTGTTAGCTCGCATGGAAGACGCTGGCGTCAAGATCGACTTGGCTGCGCTAGAGAAAATGTCGGAAAAGTTACGGCATGCGGCTGCCTCGAAGGCGCGGGACATTTATGAGTGCTGCGGAGTCGAGTTCAACATCAACTCTCCAAAACAATTAGGCGACGTTTTATTCAATAAGCTCGCCCTGCCTATTCCGGTGAAATACGGCAAAGGCAAAAAGATCTCGACCGCCGTCGATGTGCTTGAGGGGCTCGCTGCCGATCATCAAGTCCCAAAGATGGTGCTGGATTACCGTCAACTGACAAAATTAAAGTCAACCTATGTCGATGCGCTGCCTGCGCTCATTCGCAGCCATAGTGGGCGCGTTCACACCACTTTCGGTCAGACCGGAACATCCACCGGCCGGCTTTCTTCGACTAATCCGAATTTGCAGAACATTCCCATACGCACCGAACTGGGGCGCGAAATTCGCGCTGCATTTATCGCTGAGCCTGGGCACCTGTTGCTGGCCGCTGATTACTCGCAGGTGGAGTTGCGCCTGCTCGCGCATTTTTCCAAAGACAAGTTGCTGGTGGAAGCGTTTCAACGAGGCGACGACATTCACACTCTCACTGCGTCGCAGGTATTCGGCGTCCCTCCCTTGATGGTTACCGGGGAAGATCGGCGCCGAGCCAAGGCGGTGAATTTTGGAATTGTCTACGGCCTCTCGCCTTTCGGACTTTCGCAACAGTTGGGAATCGAAACCAGCCAGTCTCGAAAGTTTATCGATGCGTATTTTGAAAAATATTCCGGCGTGAGGGCTTTCATCGACGCGACACTGGAGCAGGCACGCCGCGATCAGCGGGTGAGCACGTTGTTTGGAAGAATTCGCCCAATTCCCGATATCAACAGCAAGAACGCCACGCAACGCGGATTTGCCGAGCGCACTGCCGTTAACACTCCGCTACAGGGAACGGCTGCCGACCTCATCAAACTTGCCATGATCAACATTGATGCTGAAATCCTCAAGCTGGGGCTGAGAGCTCGCATGACCCTGCAAGTGCATGATGAATTGGTCTTCGAGGTTCCGGAAGAAGAAGTTGACACCATGAAGACTTTGGTGCGGGAGAAAATGGAGACGGCGCATGAACTTGAGGTACCCCTTCTTGTTGAGCTTGGAGTCGGCGCGAACTGGCGGGACATGGAGTAGGAAAGTCGCGAGCCGGACTAAAATCGCTCGACATAACTGCCTCAATATTTACCTTGCGCCGTTAATATCTGTATCACCCACTTCTTCTTCGATATACTCCAACAAGGATTTCCCAGCCAAACTCCAGCCGCAGGCCGACCATTTCTAAACTTGCGGAGAAAGTTTGATGAGCAGCGCTTCATCGCCGGCGTTTCACGAGCCATCCCGCCGCGCATTTCCGCGCCATCCGCTCAGTGTTCCTCTCGATCTAAAGGCGCTCCAGTCGGGCATTCCAGAGGATCTGCCGGGCCGCTGCACTGACATCAGCGAAACCGGTCTCGGAGCGGTAGTTGCTGGCGAGCTCTCTTCTGGCCAGCAGGTGGCTGTCGAACTGCGCCTGCCGAATGTGGGGCTTCCGATGCGCGCGCGCGCTATTGTTCGCTATCAATCAAGACTTCACTGCGGGCTTGAGCTTGTGGGAATGTCGCCGGACGAGCGCGACATGATCCGCTATTGGATTCATCAATTAACTTTTAACGAGACCGAATCGGCAAGAGAGAATTCAGGCGCAGACATTCCCCCGCCATCGCTTCCGGAGGTCAAGACGCCCCCTCCAGTTGCAGGTGCCCTTTCCTCAGCGCCAGCGGCCAAGTACCAGGCGTTGAATCGATTCCGAAGCACCGCGCTTCATCGTAGCGCGTTAGCGGTCATGGCAATTATTCTTATTGCTTTCGCGGTCGGATGGTTTCGTTGGGAGAGGTCGTGGCGTGAACTTGAACATCAGTCTTCAAGTACCGTCTCGATAACCCGAGTCTCAGAAGCGACCATGGCATCGAGAATTGTTACCAGAGTTGACCCTGTTTTTCCTGAGGCGGCGAAAAACCTTCAGCTTGAAGGGCCGGTGGTGCTGGATGCAGTGATCACCGCAACCGGCGGCGTCGAGAAACTACGACCTGTGTCTGGCCCAGATGCGCTTGTGCCAGCCGCCATCGCGGCTGTGAGCGCATGGAGATTCGAGCCCTATCAGACCAACGGGCAGTCGGTGCCGGTCGAAACAACGATCTCTGTTGAGTTTCACTCCAGATAAGATGCCGCATCAAGCGAACTTTTCTGCCTTCTCGAAAGTCACGCCGCGCTGATCTTTGGCTGAAAGTTGCGCCGCTTCCTGCTCTTCGTGTTGCATCTTCCAATCGATTTTTAGCGCCGGGTCATTCCACAGTACGGAACGCTCGTGCTCGGGCGCATAGAAGTCAGTGGTCTTGTAGGCGACGTGCGCAGTCGAGGAAACGACTCGAAATCCGTGTGCGAATCCGCGCGGCACCCAGAGCATGCGCTTGTTCTCACCGGTGAGTGTGAAAGATTCCCACCGCCCGAATGTCGGTGAACTGCGGCGAAGATCGAGAGCAACATCGAGAATCTCACCAACAATGACCCTCAACAGTTTTCCCTGGGGTTGCTGAATTTGATAATGCAATCCCCGGATGACATTTCGCTCCGAGTAGGAATGATTATCCTGGACGAACGGCTCGTGAATGCCCATTTCCGCAAAAGCACGCTGATTGTAGCTTTCAAGAAAAAAACCGCGGTGGTCGCCGAACACATTCGGCTCGATCACAAAAACTCCGGGCAGAGTGCTTTCAAGTTTCTTCATCGGCATTTATGAAATTCTCAACGGTAATTCGCTCGATAGCGCTGCTAGAACACGCGCTCCGTAAGCAACTGCAGAAGGTAGGCACCATAGCTATTGTTGCGCATGGAGTGCGCCAACTTCTCCAGTTCTTCGGCAGAGATATATCCCGAACGAAAAGCGATTTCTTCGGGACACGCGACCATCAGGCCCTGGCGCTTTTGCAGTGTTTGAATAAACAGCGACGCTTCGGTGAGTGCGTCGTGTGTGCCGGTGTCTAACCACGCGGTCCCTCGGCCCATGACACAGACGTTGAGTTGCTCGCGTCCAAGATAAACACGGTTCACATCGGTGATTTCAAGTTCTCCGCGTGCCGAGGGTTTGAGATTCTCTGCAATCTCAACCACCTGATGATCATAGAAATAAAGTCCGGTGACCGCGTAGCGCGACTTAGGCTTTTTAGGCTTTTCCTCAATGCTGAGCGCCTTGCCCTCCGGATCGAATTCGACGACGCCGTAGCGCTCCGGATCGTGCACCGGGTACGCGAACACGCGTGCTCCGCTCGGTTGAACTGCTGCCATGCGCAATTCTTTGACAAAATCGTGCCCGTAAAAAATGTTGTCACCCAGCACGAGCGCACATCCACTTGAGCCAATGAACTGTTTGCCAAGTATGAAAGCCTGGGCAATTCCTTCAGGTTTCGGCTGCGCAAGATATTCGATATGAATGCCGTATCGCGAGCCGTCGCCAAGCAGGTACTCAAACCGATGCAGATCTTCCGGCGTAGAAATCAAAAGAATGTCTCGAATGCCCGACAACATCAACGTCGACAGCGGGTAATAAACCATCGGCTTGTCGTAGACCGGCAGCAGGCTCTTCGGGAGCACGTGGGTCACTGGGTACAGCCGCGTGCCCGATCCTCCGGCGAGGATGATTCCCTTGTGACTGGATTTGTCGGTTGTTGGCATCTCAGATCAGTGATTCAGCCTTCACTCGCGTAGTGCTTCTCCATCCATTGGCGATAACCGCCGCTCGTAACATCTTTCGTCCAATCGGAGTGCTCAAGATACCATTCAACCGTCTTACGAATTCCGCTTTCGAAAGTTTCTACCGGACGCCACTTCAATTCGCGTTCGATCTTCGTAGTGTCCATTGCGTAACGGCGATCGTGGCCCGGCCGGTCTTTGATGAAAGTGATCAAGTTCTTGTGCGGAATGATTGGGTCGTTCGGCCGCAACTCGTCCAGCAGTTGGCAAATGTATCCGACGATTTCCACGTTGGTCTTCTCGACGCTTCCACCCACGTTGTAGGTCTCACCCGTGGTGCCCTTTTCGAGGACGGTGCGTATGGCGCGGCAGTGGTCTTCTACAAACAGCCAATCCCGAACATTTTTGCCGTCACCATAAATCGGAAGCGGCTTGCCGGCGGATGCGTTCAAGATCATCAGTGGGATTAGTTTCTCCGGGAACTGAAACGGGCCGTAATTGTTCGAGCAATTTGTTGTTAGAACTGGAAGATGGTAGGTGTGATGATAGGCACGGACCAAATGATCGGAAGCTGCTTTCGACGCCGAGTATGGGCTATTCGGAGCATAGCCTGTCTGCTCAGTGAAAGCCGGATCGTCCGTGCCGAGCGAGCCGTAAACCTCGTCGGTCGACACGTGCAGAAAGCGAAAGTTCGCACGGTCAGTTTCTGGAAGCGCGTCCCAATATGACCGGGTTTCTTCCAGCAGATGAAAAGTTCCGTTTATATTTGTGCGGATAAATGCATCAGGGCCGTGTATTGAACGGTCGACGTGGCTCTCAGCTGCGAAGTGTACGATCGCTCGCGGCTGGTGCCGTCTTAGCAGGTCTTGAATAAAATCGCGGTCGAGTACATCGCCGTGCTCGAACGCGTATTTAGGATGATTTTCAACCGGTCGCAGGTTGTGGAGATTGCCGGCATACGTCAACTTGTCAAGGTTGACGACGCGGCTTTGTTCCGAACTAATCCATTGCAGAATGAAGTTCGAGCCAATAAATCCAGCGCCGCCCGTGACCACAATCAGATCTTGCATTCGGTATGGATGGGGGAAAAAGCCCGCCTCCGATTCTAACCGCAATTTCTGGTGGATGCGAAAGCTTGCGAACCCCAAAAGCAACCATCACTGCTACCCAAAACTATTTAGTTCAAATACAGCCCAACGTCATTTGCGTGCGACTTTGAATCGAATCGACGCTTCTCTGCACCAGCTTTTATCGGTCTAGCGATCGCCCGGCCCGTGCGCCGTCTGTTGAGACTCGCTTGCCTGTGACTTCTGCTTGCCTGACATGACCAATTCAAGCGGTTTCGAAGGTGTCGATGAGGCCCGAATCTGAATCAACTGACCCAGGCGTCTATGCTCCGCAGCAGATTCGCGCGTCCAACCCAGTACATCAACATAAGTTTTCTCGATGGAGCGCGCAATCTCAGGCCAGCGATATTGATTCTCGATTCGCTCGCGACCTCGCTCTCCGAATTGCCGGCGTATCGCAGGATTGTGAATTAGAAAATTCAGCTTACGCTGCAGGTCTTCCTGATCGCCCTGGACAAAGGTGAACCCTGCCCCGTTCACAACCTCTTTATTCTCCGGAATGTCGCTGGTCAAGGTGCACACTCCAGCTGCCATCGCGTCCAGTAGGGCAAGAGATAGTCCCTCGATCGAGGAGGGCAGAACAAAAACTGCAGCGCTCGATAACAAGTCCTCGAGATCAGTTCCTGAAGTCCACGGGAGGATGCGAATCCATTCCGACTCGTGCTCGCGCAACTTGTCCGCATAAGCATCGGAGTGACTCGAACCCCCGGCGAGAACAAGCTTCATATCGGTTGGAAAGTTTGGCGCACTGCGCATCGATTCAAACGCACGCACCAGAAGATCGCAATTCTTCTCCGGAGAAAAGCGTCCTAAGAAGAGAAGGTAGCAGTCATTCGCAAGTCCCCACTTCGCGACATCTCCTGATCGGGGTCGGGAGGGTATCACTGCGCCGTTCGGCACATAGATTGTGTCGCGCTCGTGATCCCTGCGAAAGTGATCTTGCAGGGTCCGAGAGACCACCATTGTGGCCGATGGAGCTTTGATCGATGCAACTTCCCCCAAGCGTAAGACCCGTGCCGCAAATTTGCCCCACTTTCGGCGCTGCCAATCAAGACCTTGTACCGTGACCACGGTTTTCTTTCCGACGAGGCGGGGAAAAAAAGAAAATAGTGATGGGCCCAGACAATGGTAGTGAACAACATCGTAATCCGATGCCATCGCGTGAACCGTGCTCAGAACGGTATGGACAAGAGTTTCCAGGTGCTTTGAGCGAATCGTCGGCAACCGCAACACACGCATGCCTTTGTGCGTTGCCAACGGGGGTGTGAAATAAGAACGGCAATAAACGGTGACGTCATGCCCCAGTTGGACTAATTCTTTACCTGCTTGCTCATAGTACGATTCGACGCCGCTGTATTTCGAGACGACTCCCCGTCCGCCGATGAACGCCACACGAATACTGCGACGTGGTGCGATAGTTTTCTTTGTTCTAGCTTGTGGACGATTGAATGAGACTGACTCGGCGTAGGACGGCCGCTTGCTCGACTGAAGGCTGGCGTATAAGTTCAGCAACTTTTCCAGATACTGTTCGGGGTCGTGGCGAGTCCTGACGCGCTCACGAGCAGCCGCGCCCATTTTTGCGAGCAGGTCGGGGCGGTCGAATAAGAAAGCAATGGAGTGTGCCAGTTGCTCTCGATCGCCGTCTGCATAGAGGAGGCCAGTGACGCCGTGACTCACAAGTTCCCGCCTCGAGCCCAAGTCCGAAGCAATTACCGGGCGGCCCCAGGCATACGATTCAAGGATCGATTTACCTAGGGTCTCGTAGGCATGGGATGGAAAGATAGAGAAACTGCAGCCCGCGATCAGCTTTTGCAGTTCCTTGCCGTGAACCGTGCCGGCGAACAAAACCCGCTCAAGATTCAATTCACGCGCCAATGCTTCAAGTCTTGGCCGGTCAGGGCCATCTCCGGCGATCACGAGCGTGAGATGAGGAAGTCTGACCATTGCGCGCAGCAGGTCGTAGACACCTTTTTCCGGCGACAGGCGGCCGAAATATAAAAGGTAGCCCTCATCTGTCACCAGGTCGCGATCAGCGGGAAGATTTTGGAAGTGAGGCAAGACTTCTATTTTGTTTTCGGGAAATCCACCGGCGACAAGCTTGGTTCGCACAAACTGGCTGGGCGCGAGAAAAAGGTCGACGCAGCGGCCGTAACTCCGCAGCCATCGATGTAGGTAGGCTTCTGCCGCCAGAATGGCGGCGCTCGACTTTGGACCTTTATAACAGCCCATCGTCACAGCGTGATAGAAAGCGCCGTGTCCGCAGGCCTCGCACGCGTGCCCATTCGCGACGAAATTGTATGTTGGGCAAAGGATCTTAAAATCGTTGACATGGTAGATGACGGGGACTCGCTGTCGCCTCAATTCCCACAGAATTGACGGGGAGAGGTGGTGATAGATGCCTCGAATGTGTGCCACGTCGGGCGAGAAATCCCTCAAGCACTCTCGCATCGTTCTTCGCGAGGAACGAGAGTAAAGCGCATGGGCTGCCATCTTCACCTTTTGTTTCAAGGTCGCATCGGGGTCTTTGAAATTGAGATATGGAATTCGATACTTACGGCCGGCATAGGCTTCGCTCTGTCCATGATCCATGCTGAAGAGAGCAGTCTCATGACCCAACCTTTCAACGCGCTCCATCAGTTCGAACAAGCAGGATTCGGTGCCGCTAAATGGGTAGTCATACTTGTTGCAATAGAGAATGCGCATGGCTCTCCTCCGGGTGCGAGATACGAGCTAGAAAGTGATCTGCAAAGGCGGACAAGTTGCGTTGACGGTCATAAGAAGCAGCGATGCTAGCTGCGGCGGCGCGGCGAATGCTCTCTAGAGATGTTTGATTGCTCGCAATCCAGCGAACTGCGCTCACGAAATCGGTCAAAGACCCTTGCTGGTACAGAAAGTCCGTGCGCTGGTGTTCGACCAGCTCGGGGATGCCGGTGATAGCTGGTGCCAGTACCAGTTTCCGGTAGGCCATCGCTTCCATGAGAGCGACCGGAATTCCCTCACTCTTGCTCGTCATTACGGCCAAGTCGAAATCGCGGTAGTAAATGGCCAAATCACTGCGCGAAAGGTGGCCCAGCAGAGAGACGTGGCTCTCTAGCTTGCCGGCGACGATGAGCGCCTGCAGAGCTTGGTGCTCTGGTCCCTCGCCCACGATCCGACAAATGAAATCGACGCCTTCGTCTCTCAATGCCGCACAAGCTCGTAGCAAAAAGCGGTGATCTTTGACCGGGTGGAGTCGCCCGACCGACAAAATTCGAAACGGAGGAGGCGCGCCATCAAGGCTGGTCGGTGATTCGCGCCAGGGCAAAACTCGGTCGACCCCCATCCTCTGAACGATGACCTTGTCCGGTTGCGTCTCGGGATAGTTCTGAAGAATGTAGCGCCGGTTATAGTCGGAGATGGTGATGCAAAAGCGGCAGGCGCGAAGTTTGACCGCCAGCAGGTCGCCGCGCTTCAAAAGATCGGAACCGTGAAGCGTAAAGCTGAATCCGATATTGAGCAGAGAAGCCGCCGTTAATGCCATCCATGAAGCAAAGTATCCGTGATGGGCATGGATGTGCGTCGGTGCATGCGGGGCTAGCCGATCCGCCATCGCCGATCCCATTACGCTGTGACCGAGCGTTCGCAGGCGTCGCAGCAGGCGCGTTCTGCGATCCCGAAATACGGGAGACGCAATTGTCTTGAGTCGAGGAATATTTGAGAACAGCAAACGCGTAGCGCGTAACAGTTCTTGGTCTGAGAGCGGTTGAAAAAAAAGCGTTTCCTGCCATAGTTCCAGTTCGCGCTCTGCGAGTAAGGCCGCCGAACTCCGTTTTCCGCTACAGCAGATGACTGAAACACCGCGTCGGCGCAATTCCAAAACCTCATCCACCACGTAGGGTTCGAGCTGTGAGGGAAACTCATTTGCGATATATGCAACTGTGCTCACGCGTCCACCTCGCCGCGAGCACACAGAATGCCAGCCAGTGTAAAAAGTGGTCCGTTAACAAATTGGTAAGCCATGTCAACGAAGAAGGCGTTGAAGAGATAAACGCCGAGGATAACGGGCCAAACGCTTCTCAAAGTCGCAAGGCTGTCGCACTTCGCCGCAGATTCGCGCCTCCCAAGTCGGAATAGATTGACAAATAGAAGTGAGTAAAGCAGGAGCCCTGGGAGCCCGAACTCGACTAGCAGCGCAAGATAGGTGTTGTGCACGTAAAAAACCTTTAAGTGGTATCCCGACATGCGCCGACCCAGTTCCGAATACATGCTGTGTGCGGCCCAACCATTAAAAGGATGTTCCCGGAACATTGCCCAGCCCGCTTCATACACGGCCATGCGCGCCTGAACTGGCCCGCGCTCCTCCGTGCGATCCATAACAGCGGATTGCAACGAATGAGTGCAAAACCCCAGCGCCAGGCCTGAGAGCGCAGCGGCGAGCGTCAGCAAAACGAAGGTTACCCGAGTCTTGTTCTTTGCAAATCGATAAGTAATGGCTAGAGATGAAGCCGCAAACGAAATCCAAACCGCGCGCGTCATTGTGGAGAGAATGGCTACGGGCAGTGCTATCCCTATGAGCAAGATCCACAGTGAGAACCTGCGCTGGAAGGCAACTAGCAAAATTCCGAGAATATTTATCGAAACGCCATTTGCCACCGCTTGCAAGAAAGGGCCGCGAGCGCGATCCGCGTGAAACCCAAGACTTGGATCGAGGATAAATTTCGGAAATATTAGGAAGCGAGCGTCCGCAAGGAACGCAACCGCTGTGAAGACAAGATAAGCCAGCGCACAGATCGAGAACAGTTCGAAGTGCCGGCGGTTTCGCTCGCTCCGGAAGATGATGACTGAAATGTGAAACAGGGCGAAGGGCACAAGATACTTACTGGCGACAATGCTCCAGTTTTGCGGCTGGTAGGGATCCCGCATCGCGCGAAGTACTGCGAGGCCTGCAAGGCCGAGCATGGGCACAGTGATTTCAGAGAAAAAGGGAAGTGGTTCCCGAGTTGCAAGCCGCCGCAGAACAACAAAAAAAACCAGCAAAGCGAAAGCAATTCGATCCGCATAAAAAGAAAAAATGTCGGGCGGTCTAAACAGGAACGTCGACATCGCAATGAGATAAAGGACGGAGGGAAAAGCCAACCCGAATTGGAGCGGACGCAGAGCAATTGCAGCGATGCTCCAAATTCGGTCTTCGCTACTTCCCCAAACCAGAGCGCGGGTGCTCATGCCGCCTAAGCCCCCTCTGGTGCAAATAGCACGTGGACGGTCTTAGCGAGAATGCGCAGATCGAGCAGCACCGTCCAGTTTTCGATGTAGGTCAGATCGAGGTGCATATTCAGCTCAAATGACGGGCAGTCGCGCGCTGTGATTTGCCAAAGTCCAGTGATGCCGGGTTTCACGTCGAGGCGGCGGAAGTGGGGGAGTTCGTAGTGGTTGACCTCTTCGACCGGATGCGGTCGTGGTCCTACTAGACTCATCTCTCCCTTCAGCACATTCCATAATTGCGGAAGCTCATCGAGGCTGTATTTGCGAATGACGCTGCCGATCCTTGTCATTCTCGGATCGTTATCCATCTTAAAAATGGGTCCGCTCCTCTGATTACGAGCTCGCAGCTCATCTTTAAGATGGTCGGCGTTCGTCACCATGGAACGGAACTTGTGACAACGAAAGCGACGGCCTTTGGCGCCCGTGCGTTCTGCTGAATATAAGGCCGGCCCCGGCGAATCCAGCCGGATTAAAAGAGCAATGGTAGCCATGAGCGGGCTCACGAGGAGAAGGCCAACTGCTGAACCCGCAATGTCCAACAAGCGCTTCAGCGACAGCGCCAGGCCGGGTAACGGCTCACGATGCAAAGTGAGCACGCCGATTCCTCCGATGCGATCGATGCGCGAACCCGGCCACGGACCTGGTGGCAAATCGGGCACCGCAAGAATGTCGAGGTGATTACGGAACGCAATCTCTGCCGCGAAGCGGGCCTGCGCGGGTTGACCCGGCAGCGCAAGGATCACTTCATCGACAAAGAGCGACCGCGCCAGCCAATCTAAATCAGCGATGCGCCCTAGCACCGCAGGCGAAAGAGGCAGATCCTCATCAAGAAAACCACAGACAATCGTCTGTCGAAGAGGATCCTTGCGCAAAGCCTGAGCCAGATTCCTCGCGATCATTCCGCCGCCGATAATCATACCTTGCGAGCTTTCGACTCATGCCGCTCTTTTGTCCAAGCCCAATTTCGGGTGGCGCGAGATAGGGCGAGGGCTGCGAGGCTGGTGCTGAATATTCCGATGGAGGCGAGAAAGCGCAACTCCGCAATGCAAATGAGCGCGCTCGCAAAGAGCGTGGATTTCGCCAGACTCTCCAAAATTCCCGCGGGATAGGGGCCGCCGCCCGGGCGGTAGAGACCCTCTGAAAATGCAAACAGCGTTACCAAGGCGATGAAAATTGGGAGGCAGGCCCAGGGCACTGATTGCGGGAACAGAGCCGCCAGCATTCCGACTGATACCGCCAAGACGATCGAGTCAGCAGCTAGCAACTCATAGCCAACACGGTCGATGACCGGATGCGACAACGGTTCCACCACCGGCTCTATCGGAACCTTCTTAGCCTGTGCATCATCGATCGCGCTAGATCGATGCGATGGTCTCTTCTTGTTCCGCACTTGCGGAGCAAAGCGAGGGCTCGATATTGACGAAGTGCCAGGAATCATGCGGGTGTACTGCGATGGAGAAGCCTCCATGTCCGTGTCCCACAGCCGGGTTGCAGATAGTTCGCTCATGGATGATCACAGTTTTCGATAAAGACCTGTCGGGATCGGAAAGCGTCGATCCGAAAGGACGCTTCCGAGCACAGGAACCTTCATCTCCTCCAACTGATCTCTTATCTGCGATGCGACCAGGCGTCGCGTTTTATTGGCGGCGAGCACTAGAACGACACCGTCGCAGGACTGTGGCACCGCAGTCTCAAGCGTGGAAAGAGGTTCGCATCGAAAAATCGAAAAATCGAATTCAGAATTAAGTTCTCGTAAGCGAGAAGCCTGTTGGGCACGAGCCGAAACTGCTGCATCTTGAACCCAATCATTGCGAGTCACGATCCAGAGGTGCGGCGCAATGAGCCAGCTCGAATGATCTTCACCTATGGGCGCGAGATGAAGTTCGTCCGGTAGCGGAGTTGCAGCGCTTCCGCAGTCGACGAGCGCCACATCGTACTTACCTCGATCGGCGAGGCATCGAGCCACGTCGAGACATAATCCGGAAATCGTGTTCGTCGCTTCGATCGGCACGAACGCGACGTTACGAACTCGCGTCGTCACATTGCGAAGAAAAAGTTGCTGCACAAGAGCTTGTATTTGGTTGTCGTGAACCATTGCAACTTGTGAGAGTTCGCTTCCTGGCGCTCCAATTATTGGGATCGGATGGGGATGCCCCAAATCCTGCTTTCCACGGTAGAGATCTGCAAATGTGCTCATAAGCGCTCTCCTTGCGCGAAGGCGGATCGAGGACGATCGGAAAAAGAAATTCCGTGATCAGCGGTCGGGAACCACGCCAGCACCGGAACGTTCAGCGCATCTAACGCCTCCTGCGGCGTGCGCACGGTGGGGTCGTAATAGTCCGCGGCAAAAGCCAAGCCGATACTGGAAAGGAAGGCCAGGCCGATGGCAGGCAATAAGTAGAAAGCGAACGGATGGGTGGGCAAAGCCGGAACCATCGGCGGCTCAACGACGGCCGCATTGAGGATTGCGCTTTCATCGAGAGCGTCGCCGATGCGAGCTTCTTCGCGCTTCCGGAGATAGAGAAGATAGTTTTCTTCATCCGCTTTCACCGAGCGAGCCAAATCCTGTTGCTCAACCGAGCGCGCTTGCAGCTTCTTTGCTGTTTCGCGCAGTGAGTCTGTTTGCATCGTGGCGCTGTAAAAACGGGCCAGCAGGCCTGCTTTCTGAACCTGAGTCTTCTCAAGTTCCAGGCGCGCCCATTCGTAATTAGGATCTCGATCTGTAGTTTCATCACGTACTGGCGTAAGAGTCTCCTCGTTGATCGTCGCCTTCGTTTCGCTGATTTGCCGATCAACCTCCTGCACCAGTCGGTAAGAAGGTTCGAAGCGTGTGAGCAGTTCCGTACGTTTGAGCTGGAGCTCGAGCAGGTGGGTCTTCATCTTCTCAAGAACCTCTGGATTGTCTGCCCAGCGCTTCGTGGTCACGGAGCGGGAAGGGAATAATTTGAGTTGCTCGCCCAGGAGCCCAATGCGTTTTTCGGCCTCTGCTCGATCCTGATCGATGAGACGAACACTTGCGTCCGCGTCGCCGAGTTTTTCGACCGCTATGTCTCTTTCGAGTGCCGCAGAAACGACGCCGCTTGAATGGGTAAAATTCACCAATTCTGTTTCAGATTGGTGCAATTTTTTTTCAGATTGTGCTGTCTGCTCGTTAAAAAAGCCGATCTGGCCTTCCGGACGGCGCAACGCCTTATGCTTCTGCATGTACGCCTTTGCGAGCGATGACAGGGTGCGTTCAGCCCTATTAGCATCTGAGTCTCTGTAGCTCACTTGAATTAGGTTGGATTTCTTCAATGCTTCCACATCCAAGCGCCGCGAGAGCTTGCGTACGGCGTGTTCGATCGCTGCGGGTAGATCCGTTTGCTTTGTCGTTGGATCGATCAATCCTGCACTCAGCACCACATTTCTCAGCAGGTCTTCATCTTTTAGGAGTTCGACCTCGGAGTTCAGCTCTTCTTCGGTGATGTCGGGTCGGGTGAAGTCCGCATTGGAAGTTGGTTGCGCAGAAACCGCTGGGTCCAGCCGACCGCGGCGGAGCAGGACTTTGAAATGCGATTCATAACGAGCAGAAAACACTATGAACAGCATGAAAGCCAGCGCCGTGACGGCAAACGAAATCGCGACGAGGCGAGGCCGCCGGAAGAGAGTCGCCGCAATTTCTCGTGGTGTCGGAGAGACAGGAGTGCGCGATGTTCTAGTCAAACTAGAAGGCATTAATTTTTAGCAGGCCAGATAGAGAGGCGGTGTTGCTCGGTCCGCCAGACGTGACGCAATCGGTTGCTGCCACTCCTTTCCGCTAGAACTGCAAAGGATTTACATACCAACTAAGTGAATTCGTAGGTACAAACTTTCTGATCTTTGATATGCGGCTTTGGGGTACGAAAATAAAATCTCCAGGCTGAAGATGCATGTCTTCTTGCAGGTTGTGGGCGTTGAGCATCTTCTTCAGGTCAACGACGTGGGATTCCGCAGCTTCCGCCGAAATCCTTCGAAAGAGAACCACTTGTGAATGCAGCGCCTGCTGAGTAAAACCTCCAGCCACAGCAATCGCTTCGGCAACCGTCACGTCGCCACGCAATTCGTACTTGCCAGGTTTGGCTACTTCTCCGGATGCAAGAAAGTAGGGCTTATCAAACTCTTTGAGCTGTACCGTAACTTCCGGATCATGAAGAAATTCGCGGTAGGCACGCGCGACGGCGAGCTGAACCTGCGGAATGCTCATTCCCTCACACAGCAAGCTTCCCGCACCCTTAAGGGCGACGAAGCCATCAGGCTGAACAACTACGGTCTGGTTAAATTCAGGTGAGAACGTGAATGTAAGGTCGAAGGTGTCTGATTTCGCGAGCCGATAAAGCGGGTGGCGCTCCCCTCCCAATGTAGGATTTCCGTTGCCACCCGCTCGCTCGGGTTGTGTATTCGCCCCGCTGGGCGAGCCGCTTGTGGATCGGCCCACGCCTCCCAATGTCCCCTCATCGGTTACCAAATTCGGGGCGCTCGGTTGCGCAAGTGTCGAGACAACAGGCGGTAGCTGCTGGGCGGATGCGAACACGGCGAACTGCAGGACGAGCAGACCCGCAGTTCCCAATACTTCGCTTTTGTTTAAAGCATTCATCTCCACGCTCTTACCGTCGCTCGAAACGGCGGACTTGGCAGCTGTTTTCAGCTGTTGGAGCGAAGGTACTGGCGCCTGCAAAGCACATCAAGACTCGTAAAGTACTGTCTACTGGCGGCTAGAGCACCATTGCTTCCATAAGAAATCTGGATTGATCCGAAAGGGCCGCAGAGCGCGGGTTTCATGGCAAGCATCTCGCGTAGCCACACTCCTGCCGTCGAACAGGAACTTATGCACGCCAGTAGCTCTCCCTAAGTGGGTTTATCAAAATGATTCGTCACCAACGCAGTGTGATCGTGCCTACATCCGGCCCATCGCTTCATAGGCATGATGAGGCATGAAAAATATTCGTTCTGCTCCTCATCTGGCCGCTAACGACGTGCTTGATTCTCAATCGGTCCGGGTTTTAATTGCAGATTCAGGGCCAATCCAATCCCAACTTCTGGCACGCGCATTGCGAGGCAAGCGGGAATTTGAAGTTGAATCGGTCGACCTGAACATCTCCGCAGTACACGCCTTTTTACAGACGCACACCGTCGATGTGTTGCTGGCGGCGGGAAACAATCTGCCCGATCTCAGTTTGTTGCGCTGGTTGCGTGTTTCCTACTCTAAAGTCGCGCCGGTGCTCCTGGTTGAGAACGATGACCGAGACCTGGTAGTGAACGCCCTGCGCGCCGGAGCGAGAGGAGTTTTTCTTTTTACGCAGACTGCCTTCCCCATGCTCTGCAAATGCATTCATTGCGTTTTTCGCGGCGAGGTGTGGATCAACAGCCAGCAGATGAATTACGTTCTCGATTCTTTGTCAGATGTACCAACGCTGCGCGTCTTGAGTTCGACCGGACGATCGCTGCTCACTCCTCGCGAAGAGCAGGTTGTCGCTCTCGTCGCAGATGGGCTCACCAACCGTGCAGTTGCGTCAGAGCTTGGACTGAGCGAGCACACCATCAAAAAATACTTGTTGCGAATTTTCGATAAGGTGGGGATCTCGAGCCGTGTGGAGTTAGTGCTCTACGCTCTGTCTCATGGCGAGCACCGCCCTGCGGAGTGGATGCCGAGCATGGCGGTTCAGACCCAGACCGGAACATAAGGGAAGCTTTCTTCGCAAGCCTCCACACGCGACTCTTCGACATATAATGCCGAAATGGAGAAAGGCGTTGGCAGTCAGTCCGTCGACCGGTCGGCTTCCGAAGCAAACGCGGGGTCGCGGATGGCGCCGCAACCGTTGTCAGACATCTCCCGCCGCTGGACGGTCATTGCCTCCGGACTGCTACTCCTCGCCCTCGCTCTGGTCGTGATTTATACGAAACGAAGCGCTTTTCTAAGCCCAGTTGCGCTGGTGGTCGTCGCGGCGATCGGCTTGGCTGCGTTGCTCCTTCAAGTAAGATTCCGTCAGGACCTTCCCATTCATTCTCCCCTCTGGCTCAATGTCATGGGGATTGTATGCGCGATGGTTTCGCTCTTCGCGGACTTACTACGGATTCAACAGCTGGTTCTTGAGTTAGTCGCCTTCGCTGCTGTGATTTGCTTTGGGATTAGTGGTTCCTTGATCCTGCAAGCGCTTCGAAAAACCCGCACTCTGTCCCTGCCACCCAAAGTCGAATAGCAGCGGCACTCCGTTACAATTTCACCATGCGATTCCTGTTGTTCGGAGCATCGGGCCTGCTCGGCCGGCAGATTGCTCGTCGGTTAAGCGAGTGGAAGCAAGGCGAGGAAGGCGAAGCCTCGCAGCTCATTGCGCCTTCTTCCAAGGATGCGGACCTTCGCAATCATTCGCGAGTGCGCGACGTTATTCTTGATGCCAAACCGGATTGGATTGTTCTTTCCGCCGCCTACACCGACGTCGATGGATGCGAAACTAACCGCGACCTCGCATTCGCCGTGAACTGCGACGGCGCAGTCAACATCGCTCGCGCCGCCCGCGAGTCTGGTTCCCGGTTGCTGTTTGTAAGTACGGATTACGTTTTTGATGGCAGCAAGCGATCCCCGTACGAAATAACAGACCCGAGAAACCCGGCGAGCGTATATGGAGAAAGCAAGGCCCGCGCGGAAGAACAACTTGTCGAGATTTTGCCTGACGTCTGTATCGCACGAACTTCGTGGCTTTTCGGGCAAGGCGGCAAGTGCTTCCCCGCCACAATATTGAAACTGGCGGCGAGTCGCCCCGAAATTTCGGTTGTGAACGACCAACGCGGGAGCCCCACCTTTACAAGCGACTTGGCCTCGGCTCTTTTGCAACTTTGCCGGGCGTCCGCCCGCGGTATCGTCCACGTTACTAACAGAGGGGAATGCACGTGGTTCGAGTTCGCGGTCGAGATCCTTCGCGTTTCCGGATTGTCGACGACGGTGAAGCCGGTTACAACGGCTGAATTCCCGCGCCCGGCAAGACGTCCCGCGTACTCCGTTTTATCTCCGCAAAGCGTGCATTCCTACGGCGTGCATCTCCCTTCGTGGCAAGATGCGATTCGGCAGTATCTCGAAGAAAAGCCGTAAAGATGCTTGGTCGCCAAAATTTGGCGACCCTTTAAATTTATTTACGAATAACAAACAATCGATTTAGTCGGCGATTCGTCATGTTTCGTACTCCAGTTCATTCACACGGAGTCTTTTTCGATACAACCCACTAACCCCAATAGATACAATCACATGGGTCGCCTGTTATTGTTACAAAATACGAACGCGCGATCTCTTCTTGACGTTGTAGTCAAATAATGTGACTGATAGGATAGGTCACTAACTTGGGGGCTGTGGTGCAATTCACCGGTGGGCAGAGGCTTCGCATACTGAGAGAAGGCTTGGGCTACACCATGCGGGATGTCGAAAACGGCAGCCTGCAAGTTTCGCGACGGCTGGGGAATGAAGAATATTCAATTCCACCGAGCCGTCTTTCTGACATCGAAACGAAAGGCGTCGTTCCGAGCATCTTTCGTCTTTACACCTTCGCCGCAATTTATCGAGCCGACTATCGCGAACTTCTGTCCTGGTACGGCATCGACCTGAACGGTATCACTGCCGATATGTCCGCGGCGAGTCCGAGCCATTCTCATTTAGTTCAGGTTCCAACCACGAGCGGCGAAGCCTTGATCCCAGTGAAGCTTGATCCATCGTTCAATCTCGCAAAAACGGCGAACATGGGACGCATGATCGAGCAGTGGGGAGTGGTTCCGCTGGCCTACCTATCCACGCTTGCTCACGGCCGCTACACCTATGGATACATTGGGGCCGCAGACTTCACCATGTATCCCATTCTTCCGCCGGGAAGTTTTGTGCAGGTGGACGAGACCAAAAATCGCGTGATCGAGGGTGCGTGGCGTTCAGAGATTGAACGGCCGATCTACTTTGTTGAGACTCGTGAGGGATTTGTCTGCTCGTGGTGCCAGGTCAATCGCGACCGGATCGTCCTGCAATCACACCCGCTCTCCCCGGTTCCGGTGCGAACCTTAAAGCATCCGCAGGAAGCTGAAGTTATTGGACAGGTGGTTGGCGCTGCGATTCGTTTTGGGGACTGGCAGGTGGCTCATTCTGAAGCAGTGCAGAAAGAGTGTGCAGAACTGACGTAAAGTGTTTTTCGGAAGCGCTCACCTTCTCATCGCCCGCCGGTCCATCCCAAGGTTTCTCCAAAGACAGAAGAAGTTCGTAATCTGCAATCTCGGCGCTCGCCGCTGACCGCCGCAAATCCATCGTCAATTCGCGCATGGGCGTCCTCAGCACTTGGGCGATCAAACTTCTGTGTGCCGAGCGAATTCCCTGTTCCGCGCCACTCGCCCCATGCACTTTCTCGAGTCCCCAATGGGAAAAACGTCCGCCCGAACCTCGGAGAAGATTTACGTAACGTAGCTTTCCCAGCAATCCAGGGATGACGCTCAGAGTTCTGCCTTCGAAGTCTTCAACTGCCGAGGTTAGAACCACAAATTTACGCTTTCCAAAAAGAAAAACTAATCGCACAGCTCGAGCGGGAGAGCGGTACCCGTCGCAGATTACCACGAGAAGTTCACCTCTCTCAAGGAGCAACTATCGTGAAGAATATTCTGCGTGTTCTGGCTGTTGGAATTGTTCTGTTGTTCACCGCGGCATCGAGCTTTGCCGACGGCAATCCATTGCCTTACTGCAACTTCAAAGGAACCTGTCAGTCCTGAAACTGGCTGAAACGGTGGCGCCGTTCAGCATTGCATTTGACCGAGGGAGAAAATATAGTACGGTCGAGTTGCAATGAGCCCTTTCTACAAAAATCTATCGCTGTATCTCTGGATGGCGCCCCACTTTTTCCTGGTAGTTCTGGGAATGCTTTTGTATAGACGGGGACTTCATCGCACGTTTCCGTTTTTCTTCCTGTATGTCTGGTATGAGGTCGCTGAATTTCTCTTACTTTTTACAATTTCCAGAATTCATCATGGCGCCGGTTATGTTACTGCTTTTCTAGTTACTTGGGTGGGAAGCGCAGCCCTTCGCTTCGGAATTATTCATGAGGTTTTTAATAAAGTATTTAGCCACGAAACTCACGCCGACGCGTTTTCCAAGGCGGTTTTATGGTGGGTTACGGCAACGCTATTCGTAGGTGCCGTGTTCCTCTCGTTGTTCGCTACGGGTCAGACTTCTGGCAACCTGATTGCTGGCATCTCTCTGGTGGGTCGTGGGGTAGCGGTCATTCAATGTGGTTTGGTTTTGTTCTTGATTCTGTTTTCGAACGTGCTGGGCATATCGTTTCAGAGTGTGGAATTTGGAATCGCCCTGGGATTCGGCATTTACGCTTGCGCTGACCTCGCTTACTTCGCCGCGCGGACCGCTGACCCCTCTCTCGAAACGGTTAGACTCCTTAACTTGTTGCCTACGGGCAGCTATCACATCACCGTTCTGCTTTGGATTGGATACCTGGTTTTTCCCAAGAGGCGGCTAGTCGAACCTCTTCAGCCCTACAGCGCGGGCGAGGTTAGCCGATGGAGTTCTGAGATGGAGCGCTTTCTGCAATGACTTACGTCGCTGTTTACTTTGTCGTTGCTTGTGTCGTGGCATCGCTCCTCACATATTTTGCGCTTAATCGGAAAGTAGACACCGCCGGAATCGAGAGCGCTCAGAAGCTGATGAACTCTCTCGACATTGAAGCGTTTCGTAACCTGGTGAACCCGGAAGAAGAAGCGTTTCTGCAAGCCTCGCTTCCGGCTGACCGTTTTAAGGCGATCAAACGTGAACGGCTATGGGCCGCGTTCGCTTACACCCGAGCACTATCTGGAATCGCTCTTGAATTCAGCCGGTTTGGGAATGCACTCAGTCAGAGTCCCGATGCTGGGATGGCTGACTTAGGAAAACAACTTAGCGGCGGCGCAATACAATTACGCATTTTGGCATTGACGGCAAGCGGACGACTCTTTATGGCCGCTGCTTTTCCGAATTTGCCCCACAAGAGTCCGCGCTCGCTTTTGGAACAATATGACCGTTCCGCTAAACTTCTTACCCTGTGCGGATTGCGCGAACGGTCGCGGCGCTCCGAAAGTCGCGTATCAGCGTAGGCCCTTTCGAACAAAAATATCCCCCAACGATCACTTCTAGATCGGTGCCGCGGCTGGCGTGTTCCGTTTCTGGAACAGAAGTCATTCTCAATTTCAGGGCAGAGCATCATCGTCTTAAATGAGGATGGTTGAGAGCCTACAGGAACGTCTGACTTGACAGCCACAGCTTGTCTACCTCGCGACAACAGCTAGTAACGCTAATCGGCTCACCGGTCGCGGCGGGTTCGAACCGGGCCAGGCAGGACATGGCTTCGTGAGCGGGATCGTGACCCGAATGGAGCAGCATGGATATTGACGGTACACGCAAAACCCTCATCGAGAGTCGGGGAAAGGAAGAAGTCAAAGCACGGAAGCGGAGCCAAGTGATATCCAAACTCATCGGAGCCCGATGGGAAGTCGAGGACGTCCTCCTCTCGTCCACGGGAAGTGGCATCCTCTCCGCGCAAGACCGTGGTCGGCTCAACGTTCTCATGGGAGCAATCGATAATATTGTGCGACGAGTAGAGCGCTCTCCTAAATGACGCCCTGAAACTGAAAGTTGAGTTCATCAATTCGGCACCATCTCGTCTCCTCACGAATTTGCCCACAGACGTAGTGTCCAACTACGCTGCGTTGGTTTATCCTTGGTTTCTTTTTGAGGATGGGCCATGAATACACGTTTACTTAGTTTCGTTGCATCGTTGTTTGTCTTCTTCTTTGCCAGCGCGCTTTCCGCGCAACAGTTTGATCCTTCCATGTATCAGGAACTCCGCTGGCGCATGATCGGGCCATTTCGCGGTGGCCGTACGGTCGCGATCTCAGGAATTCCCGACCAGCCCAACGTTTTCTACATGGCTCCCAACAACGGCGGAGTCTGGAAAACAACCGACGCCGGGCGCACCTGGAATCCGATCTTCGATCCGCAAAGCGATCCGCAAAACGGTGCCCAAGAAGAAAATCGAGATAACCGCAATACCAACCAATCGAATCAGGATTCACGGTCAGGTTCGATCGGAGCGATCGCAATCGCTCCCTCAAATTCAAATGTCATTTACGTCGGGAGCGGAGAAGGGCTGCGGCGTCCAGACCTTTCCGTCGGAAACGGCATGTACAAATCTACGGACGCCGGCAAATCCTGGCGGCATCTGGGATTGCGCGACGCACAGCAGATCGCGTCGATCGTTGTCGATCCCAAAGACGCCAACCGACTTTTTGTCGCCGCGCAAGGTCATCCCTACGGCCCCAATTCCGAGCGGGGGATCTTTCGCTCGGTCGACGGCGGCGAATCGTGGCAGAAAGTTTTCTACAAGGATGAAAATGTCGGCGGCATGGATCTTCTATTCGATCCGCGCAACTCTCAAACAATCTTCGCCAGCATGTGGTCGTCGCGGCGTCCGCCTTGGACGGTCGGAGGCGGCTATAACGGCCCGGGAAGCGGCCTTTATAAGTCGAGTGATGGTGGCAACTCATGGCAGCAACTCACCAAGGGCTTGCCCGGAGAACAGGAAGGTATCGGTCGCATCGGACCCACAATTTCGCCGAGCGAGCCCGACCGAATGTATGCCTGGGTGAACGCAAAGAAGGGAAGCGGGATTTACCGATCAGACGACGCCGGCCAAAGCTGGCAGCAGGTGAACGACGAAGAGCGCATCTGGGGACGCGGCGACGATTTCGGATGTGTGCGCGTTGATCCGAAAAATAAAGATGAAATTTACGTCGCCAATACTTCAACCTATCGCTCAACCGATGGGGGCAAGAATTTCACCGCGATCAAGGGCGCGCCCGGGGGCGATGACTATCACACCATCTGGATCAACCCCAAAAACCCAGACATCATCGCCATCGCCGTTGACCAAGGCGCGACGATCAGCGTCAACGGCGGCCAGACTTGGAGTTCCTGGTACAACCAGCCAACGGCGCAGTTCTATCACGTCATCACCGACGACCAGTTTCCCTACTGGGTTTACGGGGCGCAGCAGGAAAGCGGATCCATTGGAACCGCCAGCCGAAGCGATTTCGGCGAGATCACGTTTCGCGATTGGACGACAATCGGCGTCGAAGAGTACGGCTACGTCGCTCCTGATCCCCTTCATCCCAATCTCATCTATGGCGGCAAGGGAACAGTGTTTGATCGCAACACCGGGCAGACGCGTGATGTTTCTCCCGTCGTTCTCCGCACTGGAGAATTTCGTTTTAACCGCACAGCGCCACTGATTTTCTCAAAGACTGATCCGCACACCCTTTATCTTGGATCGAATGTTCTGTTCGCCACCCGTAACGGTGGCACGAGCTGGCAGGTTATCAGCCCCGACTTGTCGCGCGAAGATCCCGGAGTTCCCCCAACCCTCGGCCCGTTTGTGGCAGATGATCCCGCCAAGGGCAAGCATCGCGGAGTAATTTATTCCATCGCTCCCTCGCCGAAAGACGCCAACATGATTTGGGCTGGAACTGACGACGGCGTAATACAAATGACTCGAGACGGCGGCAAGAATTGGCAGAATATTACCCCGGCAGAACTGACGCCGTGGAGCAAGGTCGCACAACTCGACGCCTCACATTTCGACGTTGTCTCGGCTTATGCCGCCATCAACCGCTTCCGCTTGGATGACCTGCATCCGTACATCTACCGCACGCACGACGGTGGCAAGTCGTGGCAAAAAATCACCACCGGTCTGCCTGATCACGAACCGGTCAACACCGTGCGCGAAGATCCGGAACGCAAGGGGCTTCTCTTTGCTGGAACCGAGCGCACCGTTTACGTCTCCTGGGACGACGGCGATCACTGGCAGCCTCTGCAGATGAACCTGCCTCCGACCTCAATTCGCGATCTGGTCATTCATCACGACGATGTCGTCGTCGGTACTCACGGCCGATCGTTTTGGATCCTGGATAACATCACACCGCTGAGGCAACTGAAGAGCGAGACGACAAAAGACAACTCTGCACAGATCTTCGCTCCCCAGCTCACGTATCGTGTCCGGCGCAACAATAATCCAGATACGCCGCTGCCGCCGGAAGAACCGGCCGGTCAGAATCCGCCGGACGGAGCGATGATCGATTACTGGTTGGGAGCGAAACCCTCAGGCCCGGTCACAATGGAAATCATCGATGGCGCAGGAAAACTAATTCGCCGCTATTCGAGTGCGGACCAGCCCGAACCGGTTAACCCAAAAGAGCTCAACGTGCCCATGTATTGGGTTCGACCCTCGCGTGTGCTCTCAGCCGCGCCCGGAATGCACCGCTTTATGTGGAATCTGCACTATCCGGATCCCGAAGTCATGGAACACGAATATCCGATCTCTGCGATCTACCGCGATACGCCACGCTATCCGCTGGGAGCGGCCGCCTTACCCGGCAAATACAAGGTAGTACTTACGGTCGGGGAAAAGAAGTACACACAAGCGCTTGAGCTTCGGATGGACCCCAGAGTAAAAGTCTCGCCAGAAGATCTGCGCCGCCAATTCGAACTCGATGGGAAAGTTGCGAATTCACTTCATGCCGACCACGAAGCCTTGTCGCAAGTGCGAAGCCTACGAACACAGTTGAAGTCTCTCGCAGCGCAAGCCGCAATATCCAAACCGGCCGCTGAACTTGAAGCAAAAGCCGCCACGATTGAAGGCTCCGCTGGCGGGCGATACCCCGACTCAGCAGAAGGACGCAGTTTCGCCCGTCTAAATGGAGGCTTCGCCGGCATCATCGGCGCGCTCGATTCAGCCGACGCCGCGCCTACTACCCAAATCGTGTCTATGTACTCCGAACTGGACAAGAGGCTGCACGAACAACTTGCGGTATGGGAGCAGCTCAAGTCCAAAGACGTCGCCGATTTGAATGAGCAATTGAAGAAAGCCGGATTGCCACCAATCGATCTGAGCAAACCGAACGTGGACTCAGACGGGGCGCAAACCTCTTCACAGGATCGTGACGCCAATATCGAATAGGCAAAGAAAAGAAGCGTTACTCCGATGGCACATAGTGTGGGTGCGGGCGACTCGCCCGTACGGACGGACGGGGTCGCCCGTCCCCACACTCTTCCCTCTAACCGCCCCCCTCAGGCTCGCCAGGAAATTCGCGTCGAACGTATTCCATCGCCGACTCGCGCGAATCGAGGCGACCTTCGAGTTGGGCGTCTTCCACAGCAGTCAATATCTCTTTGAAGCGCGGCCCCGGTTCGTAGCCCGCGTCCATTAAGTCTCGCCCCGAGATTAATAGCTTGGGGCGAATCGCGTCGGGAGTCATCGATTGCAATTGCTGCTTTGCATATTCGTAAGAGTCGAGATGCCCGATGCTCGACAAACAATCGATGCGATGTAATTCCAAGTGTTCCTCGAATGCACGCAATCGCAAAAACTTTTTCAGCGTCGATTGCTTCATACGCTGGACGTCCCCGAATCGCATGTGATTTGCAACCAGCGCCAGAATTTGGTCCGTCTCGTAATTAGAAAATTTAAGGCGGCGACAAATTTCCTCAGCCATCCTCACGCCAACGTCGACATGTCCGTCAAAACGAATGCGATCAGGTGCCAACCGAAAAGTGGCAGGCTTGCCAACGTCATGCAACAATGCTCCCCACGCCAGCGTCTTAGAAATTGAACCGGCGGCATCGGGCCGAAGTTTTTCAAGTAATGACAAGGTGTGTACGAAAACGTCGCCCTCGGGATGATACTGCGGGGGCTGCTCCACGCCTTTCATGCGGACGATCTCTGGCAGAACTTCAGCCAATAGTCCGGTCGAATCGAGAAGTTCAAAGGCGCGTCGAGCGCGGCCTTCCGTAAGCATTTTGGTGAGCTCTTCCCGAATCCGTTCGCACGAGACTTGGCGAATGCTGGGAGCGAGTTCCCTGATGGCCACAAATGTCGCGCTCTCAATTTGGTAATCGAAACGCGCCGCGAACCTGACGCCGCGGAGCATTCGCAATTTATCTTCACCAAATCTTCGTGCAGGATCGCCGATCGCCCGAACAATGCCCGCACGCAAATCCTCGCGCCCGCCGACAAAATCCAACACCGCGTCGGTTTTTTCCTTCGACGTCGTGTCGTTGGCGAGCGGATCCAGCATCATGCCGTTGATGGTGAAGTCACGACGCTGCGCATCTTCACGGGGATCCTTGGTAAAACGCACTTCGTCGGGATGCCGCCCGTCAGAGTAGCCGATGTCGGCGCGAAAGGTGGCTACCTCAACCGCTCCGCGAGGATGATCGCCCGATGACGGCTCCACATCAGCGCCATCGTCTCTGATCGCAGTCGTCTCGGGATTCTCTCCAAACGGCACAAGCACAACGCCGAACTGCTCGCCCACCGCGTAGGTACGGGGGAAGACTTGCATGACCTGACGTGGCGTCGCATCCGTAGCCACGTCGTAGTCCGCCGCCTCGCGCCCAAGTAGTAAATCGCGCACGCATCCTCCAGCGAAGTAGGCTTGATAGCCATGTTCGCGCAGAGTTCGAACGATCTCGGTGGCGTGTTCCTTGGCAATGATCATGACAAGTGCTTGATCGCGGTCAGATAAACTAAAGAGCAGAAGCACGTCGGCAAGCCGCAAAGAGCGAGCGACGAAAGACGAACAGCGAACGACGAACAGCGAACGACGAACAGCGAACGGCGTGCAACAACGGCCGGACAGCGAACGCCGAACACCCAAAGCCCAATTATGCATGACGCCACCATCCTCGGCATCGAAACCTCCTGCGACGAAACCGGAGCGGCTGTCGTGCGCGCGGGCGGCGAGGTTTTATCCAACGTGGTCGCGTCGCAAATCGCAGCTCATCAGCCGTTCGGCGGGGTCGTTCCAGAGTTGGCATCGCGCGAACACTTGCGCGCCATTGTTCCGGTCGTGCGGCAAGCCCTTGCTGAAGCGAACGAAACCTACGCGTCGGTCGATGCTATCGCGGTCACGCAGGGCCCCGGACTCGCCGGCGCCTTGCTCGTCGGCATCAGCTTTGCCAAAGCCCTTTCGTTCGCGCTCGATAAGCCCCTCATCGCGGTCAATCATTTGGAAGGGCACATTCATGCCGTCCTGCTGGAACACCGGCAACAAATGGCGTTCCCGGTCCTCGCGCTGGTCGTCTCCGGCGGACACACCCATCTGTATCTTGCAGAAGTTGACGCAAATTTGTGGCGCTACCGAAATATCGGCCATACGCGAGACGATGCAGCAGGAGAGGCTTTCGATAAAGTGGCAAAACTTCTGGGACTCGGTTACCCGGGAGGCCCAATCATCGATCAATTGGCGCCACACGGAGATCCGCGTACGGTGAAATTTCAAATCTCTCAGATGAAACATCCCGACCGACGTGACTTCGGGAAGGCCCCCGACCAAAATGCTCACAGCGGCGTCGACTTCGATTTTTCATACAGCGGAATCAAGACCGCAGTTCTGCGCTACGTTGAAATGCAAAACATGAAAGCGTCGATAGAATCGCGCCGCGCCAAGCTTGCGGGCATCGCTAAGCCAACGAAAGCACAAGTGCTTGAAACTTGTGACCCACAGACCTTGAATCTGGTAGCGAGTTTCCAGCGGACGATGGTGAACGATTTGGCGGCAAAAACCTTAGCTGCGGCTGAGGAATACGACGTCAAGACGCTGATCGTGAGCGGCGGGGTTGCTGCCAACCAGGAACTTCGCACAACATTCGAACGCCAAGCGGGGATGTGCGGTCTGCCTGTCTTCTTCCCGTCGCGTACACTTTCCACCGACAACGCCGCCATGATCGCGGCCGCCGCTTACCCGAAATTCCTGCGCGGTGATTTTGTCGCCATGGATTTCTCTGCCGAAGCTGGGATGGCCCTGCGTTAGGAATTTCTGACCCCAACTTTTGTCATTCTGAGCGAAATTGATCTCGCGAAAGCGCGAAACCAATGCAAATCGAATGACCGCATCAAACTCAACGTGATCCTTGCTGCAGCAAGGCGTTTCTCACGATGCTGTCGACAGCTCAAGCAGATCCCTACCGCGCCTTCGATCGGATTCCAAAAAAACCAAAAAAGGTAAGAACTAAGGGACGACCTCACGGGGCACTGTCGTTCGGTATCCGAATGCGCGTCGAGCTTCCAACCGCGGCAGTTACCGGATTGAAACAATTCAGGGCTACAATGGTCGCGTGAAATCTACGATTTATGTGGTGGAAGATGATCCTGATATCTCCCGCCTGGTCCGTCACCATTTAGAGGGGGCGGGCTTCAACGTTCGTCTGTATTCAACCGGAAATATGGTCGTGGCGGACGCCGAGCGCCAGCGTCCCAGTCTCTTTGTTCTCGACATCATGGTCCCCGGAAAAGATGGCCTGGAGCTCTGCCGGCAGATTCGGCAATCGGCTCCTCTCGCTTCCGTTCCTGTCATCTTTCTTACTGCGAAGAGCGGCGAGGCCGATCGTGTTATGGGCCTTGAACTTGGCGCGGACGATTACATTCCCAAGCCATTCAGTCCGCGTGAACTTGTGGCGCGCGTGAAAGCGGTGATGCGCCGTTTCGAGCGTCCACTTCCGCTCGTGCCGACGAAGATCGATGAAGTCCACATCGATCCAGGAGCGATGACTTTAACGGTTCGAGGCAAAAACGTCCCTACGACCGCAACCGAGTTTCGTCTGCTCGATCACTTCATGCGGCATGCGGGACGGGTCTTCACGCGCGATCAGCTCCTTGATTCGGTGTGGCGCGAAACTGCCTATGTCACGCCGCGTTCCGTCGACGTCTATGTGCGGCGCATCCGGGAAAAAATCGAGCCCGACCCGGAAAACCCGCGTTACTTGAAAACCGTGAGGGGGGCGGGCTACCGCTTTGAGGTTGCGCGTTGAGAACGCGCATCTTCGTCAAGTTGATGTTTGTCTTTTTGCTGGTGATCGCGGTGGCGGCAATCACCATGCAGCTGACCGTTCGCAAAGTGTGGCAGCGGACCCTGCACGATCAAATCGAACGTAATCTCAAAGAAAAAACCTTGATGTTCGCCCATCGCGTCGATGCTGATCGCCAGCATTCCCTCGCAGATATTACTTCTCAGGAAGGTCAGTCTGCCGGAGCTCGCGCGACCGTGATCGATCCGACCGGCAAGGTGCTTGCCGACTCCGAGGCCGATCCCGCCAATATGGAAAATCACTCGCAGCGGCGCGAATTTGTCTCCGCGCTCGCGGGCCAAATGGCGGTTGATGAGCGTTTGAGCAAGACCGTGGGTATTCCTTTTCTGTACGTCGCCGCCCCTGTTTCGGGGGGCGCGGTGCGCCTGGCATATCCGCTTCCGGAAATAGAGACGACCGATCGCCCTCTGAATCGAGCGCTGTTCTGGGGATCGCTTGCCGCAGTGCTCTTTGCTCTTCTGGTGGCGGCGGCAGCGTCGCAGTACGTCGGCTGGCGACTGGAAAAGATCGTAAAGTTTGCGGAGCGCGTCGCCGCAGGCGACTTGACCGCCCGAATTGCATCTTCTTCCACCGATGAGATTGGCCAAGTGGCAGCCGCGCTTGATAAGACGGCCCGGCGCATTGAAGAAAGCTACGCTCGGGTCGAGAACAGCCAGCGCGAATTGGAAACGCTGCTGAACAGCATGCAAGACGCCGTGATAGCGGTTGATTCCGGCGGCCGCGTGCAATGGGCAAATCGTGGAATGGATCGCTTGTTGCTTCGCCCGCCGCGATTGAATGCTCCACTAATTGATAGCGTGCGTGATCCTGATTTCCTCACTGCCATTCGCGAAGCCGCGCGCGATCAACTGGTCACCTCGGTGCGTTCGAACACCATAGCTGCGGGCCGTACCTTCGATGTCACCGCCGCGCCAATGCCGGGAGGCGGCGCGGTCGCCGTACTTCGCGATCTTACCGAGACGGCGCGCATGGAAAAAAGCCGGCGCGACTTCATCGCAAATGTCTCTCACGAACTTCGAACTCCGCTGACTTCGATTCAGGGTTACACCGAGACGCTGCTCGATAATCCGATTGCCGACAGCCACGTCCGCGATTTCCTCGAGATCATAAGGAAGAATGGCGCGCGCATGTCGCGTCTGACCGAAGACCTGCTCACCCTCGCCCGCGTTGAGTCGGGAGAGCAGAGATTCGAAATTGAGCCAGTGACCTGCGACGAGTTGCTGCAAGACGCGCTGGAAAGTTTTCGCGAGACCGCCCGCTCATACGGGGTTGAACTCAAGATCGAGTCTTCCTGTCCAACGCAGGTGAACGCGGATCGCGAGGCTATCCACCAGATTTTTTCGAATCTCATCGAAAACGCGTTGAAGTATGCGTCTTCTGGAAAAAAATTAGCTCTTGGGTCTCGCGAGGTAGAGAAGGGAATCGAATTCTATGTCAGGGATTTTGGTCCAGGCATCGCATCCGGACATTTACCGAGGCTCTTCGAGCGGTTCTACCGGGTAGATAAGGCGCGCTCTCGCGAATCCGGTGGAACCGGCCTGGGACTTGCCATAGCCAAACACATCGTCCTGGCGCACGGCGGAACCATTCGCGCCGAAAGCGACCTGAACCACGGCTCAACCTTCCTTTTCACGCTGCCTGCGTACGTCTCCGCGTCGGCTTCCGTGCCCTCGTCAAGCTAGTCATAGAATTCACTTGCTTGTAACCTTCGGTCGGAGTTTACCGGTTATGCTCTGCCCATACGTGTGTGCAAGCGAAGCGAACCGAAGTTTTCGAAGAACGCGCTTCTACGGAGGGCTTACCGATGAGCTCAGTCAGCGCCAAGACGATGCCCACTGAACTGTCCCACACCGAATTGGTGCAGCGAACGGTGGAAGCCTGCGAAATTGCCCGCGAGGCTGCCGCCATCGCGGCCGAAGGAATTGCTACGGGTTCAATCTCTCGCTTAAATGCCATCCGGCAATGTGAAAAAGAACTTGATGCCATCGACGTTCAAGTCGATTCCGGCGTGACGGCAGCGATCAGCCACGTTCCAGAAGCCGAAACTCGCCAGTTACTCGCATGCATGAAGGTGATGATTGGCCTCGAACGCATCGGCGACTTGCTCTTGAGCTTTGCCACCAGTGCCCAGGCGGCAGGTGGACGGCTCGATTCCGAGGATGCGCGTGACATGACGCAGATGGCGACCATCCTCGAAAAAATGCTCTCTGATGTCGGCCAATCGTTCTCGCAGCGTGACGTCAAAAAAGCGATCGACGTTTTGCGCGCCGACGCGGAGATGGATCGTCTGCGCAACATCGTCTTCCTCCGTCACATCGAAAATCCGGAAAATATCGTCCACCACTTCAGCATGCAAGTGATTTTCATGACGCAGTCGCTTGAGCGCGCCGGAGATCATGCGAAGAACCTTGCCGAAGAAGTCTGCCATTTTGTCACCGGACGCAGCATCCGCCACCTGCTCATGGCCTACGACAAGCCAAAAGAGCAGATGTTCATCGAGTGGCTCCGGCACAAAGACGAAAAGTCACGCTAGCAAAACCCTTCTTGGATCGTGAACGCGGGCGGCGTCAGCTGGGATTGGATGGCCCCTACTCTTCTGCGTCGCTGCTAGAAGAATTTTTGAGCGGTAACCACAGGGTACACAGAGGGGCACGGAGGAAACCCCATACATCCCTGCGAACGAAACACATACTGCGAAACACATACTGCGAAACACACTGCGAAACACATACTGGGAAACTCGACAGATTTTAGAGAACCAATGAATTTGCCTTCCCCCGTGCCCCTCTGTGTACCCTGTGGTTACCGCACTAACCGTGGAGCCAAGGAAACTCTTGCCGTTCTCAGTGTGAAATGTCGTGAAGTATACGCAGTCCGGACGACCGGAAGCGCAGCGGCGATGAGCACCGAGCGGGAGGCATCCGCCCTTTGCTCGCCCACGGAACAATACGTCCCAAACAAAAAAAGATCCTCGGGTGCGGAGCCCGAGGATCTGGAGACGAGCGGTTCTAAATTAAAGATTAAGCAAAGTAGCGGCGACGCATCATCCCTGCCAACCCAACGAGTCCCGTACCAAGAAGAGACAACGTTCCAGGCTCTGGCACAGTCGAACCCTGCCCGTGTGCAAATCCAGTAGACGGACCACACTTGGTCCCGCCGCCCACGCAGAAGTGAACGCCGAAGCTGCCGGTTTCAAGCTGCTTGAGGGTCACGCCGGAGACGAAGAAAGAGATCGTGCTGGCGCTGACGTATCCCTTGGGCAACGTGCCCTTCATCAGGTTGGTGATGTCGTAGTTGTAAGTTACGCCAGCGCGTGTCGCGCCGACGGTGAAGCCAAAATTCGGAGAATATCCGTCAACCTTCAGGTTCGAAATGCTACCTGCATTGAGCGCAACGTTGGTGTCGAATAGCAAGTCGCCACCGTTCGTCTTCAGGCTGTAGCCAGCTGCCGCCTGATATGTGACCATCACGCCGCCGGCCTGCTGCGTGAGCGTAACGCTACCGACGCTGCCACTGATACCTAGATTGTTCTGGTTGAGTTGGATGGTGTCCGCGGCGGCGAACGGTACGGCGATGGCCGCGAGCAGAATAACGAAGAGGTGAACGCGTTTCATTAGGTCTCCCGAGAGTGATTCTTTCTAAGTTGCCTACTTCACTGTCAAATAAAGCATTCTCCCAGCCAAAGCGGACCCCTAAAGCACCAATTATTAAGCCATTGACTATCAACCACTTAAGAAGCTTTTCCAAGGTCGGAGCCGCTCTCGGGGGGCGCACTATGCAGAAGGTTGCGACAGTGCAGCGCGGAAAGCTCTATAACCACAGGTCAGCAAACCGCACGTCCAGCAAGCGTTTTGGTCGATATAGACGAATCGAATCAACCCCAGATCTGATGAGTGGGTCTCGAGTGTTCCATCGCCCTTGACAGCTTTTGGCCAACGAGGCGAGACTCGGTTCTACTCTTTATAAAATCCATGCATGGATCCGCCCAGCCCGAGAAGGACCTTGAAGCCGCTGCCCCGTTTTCGAACCACCATGCGAACCCGGCGACGGACACATCCGCGCCGGAGGGCAACGAGGCTGTGAAGGCCCGAACAAATAGAACTTCCGAGGGGAATGGGTCGGACAGTCTAAGCTCAGACCCGCGCGGCTCAGGCTCGCGCAGCTCAGACCTGCGCAGTTTAGAGGAGAGAGAGCTCGAATCCACTCTGCAGTTGCTGGTTGAGCGAGCGCAATACATAACCGGTGCAACCGGAGCCGCGCTGGCGTTGCCGCAGGATGACGAAATGGTGTGCCGCGCAAGCGCCGGCACGTCCGCGCCAGCCGTTGGAGCGAGACTTCAAGTTAAGTCGGGATTGACGGGCGAGAGCATGCTTCGTCATCAGCTACTGCGCTGCGATAACGCCGAGACAGATCCCCGAGTGAACCTCGAAGCTTGCCGCGCGCTCGGCATCGCGTCAATCGTCGTGCTGCCTCTGGTTCGGCAAGGCGGTGAAGTCCGCGGTCTGTTCGAGCTTTTCTCCGATCACCCCTACGCGTTCGAAGAAAGAGATTTGATTGCGCTGGAACGAATGGCGGCGCTTACCCAGACGGCGCTCGATCTGGCAGAAAAAGCCATGGCGGAGACTAAGCAAACGGTCAATGCTGAGACCACGCTTGGGCCGTCGGAAACCGAATCCGACGACGATATCCTGGATGTCGCCTCGGATTCGTCGGTGCCGGTGCAGTCCGAGTCGCCGGCGACAATCCTGGCAACGACTGCCGATGCAAAGTCGCAGTCTGACCCGGAATCATTGAGCCGGCCTTCCGGGGATAATGCCTCCGTGATCGGGGGAGAGATTTCCGTAGCGGCGGAGCCTCTAGAAATTTCGTCAGAGACTGATGAGGCGACCAGCAATTCGGCCATTGAGGACCAAAAGCTAACTGAACTCGCGGATCCAAAGCCGGAGTCGCGGAGAGAAAATCTGCCACTTCCGACGCTTGGCGAGCCCATAACAATTGCAAATTCCGTGAGCGAAACTGTACTTTCTCCAATAGCCGAGACCACCGCGGTCAAGAGCGAATCTGCGTCAAACGTGGAGGAGTCGTCGAAAGAAGAAAAGGCTCCGGACGCTAAACCTGCGGACCTCATTAATCCCATCGCAACGGCAGCAACGGAAGGCGCATTAGATCATCGTAAAACTGCCGATCAGCCCACGCCTGCGGCCATGTTGAAAGTACAAAAATGCGCGACCTGCGGATTTCCTGTTTCCGAGGGCCGGACCCTTTGCCTCGATTGCGAGAACAAAGAGCAGCACGAGAAGAGCACCAACAAATTGCACGTGAAAGACTCGCAAGTCCCGCTACCGCACGAAATAAAGTCAGTGGCGACTGTGGGCAGCGCTTCCGCCTCAGACAAGTTAAGCGAGACATCGCCCTCGACGTCCGATGCCGAGCAATTTGTCCCGGCATTCCTTGCCAATAGCGTTCCAGTCAAAGAGTCGTGGCTGTCAGATCACGTGAACCTGTTAGCGATTCTCGTCTTCATCATGTGCATTCTCGTCGCAATCGTTATCTTCCGCTGAAAATTCCTCACAAGCCACCTCAGTCATTTCAATAAATGGTGTACCCAGGTGCAGGATTTCTTATGTCCGGCTTAGAGGCCATGAGCAGCAACGCGCCAATACGCTTGAAAGCTTTCAAGTCGTCGAGGGAATGAAAGGAAGTAGTGCGGTAATTTTCAGGCGTCGGGGTGTCGTCCGGAATCAGCGCAGACTCCACTTTCTCAAAAGCGTGTTGTTGTAGCATCTCCACGTACTCCGCCGCCGACCGAATATGTACCGGCACCTTCAACTTCGGCACCCATTGCAGAGAATAGGGATTGTCTTTGTAAAGGTTGATTAGAATGAACAACCGCCCTTTTGGAGCCATGACTCGAAAGAGTTCCGCTAAAGCCCGTTCCTGATCCGGGTAGTAATAAAACGATTCCACCGATAACACCTTATCGAAAAAATTTTCCTCCCACGGAATCTGCGTTGCCGATCCAGTAATGAACATCACATTGTCGAATTCTTTCGAACCGGCGCGCGCTTCACGGATCATCTCATCCGAAATATCGACACCTACAACCTGCCCGAAACCTTTCGGACCTTCACCGACCACGCGGGCTAATAGACGAGTAGCCCATCCCGAGCCGCATCCAAGATCCAAAACGCGTTCACCCGGCTGCAAGTCCATCCGGCGCAGAGTTTTCTCGGTGATGTCGAGATGGTGGTTCTCCATCTTCGGGCCCTCACCATCCTGGGCCCAGCGGTTAAATTCGAGTTGCAATCGTTCATCGGGAGTTTGCTTGTTTTCCGACATAAGTCCTCAGCTCTAAAAGTCCAGACCTGCTAGGGCGGCCTCCCGTTTTTTCTTGCGGATGATCTCGCCCAGCGCTAGCTCGATGCAATGGCCCGCAATTCGTCAAAAAATTTCGGGTACGAGACCGCTGCGGCGTCCGCACCCATAACAACAGTCTCCCCCTCTGCTCGCAACGCCGCTACCGCGAAGGCCATCGCAATTCTGTGATCTCCAAAGGAATCAATCTCTGCACCTCGAAGCTTCTGGCCCCCCGGAATTCGCATTCCGTCGGGAAGTTCTTCTACCTCGGCTCCCATCTTCCGAAGGTTCGTGGCCACGGCCGTGATTCTGTCGGACTCCTTCACCCGCAATTCTTTTGCATCGCGTACTTCGAGACCCTCACTCGAGTAAGGAGCGATGGCGGCCAGCACGGGAATTTCGTCGATCAGCGCCGCCGTATCCGCACCGCTGATAGTGCCTCCTTTCCACGCCACTCCGCGAGCCTCGATGGAACCGACCAGTTCGCCGTGTTGCTCCTCAAGATGGCCGATTGAAACTTTCAGGCCCATCTGCATAAGGATGTCGAGCAGCCGTGCCCGCGTTGGATTCATCAGAATCCCTGGCAGCGTGACCTGCGAACCTGGAAAGAGCGCTGCCGCGCAAAGAAAGAATGCCGCGCTCGACAAGTCTCCCGGCACATGCGCCTCGATTGCCGCCAGAGGCTGGCCGCCGCGAATTCGTGAAACCTTGCCTGCCCGGTCGACTTCAGCTCCGAAAGCCCGGAGAGCGATCTCGCCATGATCGCGCGTGCGAATCGGTTCCTCGATCACAGTTTCACCGTCCGCAAATAGGCCGGCGAACAACAGGCAAGACTTTACTTGCGCGCTGGCAACTTCCGGCTTGTAGTGGACGGGCTTGAGTGGGCCGCCTTGAATCGTAAGCGGTGGCCGCCCACCTTCGTTCGACGAGATCTTCGCGCCCATTTGCGAAAGCGGTGTGATGATGCGGGCCATCGGACGTCGCGATAACGACTCGTCTCCGCACAACTCAGACGAGAATGGCTGGCCGGCGAGGATCCCGCTCAGCATGCGCATAGTCGAGCCAGAGTTCCCGCAGTCGAGTTTTTCGGTCGGAGCTTGCAGTCGACGGCCAACTCCACGAACTTCGATTACTTCTTCGACAAGATCATCTCCGTCGCGTTGATGCTTCTGGCGCTTCCACTCGCACCCGAGCCTGCCGACGCAGTCGAGGGTGCTGACGCAATCGAGGGCTGCGGAGAAATTATGGAACCGACTAGCGCCATCGGCGATCGCCGCCAGCATTGCATAACGGTGAGAAATCGATTTGTCGCCAGGAATGCGGACGATTCCTCGAACATCGCGGGCTGGGGTTACAGTTGCCGTCGCGCCGGGAAGCGAAGTTTGGGACATCAATCAAATATATCGGAGAGTAATGTTGCGGGAGAGTTCACGTGGGGCATGACAACAGGTAAGTGCGGGAACGGGCGACTCGCCCGTCCAGTCGAGCGCAGTCGGCAACTCACCCAATTCTTCTTCAAGCCGGGATATTGTCGGCGCGACCGGATACCTCGGTCAGAATTTCTTCCGGCACCCCTTGCAGTTTCAAACTGAATTCGAACATCGGCACCAAAGTCCCGCGGCCCCAACGGTTCACCGCCCAGTGCGCACGGATGAACTTGATCTCTGGCCGCTCTTTCAGCTTGAGAAGCAGAGAAGTTTCTTCGCAATAGAATTTTTGCGGGAAGCCGGATATCGGCTTCGCGTCCCACCGTTCGCCGTCCCCCGAAGAAAAAACGCTGACGTCGAGCGACTCTTGCTCGATGACCGCTGTGATGCGCAGGGTCAGCAGGAATATTCGGCCGTCCGAATTCGCTATATTGATCGCTGGCCCGTCGCCGTTGGAGCTGACGACGGTCTTTTCCGGAACCAGAAAGGCCTCGAGCATGACGCCGCGATTCTAGCAGAGAGACTTTCATCGCCGATTCCGCTCTGGACATCTCGTCGCTCTTCAGCCGAACTATCTTCGCGCCACGCCGTCTATAAATTGCCGCAGAATTCCGCCCACGGCTTCGGGTTGCTCCCAAGGGGCGTAGTGGCCTGCTTTCGGAATAATTTTCAGCTGGCTTCCCGGAATATGTTGACGCATCAGTTCGCTGTTGCCCACAGTGGACAACTCATCCTCTTCACCAATCACAATGACGGTGGGAACGTTGATTGTCTCTAGAGCGTCAATCGAGTCAGGACGCTCCGCCATCCCTTGCTGCACCTGGCTGATGTCTTCGGCGGACATCTGGCGCATCATGGCGTGCGCCCCCTCGACGAGATCAGGACGCGAAGCGACCGTGGTCTTGCCCATGAGTTTCGGCAGCATGCTTTTCAGGAACGGTTCGGTGCCCTCGTGCAACACATCTGCCGCAATTTTGAGCCGATTGGCACGGGCTTCGGTATTATCCGCTTGCGGTTTTGTGTCGCATAGGGCTAACGCAACTACCCGATTCCGGAACCGCCGCCAGAGTTCGAACATGATGTATCCACCGATGGAGCAGCCGACAAAAATGGCTCGATCGGTTCCGGTCGCGTCCAGCACCTTGATCACATCGTTGGCTTGTTTCTGCATGGAAGCCGGACCATCGCCGACTTCGGAGGCTCCATGGCCCCTAAGGTCTGGGAGGATTAGGCGGTAGCTCGACTCCAGCGCAGCCGCCACCGGATGCCAGAATTCGTGGTTCGTAGGGAACGGGTGAAGGAGCACAACGGTAGGGCCCCTGCCGCGGACTTCGTAAGCTATCTCGGCATCATTGCTGCGCAACGTCTGCATGCAGAAATTAAAGCACGAGCGGCGGTACAAACGCAGCGCCGCTTTTATCGACCTGATGTGCCGACTCTGACAGCCTTCTGACTTGATTAAGTGGTGATCGGCTGACGTGTCGCTACGATCGGTTTCAATTCCGGCTCTTCGGGAATGATCACCCACGCCAGCCCGTAGGCCACGATTCCAGGCACGATGCCTGAGATGAAGGTGATAAAGAACCACAAGATCCTGACCAGTGAGACGTCGAGATCGAGATATTTGGCCAAGCCAGAACACACTCCCGCAATTTTTCTATCGCTGCGCAAACGGATCAGTTGCTTTGCCACAGGCGGGTTACCTACTACGTTGCCACAGTAGGAGCAGAAACTGGCGTCGTCGACAATCGATTTTCCGCATGCATTGCAATACATAGGGAGGCCTCTCTTCGGTTTTAAGTATTTCAGGTACGAAAGATCATACGAGGATCGCGGAAAGATTGTTTCAAAAATCCTCCGGATGGGTGGAGTTTTCGGATTGGTCGACCCAAGTCATTCTGAGGCTAATACCTTCAAGAATGCGATTTGTATCGCTAAAACATAGAGGAAATTCGGCTTTCATCAAGTAAATCTTGCTCGAACAATCTGACGAAGATCCTTGTGGACAAGCACATCTGTAATATTTGCAATAAATTCATTTGGCTATTCACTTGCCCTACTTAGATCACAGTAGACAACAAGTAGTTCCTCTTTATGGCAGAAGCAGTGAATCAGGCCCACCAGGAATTTTGGCGTCCACCCCTCTTGGCGTCCGAAAATGTTATCAAGCTTGAGCGAAGCGGCGCATGCGCGGATTGCGGAACCGAGTTTATTGTTAGCTCACTCTATTGCCACTCTTGCGGGCTGAAGCGCCCGTCCTTCGCGGCCTCTCAGGAACTTGAGGTTCCCGGAATCGTTGAATTTACCGCCTTGGCTGGTCGATTGGGCCTATCGCGGCTAGCGACCGCTGCGTTCCTTTTGGGAGCGTTTTGCTTGCTGGCGGCACTTTCTATCGGCATCTTCTTCAGCGCCAGGACGCCACTCGACTGGCAGGCGATCCAAATGTGGCGGATTGAGTGGCTTATAGGGTCCGTTGCGGCTTTCGTTGGCGGCTGCCTGTTGAAGAAGTAGGCTTACCTCGATCACCTGTACCCCAACCTTACCCCGCTCGGTGTCAGTTTCTAGAGTGTGCGCTTTCGGCCTCGGCGACGACTATGCTTGCGCGCCTCTGCTCTCCCATTCGGTAGAGGTGATTCAAAGGCCCTGTTCCCTTGCCGACAGGGTAAGCCTTCAAGATGGCTGCAGACACATAAGCTTTCGATAGCAAGACGGCTTCCGGTATTCCTCGGCCATGCGCGAGATGACACGCCAAAGCTGTCGAGAATGCGCAGCCGGTGCCGTGGGTTGATTTTGAGCGCTGGCGATCGGCTTTAAACACCTCGGTCTCGGCGCCACGCGCAGTTGTAAAGCTCAACAGATCCGTGGCTTTATCCAAATCGCCCCCAGTGATCACCAGGTTGGCAGCTCCCATGGAGTGAAGGCGCTTGGCGGCTTCTCGCATCTGATCGAGGTTCGTGACCGGCTTGCCGGTCAGGGCTGCGGCTTCCTCCAAATTAGGAGTAAAGACCTCAGCAATCGGCAAAAGCTTTTCCAGCAGCGACTGGGTGCCCCCCGGGCCAATCAGCTCCGCACCTGAGCTCGACCTTAGAATCGGGTCGACAACCACGTGTGGCAGCTCGGCCTTCTTCAGGAAGTCGGCCACCGCCGTGATGACTACTGCGCTCCCCAGCATCCCCACGTGTACTGCCTCGATGGAGAAGTCAGATACCAACTCATCCAAGGTTTCAGAGACGATCTTGGCATCCACAGCCTCGAAACGTCGTACGCCTTTTGTTGACTGAACAGTCAGCGCAGTGATGCACCCGACGCCATAGCATTCGTGGGCGGCAATCGTTTTGAGGTCGGCAGTGACGCCCGCTCCCGAGGAAGGATCAAATCCGGCGATCGTCAATACGACAGGTGGAGTCGCTGCTGCCATGGGGTTCACTCTAAACTGAACTGGTAAGGAGGGGAAGATTTGGCTGAGAAGTAATCGTTATGCCTGATTACTAAGGAAACGATCTGCACGCCTGCAGGCAGACTTCAGTAACCATTAAATCCAGCTAACATTATCATTACAAAGGCGTTAGCGATAAATCAATGATAACTGCTTCGTTCTCAGTGGTTTGTGCGGGCCTCCTTCTAGAATTGCACGACTCGTAACCATGCGGTAACCGGGTTGCAGGCGTCTGTTATCAGTAGCATAGCTCGAAAACGGGTCCAGTTTTCCACTGGTAAGTCATTGCATTACTTACTACTTAGGGTTTTACTGTAGGGGTTAATATTCATTGACACCTACCGGCCTGAAACGTAGCATTTCAATAACGCTTGGCAAAAAAGGGGGCAAGCGGGCAATCGACATTACACGACTTTCTAGTTTGGGAGGAAACGAATGCGACGACGAATAGCCGAAACGCTGGCAGTGATTTTATCAGTTGCCAGTATTGGGGCAGTAGCCGCATCCGGGCCAAGCAGCCTGGAAGCCGCAACGGTAACAAAGTCAGTGGTTACGACTGCGCAGGTAGTAACGCAGAAGTCGAAGAGCCCTAAGCCATATCAGGTGGGAACAGCTTCGTGGTACGGCGAATATTTTCAAGGTAAAGAAACCGCCAGCGGCGAACCGTACGACATGAACGATTTCACGGCGGCCCACACGACGCTTCCGCTCGGAACTTATGTCCGAGTCACTAACTTGAGCAACGGCAAAGCAGTGATCCTGCGCATCAATGACCGTGGCCCGTACGTCGATAACCGAATCATCGATGTTTCATACAATGCCGCGCGCGCTCTCGGTTTCAAAGACCGCGGCGTCCAAAAAGTGCGTCTCGACGTGTATCGCCCGACCTAAAGCGATACCTGACTTCGATCATAGAGCGATCGAACGTAGAGTTCTGTAAATCCCCTAGCTAACATCCCTACCTCAACGTTACACTCGGCAACGATGAAGACGGATCCGCGACAGCGACTCATCGTTGCCTTGGATGTTTCCACCGCTGCCGCCGCCAGAAGTGTGGTGGCGGCGGTTGGCGACTCCGCGCATGCTTACAAAGTAGGCATGCAGCTATACACGGCAGAGGGGCCGAGCATCGTTCGCGACCTGGTGAGCTCGGGCCGCCGCGTTTTTCTCGATCTCAAATACCACGACATCCCAAATACTGTGAGTTCTGCCGTCAAGCAGGCGGCCCTGTTGAAGGTCAGCATGCTGACGATTCATGCGGCTGGGGGAAGCAAAATGCTGAAAGCTGCCGTCGAAGCTTCGCAGAGCGCCCACCAGAGTCTCCAAATTCTCGCTGTCACCGTCCTGACAAGCCTGGACGATGCCGAGCTAAGTAAAATCGGTCTTCGGGGCGGCGTGCTCGATCAAGTCTTGCGGATGACCGCACTCTCTCTCTCAAACGGCTGCCACGGTGTCATAGCGTCCGCGCAGGAAGCCGGAGCGCTTCGGGAAGAGTTCGGCTCAGCCTTCGTGATCGTCACCCCTGGCGTTCGCCCCGCGGGCAGTGGTCCGCATGATCAGGCAAGGGTCGTGACCCCGGCCGAAGCCATCGCGGCAGGGGCCTCGCACATCGTCGTCGGACGTCCGATCACCGAAGCCAAAGACCCAGCAGGCGAGACGCGGGCGATTCTGGGACAGCTGGGGTAGTCGTTACTAAAAATTAGCTGTAGAGACGGGGCTAGCCCCGTCTCCCGTTTCAAAGGTGAGGACGTCCAATCTACGAATCCGATCAGGCAGATGACACTCGGGCTAATTTGGGACCGTTGCGGTGGAATCCCGTTCTTACCCCGTCGTTCTTGTCCCGCCCTAACCTAAAAACTAGCTGTAAAGACGGGGCTTGCCCCGTCTCCCATTTCAAAGGTGGGGACGTCCAATCTACGAATCCGATCAGGCAGATGACACTCGGGCTAATTTGGGACCGTTGCGGTGGAT
>JBBRNA010000009.1:0-150309 GCA_038230575.1 Terriglobales bacterium | reverse complement strand
CGGCCACCGAGATCGTTGCCTGGTGAACATCCATGCCGATATACTTTTCTTGCTCCATAAAACGGCGCCCCTTTCAGTAAGTCGTGATCTCAATAACCACAACTTACCTGAAAGTGGGCGTCTTTTTATATTGCGTGCTATCGCCTGATTAAAACAGTCAACCGCAAACGAGAAGGGTAGCACCATCGCCTAGCGCTCCCTAAGTGTAATCGCCTGATTGCGTCACTCAGGCCATTTGTCGGCGAAAGCCTTTCCAAATTCCCCAAACAATCAAGAAGACGCAGCCGATGCAGATCGCAATGGTGGTGGCGTGCCCCGCTGCGGCTTGCGTCGGGTTGGAGTATTCCAGTGACTTCATGACGGTTCTGGTAGGAAGAAGATGGAAGTGAGTGTTTGCTGCGCCGAATAGCAGACACGCTCCGAGAAGCATTCTGCCCCATCCGAATCGCGCTCTTGGTCGAGGGCTGCCTTTCGCGATTGAGATTGCACGCCGTCCGACTGTGAATAAGTAGACGGCAAGAGCAAGAAATAGCAGGTAGCCTAGGAGGATCCAGAAGGCTTGGGGACGGCCAGCGAATCCTCGCGTGATCCCGATGAAGATTCCTCTAATAAGGAGGAGCGCAAGGCCATAGCCAGCGATAACAGACGCCAACCGGTGGTCTGAATACCGCGGCGTCTCGCATCCATAGGAAACCTTCTGCCAGGGCCATTCTAGACGAATCGTTGAGATAGATCGCGGTTACACGCACTGACTCTATCGGCTACGCGTAGTCTTCGAGCGTGGAGTGGCCGCTTTGGTTATCCACGAGTTTGGGACGACGGCGAGGAGGAGGCAGACGCCACCACCCGCAACAAGCCCCCACGAGAACATTGGCTGGCCCGTCCAATGTGTCGCAACCTGAACTCCACTCATCATCCGCGCAGCTCCTACAGCGGCTAACACCAGACCAGCGCCGACGAGTTTAAGCCGTTGTAAGTTAGGTCGCTTTGGTGGAGGTTTATGCCCTTGCATGGCATGACAATCGTAGCCTAGGCCCAACGCCATGTCACGATGGTTGACGTAATATCGCCACCACGCTCATTGCCCCCTGATCGAGGTGTTGAGTGCTATCGCCTGAAAACGACATCTATCGGGTTAAGATAATCGTTCACACGCAAAGCCGGGCAATTGAAATTCACGATTCGGCGTTGGATCAAATCACCTTTGCAGGAGCTGACGCAATCCTCCACTTTTCTCATGTTTACATTCATGCTTCCGAAGTGCATCCCTCGATTGATTCCGGAACGGGATGGAGCCAAAAAGCGCTGCTTCGTGTAGCGAACGCCGGAGTCGAAGGCTCGTTTTCCGAGGAAAGTCGCGCCGCTTACAACGGTGTTCACGTTCTCTCTGACGGCGCTCTGAGTGTCAATGGAACGGTTACGGAGAATCTAATTCCTGTTCCTCTGGACGTGCATGGTGACGTAGAACTCAAACTCGAATGTTGGGGCAACATCATTCGCGTCCAGGGCAACTCAGCAACGCTTGAACTGATAGGCGAACCTAAATATATCGAGGAGTTCTCGCCCGACAGTAACAACAGTCGATAGCTCTTGTAACATCGTCACTGCACTTATCGCCTCTCGTTTGCCTGTGCCGGAATGCGATTCAATTGGGCCAGCCAGCCAGCCAGCCAAAATCCCTTCTACTTATCGCAGCGCATTCAACCCGTCCGATGCCCTCTTGAATTTAGGATCAATCTGCAGCGCACGTGAAAATGCACTTCGTGCGTTCTCCAGATCGCCTGCTGCTTTATAAGCTCGACCTAACCCGAACTGGGCGCTGGCAGATTTGGGATAGTCGGCGACGTTAGCTTTCAGCAATTCGACGGCTCCGTGAAGGTCGGCCATCTTCACCATTTGATAGCCAATGAATTCCACTCCATCACGGGTATCAAGGGCGGGATTGGCCGCGCGAAATTGTCGGTAGGTGAAGATCACGGAGACGGGGTCAGTCCGTTCCATGTAAAGCTGTTCGAGAAACTGCTGCAACGGAGTGCGAACGTACTGCGGTGGCTGAAAGAACTGCGGATCCAACTTTTCACTGGTACTCAGCGATTGAGTGGTAAATCTGTTCAGTTCTTTTCTAGTGTTGATATCAACCTCAACTACCAGGAAGGAGAAGAGCACTCCGTCAACCTCGCGATAGTCGCCGATTCGGTTCTCGGAGCGGACGGCCTCTCCAAACGCATGGATGGGCGCAGCGCGCCGGTCGCCAACGATCAGGAACGATTGCTGGTCCACGAGCAGGTGCTTCTCGAAACCATCGGCTAGAGTGACGCGCAAGTTGTAAGCAGGTTTAGCATCAAAGGTTTTAGACCCGACGAGTGCAACTTTTGTTCCGCGGGATTTGTAGTCCACCAGCGAATCGAAGAGATCGGTTCCATGGCGAGCTGCGGCGGCAGCCGCTCCAACCGTGCGCAGAACCACGCCGGGGTCCTTGTACCATTCCCATGCGCTGCCGTCGTATCCCTCGCAGACATCACCCAACTCCTTGCGCGGATCGCAGATGGTTTTGTAGTACGGGCGCATCCGAGCCATGAAGGCGTCAGGAATGGAGAAAGTGCCTTCACGATATTCCCCGCGAGTAATCACGGACTGGATCGCATCGAGCTTCTTGTGTCCGCCGATCGCCTGAATGTGCCGTTCGACAATCTCGTCGACGGAGATATTCACGTCCTTGCCGGCAAAACCTGGCGCGCAAAGAACGAGCACCAGAAGAGCCAATTTCGTCATTTCGCTGCGCATGCCACTCCCTCGAAGGTCGAGGTCTGACACGAAGCAGCAGTGCAAGCAGACCTTGCCCACCATCCTTAGACGTAGTTCAGGCAGCTTGGTTTAACGGCGTTGTTTCCTGGAGCAGGGTCGCATCTTCGCGCACGGGGGAATATTCGCGCTATAACTGCTGCCGTCGAAATGACCCACTCAAGCCAAAATCGGGCTTGAATGGACCACCGTCCATACTCCATCGTTGTTTTTGACTGCACTTGCGGGGCTTGTACGTAAACACAGGCGGCGATAGAGTAGTGGTGCTCTCGCGACCTCCCTACCTTCTTCTCTCATCGGCAATTTGCGCGAAATAGCTGCATTGTGTGTGCAACTAAAGGCGGTGTTGGGATGCCTACCCCTATATGTGGTGTTTTATTACTTGACCCATCCCTGCTTTCGCCGTTAAAGTTGGTCAAAGTTCTGGATGAAGGCTTTGCCTAGCCCGTGCCTCATCCAATAAAAGACCAGCGGAGAATCAGAGCAGTCAACACAGGGCAAGTAGGCCAACTGCTTGGGATTCTCCATTTGCAGCGCACCCAGCCAAAGCGCAAACAGAGTCCACGGACGTGTTGCGTCCGCCTATATAAGGAGTCACTTTGCTCAAACTCAAAAAACTGCAAATTCTGGGATTCAAGTCGTTCTGCGACCGCACCGAGCTGAAGTTCCACGGCGAAGGGATAGCCGCCATCATCGGGCCGAATGGATGCGGCAAGTCGAATATTGCCGACGCTATCTCATGGGTGCTGGGCGAGCAGTCGGCGAAGTCACTGCGCGGATCGCGCATGGAAGACGTCATCTTCGCGGGGACGCGGGACCGCAATCCGACGGGCATGGCGGAGGTGTCGCTGACGTTGATTGATCCGGAGACGTATGGCGGGCCGGACCCGAATGCTCCGACGGAGATCGAGATTCAGGAAGAGCTGCCGACGGCGCGCGCGAAGGGCGATGAAGATTGGGACGAGGCGGAGATTCGGGCCAAGGCTGCGGCGGAGACGGAACTCGCGGTGGAAGAGGCGCAACCCGGCAAGACCACAGAAGTTGACGCTGAGGCTGGCGGCGCAGTGGTTGAGGGCGCTAGTGCCGAAGGTTTGGCGGCGGAGGGCTCGAGCGTCGAGGGATCGGAAGATGACGCTCCTTCTGCTTCGGCGGCTGTCGCGGGGGCTGGTCCGCAGATTGTTTTGAAGATTCGGCGCCGCAAGTTTAATCAGCAACAGCGTCATCATGGAGAAATTTCGGTCACGCGGCGGTTGTTTCGCAGTGGCGACAGCGAGTATCTGCTCAACGGGAAATTGTGCCGGCTGCGTGACATTCAAGAATTGTTCATGGGAACGGGGCTTGGTCCCGAGTCGTATGCGCTGATTGAGCAAGGGCGTATTGGGCAGATTTTGAGCAGCCGTCCGACGGACCGGCGGGCGATTATTGAAGAGGCGGCGGGGATTACGAAGTTCAAGACCAAGAAGCGGCTGGCAGAAGCGCGGCTTGAAGACGCGAAGACAAATCTCAATCGCGTGAACGACATTTTTGAAGAAGTGACGCGGCAGATGAATTCGCTGAAGCGCCAGGCGGGCAAGGCCGAGCGGTACGGCAAGCTGCGCGATGAAATGCGGGCGAAGTTGCGCGTGGTGCTGGCAAGCAAGTTCAACCAGATGGATGAGCAGGCGGTGACGTTTGATCTTGAGATCCATCGGGTGGGCGACGACATCCGGGTGCAGAGCGAAGGCGTGCAGCTTGCGGAGACCGAGCACTCCGAACGCACGCAGCGTGGGTACGCGATTGAGAACGAGACGCGGCAGAACCGGGAGCGGCTGAACCACATTGCGCTGGAGAGCGATCGGGGGAAGGCGCGCATCCGCAATAATGAAGAGAGATGTGCGGAACTGGTGGCGCGCTCCGCGGCGGGCGAGGCTGAGCTGACACAGGCGCAAACGCGCATGGCGGCGCTCGAAGAAGAGCGGAGCGGCCACCAACAAATTTTGGAATCGGCGGCGGCCGATCTGGCGGCGGCGCAGCAGGAGTTGATCGCGAGCCAGCAGGAAGCGGCTTGCGCATCCACCAACCTGGCCACGTTAGAAGCAGAGCAGGAGACGCATCGGGCGGCGATTCTTGAGGCAGTGGGTACGGCTTCTACACTTCGCAATCAACTGACGCAATCGGAGGAGCGCCTCGCCGGGATTGGGCGTGAGGAACAGCGCCTGCAAGCGGAGATCACGACGGCGGCGGCGCAATCCGAAGCATTTGGCGGGCAGCGCGGGCAGACGGCGTTGGAGTTCGAGACAGTGTCGCAGCGCGTCAGCGGGCTGAATGCTGAAGTCGCGAGTCTACGGGAGGCGATCGAGGCGAAGCGTGCTGTCGAGGGCGACACGAAAAAATATTTGGATTCGATTCGGTCGGAATACGCGACTGCTTTGGGAAAGAGAGGTTCACTCGAAGCGGTGATCGCGGAGCATGGCTACTCCACCGAGTCGGTGCGGCGTTTATTTCAGTCGGGCAGCATGCAAGGGGGCAACACTCCGGCCGGTGTGCTGGCGGATTTTCTCGAAGTGGAACCGCGGTACGAGCGGGTGGTTGAAGATTTTCTGCGCGACGAACTCAATTACATCGTGGTGAAGTCGTGGGATGCCGCCGACGAAGGGTTGCGGCTTTTGCGTTCGGATGTAAACGGGCGGGCGACGTTTCTGGTGCATCCGGAAGATTCGCAAGCGAAGTTTTCTTTTGTTGCTGACGTCAGCCAGCAATATTCGCCTTTGAATGACACGGTGCTGCCGCTGAAGAATTCGATTCGCGTGTTGGATGGATTCGGCAAGTCGCTTGAGGTGATTCTGCCAAAGTTAGGGAACGGATACATCGTGCCTGATCCGGCGGCGGCTCGGGAACTTGCTTTGTCGAGTCCGGATGCGTTCTTTTTGTCGGCGCAAACCGGAGAGTGTTTTCATAACGTCACGGTTACGGGAGGGAAGCAGCGCAGTGAAGGTCCGCTATCGATGAAGCGCGAGTTGCGGGAAGTGATGCGGCTTCTGGAAGAACTGGAGCGAGCGTTGCGGGAGAAAGAAATTCTGGCCGTAACGCTGGGCCGAGAATTGAAAGAGCACACTTCCCTGCTTGACCGCCTGGAAGGGGAGAAGCGCGACGCGGAAAAGCAAGCGATGACGTCCGGACATTTGCTGCAACAACTGGATGGAGAGATGACGCGGGTGCGGGAACGGATCTCGATCAGCGAGCGCGAATTGGCGCGTCTTGCCGCCGAACGGGCGGAGCAGGAAGATCTGATGACATCGCGGCACGCCGAACTGACTACGGTCGTGCAGTCGCGGCTTCAACTGGAGTTGCAACTTGCTTCCGGGCAGGATCGCTTGACCGAACTTCGTCAGGGCCGCGACGTGGCATCGGAGACAGCTTCGCAGCGGGCATCGCGCGTCGCGACACTCGAAGAACGTTATCGCTCGGCGACTGCTTTGCTGCAACGCATTGAGACTGTGGTGTTCGAGATGAGGCAGCGAGTCAGCGCTCTGCAAGCGCAGATCGAATCGGCCACCGCCGAAATCGCGCAGAGGCAAATTGAGAATGTGCAGATTGCCGAGCAGCAGTTGCAGCTTGAAGCCGAGCGCAACGCCGGCGAGGCGCGCGAAGGATTATTGCAGCTCGAATCGGAACAGGTGCGAGCGCGGTTGATCGAAATCGACGAATCGTTGCGGAGTACGCGCCAACTGCTTGATGCAGCCCGCGACCGGCGCGGCGAATTGGCGGCGGCAGCGGCGAAGTTGCAATCAGATTTGCAACATCTTGCGGATACCTGCCTCAACGACCTCGGTATCGAGCGACCGGTGCTGATGGACGACACGACGGTCGTTACTCTTTCCGGCGATGAACTTGCCGCGGAAGATCAGGCCCAGCGGGAGATGCGGGCTCGCCTGGATGCGATGGGTCCGGTCAATATGATGGCGCTTGAAGAGTACAAAGAGACAGCGGAGCGGCATCAGTTTTTGGACACGCAACGCAAAGACTTGCTCGATGCTATTGCGGATACGGCGGCGACGATCAAGGAAATCGACCAGGTCTCGCGGCTGAAATTCGAAGAGGCATTCCACAAGATCAACGAGAATTTCCAGGCGACCTTCCGCAAGCTCTTTGGCGGCGGGCATGGATTCATGCGGCTGACAGACCTCGAAAACAGCGCGGAGAGCGGCATTGATGTAGTCGCTTCGCCTCCGGGAAAGAAGTTGCAGAACGTGCTGCTGCTTTCGGGCGGAGAAAAAGCGCTTACGGCGTTGTCGCTGCTTGTCGGAATTTTCCAATACACGCCGAGCCCGTTCTGCATTTTGGACGAAGTAGATGCTCCGCTTGACGAAGCCAACATTGCCCGCTTCACCGAACTGGTTCGCGAGATGAGCGTGCAGACCCAGTTCATTCTGATTACCCACAGCAAGCGGACGATGAGCATCGCGCCGGTGCTTTACGGCGTGACTATGCAGGAGCCTGGTGTGTCGAAGCTGGTGTCGGTAAGGTTCGGGGCCGCGTAGGTTGGGCCGAATGTTTGTCGCTTACTATGCTCGTGGCGGGAGACGCGGATAACCGCGTCTCTACAAAAAGTTTTTTTGTTTAGTTGACAGAGTTGGTTTCGCTTGTTTTTGAGAATTAGAAATTGCTGCCTTTTTTTCCAACGCCTTCCTCAGTTTTTCCACACCAGTCTGTTTTGAAACCGCTCACTCAGCGCGGCTTTTCACTTACACTTGAAGAGTCAAGCCTTTTGATTTTTGCGTTTCGTTTCCAAATGAACCTGCGAAATCGAAAGCATTGACAAATCTTCCGCGACGGCTAGAATACGCGGAGTTTTTATAGGTGAGTTTAACGAATGAGCGCCGAAACTTTGGATACCGTCCTTCTTCAAACCGACTACTCAGAACTCAAACTTCACGCCAGCGGCAAGGTGCGGGATGTTTACAACCTCGACAATGACCACTTGCTCTTTGTCGCTACCGACCGCATTTCTGCGTTCGATTACGTGCTGGCTACGGGCATCCCTCACAAAGGGCGGGTGCTGACGCAGATTTCGCTCTTCTGGTTCGACTTTCTTAAAGACCTCGTTCCCAATCATTTCGTTACTGCCGATGTTCAAAAATATCCGGCGGCGATACGTTCGCACGCGGACGAACTCCGCGGACGTTCGATGATGGTCATGCGGGCGGAGATGTTTCCGGTCGAGTGCGTGGCCCGCGGGTATCTTTCCGGCTCGGGCTGGAAGGAATACAAAGCGACGGGCACGGTTTGCGGGATCAAGTTGCCTACGGGATTGAAAGAGTCCGATCAGTTGCCCGAGCCCATTTTCACCCCGGCGACCAAGGCGACGACGGGACACGACATCAACATCTCTTTCGAAGAGATGTGCAAGCTTGTCGACCCGGAGCAGAGTAAAAAGCTGCGTGACCTTACTTTGCAGATTTACAAGAAAGCTGCGGACTACGCGCGCGAGCGCGGTATCATAATCGCCGACACCAAGTTTGAATTTGGGCAGACCGCCAAGGGGATCACGCTGGCGGATGAGGTTTTGACACCGGATTCATCGCGCTTCTGGCCGGCTGACAGTTTTCAGTCGGGCAAGGTGCAAGATTCTTACGACAAGCAGTATGTACGGGATTACCTCGAAGAAATTCGCTGGAACAAACAACCGCCCGCGCCGGCCCTCCCCCAAGAGGTTGCGCGGCGGACGAGCGATAAGTACCTCGAGGCATATCGGCAGTTGACGGGACGCGAGTTGGAGATTTGAGGCCGTGCGTGCGAATCGTTGCGTGAGTTGTGCACCGAGTCGTGAACGATGAGCACTGCGGACTGGATCATCCTGGCTTTTCTCGCGTTTTCCGTCGCTGTTGCGGCGATACACGGCTTCTTTTTTGAAGTCTTCAAATTGGCGGGATGGATTGTTGGTTATCTTTTGGCGGCCTGGCAATATCACCGACTGGCGGATGTGCTGGTTCCTTACGTGCAAACGCGCTGGATTGGCGAGATGATTGGTTTTCTTGCCATTTTTTTTGCGGTTCTTTTTGTTGCTGGATTTATTGGAAGAATGGCGCGCTGGTTGATGAAGAAGGCTTCTTTGAGTGGAGTTGACAGGATTTTAGGCGGCCTTCTGGGATTTGTTCGAGGCGTGCTGGTAATGGCAATCGTTTTGACTGCGGTTGCAGCTTTCGCTCCGGGAAGCCGATGGTTGGCAGAGTCGCAGCTGGCGCCGTATTTGTTGATCGGAGGCAGGGCGGCAATTTGGCTGGCTCCGTCGGAATTGCGGCAGCGTTTTTATCGCGGGCTAGACTATGCCAGGCACGGTGATTACTCCGCGGGCGGGCTGCGGCGCGAGTTGCGTCCGGCCAAGTAATTCGAAATTGCCGCTTTAGTGCGGAAACGGAATCGCTCCAAGATCGTTTGATTGAGAAGCGCGGAATCGAGGCATTAGGTGAAAGATCAACTGGAAGCTCTTGTCCTCCAGATGTACAAGAGCAACATTCTTTATTCGGAAGCGGTGCGTGAGTTCAAGAAGCGTTTCATCATCACGGTTCTGGAAGAGAATCGCGGTAATCAGTGCAAGGCAGCGCGGCAGTTGGCCATGCACCGTAATACGCTTAGCCGAACCATGGAAGAACTTAAGATTGATGTGCGCCCGCTGCGAGCTGGGGCGAAACGGCCGCCGAGCAGCGCCCGTCCGGCGACCTATGAGCGGAAACAGGCTCGGTGACGTTCGCGCCCTTGTAGTCGCACTTGGAACTCTCTTAGCTGCTTCGCTTTTTCTCTGGCGACACTTTTGTTTACGTTTCGACCACGCAATAGCTTTCTTGGAGTGCGAAAAACTCAAGCTGCGTCGGTTCGTGGAATCCCACTCTAATGTCGCAAAAGGCGCGACGTTAGAATGAGGCACCCGGCCTTAACTTACCCATCCAAATTCTGCGGACACAAAAAAGCGGTCCCGATCGGGACCGCTTTTTAGTCGTTAATCACTGATGGCAATCTAGTGAGCGGCCGGCTTCTTGTGAACGGCTGCCGGCTTTTTCGGGGCTGCCTTCACCAGTAAGGCGCCTTTATCCATGGTCATTACGAAGGGCTTCGGTTCGAATGAAACGGGAGTTCCTTCGAACTGGAAGTCGGTATCCGCTTTCGGCATTTTCGCGGCTGGAATTCCGGCGGTCATGGTGAGGTCGATATCGGCGCGCTTGGCGTCGATGTCGTCCTGGCTACCGGCGAGTTGAAATTTGCTGGTGGACTCGACGGTGATGACATGCGCCACCATCTGTAGTGGTTTGCCTTTAAGAACCGACCACACTTTCTCGGAGTCTTCGGGCGTTCCTTCTGAAAGAACCAGTTGCCACTCGGCGAAGCTCATCTCCTCAACTTTTTTGGACTTGATGAGGTCAGCAGCTTGCTGTGCGGGGGTGGGCGGAACGTATTGGGCAATCGTGAAATCGGCTGGGGGAAGAGGCGTGGTAGCGGCCTGCGCCAGCAGGTTTGTCCATCCGTCTTCACTGCCGTGATATTTCACGTAGCGGCTCTTGCCGAATTTTGAAATCTGGTCTTTGCCGCCTCCCTGAGCGAGCGAGGCTGCGCGGGCGATGAAATAAAGACCGTCAACATCTTTCTCAGCCGGACCGGGCGACAGATAAGCGAGGGCCAGATCGTAGACGTTGAGCAGGTTGGTCGGGTCGGCTTCGACTGCCGGACGCAAATACTGAGTGGCTTTACCGAAGTCTTTCGCGTTGAAAGCTGCCAAGCCAGCTGCGCCGTTGAAGATGTTGGAGGTCTGAGTTTTTAGCTTTGTCCAGTCGGCATCAGGTGTGTCGGCAGGCTTCGCGGTTGTTTGCAAGCACTGCAGACCTTTCTCTCCAGCCTGACCGGCTTCGGAAAAATTCTGCGGCGCGTTTTGTCCGGCAACGCCCGCCGCCTGCTTTGTATATGCCACAAGCGCCAGCGCTCGAATGTTGCAAGGATTCGCGGTCAAAACTTTTTGTGAGGTCTCGAGCATTTTGGGCTGATTGCCGGTCTGCTGATAGGCGGCCATCAGGTAGCCGAGCGCATCTTCTTTCATAACGCTGTTTGGATATTGGGTGAGGAAAGCTTCGAGTCCGCTCACTTTGGCAGCCGGATCCGTCTGCTGAACGGCGCCGACATAGGCGTTATATTCCGCGGGATCTTTGATTTCTTTCTTCTGCGGAGCTGCAGTTGGGGCCGATCCTTGCTGCGGCGTAGTGCCGGCAGGCGTCGCAGGTTGCGCAGAGGCCGGAGGGGTGGCGGTCTGGGACGCTCCCGTTGCTGGGGCAGAGGTGGATGGCGCTGGACTTTGTTGCGGCGCGGGTTGAGCGGGCGCGGCGGTTTGAGCGACAGCGGCAGCTGCTACTAGCAGCATCATCGCAAGAACAGTCTTCTTCATTAAAGTGGCTCCTTCACTCATTGGGGAAGCTGGAATTGAATTCGTACCCGAGGTATAGCAGCGGGGCGTCGGGCTGACACCCTGAAAAATGCGAACTTTATTCTAACCCATCATGAATCAGATTTAATTTGCGACTCATCGAACATAATGTGGGTGAGCGGATTATAAGGATGTACCTCCGCTAAGGCAAGCAACTTGCTGGCGCGACATCCCTGGAGTGTCTCAAATCTGAAATGACGCCCGGATTCGGGCACCTTCCTCCTTGGCCACAACTTAAGATGCTGGATGTAACCGCAGCGTCAAGGCTCCACGACACAATATTGTTCCATCAATCACTGTTCAATCATCCCCGCTAGTGGTTTTAGATAAGGAGATCGCTTGCCCGACGATAGTTCTGGAGTTCCCCTGAAAGACCAAATTGCTGTAGTGACCGGTGCAGGAAGAGGCATCGGAAGGGCCATCAGCCTCAAGCTTGCCGAACTTGGAGCGCACGTAGTGCTTTGCGGACGGTCGCGCGCTCCGTTGGACGAGACTGCGGCTGCAATAGATAAGCTATCGGCGGGAAACGGTCATCGACCCAACTCACAGGGCAGCCGCGCTTCCACGGTTGTGGAGTCTGATGTGACGGATCGCGCTTCGGTGGAGGCACTCGCCAAACGGATCGAAAGCGACTTTCGACGCCTGGACATCCTTGTCAACAACGCAGGGATTGCCGGCGATTCCGGGCCGTTGTTGAAGCTTTCGCCTGACTCCTGGGATGACGTACTCAATACGAATCTGCGCGGCGTGTACTACTGCATTCGCAGCCTCGCGCCTTTGATGGTTAAGGCGGGAGGCGGACACATCATTAATATTTCGTCGCTTGCCGGCAAGAATCCGGTGCCGAATCTATCTGCCTACTCCGCGTCGAAGTGGGGGCTGAATGGATTGAGCTACTCGGTGGCGGAAGAGCTTCGACCGCAGAATGTGCGCGTGTCGGTGATATGTCCGGGTTCGGTGCACACGGACTTCAGTCCGCACGCCGGAAAGAGCGCCGAGAAGATGCTGCAGGCGTCAGATGTCGCGCACGCGGTTGGCATGCTGGTGACGCAAGCGCCGCAGTCATTTGCCAGCGAGATATTGCTGCGTCCGACGCAGAAGCCATAGAAACCGAGGGTCAGTCTTTGAATAAATTATCGAAGGCGGCGCGGGCATCGTTGGGACGCTGGCTTCCTTTGCTGGAAGTTTCTTTCTCAACCATCACGCGAATCGAAAAGAGCGGACAATCGTTCTTCTTGTCTTTCGGTGAAATTCTCGCGGGAATCGGCTGATTGCACTCGAAGCGGCAGGATGGATCGAAATGCTCGCACTGCTTGCAGGCGTGAAGAGCGAAACCGCATTTCGGACATTGGCCAATCGGCTGAGTCAGATTTTGCAGGAGCGCTCCACACTCGGCGCAGCGCGATACGGTGCGAGTCCCGGGCATGTTGAGGGGCCGGGGGCCGAAGGTATTTTCTCTTTTGGGAGCAGCCGGTCGTTCGCCGTCCCGCTTCTGTCGGTCACCGGGGCGGTCACCAGAGTCTTTATAACCGCGCTGGCGGTATTTTGGATCGGACAAAGAACCTCCGCAAAATTGCCTCATTCTGCGCCTTTGCCGCAACTAGCACAAGTGCGTGATTGAGGGACTGTGTGATTTATTTACGATTGGTGTCATACCGCTCTTTCGTAGTCACGAGACGCGGCTAGTCCTGCATTGTCAGCCAACCCTCCTGCGCATATCGCCCTCTAAAGGAGACTTGCGAGCGTGCGGTTGTCGTGCTCGGAAAATTGTTTTGATCGTATCCGGGTGCTACCATCCGAGATAGAAAGAATTCAGGAGGAAGCAATTATGGCAGATCGTGACAGCAGCGGTTTTGGCTGGTTTCTTGCGGGACTTGGGGTAGGAGCAGTGGTGGGAATCCTGTACGCTCCGAGCGCGGGGGAAGAGACTCGGGATGCACTGCGCAGCAAAGCTCAAGAAGGCGCTGAGAAAGCGAAGCAGCAGGCGCGGAAGGTTCGAGACCAAGCTGGCGAATGGGCCGATAAGGGCAAGGATGCAGTGAGCCAGCAAAAAGAGCAGATCCGCAATGCCTACGAAGCGGGGCGAGACGTATACAACGAGACCACCGCAGCGGGCAGCTCAGCGACTAAAAATCTCTAAATTTCTCGGTTCGAATCGAAGGGTAGGGCAGCAGCCATGGATGACAATCTCTTAAGAATTTTTATCGCAGTGACATCGATTGCGGTTTTAATTCAAGCCGGAATACTTGTGGGCCTCTTTTTGGCCGTGAAAAAAAGCACGGCCAAGTTTGAGGCTATTGCTGAAGAAGTAAAGGGCAAGGCAATGCCACTGATTCAGACGGTGCAAGGCTCCGTGGTTGAACTGCGTCCGAAGATCGAAGCGATCACCGCCAAAGTCCAGGAAATTGCGGGCAAGGTCGAGGAGATCAGCGCCAACGTCTCCGCGATGTCGGCAACGGTTAAGAATCAAGTGGAAAACATCGACAACAAGGTTACCGAGACAGTGGATCGTGCCCGGCTGCAAGTGATTCGAGCCGACGAACTGCTCAGCCGCACCATCGACAAAGTGGAGACGACGACCGAAGCGGTACAACGGACGGTTACTTCTCCGCTGCGTCAGGTCAATGGAATCGTCGCTGCTCTGCACACCGGGTTTGAAGTTTTCCTGGGACAGAAGAAGCGTCCGCGGAACGGGGCGCAGCGGGACGAAATGTTTATCTAGAGGTTGACTTTAGCTGTTTGAGTTAGATAACAGGACAGGTGGCGCTTTTACGGCGTCGCCTTTTTTTTGGCTACGATCAGGTGTCCCTACTCAATCGCTGGTTGATTTCGACACTTGGATTCCCACGACAGCGCCCCGGCGAAGGACAAATGCTACAGCATTCGACACTGTGAAAGGCTCGTTGTTAATAGCTTCTGGGTGTTCGTGATCGAATAACACGGTGTCGCGATACCTGAGTGTTGGTTTGCCAAGAAGCTTGCTTACCTCCCTTTCCGTCATGCCGAGGCGAAGCCGAATCGGCAGCTCGATCATGCCCTGTTCTTCTTGCAACATTCTGCAACGTCCATCCATTGTCGCGTTCGGATCTAACCGCTTCAATGCAAACAGATCGACGCTTCCACCACCCATCTCATCGCTTTCGATCCAGAGCGCCCATGTCCCCTCTGCATCTCTTCCATAGAAACAAAGCCAGTGTAGAGCTGTGCCCGCATCGCCGCTGTGTCCGGCTTCGCCTCCGAGGCGCTTCTGGACATCCGTTAGCAGTGTTTCCTCAAGAACGATCTGCATATTTGCTAAGCGGAATTGTGAAATCATTTCTTTTGGAACTGTTGGCGAAGGCCATTTATCGGGAAAACTTAATTGGGGCGGTTCCCATACTGGCCGCACGGGGTGATTGGGTGGATGACTTGAGTTCTGCGCTAAGGCGGCGCATGTGATGACTAGAATTAAGGTTATAAGGAGTCGATTCACAGTAGGTATTTTCTCGCACAGTCAAAGCAATCGGCTCGTGATTTAGTCAGTGACTCAAATGGCAACGCCACGACATTTGAATCCGATCATCTCTACCCTTGTCTGTCATTCTGAGCGAAGCGAAGAACCTACGTAAGTGGGCTTGGGGACGGAACAATTACATAGGTCCTTCGCTCCGCTCAGGATGACAGTTTGTTGGTCGTTGCGGGGCATACATTCGCTTGCTCGCCACCTTTAGTCTTCTTCGCCTCCGCCTTGAACCAATGCGCTTTGCGCGTCGGGGACGAAGATGGGGCGCACGTTCTGGTCGGTGGCTAGTTTCTGGAAGCTTGCGATATCGGTAGAGCGGACCTGCTCCCAGTGCGACAGTAATTCGTCGGTTTCTTTTTTCAGCTTTTCGTATTCTTGCGCCTGCGATTCGGTTGGGGCTGAGTCTGAGAAGCCGGAGACGGCCATCGAGAGAAATGCCAGCTTCGCGTCGATTCCTGGGGCGAAGGCCAGGGAATCTTCGCTGGCACTGATTTTGAAATTGATCAGCGGATCGCGGACCGCGATCAGCTTGGCGTCGAGCGCGGTTGCTCCGTCGATCAAGACTTTCGATGTATCGTTAGCGGCCATTCGCCTCTTCAGGCCGTTTAACTGTTCGCGAACATCCTGAATCTGGTTGACGGCGTCGTAGACGCGATTGAGTTGCTCGCGGACGTCCATCTGAAGTTTGAATTGCTTCTCCAGATCGGACTGGGAGGTGGTTACGCGCGGGTCAACTTTCATCTCAAACGGTTCGGTCAGAGTTTTGCCGTTTGCGATCAGGCGTACTTGGTATTTTCCTGGCAGCGCCAGCGGTCCGCGAGCGCCCTCGTTGTACTCCCAGAGATAGTAATCGGAGACGCGTTTCGCTTCGTCGTAGTGCAAATCCCATACGAAACGGTTGAGGCCCTCTTCCGGCTTGATTTGCTTTTCGGGCTTTTTATCGTCAGGATCGCGCGGCTCTTCCAGGGGATCCGTCTTCTTGCTGGAATACTTTCTAATGACCGCTCCCGAGCCGTCGAGAATTTCAATTTTTACTTCAGACTTGATCTCCTGCGGCTTCTTGTCCTTTTCTTTCGCATCGCCTTGTTTCGGGGCAGGCTTCAGGTAGTAATAAATGACCGCTCCGTTGGGTGGATTTTTACCCGCGAATGCGAGACGGGCCGGAGACGCATCTCCACCGTGAACGCGATATGCAGTCGCGGGCTTGTAGAGATGCACGTCTTCGGCGACCACGGCATCTCCGAACTGCCTTAGTGGAGAAACGTCGTCGAGTATCCAGAAGGAGCGGCCGTGGGTCGCGACGACGAGATCGTCATTCTTGATGACGAGGTCATGCACCGGGACTATCGGAAGATTCAGTTGCATGGAACGCCAGTGGGCGCCGTCATCGAAAGAAACGAAGATGCCGCGTTCGGTTCCGGCGTAGAGCATCCCCTTGCGCTTCGGGTCTTCGCGCACGGCGCGAACGAAGGCTCCGTCGGGAATGCCGGTTGAGATCCGGGTCCAGGTCGAACCGTAGTTGGCTGTTTTATAGATGTAAGCAGCGTTGTCGTCATTCTGGTGACGATCGACGGCGACGTATGCGGTACCGGCATCGTGCGGAGAGGCTTCGATAAGGCTGATACGGCTCCATTCCGGGAGACCGGTGGGAGTGACCTTACTCCAGCTCTTGCCTTCGTCGCGCGTTATCTGAACGAGGCCGTCATCGGTTCCCGCCCATATGAGACCTTTCGTCAGAGGCGACGGGGCGATCGTGAATACGGTGTCGTAGTACTCCGTGCCGGTGTCGTCGATGGTGATTGGGCCTCCGGCGGGCTGCTGCTTTGACTTGTCGTTGCGCGTGAGGTCGTCGCTGATGGCTTGCCAGTGCGCGCCACCGTCGGTCGTTTTAAAGACTCGTTCGCCACCGTAGTAGATGGTGTTCGGATCCTGAGGTGACATGACGAGGGGTGCAGTCCACTGAAAGCGGTGATCGAGCACGGCAGCGCCGCGGGCATCACTAAGTTCCGGATAAATGCCGATATTCTTGACCTGATTCGTGCGGCGATCGAAGCGGGTGAGGTTGCCCTCGTAGTCTCCGGCATAGACGATGTTGGGGTCGTTGGGATCGGGCGCGATGTAGCCTGCTTCGCCACCGCCGACCGGATACCAGTTGTCGCGTCCGATGATGCCGTCATCGCTGCGGCTGGCGATCGCGACCGTAGAGTTATCCTGCTGCGCGCCGTAGACGTAGTACGGGGAACGCGTGTCGGTGATGACGTGATAAAACTGCGCGGTCGGCTGATTGTCCTGGCGAGTCCACGATTTTCCGCCGTCAAGGCTGATGGTGGCACCGCCGTCGTTCGAAGCGATCATTCTCTTTGTATTCTTCGGGTCAATCCACAAACCGTGGTTATCGCCGTGCGGAACTTTGATTTTGTTGAAGTTGCGTCCGCCGTCGGTTGATTTGAAGAATTCGACGTCAGCAACGTACACCGTGCCCGGGTCCTGCGGATCGGCGATCACGTGCATGTAATACCAGGGTCGCTGCAAGAGCGAGTGACTGCCGTTGACGAGATCCCAGGTATCGCCGCCGTCGTCGGAGCGATAGAAACCGCCCCCTTCTTTGGCCTCGATAATGGCGAAGACACGATCGGAGTTCGCGGCCACGGCGAGTCCAATGCGGCCGTATGGGCCTTTCGGGAGCCCGTGCTCTTCGAGTTTCTTCCAGGTGCTGCCACCATCGGAGGAACGGTAGAGGCCGCTGCCCGGGCCGCCACTCGACAGCGTCCACGGAGTTCGGCGGGCCTCCCATAGAGAGGCGAAGAGGATGTTTGGATTTTGCGGGTCGAAAGCGATGTCGATGGCCCCGGTGTTTTCGTCTTTGTAGAGAACTTTGTCCCAGTGCTTTCCGCCGTCAGTGGTGCGGAAGACACCGCGCTCTTGATTTGGGCCGTAAGGGTGGCCGAGAGCCGCCACAAAGGCGACGTCCGGATTGTGCGGATTGACGATGACTTTGCCGATGGCCCGCGTATCTTTCAGGCCGACGCTCTTCCATGATTTGCCTGCGTCGACGGACTTCCAAACGCCGTCGCCATAGGAGATGTTGCCGCGGATGCAGGCTTCGCCGGTTCCTACATAGAGGACGTTGGGATCGGAGATGGAGACAGCCATGCTGCCGATTGAAGGCGCGCCGTCTTTATCGAAGATCGGAGACCAGGTGTTGGCTCCGTCGATGGACTTCCAAACGCCACCGCCGGTGGAACCGAAATAATAGGTGGTGGGATCGCCCGGGATTCCGGCTGCGGTGAGCGATCGACCGCCCCGATAGGGCCCGATGGAGCGATACTTCAGGCCCTTAAAGGCAGGGTCTTCGCTCTTCTCAACTTTTTCCTTATCTTTCTCGGTCTCTTGCTCGTCGGGCGGGTTTACCTTTGACGCGCTTTTCTGCGTGGCGTCGGTTTTTCGGTTCCCTTCCCTTTGTTGAGAAAAAGTGAGCGTGCTGGCAAAGAAGATGAGCACGGCAATGACTGCGCCTCGAAATTGCGCTATTGGAATAATCAACTTGTGTTGCCCCCGGCAGAAGAATCGTTTCGTGGCTAATGGTAATGCTAAATGCGCACAACGCACAATCGTTTCTCCCGACTTTGCTGACTATTTTGGCACCAAGCGACCGAGTTGTTTTGTTAAGAGGTTCCGAGTGAATCCCCGGTTCGATGTACCCGTCTAGTCAACAACCACCCCCTGAATACACAACTGATTTTTACACTTTCCCGCCTAGAATGTTTCAAACATTTCCATCACAATTTGTTTGAAACGAGACTTGAGCATAATGCAACAGCAGTTTTCGTCGAATGATGTGATCGCGCTGACCGGAATCACTCCGCGTCAACTGCAGTGGTGGGATGAACAAGGCATCGTTGCTCCGGCACGAGTGGGGCATCGCCGGATCTACAACTGGGACGAACTGGTCACGGTTGCGGTGATTTGCCAACTGCGGCGCCGCGGGTTTTCGCTGCAGCGGATGCGGAAGGTGATCGGATTTCTGCAGAAAGAATTTGGCACCAATCTGGCGACATCGGTGCAGGCATCGTCCGAGTACCACTTGCTGACGGACGGCAAGCATTTGTATTTGCGAACTTCGGCGCGAGAAGTTGTGGACCTGCTCAAGAACGCGCGGCAGCCGATGTTTGATATTTGCCTGAGCGATGAAGTGCGACGGGTTCGCGGGGAGATTCGAAGCCGCAAGAAGGCTGCTGCTTCAGAGCAGAGTCATTTGCGACGTTTGAAACGAGCGTAAGCGTAAGCAACACAAGCGTAGCGAGCACAAACAAAGAGCGGGGGAAGCGACATGGTGATCGGCGAATTGAGCATTATCAACGAATGGATTCCCGAACAGATGGAACCCGGTACTGTGTTTGTGCTGGAGAATGCGGGCGAAGTGGGGGAGCGCGAAGATCCTTACTGGGCGGTGCTTTCGTGCCCGTCATGCGGGACGTTAGGGCTAATCACACGCAAGCAAATGGCAGGGTTATTGCCGACGATTTGCGGGTCAGCGGAATGTCCGGCACAGTTTTTTATTAAGGATGAAGTGATCACGCCGCGGAAGCCGTTCTAGCGAAAAGAACCACCCTTATGTTCGCTGGAGCGTTGCGCTACCCGGCACCCAACAGTTCCTCCACTGTCAATTCCAGTTCCAGCAGAATGGACCGCAGTAGACCCCGCCCAATGACCTCGCCAGCGTGCACCGGTACGGTTGTAGCTCTACCGTCCCTGTGCTTCAGAAAGAAATGACTTCCCCGAGTTCGGACAATTTCAAACCCGAGCTTTTGAAGCAAACGAACAGTTCCTTGCCTTTCACGCGCGGAAGTGGGGTCATACGGAAATCTGTTGGATGCCAACCAGTTCGAGCGAGGGAACGGCGTCATTATTTTGCAGGCAAAGTTATATCACTTCGCGCACGCGCTTCATTAGCGTGTCGAGATTCTTGGCTTGCGTGTGACAACCTCGTAAGGCAGGGACGGTTGCTACGTAGTAGTCATCCCCATCTCGCTTGATGATGACGGTGAATTTTCGAGAGGCTTTCAAGGTGCGATTTTAATATGCCTTGCGAACGGTGAGCCGTGACAGCCTGCGGGGAGACGCGGCTAGCCGCGTCTCTACAGGGGGATCTTTTGCAGGGTTACTGGGACTTGTTCCACGATTTCGATTTCGAAGCCTTCCATGGCAGCTACTCTTCTTGGGTGGTTGGTTAAGAGACGAATGCGCTTCAATTGCAGGTCGGAGAGGATTTGTGCTCCTAAGCCGATTTCGCGCCGGATAGTTCGCTCGCTCTCTTGTCTTGAAGGGGTGCATCGTTGCTGGTGAAAGTTCAGAAATGATTGATCGCCGACTTTTTCTGTTGAGAAGCCTTTGGCGGTCTGGTGAAGATAGATGAGCGCTCCTCTTCCCTCTTCGGCAATCATCTTCATTGAAGCTTGCAGGGTTTGATTGCAATCGCATCCTGTAGCGCCGAAAACATCGCCCAGCAAACAGTGGGCATGCATGCGGACGAGCACAGGGATTTCAGAATCGGCGATGTCGCCTCGTATCAGCGCCATGTGCGAACTGCCGCCATCCACTTCGCTTTCGTAGGCTATGAGACGGAACTCGCCATGTTGCGTGCCTACGAGGGCCTCACCGACGCGATGGACGTAGCGCTCGTGCTGCATGCGGTAGCGGATGAGTTCTGCTACCGTCAGCATCTTCATGTCGTGGGTCTGACAAAATTCAATCAGGTCGGGCACGCGCGCCATGGTGCCATCATCTTTCATGATTTCGCAGATGATGCCGGCCGGAACCATACCCGCGAGCCGAGCCAGGTCCACAGAGGCCTCGGTTTGACCGGCACGAACCAGGACTCCACCTTTGCGGGCGCGAAGCGGGAAGACGTGGCCAGGACGCGCCAGGTCGCTCGGCCGGGTGGCGGGATTCAGCGCAGTCAGAATCGTGTGGGAGCGATCGAAGGCAGAAATTCCAGTGGTTACTCCATCGCGGGCATCAATCGCTTCGCAAAAAGCCGTACCGTACTGCGCGGTGTTTTCGCTACTCATAGGGCCGATGCGCAGGTGATCCAGACGCTCTTCGGTCATGGCCAGGCAGATCAGTCCGCGGCCGAATTTCGCCATGAAGTTGATTGCTTCGGGAGTGACCTTCTCAGCCGCCAAGGTCAGATCGCCCTCATTCTCTCGGTCTTCGTCGTCGACGACGACGATCATGCGGCCAGCACGGATTTCTGCGATTGCGGTCGGCACATCGGTAAACGCAGGATGAGGAGCCATAGAGTGAGGAGTTTTCGTTCTCGTGACGCGCCTTAGGATTCTAAATGCAGGTCAGGCAATAGAAAAGGGCCGCCGAGGCGACCCTTCCAGTAGAAGTTGAACTCTTTTACAGAGTTGATTCAATTTCAAAGCCCCAGGCTTCGAGCAATGGCTCTGGGATGTACTTCGAATTCTTGTTCCGGCGAGCCCACTCGCGGAGGCGAGTCGAGCGCAAATACTGGTCCGGAGACAGTTTGTACTCATGCACAACCTGTTCAAACTCGGTGATAGTAGGAACAACCGGGCCGATCGGCTCGGGCTTGCCCCAGTTTGGATTTCCACGTCGCTTAGCCATGAATGGTAGACCCTCTTAAAATTGGAATAAGGACTACTAAGTTTGATTCGATCTGCGATCCAAGGGATTCACCGCGGGAACTCAGGATGCATTCCCTTGGAAGATGTTGATAATAATAGGTTTTTATGGGTATGTCAACGGTAAACCATCGCTCGCAAGAAGAAAAATCATATCCCCTTGCGGCTGAGACACTTGCGAAGAGACTTCGAGTTGTCGCCTGAGGTTCTCTTCGGAATTGCTTTTGGGCACGATTTCGAGACGCGGATAACCGCGTCTCTACGGCGGGTTACCGGGGTAATTCGCATGCCCTTGGGGGCGTTGATTTCAGAGGATGGCGGACTTACAGTTCAGGCAGGCGTTCTCGAAGAATTCCTTGCTGAAACGTAGCGTTAAGTATGAATCTCAAATCTCTACTCCTTAGCACCGACGAAAAGACCGTGAGAATATTGCGTCGGGTCCTGAGCGATCTCGAGATCGTCGCCGATCACGTTTCCACGGTAGATGAGGCGGTTCGCCTGATCACCCGTACACGCTATGAAGCGATCATAGTCGACTCTGCCAGCGTCGACGCGGCCAGCAGCTTGACGAAGGCAGCGTTAGCGGCCCCGGTAAACAAGCGAGCCCTTTTGATTGTATTGGTTGAGCCGTCGGTGGGCCTGAAGGGCGGATTTGAAATGGGAGCGCATTTCGTCCTGTATAAGCCCCTCGCGGTAGAGCGGGCGAAATCCAGTTTCCGGGCGGTTCGAGCATTAATTCGGCGCGAGCGACGGGTGCAACTTCGGGTTCCGGTCCAAGTCGCGGTCGAGTGCAAGGGTACGAATCACTACAAAGCAAAAACGCTGGATCTTTGTGAAGGCGGAATGGCTCTCCGATTCTCGACCCGCGTAACCAACGAGACTTCCATGAGATTCTCGCTCGAACTCCCGGGCATTAGCCGCAAGCTCGAGGTCATCGGAGAATTAGCGTGGGAAGGAAGCGACGACCAAGCGGGCGTTCGCTTTAAAAATCCAACTGACGAACAACGCAAGCTTTTGCGGGACTGGCTCGCTTTACATCTCCCAGAAGCTGACCAGGACGATCCAGTCATATGCCGCCTGACCGACATGAGCCTTGGTGGATGCTACCTTACTACCGAGTCGCCGTTCCCTCGGGGAACCAGGGTCGTTCTTTCAATCAAGAGCGGTGATACGGAAATGCATGCTGGAGGCGTTGTTCTAGTGACGCATCCGGAGTTCGGCATGGGCGTGCAGTTCTTTCAAACCACGTCAGAACAGCAGGATCAGGTCAACAACATGATCACGGCTTTGCGTAAGACGGGAGATAAATCACCCGAGCTTCAGGTGGAAGCGGATGGCTTGGAAGTGCAATCCCCTGCCGATGCTCGCGGCAAGTTCCAGGTTTTTGCTCGTATCGGGCCACGGGCGGAAGGTTCTCAGCGCGAAGACTCGGCTACGGGAGACGCGCTCGTGGATCTGTTCCGCGAAAAGTATCAGGTGCCGGCCGAGACCTTTATGCAAGAGTTGCGAGACCAACGACAGGCTGAAGCAGCGCCCTCTCTTTAAGACTTTCCAATTCATGTGTCTTGATTAGTCTCTAAAGTTGAGTTCTAAACTTCGTCCTGCTCTTTTAGTTTCGCCAACACGCCAAAATCTTCGAGCGTAGTTGTGTCGCCCTTGACTTCCCCTCCGCCTGCTAACTCTCGTAGCAATCGACGCATGATTTTCCCACTGCGTGTTTTAGGCAATGTATCTGCAAAGCGGATATCGTCTGGCCTTGCCAGAGCGCCGATCTCCTTGACGACCCACTTTTTCAGTTCTTCTTTAAGAGCGGGGGCAGGTTCGACACCCTGCTCCAGCGTTACGAAGGCACAGATGGCTTGTCCCTTGATGTCGTCGGGGCGGCCGACCACGGCAGCTTCTGCGACTTTCTCGTGCGCTACCAGCGCCGACTCGACCTCCATGGTGCTGAGCCGGTGCCCGGAGACATTGAGCACGTCATCGACGCGGCCCATGATCCAGAAATAACCGTCTTTGTCTTTGCGCGCGCCGTCGCCGGTGAAGTAGGTTCCGGGAATTTGCGACCAGTATTGCTGGACGTAGCGATCGGGATCGCCATAAATCGTGCGCGCCATCGATGGCCAGGGCTGGCGGATGACGAGGTATCCGCCGGAGCCTAACGGAACTTCTTTGCCTTCCATGGTGACGACTTCGGGAACCACGCCGAAAAATGGCTTTGTAGCAGAGCCGGGCTTGGTCGCGATTGCTCCCGGAATCGGCGTGATCATCATCGCACCGGTTTCGGTCTGCCACCATGTATCTACGATGGGGCAACGATTGTGACCTATGAATTCGCGATACCACATCCAAGCCTCGGGATTGATGGGCTCGCCGACGGTGCCCAGCAGCCGCAGGCTTTCCATCTTGTGCTTCTTCGGCCACTCATCGCCCCACTTGGCGAAGGTGCGGATGGCGGTGGGCGCGGTGTAAAAAATGTTGACCTGGTGGCGATCGATGATCGACCAGAAACGATCGGGCTCGGGAGTATTCGGAGCTCCTTCGTACATCAGGCTGGTGGCGCCGCATTGCAGCGGGCCGTAGACGATATAGCTGTGGCCGGTGACCCATCCGATGTCGGCGGTACACCAGTACGTGTCTTCTTCGCGCAGATCGAAAACATATTTTGTGGTGAGGTAGGTGCCGACCGAGTACCCGCCGGTGGTGTGAACGATTCCTTTGGGCTTTCCGGTTGTGCCGGAGGTGTACAAAATGTAGAGCGGGTGCTCGGCGTCGAGCGGCTCGGCGGGGCATTCGTCGGAGGCCTTAGCCATCAGATCGTGCCACCAGTGATCGCGGCCTTCGGTCGTGTTAATCGGAGTGCCGGTACGTTTGTAGATGACGACGTGCTTCACTGTAGGGCACGACTTGAGCGCCTCTTCAACGGCGGGAAAAAGTTTGACTTCAGCACCACGACGATATGACCCATCTTGGGTGATAACTGCAACGGCCTGTGAATCGTGAATGCGGTCGACCAGCGCATTCGAGGAGAAGCCTCCGAAAACGATGGAATGGGGCGCGCCGATGCGGGCGCAGGCAAGCATGGCGATCGGCAGCTCGGGGGTCATGCCCATGTAGATGGCGACCCGATCGCCTTTGCGGATACCGAGATTCTTCAGCACGTTGGCGAATTTTTGTACTTCTTTCCAGAGTTGCTGGTAGGTGTAGGTGCGGACTTCGCCCGGTTCACTCTCCCAGATGAGGGCAGCTTTATTCTTCCGCGCGGTCTGCACGTGGCGATCTAGACAGTTGTAGGAGAGATTGATTTGCCCGCCGACGAACCACTTGGCCCAAGGCGCCTTCCATTCAAGAACTTTGTCCCATTTCTTGAACCAATGCAGCTCGTCCGCAGCGCGAGCCCAGAATTTTTCGGGCTGCTCGACCGATTCCTTGTAGAGCTTTTCGTATTCCGCCAAGCTTTTTATCTGCGCCTTCGCGGAAAATTCGGCTGGAGGCGGAAAGCTGCGCTGCTCGTCGAGAGTGGAGGTGATGTGAACGCTGGGCGTGTTGGGAGCAGGCGTGGGTGAATCAGACTTGACTGGATCAGACATGGATCGTCCTCGAAAAGTGTTTGAGTGCTGGCCCCAGAGTGGGAACTAATTATTCTACTGCGCTGATTTGCGATTCTACTTTTTATAATTCTCAGCGCCGCGAACAATGTCGTTGTCGAGTGCCGCGCCCGCCTCGCTGAGGAGGCTTATTGTTGCAGGAGAAAGATACAGCCCCCTTGGTTCCTCATCGCTTTTGTAATGGGTCACCATTTCGAGGTAGAAATCGGTGTTATCGTTTCTCTGTTGTTTGATCACAGGAAAGAGTGGTCGATAACTGAGTAGCAGCGCGTTTATTTCTGCGTCGATGTCGTCCTCGTTGATCTCGATGTAGGGCGTTCCCCAATTCCAAACCATTCCCCCATGAGCCTTCGTTTGTTTGATCGAGGCGCCTGGCACGTGCGTTGCCTCATGAATCTTTCGGATCGTATCTTCGTCGCTTACCAGACGGAGATAGGCAACAACCTTCATCCTGTGCTCCTGTTTTGAAATGCGACGATCGCTGATCCAACAGTGTTAGACAAATTCGCCAACCGCGCCGCGTTGCAGCAGGTAAGCTCCCGGGCCTTGCTGGCCGCGAATTGAGCGCGCGAATTCCGTCACGACGAAGCCTGCTTTGAGCGATTCGCCGAAAGCCCAGCGGGTAGCCTCGCGCCATTCTTTCGCGAGCCCCATGTCACTGCGTTCGACCGCGAGAATATCGCCCGGGATTTCAACGCTCACTCGCTGCCGGGATAACGATTCCGTCAAGTCGGCGCGAGCGGGCTTTCCGGTTGGATCGAAGCGCACGAGAGGAGCGAGAAGCTTGAGAGCGTCCAGGGCTTCAGCCGGTTGATGCTTGCCGGCAAGCCGTTCGCGCACTCTCCGCGAGTCGAGCATCCAACGCACCCAGAGGCGGTCGGTTCCGTTTTGATGCAGCATGCTGGAAGTTTCGGGCCCGTAAAAATCGACTTTGTATGTCTCCGAAACCACCCCTAGTTTGGCGAAGTTGAAATGCGCGTTGCGGCTTTGCAGGGGATCATAGGTCCAAGTCATTTCCTGGACGCCCATTGCCAGAGATCGCTCCCGCTGCGCTTGCTTCAGCTTCGAACCGAGGTCGAGATGCCGGTACGGATCAAGCACCGCCAGCATGTGCGAGTGCAGCGTTATCTGCCCATGCTCGCGGCCAAGGAAGCCGAAGGCGAAGCCAACCATCTTTTCTTTCTTATTTTTCTGCTCTCTGTTGCTCTCGCTTGGATCGATTTGATCGAACGCACCGATGAAGATGTTTCCCGCTGCCTTGCAGGCGATCGCCAGGGTGAGTGGGAGAGTGTCATTCTCATCCATCCCCCACACTTCTTTTTCTACCTCGCGCAGCTGGTTGAGGTCATCGATGGTATCGAGATCCCGGATGGCGAGACGCTGCAGGGAAGGGGGGGCGGAATTAGGCGGATTTGAGATTTTTCGCTGGTGCATTGCCCCGGCCTGTTGGCTTTGAGAGAGAGTTATAAGAGCACTTGCTGCGCCTGCACTGCAAGTTGCATAGGTCCTTCGCTCCGCTCAGGATGACAGATCGGATGGAGTTGTCAAGCTGCAGAAAAGTCCAGCCGAATTGCCTTGGACGGGAAAATTTGAAGGCATTTCATGCATCATAGCTATCATGCTAACCTCGAATTGGAGAATATGGCTGGCGTGAATTCAAGTGCAAAAATGTTCCTTTTTTTTGTACTGCTTGCACTGGGAACGACCGCCCTGCATGCGGCCGATCGCGGTACTTTAATTCGCGAAGCGGTTATCTACCTGTCTCCGGACACGAATTCTAACAAGCTGGGCCAGGCGGAGCGCGGGCGCGAATTGATTCTCCTCGACCGAAGCCGCAATTGGATTCATGTCGAAGCCATGCTGGGCCTGTCGCATAATCCCGACCCCGCCTTCGTTTTGGAAGAAGAGGACACGGGTAAGACTCTGAGCGGCTGGGTGCTGGACAGTGGAACCGTGTGGGCTTCCACTCCGAACGGCGATCGCATTCTGTTTGGAGCGGCGGCGGATTCTGAAGATGAGGCCAGCCGCCGTCGCGGGCGGCGCGGCGCGGCCCAGGATGCGTTGCGACTTTATCGCCGGATCTATGACATCTACCCAACTTCGCCAGTTACGGCTGAGGCGTTATATCGCGCGGCCGATATTAAATGGCAGGTCGACAAGGCAGATATGCAGACGCGCCCGTCGGCGCACGAGCGGGATGCATACTTGCGTCAGGGGATTGATGAAGAGGGCATGAAGTTGGTGATGAAGAAATTCCCCGACACGAAGTGGGCGCAGATGGCGGCGTTTCACTTGATCGACAATAAGCTGTGCGGGGATTGGCAGGGATCTTCGAAGTGTCCGGATAAAGAAGCGGAAATGTATGAGAAGTATGCGAAGGAGCATCCTGAATCGCCGACTGCTCCTGAGGCGGTGTATTACGCCGCCCGGCGGCGTGCGGCGCTGATTGAAATTTACAAGACAGAAGAACAGAGTAAGAAGTCGGAGCAGGCGAAAAATCAGGCGATCTCGCTGGCGCAACATTTGATCTCGCAGTATCCGCAGAGCGACTGGTCTTCACGGGGGCAGGCACTTCTCTACATGGTGCAGCAGGGCGTGCCTACTTACGGAAACTCGCTGCAGTAATTCATCTTCCGCTCTCTCTTACACCTTTCTTGCTGGTCCCTAGTGAATCTCCTTTCCTTCCCGTAAAATTCAGGCAGATCGTAAAAGGAATTTTAAATTCATGAGCGCTGTTGACCAGGAAACCTCCACCGCCCACTTCCCCGCCCTCAAGCCACCTACGCGGTATTTGTTCGGACCGGGGCCGACGATGGTTCACCCACGCGTGTATGACGCGATTTCGAAGCCGATCGTCGGGCATCTTGATGCTTACTTTATCCAGGTGATGAGCGACGTGCAGCAATTGATCAAGACTGCCTACGGAACGAGTGAGGGCGCGACGCTGGTGATCTCCGGCACAGGGAGCGCGGGAATGGAAGCTGCGGTCGCGAACTTCCTTGAGCCCGGAGCGAAGTTTGCGGTGTTCGCGAACGGATATTTTTCTGACCGCCTTACGGAGATGGCGAAGCGGCAAGGCGCTGACGTGGTTCGTTTCGAAAAGCCGTGGGGCGAGGTTTATAACGATGACGAAGCTCGGGATTTTATCCTCCGCGAGAAGCCGAAGGTGGTTGGCTACGTTCACGCCGAAACTTCTACCGGTGCGCTGCAATCCGGCAAAACGATTTGCGACGCCGCGCACGCGGCCGGTGCGCTGGTGATAGGAGACTGCGTCACTTCGCTTGGCGGACTACCGGTCAACTTCGATCAGACCGGAATCGACATCGCTTACAGCTGCACACAGAAGGGACTGAGCTGCCCTCCGGGATTGTCACCGATGGCAATGTCGAAGCGGGCGATGGATTGGTTGAAGGCTCGGACCTCGCCGGTGCGCAGTTGGTATCTCGACCTGAAACTGATTCACGACTATTCGACGGTTTCTCACCGTTACCATCACACCGCGCCGATCTCGATGTTCTACGCTTTGCGTGAGGCTTTGCTTGTGATCAACGACGAGGGGATCGAGAAGCGATGGGAGCGCCATCGCCGCTGCCATAAACTCTTTGTCAAAGGAATCGAAGAGATGGGGCTGAGCATGCACGTGCCGGAGGCGAATCGGATTCCGACATTGAACACGGTGCGGGTTCCGGAAGGCATCGACGAAGCAAAAGTTCGCAAGCATCTGTTGGAGGATTCGAATATAGAGATTTCCGGCGGCTTCGGTCCTCTCGCCGGCAAAGTTTTTCGTATTGGCATTATGGGACCGCTGGCGACGGAAGATAATGTGCAATTTTTCTTGAAAGAATTCAGCAAGGCATTGAGCGCAGAAGGTTATTCAAGGTAGATCAGTAAGCGGTCGTTTGTGTGGATGGCAATTCGCGGGAACGATCAAAGCGCGTGCACGACAGTTTGCGACGACAAGACGAAATGACCCTTAAGTCGGCCGATACGCTTTTGGACGTTTTGCAGTTTGCGGGAAGCGGTCATGCGTCCGTCGTTCTGCCAGAGACGGGGGTTCGGATTGAGCGCGACGCGCTGTTGCAACAGGCTGTGGAAATGGCGGACGGCTTGGCTTCCGCCGGCGTTCGGCGCGGAGATGCTGTGGCCATCGCCATGGCAAATGGTCTCCCGGCGATCGTAAGCTTTCTTGCGGCGTCGTTCGCGGGAACGGCCGCTCCGCTGAATCCCGCCTATCCCTACGAGGAATTTTTATTTTTTCTGCGCGACACGGACGCCAAGGTACTTCTTTGCGCTTCGACAGGAGCCGAGTTCGCGCGAAAAGCGGCGGCTGAACTTAAAATCCCTGTGCTTTCTGTCGAGATGTCGGCTGCGGGTCGAGTGCAACTTCTTAATGCCGCTACGGGGATTAAGGCCGAGGCTCCCGCTGGCGACGATATCGCCTTGATCTTGCATACGAGCGGCAGCACGGGACGCCCGAAGCGGGTCCCGCTGCGGCACTCGAATCTCGCGGTCTCGGCGGCGAATACTGCCATCTCATATTCTTTGACTCCGCAGGACGTTGCGTTGTGCGTCATGCCGCTGTTTCATATTCACGGGTTGATTGGTTCCGTCATGGCGACGTTGATTTCTGGCGGGACGTTAGTGGTGCCCGGCAAATTCAACGCCCTATCTTTTTGGCGGACGGTGGGCGAACAGAACGCAACCTGGTATTCGGGCGTACCGACAATGCATCAACTTGTGCTGACTCGGGCGCAACAGAAACCCAAGGAAACCGACTCGCTGCGTTTCATTCGAAGCGCCAGTGCGCCGTTTTCTGCGGGATTGATTCCGCAGATCGAAGAGAAATTTGGCGTGCCGTTTGTCGAGGCGTACGGCATGACGGAAGCGGCGCATCAGATGGCAACGAACCCTTTGCCGCCGAGGCAGCGGAAGGCTGGGTCGGTTGGAGTCGGGAGTGGGCCACGCATCAGCATCATGGACGAAGGCGGCAAACACCTTTCTACCGGCCAACGCGGCGAGGTCGTGATTCAGGGGGCAAATGTATTTCGCGGCTACGCCAACAATCCCGAAGCGAACGCGCGCGCATTTACGGACGGATGGTTCCGCACTGGGGACGAAGGATTCCTCGATGCGGACTGCTATTTGCATCTGACAGGACGGATCAAGGACATCATCATCCGCGGCGGCGAGAACGTTGCGCCGCATGAGATCGATGAGGTCTTGCTGCGGAATCCGGCGGTCGCAGCGGCGGTCACGTTCGGCTCACCTCATGCTGTTCTTGGCGAAGAAGTCTCGTCTGCCGTGGTACTCAATGAAGGGCATTCTGCGAGTGAGGCGGAATTGATCAAGCATTGCCGCGAAGTGCTGGCGGAGTACAAGGTTCCGAAAAAAATTTATTTGGTGAAGAGCATTCCCACGACTGCTACAGGAAAGGTTCGACGCAGCGCCGTTGCCGCGTCTTTTGCCGATTCCAGCTCACTGAAGCTGAAGCAGGACAAAAAAGATTGAGAACTCTGATCGCAGGCGCGGGCGCGATTGGCGCTTACATCGGAGCACGCCTGGCGAATGCGGGTCACGATGTAACTCTGTTTGCCCGCGGTCCACACTTACGCGCGATGCAAGAACGGGGAGTGGAAGTTAAAAGTCCAGACGGCGATTTTGTGGCGCGACCCGCAGTCGCTGGAGCGCTCGCAGACGTCGGCCCGGTCGACGTCATTTTTCTGGGGGTGAAGGCGCACGGACTGACTGCTCTCGCGCCACAACTCGGGCCGGTTCTCGGAGCCGACACTACTGTTGTCAGCACTCAGAACGGAATTCCGTGGTGGTATTTTCAGGGCCTTGGTGGGGAGTGGGAGGGCATGCGGTTGGAGCGAGTCGATCCGGGCGGCGTCATTGCTGCGGCAATTCCGGCACGGCAAGTTATCGGGTCTATCGTTTATTTTTCGACCGAGATCAGCGAACCGGGAGTGGTGCGGCATATATCGGGGAACCGAATATCGCTCGGCGAACCGGACGGGGCTCGTTCAGATCGCTTGCGCGCGATTGCTGAGGCATTGATTTCTTCCGGGCTGCGCGCTCCCGTGACGACGCGGCTTCGTCAAGAAATCTGGGTCAAGGTTCTTGGTAATGCTTCCTTTAATCCGGTTAGCGCTCTGACGCGCGCTACGCTGGCGCAGATGGTGGGCGACCCGGGCGCGAGTTCGGTGATCAGAGGCATCATGGAGGAGGTCGAGGCGGTTTCTCATAAGTTGGGAATGGAATTGCCCGTCAGTATCGATCAGCGCATCGCTGGTGCGGAAAAGATTGGCGAGCATAAGACTTCCATGCTTCAAGATCTGGAGGCAGGCAGACCGTTGGAGTTGGAGGCATTGGTCGGAGCGGTTGTCGAACTTGGGGAGAAGGTGGGATTGCCGATGACCTGCACTCGCACGGTTTACAACTGTGCCAAATTGCTTTCGCAGAGCACTCGCAAGTAGCGGCTGAGGGCAATCCGCAAGACATATTGAACGTGTCACTATGGAGTCGAGCGAACTCGCCCGACTGGACGGGCGGGGTCGCCCGTCCGCACAGTAAACTGAGATCCCACTTTGCCTCGGGCAATCGCCGTTAGTTATTTTCTACCTTGGCTAGCAGCTCTTCGAACTTCTTTTCCCGCTCCGACTGATCTTTACCGTCTAAAGCTTCGGCGTGCTGGGTGACATTCATGGAACAAAACTTCGGTCCGCACATGGAACAGAATTTTGCTTCTTTGTAGAAGTCGTCCGGCAGAGTTTCGTCGTGCATCGCGCGAGCGGTTTCGGGATCGAGCGAGAGCGCGAATTGCTTGTTCCAATCGAAGAGAAAACGCGCGTAGGAGAGAGCGTCGTCGCGATCGCGCGCTCCGGGTCGATGACGGGCTACGTCGGCGGCGTGGGCGGCGATCTTGTAGGCGATCACTCCCTGCTTTACGTCTTCGGCGTTGGGCAGACCGAGATGCTCTTTTGGAGTCACGTAGCAAAGCATCGATGCGCCGTGCCAGCCGATCATTGCCGCTCCGATAGCGCTTGTGATGTGGTCGTAGCCGGGGGCAATGTCGATGACGAGCGGGCCCAGCGTGTAGAACGGAGCTTCGTGGCAGAGCTCCATCTCTTTCTTTACCTGGAGCTCGATCTGGTCCATGGGAACGTGGCCGGGGCCCTCGATCATCACCTGGACATCGTGTTCCCAGGCTTTTTTGGTCAGCTCGCCCAGGACTTTCAACTCGGCAAACTGGGCCGCATCGCTCGCGTCGGCCAAGCAGCCGGGTCGCAATCCATCTCCCAGGGAGAAGCTGACGTCGTGCTTCTTAAAGATTTTGCAGATGTCGTCGAAGTTTTCGTATAGGAAATTTTCTTTCTTGTGAGCGTTCATCCATTGGGCGAGAAGCGCGCCGCCACGGCTTACGATTCCGGTGATGCGGCTGCGTACAAGCGGCACGAAACCGCGCAGAACGCCGGCATGGATCGTCATGTAATCAACGCCCTGCTCGGCTTGCTCTTCGATCACTTCGAGCATCAGGCCGATGGTGAGATCTTCGGTGCGTCTTACGCGCGATAGCGCCTCGTAGATCGGTACGGTTCCGATCGGCACGGGAGAAGCTTCGATGATCGCCTTGCGAATTTTTGGGATATCGCCACCGGTCGATAAATCCATGACGGTATCGGCACCGTAGTGAACGGAGTGATGAAGCTTCTTCAGCTCTTCGTCTATGTTTGACGTGGTCGCGGAGTTCCCGATGTTCGAATTAATCTTGCACTTGAACGCTATGCCGATCCCCATGGGCTCTAGCGCTTTGTGGTGGATATTGGCCGGAATGATGGCGCGGCCGCGGGCAATTTCGCTACGAACGAGTTCAGGCTCAATCTTCTCCCGTCCCGCTACAAACTTCATTTCTTCGGTGATTACGCCCTTGCGAGCGTAGTGCATCTGTGACAAATTCCGCGAACCATTGGCGGAAGCCGTCTCCGCAATTCGCTTTTCGAGCCAAGTATCACGTACTCCCATGGAACCCCCGGAGAAATGAGTGCAAATTTTAGAAAATGATTCTTATTCGGATTATCGCACCGTGAGTACGGAGCGGCAACCCGAGCGGCCGCGGCATGAGGCCAACCGGCAAAGCAGAAATTATTTTTTCGCGGCTCCACTAAACGTAACGTTTTGGCTCGTGGCAGAAACTCACGCCGGAAGGGTTTTGCCACGCGTTTCGGCGCTGGCAGGGATCAGCAGAAGTCCGAAAGCGAAAGCGAGAGCAGTCAGGGCGACTGGAATTCCGAGCGATCCAAAATGCCTTACACCTGCGCCAACGAGGAATGTAATTCCGGCTCCGCCAAAACGCGCGAAAGAGGTGGAGAAGGCGAATGCGCTGGCCCGGCACTCTGTGGGATATTGCTCGGGCAGCCAGAGAGTGTAGACGGCAAAGTTGGCGCCTCCGAGGCCGAGGAAGAAGAGGCAGAGAAACATCCACGGGAGCGCACTCGCTCCCAGATAGAAGACCTTGCCGAAGGTCACGGCGATGGAGACCATCATGAGCGCGAAGAATAGAGCGAGAGCGCCACGGCGTCCAAGCCTCTCAGCCAGCGAGGGCATAGCGAGGCAGCCGAGAATGGTGGCGAAAGAGACGAGCATGATTCCCCATGATGCAAGTTGCGCGGCCTGCGGACTGGAGCGGCCTCCGGCTTCTGCGACGGCGGTGATGGCAGAGGGAACATAGACGGTTCCCGCCCACAGGCCGCAAATGGAAACGAGCATCAATAAAGCGTTGACGATGGTCCGCTTTCGCAGCGCGGGAGAAAATAGTGCCGCCAGCGGACGCCATACCGACCAGGATTGGACCATGCCGAGTTTTTTTGACCACGCTGCCGGTTCGGTCACACCGTGACGCACCCACGCCAGAAGCAGCGCCGGGAGGCCTCCGACGATGAACATGGCGCGCCAGCCGTAATGACTGCCGATGGCGTAGTTGGCCAGCGCCGCCAGAAAAATTCCGACATAGTATCCGGTGTGCATGAGGCCGGCACCGACGCGACGGCGACTCTCAGGCCACTCCTCGGCGACGAAAGTGCCACCCATCGCCCATTCCCCGCCAATTCCGACTCCGGCAAGAAGACGAAGCACGGCGAGTTGCCAGACTCCGGTGGCGAAGGCGCTCAAAAAAGTGAAAACGGAATACCAGACGATCGTCAGCATCAAGGTGCGGACACGCCCGAACTTATCGCCGACCGGTCCCCACAAGAACGCGGTGCCCCATCCGACGAGAAAGAGAGCGAAGAGAAGGCCGCCGTAGAGTCCGATGTTGGCTTTGGTGGCCTCAATGCCCGAGCGTGGAAGAAGCTCGCGGAGCGATGGAACGAGGACGAGCGCGTAGACAAACGAGTCCATGCCATCGAGGGTCCAGCCTCCCCAAGAGGCCCAGAACCCGCGAATTTGATTTCGCGTGAGTTTTTCGTGTGTGTTGGAGATGAGCGACAGAGATGGACGAGCATTGCTCTGGTCCAAGTCTTGCGCTGCTGGGCGCGGCATTCAGTCGGGACTATATCAAACTCTTTGTCCACGACGAAGAAAATTCGAGCGCCTCGCAATGAGGATCGCAGTTGCGATCGTTAGCGCTTCGCCGCGTTCAGGCGCTTCTCAAGTTCATTTACTTCAACGTTCAAGCCCTCTGGAAGACGGTTTCCGAATTTGGCGAAGTGCTGCTTAATGAGCGGGATTTCGGCAAGCCAGCCTTCGATGTCGACGCTGAGCAATTGTTCGATGTCACTGCTCTTGATATTCAGGCCTGCGACGTCGAGGTCGGCGGCGTCAGGAACCAATCCGATGGGAGTTTCTTTCGCGTGAACTTTTCCGTCGCAGCGCTCAAAGACCCAACGCAGCACGCGGCTGTTCTCGCCATAGCCCGGCCACAGATACTTGCCGTTGGTGTCGAGGCGAAACCAGTTGACGTAGAAAATTTTGGGGAGTTTCGAGGCTTCAGTACTCGCGCCAATCTTGAGCCAATGGGCGAAGTAATCGCCCATGTGATATCCGCAGAAGGGCAACATGGCCATGGGGTCGCGGCGGAGCTGTCCAACTTTTCCAACGATCGCAGCCGTGGTTTCGCTACTTACCGTGGACCCTAGAAACGTTCCGTGCTGCCAATTGAAAGCCTCAGTCACGAGGGGGACAACGCCGGCGCGGCGTCCGCCGAAGAGGATCGCATCGATCGGCACACCCTGCGAATCTTCCCACTCAGGGGCGATGCATGGGCACTGGCTGGCATGCACCGTGAAGCGCGAGTTCGGATGAGCGGCTGGACGGCCGGATTCGGGAGTCCAGCGGCGCCGTAACCAGTCGACGAGGTGCGCGGGCTTCTCATCTGTCATACCCTCCCACCAGACGTCGCCGTCCGGGGTCATGGCGCAATTCGTAAAGACGGAATTTTTGGTGATGCTGAGCATGGCGTTGGCGTTCGACTTCAGGCTTGTGCCGGGTGCGACTCCAAAGAAACCAAACTCGGGGTTGATGGCGTAGAGGCGGCCGTCGGCTTGGAATTTCATCCAGGCAATGTCGTCGCCAATGGTTTCGACTTTCCATCCGGGAATGGTCGGAATCAACATCGATAGATTTGTTTTTCCGCAGGCAGAAGGAAAGGCGCCAGCGATGTATTTTTTTTGACCGGCGGGATTTGTCAGCTTCAAAATCAGCATGTGCTCGGCCATCCAGCCTTCGTCACGAGCTTGCACGGATGCTATGCGCAAGGCATGACATTTTTTTGGCAGCAGAGCGTTGCCGCCGTAGCCGGAACCGTAAGACCAGATTTCGCGCGTCTCGGGAAAATGGCAGATGAATTTATTTTCCGGATTGCAGCGCCAGGTTGAGTCCGCCTGATTGTGTCCGAGGGGCGCTCCTACGGAGTGGAGTCCGCGAACGAACTCGCCATCCTCACCAAGCGCTTTCAGGGCCGCAGTGCCGACCCGATACATAATGTGCAGGCTGCACACGACGTAGGTTGAATCTGTGATTTCGACGCCGACTTTCGCCATGGGCGACCCGGCGGGACCCAAGCTGTAGGGCACTACGTACATGGTGCGGCCAGCCATAGAACCGGCGAACAGGCCGGAGAGCTTTTGCTTCATTTTGGCCGGGTCTTCCCAGTTGTTGGTGGGGCCAGCTTCATCTTTGTTACGGGCGCAAATATAAGTCTGGTCCTCGACACGAGCCACATCCGCAGGGTCGGAGCGCACCAAAACGCTGTTCGGGCGCTTTTCTGGATTGAGCGGGATCGCGATACCGGCCATGATCAGAAAACGCTGCATCGACTTGTATTCTTCGTCGGAGCCATCGCACCAGTACACGCGATCCGGCTTGCACATCTGCGCCATTTCGGCGACCCAGCTTTCGAGCTTTGCGTTGCTATGGTTGCCAGATGTAGCCGGAACTTCTATGGTCGTACTGGACATAATGAAGGGCTCCTGTTTGAACCGGTGATCGCTCCTGCTGCGAGTCAGCGAACTCTATAAATCCAAACTAATTATTGTCTCGCACCGGCCATTAATATTCTACTGAACCCCTAACCAACGGTCGCGCCACCGCGTCAAACTAAAGTTACGATCGCACTTAGGCAGCAGGATGCTGGGCGAAACCATCTGCCCGGTCGACGAGGTGATTTGGTTCGATCCGTGAAGAAAAAGTTGCTGACGAATATTTACGTTCCGTGACTGACTCTTTACCGCGAACGTATTGAAAGGATGTTCCCATCATCAGGGAGGCCAAAATCGGCGTGACTGGAGCGATAAATCATGGCCCGGTCGCAAGCGCTGAATATAATGTCAGCACGGGATCGAAAGGTACTGAGATCCTCTGTTTAGGCCGATTTGTAAGCTAGCGTGCGCAAAAAACAGGATGACTACTAAACCGCCCACAACCACTCTCGATCCCCCGGACTACGACCCCAATTTTGGGGACACAAGACGACAATTGCCGTCGGCGACCGCTGACACGCGCCATCAATTGCCGCCTGGAGATGGGAATCGCGGCTCCAAGGGGAAGCGCCTTCTGATTTGGGCGCTGCTGTTGGCGGCTTTCGCGCTGATTTTTTGGCTGGTGCTGCGTAACCATGACGATACCGAGCAGGCGGCCACTGCTCCAAAGCGAGGGGCGGGAGGCCCAGTTACAGCTGCGATTGTGACGGCGCAGAAGGGCGACATTGGCGTTTACCTGGACGAAATTGGGACTGTGACACCTACCTACACCGCGTCCATTACGAGCCAGGTGACGGGCATGGTCACAAAGGTTTACTACAAGGAAGGCCAACTGGTGCAGAAGGGCCAAGCTTTGCTCGAGATCGATGCGAGGACATACCTGGCCCAACTTATGCAGGCGGAGGGCGTTCTCGAGCGCGATACTCACGTGCTCGCGCAAGCCACGATGGATGTGGAGCGCTACCGCGAAGCTTGGGCTAAGAACGGTATTCCGAAACAGACACTTGACGATCAAGAAAAGATTGTTCTGCAAGATCAAGGCACGGTGAAGAACGACCAGGGGACGGTGCAGTTCGACAAAGTTCAGGTGGGATTTTGCCATATCGTTGCTCCAATCGCGGGGAGAGTTGGCCTGCGGCTCGTGGACCCGGGCAACGTGGTTCAGGCGAACGGAACTACTGTTCTGGCGGTGGTTACACAGGAACAGCCCATCACGATAATTTTCACCATCGCCGAAGATAGCCTGGGAGATGTGCAAGGGCAGTTGCGGCAGAAGAAGCTGCTCTCGGTGGATGCTTTCGATCGTACCCAGCAGACGAAAATTGCCAGCGGCAAACTTTCGAGCGTCGACAACCAGATCGATACGACAACAGGTACGGTGAAGATGCGAGCCATCTTTGATAACAAGGATGGTTCGCTGTTTCCGAATCAGTTCGTCAATATTCGGTTGCTGGTCAAAACACTTCACGATGTCACCCTGGTTCCGACGTCGGCGATTCAACACAATGGGCAGGTAGCGTTTGTTTACGTCATTCAGGATGGCGCAGCGCAAATCAAGAACGTGAAGACTGGAGTTACCGACTCGGGGCAGACGGTAGTGGAAGGAATAAATCCCGGAGATCAGGTCGCGAATAGCAGCTTTGAAAAGCTGCAGAACAATTCCAAGGTAAGCGCAGCCCAAGCACAAGGGCAAGGACAGGGCGAAAAAGAGAATCAGGGACAGCCCGCCAAGGGCCAGCGCGGCGGAGCGCGTAACGGAGGCAAGACTCCTTGAGCCCGTCGCGACCCTTTATCATGCGGCCGGTCGCGACCTCCCTGCTGATGGCCGCGATCATGCTTGTCGGGATCGTCTCCTACACGCAGCTTCCAGTCTCAGCTTTGCCGCAAGTCGACTACCCCACAATCCAGGTGCTCACGTTTTATCCCGGCGCCAGCCCCAATGTTGTAGCAACCACCGTAACTGCGCCGCTGGAGCGCCAGTTCGGGCAACTTCAGGGCCTCAGCCAGATGACCTCCACCAGTTCAGGTGGGACCTCGGTTGTCGTTCTGCAATTTAGTCTGAGCGTAAACATCGATGTTGCCGAAGAAGAAGTGCAATCGGCAATCAATGCTTCGCAGAGCTTCCTGCCGTCGAATCTCCCTTCGCCTCCGACCTACAGCAAGACGAATCCGGCGGATGCGCCCGTACTCACGCTCGCGATCACTTCGGCTGATATGCCGCTATCGCAAGTGGAAGACCTGGTTGATACGAGGTTGGCTCCGAAGCTCTCGCAGTTGAGCGGAGTCGGACTGGTCAGCATCAGCGGCGGACAGAAGCCTGCGGTGCGGATCCGCGCGAATCCGGTGGCGCTCTCTTCTTATGGCATCAACATGGAGGATCTGCGAACCGCGCTGACACAGGCGAGCGTCAATGCCGCGAAGGGAAACTTCGACGGGCCGCGTCAGGATTATCAGATCGATTCCAACGACCAACTGGTCAGCAGTGACGACTATCGCAGCATCATTGTCGCGTACCGGAACGGTGCTCCGGTCAAGCTGACTGATGTTGCAAAGGTTGTCGACGACGTCGAAAACGAGAAGCAGGCCGCGTGGATGAATTTGACTCCGGCTGTCATTCTCAACGTGCAACGGCAACCGGGCGCGAACACGATCAGCGTCGTCAAGAGCATCAAGGCGCTTTTACCGCAACTCGAGGCGAATCTTCCGGCGTCGATTCAGGTCACGACGCTGACCGATCTGACGACGGCTATTCAGGCTTCGGTCGATGACGTGGAATTTGAATTAATGCTCACCATCGGCCTCGTGGTGCTGGTGATCTTTATCTTTCTGCGCAGCTTGTACGCGACGATTATCCCGAGCGTGGCCGTTCCTCTGTCGTTGGTTGGCACCTTCGGTGCGATGTATGCGCTCGGGTACAGCCTGGATAACTTATCGCTGATGGCGCTTACCATTTCGACCGGTTTCGTCGTCGACGACGCCATCGTGATGATCGAAAACATTTCGCGATATATCGAAGAGGGCGAAGCGCCGATGGAAGCGGCGCTCAAGGGCGCGGAGCAGATCGGTTTCACAATCGTGTCGTTGACCGTGTCGCTCATCGCGGTGCTGATTCCGCTTCTGTTTATGGGCGACGTGGTCGGCCGGCTGTTTCGTGAATTCGCCGTGACGCTCGCGGTCACGATCGTGATTTCAGCAGTAGTGTCGTTGACGCTGACGCCGATGATGGCGGCGCGCATTCTGCGTCACCAGCCTCAAGAGCAACAAGGCCGCTTCTATCGCGCGTCAGAGCGTGTCTTTGAACGCATGATCGCGTTTTATGGACGCACGCTCAAGTTCGTCCTCGAATATCAGACCGTCACCTTGCTCGTCGCCCTGGGGACTCTGGTGCTCACGGTGTTTCTCTACATCATGATCCCGAAGGGCTTCTTCCCGGTGCAGGATACGGGCGTGATTCAAGGGATCTCGCAAGCTCCGGAAACGATTTCTTTCGACGCCATGTCAGAGAAGCAGCAGGAGATGGCAAAGATTATTCTTGCCGATCCGGCGGTGCAGAGTCTCTCTTCTTTTATTGGCGCGGATGGAACGAATACCACGCTGAACAGCGGCCGGTTTTCGATCAACCTGAAACCGCTTGCCGATCGCGGACATTTGTCTGCCGCCAATGTGATTCGCCGTCTGCAAACGAAATTGCAAGACGTGCAGGGCATGACGCTCTTTATGCAACCGGTGCAGAACATTACGGTCGATGACCGAGTCAGCCGAACGCAATATCAATTCACGCTGGAAGATCCCGATTCGGCAGAGCTCAATGAATGGTCCAATAAATTTGTGGCGAAGTTAAAGGACCTCAAAGAGCTTGAAGACGTGGCCACCGATCAGCAGACCGGAGGGCTCGCGGTCTCGCTGGTCATCGATCGCGCGACCGCTTCGCGACTAGGAATCGCGCCGGCCACCGTCGACAACACGCTCTACGATGCGTTCGGGCAGCGGCAAATCAATACGATGTACACGCAGTTGAACCAGTATCACGTAATTCTGGAAGCAGACCCGCAATTCCAGCATGATCCGAAGGCGCTCGATCATCTCTACATTCAATCGAATGCTTCGTCCGGTACATCTGGTCCGGGCGCGTCATCGTCGTTCTCCTCATCGGGATCATCGGCTGCGGGCTCGAATGCCACTACTACGTCGGTGCTCTACACACCTTCGAGTGGTTTGTTCTCCGCTCCCGCTAATGCTTTGGCCAAGTCCACCACTTCGTCGTCCGGGGCTAGCTCGGCAAACACGAACAAGAGTTCGACCATCAGTAGTTCGGTTCCGCTAAGCGCGTTCACACATATCGAGCAGACGTCAGAAGCGCTCTCGATCAACCATCAAGGTCAGTTCCCTGCCGTCACAGTGTCTTTCAACCTGGCGCCCAACGCGGCATTGGGCAGCGCGATTACCGCCATCACGAAAGTCCAAAGAGACTTGAATATGCCGGCGAGTATGCAGGCGGATTTCGAAGGCACCGCAGCATCGTTCAGAAACTCGCTCTCGAATGAAGCGTGGCTGATCGTGGCTGCGCTGGTCACCGTTTATATCGTGCTTGGTGTTCTGTACGAAAGTTTCATTCATCCGATAACAATTCTTTCGACTCTTCCCTCGGCAGGAGTGGGAGCGCTGCTTGCGCTCATGCTGTTTGGGCAAGACTTGAGCGTAGTTGCGATTATCGGCATTATTTTGCTGATTGGAATCGTCAAGAAGAACGGCATCATGATGGTCGACTTCGCGCTCGAAGCGGAACGCGAACACGGCAAGAACGCGACCGACGCTATTTACGAAGCTAGCCTGCTGCGTTTCAGACCGATCATGATGACTACAATGGCGGCGCTGCTCGGCGGATTGCCACTGGCCCTTGGCCGCGGCATTGGCTCGGAGATCCGGCGTCCGCTGGGCATTGCCATGGTAGGCGGACTTTTGCTGAGCCAGGCCCTCACGCTTTACACGACACCGGTGATCTACATCTTCTTCGACAGCCTGGGGGATCGCTTTTCGTTTCTCCGCTCGCGGTCGCGCACAGATAAAGGTGCCGATGAACGTTCAGCTCCTGGCCAGGAGCCGCCTCCGGAACCGGCATGAACCCATCAGCCCTTTTTATTCGGCGCCCGGTAGCGACGACGCTCCTGACGATAGCCATCGCGATTGCGGGAGCCATTGCTTTCACGGTGCTGCCCGTCTCTCCGCTTCCCCAGGTTGATTTCCCGACGATCGCGGTAGGCGCTTCTTTGCCGGGCGCAAGTGCACAAATCATGGCGTCTTCGGTCGCAACGCCGTTGGAGCGGCAGTTCGGCCACATTGCCGGAGTTTCAGAGATGACCTCCGCGAGTTCGCTCGGCACGACGTCAGTCACAATTCAGTTCGACCTGAGCCGCAATATCGACGGCGCGGCGCGCGACGTGGAGGCGGCGATCGCCGCAGCGCGTACTTATCTGCCGGCAAACCTTCCCGGGAATCCTACGTATCGCAAAGTGAACCCGGCAGACGCGCCGATCATGATTATCGGATTGACCTCCGATAAATTTGATCGCGGAAAACTATACGACGTCGCTTCGAGCGTCATGTCGCAGAAGCTTTCGCAGATTCCTGGCGTCGGCCAGGTTTCGGTTGGAGGCAGTTCCCTGCCCTCGGTTCGCATCGAGGTCAATCCGACGCAACTCAATCACTACGGCCTCACCATGGCTGGCCTTCGATCGGTGTTGAGCACGCAGAACGCCGATCTGGCGAAAGGACAACTCATCTACGGAGGCGTCTCGGCCGACATTGTCACGAACGATCAGATTTCAACTGCCGAAGAGTACAAGTCGATCGTGGTCGGGTATCACAACGGCGCGGCGGTGCGGCTCACGGATGTGGCGGACGTGATCGACTCGGTCCAGAATATTCGGTCGGGCGGGTTTCTCAACGGCATTCCGGCAGTGATGATGATCATCACCCGGCAGCCGGGCGCCAACATTATTCAGACTGTCGAAAATGTGCGAGCCCAGCTTCCTTCGCTAAAGGCTTCGATCCCACAGGGAATCAACACGACCATCGTTCTGGACCGCACAACAACGATCCGCGCTTCTGTCAGCGACGTTGAACGCTCGCTGATGATCTCCGTTGCGCTCGTCATTCTGGTCGTCTTCATTTTTCTGCGCAATGGAAGAGCTACGCTGATTCCGAGCGTGGCCGTGCCTGTTTCGTTGATCGGTACGTTCGCCGTAATGTATCTGTGCGGATACAGCCTCGATAATTTGTCGTTGATGGCTTTGACCATCTCCACAGGATTTGTCGTCGATGACGCGATTGTGGTGATGGAAAACATCTCCCGTCATCTTGAGGAAGGGATGAAGCCATTCGACGCCGCCATGAAAGGGGCGAAAGAAATTGGCTTCACCGTATTTTCCATCAGCGTCTCGCTGATCGCGGTGTTCATTCCCATTCTTTTGATGGGCGGAATTGTAGGCCGGCTGTTCCGCGAATTCGCGGTAACGCTTTCCACAGCGATTCTTGTGTCGATGGTGGTCTCGTTAACGACGACACCGATGATGTGCGCCTACCTTCTCAAGTCTGAAAAAGACGAGAAGCATGGGCGACTCTACCAGTGGAGTGAAAATTTTTTTGCGTGGATACTCTCGACCTATCGCGGGAGCCTGATCTGGGTTCTCGACAACTCGGCATTCGTCCTGGTGGCACTGCTGCTGATCATTGCTTTGAACGTTGTGCTTATCATGAAAAGTCCGAAAGGATTTTTCCCGTTACAAGATACGGGAGCAGTGGTGGGTGGTCTGCAGGGCCCCCAAGATGCATCATTCCCGTTGATGGATGATTCGATCAAAAAAGTCGTCGGCGTCGTGAAGAATGATCCGGCGGTGGAAAACGTGATTGCGTTTACCGGCGGCGGAGGGGCGACGAACTCCGGATTTATCTACACGGCCCTGAAGCCCTTAAAGGAACGCAAGACAAGTGCGGCGGATGTGATCAACCGACTGCGTCCGAAGCTGGCGCGTTTGCCGGTGGCGTCGGCATTTTTGCAACCTGCGCAGGACCTGAGAATTGGCGGCAGGGGCGGCAATGCGGTTTATCAATACACAATCCAGTGCGACAACGTCCAGGATTTGCAGAAGTGGGGACCTATTCTGCTGGCTGAAATGAAAAAACTACCCGGCTTGCAGGACGTTAATTCCGATCAGCAGAATGGTGGCCTGGCCGAGTATGTAAGTTTCGATCGCGCAAGCGCGGCGAGACTGGGCCAGACGGCGTCGACGCTCGATTCGTCGCTCTACAGCGCTTTTGGCCAATCTGAAATTTCAATCATCTACCGGCAACTGAATCAGTACTACGTGGTGCTTGAGGTGGCTCCGCAATATTGGCAGACTCCGGAGGGCCTGAAAGACATTTACGTGCGCAGCGGGACGAACGGCAATGTGCCGCTCAACTCGATAGCCACTTTTAAGTCGACCACGACACCGCTTTCGGTCAACCACACCAGCAGCTTTCCGTCGGTGACGGTGTCTTTCAACCTGGCCGCAGGAGTTTCGCTAAGTGACGCCACCCAACGCATCCTGCAGATGGAACAGAAACTCGGCACGCCATCGAGCATTCACGGCTTTTTTGCTGGAACCCTTCAGGCGTATCAGCAATCTTTAAGCAACGAGAAATGGCTGATCATCACTGCGCTGCTGGCGGTTTACATTGTGCTCGGCGTGCTCTATGAAAGTATCGTCCACCCGATCACGATCATTTCCACGATTCCATCTGCCAGCGTGGGTGCGATTCTGTTCTTAAACCTTTTCAAACTCGATCTCAACGTGATTTCGATCATCGGAATCGTATTGTTGATCGGTATCGTCAAAAAGAACGCGATTATGATGATCGATTTTGCCCTGGTTGCCGAACGCGAAGAGGGCAAGAGCACGGCTGACGCCATCTTCGAAGCGTGCATGCTGCGCTTCCGCCCGATTCTTATGACGACCATGGCGGCGCTCTTCGGAGCGCTTCCTCTGGCGTTTGGGACGGGCACCGGGTCAGAATTGCGCAGGCCTCTGGGCATAACAATTGTGGGAGGACTGATTGTCAGCCAGTTGCTGACGTTGTACACCACTCCGGTGGTCTATCTCTTTATGGATCGACTACGTCTGTGGTTTGCAGGTAAGCCACGCGAATCGTATTCGGGCCGCGTAGCAGAAGCTCGATAGGGGACGGAGTGAGGCTTTGATTCGAGTTGATGAGGTTGGGATGCGCAGTTGGATATCGAAAAAGAATCGCGCGGGCCGGGCATGTTTTCTCACGGGTGCAGCGGCATTTCTGTCGCTATTACCGGGGTGTACGGTTGGCCCGAAATACCACGCGCCCACTATGCAGGCTCCGCCGGCGTACAAAGAGACTCCGGTTCAATCGAGCAATGGCGAGTCGTGGAACGTCGCTCAACCGGCCGACGCAAAGCTTCGCGGCAAGTGGTGGGAGATTTTTAACGAACCGGAACTGAATGCACTTGAAGATCAGCTGAATATCAACAATCAGAACATAAAAGAATTCTTTGAGAACTTTATGGCGGCGCGCGCTATCGTGCGCGAGGCACGGTCCCAGTATTATCCGACGCTATCAGTCGCTCCGGGAATCAGCCGGTCGCAGACTTCCGGCAACTTACGCACGACGACTACGGGCGCCGCAGGGACAACGACAATTTCCGGTTCGACAAACAACAACTTTACGTTGCCACTCGAGGCTTCGTGGGCTCCCGACATCTGGGGAAAAGTTCGCAACACGGTTCGGCAAGCGCAGTACTCCGCGCAAATGAGCGCTGCAGATTTGGAGAACGAGCGATTAACCGAGCAAGCGAGTCTGGCCCAATTCTATTTTGAGATTCGCGGTCAGGACATGCTCCAGCAAATCTTCAACGAGACGGTTGCCGCCGATCAGAAATCGTTGGAGCTTACGAAAACGCTTTATGATCTCGGAATAGACGGCCAAATCGCGGTCGTGCAGGCACAGACCACGCTCGAAGGCGCGCAAGCGGGCGCCACGAATGTCGGCATTGCGCGCGCGCAGTATGAACATGCAATCGCCATGCTGATCGGGAAGGTAGCCTCCGATTTTTCCGTTCCGGTTAAGCCAATGACGACCGCCCCGCCGCCGATCCCGCTGGGAGTTCCTACAGACATATTGCAGCGACGTCCGGACATTGCCACTGCGGAGCGGCGAATGGCGGCGGCGAATGCGCAGATCGGCATCGCTTACGCGGCTTACTATCCAAACCTGACTCTGACTGGGCAAGCGGGATTTCAAAGCTCTGCCATCAGCCAGTGGTTCTCGTGGCCGAGCCGATTTTGGTCAGTCGGCGCATCTGTTTCCGAGCCGTTGTTCGACGCGGGCCTGAGACGCGCTACTGTTCAGCAGAATGTCGCGACTTATAACGCAGACCTTGCCACGTACCGGCAAACCGTACTGACCGCGTTCGAGCAAGTTGAAGATGCACTGGCGCAAGTACGTATTTTGTCTCAGCAGATTGTTCAGGAAAAAGCGGCGTTGAAATCAGCCCAGACTTTTCTCGATCTCGAACGAGGTAGATATGAATCGGGCATTGATCCTTACATCAACGTGCTGGTCGCGCAGAATACAGCCCTGGCGAATGCGCAAACTCTAAACGCGCTACAAGTGCAGGAGATGACGTCGGCGGTGAGCCTGATCGAAGCCCTGGGAGGCGGATGGGACCGTTCGCAATTGCCGAGCCCAAGTCAGGTGACGACCAAGCCAAGGAGTGGCGAGAGCACCACCCAGCAATAAGTATTGCAGGTTAAACGAGGTGGGGCTATGAGCGCGTTTTGATCAGCGCTTATGTTCTTGCGAATAAGAAATTTTCGCTTCGTGAAAGATAGCGGCAAGTTTTTTAGCCTGATGCCCGAGGGTGAAGTCCCGCAGAATTGTTTCGCGTGCAGCGGTACCGATTCGTTGCGAATATTCGGTTGATTGCAACAGGTGGGTTAATTCTTGCACCAGTTCTTCCAGCCCATCCCGCGGTACCAAAAAGCCATTTTTGCCGTGCTCAATAATTCCGTCGATCCCCTGCCCACGACAAGCGATCACCGGCTTGGCGCACGACATCGCCTCCAGATAAACGCATCCCAGACCTTCGTTCAAGCTCGGCAAAGCGAACACTGAACAGCGTTGCATGGCCTGCGCGACTTCGGCGCGGCTCTGGCGACCGAGGAACTGAACCCGCTGTTCCATTCCAAGTTCGCGAGCAAGCGCTTCAAACTCCAATTGATCAGCGCCCTCTCCGATGATGCGGCATCGGATCGCGGGAAATGCGGCGGTGAGTCGAGCGACGGCATTCAACACAAGTGAGTGTCCTTTGCTCCGCAGCAATGATCCGGCGACCAATATTTCGTGAGCGTCACGCGCTTCGAGATCCTGCACTGGACAAAACATTTCGGCATCAACCCCGTTGGGGACGACGTGCGTCCGAGTTTCGCGCGGAGTCGCAGCCCGAACATTTTCCTGGACCTTGTCGCTGACACAAATCACGGTTTGAGCCGATGCGTAGACCTCGATGGCCTTCTTCCGCCGCTTTTCCGCGGCAACTCCCGATTCGCCGCAGGTATTGAGCACGTCGAGACCATGCACGGTCACGACAAACGGAACTCCCAACTGCTGGCCAAGCAATCTGGCTGCGTCGCCGGACGGCATGGCTGTGTGGGCGTGGATCACGTCGATTGGCTTTTCTTCGTGCAAACGTCGCAACTTCGATGCGAGCCGCGCGTACAGAAATCTACCGGAACTCGGTAGTCCAGAAAGTCCCGGAAATGCCGGGTAACGCACCCATTCTGCTGGGGCGGAGGCGATTGGGTGATTCGCGGATTGATAAAGTGGAGAAACGGCTATCACCGTAGAGTCGATGCCGAAGTGAGGGAACAAACCGGCAGGTTCCGCAACGAAGCAGCCGTTCACTGGATTCTTTTGAGACGGAAAAAAAGGAGTTACGGTTACAACGTGTATTTTGGAGTTCGCTTTTGCTGAGTTATCGGCGGAATTTGCAGACATCAGTTTGACCCGCGTGAGTCGATCAATTTGGCGGCCAAGTTGAGTAATTGGTCGACGTGGGTACTCCAACTGAAATCGCACGCCCTGCGCAATCCATTGCCCGCGAGGGTTTCGGCGACAGTGGGAGAGGCGTGAATCTGAAGAATGCGCTCAGCGAGTTCCTCATGAGAGAAGCGAGAGAAGAAAAAGGCGGCGTCTCCACAGATTTCTCTGTGCACCGGCAAATCAGATGCAACCACGGGCAACCCGCTGGACATCGCCTCAATGAGCGGGTGAGCAAATGATTCAGCGTACGCCGGGGACACGTAGATATTGCAGGCCTTGTAAAGGAGGTGAAGAGAGTTGTAGGGGATCGTCCCTAGCTCCACAATGTTGCGGTCACTGCGAGAGTGGTCTGCGGTGGCTGAAGCTGCTTTTATCCGATAAGAGCCTGGGTTCTTGCCTGATTCGAGGTGGCAAGTTAAGAATAACTTCACTCGTCCGTCTAGACGGCGGTTCAGAATCGGCATGGCGCGGAAGAGTGTTTCGAAATTTCGATAGTAGTTGTAATGGCTCACGAAGAGCAGGCGTAAGCAACCGCTTGCTCCTTCCAATTTTCGAATCGAATCGGCCGGAAGAGGTTTGGGGTCCGATTGAAAAGTTTCGGGATCAAAACCATGGTGTAGGTCCACCACTTTTTTGCCCGTCCAGTGCTCAAGATCGTCAGCGAAGGCGCGGCTGGGGGCGACCGCAATTTCGGCACGCCGAATCGACTGCTTCGCGATCCAGCCCTTAACCAAAGTATCCGCGAGCATGGAGTACTGACCGCGAGCCCGCAAATCGCGCGCGAAGTCGGCGGAGGTGTAAAGCGAATTGCGCGATAGAAGAATCTGAGGGACTGGCGAGTTCCAAAGCGCGAAATTCCCCGCCGAGATCAAAACCTGTGCTCCGCTTTGCCGGATCAACTTTGGAAGCAATCTTTGTTCCTGGGTAAATCGTGCGAGTGCTCCGCAAGAATCACGCACTTCAACCGTGGCGAGGTTGGGAAGCGCAACGAACTCGCTGCGCAATTGTGGGCCAAGCAACACAGTAGTATGGCAGTCCGACCGGCGCGCAAGATGCGGAAGAACATTTCGCAGATAAGTGAGACCGCCTCCGGCGCTGGCGGCAGCGCCATTCATAAACAGTCGGATCATTGATGAGAGACGGCAACCTGATAATCGGGCGGCGGACGTCGAAGAACGGTCGATGCGGGGGGCTGTTTCTGAAAAGCGTCAGCGTCGGGAACAATGTCAGCAAGAATGAAAGCGCATACCCAGAAAAAGAACGAGAGGTAAGAGCCCACTGCAAACATCCAATCCTCAAAAGCAGCGTGAACGAAGCCTGCCAGCACAACCATAGCAAGGGGGATGGAGTAGTACCTCACTTCAGACGTCCACCTCATCAACCGACATACGCGCCAAACGTTTAAGAAAGTCAATCCCATGAGCGCGATAAACGGTAAGACTCCGACTAATCCAACCCATTCGCTAATGGTGATGTAGCTGCTGCCATGCTCACGCTCAGTTTCTGCGCTCGAGTTGATCTTGCCAAAATAAAGTCCGGGATCAACCCCATTGGGACTAGTGCCATATCCTGTTCCGAACCAAGGGTGCTGTTTGATCGATTCGATGGATTGCTGCCAGGGGCCCATTCTGGATCCCATAAAGCCTTCTTCTTTGTGCCCTTTGTAGAGAAAGGCATCTTTAAGATCTTCTGCCTGCTTAGTCAAAGAGTCGGGCGCTAATATTCCGCCAATTGCAACCACAAATAAAACGATGGCCGCGATTCTGGCTAACAATTTATAACGGTGCAGACACAAGCAGAACGTCACGGTGACGACGACAACTGTGACCATAGCGGCACGAGACAGACTGAAACGAATCAAATAAGTGCAAACGAGCAGCCCCGCCAGCCTACGAAGTTTAGTCGAGAGCCCTTCGCTTGTAAGCCATCCCCATAAAAGCAGGGGAAAAGCGCCGATACTCAGAGCGGCGCCCAAGGAGTTCGGGTTACCCCACAACGCATTGCCAAATGCATAAGCAATCGCGGTTATGTAGGTGACTAACTCAGCGCCCAATATCATGGCTGGGAAAAACCGCCGTTCCCGGCCAATGGCCGCCAAGCGAGCGCCGAAGGCACAGTAAACCAGAAGAAGGGTAAGGCTCAGCGCTTTGAGTAATGCCATTTGTGAATATTGCGACACGCTGGCAGAAACAAAAGCGGTCAGAATGCAAAATGCCGCCACCAAATGAACAGTTCGGAATTTTCCCCGAGTTGCGGTTACCCAAACAATCATTCCGACAATCGCTCCGGCTGCAAGTACAACCCATCGGCCGAGGGCAGCTGCACTTCGCAAGGGCAGGTTCACCCCAGCCCAAGTGAAGGTGATCAACGTCAGGGCAAAAAACCGCTGATCATAATTCCATAAGCTGACAACGATGATCTCCAGGGCCAGAATGCCACCGAGAAACGACATGTCCCCGAACTTTTGCAGGTGGAAATACAAAAAATAAAGTGCAAAACTCACACCTAGCGCGACCCCGGTCCACTGCCACGGTTTTAAGATGTCCATGCACCAACCGCCGAGCAGGCTGCGGTCGCCAATCCGGCGGCACAGATCTCTGGAGAGAAATTTTTAATCCTGCTCAAACTATGCAAACTCATCTCTTCACGAAGCTTCGGATCGCTCAGCACTGAAGAGATCGCTTGGCTGAGCGCGTTAATGTTTCCCTGTGGTACGACGTGCCCGTTTTTCCCGCTCTCCACCAGATCCGCTGAGCAGCCAGCGACGTCACTGATCATGATCGGCAGACCGCATGCCATGGCTTCGTTAACCACCAAACCCCATGGATCACTGTGTGTTGGCAGCACTAAGGCCTCGGCCAAAGCGTACAGGCCCGGCAAGTCTTCCCGATGCAAAAATCCGGTGAATCGAATTGTGCCGGGGCTGATCGTTGCCGCGCGGGAACTCAATGCAGCCATGGATTGGCCGTTACCAGCAAAGATTAATCCAACCTGAGAACGAAGGCTACTGTCGAGCTTGGCGTAGGCTTCGAGCAACTCGAAGACACCTTTCTCACGCACCAGGCGTCCTACGAAAAGGATAAATCGAGTCGGTAAATTCAATTTCTCGCGAAACGCGGACGACTCGCTTCGAATCTTTCCGCTCTCCCTAGCATACAAGTTGTTGTCGACCGCGTTGGGAGCGGTAACAATGCTGGCCGCCGGCGCGCCTAGAGAAAGCAGATATTCGGAAGAAGCCTTACCTGGCACCACGAAGCCGTCGCAGTTGCGCAAATAATATGCCTTCAGCGCTTCTGTCCAACGCCGTGCCGTGCGGGAATCATGCTTATTGCTTTCTGTCCATAAAAGGAACTTGACATGATGCCGTTTGCACCACCTCAGAGCCTGCCAGAATGCCAAGTGGTTGTAGCCGCCGCAGATCACTGAACCAGGGCTGAAGCGCTCTAAAGCGCGGGATAGCCCTCGATTGAAAAGCAAGTTGCCTTTGCCTACGTGCCATCGCCACGACCGCAAGATTTCGTGGGAAAACTGAATCTCTTCGGAGTAAATGCGCCACTCACGAATCGATACGTCTGTTTCGCTCAAAAAAATTACGTGCAAATCAACTTCCTCGCGACGCGCTAGGGCATTGAATACCGGAATGCGGTAGGGCGCAATAATGTCGGTAAGGATTACGACGCGAGTTTTCATTATTATGAGAGGCTTGTCGCGCGCACGGCTTACGGCAATTTTATCGTAGAGCTTTGCAAAGAAGACGTCAGGGTTGCCTAATTTGCTACTTCTAGCGGATTGCCGCATCCAATTCTGCGAACTGCGCGGGAGTTGCGTGCAAACCTGAAATCAAGTCGATTGTGTATTGTGCAGGGTCGCGGCGGAGGCAAGAAGAATGAGTTATCAGCCCATTGAGAATTACGGAATCATCGGCAACATGCGAACGGTCGCTCTAGTTGGGATGAACGGCTCGATCGATTGGTACTGCTATCCGCATTTCGATTCGCCAAGCATTTTCGGCGCGGTTCTTGACGACAAGAAGGGCGGTCGCTTTCAAATTTCTGCGGAGGGGGACGGCGTACGTCGCAAACAATATTATTGGCCTTCCACGAATGTGTTGGTCACCCGCTTCTTGCAGCAAGGGGGGATAGCGGAAATCGAAGATTTCATGCCCGCCGGATTGCCCTCCGATTCCCCTTCCTATCATCATCTTTATCGCCGCGTTCGATGCGTACGAGGCACGGTGAAGCTATCGATGGTCTGCCGTCCTGCATTTGACTACGGGCGGCAATCGCATCGGACTCGAATTCAAAGTAATGGCGCCATCTTCGAGTCGGCTGGCTTGACGCTTGTCCTCTCGACTGCTGTACCGCTCAAGGAAGACGGCCAGGGAGGGGTCACATCAGAGTTTGTGCTGAATGAAGGAGAATCTCAGGTTTTCATTATCAAAGATGTCGAGAAAGATCACCGCGCTGTCGATTGTCTTTCAGTTCCACCGTCCGAAATTGAGGCGGCGGAACTGCTGCAGGACACGGTCAAATTCTGGCATCGCTGGCTCAGTTCCTGCACTTACCACGGACGATGGCGCGAACATGTCCATCGCTCCGCACTTGCCTTGAAGCTTCTGACCTTCGAACCGACGGGCGCAATCATCGCGTCACCGACAACAAGCTTGCCCGAAGTCATTGGCGGTTCGCGCAACTGGGATTACCGCTATACCTGGATACGGGACGCCGCTTTTACGGTGTATGCGTTTCTGCGCATCGGGTTCAAGGAAGAAGCAACGGCATTCACGTCCTGGATCGAAAATTACGCCGCTAAACATATCCAGCCAAACACCGACGGAGCGACCGTCTTCACCATTGCGGGAGAACCGAATCTCCCCGAATACACACTGGATCACTGGGAAGGCTACCGGGCGTCGGGGCCAGTACGTATTGGCAACGAAGCGGTCACGCAGTATCAGGGCGACATCTACGGCGAATTCATGGACGCCTTCTATCTCTCGAACAAATACGTCAGCCCTACCTCTTACGACGTGTGGGTCAGGATTCGCAAACGCCTGAACTGGATTTGCGAGAACTGGCAGCGGCCCGACGCGGGCATTTGGGAAATGCGCGACCGGCAAGAACATTTCGTGTATTCCAAAGTGATGAACTGGGTGGCTCTTGATCGCGGACTCAGGCTGGCGGAGAAGCGCGCCCTGCCCGCTCCCCGCGAGAAGTGGATGACCGAGCGCGACAATATTTACGAAGAGGTAATGTCCAAAGGATGGAACGCGAAGTTGGGCGCCTTCACGCAGTTTTATGGCAGCGAAGATCTCGACGCGTCACTCCTTATTATGCCTTTGGTGTTTTTCATGGCGCCCAGTGATCCGCGAATGCTTGGGACCATCGAGGCCATCATGAAAAGTCCGCGCGAGGGTGGATTGTTGAGCGACAGTCTGGTCTACCGATATCCGCCGCAGCCTCGAATCGATGGTCTTCCCGGAGAAGAGGGTACGTTCAATATGTGCTCGTTCTGGCTAGTCGAGGCCTTGACGCGGGCCAGCATGTCGGTTCCGGAGAAGCTCGACATGGCGCGGCTGCTTTTCGAGCGCGTGCTTGGATACGCGAATCATCTGGGCCTTTACGCCGAGCAGACCGGACTGCAAGGCGAAGCGTTGGGGAATTTTCCGCAGGCGTTTACTCATCTTGGCTTGATCAGCGCAGCTTTTAACCTGGACCGCATGCTCGGGAACCAGGTGTAGCGTTTCTATCGAGTAAACTGTCTGATCACTATTTAGCCGGTTCGTGGCTCGTGGAGGAGGCGCATTTCTATGCAAATTTCAGTGCAGCCCGCGCGTCGTCGCGGTGGCAAGCAACTTGGCGCTTGCATCTTGTTTTGTTTGCTGCTGTTGATTTCGATCGCATCTGCTGAAGAGCGGGGCACAGACTCTGGCAAATATCCCCAGACGATTGTCTTCATGACGGACTTCGGGGTGGTGGACGATTCCGTCGCGATTTGCCGCGGCGTGATGTATTCCATCATGCCAACCGTTCGCATTGCTGATCTGACACATCAGGTCACTCCGTTCTCCATTTTGGATGGGGCGCGCTTTCTTTTTGGCGCGACGCCTTACTATCCGCCGGGTACGGTTTTTGTGGTGGTGGTAGACCCGACCGTTGGCAGCACACGGAAGGCAATCGTGGCAAAGTCGAAGCGCGGGCAATATTTTGTTCTGCCCGATAACGGCGTTCTCACCCTGGTCGAACAACGCGACGGCATTGAGGCGGTGCACGAGATCAAGAACACGGATTGGATGATCGGCACAAAGCTCTCATCGACTTTTCATGGCCGCGACATCTTTTCGCCTGTTGGAGCCCACCTTGCTCGCGGCGACGACTGGACGAAGGTGGGGCCGGAGATGCAGGTCGCGTCCCTCGTGCATTTGGACTTGAAGGCTCCCAAGCTTAATGATCAAGGGATTTCGGCGCAGGTGATTGCCACGGATGGCCCGTTCGGCAATCTGGTCACGAATCTCGATGCTGAACAATTCCTGAAACTAGGCTATCAGCGCGGCGACGATGTTTCCGTGAAAGTGGGAGACAAAGAGATCAAGCTTAAGTTTGTCCGCACATTCAGTGATGTTCCGCTGAAACAGCCGCTCCTCTACATCGATTCGCGAGGAAGGGTTGGATTAGCAGTGAATCAATCTAGTTTTGCGGCAACTTACGGCGTCACCCCGCCGGTAGACTTGTCGATTCCCAAAGCCAGTCATTAAGCAGTCGCGGTAAAGGTCAAATCAGGGAGCAGTGAAGACGACTTTGTATTGCGGAGGTGCAATTTGGCTCACAACCCAGCTCTTACAATTTTTCAAGTCGCTGTCCCAGGACTTGCGGGCAAGGACATTTCTCGGACACTAGTGCAAGGAGCGGTGATAGCCCTTCTGTCGCTGCTTTCGACTTTTGCCTTCGGGCAGAGTTATCGAGGAGCCATTCGCGGCAGGGTTAATGACGCGAGCGGTGCCGTGGTCGCAGGAGCGAAGGTTTCCGCTAAAAGCCTGGGCACCGAGCGGGTGCGCGAGACCTCGACCGATTCCGACGGCACCTATTCTCTGCCTGAAATGTCGGTCGGCGAATATGAAGTCACCGTCGTCTCACCGGGATTCGACGCCACCGTCACTCGCGTTGTAGTCGCAGTCGGTGCAGATACCAGAGCCGATATTCAACTCAGAGTGGGAGCCCACGAACAGGTCATCGCGACGGCGGAAGCTCCGACTATCGACACAGCGCAGAGCGTCCTCAGTTCGGTAGTTGACCAGCGTTTAGTCGAGCAATTGCCGCTGAATGGACGCGATTTTGGAAAGCTGGTAGCGCTTTCACCCGGCAGTACGGTTGACCCCTCCGGCGTTGCGGGAACACAAGGAGGTTTCGGACAATTTAATATCAACGGCAACCGCGACCGTTCCAATAACTACACACTTGACGGAACGGACGACAACGATCCCTTCTTCAACAATTCCGCTTTGAACCAGACTGGAATCGGCGGCGCGCCCGCTTCCCTGCTGCCGATTGACGCCATTCAGGAATTCAACCTTGAGTCGCATTTTGGCGCGGAGTACGGTCGCAATAGCGGCTCCGTGGTAAACATCGTTACCAAATCAGGGACGAATCAAGTGCATGGCTCGGCTTTCGGATTTCTTCGCAACAGCGCTTTGGATGCGCGCAACTTCTTCAATACGGAAGCGAAGAAGTCAGTCTTTCAGAACACCAACTTCGGCGCAGCGTTCGGCGGACCTATTGCCAAAGACCGGACATTTTTCTTCGGCGCTTATGAAGGCCAACGCGAGCGAGTCGGCTCAGACTTTTTACTTCTCGTGCCGACGACCGCGCAGGTTGCCAGCGCTCGAGCCATCGCACTCCCGCTCAACGGAGGCGTGATCAATCCTGGATTGGACGCAATTCTGGCGAATTATCCGCAGAGCGACAGCGGACAGGTGGCCGCGTCGGCTCACGACATTAACAACGGGAATAATTTCATCGTTAAAGCCGACCACAACATCTCGAACTCCGAGATGCTTACGGGACGCTACGCATTCGCGCAAAGCACGCAGCAATTCCCTTTAGGATCGCCTGGCGGTTTCGGGGCGGGCTCCCGGCTTCCGCAATTTGCACAGACATCTCCGGCCCGCGTTCAAGTCGCTTCGGCGAGTTTGATGTCGAGTTTGGGCGGAGGCGATATCAATGAGTTGCGCTTCGGCTACAGCCGTTATCGGACGTCTTTCAGTTCAGTGAACGCGAATTTCGATCCCTCAACAATTGGGTTGAATTTTGGTACCGGCAAGCTTGGCTTGCCCGAGTTCGACTTCAGCGGTATCGAAAATTTGGGCGCTACCGGCTTCAGTGTTCCTCGCGGACGCACCAGCGAGACTTACCAGATTCTCGACAACTTCATCTTGCCGAAAGGCAGGCACACCATCAAGCTTGGCGGCGAGTTCCGTCGCGCGGCAATTGCGAACTTTAACGACAATGTTGAGCGTGGCATCTTTCAGTTTTCGTCCGGCATTGGCCTGAGCCCGGACCCGGTCGTGGATGCTCTCGCAAACTTTTATACGGGCGGAGCGCAGGATTTCAACTTCTGCTGCTCGTTCGTGCTGGTCAACCAAGGCAATACGCATCGCACAACTTACAACAATGGCTTCAGTTTTTTTGCCCAGGATGACTACCGCGCATCGAGCCGACTCACTCTTAACTTCGGCCTGCGGTGGGAGTACTTTGGTCCGTTAAGCGAGGCGCACAACCTGCTCTCGAATCTGGGGAGCGACGGTAATCTGGCGATGGTTGGAACCGACGGGCTGAACGGGCTGTACAAGCGCGACTTGCGAGACTTCGATCCGCGCATCGGTCTGGCTTGGAATGTGCGCAACAACACCGTGATTCGCCTGGGCTATGGAATATACAACGACTACGTTCCGCAAGAATTATTGCTGGCAAACTTCACGAGTTCCGCTGGAGTCGCGACCAATCCGATCGGGCCGCAGCCGGTGTTGCCACTTAGCTTTGACAGTTCTGCATTCAACGGCACCAACCCGACGCCGAACGCTCCGATATTGAATTCGGTGGCGAGCGGACCGTATCCGATCTTCGTCACGCCGCACAACTTTCACACGCCCTATACGCAGAATTGGAATTTCAACGTGCAGCAGAAGTTCGCTCAAAACGCTTCTCTAGAGCTGCGTTATGTGGGCAGTAAAGGCACGAAACTGGTGCGCCTCACCGACCTTAACGAGCCGGATGGAAATGGTAATCGTCCGAACGCGAACTACGGCGCGATCGACGAGCTCACGCCTTCGAGTTCATCGATCTACCACGCGCTCGATGTGATCGCGAAATTCCAGAACCAGCACGGATTCTCAGGACTTGCCGGGTACGTCTGGTCGAAATCGATCGACGATGCGTCGGACGGGATTGACTTCGTTCCCGGCATCGCCTTTCCTCAAGATCCCGCGAACCTGAGAGCTGAGCGCGGACCATCTTCTTTCGACACGCGTCATCGCTTTACCGCCGCCGTGAATTATGCGCTGCCAAAGTTCGGAGGCGGACGGCTTGGCTCAGGATGGCAACTGAATACGATTGTCAGCGTGCAAAGCGGGCGTCCGATTCCGATCGTCGACTCATTCGACAACAGTGGCCGCTTCTATTTCAACCAGCGCCCTAACCTGGTGCCGGGGGTAAGCCCGATACTGCCGCACTGGAGCACTGCGACAGGCTATTTAAACCCCTTGGCGTTTAGTCAGCCGGCGAGCGGAACTTTCGGCGACCTGGGGCGCAATTCAGTTTATGGGCCGGGATACGCGAACTGGGATTTCTCGATTGCGAAAGATACGCTATTGACCGAAAGAGTTTCATTGCAGCTGCGCGTCGAGGTTTTCAACGTCCTGAACCATCCGAATTTTGCGTTACCCAATCACAACATCACACCGGGTTACGACGAAAGCGGCAATCTCCAATGCAGCCCCGCAGCCGGTTGCTACGATGGCCAGATCACGCAGACTCCAGACGTGGCCCAGACTAATCCTGGGCTCGGAGGCGGCGGACCTCGGGTATTCCAGTTGGGGGCTAAGGTTGTGTTCTGAGCGGGAAGGACGGCCCACAAACAAGTTGAGAATAACCGAGCAAATCGTGGACCTGCAGCTGTTGGTAACGGGTTGCTCGTTATGAATCAGCGAAGCGTCTTCTCGACCCAAATGACAAAAGAAAGGCTGTTACCCTCGTAAATTAGCCGTCACTTCCCAGCACCCCTGACTTGGGAAGTCGATGCCTCCTACCAAAAAGGATTTCCAATCTTGTCTGTGTGAATTGTGAGCGTTCGATATCTTCGCTGGCCGAGAGTCTGGATCAAGTCGTCGGGGGCTGGCCCATCCTAGCATCGCCACTGCCGGGGCTGCCTCACCCTTCGCGGTTTTCGAAGGGTGAGCACGATGCAGATGGCATTAGGAGATTTTTCTTATCCGCAACTTTGGCCTCTGGATTTCGTTTACCAGCACCACTCCGCGCTGTTGCAATGCATAGTGACGAGGCTGCTCCACGCCCACTGCTCCGGTTCGAGAACTAACTGCCGGATTACGGCGATAACAACTGGTGGTGGTAAAGTGCAGGTATCCGGCGCCATAGTAGCGGCGCAGGCGATTGGGCATGGATGTGGATACCGTGGAATTTCATTTGCCGTATGTGACGAACGAACGTTGGGTCGAGGCCGGTGGTGCCCACGCTTCGAAAATCGCGAAGCGTGGGGCAGCCCTTTTTGTGGAGATACAAAGGCGGGCCAGCCCCCAAAACTTCTTTAACAACCACAGGGCGCAATTCGAAGCTTTCGAACATACCTTTGGGTCCGAGGCGGAATGCAAAAGGTGTTTGCGAAACCGCTTAGACTCCGACGTGCGGTATCAACTGAACGCAGATCAGCCGCTATTGGAGCAGGAGCAGAGTGACTACGACTGGCCTTGGGGGTGGTGGAATGACTAATCCTCGAAAATGGCAATTCATTCTTCCTGTTGGGAACGTCGTCCTAGCCGCGAGCTTGCTCATCGTCGGGCATTATCAGCAGCAGACTATATCGTCAAAATCGCACCTAACGGCAGCTGGCAGCGAATGAATACCAGCCCCACCGCCTCACCTCGCGCCGGGAACTCAGGTTGCCTATGCGATTAACTTCCCGGCTCTAATGGTCGCGCGCCCGTTGAAGGCCGTCGGTCAAGCTTCGCTTATCGGAGGCTTTGTCTTCGCCTCGTGATCGTTTGGTACGTGATCGGGCGGCTGGTTGACTCGGGATTACCTCGGCCTAGCCACAGATCGATGACGATTGCTGCCCTTTCTCTGCTTGGTTTCGTGGCTGCTGCGGTCGGTGTATGGTTCTCTTGGCTGGGAATTGGTATGCACTACGTGATTCCTCCCTTAGGTGCATTGCTTTGGTCGCTCGCCCTCGGCGCGTACTGCCTTAGCGTGCTTAGAAGCGCGGTGCTGGCCCCAGGGTCAAACCCTAGTCGTGCTGCGCACGGGGAGGAGAGGTGACGCGTCCCCCCAAAAGGAGCTGCAAAGCAACCTGCGGTTGACGGCGTTAACACGTGTGGGATCAGCGGGCTGGGTGCTGGCCCACCTTAACAGCGACACGAAAGAGGCTGCCTCACCCTTCGCGATTTTCGAAGGGTGAGCATCACTAACCTCGACGCCAAGTTTCTCCGTCACATACAACGCGAGTAAGTTCGTGGTATTCAGATGCATGCCTAATCAACTCCACCGTTACTACGGAGCCGGATACCTGCACTTTATCACTACCAGTTGTTATCACCGAGCACCTCTGCTTGGCAACCGACGGAATCGTGACCTCTTTCTTCACGTGCTCGAACAGGTGCGGCGTCGCTATCGCTTTGTCGTGGTCGGTTATGTGGTGATGCCGGAGCATGTGCATCTCTTGCTGGGCGCACCGGGGCGCGGTAATCCTTCGGTCGTGATGCAGGCGCTCAAACAAGGCTTTGCGCGGAGATTGCTCCGCAAATTGCGGGCGCGTGCTGACTTACGGCAAGGGACGCTTTGGGATACTCCGCTCGAACTTGGACATATCTGGCAGCGCCGCTTCTACGACTTTGTGGTGTGCAGCGAGAAGAAGCGGATGGAGAAGTTACGGTACATGCGCCGTAATCCCGTCGTGCGTGGATTAGTTCTCGAACCGGAGGAGTGGGCCTGGAGCAGTTTCCGACACTATGCTTATCAGGAACGCGGGGTGGTGGTAGTGAACGAAATGTTGAAGGCGGAGTTGAGGGTAAGACAAATCTCTTAGTGCGGGCTTCACCGTGCTCACCCTTCGCAAATCGCGAAGGGTGAGGCAGCCCCTGCGGTGGCGGCGCAAAGGTGGGCCAGCCCCCAGAACGGCATCTTTGAACCCTTGGCCCAGTGCCCGCTAAGACCATCCCGCTGATGCCGACGCCGAGCCGTCTGTACGCTGAACCATACTCTTAATCCCGAAAACAAATCCTGCCAAACTCTTTTACGGCGATTTGCTTTCAAATGCTGATTTGGTTATAGACTTTCCCAGACTCATCGTTTCATTTTCTTTGTGGAGGTTTCGCCCATGCATGGCGAAAGGGTCTCGGTGGAGCACGCGGCGAGCCTGGTCAAATCAGGTATGTGGCTGGACTATGGGGCCACTCTTTGCGAGCCCGATGCCTTCGACAGGGCTTTGGCTGCGCGGAGGGACGAACTTGAAAACGTCAAGATTCGCTCCTGCCTTTCGATGCGCCCGCGTGCCATCATCGAAGAGGATCCTGAAGGCAAATGCTTCCACCTCTTCAGTTGGCATTTTTCGAGCTACGAACGCAGGAAGCATGATGCCGGCCGTTGCAATTACACTCCGTTGAATCTGGGCGAGGTGCCGGATTATTACAGAAGGTTTCTCGATCCGGTCGATATTGCCATCCTACAAACCTGCCCGATGGACGAGGGCGGATACTTCAACTTTGGTCCTACAAGCCTTTGGCAGCGGACAGTCGTGGAACGAGCGAAGTTGGTAGTGGTAGAGATCAATCGTGAAATGCCTTACGCTTTCGGCCACGACAACGGGGTGCACGCGAGCGAGGTCGACTTCATTATCGAGGGCGATCACCAGCCGTGTCCGGAGTTGCCGAATCCGGAGCCAACCGAGATCGACCGCATAGTGGCCCGGCGCATTGCCGCCGAAGTCGAGGATGGTTCCTGCCTTCAGATCGGAATCGGCGGCATGCCCAACGCCGTTTGCTCGTTGCTGATGGAAAGTGGCGCGAAAGACCTGGGAATCCATACCGAGATGCTGACCGAAGGCCTCGCCCTGCTCTACCGATCAGGCAGGGTGACTGGATTGCGGAAGACTCTGGATCCGGGCAAAGTCGTATACACGTTTGCGGTGGGATCGCTGGCGATGTACGCAACGACAAACCGAAATCCTCATTTTTATTGCCGCCAAGTGGATTACACGAATTCGCCGCACATGATCATGCAGAATGAAAAAGTGGTTTCCATCAATAACACCACTCAGATCGATTTGCAGGGTCAGGCGGCATCAGAGTCTGACGGCCATCGCCACATTAGCGGCACGGGAGGGCAGTTGCAGTTCGTGCGCGGCGCCTACGCGTCGAAGGGAGGCAAGTCGTTTATCTGTCTCTCGTCAGTTTATGAGAAGCGAGGGGAGCGACGCAGCCGCATCGTGTTTGATCTTACTCCGGGCAATATCGTTACGACTCCGCGCTCAGATGTGATGTACGTGGTGACCGAGTTCGGGATGGCGAATTTAAAGGGCAAGTGCGTGGCGGAACGAGCTAAGGCGATTATCGCGTTGGCCCATCCTGACTTCCGCGAAGAGCTGGAAAGGCAGGCCTACGAGAATCGACTGATTCCGCGTGGAGTTTCATTTGGCTTGTCGACGGTTGCTATCTCATGATTTGCATGGGTAGGACGATTTTAGTGAAGTGCGCCGACTGGAAAATAAGGTAAGACATTATGGCGAATATGCGCGTTGAGCCTACTTTGGCGAACACACAACCACTTGTCCTCTCTTCCGTTGTGGCAGGAGTGGCAACCCTCACCCTGAACCGACCGGAGCGATTCAATCCGCTGTCGTACGAGATGATCGCGGCGATCCAAACGGAGATCGATGCCATCGCAGGCGATCCTGCTATACGCGTTGTAATTTTGGCCGCCGCAGGGAGAGGCTTCTGTGCGGGCCATGACCTCAAGGAAATGCGCGCCCACAAAGAAGACATGGGCTGGCAGCAGAGTCTGTTCGATACCTGTAGCCGGATGATGATCGCGCTTACCGCAATGCCTCAGCCAGTCATTGCGCGCGTGCATGGAATTGCTACCGCCGCAGGATGCCAGTTGGTGTCGATGTGCGATCTTGCGATAGCCGCCGACACGGCGACCTTCGCCCTGCCAGGAGTGAACATCGGAGTGTTCTGTTCAACCCCGGCGGTGGGAGTGGTGCGTAATATCGGAAGAAAGCGCAGCATGGAAATGCTGCTGACCGGTGCTCCGATCGATGCCGCGACCGCACTCTCGTGGGGGCTCGTCAACCGCGTCGTTCCCGAGAGCAGGCTGGACGCGGAAATTGCGCGAGTCACTGACGTCATTCTGTCTCGAAGTTCCGCCGCGATCCGCTCTGGCAAGCAATCGTTCTATAACCAGATCGATCGTCCTCTCGAGGGAGCCTACGACGTAGCCAGCAATGCCATGACTTGCAACATGCTTCTGGAGGATGCAGCAGAGGGAATAGACGCCTTTCTTCAGAAGCGGCCCGCCAACTGGCGTGGGAAATGACGGGATGGGTCGGTTCACAAACAACCGTAAACCAAAAGGCCGCGAACCCATCTAAGGAGGTGGTCGATTGCCTGAGGGCGCTGCTGCCTTAGAAGACTACATTTACTGGTGGCTTAATATGAGTGGGAAGAAGCGGAAGAAACCCCAGCCAGAACGAAGAAGGGTAATAAGTCAGATATCTTCGGCGGACGAAATACTCGAAGAACTTCGTGCGTTGTGCCTGTCCCTTCCGGAAACCTCTGAGCGGAACTCGTGGGGGCATCCGAACTTTGTGGCGGGACGAAAAACATTTGTGACGTTTGAACAGTTTGAAGGACGGCCTTCGATTGCTTTCAGGCTTGGCCGGATTGATATCGCGCGATTTTCAAAAGATAATCGGTTCTTCGCCACTCCCTACGGCCGCGGGCAATGGTTTAGCCTATGGCTAGACACCAGTTTCGACCGGGTCTTAGGCCAAGAACTGGTAATCACAAGCTACAGGTCGGTCGCCCTCAAGCGCATGCTCGCTGAGTTAGAAGGGCGGATTGAAGCGACAAGTTAAGAATCGAATCGGTCGCGATGTTTCGTCTCCCCGGTCGTTCCGTTCGCCACTCGACCCTGAACCCCAGTCCGTTTCGTTGATCTGAGTTTTTAGCGGCTCAAACGGAATAGACTTCATTTCTGTATCTTCGACATAAATCGTCACGTTCCAGTCGGGGTTCCGATTGTCTCGTTGCAGTTGAGGGGACCCATTATCTTGAGCATCTACGGGTTGGGCGACAAAGTTGCGGCGAGTTCGCAAAAGGCGTAGAGTTTCCACGGCCTATAAGCTTTCGTCGCGGCGATATTCTGCCCTTGGATCACTGCAGAAGGAGTTCGCGACCTAACGATTAATTCACTTTAGGGGAAAATGTATGCGATCGAATCGAAATGTTGTCAAATTCTTACTCCCACTGCTGGTTCTGTTTATTACCGTGTCGGCGTCTGCCGTCAGTTTGCGGGGTTCATCTGGAAATGGAGAGGACAGCAACGCTTCTTCTTGGTTGTTGCTCGGCCGTAGTATCTCTGTTCCGCTCACTGCAAACGGTAAAAAAGCCACCATGACACAAGAAGTAATCTGCCTAAACCAGGATGTTGAGGCATCTTTCTCCAGTCCGACGCAGAACCTGAGCGGAAGTTGCGATAGCGGCGTTTACATGCACCTTTTTCAGTTTCAATCTACGGCGCTGAACGTGGGCGTGGCGATCGGTAGATTGGCCGGATTCAATCCTGCAAATACAACTGACTATGGCGTGATGATTTGCGACAGCTCGAACAATACGATCGAGATGTGCACCAACGATCCTAGAGAGACCAACATTCCAAACATCACAATCGCCACTACCAAAACATCGGTGGTGTTTACAGTGCCTAACACGTTCCCGACTTATCCAGCAGGAACGGCTCAACAAGGTCAAGGCTTGACCTTTTATGTCATCACGAGGCAATCAAACCCGCTGCCTTTGGCTGTGCCTTCGGCTGGAATACGCTAATTCTCGGACTCTGGGCTCCGGGCCACGCCCGGAGCCGTGGGTTCAGTGGGGAGTATCGAGCGCAGCTTCGGCCTCGTCCACCTTACGGGCTAACAATCGAAAACCTTTGAGCGCCGCTTGCCGTTTTACAGATTGAAGATTGGCTTTGGCGGAAGTTACGTATCCGCCAAATATTTGTGTTTCGGCCAGGGCGAGGCGGGCTTGCAATTCAATTCCGCTCAGACCTTTTTCCGCGGCGACTTTTTGGGATTGCTGGAGTTCGCGCTGGGCTTCTACGTTCTTATTGGTTTTGGCTAGCAGCCTGGCACGAGTGATGGATAGAGAGAGAGTAGTCGGAAGATCGCGGGGTCCGAGTTTTCGGGCGATGTCAATTTCATTCGCGGCATGGTCATAATCTTCTAAAGCGATCAGGGCTTGCGCCAGGACGTCCTCGGCAGCCGCTCCCTGGTCTGCATTCTTTTCGCTTGCGAACTCTTTCGCGGCATCGCGAGCCAAAGATTGCGCCTGGCCCGGCTCTCCATTCTCCAACGCAACAATCGCCAGGGATATTTGAGAGTTCGCTATACCGCCCTTCTCCCCGGACTCGCTCCGCATGGCCAGCGATTGCTGGTACAACTGCTGGGCGCCGCGAATATCATCCTGAATCAATAAGACGTCTCCCATGGCTCCAAGCGCCGTCGCCAACCTGCTTTTGAGCTGTAATCCGCGTGCCGACGAAATTGCCGTTTCGAGATTCTGCTTCGCCTCCTGCAGATCGCCTTGCAAGGTTCCAATAGAGCCCAAATTTATGAGCGCCTCTACGATTCCAGCCTGATCCCCAATCTCTTGGGCAATATGCAGAGAATCCTCGGATGCTTTCCGCGCGCCTGAGTAATCGCCCTGCATGGACAGATTAGCGCCGAGATCATTCTGCGCCAGAAAGGCATCGGACTTGTCACCGATGGATTTCGCGAGCGCCAATGCGAGCTGATATTGCCTTGAGGACTCACTGACCTTTTGCTGATAAGCCTGGATATTGCCAAGATTGATCAGCGCCCCAGCCAAATCTTTCTGTGCGCCAATCTTCCGGGCCAGTTCCAACGCGCGTTCGTACATGGCTTGAGCGGAAGACAAGTCGCCTTGATCGGCGAGCACATCGCCTACGCAGGTCACACTTCTGGCCTCACCCCTTGCATCACCCAATTTATCGAGTATCTGGCCAGCTTGTTTACCGGCAACTTTGGCGCGTTCCGGGTCAGAAAGATTGCGAAGCGCCCAGCATTGTTGCAACAATGCTTCGGCCTGAACTCCAACCGATCCTTGACGATTAGCGATTCGGTTGGCGCGTTCGGTTGCATCGAAAGCGCGTTTGTAGTCGGACAACGAGGCAGCGGCTTTAGCCTCGGCCAAATCAATCCGCGGGTCACTGCCCGGCTCTGCACTGCCCTGAGAAACGCTGTTCGGAGTATTCGACGCACTGATTCTCCGCAAGTTATTGACCGTCGTTAAAGCGCTCTCCCCTTGCCCGGCGGAAACTTGCGCATCGGCGAGCCGCAAAGCATATTCCGGATTGTCTGGAAAAACGGTCACCAGAGAGTGATAGATGTCGACTGCCTTGTTCCACTCGCGGTTCTCTTCGCGGAACCGTGCTTCAATGCCTAAAGCGTCGCGGCGCGAAAGACCTGCTGACAATTCAAAGGCACGTCGCGCTTCTTCCTTGGCCTTGCTGTCATATCCCAACTGCGACCATACCTCGGACAAAGCGACGTGTGCGGCGGCATATGCCGTATCTTTGGCAATGGCTTGTGTGAGTAGGTCACGAGCTGGTCCCAAATCGAACGATCGAAGCTTGACGAGGCCTTCAGCATAGAGCTTGGCCGCATCGGTAGTATCGGGTTGCGACGCTCGTATTATGGTCGCTTGTTCTGAAGTCACTTCTCCGACACCGCATTCTGTTCGCAGGGTCTCACCGAGATGACGTACTAATTCGAAGAGTTGCGCTTCCGTTCCGACTTGCGAAAATTTCGCGATTGTTTCACCCGCCGAGGCATCTTCAATTCTCACGTCAACCCGAATCTGGCCATCTAAATCAAGATAGGAACCGAGAATGACGAGGTTAGTACCGAGGATGTTCCCGAGCTTGGAGAGCGTCTCCGAGGCCAGGCTTTCCGCGTCGGGAAGCGCGAGGTCAGCCTTGGCACGCGCTACATTCTCGCCAGGCACGGTTCGCAGTTTATCTCCGGCCGCCAATTCGGTTGTGAGCATCTCGGATAAGGCGGTGGACAGCCAAGCTTGATTCTTGTCTGTGCCCAGGTTTTTGAAACCAAGAACGGCTACAGAGCGGCGTGATCGACTTCCCTTGCCTGCCGCTATGTTTCTTTGATGAGTGAAATAGCCGAGCAAGAGTCCGATCACCAGGACCGCGAAAACTGAGACAGCGCCCGCAGGCCACGTGAGCTTCCGGCTCGGTCGTGCCGACACCGGATTACCAGCAGCGAGTCGCTCCAGGTCTGCCCGTAAATCGGACGCTGTTTGATAACGCTGCGACGCATCCTTCTGAAGTGCTTTCAGGATGACATGGTCGAACCCAACAGGGATGGCGTGATTTGTCTTACTCGGACGATCGGGATCGCGATTGAGTATTGCGTCAATGAGAAGCGGTGTGCCCGACGCGGTGAAGGGACGAATGCCGGTTGCCATCTCGTGGAGCACTAGACCGGCGCCCCATATATCAGACCGAGCGTCGGCGACGTTCCCCCGCAATTGCTCCGGCGACATGTAGGTCAACGTACCTGCGATTTCGTGAGTCTTGGTTAGAGTCGCCGTGAATCCATCTTCGCTGGGCTTCGGCGCATGTTGCGCTAGACCGAAATCAAGGATTTTCAACACACCGTCGGGAGTGACCCTTAAATTTCCCGGTTTCAAATCGCGGTGAATAATTCCCTGGTCGTGGGCGGCACTCAAGCCGGTCGCCATGAGAATGCCCAGTCGGATCGCATCCTGTATGCCGAGGGGTCCGGCCGCCAATTTGTTATCGAGGGTAATGCCAGGGATGTATTCAGTGACTAGAAAGTCAATGCCGTCTTCCGTGCCGAATTCAAAAATCGTGGCAATGTTGGGATGGTTCAGGCGGGCCAGAGCCAAGGCCTCTTTGCGAAAGCGTTTGCGCGCATCCTCTTCGGCAAGCAGACCGTGTTGTAGAACTTTAAGCGCAACCTCGCGTTCGAGTTCTTCGTCGTAAGCTCTGTAGACAACGCCCATCCCCCCAGCGCCGATCTGGGCAAGGATGCGGTAATGAGATAACGTCTTTCCGATCATTCCAGCGGGTTCGAACGGGAGCAAGCAGTTTATGTTGCTTAGATTTCGAGGTCAACAGAGCACTCGATCCGCTACCTTCAGTTCCGACTCAATCGCGAAATCTTGGTCTCTGGTGGTCATCGAGTCGCTGTAGGTGGCGCTCTTTTTCCAGAACCTTATTAACGATGTCTTCCCGCTGGGCGGTAGCTCGGGATTCAGCCGCACGGCAGGAACAATCGCTCACCTCGAATAGATTCGACGATTCCACCTGAGCTTTATCATCCGAAGGGCAATGTTCTTGCCATCTCGTACAACACAACTCCGAATGAGAACAAATCCTTCCCTACTCGATGCCGAGTTGATGCTGAATCTGCTCGAGCGGCACGCCTTTGGTTTCTGGAACCCACATCTTGACCCAGATAAGCTGCAACGTCATCATGAAGGCGAAGAATAGAAAGACATATCCGGGCGGGAATGCAGTCACCATCTTGGGGAAAAACGTGGTGAGCGTAGCGGCAAAGATCCAATGCGTGAAACTGCCCAGCGTTTGACCTTCAGCCCGATGTCGATTGGGGAATATTTCGGAGATAAAAACCCAGATGACAGCGCCTTGACCAATGGCGTGCGCGGCGATGAACGCGAAGATGCAGATTGGAACAATGGCGAAGTGTTCCGTGAAGAAGGCCCACGAGACAAGACCGAGCGATGCGATGTATCCGAATGAGCCGATATAAAGGAGCGTCCGCCGCCCGAGCCGATCAATGAGCCATAGGCCGACGAAGGTAAAAACCAGATTGGTGATGCCGATGCCAATCGATTGCAGCAGTGCCGCTTTGGCGGCAAGACCGCTCAATTCGAAAATTCGAGGAGCGAAATAGAGGACGGCGTTGATGCCGGAAAGTTGGTTGAAGAAAGCGATCATGATGGCCAGCATGATCGGTCTGCGCAGGCGGCGTGTCCAAAAATGTGCAAGCGACGCCTGCTCCGACGGTGTGCCTGCCATCTCGTCGGCTTGAGCTTCTAATTCGGCTAACGTTGCTTCGGGTTCGATGCGTTGCAATATTTTGATGCCAGCCTCGCGATCGTGCTTCCGGCTCAGCAGCCAGCGAGGGCTTTCCGGAAGCAGGAGGCAGAGGGTCGCGTAGAGAAGCGATGGAAAGGCGGCTACGCCCAGCATCCATCTCCACGCATTTGCGCCAGTGCCAGCAAGCAGTGCATTAGAGACAAACGCAATCAGAATTCCGAAGACGATATTGAATTGAAACATGCCAGCGAGGCGTCCCCGGTACTTCGGTGGCGCAATCTCCGAGATGTAGAGTGGCGCAACCACGGTGGAAATGCCGATGCCAAGGCCGCCGATCACCCTCGCCAAAATGAAAACTCCAACCCCAGTCGCGAAGGCTGAACCGATGGCACCCACAAGATAGAGGACTCCGATCGAAAGCAAGGTGGCTTTGCGGCCGAACCGGTCAGCTGGCCAGCCCCCGATCAGTGACCCAATGACTGTGCCGTATAACGCTGAAGCCATTGCAATCCCGTGCAGTCCCGGGCTCAGGCCCCACAACGATTGAATGGTCTTTTCCGCGCCGGAAATAACCACGGTGTCGAAGCCAAAAAGAAAGCCCGCCAATGCGGAAGTCAGCGACCATAAGAATATGCGACGATTCATGGCTGGTTAAGAGGCTCCGGCTTTTTCCTGAATCTGCGTAAGTCGCGACATCAGCTACAAATAGGACAAACAGTAAAGTCGGCAGAATTCCGTTCGGACTCGCTGGCTCACGCGCAAAGGGCGGCGGCACCGGCGATCCCCGCACCTTCGCCGTAGTGCGCGAGAAGTAACGGGATTTCAAGCGGCCGCGGATTGATGCATGCGCCGCGCCAGCGCTCACGAATCTCATCGAGAAATGGCGCAAGGAGTGAAGAAACACCACCGCCGATTACGATGGCCTCGGGTTCGAGAAGATCGATGATGCTTCCCAGCCAATACGCCAGCAGATCCAGCGTTTCGCGCATCACTTCGCGACCGACATTATCGTTAAGGGCATTCGCTCTGCCCACCATTTCACTGCTCACAGCTTGAATATTGCCGCCCGCCATTTCCCAAAGAATGGATTTCGAATTCTGTTCGAGTTTTTGACGCGCCCTTCGGGCAATCGCCGGTCCCGCTGCCAGGGTTTCGATACACCCGCGTTTCCCGCAGTTGCAAACTGGCCCATTGCAGTCGATTCCTAAGTGCCCGCCTTCCGCCGCAGCGCCTGTCTTGCCATGGAAAATGCGTCCGTCCAGAATAATTCCGGTGCCAATTCCAGTCCCTATCGTGGCGTAAAAGAAGTTTCGGTAGCCGCGACCCGCTCCCCACTTCGATTCCGCTAGCGCTGCCGCATTGGCGTCGTTATCGACACTTACAGGGACGCTATAGACACGCCGCATTTCGTCGGCGAGCGGGTAGTTATGCCAGATCGGAAGATTGGGGGGATTGATGATGACTCCAGTTGTCGGGTTCAGCGGTCCGGGGGCGCAAATGCCGATTGCTGTCATTCGGCTCTGGGTGACCTCGTCTGTAAAAAGTCCGCGAATCGCTGTGGCGACTGCGTCGAGGCCATTCGATGGTGCTCCAGTGGTCAGCATCGGGGAACGGAATCGCGACAGGATTTCGCCCTCGCCATTCACCAGACCGGTCGCGACCTTAGTCCCGCCAATGTCTACTCCAACGACCACGCGGGATTCGTTTGTCATTTTTATCGACGGACTTAACTGTGCGACTGAAATTTTCTAGAGTACTGGTGGCGTTGCCGTTGCGACTCCGACGTTTTTGTCGGCCCCGCCGTAGTAAAACAGGAAGCGGTTTCCGTCCTGGACCATGCCTTCTACAAAGACAACGTTCGGAACTTGCCCCACCTTCTCCCATTCCTTTTCAGGCGCAAAGATTGGAGAATCAGAACGAGCCAGAACTTTGGTGGGATCATTCTTATCGAAGAGAACCCACCCGGTTGAATACACCAACTTGTCATCTGCGCCGTTGTAAATCAGGAAGATGCCTTGAGGAGTGATGATCGGTGCCGGGCCCGGCTCGACAACTTGCGAATCGAACATTGCGGCGCGACTGGACAATACGGGATGGTCCAGAGCATCTGTCCAGTGGAGTAGGTCGTCGGAGCTCGCAACGCCCATTTGTGTGTCCTGACCCCGCGCGTCCCCGAGATAGTACATCCAATACTTGCCATTTATTTTTTCTGGAACTATGGCGCCGGATTTAGTCCATTTCACATTCCATTTCCCTTTGAAGCTGGGCATGATCACGCCGCGCCGCTGCCAGTGATTCAGGTCGGTCGATGTGGCGAGACAGAGTTGGGCATCTTTTTTGTCTGGACCGGCTCCATCTACGTTGTTGTATCCGGTGTAGGTGAGGTAGTAAGTACCACCAATCTCCTGGAGCCTCGGGTCTTCCACGCCGCCGCCTTTTTCATATGCCGCTTCCGACACTAAGGCGGGCTCGGCACGACGCGTGAAATGTATGCCGTCGTCGCTCGAGGCATAGCCCAGCGACGACGTGCCCTTATGATCCTGGGCTCGATACAGCATGACAAACTTTCCATCCTTCTTGATCACGGAAGGATTGAATGTTCCGGCAGACTCGAACGTGTCTCCGCGCGGGGACATTATGGGGTCGGGTGAGAGTCGAGTCCATTTTCCAAAGGGAGGTGCAAACGAAACTGCCCCTACAGCAGCAACGGCGATCAGGACCAACGCGGATGCTCGAGCGATTTTTACCGAGCGAAAAGCAGAAAAGGCAACGTTAATCATTGCAGAATTTCCTTCCTTTACGACCTAACCCAATTCGAAAAATCGAACACAAGCAGGAGCAATTCTCGCCAGCTAAAACTCTGCTAAAAGTTTGATGAAAGATTGTTTCGGAACCTGAAGCGTCGGGGCGCTGGGTTTTCCGTTCACACTGAGGCGGGCGGTGCCAGCCTTCGCCACCGGAATATCGATGCTTGCCGATCGGTCAACTGCCGTTGGATTGAACAAAATGAAGTTCAACTTTCGCGGTGGGAATTCGTTTGCACTTGCCTGGTCGAGGAGGTCGAGATTCACCAGCATCAGTTCCCGATCGCTGACATGGCCGAGCGCTTCGAACATCAGGTACATCCATATCGATTCGCCTGCGCCGTAGATTTCCTTACCGACATTTCCCGTCATGCCGGCCAGTTCCAGAGTGCCTAGATTCTCAAAAGGAATGAAGGCCGAGGCGCCTCTTTTGCGATTTGCAGTGCAGTTTTCGAAGAAATAAAAATTGTTGCGCCGCTGCTGGTCCATAAAACGCAGCAGCCCCTCAAAGACAATTCCCCGCTTCATGACTCCGGTCCAGGGAAGGATGGCCTCTACGTTCTCTTTGAAAGCCGGATAGAGAATCGAGGCGCAAGCCTGTACCATTCCGCGTATATCGTGTGTCTTCTGACTGGGATCGGAGTACCAATAGAACATCCGGAGTTGCTGGTAGAGAAGAAACTTGGCAACTTCCGTCATGCCTAATTCGGCTGCGGCCAGCGCACCATATGCAAGTTCCTGAGGCTCATGAAAGAGACGCTCAGGGGGCACGGTATATAAAACATTGATGGCGCGCCGGGCTTCATCGAGATATTGTTTTTCTCCGGTCAGTTGGCTCGCGCGTATTGCGGCCCACGCGTAAAGGCCGCCAATGGCGTAATTCGTGCCCGCCCCTTCTGCTTGCAAGGTAGCTACCTGGAAATAGATTGGGAATAAATAGTCATAACGTTGCGCCAACTTCTGGGCGCTGTGAAAGGCATCGAGAAAGTGGTCGGTCAGTTCTTTCGAGCCCGCCAGCGAGGCGATCATTGAATACTTCACGAGAGAATTTTCGAAGGGATACCAGGAATCGGCGCGCTCTGCAGTTTTACGCGCGAAATCATTGCTAATGCTGTGAGTGTCCGGATGATAGAAGGCAGGAAGGTCCGCCAGAAGTTCTTTGCATTCGAGTTCGAAAGACTGCGAAGGGTGCAGCCGCGTGCATAGGAGGGAAGGCCAGAGAACATCCGCGACAGCCATCAGTTCGAAGTTGTCGGGCGAGTCGTTCCAAAGCTTGGAACTAGCTTTCACGTATGCGCGCAGTCCGGTATGGCCGCCCGTCTCGATAAGGGCTGCATTCTTGTCTTGCAAGTCCTCCACCGTACCGGTAGCGAACTCTTTCCATGAGGTAGCGCAATCCGGCCACGAAAGTTTCTCTTCAAATCTTGGGAGCAGGGCTTCCATCCAGCGCGCTACCGACTCCTGCGCGCTGAGCAGCCGAGTCATGGGTCTTTGAAGCAGGTAGTAAGTGAAGTTGATATCACCTTGGGGGAGCACATCGCCGGTGGCCTGGGCCGCTAATAGCCCCACCCCGAGACGCTGGGTGCCGTCACGCTCGATGTGCGAAATGCTGGAGCATCGATAAACCAGGAAGCGCGGAAGATTCTCCGTCGACATCCAGGTCATCTCGCCTACGTCGAAGTACATCAGCGTCTCCACGCCAACGTTCTGGTCAAGAAGATAAACCGCCGGAAGATCGTTGCCGTAGGTCCCGAGTGAGTTTCGGGTGGGCTGCTCCAGTAAAACGCGTCTCCAGCTTCCTGACTGGCCTTCCATCAAGGTCGAAGTTGAACTTAACCACGTGATGAGTTGCGGTTCGACGGAACTACCTTGCTGCAAGCGCAAGGGCCCCGGGAGATGAAGAGTGACGCGGAATCTTATCCACGTCAGCGGATGGGCCTCAGCAGCATGAGCCTCAGGAGGATGAGCCTCAGAATGATCAGTGGAATTGCGGGCGGGCGGTTGATCAGAGCGGCTGTCATCCAGCGCCGTAATCTCCGCATCCCAATCGTATTGCAGAGGCTTTCCGTCGACGCCTTGAGCCCGCGCTTTGCCCTCACACCGAATTTGCAGTCCGTCCCGGTGCACGCGCGACGGTATAAGCGAGAAAGAAGGCCCCGCTATAAGAGGAACCGCGGCCATGGTCGCTGGCTTCCAGTCATTATCTATACGCAAGAAGTTCTGGAAGGTTAGCGGCACTCCCGCCTGCGACACACGAAGACGCTGGCTCCCCAGCTCAAGGTCAGTGGTTGCGGAGTTGTCGCTGATCTCAGCGTCAGAAATAGCGAACCCATTGCGGGCTGCGGCATGTGCAGACGATGAATACGCAGCTGTAGCGAGTAGCGTTTTTACAAAGATTCGCCGATTAAGACCATTCATATCTGACCGGAGCCGCGCTAGAGAACGCAATGATGCAGGTTGCCCCGAATAAACGTCAGGGCAACCTCATGTGATCAATAGGAGATCTTCAAGGCTAGTTGAACCCGGCGTGGATCCTGAGTACCGGTGAGCGCACCAAAGCCGCAAGCAAAGTGCTGCGTAGGCCCACTGCATCCGGGGGCGCCAAGCGGAATGAAAGGACTATTGATATTCCCGTTACCAACACCGAAGACGTGCCGGTTGAAGATGTTAAAGAATTCTGCCCGGAAGTCGATCGTACTTCTCTCACCGAATAGGTGGGTTTTCTTGCCGAGGGTAAAGTCCTCTTCGCGGGTTCCAAACGAACGTGCTGTGGCGAGAGAGCGTGGTTCGTTGCCAAAGGTTAGAGGTCCCGCTGCGGTAAACGCGGCAGGATTCCAGAATGGGGTAGTGAACGGGTTGAAGTTGCTCTTGTTAGTCTGGCTTACGCCGGGAACGAGGTTGACCCGCTCAGATCCGGTAAAGTGGCATCCGGCAAACAAGACGTCGCCGGCGGTTCCGTTGCAGGGGCCATAGACCTCCGTCGGTGTTCCTGACTTATATTGAGCAACACCAGCGATATACCAACCGCCAACCACTCTGTCTGAAACCCCGCCTCCCGTAAGGAACTTTTTTCCATGCCCTACCGGCAGCTCATACAAAAAGCTTGAAACCAGACTTTGTGGAATGTCGAGTTCGCTTACGGCCTTTTCGGCCCTGCGATTGTAAGAATTCTGTCCGATGAACTCGCCCGTGCCTATAAAACCCTGGACGCCAGGACCTTCAGAGTCAGCGTCTGTGAGATTTTTTGAAACTGTATATGACACGAGGAAACTCAGGCCCGAAGCAAAGCGCTTATCCAAAGACAACTGCATGGCATGGTAGGTCGAATTGCCGGTGCGATCAGGACTGAAAGAGTTATCTTCCTGGTTGAAGTCGCCATATTGTGGAAATGGTCGAAGAATCTGGTTGATGCTACCGGTGAAGGTGGGAAACGGCAGGGTGACTCCGGCCGCGATTGCATTCAGACAGGTCCCGGCAGTGAGACAGGACGAGTCCATGGTGAGGTCCGTACCTAACGAAAGAAACCTCGGATTCACCTGGTTAGGAATAATATTCAGCGCAGGTAAGTGCGTGCCCTTCGAACCAACATAGGCCACACTTATGAACAGGTTCGATGTGATCTGGCGCTGTATGTCGAGATTCCAAGTCTGGATGTCCGCCGGGCGTCCCGAGTTAGACGGAACGGTGATTACACCGTTGCTGCCGTTTTGGCCATCCGGAGTAAAGGGTCCAGTCGGGGGCAAAAGGTGAGGCACCCCATTGTCAATCTGAATGGGGCCGCCATTGGTCGGCGAGATCGTTTCCTTGTTGAAGAATCCAAGACCGTCCTGGTCGGCAAACGAACCTTCTTTGAGCGGTTCGTAGAAGATACCGTAACCGCCCCGCAATACAGTCTTATCGTTGATGCTATATGCGAATCCGACCCTCGGGCCGAATCCTTTCTTGTAAGTGTCCTGCGGGCGCTTTCGTCCGTTTCGGCCAGGACCGCTCCCAAAATATGTGTAGGCTCCCAGAATTCCACCGGCTCCCGGGTTCGGAAGGTTCGGGTCAACCATAGAGAACCGGTCGAAGGCTTCGCTAGCCGGGATGTCGAGGTCATAACGCAGGCCGTAATTTAAAGTTAAGTGTTTCGTCAGCTTGTAGGTGTCTTGGGCAAAGAAGGAAATATTCTTGTAGCGCACCCCGGAAAATGATCCGTAGTTTAGAGTCGTGGAATTCACCAAGCCGAATAATGCACTGGCCACGGGGTCACCACCGATTCCACCGGTGGATCCTGCTCCAGTTGTGCTGGTCTCTTGGGCATTAAAGTCAAATTCACCCGAGGCTTGAGTGCGGCGTCGCACGTTGAACTGAAGGGCGCGATACTCGCCGCCAAACTTCATATTGTGCTTGCCTTTTACCCAACTCACGGAATCGTTGGTTTGGTAGACGTTGTCCGCAAACTCCGAATCGCCGCAGTTGTTAAGCAAGTTTTCGTAAGGTGTGCTGGTAAATTTGACGCAGGGGAAAGTTACCGGCGAAACTCCGATGAGCCCGATTTTTGAGGGATAATTTTGTCCCAGTCCGTTGGAAACCTCGCCACGGAATCGACGGCTGAAACCAAACAGGAACTGATTCACTACGGAAGGTGTGAAAATGTAGTTGTCGGTGAATCGAAGATACCGTGTGTTCTGGGGTGTGACGCTACCGAAGATAGGCCCAAGATTCGAAACGCCGCCTGTATTGGTGTTGTCCCAGTCAAAGCCGCCGGAAATTCTCTGCTTGCTGGAGATGTTGTGATCGATCTTGATGTCGACAATATTCGCGGTAGTACTTGAAATCGTGGTATCTACAACGTTGTTTGTGAGGGTGCCGGTCGTCGTTGGCAGCAGCGAGAAGATTTTACTAACGACCGCGCTCGGGACAAAATTGGGGTCGTTAGTGAGAACATCGCCGGGGATGGCCGCGTGGGTGACAGGATCGTAAAGCTGATGAGTCGGGTCCGTACAGATACCCCCGGCAAATCCTGTCGTACAGAGTGCGGAAAAATCGCCACTTTGAAAAGCAGCATTGGGAGCGCTGATCAGCGACGTGCCGCCGGTCCTGAAGCGAAACCCCTCATAGTCAAAGAAGAAGAAGGTCTTGTCGTGTCCGTTGTAGAGGTGCGGAATTCTTATCGGTCCGCCGGCGGTGGCGCCAAAATCATTCTGCGTGTTCACCGACCTCTTTAAGCTTTGGGCGTTGTTGGCCCAGGTGTTGGCATCGAGGGTACGGTTGCGTAGATAGTCGTAAACGGATCCGTGCCAGTCGTTGGTTCCGGACTTCACGGTGAGACTCACGATTCCGTCCCCGGATTCGCCGTATTCAGGAGAAAAGTTACTCTGCAGGACCTTGAATTCCTGCACTCCCTCTGTTGAAACACCCTTGTTCATCTGGGTGTTGGGAGAAACCAATGAGATGGACACGCCATCCACCAAAATATCGGTGCCGCCCTCTTGGCCGCCATTCACCTTGTAATCGTCGGTGGAATTGTCCCCCGGGTTGTTTCCCACTGTTCCCACAAATCCGGGAACCAAACTGATGAATTGAACTGGGTTTCGAACGGTACCATTCACCTCAAGCGGCAAATTTTGAGTCAGCGAAGACTGCAGGGTCACTCCGATATCCGAAGTTGCAGTTTCAAGTTGCACCGCGTCAGCAACGACCGTGACGTTATCTGAGACCGCTCCAATTTGCATCTGCACATTCAAGGTTATGGTCGCATCGGTCTGCACAGTCACACCTTGACGCGTGTACTTCTTCAAGTTCGGAGATTCGACCGCCACCGCATATCTCCCCGGAGGTAGGTTTGCCAAGGAGTAGAGTCCGGCGTTACTGGTCACGGTCGAAACAGTGAGCCCCGTGTCGAGATTTTTGGCCGTGACTTGAGAGCCACCGACGGTCGCTCCTGTCGGGTCGGATACAGTCCCTTGAATGCTTCCATTCGTTGTCTGAGCGAATAGGCATGAAACCGATGCCAGCAGAACCAATACAAATGTAACGGCGATTTTTCTCACGTTTTCCCTCGAACCCCTGACCCGTTCCAATTAATGCTGGTAATTGGTAAGTGCAAATGGGTAATCCTTTTACACTAAACGGGAGCGTTAGCGATAGTCTTCTTCGTAATGTGTCCAGAGAAGGGGTTCACACGTGAATTCATTGTGATTCACGCAAGCTCACGTTTGATTACGCTGCGTATCACATTGATTCGATAGAGATTACAACTGTGCCATCGGCTCAACCAATCGTAGGTTTTCTTTACGAACTCACCCTATTCACGAACCCTGGGTCCATGTCGGGACTGCGCAGGCCGCCCAATTCTAGCGCTTGTAACACAAAGGAATTCCACGCGAAGACTCTGTGGTATCCAAAAAAAGGATGGGCCGCGTCTGTTGCTATATATTCCTGGCTGGTCGGAAAACTGGGGTCGATGTTGACTTCGGCCCATAGTCGATTCTTGATCGCTTTCGTGGCGCCCGTCCAGCCATGCAGTTTTCCGGTAACGTATCCGCATATTTCAATTCTCATCCAGCTGCCGCCGTTGTAATAGATCCCGTCCATACCGTGCCTCGCGTAGGATGTCGCGAATGAATCGCTTACCATCGGGTGCCAAGTCTCGGTGAAATACTTCCATGGCTGAACTCCGCCGGGAAGCCCAATAAAAATTGGCCGCAGCACACCACCCGCTTCAGGGTGGGGACATTCCTTTCGGACCATCATGGCCGGAATGCGGTCCAAATGACTCACTACCATTTCGTCGGAAAGAATTTTTTGTCCAAAAATCCATAGGGAGAGGAATTCTGGAAATATCTCAGCAAATCCGATGGCATCGTTAATTTTGCGTGCCGGGCGCATGAACTTGCGTTCGGAGTCGTAATAGCTTCGGTACAGGCCTTCCATTTTGCCAAGACGGTCATCGGAAACCGTCTCGCTCACTCCAGGTATTCCAAGTTCCCTGATCACTCGAGTCGTCACTGCCAGCATGCCTTGGTTCTCGCAGATTTCGGAAGTTCCTTCCGGATACCGAATGACATCAAGTTGGCCCATAACGAACTGAGCCGAGCAAACTCCGTCTCCACGCGGATCGTAGGTTCGGAGGCAATAGTCGGCTGCTTTCCGAATTTTTTCCATGGGCAATTGAGTGCCGAAGCGGCGACGATTGAGCAGCGCCCATAGAAGCCATAACGGAGTTGAATCATTCGATTTGCGCTCCACATTTGCGAGGTTGGGCTCGATGAGAGTGTTGATCGCCCCATCTGTGCCTTGATTTTCGCCCCAGAGATTGAAGACACTTTCGTTCAGTTCGCGATTGTGAACTCCGTTCAAGGCGAAAAAGCTGTCTCGGAGATACATTTCACCCGCGGCGGAATACCAAATGCTCGGAGCGCAGATAGGACGGAAGGATTCCGGTCCCGCGATCCAACTCAGCATCATGAGATCTGAATAGACCACTTTTTCGGTGTCGCCTCCTTTAAAGCCGAGCCCATCGGCAAGATATTTCTGGCTGGCGAACCGATGGCCTCGAAGCGTGTCGGGCACCTTGTCATCGGCGAAGATAAAGACGGTCTTCTCGGCGACTTTGTCTATTTCAAGTCGATGGTAGGGCGCGGAGCGTGTGGCAATTCGGCGAAGCGCCAAGCCCCGTATCTCGACTGTGGCTATCCCCGAAGGCGCATCCACTTTTGTGGATTGGTCTGAAGCTGCGACCGAGATAAATATGGCACAGCCGCTTCCTTGCATTCCGGGGACAAATATCGTCGTCTTGAATTCAGTCCATTTTTCAGGCGATGGGGGAGCGCCGTCGTTGTATTGGGTGATGTCGATCTGTTTTTGCAAATGCTCATCGACACCCCACATGCCGATCGCCACGGGGAATACCGACCGATACTCTACGCGCACCTCGAATAAATCAGCGGGACGTCCGCTGAAGGGGATGATCACCCCGTCGTCGGAGCTTTTTACTGAGAGGGTGACGCCGCCATTACTATCGTCCTTAATCGTCGCTTCGCCCTGCTTTTTCCAAGACTCGACGGGAGGAAGCATTATCGTTTGCGAGTTTTCTTCTCCAGACTCTGCTTGCAAAATCTCGCCGAATGTTTGCTGGACAAAGAGATCGCCTTGGTTTCGATCCTCGGGGAGCGAACTCGAGTACAGGTTTGCGTCGGGAATGCGGCTGAGTGCCGGCTTCACCGGACGGCCATCCCGACGGATGATGCGAGTCCAAAGATTGCGGTAGCCCGAATCGGTTAGGAGGCCGACGCACAGCCCACTTTTCGTTCGAAATCCAGCTGCTGGAAAATATTCATGCAACGGGCCACCCTTGCAATCCACCTGGTCGAAACTCCAGAACTTCGTTGGAATGCCGGCTGGTTCGAGCCGATTGCTCAATTGGTAAAACAACAAGAACATGTCGTCCTGCTGAAGACGGATTCGTTTCCGCACAACCAGGGGAGCGACAACTTCGTACTCCACCGCGGCATAGACAGTGACGTTTAGATTCTTGAGGCTGCACTCACCTTGCAGGGTGATGCGGGTAGCATCGCCGCTCCACGACGTCGCCTTCCAATCCGTTACACGGTCCTCGACGCTTCTTTCTTCGTTTTGAAAACGAGCTGAAAATTCCCCGTCGCGCGCGGACTGGGAAAATTCTTCTCCATTGAAGAGCAGCGCCACTCTGTAACCTTGTTTATGGTCGCCGGCAGTCTTGAGCGATACGCTTCCCGGCGAATCATTATGGTCGGGAGCGAGGCCCGCAGCCGAAGCGCTCAGCACTCCAAACTTCGATTCCAAGCCGACCGCTAAACCGCCCTTAACGGTGCTCTCGATGAAGCGACGTCGTGAAACAGTTTTCCATGCCATTCTTTTTGCCTCCCCACGCGTATCTCGTCGCGAAGGACCGCGCGCAACTTAGTTCTCAATTGGAGATTACGGCACGGCAGTGGTTTGTAGCGAATGAGATTCTCGAACTCTGAAGGATGTCGGTCGAGCAATTGCATGCTACTGGTTCGATTTCCTGCGGTGAAGCGGGTCGAGCAACGCGAACAGCGGTCGCTTCGTTCTGCTAAGAGACTATCGTGGTACCATCGTTTGTTCGATAGGACACATCGAACGAATAGATCCATTATGGCATCGCCGCAGCCGTCCGTATCCCAGCCGATACTCACAAACGATCTTCTTCGGGATGAGCGCTGGCAACTCGTCCAACGGATCGTTTCCAGCCATCCTTTTCAAAAATGCACCCGGCTTCGGGATTTGCTGCAATTCATCGTCGAGCAGACCATCCACGGCAAGGCGAATGAATTAACAGAGCAGCACATCGGAAATGCTTTATTCCACAAGCCCTCCGATTACCGACCGTTAGAAGACAGCTCGGTGAGGGTACATGCCCGCCAGTTACGGCTTAAGCTGCATGAGTATTTCAACGAAGAGGGTCGCAACGAGCCGATTATATTAGACATACCGAAGGGTTCGTACGCCCCTGTTTTTCGGACCGTCCCAAAGCCACGCGAAAATCCCCTTGCCGCCCCAGCCATTGTGAGGCCAGTAATTGCCTGGTACCGCAAGGCTGCCCTTCCGTGGGGGATTTGCGTTGTGCTCGCTTTGTGCATGTTCATTTTGTATCGCACATTTCAGGCCCCACCTGTGGCCGCCGTATCCAACGCCGTCTCGCTTACCTGGCCTTCTTCCCAGATCTTTGATTCGCGGCATCAGACGATGATCGTTGTGGCGGACAGTAACTACGGGATGCTTCGAATTCGAGCTGGTCAACCCGGTTCGCTCGATCAATATTTGCGGCGGGACCTTCTCCAGAATTCGACGGTGAGTCACCTCAGCGAAGTCGATTCCCGACTAAGCGAGTACATTTCAGACTCGACCCTGACTTCATTCGCAGACGTGGTGAACGTAGTGTCGCTTCTCAAAATGGCTGGGGCGCTGCAATCACAGGTGATAGTGCGGTATCCACGCGATCTGACGATGCGCGATCTTGACCATAACAACTCTATTTTCCTCGGGAGCCCCGGCTCGAATCCCTGGGTCACGCTTTTGCAGGATAAGCTCAACTTCCGCGAGAGCGAAACTGCGGTCGGAAAGAGCGCGAAAGTCTTTATCAACCGCAATCCCTTGCGCGGGGAACAGCCGCAATACGAGGGGCTTCGGTGGACGGGAACAATCGGGGAGGACTATGCGACTATCTCGCTTCTTCCTAACCCGACGCATGACGGCAGCGTGCTCGCGCTCCAAGGTCTGCAGCAAGAAGGGACAGAGGCGGCGGGCCGATTTCTGGCCGATGAGGAGAATCGTCGGCAGTTGATGACTGCGCTGGGTGTCCCCGCATCTGAAAGTGCCTCGCAACAAATCTGGTTTGAGGCCCTCATTCGATCACGCACGAGTTCGGGCGCGCCGAGTTCGACGAGCTTAGTAGCTGTCCGCCGAATTTACTAGCTGGCCTACTAAGGCCGCATTCTGCCGTGTTCGATATGTTCGCTGCCGATCGCCAAGGCGCAGCCCAGCCATTTGCAGGACGAATTCATCTTCGCGACGTTGCACTATCCATGAACTCACAATTGAACCTGGCGGGCAGGAATATCTTTCGCTTTCGCGCGCTTCTGTTCTTGCTGGCGATCGGGGCGGCCTGCGTGATGAGCCTCGCCGGGCAGACTGGCCCGTTACACTCCGCCCGCGACGCTTCGATCAAGTCCCATTTCGCCGCAGCGCAACGCGCGCAACGCGATTCGGATTATGCCACGGCGGAACGCGAATATCAGTCCGTGCTTGCGATTGAGCCTGATTTTGCCGAAGTCCACATGAACCTAGGACTCGTCTACCAACTCCAGAATCGCTCTTCCGATGCGATACCGGAATTTCGACGTGCCCTCAAACTCAAGCCGAGCCTCGCGGGAGCCAACTTTTTCCTGGGTGTGGATTATTGCAAATCTGGCGAAGGCGCGAAGGCGATCCCTTATCTCGAGGCAGCGCTTCAGGCAGAACCCAAGCGACTTGACATCTGGCTGTGGCTGGCAACCGCTCAGGAGATTTCCGGCCAACTTCAGGCGGAGGTCATCACCCTACATCGTGCGCTGCAGTTGCGGCCAAACGACGCCGACCCTCTGTATCTCTTGGGAAGCGTCTACGAAAGACTTGGAAAAAGAGAAGTCGCACACCTGGAGAAAGTTGCGCCCGGCTCTCCGCGCAGTGAACAGTTACTCGCCGAGAGCTATGCCGCGAGCGATGAGTGGCCGACGGCGGTGATTCATTTCCAGAACGCCCTGGCAGCGGCCCCGGGGCAAACGGGCTTGCACGCCGAACTGGGCGAAGTTCTCTTGCGCGCAGGGAAACCGAATCAGGCGATTCGTGAATTTGACGACGAGTTGCGGCAGCATCCGGGAAGCCTTATCGCGCTGACTCGTCGCGGCGAGGTGCGCCTAATCCAGGGCAATGTTGACGCTGCCTTAAAAGATTGGGACCAGGCCATCTCGATTGACGTGCGGCAAACGGAAAATATTCTAGGCATTCGTGAAGTCGGATTTGGTGATTCCGCGCTCGAGCAACTGCCTGCGTCTACTCGCGAGCAGATCCGAACGGTAGCACCGCTATTGCAGAATCACACTTCCGCGTCGGCCCACTTGGCGTTAGCATTTCTAGCCGCACAGAACGGCAACATTGCGAACGCAGCGGAGGAGGGGGAGATCGCTGCTTCCGCGGCGCGGCAGGACCAGATTGCCAGAACCTGTGAAAAGGCGGGCGTAGATCAAGCACTTGAGCGAGAGGAATTTTTTAAGGTTGCACCATGCGCCAAAAACATTCTTACTCCTCGAACTCCCGGAAAGCTTCGCATCAGGGTGGCGAGCGCGTTGCTACAGTCCGGACAACCAGACGAAGCTCTCGCGACTCTCGATGGCTTGGCAAAATCAGAAATTGCTTCGGCTGAGGCAGATTATTGGCGAGCGCGTTGTTACGAAAAACTGGCGACGGCAGCCTATTTGCAGCTCTATCACGCAGACCCAAATTCCTACCGTCTGCATCAACTGGTAGGCGATCTGGAAATGGCAAAAGGAGATGACGCGAAAGCGATAGAAGAATATCAAGCCGCTATTGCCATTAGGCCGTCCTCACCGAATTTGCATTACAGTCTGGGCCATCTGTTGTGGAAAGACCTGAAAATTCCCGAGGCGCGTGTGGAACTTGAAGCCGAACTCTCTTTGAATCCCAGCCACGCGGGAGCATTGCATGACCTGGGAGACACCTACCTGCTTGAACATCAGCCGAGCAAAGCATTGCCATACCTAGAAAGAGCTCTCGCCACCGATTCCGCAAATCCCGATTTACATCGCGATTTGGGTTCGGCTTACACCGAACTTGGCGATAATCGTAAAGCGGAAGCGCAATTCGAAATCGCGGTGTCCGCCGATCGCGACGGTTCCGTCCACTATAAGCTGGCGCGCGTTTACCAGGCCTTAGGAGAAAAGGACAAGGCGACTCGAGAATTCGGTGTCTCCACAACGTTGAATCGTGAATCGCATGAAAAGCTCGAAAAACAAACCGAGCGTTTGGGAGAAGTGACAAGGTCGGCGGAAGATCCTCAAGATCAAAAGTGACATGAAGCATGGCCTGATTCTCGTTTGCTGCCTCGGTGTTGTTGTGTGCGCGATGCACGCAGCCTCGGGCGCTCAGAGCGCCGCTAGCCAAGTGCGTCAATCCAGCGACTCATTCGAGCGCGGCCTGACCGCGCTGAAAGAGAATCGCCTGGACGATGCTCTGGCGGAGTTGAGTGCAGCGGAACGCGAACGGCCACGTGACGCTCGCATCCGTAACTTCCGTGGCATCTTGCTGGTTCGAATGGACCGTAAAACCGAAGCTGCCACGGAATATCAGGAAGCGACTCGCCTCGATCCTCTTCTGGCAGACGCCTATCGCAATCTGGGATTTCTTCGATGGACGGAGCATCAACCTGAGCCCGCCCAAGAGGCACTTGAACATGCGCTGAAACTTTCTCCCGATGACTCTTTCGCCCACTATTACCTTGGACGCGTGGAACTTGATGCCGCCCGCTATGACAGGGCGTTCGCGGAATTGGAACTGTCACGTCAACCCCTGCCTGATGATCCCGCGTTCTTGATTCAGGCCGCGACCGGATACATCGCGCTTGGACGCGCAGAGAATGCGCGCCAGTCACTCGCGAAACTTCTGGAGTCGTCATTGAGCGAGTCGCAATCGATCCAGGGCGCTTCCCTGCTATTGTCCGTTCATGAAAACGACTCGGCCATTAGCGTGATAAAGAAGTTAAATAGAGATTCGTCTGGCAACGTCTTCAAGAATTCAAATAGCGGCGGTTCAGTAGTTCGTGCGCACTGGGCGGAATTTGATCTGGCGCTTGCTTATTTGCTGGCGGGTAATTACGAACAGGCTGCGGCCCAGGCTCATGCTTACGCCGACGATGTAGCGATAGGACAAACTGAGCCGCGAGCGTGGTCCCTGCTTGGCATCGCGTATGCCCACCTGAAAAAGAGCGACCGGTCCGTAGATGCATTTCAGCAGGCGGCCAAGCTCGCGCCCGATGAGGAGGAATCTTGGCTGAACTTGACGCGCGAGTTGATGGAACTGAATCGCTATCCCGAAGCGATCAAGGCCGTCCAAAGTGGGATAGCCGCTAATCCGAAGTCTTATACTTTGCACCTGCGGCTGGGTGCTTCGTACCTCGCTGCGGGAAGGCTCGCGGAAGCGGAAAATGTTTTTCGAGACCTGGTGTCATCGGGCGACCCTCTTCCGAACGGATATATCGGATTGGCCCAGGTTTTGCTGCGAACTGGACGAGCCGAGGAAGCTGCCATCGAGCTTCGCGAGGCAGAAAAGAACTTAGGGCCACGATTCTTGATCAGCTTTTTTCTCGGACTGGCTTTGGAACGTGCGAACAAACCACTCGAAGCGCTGGCCGCTTTTCGAGAAGCGGTTCAATTGAATTCGAATAGTGCCGACGCCCATTTGAATTTGGGGAAGACCGAGCTTACCCATGGCGACGTGAAGCAAGCCATCGCGGAACTTCAGCAGACGCTCCGACTTAATCCTGGCAACCAGCAAGCCATGCGACTTCTAAGTCAAGCCTACCGTCGGGCTGGCGACGCCACGAACGCGGCGAAATTCGCCGAGGCTTCTGCCGAGATTCCAGCCGCCGTCGAAGATGATCTTGTCGGAGACTTCATCGTTCCGCAATGGCAAGTTCCATCGCCGCCCTCTTCGGCGAAGTGAAACTCCGCGACTTGACCCCGGCCAATCCGCGCCATACTCTTCAGAATATCTTGATGCGTCAATTCCCCCACAGGTCATTCGTCTCACTAGCACTGCTGGTGCTGCTTCCCTTTTATCCGGTCACTTCACAGACCCCGCCGCAAGCCGCCGCGCAAGCAGGCATCGCGAATTTTAACGACGTCGCTGAAAAGGCGGGTCTGACCGCGGCCAACGTTTTTGGAGGAGTTGATAGCAAGAAGTACATCATCGAAACCACCGGAACAGGAGTTGCCATCTTTGACTATGACAATGACGGATGGCCGGATATTTTTCTCGTGAACGGAACTACGCTGGAAGGCGCTCCGGCGGGTCAAGCTCCCACCAATCATCTCTATCACAACAATCACGACGGGACTTTTACCGATGTGACCACCAGAACCGGGCTGGCCGCCACCGGATGGGGTCAAGGAGTCTGCGTCGGAGATTATGACAACGATGGTTGGGAAGACTTGTACGTGACTTACTACGGAAAAAACCGACTCTACCACAATGACCATGGCGTCTTCACTGAGGCTGCGGAAAAAGCCGGTGTCGCAGGCTCAGGCAAGGCATGGGGTACGGGATGCGCATTTGTCGACTACAACCATGACGGGCGACTCGACCTGATGGTGGCAAATTACGTGGACTTTAACATTGCGACTACGCCCGTCCCGGGACAGGGGAGTTCTTGCGTCTGGAAGGGCGTGGCCGTGATGTGCGGACCCCGCGGTCTGCCGGGCGCGAAAAATATCTTGTATGAGAATCGCGGCGATGGAACGTTCGTAGACGTCAGCGCCAAAGCGCACATCGATCGAACCAATGGACATTATGCTTTCAGCGTTTCTACCTTCGACTTTGACGATGATGGCTGGCCAGACATCTACGTGGCATGCGACAGCGCACCCAGCATTCTCTATCACAACAATCACGACGGCACTTTCACTGACGTCGCAGTAATGGCGGGAGTTGCGTTCAACGAAGATGGACGAGAGCAAGCAGGAATGGGCACATCCATCGCCGATTACAACGGTGACGGGCGCCTCGACATCTTTAAGACCAATTTTTCGGACGATACGCCGACCTTATACCGTAACGATGGCGAAGGAATTTTTTCCGATGTGACCTTTGCAGCCGGGCTCGGAACGCATAGCCAATATCTCGGTTGGGGCACGATGTTTTTCGACTTCGACAACGATGGATGGCCCGATCTAATTCTCGCGAATGGGCACGTTTATCCCGAAGTCGACAAGTTCCACCTCGGCAGCGGATACATGGAGCCGCGCCTTCTCTACCACAACAACGGCAACGGGACTTTTACCGATATTTCCGCCACATCCGGAGCGGGCATCAATGCGAAGTCTTCCGCCCGCGGACTAGCGGTCGGCGACTTGTGGAATGATGGCCAACTTTCAGTCGTCATCGCGAATGTTTATGCTAAGCCCAGCCTACTGGTGAATACCGTGCATTCCGGCAACCACTGGGTCGCTTTCAAAACCGTTGGCACGCGCTCCAATCGCGACGGCATCGGCGCTAAGATCACGGCGAAAGTTGGAAAGAGAATCCTGGTAGATGAAGTCCGCAGCGGGTCGAGCTACATCTCACAGAACGACCTGCGTGTGCATTTTGGCCTTGGAACGGCTACGAAACTGGATTCCGTGCAGGTGCGCTGGCCGAGCGGACTAACAGAATTATTTGATAAGTTGCCGATCGACGCGATCGATACATTGAAGGAGGGATCGGGTACTCCGAGCACGGCAGGCCAAAAGAAATTTTGAGAGAAGAAAGACGTCTCACAACGATTGGAGAAATCTTACTTAGCAGGATTCTTTTCGGCGTCAGACGACGGCTCCGTCACCCTAAGAATCTGATCTCCCCGAACGTCTTTGAGCGTCTGATGAATTCCGCTCGGCCAACTGATCTCGATGGTTTTCGCGGACTTGTCGGATCCAAGACCGAAGTGCACTCGTTTGTCGCTAGAAGATAGATAACTGGCGGCGGTTGATACCGTGGCCCATTGAGAACCCGTCGAAGTGACAACTTTCACTTCCGCCCCAATCGCATCACGATTGCTCTTGACTCCCAAGAGTTCCAACGTCAGCCAATGGTTTGGGGATTGCGTGGAGTTATGCAAGACGTGTAGCGCTCCGTCATTGGTGGATACTACGGCGTCCAATCGTCCGTCGTTATCAATATCGCCGATCGCAAGGCCGCGCCCCACCCAGGGTTTCTGAAAAACCTCTCCGGCTTCGGCAGAAACATCGGCGAAGCCATTGTGGGTATTTCTCGCCAATAACATCGGTTCTCGGTAACGAAGGTCTGGAAAAGTCAGTTGGATGGTATCCAAATCGTGTCCCTGCGCGATGAGAAGATCCTTCCATCCGTCATTGTCATAATCCAGAAAACGCACGCCCCACCCGGAATGCTTTAAAGTTATGCGCCCGATTCCGGAAGGATAACTATCGTAGGTAAACGAGCCGTCGCCATTGTTGCGATACACCGCGTACATTTGGCTGGCAAGATCGGTGACAACTAAGTCTGGAAGACCATCGTTGTTGTAATCCGCAAAGTCGACGCCCATGCCGGCGTAAGAGTGGCCCTCGCCACTCAGGGCAACTCCCGACTCAAGCGCAACTTCTTCGAACTTGCCGCCTCCCTTGTTGTGGTACAGAAATTCAGGCATAGAATCGTTGGCAATAAAGAGATCGATGCGTCCGTCGCGGTCATAATCCGCTAACGCTATACCCAGTCCTTTGCCCGGAATGCCGAGGCCGGCTTTTTCTGCAATTTCGGTAAAGTGCCCGATGCCATCGTTGTGATAGACCAGCGGCGGAATGGCGCGGAATCTATCCGGATGGCAATAGGCCCGGTAGCCTTCTTTGCGCTCGCCGCACCAGATATCGTCGAAATCCCATTGCAGATAGCGAAGCACGACTAAGTCGAGCAACCCATCTCCGTCGAGATCTACCCACGCCGCGCTTGTGGACCAGCCACTTCCGGCAACGCCAGCCTTCTCTGTCACATCGGTAAATGTTCCGTCGCCGTTGTTGTGATAAAGCCGGTTTCCTCCGTAGGCGGTGACATAGAGATCTTCAAATCCGTCGTTGTCGTAATCTCCGACGGCCACTCCCATGCCATAGCCAGCGCCCTGGAGACCTGCTTTTTCTGTGACATCTTCAAACGTGCCGTCGCTCCTCTGATGGTAAAGACGATTCCAATCCTTGGGCCCAGTTTTGTTAGGAATCGTCCCTTTGGGAGTGGGATCGTTGAGCGGTGCGCCATTGACCACAAAAATATCGAGGCGCCCATCATTGTCGTAGTCAAACAACGCCACGCCTGGTCCCATGGTCTCAATTAAATATTTTTGCGAGGTGTGCCATGCGACGTATTCAAAATTGATCCCTAAGGTGGGAGTGACGTCGGTGAACAGAACGTTCCCGGGTGTCGAGTCCGCAAATAAATGCCTGGAATTATTCGCTATCGTTTGGGATATTGCTGGAGAAATTAGCAATCCCAACGAGATCGCGAACCACGTGAATCGACGGAGTGAGCGATCGCCCCGAGGCACTCTTTTGGCAAATTCCCACATCGGGCTCACGACCATTGACTCAAGATAGTTTAATGCTGCACTGCGATTTTCAAACAATCTGATCATCCACCTCGGATTCGACGTCTCAACACTCCACAGATGCAGAAGTAGTAAACCGTCAGAACAGGTCATCAATATATTCGTCTCAATATTGGCATAGTGATCAGCGCAGCCGTTTCCTAAACTACATTAACGTTCATGAAAACGAAATCACCTCGAAAGGTGAGGGTGCCAAGGAAATCAGTGGACGTGACAGCGGCTCACCCAATGGGACAGGTTAAAAAGGTGTCAGTCTCGGGCAACAGTAATAATAAGGAGTGTCGGTTTCGCGGAACATGGAAGTCGTGGTTGCCTTCCAACTCGCACGTGGAGTTTGCTGATTCAGCACCGAGTGAAAGTGCTCTCTAATGCTGCCTGGTTGTTTGTTGCGATTCCGGCGGCGTCGAACGCGAGGTTCGCAGAAAGATCGCGCTAGCCGGATGCAACGATGAGCAACCGGGCCGACGCTCCTGACATGATTTTAAGACTGTGGCGTTCGGAGGCTGGGAGGGCGATGGTGTCCCACGCATTGACGGAAGTTAACGGGATGTTGGTGCCAGAGATAGTTGCTATTCGACTGGCGGGCTCGCCTTGGAAGAAATAAAGTTCCTCTACACTCGCTCGCGGCTCATCGGTCGACGAGAGCGTCATGTCGCTTTGTCGTGCCTTGATATTCACCAATCGTAGGCGCAGCCGCTCCGCGTAGGTTGGTTCGTCCAGCAAGACGGTTATGTTCGCGTCGTCAACTGCTTTTCTTGAGGAGAATACTTTTGGCGGCCGAGTGCCTACGGGTGTTGCCCTGGCATACGCGACATCTGCCGCGGTTTGTGGAGTGAGAGTATAGGCAGCGTGCGGCGGAAGATAGGCGGCACACGGCACCTCCTCTGCTCCAAGCGCGGCCGACAACGTGAATGAGCGATCGTTCCCTTCCCAATTTCTCGCGTTCATGATGAGGTTTACCGTTCCTGCCAATACGACTATGAAAACTTCATCTTCTTCGGCGTGGCCGTCGATTACTGAACCTGCTTCGAATTGATAGATGCGCAAGGTACGCAGGTTCGCAAAACCGGTTTTGGATTGGTCGATGTCGACGGGACGGCGCACTGGAGACGGTACTCCGGGTATTTCGACTCGCCGGTCATGGTCGGGCTTGATGAGGATCACGATTTCGTACTCATGCGAATTGTGCAAGGTGAATTTTGTGTGCCTCGATCAATTCGCGAGCTAATATTGCTGCCTGGTCCGGGTCGCTGATCGATCCATCGGTTAAGAGCGCTTCGACGAAGAGGTCAAAGTTGCCGGTAAGCGCGGCGTCAACGGTGAGTTCGATGGCCGCGATCTTCGCCAGCAATTTCGCGGTGAGCGCGGTCGGAAGCGCTTGCGACTGCAGCGCCATAAATCCCGCGCCACCCGCTGAGGCAGGCATCTCCAGAACGGCATCGGCTGGCAGTCCGGGCACTGAGCCCTGGTTCGGAATATTTACCGAGTACACGTGGCGTTCGTCGAACTGAAGTGATTTCATGATCTGCACGAGTTGCTCGGATTCACCGGGCACGTTATCGAAATACGAAACGGGGAGAGGCTCTGAGGAGCGTGCCACGGCGAGCATTTCCGCAAACCAGGTATCGCCTAACGCAATGCGATCGTCGATCGGGAAGGCATCGACACCCAAGGTTCGTCCGTAGTAACGGCCCTGCGGAAATCGTTCGGGGAAAAATTCGGTAATGTGGCGATCAATCGCCACGGGAAAAACCCCGTAGCGATCATAGATTGACCAGGCGAAGGGATCGTCAGAGTAGCGCGAAGCGCGGCCGGCAACCACGTTGGGCCAATCTCTTTTTTCTCGGATCTCCTGCTGAAGAAGGGGACGCTGCTCGTCGAGCTTCGATTTGATCAACGGCGTTGCGTCCTTGCCGTCGCACAAAATTTTAGTGAGAAAAGTGAGGTGATTGAGGCCGACGCCGAAGCTGGTGATGCTGCCTTCTTCTTTGCCAAGAAATTTAGCGAGCACGTTCTCGACGTAGTGGACGCCGTGGCAGAGTCCAACGACTGGAACGCCCGTTTTGACGCGGATGGCGCGGCATATGGCCGTCATTGGGTTGGAGTAATTCAGAAAGTAAGCATCAGGGCAGAGTTCAGCGATGTCTTGAGCGATCGCGACCATCTGAGGAATCATCCGCATAGCGCGCGAGATGCCACCGGGCATGACAGAATCGCCTACGGGTTGGAAAATTTTATGTTTGCGCGGAACCTGCACATCGAGCTCCCATCCGCGGCGGCCGCCGACGGCGATCGTGGTGACGATGAAATCCGCGCCTTTTAGAACTTCACGGCGATCAGTAGTTGAGACGATCGGGAAAGTGACACCTTTGAAGGCCAGCATCTTTCGGACGAGACGATCCACGGCGTCGAGAGTGACGGGGTCGATGTCTACGAGCGCGAGTTCCCAACGATCGACCTCTCCGCTCAAAATGACATCGGCGACCAGGCGCTGCGTAAAAACGGTGCTGCCGGCTCCGATGAGGACGAGTTTAGTCCGTTCGGTCAAGAAGGCCTCCACAGGAGAGATTCGAGAGTTACTTTCATGATTTTCATTTGAACGATTTCGCCGTGGCGGCGGGATTGATGGCATCGCGCGGGACATTTCCTCGAAGCACTTCGAGCGCGTTGTTGGCCGCACGCACCGCTGCGGCTAGCTTGCCGCCCTGCGTCAGGCCTGCCTGGTGCGGTGTAAGCACGACGTTATCGAGGTCGAAGAGTGGTGACTTGAATACAGGCTCGTTCTCGAATACGTCGATACCCGCTCCCGCAATTTGGTTTGAACGCAACGCGTTCACCAGAGCAACTTCATCGACCAGTTCGCCACGCGCGATGTTGATGAGGTAGGCGGACGGCTTCATCAGCGCCAGTTCCCTTGCGCCAATCAGGTGGCGCGTTTCTGCGGTCAGCGATGCAAACAGGCACACGATATCCGACGTTTTTAGAACTTCATCCAAAGTTGCGTACTCCACTCCGTACTGGTTTGCGAGCGCAGGATCTTGGGTGCGGGTGTGTACCAGGATGCGCACGCCAAAGGCTCGAGCGCGAGTGACGAACGCTTTGGCGATTTGCCCGAAACCAATCACGCCGACGGTGGACCCGTTCACATCCATGCTCGTCTGAGTTCGGCTGGCCCAAAGTCCGGCCCTGATAGCGCGATCTCCGGTGCGAATTTGACGGACCACGCTCAGCATCAATCCCATCGCAAACTCGGCGCACTGCTCGGCGTTTACGCCTTTGACATTGGTCACGACGATCCCTCGGCGGGTGGCTTCTTCCACATCGACGTTGTCGGAACCCGAAGTATGCAACGCGATTACTCGCAGGTTGGGTGCTAGTTCGAAATGAGCTCTGTCGATCCCAAGTACGCGACCCATGACAACAGCATGCGCTTGCTGAAGAGCGTGGCGATGCTCGGGAGAAAGCTCGATCCACGAAATCAGGTCTTCGACATAAGTAATGTGATGGCCGGAGGCGTCGAGCGACGCGCATGCTTCCGGCATCGTCTTGAAGCTATCTGAAATAACTATGATTCGCGACGCGCTCATACTTTCATTTCATCAGGTCGCAACCGAAGGCTGCAATTAACCGCGACACATTTTCCGGTTTGCTGCTAGATTATATCTGTCTATGCATGCGCTTGCATAAGCCATTTTTGTGGGATCAGCTGGGGCAAGCGCCCAGGTACACGGACATCCTCGAGAACGAAATTATGCGCGAGCGCCCCATCTCATGAAGCTTTTACGTTATGGCGCAGTTGGTTCCGAACGCCCCGGCGTTTTGGACAAAGCGGGTAGAATCCGCGACTTGTCGGCACACGTCGAGGGCATTGGCGGCAAAGCTTTGCTCCCTGCGAACCTTTCTCGCCTGCTATCGCTTGACGTGGAGAATCTTCCTTTGGTTGCGGGCCAACCGAGGATTGGCCCCTGCGTATCACCGGTCGGAAAATTTATCTGCATCGGGCTGAACTACTCGGATCATGCCGCCGAAGCGGGGATGGTCATTCCACCGGAGCCTATCGTTTTCATGAAGGCAACGTCGGCAATCATGGGGCCGAATGACGATATCGAGATTCCCCGGGGCGGAAAGAAAAGCGATTGGGAAGCGGAGCTTGGCGTCATCATCGGAACTCCGGCGAAGTATGTAGGCGAAGAAAATGCGCTGGAGCACGTTGCGGGCTACTGCGTCGTTAATGACCTGAGCGAGCGCATCTTTCAGTTCGACCATCAGGGTCAATGGACGAAGGGTAAATCGCACGACACGTTTGGCCCGATAGGCCCGTGGCTGGTGACGCGAGACGAAGTGGCCGATCCGCAGAAGCTTTCGGTGCAGCTCGATGTCAACCGCCACCGCTATCAGGATGGTTCAACCGCAACGATGGTTTACACGGTGCGATTTCTCGTTGCCTATCTTTCGCGCTTTATGACATTGCAGCCGGGAGATGTAATTGCAACCGGCACTCCGCCGGGCGTGGGGATGGGGCAGAAACCGCCAATGTATTTGAAAGCTGGAGATGCGGTGAAAACCGTGATTTCAGGACTGGGTGAACAGAAGCAGCGCGTGATCGCTGCGCGCGGGTCGCTTGAGCAACGAATGGAGATTTCCGTATGACCACGAAGAAGCCACTCCGAAGCCAAGCCTGGTTCTCGCGCCAGGATAAGAATGGTTTCTACTACCGGTCATGGCTGAAGAACCGCGGGCTGCCTCAAGATCAGTTCGACGGAAGGCCCGTGATCGGCATATGCAATACGTGGTCCGAGCTCACACCTTGCAATACGCATTTCAAAACCATCGCCGATCACGTGCGCTGGGGTGTGCTCGAAGCGGGAGGCTTTCCGCTGGAGTTTCCAGTGATGTCGCTCGGCGAGACGATGCTGCGGCCCACTGCCATGCTCTATCGCAACCTCGCATCGATGGACGTGGAGGAATCGATTCGAGCGAATCCGCTGGACGGCGTTGTGCTGTTGATGGGATGCGATAAGACGACTCCCGCACTTCTCATGGGCGCTGCGAGCGTCGATGTTCCGACCATCGGAATTTCTGGTGGACCGATGCTGCGCGGTGTCTACAAAGGCGCTTACATCGGCTCGGGCACGAACACGATTTCGATGAGCGAACAGTTGCGATCCGGGGAGATTACTCTCTCCGAGTATCACGAAGCGGAATCATGCATGCATCGTTCGCAGGGGCACTGCATGACCATGGGCACGGCTTCGACTATGGCGTGCCTCGTGGAAGCTCTTGGAATTGGAATGCCGGGCAATGCCGCGATTCCCGCGGTTGACGCACGACGCAACCTGCTTTCACGAATGGCGGGGCGCAGGATCGTCGATCTGGTGAAGCAGGATGTCGTTCTGTCGAAGATTATCACTCGCGAAGCGCTGGAGAATGCGGTGCGAGTCAATGCCGGCATTGGAGGGTCGACGAATGCGGTAATTCATTTGATTGCGTTGGCGCGCCGGTTGGGAATTGCGATGAACCTCGACGACTGGGATAGCCTTGGCCGCGGTGTTCCCTGTCTCTTGAATATCATGCCTTCGGGCAAATTTTTGATGGAAGACTTTTTTGAGGCTGGCGGCTTGCCGGCAATCATCCGCGAGCTCGGCGCTCACGATCTGTTGCACAAATACTCGCTCACCGTGAATGGCCAATCGATCTGGGACAACAACAAAGAAGCGCCTTGCTGGAACCGCGAAGTCATTCATGAGTTCGATACGCCGTTCAAGCCGGTGGGAGGTATTGCGGTGCTGAAGGGCAATCTCGCGCCGGATGGCGCTGTGCTCAAGCCGTCCGCGGCCTCGCCTGCATTGATGAAGCACCGGGGCCGAGCCGTGGTGTTTGAATCCATCGAAGATCTGCGGACGCGTATCAACGACGACGCGCTCGACATCGATGAAAACTGCGTTATGGTTTTGAAGAATTGCGGTCCGAAAGGATATCCGGGTATGGCTGAAGTTGGGAATTTACCTTTGCCGCCAAAAATCCTGAAACGCGGTATCACGGACATGGTTCGAATTTCCGACGCGCGCATGTCTGGAACCGCCTACGGGACGGTCGTACTGCACTGCGCGCCGGAAGCAGCGGCTGGCGGGCCTTTGGCGCTGGTGAAAAACGGCGACCTGATCTCGCTCGATGTCGAGGCTCGAACGCTCACGCTGGAAGTTGAGGATGAGGAACTGGAACGCCGGCGCCTGGCATGGCGCACTCCCAAGGCACACTCGAAGCGCGGATACGTAAAGCTTTATGTCGACCACGTCAATCAAGCTAACGACGGTGCGGATTTCGATTTTCTGGTGGGCGGGAGCGGGTCCGGCGTTCCCCGCGATAATTTCTAGGACTTCAGGAGCAAACAATTCATGATCAACAGACGCGGAGCGATCGTCGCCATAGGAGCGGCAGCTATCGGGGCAGCGCCGTCCAGTTCGGCGCTCGTGCGATTGCTGCAATCAGGGATGGCGCAGGGCGGGAATCCAACGCAAGGCAAACAGAATGACAGTGAGGCGAACATTCCCGCGAATAGTGCAGCGAACAAAGCCATTGACGATCGCTTGCGTCAGGACCTCGCCGCGCCTACAGCCTATTCGGAAGAGGGCGTTCCGGTTTTTCTTGCATGTGTTGATTTGGTCGCGGAGAGAGCTTCGCAGAAGGCGAAGGTTACTCTCACAGCGTTCAACGCGACTTTCGCTTCTGAGTTGCGCAAGAATTCCGAAAGCTGGAAGCGAATTCATCCCGACGCACCGGAAGGGGATGTTGCCAAGGTTATTGAGGTGCTCGCGCACAGGGATTTCGACCACGACGCGCTGGAGCAAAAACGATGAACACGACTGCAGCATTCGATCAACGCGCTTCTGAACTCGAACAATTGTTCGAGAGCCATCCCGTCATTCGCGCGGTGAATTTTCACAACACCTCTCGCGCCCAGGCCGCCCACTACGAGCATCAGTTGGCGGAATACAGCAAGCGCTTCACCTCAGTCAATCAAGACGAATTGATGGATTACCTTACGACCGGACGGTGGAATAAATCAAAGCCCGGCCTTATCGTCTCTGTGTTCGAAGGTTACCGTAACAGCTTCGATGTGCTCACACCGCTGATCGAAAAGTTCGGCTTCATCGGCTGGTATTGGGTGATTACCGGTTTCATCAATACTCCGATTCCTGAGCAGAGTACTTACGCCGATCATCATGACATCGATATGCTGACCCATGAATATCCCGATGGACGTTATGCGATGAGTTGGGACGAGCTTCGCCAGATCGACAAGAAACATGTTATCGCCGGTCACACGCGCTCGCACACGCTTTTGTCGAAGCTTGATCCGGAGGTGCAACGGCAGGAAGTGATAGGGTCGCAAGAAGACTTCAAAAAGAACCTGGAACATCCGGTACGCGGGTTTGTGTCTCTCACCGGACCAGCCTACGGGGAGAATGGCGACATCGATAAGTTGATTGACGCTGCTGGATACGATTTCGTTTTCTCCAACTTTCGCATTCAGCGGATACGTGCGAAGAGTTGACGCCGGAGAAGGCGGGAGGCCCGGTTTGTGCGCTGAGGCGCATTTATTTTCGGAGGGCTAGATTTCCGGCGGCCCGGAGACGCGGATAACCGCGTCTCTACAGGAAGGGCGGAAGTCCGGATAGCGCCCCGAGGGCCGCCGGTTGCGATAGATGGCGCGCCGACGAGGTGATCTGTTCGGCGGCACGCGGGTAAATGTTTGTGGCTTAGGATTTGCCGGCGGTAATGGTTTCGAGACCGTAGCTGTGCGGACCGTTCTCACGCAGGCGCAGCAGTGAAGCGAACGCGAATCCAGCAATTCCCAGCGTTGAAAAAATCAGCAAACCTGTGCGGTAACCGGCCAAATTGCTGAGTCCGGCATGCTGATGATCGTTCGTCCATCCGATCAGAAGGTTCATGCAAAAGAATCCAATCTGCTCGATCAGCGTCATCAACGCGTAAGCGGTGCCTAGCCTTTTTGAGTCGACGATGTAGGCGACCGAAGGCCACATGACGGCTGGAATCACGGCGAACGCGATCCCCATCATGCACAGTGGCAGGAAAAGCGAAACATTCGTGTATCCCATCAACAGGTAGACCGGCATTAACATGAGCGAGGCGAACATCATCAGCGACGCGCGCATGCCGATTTTGTCGGAAAGAAGTCCGATGAGCGGCGTCGCAATCATGGCGGATAGCGGCAGCATGCTGTTGAACGCGCCCGCCTGCTTGTGGGCCAGCACATGCAGCGCTTCTGAAGCGGTCACGCCGCCATGAGCTCCCAAAATCTTATTGGTGAAGAAATCGATAGCAAACGTTCGGAACGGGAAGATGGCGGTATAGAACGTCAGACAAATTCCAACGACGTACCAGTAAGACGGGCTAAAGCGTAGAGTCTCCGCCAGGTTGAATTTGGTTTTTGTTGCTAATACTGGTTCGGTGACTGTTGCAGATCGCTCTGCGCGACTCTCCAGCAGGTAGTAGATTCCTGAGCAGATCACCGCAAAACACCCCGCGCCTACCGCGAGCAGCAGAGGGCCACGCCAACTTGGCTCGCCCGTGGGACCATTCGGATAAAACAATCTGCTTCCCCACGTGGGTGAATTGTCGGCGGCGACAGACGCGAGGCGTGCGATTGTAATTTTGATTCCAAACGCAAAACTCAGTTCTTTGCCTTTGAACCATTTGGCGATGACGGTGGTTGCGGCAACCACGAGGGATTCACCACCGAGGCCAAGCACGGCGCGCCCGGCAATCATCATGCCGGGCCGTCCGCGTGCGGCGGTGAGTGCGGCTCCGAGCAGACAGATGAACGCGAAAACTGTGATCGCCCTCTTGGTACCGATACGATCGATGACTAATCCGCCGATGAGCAGGGTGAGAATCGCGCTGACGGCGTAGGCGGAGTTAAGCCATCCGAAGGTGGTCGCGGTGAAACCCAACTTCTCAATAAAAATGTGCTGCATCGGATTGATGCTGTCGTAGAGGTAGTAATTGCAGCCCATGGTGAGGCCGACGAAGAGCAGCACGGTCCAGCGATAGGCGCGCGACGGCTCGGGACGCGTGCTTGAGGTTTGAGTGTCGGCAGTGATCAATGCTTCGCGCTTCTCATTCTTATTTGTGTTGCGGCGGTTCTTCCGCTTCGGTCTCCGGCATATATTTTGCAAACCAGTTTGCCACACGGTCGATCAGGTCGATGCGATTCTCGTATTTTTCGAAGCTGTGGCCCTCTTCCGGGTAGACGACAAGCTGAGTGGGCGTGCCGAGTTCCTTGAGAGCGTGCCAGAATTCAAACGATTGCGGCGGCGGCGCTTCTTCATCCCGCTCGCCCACGACTAGAAGGGTTGGTGCCTTGACCTGCTTTACGTAGCTGATCGCCGAAGTCCGCATGTAGGCTGCGGGATCGTCATAGGCTGACGCGCCGTAGTAGAAGTGCATCCATTTATCGATTTGATTTTGGCCGTAGTAGCTGAACAGGTTGCTGGCGCCGGCTCCGGCTACAGCCGCTCGAAAGCGATCGCTTCGTGCAACCGCCATCATTGCGGTGGACGCTCCGTAGCTCCAACCGATGATGCCGACGCGATGTGCGTCAACAGAATATTTCGCCGTCACACTGTCGACACCGCTGACGACGTCGCTCACGTCGCCGAAGCCGAAGTCGCGGCGGTTGGCTCGGGTGAACTTTTCTCCTTGCCCGAAGCTGCCCCGCGGGTTGGGGAGGAAAACGAAGTAACCGAGATGAGTGAAAGACGTAATTTGAAAGTCCATGGAAGCGACGGAGGGCACTTGAATCCATGCGGGACCTCCGTGAATCGACACGAGCATGGGATATTTTTTTGCTGGATCGTAAGACTGCGGGAAAAGCAGCCATCCCTGAATATTGAAGCCATCGTTGTGCCAGGTCATGTCTTCGACCCGCATTTGCGAAGTGTGGTTCCCGGTTACCGGCCCGAGTGGACGGGCGGGGTCGCCCTCCCCCACACTGCCTGCGTCGGCACCTTGATTGAGGTGGGTTAGTTGCTTCCACTTGCCCACCGAGCCGGCCCAAACCTCGGCAGGTTGCGTCCACGACTCGCGCACGACCACGGCCTCTGCGCTCGCGGAATTCTTCGCCGGATTATTGGCCGATTCACTGGTTAACGATGTTTTTATTGTCGATTTATTTATTAACGATTTGCTTACTAACGATTTACTTACTAACGACAGGCTCGAATCATCCGAACTGGCGTGAATGGACTCGCCGGCTTCCCACAGCGTGTCGGTTTTTCCGTCGTGAAGATCGAGTGTGCTGGCGGCTACGGAGCCGCCCCGGTACTCGGTGAAAAGAAGCGAATTCGACGACGTGAACTGGAACCAGACCGGCGACGAGTTGCGGTCTGGAGTCAAGTTGCGCGGCTCCCCGCCACTGATCGGAAGGAGGTAGATTTCTCCACCTGTCGCTCCTTCGTCGCTCATGAGCCCGGCGATGAAGGCAATGCCGTTTCCATCGGGAGACCACCGCGGTAAGGCGATTTGAAACTCGGGCTTGTAGATCGAGCGGCCCTCGGCTTCAGAAATGGACTGCATGTAAAGCTGTGCGATGTACCAGTTATCGTCTCCGGGAGGCGGCGCGGCCGTATACGCGATGCGACGGCTATCGGGCGCCCATTCGAATTCGAATATCGTGAGCGCTGGTGGAGTCAGAGAGCGCAGTGTGCCGGTGGCGAGGTCGAACAATACGACCCGCTGGCACTCAAGCTGCTGCAAGTCGTCGATCACTCCAGTTTGCAGATTGCCCGCTGCGAGTGGACTGGGCGTGCGTGTCGCGTGATCCACGAAAAGGAACGCGATGGCCTTACCATCGGGCGACCACCTGGGCCGCGACAAGTATCCAACGACATTGGTAAGCCGCTTGGCGGTAGAACTGAGCAACGAACCGGACTGATTCACATCGGCGACGGCCAATTGCATCTGGTTCAGGCTCGCACAGTCGGAAAGAAAGGCAAGTTTCGTTCCGTCAGGAGACCAGGCAGGGTCTGCGTCGCGGCATTTGTGCTTGTCGTTTTTCCCGGCTAGAAGGAGTCGCCCAGCCAGTTCGGGTTCTGCGATGGATCCCACCAGCAGTTCTTGCCCGCTGTCCTTTCCGCTGTCCGCTACAACGTAAGCAAAGCGTGTCCCGTCCGGGCTGATCACTGCCTGCGGAATTGCGTGCAGGGACGCCGCGCTGCGTTCGATGTGTTGAATCTGGTTACGCAGCAGATCGTCATTCGCAGACAGTAAAAGCGAGCGCGGAGCATGAGCTTGCGATAAAGAGAGAGAGGCAGATCCGAAAGCCAGGGCAAACGCAAGAAGACGCCGGTAAGTAGCTGCGGAAGCGGGCAAAAACAATCTCCTTTTCCGTTTACGTTTTATCATTCGCAAAAAGCTTGATGAGCGGGAAAACGGGTCCCGATTTGGGCACTTGCTATCTTAATTCCGGCGCAACTCCACGGCTATGCAAAGGATTTCAGAAAGGGCTTGCACACTATTACACTCCGTGATATCCCTGTCAAAGATTAAAATCTTGCTCTCACCCATGGAATTTGCCGGCGCTTAGTTCTCCAGGTTTTTACATTTTCAGAAATGGTATTCGGCGCGAACGTTCGGGAGCGCAAGTCTCAGGTTTCAGATTAACAGCGATTCTGATCTCGCTTGAGGTGGAGTACGGCGACGACAGCCTCGTCAGCATTTGACAAATAGGAAGCACGGGGAACGCCATGCATTCACTGTCCCATTCGTTTAAGAGGCCCTTGATGAAAACTAGCAACCTTGCCATCGTCAAATTTCTATTCATCCGAACGCTCGTACTTTCGCTGGCTGCCTTGCTGGCAACGCCGTTTCTGTCGGCGCAATCGGTCCTCAGCAGCATTTCCGGAACTGTGTTTGATAGCTCCGGGGCGGCAGTGGCTCGCGCCACCGTCCTGATCCATCGCATTGAGACAGATGTTGACCGAACTGTGACCGCTGACGATTCCGGCAACTACACGGCAATCAACCTCGAGGCGGGTACGTACGACATCACCACCACGGCTGGCGGCTTTGCCTCGAACATCGGCAAAGCTGTCACGGTTACCGCTCGCCAGCAACTTCGTTACGATGTGACGCTGAGTGCGACTGCTGGAGCGGAGACGGTGAACGTCAATGCCTCCGATGCAGGTACGATCGAAACTCAGAGTGCCGAAATCTCTGCTTCGCTGACTCCGCGCGAAGTTCTCGACCTTCCGGCAAATTATCGGGGAGCGGGCTCAACCTCGCCAATCAACGTCATCCAAACGTTGCCGGGTGTCCAGCCTGACACCACTCCTTATCCTCCAGCTCCATCGACGCATCCTCAACCCGCGCTTAAGTTTTCTCTGCAAGGCGGCTTGCCGTCCCAAACCGAAGTGACCGTGGATGGAATTTCCGCGCAGAATACGACCAACAACAATATCCAGGGTGACGCGTTCCCTTCCGCGGAATCAGTGGCTGAGATTCGCGTTGATGGGGTGAACAATAACGCTGAATACGGGCAGCCGGGTGAGATCACAACCGTGACTAAAGGCGGTACAAATCGTCTTCACGGATCACTTTACGAATATCTTCAGAATCAGGCATTAGACGCGATCCCTTACGGTACCGATCGCGCGAACAAACCGCACAAAGTTGCCAACGATTTTGGAGGAAGCGTGGGCGGACCGGTCTTCATACCGCACGTTTACAACGGTCGCGATCACACATTCTTTTTTGCCGCCTATGAGGGGCTGCGCTATCCGCAATCCAATGTTCTGCAAGCCAGGGTTCCGACCGTGGCCATGAAGCAGGGCGACTTCTCGCAGGAAACCAGCGCGCCTCTCTACGATCCGTTCACGGGCGGAACTTATGCCAACGACATGGTCCCGGTGAACTCCAGTTCAGCCGCTTTTCTCCAGTTCTATCCCGACCCGAACATTGGCCCTCCGGGGGAGTCGTTACAGCAGGCGATTGCGGCTCGCGGATACAACTACCTGAGTTTGCGGAGCGATAACATCAGTTCCAACCAGGCAGATCTTCGCGGCGACCAGAACTTCGGCTCGCGGGCGACTCTTACCGGACGTTACACTTTCAAGAACGTCAACCAGCTTCAGCCGGTGGATCTGGCGCTCCCTTACAGCACCGCCTTCGCGCGCTACAAAATTTTGGCGTCGACTTTCACTTACGCCATTACACCCCGCCTGGCGAACGAGTTTCGCTTTGGTTTTACCCTGGAGCGGGACGGCAACAGCAATCCGTTCGATGGCCCCGGCTTCCTCTCCACCACGGGCCTTAACGGAGTTTCGCCCGCGTTTTTTAACGGACTTCCACACCTGAACTTCGACACCATTACTTCGATCGGGTCTCGCATCGGCTTCGAAGAACGGTCGCGCATTTTTCAATACGTTGACAACTTAACCTGGCAGCGGGGTAACCACCTTATCCGTTTCGGCGGCGACATCCGGCATCTCAACGCTTACACGGAAGCGGGCGGAGCTACCGTTTCCGCCAACTACGGCAATTTCTATTTCAGCACGAGCAGCCCTCTCACCACGGGGCAGGAGTTTGCGGACTTCCTGGTCGGCGTTCCGCAAAATTCGCAAACCAGCGTTATTTCACAGGACAACAACGGTGTTACGAATGCCTATGCCGTGTATGCACAGGACCAGTGGAAGACTACGCAGCGGCTCACTCTCAGTTTTGGTTTGCGCTACGAGTTGCATCCCGGCTTGAAAGCTACCAATGGCTTGGTTGGCAACTTTAATCCTGGAGTGGCGAAGAGTGGAGAGCTGATTTATCCCGCTGGATACGCTAGCACGCTCTCCGTTCAAGAGTTAGCGAATGTCAATGCATGTATTACTCCGGGAGTTAACAATCCGTATGCTGATAATCAGCCTATCAACGGAGTTCCCTGCACTCCGATCGTGACCAACAATCAAGCGGGGCTGCCCTCATCGTTACGGCAAACGCCAGAGCGCCGGTTTATGCCACGTTTTGGATTTGCTTATCGTCCCTTCAGCAACGACCGGACCGCGATTCGTGGCGGGGTGGGTTACTACAACATCACCACCACCGGAGCGCTCTTCTACGCCCTGACACAAACCCTGCAATCAAACTTGCAGAGTTTCACGAACTACGCTGCGCCGGGTGGCGGTCCGGCATTTGCGTTCCCGAATACCAATACCAACACAAATACGTTTTCTCCGAGTCTCGGCAGCCTTTACTTCTACAGCGCGGTGGACACGAAGTGGCGCGATCCGTACTCCTTGCAGACAAATCTCTCGATCGATCATGATTTCGGCCACAACACTGGACTTCGAGTTTCCTATGTTGGCCTGCACACATGGCACCTGGTCTGGCAGCCGCAATATAACCAGCTGCAAAGGTCGACGACTACGCCATCCAGCGACCCGAGCCGTTTGTCGGAGCTTCCGTTCCCAAACTTTTACCAGGTCACTGATCGCAGCACTTCAGCGCAGGCGGACTATCGAGCGATGGAGGTGGAAGTTTCGCATCGCATGAGTCAGGGGCTGTCCTTCAACAGCTCCTACACGTGGGCTAAAAACCTTTCAGACAATCAGGGAAGCTATGGCAGTTTTGCCGGAAGCGCGTTTGTCGATGAGCAAGGTGGATATAGCCCGACCGACAGCTTCAATCCGAAAGTCGATTACGGCAATGTCAGCGCAACGCGGCGCCATCGATTTTTAACCACTGTGATTTACGAGTTGCCCGTGGGCCGTGGGCGGAAATTTGGTTCGGGGATGAATCGCGTTGCCGACTTCGCTTTTGGCGGCTGGCAACTCAGCAACATCTTCTTGTGGCAAAGCGGCACGTTCCTCACGGCTTATATTCCGAATGGATATATCGATCCTTCTGGTACCGGTTCGGGAGTGGCGCTCGGCGGAGCTTCGCAGCGTCCTGACATCATCGGCAATCCGAACAACGGCAGTCATAACCGCAATCAATGGTTCAATAATGCCGCCTTTGCGTGCCCGGGCAGCGGGACCTATGCCCCCGATGCTTCCGGTGCGCCCATCGATATCTCGAGTTCTTCCCCGTGCACCGTGGGGGTAGGAACGGCTCCCATAGGCCGCTTTGGCACCGAGAGCGTTGGCGATCTGATTGGACCGGGAACGGTTAGCTTGTCGAGCGGCTTAAGCAAAAAGTTTGCCATCACCGAGGGGGTGGCGCTACGTGCGGAGGGCACGTTTACCAACGTGCTCAACCACACGAACCTGGCCGATCCGCAACTCGACCTGACTCAGGCGAACTTTGGACAGATCACATCGTCCAGAGGATCTGATTTTGGCGGGAACCGAACCGGCCAGATTTCCTTGAAGTTGGAGTTCTAACGACGGCATTTAAACGGCATTTAATATGATCTCCACCGTAGAGACGGGGCTAGCCCCGTCTCTACAGACCAGTTGTTGAAGCGCTACGATGTACGATGAGCGCCACGATGAGCGAGGGTAAGGCCACAAACGTTCGCTGGTGGATTGTGGCGATGCTCACCGGATTTGGGTTTGTAAGTTATTTGCAGCGCATTAATATCTCCGTCGCCGCCGCGCTGATGGGGCCTGAGCTGCATCTCTCCAAGATTCAGATCGGACAGATTTTTAGCAGTTTTCTCATCGGCTACGCAATCTTCCAGATACCGGGCGGTTTGTCTGCAGATCGCTTCGGCACGCGCCTCACGCTCGCGATCTCAGCTTCGCTGTGGGGCGTCTGTACCTTTCTTGCAGGGCTGACGCCGGGTTTCTCAGTCACCGCAACAGGCCTTTCGTTCTTCGTATTGTGGCTGGCGCGGTTTTTTCTGGGGAGCGCGGAGGCTACGACTTATCCAGTGGGCGCGCTCGCGGTTCATAACTGGATTGTGCCCAAGGAACGCGCCTACGCTAATTCCTGGATGTTTGCCGGAACGTCGTTAGCGGCTGCGTCGGCAACTCCATTTGTTTCGTGGTTGATGTTGCGCATGGGGTGGAGATGGGTTTTTTTTATCACCTCCGTGCCCGCGTTTGCGATTGCTTTAGCCTGGTGGCTGTTCAGCACTAACAAGCCGCAGGAGCATCCGTTTATCAATCAAGCTGAATTAGCGTTGACTCATTCGGACGCGGAAGCGATTGGCAGAACTTCCGGCTTCTGGAGCTTGCTTCAAGATCGGAAGATCGTTTTACTCTGCGTCAGTTATCTGGCGGAAGGCTACTTGCTGTTTATCTTCGTGTTCTGGCTCTACACCTACCTGGTGGAGGTTCGCGGCTTCAGCCTGTTAAACGGGGGCCTCGTTGCGGCGTTGCCCTGGCTGACCGGGTTGCTGTTTACTCCGATAGGCGGGTTCGCCGCGGATCGCATCGCAGCGCGGCGCGGACGACTGGCGGCGGCAAAATATATCATCATGGCCGGATACATCCTGAGTGGAGTGCTGCTGTTCGTGGCAGCTTACGCTCCAAGCCGCATTCTCTGTGTCGGCGCTCTATGCCTCAGTATCGGATTTCTTATGGCAGCCGAAGCTTCGTTTTGGGTTTCTGCGACATTCCTGGCCGGCGATCGCGCCGGGGCAGTATCTGGACTAATGAACACGACTGGAATTGTGGGAGGGATCATCTCAACGTCCCTAGTACCAATCCTGGTGGCGCGCTTCAACTGGTTGGTAGCACTTGGTTCGGGCACTGTGGTTGCGATGGCGTGCGTTTCGCTTTGGATCATCATCGCGAAGCCCGATGCTGGCGAGATGGCTGGGGCAAAATATCCACCTGCAACATCTTTGCAGAAGGAGCAAAGATGAACGCGTCTCACAAGATTTTTGCGGAAATCGATCGTCTGCGCACGCCGATGACTGAGTTTTTACAACGGTTGGTGCAGTTTCCGACTTTGCCCGGTGAAGAGCAGGCGGCGCAGCACTTCGTGGCCGCTAAGCTGCGATCGTTGCACTGCGACGTCAGGATTTTGAAGTCAGAGTTCTCAGCGCTTCAGCATCACCCGGCCTTTTCTGACGACGGAGTTTCGTTCGACGATCGAATCAACGTCGTCGGCACCTGGAAAGGAATCGATGCCGCGAGGTCGGCGGCTTCAGATCATTCAGCCAGTTTGCGCCCGCGCTCGTTGATCCTGAATGGCCATATGGATGTCGTGCCGATCGGCAATCCAAATCTTTGGAAATTTCCGCCGTGGAGCGCAACGATTGAGAACGGAAAACTGCATGGCCGCGGCGCTTGCGATATGAAGGCTGGGTTGGCGGCGGCGATCTTCGCTATCGAAGCGCTACGCAACCTGCGCTTTCAGCCGTCTGGAGACGTGCTGTTCGAGAGCGTGATCGGCGAGGAGAGCGGTGGAGTCGGGACATTAACCACTCTTGTCAACGGAGTTCGTGCCGATGCCGCCGTCATCATGGAGCCTACCAGGCTGCGCAGCTGCCCGGTCCATGCGGGGGCGCTGAGCTTCCGCATCAGGATCACGGGACGAGCCATTCACGCCAGCATGAAGCGCTTCGGAGTCAGCGCGGTCGAGAAATTTCAGCAGATATTTGCCGCGATCGAAGCGTTGGATCGCGACCGGCATTCACGGTACGAAAATAAAATCTTTGAGTTTGACGATAACGTCGCTCCCATTTCCATTGGAACCGTGGCGGCTGGAGACTGGCTCTCGACCGTTCCTGAAACACTGCTTGCGGAGGGGCGCTTTGGCGTATTCCCGGGAGAAACCATTACAAACGCCCGCGAATCGTTGGCGAGCTGTCTGGCTGGATTGGTCGCGGGGGACGAGTGGCTAAAGGATCATCCACCGACACTGGAGTGGATCGAAGGGCAATTTGAGCCGGGGCAAACGTCTTTCCGGGATCCGATTGTCGAAGCCCTGAGCGACGCCCACGCCATAGTGGCCGGCGCTCCGCCCAAGATGCAAGGGGTGCCTTATGGTTCTGATCTTCGCTTATTTACCGAGCATGGCAAGTTCCCGGCGGTGTTGTACGGGCCGGGGGATGTGGCGTTCGCTCATACGGTTGAAGAGTTCGTCGAGCTTGACGAGGTGTTCGCCTGCGCGAAGGTTCTCGCTCTACTTGTGACGACGTGGTGTAGCGGAGAATTCGCTCAATGAATTTGAAGCATGCTCAGGCGCGAGTGAGCTCATCGTGAATACGGAAGGGGCGAACGACGCGAGTTATGGTGCCCTTGGGACTGGGATTGTCAGGATCAACTCGCGCATTCACGCTGAGGTGGTACGCGAAAAGCTGCGCGAATGGTATTTCAAACGGAGTGCGCAGCGAATCAGGCAACGATGGCGCGATTGCCGGTAGAAACCAATCTCGAGGCTGCGCAATCGAGGGCTCGTCCCCAATAATAGCCAGACGACCCAGGCTCTTGCCGCGCAAGTCCTCCATCAAATCGCGCTCGTAGAGGCGCTTTTGAGGGTCGGAAGAGAGAAAACAAAAAATCGGGGTGTCTTCTCGTAAGAAGCCGACTGCCCCGTGACGGAAACCCAAAAATGTTTCTGGCATCGCCAGCACGCGGCCATCGGTTAGCTCGACGATTTTGAGAGACGCCTCTTTTGCGAGCGCCTGCATGCTGGAGCTAAGAATGACAACACGGTCTTTACAGGAACGGGCTATCTCCTGCATCAACCCGTCGAACGTGGATAAAACAGTTTGCACCCGGCTGCACACGTCCGGAAGTGCAATGGAGAGCGGGTCATAATGCTTGAGAGCAAGTCCGGCGAGGACAAGATTTGAGAAGGATCCGGTCATGGCCAGACTGCGATCGTTGGTGCGCGGGTCGAGCAAAAGTTTTTTTACGTTGGGAGCGTTAGCCAGTCGCCCCGAATCGTTGCAGACGATTGCTAAATGCTTCACTAAGGGGAACAGGTTTTGAAACTTGGTGACGACGGCGGTGCTCTCGGGGCTATCTCCTGATCGTGCGAGCGAAATCAACGTGCCACCTTGGCGAAGGTCGGGTACGGCAGCTTCGATCTCTTTAGGGGATTGAATCAACAAATCTGTGGTTGGAATGGCCAGGGTTTGCTGCCAAGCTTCAGCGATGGCAGATGCAGCATATGCGGAGGTACCAGCGCCGGTCAGAATGATGGGAGACTGGAATGCTTCCTGGCGCAAACCGGAGGCCTGGACCCGGTCGAGCGTAGTCGGCCACAGGGCAGGCTGTTGTGCGATTTCAAACGCCAGCAGACTGTCTTTTGGATAAGCGAGGTTTGGGTCGGTCTCGGTAGTCATGTCTTGCAAGAGCGGTAGACTTCGACATAAAACATATGTCGGCTGGGGTTTCCATGCAAGCGTTTTCTGTAATGGCTTGCAGAAGTTCGAAAACTAGCACCAGTTTCATCTTGTGGAGATCCCAAAGGTCTTGCCTATCAACGTCAAAAGATATTGGTGAGGGGAGGCAAAAAGTGAGTGGTTTCGCTTAGGCGCCTGGGCGGACGGCTTTTTGTCGCAACGCGAATTTTCTTTCCGGAGCGGTTGACTTGCGGATCACCAACTCGGTGTCGACCACATACTCGGCGCCTCTTTGCCTCTTCAGCTTCAGTAGTTTGTCCAACGCCGCAAAGGATGTTTCTCCCAGTTCGTCGCGAGGAACTCGTATGGTCGTTAACGCCGGGCGAACGAGGAATGAGAAGGGGATATCGTCGATGCCGACGATCGAAACGTCATTGGGAACATCGATGCCGGCTTCTTCCAGAGCGAGTATGGCACCCATGGCAATCAAGTCGCTGCCGCAGAAAATTACCGTAGGAGCATCTTTCGCGGAAAGGATCGCTTGCACGGCGGTCGCTCCGGCGTCGACGTGGTAATCGCTATGTGTCACCGGATCGGGATCAAGTCCGCGCTGCCGCAGGCCGTCGACCAGCGCTTGCTTGATGATCGAGGCGGTGCGGTTGGTTTGTGGTCCGGCAATGACGGCGGCGCGGCGGTGCCCGAGCGAGGCAACGTGTTCGATCGCCTGGGTGAGACCGCGTTTGTAATCGATGGTTATCGTGCTCACCAGGCGATCCACAGGCACCGGATTGAAAGTCACAACGCCGATGCCCTTTTCGGTGAGGGTCGAGATTACGCTATCGAGGAGCGAAGAAGTCATGATGGCGACTCCGCGGACTGAATTCTCGATCAGCTTTTGAACGACGGCGTCAGTGCGCCTTTCGTCGTATTCGGTATTTAGCAGAAGTACGTCGAAGCCGCGATCCCAGGCGGCGGCCTGAAACCCACGAATAATTTCTGAAAAAAACGGATTCGTGATCTCGGAGATTACCAAACCAAAGAGATCACTCTTCCCAATCGCCAACCGGCGCGCGTGGACATTGCGGTGATAGTTTAACTTTTCTACCGCCGCCATCACTCGCTCAACGGTTTTCGCCGAAATGTACGGACTCTTGCTTAGCACACGAGAGACAGTAGCCGGAGATACCTTGGCAAGCTTCGCGACCTCGTTCATCGTGTGAGGCATAACGTTTATTCCTGAAAACCTACAGCCAAGGTCGCGAAAAAAGTCTCTGAAGTTTGTGTGGCGAAAGCTATGTCACGACGATCGCGCCAGTCGTGCTTTCATTGGGCTGTGTGGGTCGAAGTTCAGCCATTCGATCGAAGGCATCACTCTCCCCAGCGTTGAAAACCAACCCCGCAGCCTGAGCGCGGGAGCATCGTGCGACTTAATCGCAGACGGCGAGCAAACTTTTCGCCGAAAGGGATCTACGTCTTCATTCTGCCTGTTAGCACGAGCCCCGGAGAACGTGAAAGAGCGGTGATGATCTCGAAGAGAGACACGTCAGTGGCAGGTAAAAAGTAGCAACTTCAATTAGGCCAGTCAAGCGCTTGCATAAGGAGAATAGTGGCTTTCCAAGGGCTGGTGAGGGGTACGGCTGCGGAATGAGCCTGAGCCCATACATGTCCGCACTGGTTCTGGCGGTGGTGAAGTGCGCAATTGAAGAGAAACAGCACAAATGCCAGCTCAATCCAGAGCGCAGGGGCGAACCGCGCGCTTAAAGACTTTCCCAGGTAAAGGCAGTCCACTTTAACTGGTCGTCTTTCAAAAACTCAGCTTTAAACCGAATTGGAGATTGCGGGGCGGTTGGGTACCTCCAGCCATTCCGAAGAGTGGACTGTGCAAGTTGTTATTGTTTCCGATCAGGAAGTTTGTGTGATTGAAGACGTTGAAGGCTTCTGACCTGAACTGCAGATGGAGTCTTTCAGAAATTCTAAAGGTTTTGAAGAGTGAGACGTCAGCGGACCAGTAACCGGGGCCGATAAATGTGTTCCTGCCAAGATTGCCTACGCAGCCCAAACACGGTGCGGAAAAGAAGCGGTCAGGAAGATTGAAGCCGTCGGCCCATTGTGCGTGCGTCGTATTAATGTGATTGGCTATCGCATTCGGCCGGTCATTGGTTTCGCCATCAAGGTTGTAGTCGCCACCCAAGTTGACGCAATTGATTGGATCGAACGTGGAGGCGTTGCAGGCGTTTTGGGATCCTGCTGTGGGTTCGGGGCGGGCTGCGCGCGAATCGAACGGAGACCAGTGTGCGCCGCTTTGGAATGACCATAAGCCATTCCACTGCCAACCGCCCAATATGGCCGCACTCACGCCATGATTGCCTTGAAAGAAAGGTAGTTGCCAAACGTAATTGAACGTAAGTCGATGGCGAATGTCGAAGACGGAGTTGCCACGATCAAGGCCCGGTTGCGTCTGGTCGGTCGTTATCCCGTCTCCGGCTGCAGAACCGTTTATGGTATTAAAGCTGCTCTGCCACGACGAACCGTCGTCAATGGAATGGCTGTAGGTATAGTTGCCTCCAAACTGTAAGCCATGCCCCAGCTGCTTTCTTACCGAGACTTGCATGCTGTGATAAATCGACGATGCAGAATTCTGCCAAACCCGCAGGCGTCCGTAATTCGGATTTAGTTGTCCGGTGGGATTGATTTCTTCTCCGTTACTCGCCTTAGTCGTGTTCACCTGGCTGCACAGCTTGCGGCCAAAGTTGTCGGTTGTGCAGGTTCCCTCTGGCAGGCGGCCTCCCGGAATTCGATTTACATTCTCGGCGCGAAAGAGGTTCCGCCCGGCGGTGCCAACGTAATTGAGTTCCACTGTCAGCTTGGGGCGCAATTCGCGTTGCAGGCCGATAAACCAGTTTTCAACGTAAGGGTCATGAACACCTCGAGGGAAGAGGATCGCCGTGAAGCCCGAGGTTTGAGGGTTGGCCGGATCCCAGCCCGCTATGTTGCCTGTCGCCTGAGGGCCGATGCCGGAGTGCTGCGCAACCGGTGCGGGACCGTTAAACGTGGGCCGCGAACCGTCGACCGGGCCATAGATCAAGTTGGCGTCTGGGTTGCCATTGTCCAAAGAATTGGAGATCTGGTTGAGCGAATAGTAAGGAGGATTCCATCGCGTAAGAGACGAGCGATTCTGGAGGTTGCCCTCGTACGAAATTCCGAACCCGCCCCGTAACGAAGTTTTGCCGTCGCCGAAAACATCCCAGGCGAAACCAATGCGCGGTCCTAGATCATCGTGATCTGCCTCGCCCAGATTTGCCGCGGCGGCGAAACCTCCGGGGCCGCACTCTCCCACGAGCGTTGCTTTGGGATCGCCCGGGCAGGGAGTGCTGGCATCCTTAATCTGCCCTGCTCCGGTTGTGATGTTGTCGATGAAGTTGCGGCCGGGACCTCTGATGAAGGTCGTGGCGAGATTGTTGAGTTCAGTGCTGCGCGTGTGCAGGTCGTAGCGAATGCCGAGGTTTAAAGTCAGGTCCCGGGATACTTTCCAGTCGTCCTGCAAAAAAGCGCCAACGTCCCAGTTTCGCCAGTGGCGAATGCTGGTCGCGAGTTCAGCTTGCTTTCCGGTGGCGAATCCCGGATCGACCCCGGCGTCCTCAGCATAAGGAGCGTCGATGGCAAAGAAAAGCGGATCGAAGAAAGAGTACGCGGGATGTCCTGCGTCTAATTCGCTATTTTCGAGATTGCGACGGAGTTCGCCACCCAACTTCAGGTTGTGTTTTCCACGGGTAATGGAGACTACGTCGTTGTAACTGTAGATATTTTCCCTTGTGCTCTGAGGATTACCTACATCGGGCCCGAACCCTAGAGTCCCATCATCAAAGACGACGCCAGGTACGCCCGGCAATGGAACTGCGATCGAGCTATCGTTCTGCGCATAACCTGCGCGAAACTCGTTCAACAATGTGGGAGAGAAGGTGTGAATGAAGCTGATCTGGAAATTTGGGGTGGTCAGAGTCGACGGGCTGGTGAAACCACGAAGGCCGTTGAAGTTACTATACTTATCTCCTGAGCGCGCCCAATTAAACTGGCTGAATAAACGGTTTTTAGAGTTCAGGTTGTAATCCAGTCGGAAGGACGCTTCATTGCCATCGAAAAGATTTCCGTCTAATTGAGACTTGTTCGGACTGATCGTGATGTCTCCGAATTCTGCATCTCTGTTGAAGGCGCCCGTCGTGGGCGTGGCGTACGGAGAACCGCCCGGGCATCCGCCCGCTCCCGGAGAATTCATCTGGTCGATATCCGCTTGTTCTACACCAATGAGCGCGGCAACTTTTCTTGAGATCGCGCCGGGCGTTGCATTTGCGGCATCGGTATTCGCTGGGCAAAGATAATCAGCGAAGCTTTGAAATCGGCTGCCAAACGAAGGTCCGATGTATTGACGCAAGGTTGCGAAAGGGGTGCCGTGCCCCTCCGGTGGGAAATTGGAATACAAGAGAGCAGACACCGAGTTCGGAAAAGCTGAGATGGTAGCGGAACGAAATTGTGCGGATTCAGTAACAACTGGACCCGGAGAAGAGGTAAGAAATCTCTCGCCCTGATAGGCAGCAAGAAAAAACATTTTGTCTTTCTTTATGGGACCACCAATCGTCATGCCAAATTGATTCAGGCGCAGCGGCGTTCTCTTGCGATTGGCAGGATCCGGATCGTGGTTGGTAAAAAAAGGATTGGCATCCAAAATATCATTACGAAGAAATTCCCACCCGCTGCCATGCAGTTGATTTGTGCCTGACTTAGTGATCAGGTTTGTGACCGCACCTGCATTGCTTCCGAATTCCGCTGCATTGTTCAAGGTCAAGACCTGGAACTCTTCGACAGTATCGAGAATCGGTTGATTGACGGGGCCGCCACTCAGCCCTCTGTTACTGATCCCATTGATCAGGAATCCGTTGAAGCTTTCTCTCACGCCATTGACGACGGTATTGGCGCCATTCTCAAACATGATGCCTCTCACGTTGGTGGCGCCGGGCTGATATTGGATAAGGTCGTAGATGTTACGTCCATTCAACGGCAGGTTCGAAATCTGAACGGAGTCTTCCGTGTAGGCCAGACGGGAATTTTCTGTGTTGACGAGCCGGGCGGCATCATTCACTTGAATCGTTTCGGAGCGCTCCCCTACGACGAGTTTGAAGTCGGCTCGCAACACGGTGCCGGCGTTCACAATCAGATTCGAGGCGAGTTCTGTCTTAAAGCCTCTCATCTGAACTCGGATCGTATACGAGCCTACGAGTAACTCTGAGGCGGAGTAAATGCCGGAGTCGTTGCTCGTGAAGGGGGCCTCATATCCCGTAGCCGGATTGCCGACATACACGCTTGCATGAGCTACGATGGCGCCGCTCTGATCGGTGATAACGCCGGTGATTTGCCCGTTTTGAACTTGCGCGATTGCGGGCTGCGAAGACAGCAAACAAATCGCAGCCACGCAGATCAGCGCTTGTCTCACGAGAAACCAAGCCCGCGGAGCATTTTTTGAAAACGGGGCTCGGAGCGCAACGGGTCAAATTCTTCGTAAGCAGGGAGCCAGAAAATAAGAAAGGGCTCCCGCATGCGATAGCCGTTTTCCAGCGCTTTTAGCGCCTCTTCCCGCCTGCCTAAGTGCAAGTAGCACCGGGCAACTTGGGTGGAATCGTCTTCCCGCAGCGAAAGTGCCAGTTTCCGCCGCCAGTAAGCCCGCACACCGCCAGAAGCAAAGGCACGCGCGAGTTCGGGGGCTCCCTCATCACCAGCAGCAATCGCCTTCTCGTATTCGCCTTTTTGCTCATAACTTGTTGCGATCTTCCAGGGAGCTGAAGCAAATGAGGGATCAACCTCAACCGCCGCGAGGATACTTCGCAAGGCGTCGTCGTAGCGGCGGGAACAGAAATAGACATGCCACGTAAATGAGTTAGTCAGCACCGACATCGGGTCTAAAGCGTTTGCCAGCTTGATTTGTTGCAGAGCTTCTTCAAATTTGCCATGGTGGGCGAGGGTACTGGCGAATAGCGCATGGGACAGCCCGTAGCCCGGACGTGCTTCGATTGAGCGGCGAAAGTATGCCTCTGACAGCGGCGGATTCCAGTCGTAAAGAAAGGAGACAATACCGAGCACCATTAGCGCTTCCGCCTGGGAGCCGTCAATCTCCAGAGCCTTGTTTGCAGCGTCTTTGGCCTTAGGGAACGCTCCGTAGTCACCAAGGACTGCGATCGTGTGCAATGCGTCGGCGAGCCCCGCCCACGCCTCGGCGCTGTTCGGGTCCAAGTGGATGGCTTGCGTGAACATGTCGCGGGCGCGGGCAGCGTCAACCTGACTCAAAAAATAAGACCCCTTGAAGTAGAGGACCGCGACTTCCGGGTTGACTGGACGTTCGCGAGCGAGATCAGCTTGCTCTTGCGGCGTCACGCGGGCGGAGATTCGCTCGGCGATCTCGCGGGCAACCTCGCCCTGCACGGTCAACACGTCGCTCATTTCCCGATCGTAGCTTTGCGCCCACAGGTGCCGGTCCGAGGCAGCATGAATGAGTTGAGCAGTGATGCGAACTTTATTTCCCGCTCGGACTACCGATCCCTCAACGAGTGCGTCTACTCCTAACTCTCTCGCGATCTGTGCCGCTGGCTTGCGAGTTCCAAGGTAAGCCATAGCGGAGGTTCGCGAGATGACGCGCAGTGAACTAATCCGGGCGAGGCTGGTGATGAGTTCCTCGGTCATTCCATCCGCAAAGTACTGTTGCTCCGAATCGTTGGAAAGATTGAGCAGCGGAAGAACGGCGATCGATTTGACGGTGAGTGTTTGCCCATTCTCCGCCGGGGCCAACTTATCCCGCCGACCGCGAAAATTTGCCACAGCGAATGCAAGAAGGACAGCGACGGCAAGACAGACGCCGACAGCGGGATATAAGAGACGCGCTCTCGGTGCCGACGCAATCAGCGGTTCGGCAGGTTCTGGCGGCGCTAGTTCTGAAGATTTTGGCGCCTCTGGTTCCGGATCGATCGAAGTGACCTGCCCAACGAAACGATAGCCCCGACGCGGCAGGGTTTCGACGTAAGAAGGCTTGCCGGCAGAATCATTCAAAACCTCACGAATCTTGTTGATTGCAGTTCCAAGACTGTGATCGAAGTCAACAAAGGTGTCGGTTGACCATAACTGCTGGCAAATTTCTTCCCGAGTAACAAGCTCGCCGGGCCGTTCCAGAAGCATGGCGAGTAACTGAAATGGTTGCGCCTGCAGGCGGATCCGAAGTCCATCCTTACGCAACTCTCCCGAATGCAAGTCTGCTTCGTAAGGGCCAAACCGGAGGCGACGACGAGTAAAGACAGAAGATGGCATTACAGACTACTTAAGTAGCGGCGTCGAGAGTAGCAGGGTGGACGATGCGCGTCAAACGCAAAGTTGGAGCGCTGGCTGGCAACCAACCTATTTCAAAAGACTTATCTGGTGAATAAAAGTTGAAGAAGAGTTGAAGTCCAATTTAGGCGCGATGCATTGCCCAAACGTGCGAATTAGACGAATGTCGCCCCGCGATCGATCTTCCCCGCTTTGGTCGCAGGAGGCTTCAAGTTGGCTATTAAACAAATCATTCTCGCGGTCGCTCTTGTGGCTACGATCGGCTGCAGCGGGGGGAACCGGTGGGTACCAACCCAGCAGATCAACACCAGCGTCGTTGTTACACCTTCTGCCGTCACTGTCGATCAAGGGGAAACTACGAAATTTCAGGCACAAGTGTTGGGTCAGGCTAATCAAGCCGTTACCTGGAGCGTGGCGGGAGGTGCAGATGCCGGAACAATCGATAGCACGGGCGTTTATACCGCCCCGACAGCTAACTACGTGGCTCTATTCAAGTATCGGCAGTTAGCCAGGCTTCACCGCTCGCCATGGGAACCGCGAGCGTAACCGTGCCGTGGGTTCTAGTTACTATTTCTCCAGCCTCGGTTACGTTGTCACCACAGGGAACAAAAGCTTTTAGCGCGACGGTTTCCGGGCTTGCCGACACCAACGTGACTTGGTCGGTTCAGGATGCCGGGGGAGGTTCGATCAGCAATGCCGGTTTTTACAAAGCTCCTCTTGTTGTGGGCGTCTATCGCGTAGTCGCCACCAGCACTAAGGCCACTAACTACAGCGGCACCGCCACCATAGCCGTAACCACCTCTTCAAGCTCATTTACACCTGCCCGGGACATGCAGACCGCGCGCGGACTTCACACGGCTACATTGCTCGCGGATGGACGGGTGCTCATGGCCGGCGGGATAGCACAAGACAGTTACTGTTATGGCGGGGTGGGCTCGGCGGAACTCTATGACCCGGTTTCAGGATTATTCGTTCTGACCGGCAACATGGCGGGGAAACGGTTCGCACACACAGCGACCCTATTGCCAAGTAAACAGGTGCTAATTGCGGGAGGCTTCGGCCACGGCTGTCCCGAACTTGACGAGCCAGCGGTGAAGTCTGCCGAGCTTTTCGATCCCGCCGTGGGCCTATTCACGCTCACGGGGTCTATGGCCGCGGCGCGAGGAGGACACACCGCAACGTTGCTGCCGAGCGGGAAAGTGCTGGTAACCGGCGGTGGCGATGACGCCCTCGGCGACTTCCCTTTCTATGGTACCGCTTCGACAAGTGCAGAACTATTCGACCCGGCCACTGGCGTTTTCAGTCCGACGGGAAGCATGGCCGAGCAACGGATTGGACACACGGCTACCCTGCTCGCCGATGGAAAGGTGCTGATCGTGGGCGGATCTGTGATCTACGCGCCGACGCCAGCCACTCTAGCCGAAATTTATGACCCTGCCACCGGAGTGTTTTCTTCCGCAGGCCATACGGTCACGGCGCACTCGGGCCATACAGCTACTTCGCTCGTTGATGGAAAGGTGCTCATTGCCGGAGGCATCGAGTATCAGGTCAATGGCGAATATACCGCCTCTTCTGCCGCAGAAACGTACGAGCCCACGACCGGCTCTTTCTTGCCCGCTGCTCCAATGGGAGTAGGTCGTTATTCGCACACAGCCACTTTGCAGCCCGATGGCACTGTGCTCACGGCCGGGGGCGGTACGTCAACTGCAGAACTGTACGCCCCCGCTAGCCGTTCGTTCAGCACGACTGGTGGCATGGAAACCGAGCGCCACGAACATACAGCGACGCTGCTTCCAAACGGGGAAACGCTTGTTTCAGGATCAGTTACGAACTCTTTTCCGCCTGCGCTTGCGAGCACGGAGCTTTTCAAATGACAGCAGTTATTTCGCTTACATCCAGAGTTATCTCGACATAGGAGCTTCACATGAAAGCCTTAACTAGACAGTTGTCCCTTTTCACGCTGTTTCTCGCGCTAGCTTTGTCGGCAACGTTCGGAGAGGACTTCGCCTCTCATAAAATCAACCTTCCGACCAGCGCTCAAACTGGCTCTGGATGGACTTCGGTCGGACCTAGTCCACCGGCTATTCCAGGGGCCATCGCGGCAGACGCCGCTTCGCACACAATTTACATCGGTAGCATAGGCGGCGGCGTCCTCAAGAGTACGAATGGCGGAGCGACGTTTAACGCGCTAAGCAGTCTCCCGGCCCCAATCGTCTCGTCGTTGGTGATGGATCCCGGCAATCCGGACGTTGTCTATGCCGGCGGATTCAAGACAACGGATGGCGGAGTGACATGGGTCGCGCAGAGCGCCGGAGGCGGTCTAGCGATGGTTATGGACCCCACCGACCCAAACATTATCTATTCGTCCGAATTATTTGGCGGCATTAGCAAAACAATCGATGGAGGCAAGACGTGGCGGTCGGCCTCGCATGGTTTGGGGCCGACCCAGATATTCTCCATCGCGATCAACCCGTTCAACCCCACCGTGATCTTCGCGGGCAGCACCGGCGACGGAGCTTTCAAATCTACCGACCGCGGAAAAAGCTGGCACAGCGTTTCCATCGACTCTACGGTTTACGGGCTCATGGTCGATCCCGACGACGGCAGTATTGTCTACGCGGGATCGAACGGCGATGGCGTGTACAAGAGCACCGACGGCGGCAATTCTTTCGCGCGCGTCGGCTCACCCGCGGTCGGCGTTGTTTTGTCGATCGTAAAAAGTGGCGACAAGCTCTATGCCGGAACCGCCGGCGGCGGCGTTTCTGTAAGCGACGACGGCGGTGTTACCTGGAAAAATACGGGCATGCCGAGGAGCATGGCTCTCATGCTCAGCGTCGATAGCGAGGGCTCGGTTTACGCAGGTACGAATTTTCATGGAGCATTTGTCCTTCCGGCGCACAACCAAGCAAAATGGCGCCGGCTTGCGTGGGAGCAACTGAAGACGTGCTCTTGTCAGGAAGGCCACGCGGTCGCAGTCGACCCAGCCGACTCCAATCATGTGTTTTTCACCACTAACGACGGCGGCATTCTGGTCACGGAAGATGGCGGCGCTACGTGGGCGGACGGAGGCACCAGAGGCTTAGTGGCACGATCTCCCCGCGGAGTGGCGTTTGATCCGCAAGACTCGCGCCGTGTGTATGCAGGATCTGACGCGGGAGGCTTATTTAAATCGGAGGACCACGGCAGGCATTGGCAGCGCCGGCGATTTGGAAGCAGCACAAATTATTCGACGGGCGTGTCCGTCGATGCGTTCGACCACTCAATCTACGTCGCCACCATTGGCAATCTTGGGATCCCAACAAACGGCATCTGGAAGAGCACCGATTTTGGCGAAACTTTCCACCGCATTGACCGTGCCCCTAATGCTCCGCCGGATCAGTTTCTGAATTTGAGTGGTCGCGGAATAACAGCCGACCCGCATCGTCATGGCACGGTGTATTTTGCCGACCGCGGTCGCGGCACATGGCGTTCCCAGGACGCGGGCGCAACTTGGCACAAAGTCGATGCCACCGGTGCAATCAGCATTACGGTAGATCCCACTGATTCGAACATCGTCTATGTAGGCACTTCTGACGCAACTGGCGTGCTCAAGAGCGTTGATGGAGGCGCATCGTTCGTCCCCAAAAACACTGGACTGCCAGGAATACCGTCTTCGCGCACCGGCTCGATCCAAGTGAATCCGAAAAACCCTAACGTCATTTATTTCGGGACGCAGGGGGCCGGCATATTTCGGAGTAACAACGCCGGTGAGACATGGTATGCGATCAATCCTGGTCTGCCGGACTTAGACGTCTCTGGTTTGGCGTTGGCCCCCGGCACGCCAAACAGCTTATTTGTAGCTACTTTCTCGTCTGTTTTCAAGAAAAGGATAGCGCCGTAGGTCGAGAGCGGTGGAAAGAATTTAAGGCCCAAAAACCAGAAGCAAACCATTTCGAGTAACACAGCACTTCCACTGTGGTTCAGTTGATTTGCTTCAGCAGCTAATCGACCCCGCTCTGCACGAGTCCAAAGGCTCGGTTTCAGTACTTCAATGAAAAAGGAGAGTTCCAGGTGAAAACATTTCGGTGGGCAGTTCTCAGTTTCATCGTTCTCAGTACGCTTGCAGCGTATTCGCAAACTTCTTCCAACGTGTCCGTGTTTGCAACGGGATTTACTAATCCTCGCGGTCTCAAATGGGGACCCGATGGCAACCTCTATGTGGCAGAGGCAGGTACGGGCGGCACCCATACGACCATAGGACAGTGCCCGCAGGTGCCGTCAGGAACGGGGCCGGGGCCGTGGGCGGGAGGACGAACGGCCCGAATCTCCAAGGTGACTCCGGCCGGATCACGCTCCACTCTGGTGCAAGGTCTTCCCTCGGCGCTATCCCCGATCGGGGACACACTTGGTGCCGCCGATGTCGCGTTCATCGGCGACCAGCTCTATGCGCTCCTCGCGGGTGGTGGCTGTTCTCACGGAAATCCTAACTTTCCGAATTCCGTGTTGAAGATCAACCAAGACGGATCCTGGACTCGAATCGCGGATCTGAGCGCTTACGTTGCGCTTCACCCTGTCAAAAACCCCAATCCTCCAGACTTTGAGCCCGATGGTACCTGGTACAACATGATCGCAGTGAACGGAAATCTCTACGCGGTGGAACCGAACCACGGAGAGGTAGACGAAATCACTAAGGAAGGCATAGTGACACGTTTTATTGACGTTTCCGAAGCGGTGGGCCACATCGTCCCCACGTCGATCGCGCGGGTAAAGAACAATTTTTACATGGCGAACCTGAGTACGTTTTTCCCCATCAATCCCGGAAGTGCGGCACGATATACCGTCAACAACCTCGGTGTCGTGACGAAGGTCCAGTCTGGCCTGACCACAGCGGTAAGCATGGTGGTGGATGGCGACGATACGTATTTTCTGGAGCTGACGACCAACTCGGGCTTCCCGGGGCCCGGCACCGGCGCCGTCGTTCGCTTGCGCGGCAGCACCTTTAAAACGATTGCCGAAGGTCTCACTTTTCCCACAGGAATGAGTCTCGGTGCTGATGGCGCGCTGTACGTTTCCAACTTCGGCGATGGCCCTCCGGGAGCGGGACAGATCGTGAAGATCACTCTGCCGTAAACTGTTGAGAGGGCAATAAACAAAGTCTCCCCCCGGCCCAGACGTAAACCATTTCGGAAACAATCTTTGGGCCGGGATTTTTTAACACTGTTACGATCACTCACCTTCAGGAGAAAATATGCGCACCCTCGAATCGATTCATTCGTTGAAGAAGTACGCTGTGTTGGCCGCCGTCTTGACGTTTCTACCGCAACTACATGCTCAGTGGACCGCCGTCGTCGGTGCTCAGAGCCCTGACCAGGCAAGGCAAGCGCTTGCCTTCCTGCCGAACGAGATGTGGATTCACGCGGGCGACAGCATCACGTTGACCGTTGTAACGAACGAACCCCACACCGTTACTTTCCTTACCGCGAACCAGGTGAGGAATCCGTTCTCAGTCGGCTGCCCCGGGTATTCAAGTAGTCCGGCGACTGTCGACGGCTCGACCTGCGTGAGCAGTCCTCCGCTTGCGGGCGGTCAGACATTCACGGTGGTATTTCCTGCTTCGGGGAATTTCAAAATTGCCTGCCTGTTTCATGAAAACATGTCGGGTGCAGTTCACGTTCTCGACTTATCCCAACCCCTTCCACACGATCAGGCTTTTTATGATCACCAAGCGAACGCGGATCGGATCGCCATGCTGACCGACATGCATGATGACTTACATCAAGTACCAGCCTCCCCCGGCAACAAAGTCGGCGCCGGCTTGGGTGAAGTCATTGCGACCGGGGGCGGTACACGGACGCTTTCAATCATGCGGTTCATGCAGAACAAAGCCACGATCCGGGCAGGCGACACGGTGGAGTGGACGATTGGTGACGCCATTACACCCCACACCATCACTTTCGGAACCGAACCGCAGGACCCGGTAAGTCCGTCAGCCAACGTAACCATCGATGACGACGGTGCGCGTCACGCGGTTATCAATTCGATCTCCGACAGCGTCCACTCAGGATTTATTCAAACCGCCCCGCAGGATCGCATCGGACTCCCGCAATCCCCAATCGGCGTAACGCGCTTCAGGGTGACGTTCACGAAGCCGGGCATTTACCACTACAAATGCGCGCTTCATGATGGGCTGGGTATGAAAGGGACGGTTGTCGTACTTCCCTGATTCAGCGGCGCGGGGATGTCGCTAACGCAGTATTTAGAGACTGCGGATTAGCTAACCGGGGCGGCCCAGCGTGCCGCCCCGGACTGAAACCGGACGTTTGATGCTGCCGAATTTAGCCCTGTCTGCACCGAGCCTTCGCTAACACAAGATTTCAAACAACAGCTCAAGCTGTCGAGTTATACTTTGGCCGTTAGAAGTTGGCCACCCGCCCACGCGACGCGCGTTCTGGCAGCCGCGCTTTTACGACTTTAACGTTTGGATGGAAAAGAAGCAGATGGAGAAGCTGCCGTCCATGCACCGGAATCCCGTGAAGCGCCGATCATATGAAACTCCGGGAGTAGTTACCGTTTCTATCTCTCGCAAGAGCGTGGAGGCGTTCGCGTGAAATGCGGGTGGGAAGAGATTTCGTTTCGCGAGTAGGCGGCTTAGAACCCCGCGCGCATGCATCGCCATACCCGCCCTTCGCAAACTGCGCGAAGGACGGGGCACCCACTTTCGCGATGTCACCGACGAGTTCGACAATATGGGCCACCCGCCCAATCGACTTCCACTCCACTACGTGCTGTTCATGGCGTTCGTTGTACCGTCCTTGTACCGCGAGTTTCGATCGAAATTCCGAAAGCTGGGCGGATCTGATCAGCTTCGAAACGAAAAGCGACGTTACCAAATCTCGGACTCTCCGAGATCATAGCTTCCTCGAAACCGACGCTTATCGGAACAGATCCAAGCCAACTCGATAGTCGCCTGAACACCTCGGATGTGGAACTGATCGAGTGGAGCGAGTTGCGCGACAGACAGGATTTGTTCTTCAGGGGGCAATCGTCGCGAGCGTCGACCTGATCCGGTCCGTTAGGCATGGGCACCTTTCGCCGCAGACGCGGCTCGTGGGGGCCCGCCCTCAGGACTGTCTCAAGGTTCTCGATAGGTGTCTTTGCGAATAGAAACACAACCATACTACCGAGCTTCTCAGCAAGACCGGAACTGTTGCGGGCCCACCTCGAAGTTTAAGGTGCACATGCTCTCGTCCACGCCCGGGCTCGCGCCATATGGAGGCACAATGTTCATTCGTACCTCAATGCTTCTAGCGGGCTCACTGAGGCAGCTTTACGGGATGGCAGAACAGAAAAGGCTAGATTGAGGATTACCGCAGTGGTAACGGCAAACTCGGCAGTTCTTCTTTCGAACACGAAAGGGAGTCCAACCGCCTCACTGATGAAGTGAGAAGCTGGCCACGAGACTGCGACGCCAAGGACGCTGCCAGCAAACGCGAGCGTGGCGGTTTCGAACAGTACCTGAAAGAAGATGTCATTTCGATTGGCACCGAGAGCACGACGAGTGCCGATCTCACGAGTCCGTCCCTTCACGGAAATCCAAGTGATCGCGACGATTCCCAAGCCGGAAACCGTCAATGCGCTGCCTGCGATCCATCGCAGAAAGAAATCCAGTCGCGAAGCGGCCGCCATCTGAGTATCGAGCAACGTCTTCTGATTCTGGACCTGGAAGTCATTGGGCTGATTCCTCTGCACATGGTGCGAGCTACGTAACCGCGAGCGCAATTGTTCGGCTGCGGCGTCCATTGAGTTTGTGCCATCAATCTCAACGACAATCGAACTGTAGTGATCGACATTCATCAGCCGCCGCATTGCCGTGGTCAGCGGCACATAGACCTGGTCGTCTTCATTGCTAACGTCCAGGCCTTGACCGCGTTCCGCCAGGACACCGGCGACTACGAACGGAACCCGGTTAATCATTACGGGCTGTCCGACTGCCGACGAAGCTCCGAACAGATCAGCGGCAACGGTATGGCCGAGGAGAGCGAAGCGCCCGGCCGTTCGCTCCTGATCCACGTCAAAAAGATCGCCAACCGCAACTGGCCAATTCTTGATGGCAAAGTAATCCCTTTCGACTCCTACGACGGCGGTATTCTTCGTCAGGTCGCCGGCCTTGATCCGGAAGGTTGCCGTTACCAAGGCTGACGAGCGCCTACGCGTCACAAGTGTTTTTCGGATGCCGCTGTAATCTCGTTCGACCAGCGTTGTAACAGCGCCCCCTGTGCGGGCGCGACCGCCCAGAGCACGACTTTCCGCCGGCGTGATGATCAATACGTTCGTACCCATGCGGCGAATCTGATCGATGATCTGCTGCGTTCCGCCCGCGCCGTAGTTAACCGAGCAAATTACTCCCCCGACGCCAAGGCTGGCCATGAGCACCAGTAGACTTGAGCCGAGCCGTGAGCGCCAAAGCAGGCGTAACGCCCGGACAGCAATTTTCAGGGCGCGAGCCATCATTTTTACGACCGCAGCGCCTGGATCGGGTCCACACGCGACGCTTTCCAGGCGGGGTAAAGCCCGAATATCACTCCGACCCCGATGGAGAGGCCGACGGCCGCTGCTAAGGGTTGCCAAATCAAGATCTGCGGCAGCTTTTGCAGGCGAGTAACTAACTGCATTCCGCCCCAACCGATGGCGACACCTGCGATTCCTCCGGCCAGAGATACAAAGATCGCTTCAAGCAGAAATTGCTGCACCACATCGGACCGGGCTGCGCCCACGGCACGCCGCACCCCGATCTCCTTTCGCCGCTCTGCAACCGAAATGGACATCAAGCTCATAATCACAATTCCACCAATCAGCAAGGCCATGATTGAAACACCCGTCAAAATCTTCGTCAGCGTGCTACCCGCCCGGGCGACTTGCGCCGCAATAGCTGCGGGGTTCGTGATGGTGAAATCGTCCAGGGCGGTTGGCTGAACGTGGTGCCGCTCGCGCAACAACGCTGCCACCCGAGCCGTCGTTTCGTCGCTCCGATCCGGATTCTTTATCTGTACGATCAACATGGTCAAGAAGTCACGATTGAAAAGCCTTCGCGAAGCGGTATTAATGGGAATTATGACCATGTTGTCGAGGCTGGAGCCCGTTGGCCCAGCGCCGCGCGACTTCAGCAAGCCGATGACTTGGAATGGAACATCGGCAATCCGGATGGTTTTACCAAGTGGGTCTTCATCCGGGAAAAGCTGATTGCGAACGTCGAGGCCTAATACTGCCACTCGCGTCAGCGACTCGTTTTGCTGCACCGTAAAGAATGTGCCATCGGCCGCTTCTTCGGATCGGAGCGCCAGCCAGTTTGGGCTGACTCCGAAGATGGCCGGAGAAGATGTGCGGTCGCGGTACTTGATGTCGATGTCAAAAGCGTTCTGCACTTCAGCGACGGCCTTAATATCCGGCAACTCGCTGGCGATCGCCTTGGCATCTTCGAACCTGAGCGTTGGCGGCACATTCACCAGGGTCGGCATGCCGCGAGTACGGCCGCCGCCGGGTCGCACAATAATCGTGTCGAAGGTACCAAGCATGTTCTTGAAGCGTTGCATGGTCTCACGTTTCGTAGCTTCGCCGATTGACGACAGGATCGCCAGCGACGCAATACCGACCAATACGCCGAGCATCATGAGGGCAGCCCGCAGCCGGTATCGACCCAGGCTGCGCAGGGCCTGCGACGAAATTTTCCCGGCTTTCATATCCCACCTACAACAGGAGCAGCCACGCGAACGTCGTCCGAAGCGATGAAGCCATCCCGCAGGAGGATTTCGCGCGAACCATAGGCGGCAACTGCATCATCGTGTGTCACCAGCACGATCGTCCGACCCTCCGTGTGCAAGTCGCTCAACAATTCCATCACCTCGCGGCCGGCATTCAGATCGAGATTGCCCGTCGGCTCGTCGGCTAGAATGAGCGCCGGGCTGTTGATCAGCGCCCGGGCAACCGCCACCCGCTGCTGCTCACCTCCGGAGAGTTCGGTCGCGAAATGGCTAGCCCGCGTTGCCAGTCCGACGCGCTCCAGGGCAGCGAGCGCTTTCGTTCGATCCACCATGCCCTGGCTGTAAACCATCGGGAGTTCGACGTTTTCGAGCGCCGTCGTTCGGGGCAGCAGGTTGAAGGACTGAAAAACAAAACCAATCTTTGCATTCCGAACGCGCGACATCTGTTTGTCGTCATACCGGCCAACATCCTCCCCATCGAGGCGGTAACCGCCCTGCGTGGGTGGATCAAGGCAGCCCAGAATGTTCAGCAATGTGGACTTCCCGGACCCGGACGCGCCCCGTATAACAACGAACTCCCCTGGCGCGATGCGGAAGGACACCGATTTCAGGGCTTCGACCGTGCCGTTCTCGCCACGCACGTACGTCTTCGAAATGTTTTCGACCTGGATCATTAAAGAGCCCTCACGATGCAGGCTTGGCCTGCGGGTTGTTTATGAAAGTCTGCACAACGACCTCGTCGCTGGGCGAGATGCCCCGCTTGATCTCGACCATCTCTCCGTCCTTATTGCCGACCACCACCAGCTTTCGTTCGGGTCCAGTCTTGCCGGAGATGTACACGAAGCTTTGCTCACCGTCCCGTTGCACGGCTGCGGCCGGCAGCAAAAGCGCTTCGTGCTGTGCCGTCTGAATCGAGACATTTGCAGTCATGTCCGGCTTGAGCAGTTGGGCATCATGGCTGATGTTGATCGTTACTTCGTAGTTCACCACACCGGAAACGAGGGTTGCCTTGGGAGCGATACTTTCCACGGTGCCGGGAAATTCGCGGGCAGCAAAGGAATCGACCGTGAAACTAACTGGGTTGCCGTAATGAACATTGGCGATATCGGTCTCATCGACCATGGCTACCAGTTGCAAGGCATGATCGGCGATGATAGTCACGAACGTCGGTGCAGTGAATGATGCCGCGACGGTCTCCCCTTCCTGGGTGGATACTGAAGCAACCGTGCCACTGATAGGGGCCCGCATGCGTACATACGTGAGATCGACCTTCACCACATCTCGGTCACGGAGCGATTTTTGATACTTTGCCTTCGCCTCTTGCAGCGCGAGCTGAAGGTCCTCCTCCTGCTGAGTAGGTATGAGCCCTTGCGATGCGAGCTGCCACGAACGATCGTGGTTCACCCGAGCGTGCTCCATGCTGGCCCTGTCCAACTCCGCTTGAGCGTCCGCGTCGGCGAGACGTGCCTGGATCGTGGCATCGTCAATCTCAGCGATGACCTCACCCGTGTGAACGTGTGAGCCAACCGTGACATTAAGTTTTTTCACAATGCCCGACAACTGCGAGCCGACACGCACCTCGGACCCCACGCGCAGCCGCACCGTCCCGGTTGCATTCACGGCATTTCCGATCATGCGCCGTTCAGGACGAATGGTCTGCACGGTTGCCGGAAAAGGCTTCCGTACAGAAGTGCGGACGACGTAAAAACCCGTTGCCGCGATAGCTACGCCGATCAAAGGGACGATTGCAATCCAGGACCGCATCGCCGCTACCGTTTCTTTTCGAAGACTATGACCACCGGCGGGTTCGACCCGCGAACCGACTCGACCGTCATCGTGCTACCGTCTGTCGAGAGCGACCGCGTCTCCGTGCGCACGACCTTATCGCCACCAGCTACAGCACTTTGGCTGGTCCAACTTGTAACCAGCTTCTCCCCGTCCCACTTGCTGATCGTCTCGCTTGGGCCGGCCATCGGAGAATCATTGGTCGTTGGTTTCCCCGTTAGATCGTAGTGGTTCTTCATGTCCTGATCGCTGCCTTGGAAGGTGGTGTGCGACAGCACGTCCAGCGACGCATCGCTTTGCTGAATCGTCTGTGTCATCTTGACCTGCACCATCATGCCGATGTTCTTGCTTTTGTCGGCGTTGAACTCCCATGACCCTGTGAAGTCTGGCCGCTTCGCGGCAAATGCCGTGACCGTTGCCAGACAAACAAAAACCAATAGGCTCGATTTCATTGCTTTCTCCTTGTTTAATTACTTGATCAACAACACATGAACGCCGGCGAGGGAAACGATGGCGACTCCCACCGTCAGATGAAGCCTTGTGAGCGACCGCGAGCCGGATGGACGAATGAGCGCGGTCCCGAGCGACAATTGAACTCCGAGGAGCAGAAGAGCGGCGGTTGCTAACCATAAACCCGTCGTGTTAGCACTCTTCATCGAAACAGTTTTCATTGACAACCAGGCGTGAAAGAACGTGACCGGGATCAGAAGTATGCCCAGCACGATGTGCAATCGACGAAGAATGCGTCGCCCCACCCTGAGCAGGCCGAGTAACGCTTGGGCGACCAGCATCGCCGCCACCATCCACGCTGTGAACCCCGTACTCAATGTCTGATTCATGCTCGCTGCCGTCTGGGATTTGCCCTAAGCTGAGCTCCAGCTCAAGTCTGGAGTCTCCACTTAGGTACAAGGTCAAGAGGTTTCTTTGTAAATTCTTGTCAGGGTCGGTTAGGGTTGGATTTTGAGGCCGGGCACGCCGCAAGAGTGGCGGCGTCGAGTTGTTTTAAGAGCGATGTAAGACGGCGTTGCATCGCATGAAGCGACCTGACCTTTTGATTGATGGCTTCGAGGCGTTCGCGGCCTAGTTCGATAATGCCTAGCAGCTCCGCCGGCTTCTGACGCAGAGGAAAAGTCATGGCAGCGACTACGCGATGCAAGTCAAGAAGCTGCTTGATCTCGCCGAGCGTGAAGCCGAGTTCTTGATTGCCCTTGATAAAAGTGACTCGTTCGATGTCGCCGGTGTCGTAACACCGATATCCCGAATTGTTTCGTGTGGGAACAGGAAGCAATCCTTCCCGTTCATAAAACCGGATCGTCTGAATGTTGACTGCGGCCGCGCGCCAGCTCTCCAATATGCATGTTCGTATTGTGAAGTCTATACCTGGGTATAAGGCAAGCGATTCCGCGATCAACAGGCATTCGTCCAAGTTCGGCCGCGGCCCCTGCATACTCATCCCGGATGCCGAAACTTGATCCTGGGAACACACAAGATCGCAACAGATTCTCTTTTGTACGTTGACGGCTCGATCACTTTAACCAGCAAATCTCGCGATTTGAATTCTCGCCTCTTGTTGGACCCCCGCGGCTTCTCGATCTAAACCTCTGTCGATGCAACAGCCGCCAGACGACTTGGTCGCAGGACTAGACTGGTTGCGGCGGAAAACCACCATATTGCCTGAACCGCGGCAAAGGAGGTCACTGATGGCGAAAGAATGGAGACTGGAGAGTAGTGATTCCAAGTTTGAAGAACGCAGCTCCGAGCCCTAAAGCCGGTACTGCGAAGGTTCTCGAAAGGACATGGGAATTGAGCAACACCCATCCCAGCGGAAGAACACGGCGGGCGCGGCAAGTCTTTTTGCGGCGTTCTGCGGCGAACCAGGACGGTAAGTCGTTGAGGATAAATTAAGTGATTGGCGTCCCCGACGGGATTTGAACCCGTGTTACCGCCGTGAAAGGGCGCTGACAGACTGGATCACGTTGTGTTTACAAGGCAGCGGTCGCTCTGCAATGCCCTGTAAGGAACGGGTGAGAACGAGAAGAGACAGGTGTTCGTTGTACCGTCCTTGTACCGCGAGTTTCGACGGAATTTCCGAAAGCTGGGCCGATGGCATTCGCTGTCGTGCGCTATCTGGTCGAGCACGCCGGAGGCCTGGTGAGTCAGAACGAAATCCTCGAAGCTGTGTGGCCTAATACGTTCGTCCAGCCCGAAGTGCTCAAGAGCCAGATCCTCGACATCCGCCGCGCACTCTGGAACGATTCGAAGAATCCACGTTTTATTGAGACGCTACCTAAACGGGGATACCAGTTCATCGCTCGCGTCGGGGAGTCGTCCACGCCGACGGACCTCGAGGTTCAGTTGCCCCCTTCAAAGCTCGTGGGTCGGAACGAACAGTTGGATTTGCTAAGAAATTGCCTGCAGAAGGGCTTGGCGAACCGACGCCAGATTGTCTTCATGATTGGCATCTCCCGAAAACAATTGAGGCGAGTCGTCGCCGGAAACGGTGTAATCAAAATGGCGGGAGCGAAACGCCGAGCACAGCCATTGTACGGTGAGATTAGGACCGCAAAATCGGCATATCGGCGTTGACGAGTGTCCGAATCAACGTTGCTCCCGGATGACGGGCAATCCAGAAGTTATCGTTGGCCAGAAGTCTTAGTGCTGTATCTGAAGCGCCCACGAGTGAAGATCTATCGGTCGGATGCGCGGGGAAGGGGCGCTTCAGATACAGCGACTTGAAGGAAGGCGCCCCGGGGGACTATGGGACTTGTATCTGGATGAGTCGGTCTTGATCGTTTGCGAGTTTGCCGTTGCGGTCAGAGGGCTTGGGTTTCAGTAGCGGGTCGCAGAGAGAATGGGCGTGGGGCGGCGCTTCGGAGAGTCTGAATCGCACCACCATACTGCATTCTGACAAGTGCGAGACACAAACCAGTTTGCGCGCCGAAGCACGAGCGAGATTCGAGGCTGGAGATGTGGATTCATGCGGCGCATGGGCTGAGATGAGGTGGGGATCGAAGGAGCAGTTGCGCGGCGTAGACACGCTCGACAACTTGCATGGTTCCGCCGCAAAGCGGACATCCCACAGCGAGTGAATGGGCAGCGCCGGCGAGGCGGTGCGCGCGGCTGGGGGATGGGATTGCTGGAGCAACCGAGAACAGAGTGGAAGGAGTTCTGCTGGCCTCCGGTTAGCAAGAAATCCGAAGTTGCGGATGCGCATAAAACCGCGCGGCAGCAGGTGTAAAAGGAAGCGGCGCAAGAACTCTTCGACCGACAGAGTCATGAACTGCTTCCTGTTGCCGTGAGCGGAGTCGCGCCAGCGAAAGGTTACGTTGCCCTCGGCAAGAACGACCAATCTGTGGTTGGAGATGGCGACGCGGTGGGTGTAGGCACCGAGATAGCGCAACACGTGTTCTGGCCCGCCGAAGGGAGGCTTGGCATAGACGACCCAGTCTTGACGGAACAGTACCCGCAGCCATGAGGCGACGGCGCGCGATTCCGCAAGCGGTAAGAGATGTCCGTGGAACTGGAGTGCGCCGGCATGAAAAGCATTCTTGAGTCCGGCGACAAACTTGCCGCGGAAGACACGGCCGAGCACTTTGACGGGAAGGAAGAAGGATCGGTGCGAGGAGATCCAGCAGGAGTGGTCCGGAGCGAGACCGCCAGCGGCGAGCACGCAGTGGACATGGGGATGATGCTGCAGTCGCTGATCCAGGTATGGAGCACGCTAAAGAAGCCGATCTGCGCGCCAAGGTGACGAGGATCGCGGGCGATCCCCAGCAGGGTTTCGGCGCTGGCGTGAAACAGTAGGTTGTAGATCAGTCGCTTGTTCTACAGTGCGAGAGGAGCGAGTTCCCGCGGGAGTGTGAAGACGACGTGGACATAGTGGGTGGGCAGCAGTTCCTGTTCCCGTGCCTGGAGCCAGCGCACACGGGCGTTGCCCTGACACTTTGGGCAATGCCGGTTTCGGCACGAGTTGTAAGAGATGGCAGAATGTCGGCAGTCTGAGCACTGATCGCGATGTCCGCCTAGCGCGGCGGTGCGGCAACGTGTGATGGCTAGCAATCCGTTGATCCACTTGCGACTGCGCTCAATGAAGGACTGTCCTGCACAGCGAACGATATCGGCCACCTCCAGAGGAGGCCGGTTCATGCGCTCTGTGTCGGCTCTCCTTCGCCTCGAATCGTGATTGCATCCAGCGGACTGCCGGTGGCGCTGAGATGCCGCCGGGACAGATGCAGATAGATCGTCGTTTCTTCCAGGTCGCGATGCCCCAGCAGCATCTGAATGGTGCGCAGGTCGGCACCGCTTCGAGCAGATGTGTGGCAAAGCAGTGGCGCAGAGTATGGGGATGGATGTGCTTGTGCTCAAGACCGGCGCGTTCGGCGGCCTGCTGACAGGCGTTCCAGAGAACCTTGGTGGAGACCGGATGACTCGCCGTGTGCCATCGGTTGCCGGGGAACAGCCAATCGGTGGGCTTGCGTTTCAAAACGCGCCAGTAAACGCGCAGAGCGTTGAGCAGCTTGGGGCTGAGCATGACATCACGGTCCTTGCGTCCCTTGCCTCCCCGGATATGAATGACCATGCGTTGGCTGTCGATGTCGCTGATCTTCAGGTGCGCCACTTCTGCGCGACGTGCGCCCGTGGCATAGAGGGTCATCAGCAGAATGCGATGAAAGGGAAACTCTGCCGCGTCGATTAGACGCGCCACTTCGTCCTGGCTGAGTACCTGCGGCAAGTGCAGAACCTTCTTCCGATACGGTGTCTCGGCAACGCTCCAGCCTCGCTTCAAAACCTGTACATAGAAGAAGCGCAAAGCGGCCAAGCGCTGCGTTACGGTGTTCGGGGCCAGCTTCCAGTGCGTGAACAACGCGGCCTGATACTGGCGAATATGCTCGGGGCCAAGCTGATCGGGTGGACGATGGAAGTGCCGACTGAAATGCTCGACCGTGTGAATGTAAGCGTCGATGGTGGACTCGGCGTAGTTGCAGCGCCGTAGTTCCTCAAGCATGATCTGGCGCAGATGGGTCACAGAGAGTTCCTCCTCTGCGACAACAAACTAACTCAGATGACCTCCAACGTCGGCTCAGCAACACGCGAATGCGTCCGCCGCAAAGCGGCTTAGTTCAAGTCACGTTCTGGGAAGTTACGCCGATGTCGCTTCCCTTCTGTTCCAGATGGATCACAGCCAATTCGGAAGTTGCCCGGAGCTGGTTGCAAATCGGTACCGATAAATTGCGCTTGCGTCTATATAAGAGGACCATTCCCGAGTGGTCTACCGCCTCTCCCTAAACAGAGAGTAGATGTTTCTCGTGCAAATTATTGATTTCGCGTCCCCGACGGGACTATTTTGAACCGCTTGATTAGCCAGCGGGAAACTTTGTACCAGTGCTGCATCGTGTTCGAGTCTCCAAACCTAAAGTGAGGTGCACGTCATCGAGCCTCTGCTCCTTCCGATGGTCTGAGGCCTACTTTTGCATTCCTTACACAGCAATGCACTTGAAGATCACTTGTCAAAGTCGGTGGAATCTACGTCGCCGCGAGCGATACTCTCCTAAGAACTCCTAAACTTTTCGGGGCTTCCTATTATGTAGAAGCGTTTACAAATTGGGCGTCTAGCACTACCTAAAAGCCTTGTAAAGAACGTCGAGTATCCTTTAATTGGCCGATGGTAAGACGATGCCCTTCTGTTACGCGATGGCTGGCTTTAGAACAGCCAGCCGCTTTTGTAAGCTATTGTAATTCCAACTGCCTGTGGGCTCATCGATCGGAACCTTTCTTCCCTGCTGCCCAAGTGGAGCATCTTGCAAAAACGGCCCGTGTGTACAATCTGTTCTCGTTAGTTTGAATCGTTGCAGAGTTCCGCGAGATCGGATCAATCATCGGAATTCTGACAACAACCGCCCGCGGAAGATTCAATTGAAGTCTCTGTCCACTGCGGGCTAATTGCGAGCTTCCATACACCGAATTCTCTTAGGAGCAGACCGGCGATGGAACTGGGGGAGAGCAGAGTACTTCATCCCGGTGACATGAAGGACTCCGTGTGACGTGGAGGGCATCGTGGCATCCGGGAACGCAGGCGAAAAATTCAGACTCGTGCGGCGTTTCAGCAGCGACTGCAACGGATGGTTTTTCTTTCCCATTGCGACCATGTGCGCCGCTGCGAAAGCTCTCCTCGGTGGTTAGGAGTAGACATCTTGGTTAACCTTGAAGACTTTTCGAACCGACCCACACTTCAAAGAAACGCAGAGCCGGAACAAAGAAAGGCGTTGGCTGCTCTGCGCGCTAAGAATGTGAGAAGTCAAGTTCAGACTAAGCGATCGGACCAGCAATCCGGTTGTTAATGTACGCGCGTCGAGCTCCGGTCGCAAGGATGTTGATCGAAGAGGCCGAGCACAGGATCGGGCGGACTGTGCACCCTCCCCCGAGGACACAGTTCAGGCTGGAGGCCCGGCCAGTTGTTGCGTCTAGCATCCTATCTCTACCGAGTCGGAAGTCAACCTAATTATTTGTAGCTTTTTGTCTGGTCTGCTAAGGAACGTTTCTGCGTGAGCAATGGAACTCCCTCGCAATGTATTTAATTTCATGCCGCCGCTTGCGGGCGGCGCGCCTGGGTCAAGCTTGCTCGGGCAGCGATCGCACGCAGCATTCCGGCAAAAATCCAGCGATGGATGGGGTACAGCGCGTACCAGTAAAACAGACCACTCAGGCCCGCCGGGTCGAAAATCGCAGTTTGGCGGATATTTGATCTCTGGGAATCTGGCTTTGCACTCATCGGCTCAACCTCGAACTGGAGCCAAGCGCGCCCGGGCACTTTCATTTCGGCAACCAAACTTAGACGACGATCGGGATCGAACGCTTCCACTCGCCAGAAATCCAGAGCATCGCCCACAGCCAGAGTCTGAGCATTGCGCCGTCCCCGGCGCATTCCAACGCCGCCCACTAGAAGATCCAGAAAACCGCGCACCCGCCACAGAGCGCCAGCAAAGTACCAACCGTTCTCACCCCCAATCCGTCGGATGGGAGTAAATGCCGCTGCCGCGGAAGCGGGGACCTGCACACTACGAGAGTCAACGAGCCTGGTTCCGAACCGCATTCCACCCCACGAAGCGCTTTTCCCGGCAGACGAGAGGGCGGCGGACCAACGCGTTGCGGCGAATTCCTGGTCCTCGTTATGCAGGGCCCGCTCGATGGCTTGTCGCAAGCCTCTTGGCCTGATATCAAATGCTCTCAGCGCCGACGGATTTCGGACGAGGGTCGGATTGCGAAGGCTGTCGATGAGCTTGCGACCGACTCGGGCATAAATCGGGGTTACGAGACCCAACCACAGGCTGGAAAGACGCGGCGTCAAAACGGGCACCGAAATGGTCCATCGGCGGAGACCGCATTGCCGGGCGTATTCTTTCATGATTTCGCCGTAACTAACTCGGTCGGCGCCGCCGATCTCGAAGACTGCCGCTTCCCCAACTGGCAACTCGAGTGCTCCCAAGAGATATGCGATAACATCCTCGACCGCGATCGGCTGAGCCTTTACCGCGACCCAACGTGGGCAAATCATCACCGGCAGGCGCTGGACTAGAGCTCGAATCATTTCAAACGAGAGGCTGCCGGAGCCGATGACGATCGATGCGCGAAGCTCAATGGTCGGAACGTCAGAAGATCGGAGAATGTCTGCTACTTCTTGGCGGCTTCGCAAATGGGCAGAGAGATCTTGCCCTTCTGCACCCAAGCCCCCTAAATAGATGATGCGCTGTACGCCCGCTAAGCGCGCGGACGCGGCGAAATTGCGGGCCGCCCGACGGTCCTCTTCTTCGAACTTCCCTGAGGAGCCCATCGAGTGAACGAGGTAATAGGCTGTGTGCACTCCGGCCATAACCGGTGCAAGGGAAGCTTGGTCGAGGCAATCGCCCTTCACAACTTCGGTGTCAGGAGCGACACGCGGCTGCAGAAATTCAGGGTGTCTGACCAAACAGCGGACTGGCCACTGATTCTTCTCAAGGCCATTGAGAAGGCGCCCTCCGATGTAGCCTGTGGCTCCAGTCAGGAGAACCAGCGATCGGCAGCTAGAATCAGCTAATGATTCCATTCAGCTCCAGACTTGATAGTACTCTGCAAAATCTCAGCCGATAGGCTGCGCTGAATAACAAAAGAGTTCATGGGAAGAAGAAAAGCCGCCCTACGAGGGAGCGGCATTGAATGAGTTATCACTGCTTACTCACATGGTCAAATCCCAATAATGTTTTGGACACTGCCCACACAAAACGAAAGATGTGAAGTTCGAGACCCGCACAGCCAGCAAGCCACCCCGTCAAATTTGGCCGCGCGCCATATCCTATGAGACCTATCTCTGCGTTTCGCAGTCGCAGATCAAGAGCTAGGCCACTTGAGCGCAAAAAAACATTTAGCGCGCTTAACGAGCCGCTCAAAACTCTCTTGACGAGGAGTGCTGTGCGTAAGTTTGGCAGGTCAACTTCAAGCCTCGTGCCAGCCCCCCTCAAAGCAACCGTTGCGCCATTGAGGGTTATGTCCAGGAAAGCCGTGACCTCCAATTGGTCTGTCATTTCAGTTTTTTGCTAGATCCCGGGTACGGATCTTAACCATCCCCTTGATGATCCACTTGGCATGATCTGCCTGCGAACCAACTGCACTCGGAACTGACAATTCCAGATTGTTAAATTCGTACTCAATTTCGGCTCCCCGACCCGTGAGCCGGTCATAGAGGCCAATCGCAAGGTCTGGCCAAGAGCGCGTGTCTGCGGTATTTTCTGCCATATCTTTTTCTCCTAAGTTCAAGTGATTTGAGTTCGATGACCAATGACGCGGCCATGGCTCCCTCAGTCGAATAGATGGCTACAGTAGATATGCAGATTCATAAAGGTCAAAACTATTTGAACAAAAATGCAAACCTCTAAAGCAGAAGGCGATGTAGTTCTGCAAATCCCCGGGGAGCCCAGCGGCAAAGCGTGTCGATCTGACCAGCGTCGTAATGAATCTGTGCGATTGGGGACGTGGTTCAGCGAAACGCGGCCGGAAGACACCCCGGGAAACTTTAGGGGTGCAAAGTCGGGCGGGTTTTCCCGACCATTCCAGCGGCTTGCCTCGCTCCCCTATTCCTTTCACTTCGTGCCACCAACCTTCTAAGTGCTTCTGCTGATATGGATGAATAGGCCGAAACGGAGGTAGCTCAGAACTGCGGCTCTGATCGAATTTTGGCATGTTTGCGCAAGTTTCATAGGCGAGATTATCTCGTTGATCAAAAGGCACGCGGCGCCGCCTAACAAGGAACATTATGAGGATGAGTCTTTCACGCGCAGACGTATCGACTCCTAGCTCCAGGCCCGAAGGAAGAGAAGTTGCGACGCTTCCCTCTCTGTCTGCATCAGAAAGGCGTAGGTCGATTGAACGTAGAGAAAACACTTTATATTCATACGACAGGAGATCAGATTGGCCGTAATCGGCGTCACCCGCAGTCAAAACAAACGCGAGCCTGTTCCGGCTATGAAAAGGACGGAGCGTGTCTCCTCCAAAGAGGCAGTGGCTGGTTGGTTAAAACCGTACTCCATCGGCGAAAAATTGAAAACCCTACGTCTCAGGAAGAAATTAGGCTTGGTGGAATTGGGGCGGCATACGGGGCTTTCAGCAGCACTTCTTTCCAAGCTCGAACGCAGCAAGCTCTATCCGACCTTGCCCACTTTGGCACGGATCGCGACCGTGTTCGATGTGGGCTTGGATCATTTCTTCCTGGATGAGCGCAAGCGGCATGTGGTGGCAGTTGCAAAGAAGCGGGATCGCCAGCGGTTTCCAGAACGTCCGGGGACGGACGATGTCTCATACTTCTTCGAGACTCTCGACTACGGGGCCACGCCGAGAAAGCTCAACGCCTACTACGCGGAATTCCAGAAGATCGAAAAGGAGAAACTGAAGCCGCACACTCATGCGGGAGTGGAACTCTTATTCTTGCTCTCCGGGGCCCTCCTGGTGGCGATTGGAGGCCAGGGGTATGAGTTGGAGGCCGGCGACTCAATATACTTTGATTCCAGCGTGCCCCACACCTATTGCCGGTTTGGAGACAGCCCTTGCGCGGCGCTCATCATAACAGTGTCATGAAGCGCTGGCGACGCAAGTCCTCAAAGACCAGCGGCTGCGGCAAGCGAATAGGCGCCTCTGCCAAATATGGTCCACCACAAAGCGTGCCATGTCTTGTCGGATTTCTCCGATCAGAACGCATGCGGAACCGCGGCTTCGGAAAAAGAGACTCTTAGTCTTTGTCCGCCAGTGATATCGGCGCCCTCGCCGTGTTTCATTGGCGTTTAGCCGCCGTTTCGGCGCCAATGCGACGGACTTCAAGAAAGGTGAATCCGATGCCTCCCGAGAGGAGCAAGAAGGTAAAAACGCCGACAATGAATATCGCGGTGTCAGACATCTCGCTTCGCCCACGCTGCCTGACGGAGGTAGTTTCCTGCCGAGAGGATGGATGGAACCCATAGGCCGACGAACACGCCGGCGTTCTTGTTGGCGATCATGCCAATTCCGAACCACAAGGACACCGAAAAGAGAAAAGAGAGAAAAGCCGAAGATAATATGAGCCAATCAGCTTTGGTAAACATTTCGCTTGCCTCCATTGTTTATCTCACCCACTTGCTCCTCGTTTGGATGAAGTAAAAGATCGAGTCGATTCACTCAGCCTCAAATATGTTTAACCACAATGTAAATCGGATGGCCCCCCGCGACATACCACGCGTTTTAAATTCCCGCAGCGGAGCTTAACTTTCATGACCAATAAGGGCTGCGTTTGTACGTTGGCGAAAACCACTTCTTTCTTTTCAGTTTTTTTCACAATCCGAAAATACATTTTCTTAATCTGACATTGTGAAGCTTAACTAGGCTCAACAAAACTAGACTTAAGGAGAATCATCATGAAACGAATTTACTCTGCGGGGCTGCTAGCCTTGATGCTTGCACTCACCCTCACCAGCAACGCTGCCGCTAAATCGAAGAAAGATATTGTTGACACCGCCGTTGCGGCCGGAGACTTTAAGACTCTCGCCACCGCGCTAAAAGCCGCGGGGCTGGTCGAAACCCTCAAGGGAGCGGGACCTTTCACGGTTTTCGCGCCCACCGATGAGGCATTTGCCAAGTTGCCTGCTGGGACCCTGGAAGATCTGCTCAAGCCTGAGAACAAAGAGAAACTGATCGCTATCCTCACCTACCACGTAGTCGCAGGCGACGTGATGGCGAAGGACGTGGTGAAGCTGAGCGAGGCCAAGACCGTGAACGGTAAGAGTCTAAAGATCATGGCGAAGGGCGGCAAGGTCACGATTGACGGCGCCAACGTTACCAAGACCGACATTGAGTGCAGCAACGGCGTCATTCATGTGATTGACTCGGTGCTTCTGCCCCAGTAGGACGTTCGTTTGTCTTCTCTCTCGACGCGGCCGGGGCTTCTACCCGGCCCTCTTTTTTGTTGGCGGGGACAAACGCTCGTGCCTGCAGATCTGATAGAGCCACGACTCTAGAAACGAAAACAGGAGTGCTCGATGATTCAAGAATCAGTTTGGGACTACCCGCGACCGCCACTTGCTGAGCCGACCACGAAACGTATCCGTGTCGAGTTTGCTGGCATGCTGGTTGCGGACACGCGGCGTGCGATCCGGGTACTCGAGACCAGTCATCCACCGGTTTATTACATACCTCGGGCTGATGTCCTCTCGGAGTTACTTACCGCCAGTTCGCGGCAGACATTCTGTGAGTTCAAGGGTCTGGCCTCTTACTGGACGCTGGGTGTGAGAGAAAAGCTTGCGGTGGAAGCGGCTTGGAGCTACGAACAAAGTTCGCCCAGCTACGAAGCGATTCGTGGGCATCTGGCTTTTTATGTGAACCGGGTCGATGCTTGTTTCGTGGACGAAGAACGCGTGCGGGCTCAGGGCGGCAAGTTCTACGGGGGCTGGGTGACATCTGAGATCGTCGGGCCGTTCAAGGGCGAACCGGGATCTGAGACATGGTGACTGACGGTCCTTCCGTTCCGCCCTGATGCGGTCCGGTCTCTGAACCGCAGAATTTACCACTTCCGCAGGCAGGATTGGTCTATCATTTTCATCGCGTCAGTTTTGGTTTTTCCGGATTGCGGACTGCGAATGATGCGGAGCTCTGGCAGAGCACCTCAACAAGGGCGACCTTCGCGTCCATCATACGGCGCCTCTCTCTGGCCGCGGCCAACCAGTCATCCAGTAATTCCATTGCGACGCTTGGTCCAGAATCAACTCGATACGCTCTTCAACGGAACTTGCACTCCCCACCAGGTCAGCAACGCTTTCACTCCTGACCCCACAACTGGAATTGATCAATCGGTGCTGCCCTACTTGCCATTGTGGGGCCCGGCCAATCCGAACTTGGGAGTTACGAGCAATGGCGATGTGGGTTTCTATTCGTTCACCGCGCCCCATGTCACAACGGAAAACTTTGTAACTGCCCGCCTCGATCATAGAATTTCGAACGCGGATAGTCTTGTTGGAAGTTATCAGTGCGACGCAGCGTCGGCGACGCAGCCTGACCCTGCTAACGACGTCTTGGTCGCTAATACGACGGGTCGAACTTATATCGCAGTCGAAGAGACACACATCATCAGCTCGCAGCTAATTAACTCTGCCCGTTTTGGATTTAACCGGTCTCTGCACACTTCGGTCGGTCAGTCGCCTATTAATCCCCTGGCATCGAATCCTGCTTTAGGCGAGAGTCCCGGTGCTGACAACCCCCAGATCGACGTACCGAATTATGTTTCAATTCAACCGGGACTAAATCAGATCGAACGGTTCAACTTTTACCAGAATTCTTATCAGGCTTACGATGACACTTTCTACACTCGAGGAATTCACAGTTTAAAGATGGCTTTGCTTTTGAAAGAGTTCAGCTAAACGCGTTTGATCCGGCCCCGGCTGGGGAAATTGCATTCGCCACCCTTGCGGACCCTGCAACCAATGGTTTTTTGACGAATAATCCGCTGGTTCTTTTTGCACCGCTGCCGAGCGCACCCTTCCTTCATTTTAATTTTCGATCAAGTATTTTCGGGGGCTATGTGCAAGATGATGTGCGATTGCGGCCCAACTTCACCTTAAACCTAGGATTGCGCTACGAGATGTCGACGGTCCCTTCCGAAGCGCATGGTCATTTGTCGGCTCTGCAAAGCCCGTATAACCAGACCTTCCAGAATACGGTTGTCGGTCACTCCGTCTTCAAAAACCCGACTTACCGTAATTTCGAGCCGCGAATCGGTTTCGCTTATGATCCACTCGGTAACGGCAAAACATCTTTGCGTGGAGGGTTCGCCATTTTCGACGTACTCCCTCTGCCGTATCTGCTCGGTCAATTTGCTACCAACGCAGCGCCATTTACAGAGAACGGGGACAGCCAATAACTTGCCGGCAGGGTCGTTTCCGACCGGCGCGTTCGATATTCTTTTCGCGAACGCAGCTAACAATCTAGGCTTGCGCATTCCATACATTCAACCCAATCCAAAGCGTAACTATCTCATGCAGTGCAACCTGAATATCCAACGTGAGTTGGCGCCGAATCTCACCGCCATGATCGCTTAGGTCCGCTCACGTGGCGTACACATGATATTTCGAGCCGATGATATCAACATGAGCCTGCCCATTAACGGCGCAACTCCTCCGTATCTCTGGCCGGTTCCGTTAGCGGGGCAACCGCCCACGACGATCAGCCCTTCGATCGGGCGTATGGACACTTTACAATGGACGAACGATTCTTACTTTCACGGACTAGAAGTGCAGATCGAGAAGCGAATGAGCCACGGGTTTCAAGTGCAAGGAAGTTACACCTGGAGCAGGGCGATCGATGGTGGCGATGGATCTATCGCCAGCGACTCGTTTCAGAATTCGATTCCATTTGTTCTTCTTCCTTCCCAAATATCGAAGGGCTCCCGCAGACTTCAATATCACGCATAGTTTGACTATCAATTATTTGTGGAATATTCCAAGGCCTAGCTCGTGGGACGGACGGGCCTCGCATTTTGTGAAGGGATGGCAACTGGGCGGCATTATGGAAGTCAAGAGCGGTCTACCTTTCACGCCCCTGATTGGCGGAGACCCGCTTGGTTTGGGCAATTCCAGTCCATTCGCCTATCCAGATCGAATCAGAGGCGGAAATTGTGTAGCGCCGGTTCATCCGCAAAATGCGAACGGCTACATCAATATCAACTGTTTCTCCTTGCCAGCCGCAACTCCCGCCATCGCCGCCGAGTGTGTTCCGTTCATGCCACAGGGCGTGGTCGCCGCAGGCACGTGTCAAAACCTCCTAGGCAATTCCGGAAGAAACGCTGTCTACGGGCCGGGACTTGTAAATTTTGACTTCTCTCTGGTGAAGGACACTCACTTCGGAGAAAAGTTGAACGCGGAATTCCGCGCCGAGATTTTTAATATATTTAATCGCGCAAACTTCAATCCTCCCTGGGCAACACTGTGTTGTTCGGAGGTGATGGAAGTCAGAACGGCGCGGGCGACGGAACCGCCGCTCCGCTTGATTCGACTTCAACCAGCAGCCGGCAAGTTCAGTTCGCATTGAAACTTATTTTCTAGGCTCGTTTTTCAAACCTAGGCTGGTCTAGGTCTCACACATCTAGTCGCTGTCCGACCAGCTACGCCCGCAATCATTCGCCCGCGAAGTTGGCGTTGGCTTCATACCAATCCATCTGCGCCTCGCCACCCCAGTCGTAGACCTGCGGCACGAACGTCTCTCGCGCCGTGAGTCCTAACTCTTCCTTGCGTCGCTGTACATAGGGCCGCACCGTCGCTTTCCCACTAGGTACGACCGCTCCAGCCGGATCCGCCGGTGCGGTGCGCCGCGCGCGCAACTGCGTTTGGTCCGTGCGCAGAATCTCGAGCCATCTAACTAGACTACACCGGAAAACTGTGCCAAAATCTCGGAACCCTTAAAGGACGAACAGCGATTGCCACAAACGAAGGTTTCATGCCTTTGGAACACACCCGGTGTTGCTGGGAAGTACCAGACTGCCGTGTCCCTTCATAGCCACACCAATCGCTCCAAAGAGAGTCTCGCCTTTATCCCGGAATTCTGCCGAAGATGGTCTGCGCTGCACTGGGCGCTCGAGCGCCAGTACAAGCAAACACGTTTCCCGGTTGACTTGGCGAAAGCGTATTGGACGCCGCCTTTGACTCCTAAGATGGCCTTCTTTGTGGAAAAGAATCAGATCGAAAATGTTCTTGGCCTGACGGGTTTGGTGGCGCTCACGGACCACGACAACATCGAGGCGCCAACCCAACTGCGGATGGTGGAAGAAACCCGGGAGATTCCTTTTGCCCTTGAGTGGACGGTCCCTTTCGGCGACGCAATCTTTCACCTCGGAATACACAATCTGCCCAGCCATCGTGCGCAAGGAATTGTCGCCGACCTTATCGCTTATACTCAGAATCCGTCAACCAGTGACCCGCGAGAGCTAATCGCTGCGCTGGCCCAGCTTCCTGAATCGCTTGTTGTCTTCAACCATCCCCTTTGGGATTTGTGCAGCCTGGGGCGGCAACGCTACTCGCAGATTCTCGATCAGTTTCTGGAGAAGCACTCGCAATTCTTGCACGCGTTCGAAATCAACTCCACGCGTGGCTGGAAAGAAAATAGTGCTGTTATGCAGATGGCCGATCGCTGGCAGCGTCCGATTATCTCCGGGGGAGACCGGCACGGCTGTGAACCTAGCGGCGCCTTGAATCTGACTTGCGCCCAGAGTTTCCCTGAGTTTATCCGCGAGATCCGACAAGAGCACCGCAGCCACGTGCTTTTTTTGCGACAGTACGCCGAATCGATGTTCATGCGAACCATTCAGACTGTGCTCGACGTCGTTCGCGAATACCCGGAATATCCGTTGGGGGCCCAGCATTGGGATGATCGAGTTTTTTATCCCGATCACATCACCAATATTGATCGGCCGGCTTCCGCGTATTGGGACACTCCGCCGGCCTTTATCGGACGAATATTTTCCGTCATTCGGTTACTGGAGAACACGGCCGTGCGCCAGGTTTTGACCCGTGTTCTTCGAGAAGAGGCAGGTTCATACCGCCCGCTGGACATTCCGCCGGAGACGGTCTTGTGAAACTCGAAGCGCTACGGGTCGCTTTTTTTCCGGACGCCTACCACGAAGTCGACGGTGTCGCAAACACGAGTCGGCACTTCGAAGCCTTCGCCAAACAGCGCGGAATACCCTTTCTGCTTGTTCACGCAGGCCCGCGGAACGAGTTGGTGAACTCAGGTTCGGTTACCAGAATTCAAGTTGCACGCAGTGCGATGAGCTTTCCCCTCGATGGGGCGCACCAATACGACCTCTTGTTCTTAAGGCACTATCGCGAAGTAGCACAGGTGGTGCGGGCCTTCGATCCGCATGTGATACAAATCACAGGTCCAAGCGACGTGGGTACGCTGGGCGCGATGCTCGCTCACCGGTTGGGTGTTACTTTAGCGGCCTCATGGCAAACAAATCTGCATCTGTATGCGCGGAGTCGGCTCTCTCCGGCACTATCGGTCTTGCCGAAAGGTTGGTCGCGTCCATTGCTCGACTTCGTTGAACGGTGGAGTTTCCGTGCGTCGGCGCGCTTTTACAAGATACCGCGCGTACTGTTTGCCCCCAATCAGGAAATGGTCAAGCTGCTTGAAATGAGTACCGGCAAACCTTGCGCCTTAATGCCGCACGGCGTCGACACAGCAGGTTTCAGCCCAGAGTTCCGGGACCGCCAGAGAGGGCCGTTCATTATCGGCTATGTGGGACGGCTGACGGTGGAGAAAAACGTGCGCTGGCTGGCGCGGCTCGAACGGGCCCTGTTTGAGATGGGCCACCGGAACTTCCGGATCTTGGTGGTTGGTCAAGGAGCGGAACAGAGATGGCTCCGGGAAAATATGCGTCAGGCTGAATTTACAGGCACGCTCACTGGCAAGGATCTATCGCGCGCCTTCGCGAACATGGATGTCCTGGCGTTCCCGTCTGAAACTGACACCTTCGGCCTGGTAGTTCTCGAGGCGCTCGCGTCGGGAGTTCCCGCCGTGGTCACTGCACTGGGGGGCCCAAAATACTCCGTACTACCTGGCATGACGGGGTATGTCGCTAACAATTTTGATGAGTTCGTGGCATCAGTAGCGCTTTTGCTCACCCGACCCGACTTGCTCTCATCGATGCGCACTGCGGCTCGCCAATACGCTGTTTCAAGGTCGTGGGGACCAATCTTCGAAAACATATACCAGGCGTACGAGCGTCACCTGCAGGTCGGCGATGCGACAAGCCGCGGCTTTCTCGACGTGGCAAAAACTTAAGCCAGATCTCGTCGCGGTAGCGCGGCGTGCTTTCTCGCAAATTCCGAATGGCTCAGTCCTCATCGCTGGATCCTCTACGATGTTTCATCGGTAAAGTTGCTCTTATTAGTCATTAGTCATGCGCTGTTCATCGTACTGACGTTCGAAGAGGGAGCGGTGCGAACTCATTCTCAAAACCGGGCGAGACCAGGGCCGTCGTTCTTATCGGCTCAACTACGTTCGGTTCCCGGAAAACTGCATCCTGAGAGTCCGCTTCTGCCGTCACATCGTTCTATGGAAGTCCATGTCCACCAGTTGTTCACAAGAAAATGACTCGGCATAAAATAGTATAATTTTGGCCTATTTCACATTACACGGGGGGGGAATGGCATTCGCGCAAAGCTATGGCAGTGGGCAATCGTCTGCTGCACTTCGACTGAGTGACCGTTTGACGCTTGGATTGATTGGGATGGGAGTGATATTTGCTGCCCTAGGTCTTGGCGAAGCCGTGTATCGATTCGCGTTCCTCGATTTCGATGGAGCAACCGATCGTCTTCCAATCGAGATGTTGTTCGGGGTAGCATTCGCCTGGATGACTACGAATCTGGCCAGAAGGATTCACCAACACCGAATGGAGACCTCCGCGAGAATCACCTTGATTCGAGATCGCAACTACAAGATTCGGCGCGCGGTGGAAGCAATCACGCCCCTTCCATACGCGAGCAATCAGCAAGCCATCCGGGTCATTCGTGAAGAAGTGGATCGAATTGAGTGGGCCTTGAACGACATCATACCTCGGTAAGAGGCGAGCCGGATTTATGGCGATGGCTTGGGGACTGCTACGTGGAGATGCGGTCTGGAGAGAGTGCCAAACGGAACCAAACAAAAGTTAATTCGGGCGGAAGTTGGAGGTTTTCAGACACCTCAGATTGCAGATGGTGCTCATCCGAAGCAAGTGATAGGTCTCTTTAAAAACTTCCTGATTCTAAACCGGTCGGAGAGCGCCGAAGCTGCCAGATTCTCAGACGAAAAGGTCCAAGCGCGAAAATCTAAACAGAAGATCATCAGGCAATCGCTTGTTGCGTTACAGCGCGACTGCCGTGAGCAAATGAGGCACTACACGACAAAGCTAGCGCCAGCGACTTCTTGACTTGCTTACGTTGCAATCATCAAATAAGCACGCTTGAGTTCGTTATTCGTGACCTCATTCTGCGAACACAGGCAGCAGCTGCGATGAACGTTCACAACGCTAAGAAGCATCCCCGAATATTCCGACAGCTTTACTAGGCGATACCGGCTCGCCTCGGGGTAGGGCCGGGGGCAACCCCTCTGCAGATCGCAAAGTAGTACTCCGGCACCTCCCATCCCGAATCAGCCCACGCAAGACCGACCGAGTCCGATTCTCTGGCGGAATGCGGAACTTCAAGTGACTGGTTCCCACTCGAGATCAACTGGCACGGCCAAGACTTCCAACGACTTCCCTTCTCTGATTTCGCTCTGCTCTATAGGCCCTAATGCGGTTTGCGTTTCAGCGTCTTGCCAATCGCGAGCAGGAAGATGGCACTTTTGTCTTGCGCATGCGGCGAAAAGAAGTGAATCACGTCGTCGTCGAAAAAGGTTAACCCGGTCGCACCCAGGCATTGGGCATACGCAGCCAAGTACATCCTGCCGCCGATGGCGCCCGCCTCCAGCTGGACGGCCCGGTAGCCGCGGTTCCCGTATCGCTCCAGGAGGCGGTTTAAATCGGCGAGAAAGAAAATATCCACACAGGCGTCCGCCGGAAGCTCCTGCTCCAGTCCAAGATGGTAGGCCTCGGCGCGAAATTCTCCTTGCTTTAAAAGCTCCAGGGTGTGCCGCTCACGGCGGAAGAAGTAAGAGCCCGGCTTGAGCCCCTGCACCGAATGCACGATCAGGTAAAGATCGTTGAGCTGCGCGCCCGGCGGCTCAACGAAGTCAGCCGGAAGACCTCGCGTGGCACAGTCGAAAATGGTGGAGAGTTGTGCCAGTGTAATGGATCCCGCCTTATCGAACGTTCGGCTAGAGCCGCGGCGAAGGATCACCTGCTCGATCGTGTCCTTCGGCTGTTCTTCGTCCGGCAATCGCTGTAAGCGAACTGCCTCGCCTGCCGGAGCCGAAGTTGGGAAGACCGGTTGCTTTCCGCGCCACTGAGAGACTTCCTCTTCGGACTCAAGCGAGGACTCATCGTGCATCTCGAGCATGGCGGGATACCCGACCTCACGCTCGGAAAGTGGGATCGTCTCCAGGCCGACCGCCGAAGCCTCTCTCAGGGCTGGCAGCGAACTCTCCGATTTGCGCCCGATCGGTACGAGGCACAGGGAAACCTCACGCGGCGTATCGAGACCAAGTAGGCGGTTCACTTCGTCGTCCACGAACCCGAGCACGATCTCGGCCGGCAGCCCCGAAGCCGCAGAAACGGCCAGCATATTGGCCAGCAGCGTGCCGCTGTCCCAACCGAAATGGCGATAGGTGCGCGCCTGGTATTTCCAGGCGTTCCGCCAGTATATTCCGGTGCAGATGATCGTGGCCGGCGCGTGAGCCACCGCGGGTTCCATCGCCGTCGCCTGAGCCAGGTTTCTCCGAAAATCACCTTTTCGCAGAAGCTGTAGCGATACATCCGCCGGATTGAAGTGATACACGCCGGCATCCAAGCCCGTGAGGTCGCCAATCACGACGTACAGCTCGATCTCGTAGAGAGCTCCGGTGCAGGCTGCGGCGCGGAAGTAGATTTCTCTGCCTGGATATGAGCGCTGTCTGGTAATCCCCGCGGAGAAATACAAGATGCGCGCCAGATCCGGAAGGCCAGGGATCGAATCACCCCGGGGAAAGGGCACTAGCTCTGAGATCGCAGAGAGCGCGGCCACCCCTGTTTGCGGCACGTCCCGCGGCAGGGAAAACGGCTTTATCTTCGGATAGATTTTGAAAGGGAGCGGCCGATTCGCCCAGTCCAGAAAGTGGGGACTGTTACGAATACTCCAGTAGGAGTGCTTCGTGCCATCGTGATACTTCCAAGTCGCCTGGAGGTTGCGGTTCTTCATCGGATAGAGTGTCAGACTAGCACCGGCACCGGACCACGGGCGCAACCAATGATCTGCGACTGCGGTTTGTGCTTGGATCACGGGCTATCCGAAAGTAATGTGAGAGCCGGACTGAGGGTCGCGAAAGAGCCTGCGGTCGGTGATCTCCCTCGTTCTGTGGGGAGCTTGAGGAGATTCGCTGCACTGCAATGGCGACGCGCTTGGCCGCTCCTGCTCCCGCTCAACCCCACCTTCTTCGGCGGGCTTGGTCGGGGAAGTGGTAAGGTGGACCAGGTACCGGGCAGCACGGTGGGGCTCCAAAGCCGTATCGGTGCGATCGGTTGTACGCATGCCAGATGAGAGCAGTTACAACGCATCTGTTGAGTAGCCTGAGCCCAAATCGGTATCGGTGATCACAATGACAAACAACTGCATGTACCCAATCACCCCGACGGGTGAGGCGCGCCATTGCAAAAGGTATCTGGAAGATCCGAAGTAAGAGCGGCATAATGCAACGTCTTGACCGTTGTGCATATGGAGGTAGGACCATGACTTCTTTGATGACACCGCCCGAAATCAAAGCGCATTGTGAACGATACGCACGGGCACGATGTCGGCGACCGAGTCCTTCAGATGGTTGGTCAGCGACTGCAGTCCGTCGTTCGGAGTGGCGACACCATCGGCCGTCGCAGCGGAGATGAGTTTCTCTTCCTAATGCTCGAAGCCAAGGAGGAAGCGAACGTCGCGGCCTTCGCCGTACGAATCGCTCTGCGCATCGCCGAAGCATGCGAGATCGACGGCGTGAAGCATAAGGTAAAGGCCAGTGTCGGTATTGCCGTGTATCCCGAGGACGGTGCTCGGCTGAAGAGCTGCTCAAGAAGGCCGATGTGGCAATGTACGCCGCGAAGCAACAGAAACAGGGCCCGGTACTATATAGCCGGATACCCCAACCCGGTAGCTCCGCCACCAGCGCTTCACAGCCGACGACGACAGCGCCGACAGGTCCTCCGCACCGGGCCCCGCCTAAAAACACCGGTCCCCGCTGACTGAGTTCTGGAATCGCCGCATCGGAAACCTCTACAACGCTGGCTCGCCAATCCTCGCTTGCCAACTAGAGGGCACGTTTTCCAAGTCCACCCGCTAAACTATCGCCAGCCCAGCGTTAGGAAATGCTTGATACACAAAGCTCTCGTAAGCGGCGATGAAGAGAGGCTCGGGCTTCGCCCGCAAGGCATCCCCTCCAAGTCCGTTCCGACTTCGTCACGACGCCGCCCAACCGGATGCCTTGACGATTCTGCTAGACGAATCCTTTGACACTTCAAGTCAGGGGCAATGAGCGTTATCGGAATAGTCAGTGTGCTAAGGGGTCTCGGGCACTAAGGACTATTTTCGGAGCAGCTTTACGGTTGTAAATTTCCTTTACCGCACTTGTAAAAGTTGCTTAAGGGGCAGACGGGACCTTTAATCGGTGTTATCAAGTTGCACGTTCACAGGCCCCCTGGGGCGCTTGTGGTAGTAGGCGGAGTCGTTTGGGGAAGCACACCTCCGACAGCAACTGCCCCAGCGGCAGCCTTCATCGGAAGAGCAGGAGGATCGAATGCTAATAAGTGGCTCATATAAACAATGGTCCAGCGAGAAAGGGCAGGATATTGCCGAATACGCCGTCATGCTCGCGGTGATTCTTGTCATCGTGATTGGGACGCTTCGCCTGATAGGTGGCAACGCGAACAACGTCTTTTCCAATGTCGCGAGCAGTGTCCAGTGAGACCTGTGCCGGCGAGCGTTTCTTGTTGCAGCCCCACACTGGGTAGCTAAGCTGATCTGCCAGTTCCCGGCCTGGCCCGCCGATGAATCGGTTTGTCGCTCAGCGGACGGCATTTCAACCAGGGCCCGAGCGAAAGTGCCACTATTATGCACAGACGAAAGATCAAAATCAGAGAACCTAACATCCTCGATTTCCCGGGCTGCATGTCGTTATATGAACGAGAGAGCCGGGCAGCAGAATTTGTCCTGGCTGAAGCACGAAAGAATTCCAAGCAGGCAAAACCAGCAAAAACATCTACCGTTCGGATTGTCCCCGTCGCTCTCAAAGATCGAAAACAGCTAAAGCTAAGGTACCGCTTCGAAATTTGAACATGGAATCTAGTTGTGGCGGCTCGGCCACGGGAGAAGCACGATTGGCGATAAATCGCGAATTGCACTCATCATGTTGGTCAATGAACGCTATCGTCTGTTTTAGAACAGTTGCGATTCGCTCAAGGTCATCGGAACATGAACTCACGCGTGGTAGGCGGGTTTTGGTCGAAGTCGCTATAGCGGATCCAGGTCGGCCGAACCACGAAGTAGACGATTCCTGGCCAACTCAGGTGGGAACGGCATTCAGGCCAAACCGCGAAGTATATTTTCTGGCAGTGGTTTAATTCGCTTCCAGTGAGTTCCTTCGCCTAGCCCTCGTATCGGACGGTTTGCTCGCCCTTTCCCCAACCGCCGATAACGAAAGAACAGCCGGGTCGGCGATGAGGTTGGGATATTTACGAGAAGACTTGACCGTATCGAAGATGATTTCAAGCTGTTGGTTGACCGCGATTCCTACAAGCGCCGATTGAGGCGTATCGACATGACAGGTTGTCCCGAGAGCGCCAAGACTATGCGTCGCGATAAAAGCGTAGAGGTCAGCCTCAGTCACGGATCGCTCCCCGGAGGTATTGGCAGCCTGAGAGCAGCAGTCTATCAGCTACATCCGAAAGATAGCTGTTGAGAAATCGTAATTTTCACGCAATATAAAAAGACGCCCACTTTCAGGTAAGTTGTGGTTATTGAGATCACGACTTACTGAAAGGAGCGCCGTTTTATGGAGCAAGAAAAGTATATCGGCATGGATGTTCACCAGGCAACGATCTCGGTGGCCGTCAT
>JBBRNA010000008.1:0-179170 GCA_038230575.1 Terriglobales bacterium | reverse complement strand
CTGCACTCCATCCCGGCTCGGAACCGCAATTCTTCCAAAACCGGACACCCATCCTTATTAATGCGGGTGGGGCCAAATGTAATGAGCGAAGTGGGGCCAAATCAGGTTGTCAAAAGCACAAGGATAACGAGCGAAGGTTTGTTGAGGATTTTCACGTCATTTCATGCTGAAACTGGGCCATGATATACCCGGGCCAGTTGCGAAGTAGAGGCCTATCCAACCTGCAGCGGTTTTCCCTCGTAAGTTTAGCGAAAATCCTCACCGGCCGTTCAGCGTCAGTTCACAGTAATTTTGGCTTTGGCACCCCGGTTCAATACACCTCTATAACGCCTGCCGACGTCGTTCTAGTCAGAATCTATCAAGCGCAAAACTGTTTTTTTATTCCGTTGTGCCATAGCTAACGGGGGAGGTAACTCTTATGGAATTAGCTTTGAAGTCTCATCTTTCCCACGGCATCGCAGCCAGATTGCTATTTTTCTTCGCTGCATCCACTTTTGCTCAATCTCAGGCGCAAGCGACGACCAAGCCTACCGGGGTACAAAGAGGTTTTAGCTTACAGAAGCGTGCATAAGAAAAATTCTATGCGGTAGCTTCAGCCTGTTCGCCGGTCCACTAACGCTTCTGTCATCTCGGGGGAGCCATTGGCATGCCTTCGTTCCGGGGACGCGATTCCGGCTGTACGTGGTACCAAAGTAATTTTCAAAAACCGCAGCCGAATGCGAACTTAAGAATGTCAGCCGAAAACAATCGGCTTCGTCTCGGTCAGTGGTTACAGACCATGGAGAGAAAGCGTGCTTGATCGGAAAGTTCCCAAAAGGGAGAGCGGCATGGCCCTCCTTATAGTCCTCTTGGCGCTGTTTCTTGTCTCGGCCATCGGCATGGGCATGATCTATATGTCCACCACGGAGACCTCGATCAATGCAAATTACCGGGATACGCAGCAGGCTTTTTTTGCCATGCGAGGCGGCCTCGAAGAAATGAGAGATCGGATGCGGAAGAATGCTCCGTCGCCGATTACGCTCCCAACTGCCATGCCAAATAGCGGCCTCTCCGGATCAGTCGTCTATATTACAAACCCAGCCGGCCTCTCAGATACTATTTCTCCCACTACCTATGGCACCACCTATTTCGACGATGAGTTCTGTCACGAATCGTTCACCACGATTACGCTATCGGTTCCTGCGAATATTGCCACACCTTGTGGATCGGGTGGCGCTGTTCCCTCGGCAGCGGTAACCACATTTTCGAGCGTCATGCCATTTACCAACACCTCTTCGTCCCTGAAGTACAAGTGGGTTCGCATCACCTTGAAACAGAACGGAACGATCACTAACGCCATGGTAAATTCGACGCAACCGGCGTCAGGACAGGCGTGTTGGGATTCGGCGAACAGCAGGGAAATAGTGCCCACTTCGTTAAATGCCGCCTATACAACATGTGCCCTGGCCCAAAACGCCGGGTTTAACGTCAATCCCGTGTACCTCATTACCTCATTCGCGTACACTCCGCAGGGCACCCGACGAATCGGCCAATATGAAGTCGCCGCCATCAATATCACGCCGCCGCCGGCTGCTTTGGCTATGGGCGGCCCGGGAGCAAGCTTCCCGACGGCACCGAACTCAAACAACCTAACCATCAACGGCAATAACACCGGAACTGCTGGTTACGCCGGCCCCGGAACCTGCACTCAGACAACTCCGACTCAAGTACCCGCAGTGAGCACCGGAGACATGACAGGTCAGACCACAGTAGCCGGCAACATCCCGCCCGTTCGCGACGGCAATTACACGGGTACTGCACCAACGGCCCCCGCTGGAGCTGTTCCGCCTGCCATACCTTCCGTCGTAGATGAGGGTACGGATACAGGAGGCTCCGGGCAATTGAGCGGGGTCTGGAACAGTCCGCAACAACTAAACAATCTCGTGGCCCTGATCGCCAACTCGGCCGATGTCCAACTCACCTGTCCGATCGGAACGCCGTGCACTGGTTCTTACGGCACAGATGCTAATCCGCAGATCACGTATGTGAACGGAGATTTGAACCTGACCGGAGGGGCTGGTCTGCTTGTTGTGACCGGCACATTGACTGCGAGCGGTCACCCAAGCTTCGATGGCCTCATCATGGTGATTGGTCAAGGCATTATGAGCTTTAGCGGAGGAGGCAGTGGCCAATTGAACGGTTCTATCTTTATCGCTAACACCAATAGCCGGACTTCCCCGTATGCCCAACTGGCCACTTTGGGAAGCCCCCAGATGTCCTGGAACGGCGGAGGAACCAACGCGATTCAATTCAATAGCTGTTGGGCTAATCTAGAGAACGATCTACATTTCGCAGTAGTCTCTTCCCGCGAGGAGATGTACTAGCAGCTTGCCATCTAACTCCGCCGAGAAAACCAATAGCTCGAACACTATCCTCCGCCATATTCGCAACTTCTACTCCATACTTTCGGCCCAGTTCTTCTATGTCTTTGAATGATTTTGGCTCATTCTTCTTGTCGGTTTTCTTCATGCTGGAATCCCGTCCTTCCATTGTGATGGAGCTATCAGTTTCGAGATCATCCACTGCGTTGTTGCAAAATCTTTCGCCAATTTACGAACACTGACACCCTCAGTCCGCAAAAATCGTATCCGTTCCAGTTCACTGGTGCCGAAGTGTCGCAACGCTGGTCGGCCAATATTCTTTCCCGCCCGACGTGCCTGTGCCATGCCTGCTTTCACTCTTTCCCGCAACAACTCTCGCTCAAATTCAGCGACCGCTCCCAGAATCTGAAACGTCAATCTGCCAGCTGGAAGCGTGGTATCAATGCTTTGTCGCAGGGAAACCAGATCAACCCCCAGCGACTTGCATTCCTCTGAGATGTTCAGCAAATGCTTCAGCGATCTTGCCAGCCGATCCAAACTCCACACCAGAATTACATCTACCTTCCGTTTGCGGAGATCACTCAGTAGCAAATTTAACGCCGGACGATCCTGCTTCGCCCCACTGTGCCCTCTATCCCGGTACAAAATCGCTTCCCAGCCCCGTCGTCCGCAGTATTCAAGCAGTTCGGCTTCCTGCAGATGGGTTTCCTGTTCCACGGTAGAGACTCTGACGTATATTGCGGCTCGCTTTTTACCCATCACGATTTCTTTCCAGCTTTCACTCTTTTACTCTGACGTTGCTTTTTCCACCGAGCGTTAGCAGCACCACGTGCAATTTCTTTCCGCCTCTTAGAAGAGACGTTTTTCATTCTTGCCTTAACTGATTTCCGGGCTAGCGCGGAGAAATATTCTGATAGCTTCTTGTCGATCACCGGCGCCACTATAACATGCTTAACGGCTTAGCATTTCCTCACCAGAGTCCGCCGCACGACTAATTTGGTCACTCAACGGTCGGAACTGACATCGACAACCACTCATAAAACCTTCGCAGCATCGTTTCGCAGGGGACTAGCGAGGTCGGGAGGGTGTCATCAGTGGTTTCCCTCACTGTCTTCACAGAAGACGTTTCGCGAGTTCAGCGTTGACGTTGGAGGGAAAGTAGCCCTTGTTCCGGTGTGTGGCGTATTGCCCAATCCAAAGCATGCCGGTTGTTGCAAGCAACGGTCGATTCTACGTGCAGCTGAGAGTTTGCAATTTGTAGTAGTGGTCGCCAGTCAGCCAGTCCAAGCTAACTTCTGTTGGCGTCAACGATCTGAATCTCATTCCATATTTTTGCTTTAGCAACGCCTTGATTTCATTGAACCTGGAAATGTTGTCGAAGAAGGCAAGCTCCCGCCAGACTTCCACGTCTCTAACTCGGATGATCTGGTAGTCTTCATCGCCAACATCTTTGACAAAATCCCAAACAAATTCCAGCCACTGACCCTCCAGTTCCGGCAATTGATCAGGATTTTGAAGCTTCTCCCGCTCGAATCGATTCATCCGCTTTTCCATTTGCTCCACCCATGCTCGCTTTTCTGGTAGGTCACGAATCGCATCTTCGTTTCCCTGTGCCGCCGCCCGTTTCGTATCTCGAAGGCTTGCAAACTGCACGTAGCCGACGCCGTGATCACAATTCGGACACTCCATCATTCCGACTTCATCCGGGAAAGCTTCTTCCCCTTTGCCAGCCCATCCGCAGTGCTCACAGGTGAAATGATCATTTTTCCAATTTGAATACCACTCGAACACCGGCTTCCGTACAACTGATTGCTGTGCACGCTTTGTTGATCTGCAACTCGTCTCCATACTTTTTATCTCGGTTTCGTTTTAATCATCTCTCAACAATCCCCGCCATTCAAGCGGTCGGAACCGATGGTCCTGTTTTCCGCGAAGTCGACGAATGACGTCAAAACCTACTCATTAATATCAACGTAGCATCGTTTCGCAGGGGGCTAGCGGAGTCGGAAGGGTGTTATCCGTGGTTTCCTGCACCTATTCCAGGAAAAACGATTTAGCGACGTTCAGCGTTGATTTGGGGAGTGAAGGGAGATTTGCCGCAGCCAAGCTGCAGTTCCCCAGTTTCTTAGGGGTAGCATCCCGCTCGCAAATGCCAAACATAACGGACCCCATCCGGGCTACCAAATTTGCAAATGCTTTTTAGAAGTGATTCAGATCGGTCTGCAGCCTCAAACTTCGCTGCCCGAATTGACACAGGCGAGATGCAAGCCCCGGTCGATGCTGCGCTTCATCGGAGCGGCGGCTTAGGTATATTGCGAATATCTTCGTCGGAGTAAATACGGTCAGATTCAAGCCATTGCGCGACCTGAGTTGAAATCGGGGCGGTCAGGAATATCCACCCCTTGCCGGTCAACTTGGCGCTGGCATATCCTATTTCCGAATCCATCTCAATTACTAGGACTTGGACTTCTTTGTCGAGGTCAGGCAGCCGATCTCGAACGCTTACCCATTGGGGTTCCATGGCACCACCACAGCAGCAAATCAGTTCAAAATTGCCAACTCACCCGCGTTGAAGTTGTGGGAACGAATCTGGGAACGATAATGAAGGTTGATCGTTCTAGACCGTTCCTAATGGTACTCATTGTGCTCGCAAATAGTTGTTAAGTTGTTGATTAGCTGGGCCTCGACAGAGTGTGAGGATGGCACTCTACCGCTGAGTTATGCGCCCGGTTCCTTTACATTCAAACAGTTGCAGCTGAGTCAGTCAAGTCTTGGACGAATTTACTCCACCGCGATGAAGCTACGCTGCTTTTTTTAATCTGTGACTTAACGATGAGAGGATCTGGCTGATCTCGTCGGCCATCTCGCGGAGCCTGGAAATCTCCTCATTGTTGTATTCGACGAAGCTGTTGATTGCGATTGAGCTGAATTGGTTTCGTTCCGCGTCGCTGAGTTTTGCCATTACCTCTCCCTTGAAGGCGATTTCGATGCACCAGCCAAATTAACGGATTGTTAGCGGTTGACGCAATTTTAATTTTTTTTTGAAGCATTGAGTAGGCGAAGGAAAAGAGAATCGCCAATTCGCTCACGCAAGCAGAGCGACTGAGGGGCGAACTTTCAGACGAGGACAAGTTTGAGCGGATGGCGAATGGCGCTGCGGTTCAGAGACGTTAAGAGATAGTAGGAACTGTCGTTAACCGCAGAGGCAAGGCGAATCGCACTAGACTTAAATCAACGTCAAAGTTTTTAAATGTCCTAACAGTTGCGCGGTATCGACCGGCTTGAAAAGGTACGCGTCGCACAGCAATTTAAACGATTTCACCACGTTTTTCACGTCGTCCAGCGCTGTGACCATGATAATCTTCGCGCCGTTGGTAGATAGGGTGCCTTTGGCTTCTTCGAGAGCGCGGATTTCCCTGACAGCAGCTTGGCCGTCCATTTCCGCCATCATGATATCCATGCAAATCAGGTCGTATTTGGTTCCCGCCCTTTGCGATTCTCGGAAGGCCTCGACTGCTTCTTTGCCGTTGATGGCAACGTGGCATTCGCCATATCGCGAAAGGAAAGTTTGCATAAGCAAGCGGCTGGTGAAGTCATCTTCGGCAATTAAGGTTCGCATTCAATTTCCTTCCCTGGGTGGGGGCTAGACCCATCCAAGTTCGCGTAACGTGTGTTTAAATCGCTCAAATTGCATGTCAAGTTGGCCAACCAATTCATTGGCGCTGGCAAAATTTCCTTCGGCCAGTATTTTGTGAATCTGGCCACAGGCAGCGGCGAGAGCCACGGCGGAAACGGTGAGAGCTGCGCCCTTCAGTGTGTGCGCAATCAATTTGGCCTGAACGACATCGCGAGTATGGATTTGATGGCGAAGCTTGAGGAATTGCTCGGGCACGTCGCCGACAAAACCTGCCACGACTTCGCGGGCAAGTTTGCGATCTCCGGCAAGCCTGCCGATTAATTGCTGCTCATTAAATATTTCTTCAACCGACGCAGATGGTTGAGCCGCCGAAGCTTTGCCCTTCTCGTCCGCAGGCGCTGTGTTGATCCACTTATCAAGCATGTTAGCTAGGGCCTCGGGATCGATCGGCTTGCTGAGGTAGTCGTTCATTTTTGCTTCCAGACATTTTTCTCTGTCGCCCTGCAGGGCGTGCGCAGTGAGGGCAATGATTGGAATATCTGGATTGCGCGCGGCAAGCGATCCGTGGCGGATGTGCCGAATGTGGCGCGACGTCTCATAGCCATCCATGTCGGGCATCTCGCAATCCATGAGAATGAGGTTGTAATCATCCTTTTGCAGGATCTCAATGGCTCGCGCGCCGCCGTCAGCGTAATCAGCCTGGTACCCAAGCTTGCGAAGGATCGCAACGGCGACCTTCTGGTTGGTTGGGTTATCTTCGACCACCAAAATTCGCGCGTTAAGTTGTGCGGGGGTGTCACTCGGGAAGCCTATTCTTACTTTTTGCGAGGCGGCGGTTGCCACCCGCAGGTTGCCCCCTAACGCGTCTGTGAGTGTGTGTCGCAAGGATGACTCCCACACCGGCTTCGAAAGGCGTCCGTCAAATCCTGGATGTTCGAGGTTGGCGATATTTTTCTCCTGCCCGAGTGGAACCATGATCACAACTGTAGTTTTCTCGGCAGATGCAGAGGAGATTTTGCCGGGCAGGTCGACTAAGTCGTTTGTCAGTAATTTTGAGTCGACCAGCACGATGCGAAAGGGATCGTCTGTATTCGCAGCGCCTCGCGACATCACCAAGCCGGCGCTAGCGTCGCTTGCCTCAGCCGGGCGGCATCCAAAATTCGAAAGAAGCGTTGTGAGCAAAGTACGGCTGCTGGAGCAGCCGTCGATGACGAGGACTTTCGGCCGTTGCTGGCTGAGATAGAAACTATTTACGGGAGCGAGCGGGGTCGACTGCTTGGCCAGCGTGAGGGTGAACCAGAAAGTCGACCCTTTGCCGTAGTCGCTGTGCGCGCCAATGCGCCCGCCCATTAGCTCCACGAGCTGCTTCGAAATAGTCAGTCCTAGCCCGGTACCTCCGTACTTGCGCGTGATGGAGCCATCGGCCTGCATGAATGGGGCAAAAAGAAACGGGAGCTTATCGGAGGCGATGCCTATCCCAGTGTCTTTCACGGCGAAGCGAAGCGTTACTGTGTCCTGATATTCTGCTTCCACGTTGACTAGAAATACGATCTCACCGGCGTGCGTGAACTTAGCTGCGTTCGAGAGAAAGTTAACGAGGATCTGGCGCATTCGCGGGCCGTCGCCATTAAGCAGAATGGGCACTTCAGTGGCGATACTACAAACCAGCTCAAGTCCTTTACGATGCGCCTCTAACGCGACCATTTCCGCAGCTTCACGGATGGGTGTGCGCAAGTCAAAGTCGGTTTTATCAAGTTGGAGCTTGCTGGCTTCAATTTTGGAAAAGTCGAGGATGTCATTGATTACGGCGAGTAGGGTCTTTCCGCTGGCTTGAACGATTTCCGCAAACTGGCGCTGTTCAGGTGTAAGCGAAGTATCCAGCAGAAGCGAAGCCATGCCGATAACTCCATTCATCGGTGTACGTATCTCGTGGCTCATGTTGGCGAGAAACTGGCTCTTCGATCGATTGGAGGATTCCGCCGCATCGCGAGCTTTTCCGATCTCATGCTCAATTAATTTGCGCTCGGTTATATCGATGCAAATCCCTTCAAGCAGGGGAGCCTTGCCTTTTGCTTCGACCCAACCAATGTTTTGCTGGACCCACAGCGCCTCGCCATCCTTGCGCTTGAGACACACTTCAAGGTTGGTGAGCGTGCGATGCTCGCCCAATCTCTGCCAGGTACGTTGCGCTTCTCCAGTGTCGAAGAAGAGGTCTTTGAAATCGAAGTGATAGAGTTCTGCCGGCGAACCATAGCCCAGCATCCGGGCATAGGCCTGATTCGAATCGCAGATTTTGCCTTCAGCGGTGTAGCGAAAGATACCGGCGAGGCTCCGCTCAAACAAACGGCGGTGCCGTTCTTCCGAGGCTCTCAAGGCTTCTTCGGCGCGTCGCCGCGTTGCGATGTCAAGAAAAGTAATGACAGCCCCCACGCGCAGACTGTCTTTATAAATCGGATAGGACCAGTACTCAGCCGGAAAACTCGACCCGTCGGCCCGCCACAATACCTCGTCGGCAACGTGAGTACCACGGCCTTCTCGGACTGCAATATAGATTTCGCACTCCGATTCCGGGAAAGGCGATCCGTTACCGCGAGTGTGATGCAGCAGGTTGTGCATGTTCTTGCCCAGCAGTTCGGAAGGATCGTGCCGGCCGAGAAGAGCTACGCAGGCGGTATTACAAAACGTGCAGTTGCCCTCCAGATCGATGCCGTAGATTGCTTCGGCGGTTGAATTCAGCAGCAAACGGTAGTGCTCTTCGGTTGCTCGCAACTGTTCTTCGACCCGCTTGCGCGCTGTAATGTCGAGAACGGAGGCGATCAGCCCGGTAACCTCGCCTTCGTCGGAGCGCAAGGGAATGTAGTTTTCCAGCCAGTACTGTTCGCCGACAGTCGTCGGAGTCAGCCCGTGGATCTCAACGTCGAGGATGGGCTCTCCATTCTCGAAGACCTGATTCCACGGCGCAATCAATTTTTCGGCGAGCTCCGGCGGAACTACGTCCCGAATATTTTTGCCGACGATTTCGTCGGCGGACTTGCCGCAGACAGCGCCCATACGTTCGTTAATGCGAATCACCCGGTAGTCGCGATCAATCAACGCGAGTCCAACGGGTGCGTACTTGTACATTTGATTGATTTCGGCCAGTTGAACTTCGAGTTCGTCCGCCTTGAGATTCTGGTCTGAAGTTTTTAAGACAATGTCTGAGGTCAAATCGAGGCGGATGCCGTCGACTTCAGCCGATTTACCGATTTTTTTCGGGCCGGGCATAAGCGAACGCTACTTCACAAGCTTCTTCACCACCGCAATCAGTTGTTCTGCGTTGAACGGTTTCACGATCCAGCCCGTGGCACCGGCTGTTTTCCCAGCTTCTTTCTTCTCCGCCTGCGATTCGGTAGTCAGCATGAGGATAGGGATGAAGTTATAAGCAGGAAGCTTTCGGGCTGCGGTAATCAACTGGATCCCGTCCATGTGCGGCATGTTCAAGTCGGTGATGATCATGTCGAACTTGTCGGCATGAGCCTTGGCCAAGCCTTCCTTGCCGTCAACTGCTTCCACCACATCGTAGCCAGCGCCTTTGAGGGTAAAATTCACCATCTGGCGAATACTGGCAGAGTCGTCGACCGCCAGAATTTTTTTCATCGCATCACCTCGCCACAATCAACAGGCAATCTTCGTTGTTTACGTGCCCTGCTCCGATCGAATTGAACTGGGGTTGCCGTCAGTAAATAAGGTATGTCCCAGCAAAATTGAAACCTTCAAAAGAGTTCAACTTCGTTGCCGGCAAACGCCTGCGCTGCGACCGGCAAGGGCGTGCCATCAAGCGCGGCGCGCATCACGTCGCGTTCGATAGCAATCGTGTAAGAGCCGGCAAACAGCCGTTCGACCTCAGCCGAATCAAAATGCTCCTTCACGTACGCATCCGACGACTGCAATCCGGCGTTCAGTTTTTCGATGAGCGCGACCGCCTGATCGAGATAGCCAAAGCACTTCTCCAGATCGCGTCCTGTGTTTTCGACGGCGGTCAGATGGGACTGCATCCTGACCGTGATCACCTCCATGCCAGCCGCCTCTTTCGCCACGAAGGCGGCGGCGGCGCGCACCTGTGCCAGTGCAGCGCTGGTTAGTACTTGGTCCTCGCGCATCTTTGCGGCGCTCCTATCGGAAAAGATTTCCATCAGCTGATTCGCCGCTGTGACCAGTTTCAGGATTTCGGCCAACGCCGCACCGGACTGCCCGGCGATGACGTTCCACTCCGCCGAGACTTCTTTAATCAAGTTGGCGATGGCGGAGACTACGGTGCCGCGTCGCCCGAGGTGATCCGCTTCAATGAGCGAGTTGAATGTCAGCAATTGCAGAAGATGGCGAATATTTTCCGATCGCTCCATCTGCTCGTTGACCAGCTTGAGCAAGGTGGAAAGCCCACCCAAGGTGTTCTGAATCTTCGCGCTGTAGTCCTGGCTGCGCAGCTGCATGCGCTCGATCTGCGAAAGCTGGGATGAAAGTTCCGCCTCTTGCCGTAAGACGAGCGGTCCAATTCCAACGAGTGCGGTCGCGCTCAGTTGCTGAATTCCCGTCATGCAGTTTCGAATCTGCGAGGTCCAGTTATCCATGGTTGAACGCACGTTCTGCAGCTGGCAGCTTTGGATGGTCAACCCGGCGCAGAGGACCGCCGGATCTTCCCCGACCCCCCCCGGCAACGCCAATCGTGTGGCAATCACCTGCAATGCGCCGATCACATGCTCGACCTGCTGGCGGGTGATGTCGTGCGACTGGATGGCCGCAACTACGCCCGCAATCTGCTGCGAGCTCGCTTCGGCACCGCTTCGGAAGTGGGAGGGGAGTTTATCCAACTGTTCGAGATCGCCCTCGATCGCCTGCAGGGCGGCGGCGATGTCAGCTTCCATAAGAAGCATCTCGCGTTTTAATTGCGGCAGGCTGGCAGCAAGCTCACGACGCGCTTCGGCGATGGTGCTCTCGCAGGTACGAGTGTGGCTCGCCAGTTCGGCCGTTTGTTGATAAACGGAGTTCGAGAAGACCGACAGCTCCTGCGCCAAAAGCTCAAAGTCGTGTCCGACGCTGCCGAGTTTCGCAACTTCGATATTGGTAAGGACGCTCAGCGCTTTCAGGTGGGCAGCGACCGCCTTCTGGCTCTCCGTGATCTCCGTCAAGCGGCGCAACAGCACTTCTTCGCCTTTCAGAGTTTCCAGGATGGAAGTCGCCGCCGCGAGGCGTTCCTCGAGAAAGATGCGTACCGTGCGGCAGAGCGTTTGAACCCGGGGAAGCACCGCGCTCATGTCCTCGCGCTCGACATGCCCGATAATATTTGCCGCCTGCTTCAATACCATGTCCGCATGACCGGCCAACCCCCGAAAGGCGCGCGTGGCGGCATCAATTTCAGACTCGCTCGAGCGCTCCAAGTGCTGCAATGCGCTCTGCGCCTCTCCTACGGTGCCGAGAAATTCGGCTCGCTGGTCACTGCGCATAAGCGAGCACCGCCCCGGCTATGCCTTGCAAAGGGAGAATACGATCGACTGCATTGCGCTTGATGGCTTCGTTGGGCATGCCAAAGACAACGCATGTTTCCTCGTCTTGCGCGATTGTGGTCGCTCCCGCCTGCTTCATCTCCAGCATGCCGTTCGCGCCATCGTCGCCCATCCCGGTCATGATGACTCCGACCGCGTTCTGCCCGGCATAGCGCGCGGCCGAGCGAAAGAGGACGTCGACGGAAGGGCGGTGGCGACAGACTAGCGGCCCATCCTTGATGTCGACGTAATAGCGCGCGCCGCTGCGCTTCAGAAGCATGTGATGGTTGCCGGGAGCGATCAGCGCCCTTCCGCGAATCACGGTGTCGTTCGGCTCGGCTTCTTTCACCGAGATCTGGCAAAGCCCATCGAGTCGCTTTGCAAAGGCGCGGGTAAATAGCTCCGGCATATGCTGCACGATCACCACGCCCGCGCAGTCCGGCGGTAGCGCTTCGAGAAACACTTTCAGGGCCTCGGTTCCTCCGGTCGAAGCTCCAACGGCGACAACTTTTTCCGTGGTCTCGATCATGGCTCCGGTAGAACGGGACAGTACCGAGTCGGCGGTGAGCTTGGGCTCGACCACATGACGGGTTTTGCTTGAGAGACGAGCACCGGCAGCGGCTTTCACTACCTGGCAGACCAAGACCCGCGATTCTTCGAGAAACCGCTTGCTGCCCATCCGCGGCTTTGTAATGATGTCGACCGCTCCGTATTCAAGCGCCTTGAGCGCACTCTGGGCTCCTTCCTCCGCCAGGCTGGAACAGATCACGACCGGAATCGGATGCTGCGCCATGATCTTGCGCAGGAAGGTTAGTCCGTCCATCTTTGGCATCTCGATGTCGAGGGTGAGCTATGCTCCGAACTGTGCTCTGAACTGTGCTCTGAACTATGCTCTGAACGATTGGGCTCGCTTTCAGCGCAACCGGCCTCCTTAGACAGAAAATCGGTAAGGCCAGCCTCAGCGACCGCGCCCGAGAGGTTAGCTGCGACCGCTCCTCTCACGACTAGAGCTTTGCCCGCTTTTCTCGCGTCGGTGATCGCCGCGAGGAGTAATTGGATGATTGTGATATCAACATCGCCGGCTTGGGAAACGTCAAGTTGCAGTCCCTTGGGGGAAGGTATGCCCTCAAGCAGTTTTCTCTTCAGTTCGGCCGCGTCGGCAATGCCCAAGTCTCCTGTCATCAGAAGAACAAGCGATGCTCCGTCTTGATGCCACGTTGCCGGCAAACTTTGACCCTACACTCAAGGAATAGATCGGCGTTCGACAGGCAAGCTTGAGCAACCCGTCGGCCAGTTTCTCTAAGTAATTTTTAACCGCGGCCGTGCGTCCTTCCTCAAAACATGCTCCTGTCTCCAACCCCTTGACCGTCCACGTCGCGACGGATAGCCTCTCTTTAGCACCCGGCATGGCCCTCCCGAATACTCCCGAGCCCGACGACGTAACTGCCTCAGGGGAGGAGACTTCCGAGCTCGCACCGAAGTCACGGGAGCTGCAACTTTCCCCCCAAGACGGGGTTCACACCGATGTGAGCAGTGTTGTCATCGATCGCGGATTGCTGAATCCTCGGCTGCGGGGTCGCGAGCCACTTACCAGTTTGCTTGCAGAGGGGACCGCTATCGCGGTCGATCTCCCAGCCCCGACTTCGGCCCAGACTGATCCAGACGTTGAGGCGATGCTTCGAGTCAAAGAGGGCGATGAAGCCTCCTTTGGCCACCTGGTGCAGAAATATCGGCGTCCGATGGTTGGTTTCATGTTTCGTTTTTGCCATAATCCGGCGGCGGCGGAAGAATTGGCCCAGGAAGTCTTTTTACGGATTTACCGTTCTCGATCCAGCTATGAGCCGAGCGCGAAATTCACCACCTGGCTCTATCGCATTGCAACGAATCTGGCGGTGAACCATGCCCGCGATACACGGCACGAGCGTCCTGAAAACACGGTTCGACTCGATGAAGCCGATCAGGAAACGGGTACAACACCCGATCTGGCCGATGGTGCTCCTGGCGCCGAGGCTCGAATTTTGAAGCGCGAGCGGCTGGCGGCGATCCGCGCCAAAGTTAACTCCTTGCCCGAGCGGCAGCGCTTGGCGGTGGTGATGCATAAGTATCAGGAGATGGACTATCGCGAGATTGCCGGAGTGTTAAAACTAAGCGAATCCGCGACCAAGTCGCTGCTCTTTCGCGCCTACGAAACGCTGCGCGAACAGTTGAAGGAATTTGTTGGAGGGAAGTAGGGAAGCGCCATGAACTGTAAAGATATTCACGAGCTGTTACCTGACCTGGCCGAAGTCGGCGGCATGAACCCAGCGCCGCCCGGTGTCGGAGATCACATCGCTTCGTGCGAAAAGTGTGCTCTCGATCTGCGGGAGATGCAGAACACCATGTCAGTGCTGAGTGAGTGGGAGGCTCCTGAGCCGTCGGCTTATTTCGACACGCGCCTTCAAGCCCGCCTGCGTGAGGAGATGGCGCGCCCTGAAGTCTCCTGGCGGAGCTGGTTCCGCAGTCCGGCATGGGTCATGTCGCTGGCTGCTGTCTTATTTGCAGGAGCGCTCGGATTGGGTCTGGCTGTGACTCACCAGTCGTACTTGGTTGAAACGGGGAGTATCGCGACGAAGCCTCCGGCGCTCGGTTTGCCGGTAGAGCCGGGCACTGCGGTAGGCGATTTGCAGGCACTTGATAGCAACGATGACTTGTATGCGAATTTCGACACGCTAGACGACCTGCAAGTGCAGGATGACGTGACTGCCAATCCGTAGAAGCATCGCCCACGTGCAGGAATGAAGCGGAGTTGCTTGAATAAAAGGTTTGAAACAAAAGGGGAAGGTCGATGTTGGTGACGGGGAGGGTGACAGGATGGCTGGCAGCGGTGTTGTGTATCGCTCCCGCTTTCGCACAGTCGTCGTACCCCGACTCGCGATCCGATCCTCCTCCTCCTCGATATTCGCAGCCGGACTCGTCGCAGAATCAATATCCGCAGCAGCAATATCCACCGCGGCAATATCCGCAAAACGGTCCTCAGTACGACCAGCGCGACCGTGAGTCCCAGCGCCAACAGGATCGCCAGCGGCAACTGGACCAATCCCGCCCGCCGCAGAGTCAAGGCGGCCATGCCGGTGATTGGCTTCGCCGCTACAAAGATATGCCACCGCAAGAACAGCGACGGGCGCTCGAGAATGATTGGCAATTTCGACGGTTACCGCCTCCAGAACAATACCGGCTGCGGAATCGTTTGCAGCATTTCTCGAGCTTGCCATCCTGGCAGCAGTTGCGTGTACTGTCCCGCATGGAGACCTGGGAACATCTGACACCAGAGCAGAAAATGCGCGCCCGTCAGCTTTACCAACAGTTTCGATTGCTGCCCCCCGATCGCCGGGCTATGGTCGACGATGCGATACGTGGGATGCGAGGGTTGACGCCGGAGGGCCGCGACAGATTGATCGACTCCGAACGTTACCGGCGCGCCTTCTCTCCCTCAGAACGATGGATGCTCAGCGGGGCGGCGCACCTGCCCCTGGCTCCGGGCGACACGTTGCAGCCCATTCCTCCAGAATAAGCACTGACGTCCCTAGGAAATTGGGAATTGCGGATGCGTGCCGTTCAATCAGGCGAGTTGCCAGACTTGTCTAACTACTTAGGCCGAACTTTGAGGATTTTTAGCGACGGATAAACGCCATCACCCAACCGGCTACGAAGACTCCGCCGACAAACATGGCAAAGCAGTAGAGACCGTAGCGGACTTGCTCGCGCGTTGAGTTGCGCTGGGTGATTCCGAAGACAATAGAGGCGAAGAGCGCGAAAACGACTGCCGCCGAAAAGTGCGACAAGTTAGTGTTCAAGGCTTTTTCCCCAAAGCAATATGATGTGCGTCAGCCGCCGCGATAAAGTTCAACAGACCGGCAACGATAAGAAACGTCTTGCCGTAGTCGGCTGCGGCGTTCGCTGCCATGACGTTGCCCCAGTCCATTATGCGAGCGAGGAAGTAGAGCACGCCGGCGCCAACGTCTCCAACAAAGCCTAGGATGTCGAGAATGTCGCCACCATTCGGTTTGTAGATCCGGCCTTGCATGCCAAGACCAATCACAAACATAGCCACTACCGAAATCAGCAGCAGCAAACCGCGACCGTACCGCTTCAGGAGGAGGTGCCCGACGCCCGGAATCAGCCAGCCAACCAGCGGCGCGACTATCGCCATCGTCGTGATCGGATACTCCGGCGGACGCGACGGCGCCACAACCTTTGATTTATCCACCGCTCTTTTTTCTGGTATTCGATCGACTGTGGGCTTCGCCATTTATATGGTCACGATCTCTTTTTGGATTTTACCAGTGACCTCGGCGCTTCCCTGCCGCACAAGCACGTCAACCTCAAGCCTCACGCCGAACTCCGGCAAGTAGATGCCGGGCTCGATGGAAAACAAAGTGTTGGGCAAAATGCGGCGTTCATCGTGGATCTCCAGATCATCCATATTGGCGCCATTCGAATGGACTTCACTGCCGATAGAATGGCCGGTCCGATGAATGAAATACTCTCCGAAATTAGCCTGCTTGATGTGGTTGCGGACAGCTTGATCTACTTCCCATCCGGCCATACCCTTGGCTGACGAAACGCCCTTTTGAACCGTCTTCACTCCGAGATCACGGGCCTCGCTGACGATCTTGAAAACTTCCCGCTGCCGGTCTGACGGCGTGCCGACCGCGCCGACCCAGGTAATGTCGTAGAAAACTGCTTTTGGAGTATTCTTCTTCGCCCAAACGTCCAGCAAAACGAAGTCCCCGTCGCGAATCGGAACGGGTTTGCTCGCGCTGGGCTCGTAGTGCGGATTTCCGCTGTTCGCGTTGACGGCTACGATTGGTGGGTCGTCCGTAACCATGTTCTCGCGTTGAAACGCCTCCATAAAAAATTGCTGGATCTCGTGCTCGTACGTTCCGCCGTTACGAACGCGGCGCCCAATTTCCTTAAACGCTTCCGCAGTCACAGTATCGATCACGTCGCGCGCCGCAAAGTGAGATTTGATCTGCTCGTCAGTCAGGGTCGCTTCGAAAAGTGCGATCAGGTCCGCGGCGCTGACAATGTTCTTGCCTAGGCCGCGGATCATGTCAGCCGTTCCTGCATCCACCATGGAAATGGTGAAGACAAAATTATTGGGCGAATACTGCATCGCGACATCGCGATGTGGGCCCAGCATTTGCTTCACGTTCGAGAATAGTTCCTGCCATCCAGCATACTGAAGCTTTTTGCCGGGCAAAGAGTCGAGATGTCCAGACTCAATTTTATGCACCAGTTTCGAAGGTTCACCCTCGGCAGGGATCAGGTAGTACCAGCGCCGGGTCACCATCAAGCCGTCCGGCAGCCCTAAGACCCGATAGGAAATTGGATCGCGGTGATGATGGTCGTAGAAGAGCCAAGCGTCGATATTGCGTTCGCGCAGGGATTGCTGAATTGCGGCTAAATCCATATTCAGAGGCTTATTCTACACGACGGCGTGGAAGGGCCCTGTAGTCCAGCCTGCCCGTCAGACGAGCTAGTTTTTGAAGGGATTGACTATAGCCACATCGAAATGCCCGAAGTCTCGTTCATTGCGGGTCGCGACGATCAAGTCATGGACTCGCGCCGTCGCCGCGATCATTGCATCCTCGATCAAGCTGTTTGCTTTTCGATGCATGATCCGGCCCCATTCGCGGAAACATCCGGTATCCATGGCAAGGACATTGTACGAACCACTTAGTTGATCCACCCAGCGCTCGATCTCTTTCGCCTTCGAAGCATCCTGCTGTCGGGTGAGTTCGATACCCGTCTGCAACTCACCCAAAGTGACCGATGAAAGAAATATCTGCTCCTCGTCTAACCTATTGAGCCATGCGATCACTGCGCCATGGGGACGAGATCTGCGCAGCTCCGAGACCACGTTGGTGTCGAGCAGGTACTGCTTCACTCAAACTCCGGAGCGTTTCTGCGGCGCGCGGTCCCCCGAGTTGGCGCAAGATTTTCGATCTGACCATTGGGGGAGAGTAGCAAGTCTTTCAGGCTGGGCCGCGCCGCCCTTTGCATCCGACTCCATTCTTCAATCGCGACGAAAACCGCGGTTTCGACACCGCGGCGGGTAACCACCTGCGGGCCTCGCTCGATCGTCGCATCGAGAAATTCACTGAATCGAGCTTTCGCTTCTTGCAGCTGCCACGAAGCCATATCTTAACCTCAAATTAAAGTTATATTAACTAGTCATATGACTAGTCAATATAATAATGCGAGCGTTGCAGATTCCCTTGCAAAAGCACCAAACCGCGCCTGTACGCAAAATGTGTTAAAAAATAATGGAATGCCAATGAACGTCTGTGGCAGTCTCAATCCGCAATCGATTTCTTCAACTCTGGGTTTCCCGTGCTAAGGGCTTTCTTCATCGCGCTTTCGGAGAGCCGTTCCTTGCGAGGGATCGCTGAACGTTCCCGCCTTGGACAACGCACTTCGGCGCGCTTTGTGGCAGGTAAAGAGGTCGCGGACGCGATCCGCGCCGCTGCTGCGGTCAATCAATTTGGCGCCGGCGTTTCGATCGACAACCTGGGGGAAAATGTCACCAACGCGGATGAAGCCCGCGAAAGTGCCAAGCTTTACTATCAGTTGCTGGACGAAATCGCCTCCCATAAACTCAGCGCAAACGTGAGCCTGAAGCTAACCCACATGGGCCTGGATGTGGACGAAGTGTTGGCATACGGGATCGTGCGGGGTCTTGTAGCGAAGGCCGCGACCATGTCTCCAAAGAACTTCGTGCGGGTCGATATGGAGGGATCACCCTACACGAAGCGTACCCTCGATTTCGTTCACGAACTGCATCGCATCCCGGAGAACAAAGGATGCGTGGGTGCGGTCATCCAGTCGTACATGCGGAGTGCTGAACTCGACATCGAAAAGCTTCTCTCCGAAGGGATTCGCATACGGCTCTGCAAAGGGGCATACAAAGAACCGGCCGAAATCGCGCTTCAGCAGAAGTCTGAGGTAGATGCGAACTACGTCAAGCTGATGAAAACACTCATGAAGAGTGGGGTCTATCACGGATTGGCCACCCACGACGAAAAGATCATTGATGAGGCAAAAGCCTTTGCTATCCGCGAGAATGTTCCGCGCGACGCCTTTGAATTCCAGATGCTTCACGGCATACGGCGAGACTTGCAGCAAGGGTTGGTGAAAGAAGGTTGGAAGGTACGGGTTTATATTCCATTCGGTACGGAGTGGTATCCGTATTTCATGCGCCGACTGGCAGAGCGCCCCGCAAACGCTATGTTCATCGCTAAGAACTTATTTAGGTCTTGAGTGACCCCTTATCAGCTTTACTTGGAGAACTGTATAAATCCACACATTCAAATGGAACTTAAATCGTTTTCCCTACCAATTCGAAGGGTTTTACCTGACAATATTGTTATTACAAGATGGAAGCCGAACTCGGACGGATCTTCAGCTAGCCCCCTCGGCGATGTGTGATTTCCAACTGGGTAATGAGTCTTTTTTCTAGAAATAAGGCACGAGACTCCGGTTTCCATTCAATCCGCTGCGTCGTCACGGGGAAGGATGACGCAGCGGTTTTTATTTCCACAGCTCTCTTCATCATCCCTCCCACACAAAAGCGTCAAACACTCTTGCGGATTCAAACCCGATGCGCTTGTACAAGGCGATCGCCCGGTCGTTGGCTTCGGTGACGGTTAGCGAAATGAAACGAAATCCGCGGCCGCGAAGATTCCGAGTGGAGGCAGAAAGCATGGCCTCTCCCAGCCCTGAAGAACGAAACTCCGGGAGAACGCACACCTGGGTGACGTGCGCTACGTCGGCGCGGACTTGCGAGCACAGAATCAGCCCTATTAGGGTGTGAGTGCGCCGTTCGAACACTAAAAAGGACGCTTGCGGGTCAAAAGTGCCGCATCCTGGAAAGCGCACAATGTTGTTGAGAAAGCGGAGCGAACCGGCAAGCGTGCGGTATTGATCATTGATCTCTGAGTCGACGTGACCTCGGTATGCCGCAGTGATGAGGGCGGCGGCGGATTGATATTGCTGCTCCGACCAAGGTCGCATTTCAAATTGCTGCTTCAAACCCGAAGCGGAGGGAGTCTGCGCTCCAATTCTAAAATTCATGAATACGCGGGGATGACGGCTAAATCCCTGTTCCAAGAAGGGGCGCGCAACTTCGCCAGTCTGATGTGCCAGCAGTTGCGCCTCCACACGATGAATGCCAGGGGACTGCTGCAGCGTCTCAATTACGTGGGTAAGCAGCTGTTCCTCGACTTCTTGCCGGTCAGGCGATCTCGTCTCGCGGACAAAAAGATCGCCGATGACGCCCTTATTTTGTTCATAGACGAAAAACGAATACCCGAAAATATTTCCCCGTTCGATGGCGGCATATCCGGGAAGAATTTTCGCATCCATATACCGCAGAATCATTTCAGCCGAGATGGTGTAGTCCCACGAGAGCAGCCGGCCCCAGGCTGAAATTTCTTCTTCGAGCAGTGGCCGAAGATCAGCCGAAGCGAAATGTCGAAGATCGAGAATTTCCATAGTCTGCTCGGGGCGAAAAACTTCTCCGCTGAACCTTACCTCTGATCGCTCTGTGGGCCGCGTTCGAACTATTCGACGGCGCCACTTTTCAACGTCACTGTCCAACCCAATACAAATCTACTTTCTGCGCCGGAAAGCCAGCCAAATATGATACCCGGCGTCCACGTACGGCAGTAACTACTTCGGCTTGAGAATTCTGTTTTGCCACTAGCACATGAGGTGCGGACGGGATGCTTCCCTTGTCATACATATATGCCGCGCTGTTGAGATAGAACTCTAATCCGTACTGCTGTGCCCGGTTGATCCCGAAGACGGCTAGCGGGACCGATTCGTGGGAGAACGATCGAATGCCCGCAGCGACGGGATATGAGGACTCCGTTGCATCGATGATAGGCGCCGCCTGGCGAATGACGACGGCTACGCTCAGCACGACCGCGATCAAGGTGACACGCGTGAGGAGACGCATTCCAGATCGCCCAAGGAGGGATGCGCTAATCACGATTGCCGCCAAGAGTCCAACGAGGGCGCCCATGTAAGTTGCTTTTTCAGCGAGAGGACGATGAACCACGATAAGACCCGGTGCCAGGCACGCGACAAAAATGAGCAATCCGCAGAGCAGGCCGTGGCCCACAGCATAGTACCGCCACAACTGTCGCTCAGGACGAGGATGAGGCTCGGCCCGCGTCTGCTCGCGCCGAAGAGATGCGAGATAGTCCGCGACGAGAAGTGCCCCGGCTGGAAGTGAGGGAAGAATGTATCCGGGAAGTTTCGATTGCGAGGCGCTAAAGAACACAACTGGAAGGATCATCCAGATAAGCAGAAAAATTTGCCACGAAAACTTCGGATAAGAAAAACGGTTCTTCCGCCGGGTGAGAATTTCGCGCAACCGAACTACCACCGTCAATAACAACAAGAAACTCCAAGGCAACATCGCCACCAGAAAAACCGGAGCATAAAACCAAAATGGCTGTCGGTGGTGGTAGACATCTTGCGAGAAACGAGCGAGATTGTGTTGCAGTATGAATACGCGAAAGAATTCAGGATTTCGTAGCTGCACCGCCACGTACCAGGGCGACACCACGGCCAGATAAAGGGCGATTCCCGGGACCCAAAACGTCCGCATGAGTTGGGACCAGTCTTTCTGACACGCGCAGAAGACAGAAATAATGATCGCCGCAAAAGCGGGAGCCACTGGACCCTTTGCCAAGGTGCCGAGCGCGAGAAAAACATAGAAAGTTGCGAGGTAGGGGCGCCTGTCGGCGCCGGCTAAGCTCGCTGCCTTCGCTTGATCGGCTTCATATGACGCATACCATGCGAGCAGGGCGATCGAGAGAGTCGCCGCAAGCGGCATGTCTGTGGCGGCGGCTCGAGAAAAAGCTATGATCCCGATGGAACTCGCGGTGATGATCGCTCCGTCCACCTCCGAACCCGGGTAGAAGCGGCGCAGAAAGAAATAAATCGCAGCCACCAGCAATAAAGCATCGAACGCGGACGGAATGCGGGCCATCTGCGACGTCACTCCGCCTAAGCGAAACGAAAGCATCGCCTGCCAGTAGTATAGGACCGGCTTTTCCAACCACGCCTGCCCTTGCAACGTTGGAGTGATCCAATCATGGCGGCTGAGCATCTCACGCGCGACCTGGGCATAGCGTGGCTCATCCGCGCCGACGAGACCAAAGGAGCCGAGGCCGTAGAAAAAGAGAAAGCCGCAACTGGCCAGCAGTAAGACGCGCGTTCGCGTTTGCGGATTGGGCTGAAAAGCCATCTAGGGTGGGCGGATTTGTTAGTGACGGTAAGCGTTAGAGTATAGACTCCGCGCGCAAGAGATCAGTAATCCGCGAAACCGCGAGATCAAGGGGTCCATCGAGAGCACAACCGCTGGCGCACTTATGGCCGCCGCCGCCAAAATGTTCGGCGATTTTTGAAACGTTAATTTCGCCCTTACTACGCAGGCTCACGCGAAATCTTTTATTGGGGAGCTCGCGAAAAAAAACGGCCACTTGCACGTCAGCGATCGAAAGCGCGTAGTTAACCAAGCCTTCGCAATCTTCTTCGCGCGCCTCGAATTTTTTCATCTCCTCCTGCGTCACTGAGATCCACGAGAGCGATCCTTCCCGATGCAGATTCGACAATGCAGCCCCCAGTAGCCGCATCTTCGCGGTGGAGTGTCCAAAGTAAATCGGGCGCGCGCAGTGAGCCGGGTCGGCTCCGGCAAGGACTAATTCACGTGCCACTGTGAATGTGTGCTCGTTGGTGCCCTCGAACATAAAAGAGCCGGTATCGGTCATGAGAGCGGTGTAGAGGCAGGTTGCGATGTCGCGGTCCACCGGCACGCACGCCCGGCGCACGAGCTTATAGACGAGTTCAGCGGTAGCCATGACGGTCGAGTCAATCCAGTTGACGTCGGCAAAAGTTCGGCCGCTGACGTGATGATCGATGTTGATCAGAAAACACTTGTCGAGACCGCCGAGAAGTGTGCGCCGCGTGCTGTCGCACTCCAGCAGGATCACGGCGTCGTTGGGAGGAACTTCATTAGCTCGGACTGCCAAATCCGCGAAAGGCAGATTTTGATAAATTCGGGGTACGCCGTCATGCATCACCACAACGGCTTCCTTGCCCATTACACGTAGCATCTGGCCGCACGCCAGGGCCGAACCGATGCCGTCACCGTCGGGCCGAGCATGCGAGGTCACGACAAAACGTTGGCGCGCTCGAATTTCCTGTAGGACGCGATCCAGCATGTCCGTTCTTTGTTGGCGCAGCGGTTTACTAGAGCCACACCCTAGAGCGTTGCGCCACCCTTTTTTTTATTACGCTTTTTCTCACGAGCCAGAAGTTGGTCGACTCTACCTTCCAATTCATCGGCGCGATCAATCTGAAAATAAAGTTCCGGAGGCCGACGTAAGCGCAAACGCTCGGCGATCTCGTGCCTTACATAATTCTTCGCGGCGGCCAGTCCTTCCAACGTACGCTCGGCCTCAGTTTCATCTCCCGCCACGGTCACCATCACGCGTGCAGAGCGCGCGTCCTGTGCCATCAGCACGGCACTCACGCTGGCAAGGCCGATGCGCGGATCGGCCAATTCACCTTCGAGGATGGTCTCAATCTCCTCGCGGATGGCTTCGCTCAACCGCCCTCGATGATATTTCTGCCCGCGATGCTCCAAAGCTCACCTCGACTAAGGGAAAACTTGTCAGAATATCAGAAAAAGCTAACGTTTATGCGGGCAAGAGAAGTGGTTAGCCCGGAGACAGTTCAACGATATCCCGCATCGAAGCGCTTCAGATGAACTCCACAAAGGAGTCGGCCACTTCCGCGCCAGCGTTGTTGGTGATGCGATTAGCGGCACGTTCTACGTTCTTCATGAGACCGTCCAGATAGTCTCGTGAATGGGAAATACTGACTACACCGATCGTTGCCTGGTTCCATAGCGGACTCGGATCAAGTTCTGCTACCGAGACGTTAAAGGATGAACGAAGACGGTCCTTAAGACTTCGAGTGACCTGCCGTTTGTCTTTCAAGGACTGGGCGGCTTCGATCCGCAAGTCGAGCGTTAAGATCGCAATCATAGGTTTTTTTCCTAACTTCAATGTTCAATTGGGGTTACCGGCCGTTGATTCGTCTTTTTGTTCTCAGGTAACTCGATTATTGCTTTTTTTCTTGACCGTATGCTAGACTGGAAGTCGCTAAGTTTGACTCACGAGCAGTTGCAGGTCGGTACCGCCAACCAGCGCCACCAAACCTCTCCAGCAGCGAATCTTCTCAGCTTATTTCAATCAGAAACAAGAATAGGAACATCAATGGCAGAACAAGGAACAGTGAAGTGGTTTAACGACGCCAAGGGCTATGGTTTCATCAGCCGTCAAAATGGCGAAGACGTATTCGTGCATTTCTCCGCTATTCAAGCTGGCGGCTTTAAGAGCCTGCAAGAAGGCCAGACCGTGCAGTTCGACGTGACCAAGGGCCCGAAAGGCTGGCAAGCGGAGAACGTTACCGCTGTCTAGGTAACGCTACCGATCGTCTTCCAAACGATCTTGAGAAACACGATATGCCCGCGATTCTTACGAATCGCGGGCATTTTTGCGTTCATGAAACCCTCAGATGCCGCGCCGACCTCGTCTTTCAATTCTTTTACAAATCGATGACAACCAGTCTTTGTTGTGTGTTGTAAAACTCTTTCAATAACCCAGCGGGGGGAAGCAGAAGACTGTCAGGATTCTGAAGCCCTGGACCATGAAGATGCTGTCCCGCCGCCCCGCTGCGATTTAAATTTCGAGAGGGTTCAGCTGTGAATTTCGTACTCCGCAAGATCACCCCATTCTTAACTCAAAAATATCGACTCCTCGCCATCCCTCACATTTGTCACAGGTACAAAGCGCGACGAAGCTGATGGGACCGATTAGGCCATAGGTTAGCTAACTCTGGTAATTGAAGGTTCAAAGAACAGGAAGCAATTTCTGCGGGGGAATGCCCGTCTCCGCCGAAGTTATCGCCAGGGCGCTGCCAAAATGATGCGCCCTTTGCTCTGCCTACAGGGAGAGCGAGGGCGCAATTAACAATCGAGTCAGACCAATATCCAGGAGATTTTTCAGTGAACACATCTAGCCGCGTTAATCAAACCGCCGCTCAAAGCCCAATTCATCGTTTAGCGCTTCGCGCTTCATTCATGTTGGTGATGTCATTATTCGCCTGCAATGCTTTCGGCCAAACCTTGACAACTCTCTACAACTTCGGCGCATTTTTCAATGACGCTACCGCGCCCGGATCTGGCGTAATCATCGACAAGAACGGAAATCTCTTCGGAGCCACGGGTTTCGGCGGGAGAGCAGGGCGCGGCGGAACCGTCTTTGAACTTTCGCCTCCGGCAGTAGCTGGTCAGGCGTGGACGGAAACCATTTTGCGCCGATTCAACGGGCCGCCCAATGACGGGCAAATTGCAGAGAGCCGCCCCGTCATGACGAGCGACGGCGAGTTGTTGGGGACGACCTTACGTGGCGGAACAGTTAATTTGGGCACCGTGTACCGACTAACTCCGCCCGTCACTGCCGGCGACGCGTGGAAGGAAAAAATTCTCCATAACTTCGGAACGATTCCAGGCGACGTTGTCAGTTCGAATCTGGGATTGTTTGTCGCTCCTGAAGGTCTCTATGGTGTTGATCAAGGCGGAGAAAATAATTTCGGAGCATTCTACCTGCTCACGCCGCCTGCTCCCCACACTTCGACTTGGACGCAGCACATCCTCTACACCTTCCAAGGATCGGGAGATGCCGCGGACCCCTCTGGTGAATTGGTGCGAGACAGCAGCGGCAATTTCTTTGGAGTCACCGCACAAGGCGGCGCAAACAATCTCGGCGCGGTTTATGAGCTGTCACCTCCCGCAACCAGCGGCGGATCTTGGACCGAACAAGTCATCTACTCATTCAACTTCACGGACGGCACGCTGCCGGGGGGTCGTCTTCTCCTTGGGCCCGACGGAGTGCTTTTCGGCACGGCATCCGGTGGTGGAGCGGATCAAAACGGACTAGTTTTCCGCTTGAATCCGCCCGCGGTGGCCGGGGACGCCTGGACTGAAACGATTCTCTATACCTTTACCGGCGGTGCTGACGGCACCAGTCCGAATAACGGTGTGATCTCGAATTCATGGGGGCAACTCTTCGGTACGGCGGGAAACGTAATCTTCATGCTGCGTCCACCGCGCGGGTCGGTCAAATCCTACAGAGAAGTTGCCCTTCATACGTTCACGGGACCAGATGGGTTTGCGGTCAACACTCCTCTGACCATGACGAAAGGCACCCTGTATGGAACCACGACACAGGGCGGAATATTTGGCAAGGGCACTGCTTTTAAGCTGACCCTACCGTAATTCGATTTGGGCGGCTTCGCCATCGCTGACGAGCAGGCCTTTGGCTTAATCGCGCAGTAGCGAAGCCGTCCGATCGGTTTCAACACTCCTCATTGCCCGTAGCCTTAGCCTTTACGTTCTCTTGACGAAACCTTGACAACTTGAAGTTACAAGTCGACTAACTTGCTCTTGTTTCCAGACTGAACAACTTAAGGACACGAATGAACTCACCGGACGCTGCAATCGTTTCTTGTCTGTTCAGAACATAATGCCAACTTTTGAAAGGCTGTCTCTCGTGAAACTGTTAAACCGTATCGCCCACTTCGCCCTATTCTTACTCGTTGCCGGACAGCTTTCGGTTGTCTTCGCCCAAATTCCGCACTTCCTAACTCCGATAACATACCCCTCTCCCGGCGCCTCAATGGTCGCCCTAGCCGACGTGAACGGGGAAGGCGTTCTGGATGCCGTCATCGCGAATGGTTTCGTCTTTACCGGCAGTGGTGTCAGCGTCCTTCTTGGCAGGCCGAACGGAACTTTTCTTCCTGCCAAGAAAATCGTGCCCGCAGGCAATCCAAGCTTTATCGTAGTCGGCGATTTTAACAACGACGGCAAGGCCGATATAGCGGTAGCAAACGAATCTAACCCGGCAAATCCCGCCCCTGCTCCGGGCGGCCCGCCGGAGAATTCTGTCAGCATCCTGCTCGGCAATGGAGACGGCACTTTTCAGCCCGCGATCAACACGACTACCTTGGGCGCGCTGAGCATGGCAGCTGCCGACTTCGGCGATGGCAAACTCGACCTAGCGGTGGGGACCGGTTCGCTTTCGCCGGTAGAAATTTTACTTGGCAGTGGCGACGGAACGTTCACGGTCAGCGACACCTCGCTCAATGGTCTTTCAACGCTTGTCTTCACAGGCGATTTCAATCACGACGGCAAGCAGGACTTTCTCGCCGGCGGCGTGCAAATGCTGGGCAATGGAGACGGAACATTTACTCTGGGCCAGGCGCTTCCCGTGCAGGGTTTGAGCGCCGTGCCTGACTCCAACGGTGACGGCATCCCCGATCTGGCCGGCCAATTCATAAGCTTCCATGCGATTACTGGCTTGATCGCTTTCGGATTGCCCGATGGAACCTGGGCCCCTTCCTTAATTTCCAACTTCAATGGCCTCGGGAACGTTGTCGCGGCCAAATTCGACAGCGACACGAAGAATGACATCTTCGGCGCCGGCTCACCGACGCTGGGAGGGATTAACCAACCGGTCGGAGGCTTGTTCTTGAGCAATGGCGACGGCTTCTTTACTAAGGTAGAAGCGGGTTTCGGCATTACTTCAATCGGCGCCAGTGGCTCGCCCGCATTCACGGCGGCTGCAGATCTCGACCACAATGGAGCCCCCGACGTGGTCATCGCCAATGGTAAGGGCATTGTGGTTGCCCTGAACACGTTTGGTCATCCGCCACTGCTGGCTCAGCTCACGACCGGAGTCTCGTTCCTGGTTGGCGGAGCGTCTACGACCGGTACGGTTTCAGTCGGCGGCCCGGCTCCGGCGGGTGGCGCACTTGTAACGTTAACGAGCAGTAACCCGGCTGCAACTTTGCCTGGTGGGACATCGGTGCTGATCCCCGCAGGATCGCAAAGTGCTACCTTCCCCATCACAACTCAGAGCGTAGCCGCGCCCGCGACAGCGACGATCACCGGCACTTATCACGCGATCAAACAGAAAGCCGTTCTCAACGTGGAGCCGCCCGAATCCCTCTCCTCAATCTCGGTTGCTCCCGCAAGTTTGATCGGCATGTTCGGGGGCGATAAAGCGGTTGGAACAATTACTTTGAGCGTACCCGCGTCGAATGGCGTGGTCGTCAATCTCTCAAGCGCGCAACCAGGCAAGCTTTCGGTACCAGCAACGGTAGCGGTAGCGCCCGGGGCGACGACGGCAACATTCGCGCTCTCAGCGCTTCCAGTCCCCTCTGATACGGTCGTGGCTGTAACCGCTGCACTTCTGGGAGCAACGACTAGTGCACAGGTCACCGTGCGCAAGGAGGCTGCAACTGTCGTGATCACAAAGGCAGAATATACGGTGAGCAAGTCTCTGCTGCACGTAAAAGCTTCCAGCACCGATCGCGTATCTGCGCTCCAGCTCTATAACCCCAGCACTGGAGCTTCAATTGGCAGCATCCCGTTAGTGAATGTCGGCAAGTTTGTTGGTCAGGCCACAGTGGTCGGCCCATTGACTTCCGTCGCCGTGCAAAGCAGCGTAGGCGGAGTAGCGATTGCACCGGCGGTGCAGAAGTAATGGCAATTTGCAACGCGCCGGGCGCGTTCGCTACTGTGCCGGAATGCGCCCGTCCAGCCGCTTTCTCGGGGGCCTCGGTCCCAAGGGGGAAGGCAGGACGCTTCCCCCAAAAACCCTGCCGTGCTGATTAGGTTACTCGAACGTCCACCCTGTTGTATTCATGAGTGGACAAATCATGGCGATCGGCGCAAGATTCGTATTGTCTAGAATCCGCGGCTTTCTTGAGCGGAACATCAAGAGTATCGTGCCATCCACGATGTTTCCTAATGTGCGGGTGGGCGATCTTCAGCAGTTCGTATTCCGGAGGGGATCGAATGAGCCTGCCTTGTGATCTCGACAATTCCTACACACCTGCCGGTTCTCCAGGCTGCGACCACCGGCTCTACACCCACGCTGTTCAATTTTATTTTGCCGATCAAGTGCTTGTGCGCTTCACTAGCGAGTTCGTGATAAGCGCGTTGCGGGCAGGCGACAGTGCTGTAGTCTTGGCCACCGATGCGCATCAGCGCGCAATCGCTGCAACTCTGCATCGGCGAGGTATCGACGTCGCTCACCATGCCCAGGCGGGCAAGTATTTTGCCATCGACGCGCAGGAGGCTCTGGCCGAATGCCTGCAGACTGGGGTGGCTGATTTTTCGCGATTCCGGCGCCGCGTTCATAGCATTCTTGCGGATGCAAACCGGGCCGCCACCACAGATCATCCGCGTGCGATGGTGTTTGGTGAATTGGTATCACTACTGTGGGAACAGCGCGATTGTGAAGCTCTGCTCGCACTCGAAAGTGTTTGGGAGAATCTGGCCCTTGAACATTCCTTCACACTGTTCTGCGGCTATTCAATCAAAGAGTTTTCTAATGCCGGATCAGAGGCTGTCTTTCTCAAAGTCTGCGCCGCCCACGCAACCATTGTACCGCCTGAACAATACCCAACAGCCGAGTCTGAGCGGAGAATCCTGGCAGCTACAGCCCGCCCATTCTGACGCTCGTGATTGAGGAAACCCCCGCTCCTGGATTTCAGGAGCAGGAACAAAGGCTCCACCAGCGGATCGTCAACTAGCAGGTCATCGACCCGCGGGTCATTCCGCTATCCGTGCTTTATAAACTTCAACGACGCAGAATTCATGCAGAAGCGCAGGCCAGTCGGTTGCGGACCGTCGTCAAACACGTGGCCAAGATGTGCCGAGCATTGCGTGCATGAGACCTCATCACGACTCATTCCAAGACTCGTGTCGCTTGAAGTGCGGACATTCTCCTTCGCGATCGGAGCCCAGAAACTCGGCCATCCTGTGCCGGAGTCGAACTTCGTGTCGGAAGTGAAAAGCGCATTCTCGCAGCAGATGCAGCGATAGAGCCCTTTGTCATGCAGATTGAAATATTGGCCAGTGAAGGCCATCTCTGTGCCCTGCTGCCGCGTGACCTGAAATTGAAGGGACGATAGCTGCTTCTTCCATTGCTCGTCGGGCTTGCGCACCTTTTGCACTTCGACACGGCCAAGATTCTCTCCCGAATCGCTGAAGCGGACGATGGTTACGGGCTGAGCCTCTGATTGGTTGTCGTCTGCTCGTGAAGTTTTAGCATTCGCAGCGGGTAAAACGGAGCCTTTGAAGCACGCGAGCAAGCTTCCGCAGGTGATTGCCATGGCGGTACTTCCCAGAAATTGACGGCGATTTTGCATCGACCTTCTCTCCCGACTCAGGGAATAGGATGCCGCGATCCGGCGAAAGTTACGAAGGCAACGAGAACCGGAAGTCCCGCTTTAGCAGTAACTTGCAGCCCGGTTCTGCTAACGACGTATGGTCTGCGCCGTCAAACAGAGAAAGGCGCTCTCTATGAAAACTTCTTCCGCCCGTGGTTTGATGGCAATCGTTGCGATGGCTTTCCTCCTCCTCGGATCGGGATTGGCAACATCGCAAATCTCGGATCCCGCCTCAGTCAACACAGATTTCGCTACGAGCTCCCCCGGGGAAAGCGGACTCGACGGCGACGCCTTGCGCACGCTTGAAACTGCCATCCGTTCTGGCGAGTTCAAGAAGATCAGCAGCGTCCTCATTGCACGTCACGGAAAGCTTGCATACGAAGGGTATTTTGATGGCGCAGCGACCACGTTACGGGACACGCGTTCAGCCACGAAGAGTGTGACAAATGCTCTGGTCGGCATCGCGATCGATGAAAGAAAACTCAGCGGCGTCGACGCCAAAATTCTGAAGCTGTTGCCAGAGCATGCGCGCCGCATGCAAAATCCGGACCCGCGCAAGTCCGCAATCACGGTTGAAGACTTCCTGACTATGAGTTCGATTCTGGAGTGCGACGATTGGAATGACGCTTCCCGCGGTAACGAGGAACGCATGTATCTGGTGGAGGACTGGACTCAATTCATCCTCGACTTGCCCATACGCGGACGTATGAGGACCGGAGAAAAAGCCGAGGCGCCACCTTATGGACGATTCTTTAGCTACTGCACTGGCGGGGTCTTCACGCTTAGCGAAGCACTTGGAGTGCTTACAGGCCAGAGCACCGATCGTTATGCCCAGGAAAAGCTGTTCAGGCCGCTCGGTATTACAAACGTGGAATGGGTCTACTCACCAATGAACATTCCGCAGACCGGAGGCGGCTTACGCTTGAGCAGCCGCGATCTATTGAAGATCGCTCAGTTGTATCTGAATGGCGGCGAATGGCAAGGAAAGCGGATTTTAAGCGAGGCGTGGATCAAAAACTCAACCCAGCCACACGCGAGAATCGACGAAAATACTGAGTATGGCTATCTGTGGTGGCTCAAGACTTTCAAAGCCGGAGGAAAAGACTATCCAGCTTTCTTCATGTCAGGAAATGGAGGGAATAAGGTAGTTGTAATTCCTTCACTAGAATTGTGCGTGGTCATCACGAGCTCGAATTACAACACACATGGCATGCACGAACAGACTGAAAAGATTCTGACCGATTATATTTTGACTGGAATGAAATAAGGAACAATTTATAGTTTTGGGATCGCTTGAGATCTCAGGATAGTACTTCTTCCTCAGCAGGACCACGGGGCGCAATTCCCCCTCAAGACATCCCACTCTTCATTCGTGAAATCCAGCTTGTACAAATTGTCGATCTCCTGTTGCGGGGTCTGTTCGTTGAAATCCGAGCCGAAGAAGAATCGCTTGATCCCAATTCTTCGCACCTGTTCAGTAAGGGCGGCCAGTAATTTCGGAGGCGCGTCAGGTGTTGGCACAAACGAGAGATCGAAGACAACGTTACGGGTTGTCGGATCGTTGTGAGCGATATGGTCGGCAAAGACGCTCAGCACCGCCAAATTGTTGCCGTCCATGGCAGGCAGGCCTCCTCCGGCATGAGCGATTTGCACCTGGGATGAACCCGCGCTCGGCAACACATCCCGAATGAAGAGTTCGGCGTCGGAAGCATTGAATTTCCCGCCTCCAACGTGAATGACTAAAGGAAGATGCTCCTCGGCGGCCGTCGCTATGACTTTCGCAACGCGGCGCCGCTGGTCCGCGTTTCGGATATTTACTTTGGAAGCGGAGAAGTGGAGTTTTAGACCGATGAGTTGACGGCTACCTCGCCAATGGCGAATTTCATCGATGGCCGAATCCTGGAGCGGATCCACCGAAAGAAAGCCAACCAGCCTCCCTGGATACTTTGCGACCTCGGCCGCCGTGAATTCGTTTTCCATCCGGGCACGCTTTGCCACATCTTTAGGCTTCAAGCGAAGTGACGGCATTCCGTAAAGATAGGCGCAAGAGAGAATCACTCCTTTCTCAACATGAGCCTCGTCAAGCACACGCACCGCGTCCGCCGCATAAACCGCGGGCGGATGATTCGATTGCAGGCAATCGCCCACCAGTCGACATAACGCGGGAGAGGCGAGGTGCATGTGGTGATCGCCGCGCCAGGTAGACGTTTCAGGGACCCTGCCGTGGGAATCAACTGTCTGAGCGAAGAACAAAGTTGGGAGCAGGAAGCAGAATGCCGCGATCGTTTGGAGTGCTTTCAAATGGGTTTTCGCTGTTACGAACTGAAAAATGACTGCGCTTGACGACGCTTCACTGTGTTGCCTGCGCCTTACATAAAACTACCGCGTTTGCCGCCGACATCGCGTCGTAGTATTCAACAAAACGCTTTGGCTCGGCAGCGTCATACGGTTTCAAATTATGCGCCCAGCGAAAACCGATGGGCTGATACATCAACTCGGCTTCGACGTGAAACGGGCCAGTCGCCCCGTTGGTCGGGACGGAGTACCGCACCAGACTTCCTTTATCGGTGAAGTCGGCATCCTGTGCGGCTTCTCCTACGACAGCGATGTCGTGGTCGGCAGTCTCCTTGTTGAAGCCGGAGGGCAGCAGGCGATTGTCTTTCAAATAGCCGACAGCAGCTAGCAGGCCGGTAGTGACATGGTGCTCGGAATCTTCGAGAATCGGCTCGTAAATCTCAACCTGCTCGGGGCTCGTAATCTCGCGGTAGTGTGGCTCAAAGCGAGTCGGATCGGCATCGTTGTCGTTCCCGACGATCGATCCATCTTTATTCAGAGCGCCTGACTCGAAGACTTTCGCGCCCTTGTCGTTGAAAACGGTCACGTGCAGCCAGGCGCGGCGCGATGGGTACGCGGTTGGGAGCTTGTGCCCACCTAAGTTCTCCACGAATAATTCGAACTGCAATCCTCCAGCTAATCCCGATGAAGCGGGGCCGATATCGCGAATGCTGACGCGCGCCGTCTCTGACTGCAGGAAGGTGACAGTGCGGTCGGCCGCGGCAGAAAGTTCCGCGGGCAGCGCTTCGACGGATAGATCGCCGCGAAAATTACTTAACATGCGCTGCATGAGAAAGTTTGCCGCCACAAAAACGTGGCGACGCGAACCCAGCCTCTGCTGGCCAAACACGGCGGTGATCGGCGAAGCTTCGTGCAACTCGGGCATGTGGCACGACTGGCAGGTGCTGCGAGCGGGATAGTCGCTGTGCTGCCACTCCAGATAGGGCATTTGTTCGGGAAGTACGCCAACTTCTTTGCCATCTTTGCCGATGGCCTGCGTGTAAAGCGTATGGCAAGATCCACAGAGCGCAGAATCGCGAATGTGCGCGGCTTCCATCGGCATGAACCCGCCGGTTGACGATTGCATGACCCGTTTGTGTCCGGCATCGATCTCGAACGGGCCATACTCTGGCCTTTCATCCTTTGCCGGAGCGCGATCAATCTGCACTTCGCCGTTGAAAGTAGCGCGGGTTCCGAGACCTGTCTTAGAAATTTGGTGGCACACTGAGCATGAAACTCCGTCCACCGCCTCATCGTTGTTTTTGTTGTCGGAATTAAATGGCAAGTGCGAAAAAACCTCAGCCTGCTTGCCATCTGCCTTTGCCGATAAATGGACGATTGGCATGTGACAATTCGAACAATCGTTTTCGACCTTTGCTTTCGATTCAGGATGGTCAAGTGATTCGCGGCGCACGCTGGCCTGCCAGTACGGGTCGCGCGAGGAATTGGCCATGATGCTTGAGCGCCAGTCCATTCCGATGGAGAAGTCTGCACCGGAAGCTGTCTTCATACCGTTGTGGCATCCCACGCATCGGTCGGAGGTGTGAAACTGCGGCTTTGAATCTGCGTCTTCAGCAGCGTGCAGCAACGGATGCACGCTCAGAGTCGCCAGCATCACCGCGCAAATCATAAATCGCGCGCGCATCACCATCCCTCGTTCAACCTTCCGTCCGCCCAGTCCCACAAAATATAGAAGACGACTTGAGGCGAGCGATGCGCAGTGTTATTCGCGGGCGTGCTCACACCAATGTCGGCGCGAATATGTTGACGTCGGCTGATGGTGACCTGCATCTCGGGAACAACATCCCAGTTCGTCATAGCGCGATTGACAAGTTCGCGGTCTGCGACGAATTCAACCATCGGAGAAAACATCCGCCCCAGGCCGTGATCCTTCGCCAGAGCTTGGCCCACCGCGGTTCGGAAGAAAAGTTTCTGCGGAGAAATGTCGGTGTGACGCGGCAGATCAGCGCCAAGCTGAAATTGAAGGAAAGTGTTGGTGGGAAAAAGCTGATCAAAGGCGGCAAAGGTTTCGAATGTCGTCGTCCCGCTTCCGAATCCGCGCGCGCGATTACCAGTAGGCAGAAGCACCGAGCCTTGCAAACTAAGAATCGACCCGGTTTTCAAACTCGAGAACATTTCACGCTTGATACCTATGGTCGTGTCTCCGACGCCCCCGTACCATGTGTGACTCTGGTCTTGCGCGTTGACGGGCACGTCAACTTCAAGTTGGTTGTGCACCCCGAAGCGCTGCTCGTGAATAATATCGGTGGTGAAACCGGGCGCTCCACCGGCATTGACCGCGGTGCTGACGACAACTTCGTCTTCGGGGAACGCTTTCTCCGTGATAAGTGCCCGCGGAAGGTTGAGCTCGCCTCGCGCCCAGTGTTTGCTGGTGCAGAACTGGCGCATGTAGGCGATTACGTCGTTGATTTCTTCAGACGTGAGCAGATCTTCAAACGCTGGCATGATCTGCGAAAACTTTCGCGTCGGCCCGCCATGCACGATGACAGCTTTCCAGGCCGAATTCGGCTCAGGAGTGGTCTGGTCGCATTGGGTGAAATCAGGAAAAGTACGCGGCTGCTTGAATCCGGCTATGGTCTTGGGAGTTCCCTTCCCGTCATCGCCGTGGCAAGCGATGCAACCGCTCTTGTAGATTTTCTCGCCGTTTTTGGGATTGGGAGGTTGGGAATACGGGATAGTCTGCGCAGCGAGGCTCCACGCAAACATGAGGACCATGAAACTTGTCAACAAAAACCCCACCCGGCCCCTCATGAGTGCAGTTTACCAGAGATGCTGAAATGGAATCTTTGCGCGATTTAGTTGATTGTAGTGATTGCGACCAGTGTGATGGGTTTTCGCCACCGCGCTAGAAGCCTGTCGTTTTTTCGTCATCGAAACCCTACTAGGATTCAGCGGATATATTTAAGCAGAGTAAGATAGCTTACGAAGACGGCCCGCCCCGTGACGGTAATGGAACTAACACAAAAATGATGTTCGACCATGGCACACACCGAGAGGCACCGGGAACAAGAGTCCTCTGTGTTCCTTTGGGTATCCCGTGGTAAAGGCCCTTGCAAGCTTCATCTTCATTTTTCTGTTCTCAACCGCCGCGGCTTTTACGCAAACCAGCGGCCCCGCAGCGAAAATGTCAAAGCCCGGGGTGAAGGAAGTTCAGGTTCCGTTTGCGTCGCTGAAGCCAACCGCAGTCTTCAAAATTGGCGGCACGGCGGATTGGGTTCTAATCACTCAGGATGCAGTTTGGGTGGCCGGCACGAAACCTTATGCCGTGCATCGAATCGATCCGGCAACAAACAAGATGGTCGCCTCAATATCTGTGCCCGGCGAGCCTTGTTCTGGACTTGCCCTCGGCTTCGGCAGCATTTGGGTTCCGATTTGCGGAAAAAATTCGGGACTTGTTCGTATCAACGCCGCTACAAACACGGTGAGCGCAACCTTGCCAGTTGCACCGGCAGGCCCCGAGGGCGGCATCGCAGCAAGCGACGAGAGCGTTTGGATGGTCACGGACAAAAAAGGAACACTCAGTCGAATTAATCCGGAAACGAACAGCGTAAGCCAGAGAATTTCAATCCCACCTGGCTCGTATAACCCGCTTTTCAGTAATAGAGTGATCTGGGTTACAGGAAATGAAACTAATGTGCTGACTGCGGTTGATGCGATCGCCGGGAAAATATTGGACACCGTTACAGTCGGCCCAAAGCCGCGTTTCCTGACCGTGGGTTCGAGCTCGATCTGGACGCTGAATCAGGGCGACGGAACCATAAGTCGGGTTGACGAGAAAAGCAGGAAGGTGAACGCTACGATTCAGGCAGGCATTCCGGGCAGCGGCGGTGACATTACTTATGGCGCCGATTCCGTTTGGACAACTGTCTTCGACGTGCCTCTCACTTGCATTGACCGCTCGACCAACAAAGTAGCGAAGCAATGGGTCGGCAAAGGCGGTGACTCCGTCAGCTTTGGATTTGATTCGATCTGGCTCACAGATTACAGAAAAGGCTCGCTTGCTCGATTACCGATTTGGAGCTTGTTCAAGTGAACTAATTTAGCCAACTAACAATTGCGGGAGTTGAAACTTCGTTCTACATTTCTATCGCTCAGTCCCGCGCGAGGGAAAAGCGCGCCTGCAAAGACACAAACAGCCATCTGGCTTCAGATTCGCCGCTCAAATCCATCCATGACGCGCCATTATACCAGCCGCAAATTTATTCTTGCCGCAGTTACGAGTCCGGGGTAAACTTGCCGCGCTCTTGTGTTCGCCCCCGCGAATACTCAGGTTCTACGCCCCCAGTAAAGGTCCTTAGCTCTCAAGCTGTCGAAAATCAGCGATCAAGGATTTACGAAAGGCTCTCCATTAAAACTCGGAGGAAGGTACTGAAAATTTCTGCGGCCGGCGCCCTACTACTTGCGAGCACTTGTTGGGGGCAAATGATCGACAACACACAAGCTCCGAGCACAGCCAAGGCTGGGATAAACAAGTCACTTCTGGATGAAGTCGGAGCGGGCCGGGGCGACGTTAACTCGTCCGGCTCTTCCCTATACATCATCGGACGCGACCCATTTCGTTCCGTTCGTCGCGGACGACAATTGTTTCAGCGTAAGTTCACTCGTTTGCAGGGCCAGGGGGCAAACGAAGGAGATGGCGTCGGGGACATCAATCCCAATAACGCGATCGGGGCCGGATTATCCGACAGCTGCGCGTCCTGCCACGGACGCCCTAGAGGGTCGGCTGGTTCAGGCGGGGATGTGGCCACCAGACCTGACAGTCGTGACGCTCCACACCTCTTCGGCTTGGGCTTGAAAGAAATGCTGGCCGACGAGATCACAACCGATCTTCGCGCTACGCGGGACCTCGCGGTTTATTACGCTCATGTCCGGAAACATCCGGTGACGCTGAAGTTGCTGAGCAAAGGCGACAATTATGGAACCATTACAGCGAATGCTGACGGCTCTCTCGATACGTCGGGTGTTCAAGGGGTCGATGCCGACCTGCGCATCAAGCCCTTCTTCGCGGAAGGCAGCACCATTTCGATGCGCGAGTTTATTGTGACCGCGCTGCACAACGAAATGGGTCTGGAGGCATCCGCCGATCCTGATTTACTCCTGGCAAGCACCGGTGGTCGCGTGGTAACGCCATCTGGAATGGTGCTTGACGGAACAAAAGATAAAATCAGCGCTCGCTCCTCCCGCTCCCGATGCTACGAACGGAAACGAGATCGATCCTGCTCTGGTCGATCATCTCGAGTTCTATTTGCTCAACTATTTCAAGCCGGGTCATGGACAATCCACACCGATTACCGATCAGGGCAGACGGCTGTTTAAGAGTGTGGGCTGCTTATCGTGCCATACCGAAAGCATGACGATTAACCACGACCGGCGCGTTGCTGATCTCGAAACCGTTTATGATGCGGTGCGCGGAAACTTCAACAGCCTCTTCTCTACTGCGGCTCCGCTTGTTAACGAAGTTGACGACGGCACCGGCTTGCCTCACCTGAAGGTGCCTGCGGGAAATTCATTTCTTGTGAACGATCTCTACACCGATTTCAAGCGGCATGACCTGGGGCCGAACTTCTACGAACGCAACTGGGATGGCACGACACAAACCATGTTCCTGACACGGCCCTTATGGGGCGCTGGAACAACCGGCCCGTACGGCCACGACGGACGCAGCATCTCGCTCCACGACGTCATTTTGCGGCACGGTGGGGAATCGCTAATATCGCGAAACAAATATGCTGCCTTGGATATCCATGCGCAGTTGGCCTTGCAGACGTTTTTGAATTCGCTCGTCTTATTTCCACCGGACGATACCGCCTCAACGCTCGACCCCGGAGATTCCACCAAAGTCGGATTCCCGCAAGTCGGGCACGGCAGCATCAAGCTAACCGTGCTGTTCAACGATCCCACCGACCCAGAGTAATCAGGGTAAGAGTTGACCCGCTCCTTGTGATTCGCAAGGGGCGGGAAGCCTCTGGAGCCTCCACAAGCTTTGACGGACATCAGTCAGTGATCAACACATGCGACGTACCCTGAAATCCGGATTGGGTTGAAGCAAAGCCGTTGCTATCTTGAGTTCATGCCGTCGGTCAAGAAATCAAAAGGTACGAAAGAAAATCGGTGCTGGCCGGGATATGAACCAGTTCCCGGGAAAAAGCAGCATACCCAAGGCAGTTGCCGGCCTAAATCAAAGGAATCGCTCAAACCCGCGGAGAAAAAATTCCGTACTGCGCGCGATCGCCAACTAGCGGCTTGGGAGAAAAAGCATCCGGGTTCGCCTCGCAAAGCCGCTCAGCACCTCCATTCTCCGAAATCGACGTCCAAGAGCTCGACTGGGCCGAGCAAAAGCGCAGGAACGAACAAGGTTGTCCGGGCGAGGTGAATCAGCAAAGGGCTAAATCGCCCCCATCATAAGGCACGTTACGGTCAATGCGGTTGGATCATGTTGGTTGGACCGTATGGGTAATGGCCATGTCTTCGAAAGGTTAGCGGCTAGCGTCACGCTAAGAACGTGACACAAACGCCGTTCGGATCGATCGCCCCGAACTCCAGAGTTCCCCACGGCTTTTTTTGCAACGGCCCATTCGGATGTACTTTGCCGCCGCGTTCCTGGAATTCCGCGTACAGAGCTTCAATGTTTTCAACCTCAATGCGCACCATCGTCTGCTCGCCAACTTTGCGCGCAAATTCTTTGTCGTTCATCTCAGCGATGTGCAACTGAGCATTGCCCCTGGCGATGCCGATGTAGCGCGGAGGAGTGTCATCGCGAAATGTTTCCTGGAAGTTGCAGATTTCGCTCCACCATTTGAGCGGAGCTAGGGCGTCGGCAGCGGGAAGAACTGGGATAGCGGATTTGATAATTGGTTCCAACGCTATAAAAGCTTGCTCCGTTTTTCGCTGGATGGAGTACTCCAGGTTGCGGTATATAGATCCACGCGCGAATACATGGAACTGCGATCTAGATGGGCATCCTTCCCTTAAACAGCCAGATCAGATCGATAATCAGGATGATCACGACCATCAACTCCAATACGAAAGCGCGGCTTTGGTGGAATTGGTCGACCATGAAGCGATAGAGTTCTTCGGCGGTGTGGACTTTCTGATTGACGAGATCTTTATAGTCAGTCACTCCGATTTTGGAGGCAGCGACTTTGTAGAGGCGGGCGGCGAACATGTCGCTCAGAAATTTAATGGCGTTGTCGGCGCGCTCGGTGAGTTCATCCACATCGAGCAGGACAGTGTGCAGACGGCTGGCTCGTTTCGCGGTACGCCATCGGGCCATGATGCCCATCGAGCCTTGATCCATGAAATCGTAAACGCTTTGCAGTTCGCGGGTCAGGAGCTCGTCATAGTGGCGAAATTCAAGTAGCTGCGAGTTGGCATATTCCAGCAACTGAATGACGGTCTCGGCTCCAGCTTCGGAGTCGTAGAGGAAAGCGCCGTTCCAGCTAATCACCGCGAGGTCGTTCGGGTAATAGGAGATCTTCGACTGCATGATCTCTTGTTGCTCGCCCTCGGAAAGCGGAGAACTCTCTCCCCGCACAATCTGGGCAATGCGGCCTCCCTGGGCGGCGAGAAGCTCGGCGGCGCTGGGATTGCCTGCGATGTCGCGCACGTGGAAGATGAAGTAATCTTCGTGCAGCCAGCTGTCGTAGAGCTTAACCAGTGCGGGCCGGGCGCGGTCGATCTTCTGCTTCACGATTTTTTGGGCAAAACTGGTGAAGTCGGTGTCCCATACCCAGCGTCCGGCTAGGCGAACCAAGCGGTCCCAGTCTCCAGTAAAGGGAAGCTCGAAAACTACCGAGACAACGCCGTAATCGTAATACTTGATCTGGACGTCGAGACGTTCGCCGCTCTCCAGCACCATCGGCTCCGAAGATTCGACCAGGGGGGCACGCTGGAATTTCACGTAGCCAGGCGCCGGGTGCTTAAAGCTAGCCTCCTGCCGTTTCGCGCCGAAAATGTCGCGCAGGGAGTCAAGCTTGATCTCCTCGCAGACGTCGAACTGAATGAGGACGTGGACGGAACCCTGAAGGGCTTTGTTTTGTGCGGCGTTAACTGAAACGGTCATGCTTTGAGAGGGCGTGGGATGAGATGTGACCGACGTCGTCGAGTTGGTGATTTCTGCAGCTTCCATGGGAGTTTCTTACCTGACATCCATTGTCCCAGAAAGAGGGCAGGTTGGGCAGTTGCGAAATAAGTCGTTTTCTCTCAATAGCTTAGAAAAGGTAGTATCCGAAATCACCGAAATACCCTAGAGATTGTTCGATCGGCTAACGCTCGTCAGTTGATCCTGCTATCACTGATTTGTTACCACGGGGTACAGGGGGAGCACAGGGTGAATCAAAACAAATACAGCGTAAATCAGGAACAGTGCATGCTATATCTGGAAGCACTCCCCCGTGTTCCTCTGTGTCCCCTGTGGTAAATGGATTTGGGTTGGGCCGCGGTCACCGCCACCTTTTTCGAAGACTGAGACACAATCCCAAGCCTACCGCCAATCCCGCCACTGCCAGCCCCGAACGTCTCATCGATTTTCGAATGGCTGCTTGGTGCGGCCTCACCCATGCGTCTTCCGGATAATTTTCTGGCGCGCCGTCGAATGCCTGGTAGCCGTCTGGGCTTTGGCTTGACTCCCGCAGCGCCATTTGCAGAACCTCGGCGAGGTGGAGAGCGTGGCGGTCGGTCTCCTGCGCGATCTGCTCACGGCAACTGAATCCGTCGGCAACAATCAGCCAGTCCGTCGGAGCACGGCGAACTGCCGGAAGGAGTTCGAGTTCTCCGATGGCCTTTGAAATTTCGTATTTGTCTTTTTCAAAGCCGAAGGCCCCCGCCATACCGCAGCATCCGGGAGCAGGCGCGGTAAATTTAACGCCCATGCGCGTGAGGACCGATTCTTCGGCGGTCATCTTCATGATCGCTTTGTGGTGGCAGTGGCCGTGGACCAAAGCTTGCCTCGCAAGCTTGGGAAGTTGAAAATCTTTGGCTCGCTGGTCGATAAATTCGCTGAGCAGAAAGACTTGCTTCGATAGAGCTCGTGCGCGTTCGTCGGTCGGGAAAAGATTGATGAGTTCGTCGCGGAAGACGGTGGCGCAGCTTGGTTCCAGAACTACGATCGGCGTGCCGGCTTCGATTTCCGGGAGCAGCGTTTGCATGATTTGCTGTAGCAGACGCTTCGCTCGATCCAGGAGACCCGAGTCATAGAGCGGGCGTCCGCAGCAGAGGTGACCGCGAGGGACTTTGACTTGGAACCCCGCGGCCTCGAGCACTTCGACTGCGGCTCTGGCAGTTGATGGTTGGAAGTGATTATTGAAGGTGTCCGCCCAAAGCAATACGGGTTTGCGGCGGAGCGGGCGAGACGCCCGCTCGCCAGCCGGCGGGACGCCGGCGCTACATTTTTTTCCCCACCATTGTTGGAAGGTTTGCGGCGCGAAGGGCGGGATTCGGCGCCGTGCGGGAATACTGCCAGCCAGCTTTGCCAAATCGCTCAGGCCCGGGAGCTGCGTTGTAAGATTCACCAGCCCGGGTGCGTACGAGGCGGCTCGGGCAAAGAGATCGACGTTTGAAAAGGCGAGAGCGTTCAGCGGACGCCTGTTTGTTTCGTAGTAATGCGATAGAAATTCAGCTTTGTAGGTCGCGACGTCGACGCCTACTGGGCAGTCACTCTTGCAACCCTTGCAGGCCAGGCACAAGTCAAGCGATTCTTTGATCGCTTCGTTTTCCCAACCGTCGGTGATCGTTTCCTGCTTCGTCATCTCCCAGAGAAGATGAGCGCGGCCGCGCGTGGAATGCTCTTCGTCTTTTGTGACGCGATAGCTCGGACACATGACGCCGCCGGACTCGCGCCGGCACTTTCCTACTCCGACACAGCGGAGCGTCGCCGCGGCCAGGCTGCCGTGGTCTTGAGGAAACTTGAAATGTGTTTCGGGTTGCCACGGAGCATAGTCCGCGCCAAGGCGAAGATTTTCGTCCAACTTGTTCGGCTCAATCAGCTTGCCCGGATTCATCTTCCAATCCGGATCCCATAGCGATTTAAATTCGCGGAAGGCCTGCATGATTTCGGGGCTGAACATTTTGGGGTAAAGCTCGGCGCGCGCCTGCCCATCTCCGTGCTCGCCGGAGAGCGAGCCTCCATAACGCACCACAAGATCGGCGCCCTCTTCCATGAACTTGCGAAACTTGCGAATGCCTTCTTGTGATTCGAGGTCGTAATCCATGCGCGTGTGGATGCAGGCATGGCCGAAGTGTCCGTAAAACGAACCTCGATAGTTGAAGGCGTCCATCAATTTGCGGAGATCACGGAGATAGCCGCCAAGCTTTTCAGGAGCGACGGCAGCATCTTCGAAGCCCTCCCATCGCTGCGGTTCGCCCGCGACGTGAGAAGTTACGCCGAGACTCGATTCACGAACTTCCCAGATTCGGCGAGCGACTTTCTGATCGGTGAAGATGCGCATCTTCGGCGGAATCGGCGAGCGCTCGAGTTCCGCCATAAGCTTGCGGGCTTGCGCCTCCGCATCGGCCGCGTTGTCAGAGCCGAACTCAACCATCAGCCATCCGCCTCCTTCAGGAAGCAGAGCGAGGCCTTGGAGGTTGATGCCTTTCCGACGACTGGCGTCAGCCATGAGATCGTCGAAGCCTTCGAGGCCGATGGGGCTATGCTCCATGATTTGTGGAGTGTGATCAGCGCAGATATAGATGTCAGGCCATCCAATCACCACCAGCACGCGTTCTTGCGGGCTTTCTACAAGCCGGCATGTCGCTTCGAGAGTGGTCGCGCACGTTCCTTCGGTCCCGACGAGAGAGCGGGCGACGTTAAAACCGCTTTCGGGAAGAAGCTGGTTGAGGTTGTATCCAGAGACGCGCCGCGGAATATTCGGAAACTGGCGGCGGACTTGTTCTCCGTAGCGATCGGCGATTTGCTTGAGGCCTGTGTAGATTTCGGCGCGGCGCCCGCCTTCGCGTACGATCCGCTCAAAATCGTCAGAACTGGTTGCGCCGACGCGCATCCGATCCCCACCGTATGTGAGAATCTCGAGCGCCTCGATGTTGTCTTCAGTTTTGCCGGCCATGATCGAGTGCACGCCGCAGGAGTTGTTGCCGATCATTCCACCGAGTGTGCATTGAGCATGAGTCGCAGGGTCAGGAGCAAAAGTTAAGCGATGCTTTTCCGCCTCGCCGCGAAGCCGATCGAGAACGACCCCAGGCTGCACGCGGGCGATGCGGCGCTGCGGATCGATCTCCAGGATGTTCGCCATATACTTCGAAAAATCGAGGATTACGGCAGCGTTGCAAGTCTGGCCAGCAAGTCCAGTGCCGGCACCACGCGCGAGGAGCGGCGCGCCGTGCTCGCGACAAAGGTCGACGGTTGCTATCACATCTTCTTTGTCGCGCGGAACTATGATCCCGATCGGGACCTGGCGATAGTTGGAGCCATCAGTGGCATAAAGAGCGCGACTGCCGGAGTCGAAGCGGATTTCGCCGCGCAAATGGCGACGCAGCGCGGCTTCGAGCGGTGAGGAATTCAGCAATGTGAAGGGGGCCGACGTGGCGGCACTGTCGTGCGGCATAGGGTAGTGAACATCTTCGAGGAAGAGGCGATAAGGCGCAAGCGAATAGTCGCGCCGCGTTCAATTCAAACAGCGGATGGAGATTATTTCCAGGAGCGGGTCAGAAAGTCGGCGAGAGACAACGTCAGCAGGATGCCGAGAAAGAAAAAGCCTGAGACCACGACAGCTCCAGTTAGCTTCTCGCTTGCGCCCTTAACATGCATGAAGAAGAGGACCACGAGACCTGCTTTAAACGTTGCAATGAGCAGTGCGACGACCGGGTTGAAAGGGCCGAGATTTATGAAGGCAACGGCGGCGGTCGTAAACGTCAAGACAAGCAGCGCGGCACCGATCGCAATGTAAAAAAGTTGGGAATGCGTGGTGTGCTCTTTGTGCGACTGCTCTTTATGTTGTTGAATCTGCTGTTGCGCCATGGTTCCTCAAATAGTATTAAACGCTGTCATCCCGAGCACTAACCCGCATAATCGTCACGAGTGCCTGCTGATCAAATACAGCAGGGGAAACAGATAAATCCAGATGATGTCGACCAAGTGCCAATACAGGCCGGCGTTCTCAATCGGCGTGAAATAAGTGGGCGAGTAGTGGCCCTTCCACGAGAGCACGGCCAGCGTGCCGAACAGTCCGCAGCCAATGATCATGTGCAGCGCGTGCATTCCCGTCATTGCAAAGTAGATGGAGAAAAATAGCTCCGCTTCTTTTGGGTTGACCGGGATTTGCTTTCCATTGTCGTCAAACTTTTCTGTGAAGTTAAAGTTCGGTCCGGGCACATGGTGCTTCTCGAATTTTTCTTTATACTCAAAGCCCTTGACTACCAGGAAGGTCATGCCGAGCAAAACCGTGACGACCAAGTAGCCGACCAGCAGTTTGCGCTTCCCGACTTCAGCCGCTTTCACCGCCAACACTACCGTAACCGAACTGACGATCAAAACGGCGGTGTTCAATGCGCCCATCTTGATGTCGAGTTGCTGACTTCCGGCGGCGAAGGCGTTGAAATATTTTAGGCGGTAGATCAGATAGGCGCAGAACATGCCGCCGAAGAACATGATTTCCGTCACCAAAAAGAGCCACATTCCAAGCGAAGCTGCGTTCTTCTGCTGCTTGGCGTCGGCGAAATGATGCAACAACGCAGGATTGTGCTCTTCGTGGTCCGCGGTCATCACTTGCGTCGAGGCTGGTATGGTTGTCAATCGGCTATCGTGCAACGGGAACCTCCACCGGTTCCACTGGAAGTTCCGGAAGTTCGTCGTAGTTATAAGCCTCCCAAGTCACAACCGGAGTTTCATCGAAGTTGAACGTTGGCGGAGGAGAGGCTGTCTGCCATTCCAGTCCAGCGGCATTCCACGGATTTGGGCCAGCAATCGGTCCGTAGCGCAACGACCAGAGAAGATAGATCATCGGCAAGAGATATCCGACAGCGAGCACGCTCGCACCGGCGGTGGAAAGGACGTTTAATACTTGAAATTCCGGTGGATACTGCCAGTAGCGGCGAGGCATGCCAACGTATCCCAAAATAAATTGTGGAAAGAAAGTCAGGTTGAAGCCGACGAAAACAAACAACGCCGACAGCTTCGCCCAGCCTTCCGGATACATCCGGCCGGTGATTTTAGGCCACCAGAAGTGTAGGCCACCCAAATATCCCATCAGGACGCCACCTACCATCACGTAATGAAAATGCGCAACGACGAAGTAGGTGTCGGTGACGTGCACGTCGATGCCAATCGTCGCGAGCATCAGTCCCGTCAGGCCGCCGATGGTGAACAATCCGATAAAGCCGAAGGCGTAGAGCATCGGCGTTGCGTACGTGATTGATCCTTTGTAGAGCGTAGCGGTCCAGTTAAATACTTTGACGGCCGAGGGCACCCCAACCGAGAAGCTCAAGAAAGAGAAGATCATCGCGGCATACAGCGAGATGCCGGCGACGAACATGTGATGCGCCCAGACCAGGAATCCGAAGACAGCGATCGCCATGCTTGAGATCGCGACAAACGTGTAGCCGAACGGGCGCTTGCGTGAGAAGCATGCGATGAGTTCGCTGATCACGCCCATCGAGGGCAGGATCATAATGTATACCGCGGGATGTGAGTAGAACCAGAAGAGGTGCTGGAAGAGTAGCGGGTCTCCGCCAAGATGCGGATCGAAAATGCCGAGGTGGAACAAACGTTCAACAGCGACAAGAACAATGGTAATCGCGATAACCGGCGTCCCCAGAATCATGATCAGACTGGTCGCGTAGTTCGCCCAGATGAAAAGGGGCAGACGATCCCAAGTCATGCCCGGAGCGCGCATGCGATGTACCGTGACGATGAAGTTTAGTCCGGTAAAAATTGACGAGAAGCCGGCGATAAACACAGCGACGCCAGCTTCGACAATATTTGTGTTCGTATATTCCGTGCTGAAGGGACTGTAGAAAGTCCAGCCAGTATCGACGCCACCGTTGATCATGCAATGCAGAAAGATGATTCCAGCAGTGATGTACAAGTACCAGCTCAACAAATTGATTCGCGGGAAGGCCAGATCCTTGGCGCCGATCATGAGCGGCACAAGGAAGTTTCCAAGGATTGCAGGCACGACCGGGATGAGGAAGAAAAACACCATGATCATCCCATGCTGAGTAAACGCCTTGTTGTAGCTGTCCGCCGAGAGCAGATCGCCTTGCGGCGTTAGCAACTCGAGCCTGATCAGCATCGCGAAAACGCCACCGAGGAAAAAGAAGATGCTGACGGAGACAAGATATAGCAGCGCGATGCGTTTGTGATCGGTGGTCAGGAGCCAGGACTTCAGCCCGTGACCATTATTCAGGTAATTCAACTTCGGGGTCTGCTTCACCGGGACTATTGTTGCGGTACGTGTGGCCATGACTATTGCACCTGCGTATTCTGCGGTTGTGCCGCGGGCGCTGCGGGCAGGTTTTGCAGACCGGCAGTCCCCGTTGTTGGCTGGCTTGATGGTGATGATGATAACGATTTCACGTACGCGACCAGCGCATTCAATTGTTCGTCGCTGACGATGCCCTGGAACGCTGGCATCACCGGCTTATATCCGCTGACGATTTTTGCGGTCGGATTCAGAATCGACTCTCTCACGTAATCGTCGTCCGCGACCACGGTACGCCCTCCTTCAAGTTGCACGGGCTTGTTGTAAACGCCCTGCAGGCTTGGGCCTCGTCCCTGCGCGTCCGAGCGATGGCAGGTGGCGCATCCGAGGCTGGCGAATAATTCTCTGCCTGTATCCTGCAGCGGAGCCGCCGGGCCATTGGCCATCCATGCTGAGTAGTCCTGAGGATCCATTACGACAACTTCTCCACCCATGCCGGAGTGCATGGTGCCGCAATATTCAGCACAAAATAAGTGGTAGTGACCCGGCACCGTAGCTTTGAACCACAAAGTCGTGTAGCGGCCGGGCAGAACGTCCTGCTTCACGCGAAACGCGGGAATGAAGAAGCTGTGGATCACGTCCTGCGAAGTCATGATCAGCTTTACGTTTTGACCTGTGGGAACGTGCAGGGCGTTAATCTCGCGCTGCCCTTCCATATGCTCGACCTTCCACATCCACTGCTTTGCGACTACGTAGACTTCGGTGGCGTCGGCCGGAGGCGTACGCTCTTTAAAAAATAAAATTGCCCCCCAGATAAAAAAGGTAATCATCACGAGGAACGGCAGCACCGACCACCCTACTTCAAGGACGATGGACCCATGAATCTGTTGCGCCCTGCGTCCGGGGACGCGCCGGTATTTAATTGCCAACACCGTGACGGTAATGAAAATGAGCGCGGTCATGACCCCCGAGACCAGCAGGAGGTAGATGTAGAGCGCATCTACTTGCCCTGCCATGCTCGAGGCCTGATCGGGCCACAATGGTAAAAATTTCGACATAATTACGTAACTCTTCTCAAATCCCCGTGCCGGTGACTCGACAATCTTCCTTCACGATGGTCAGTGCGGAACATGATGAACATGAATGTTCCCAGAATGAGCAGCGTCAAACCACCGCCAAGTTTCAGAATATTGCTGATCACGGCGCCGTACTTCCCGGTTCGCGGGTCATAGTGGTAGCAGTAAAGAAGCACTTGATCGCCGATGTTGCCAATGCGATTTTGAGAAGCCTGCACCAATCCGAGCCTTAAATCTTTGGGAGAAAATTCCACTCCGTAGAAGTAGCCCGAGATTCGGCGGTCGGGAGTCAACATCACGATCGCTGCAGCGTGTGCGTATTGCTCAGTTCTCGGATCAAACTGATACTGATATCCGACGGACTTCGTGAGCGCGTTGATTTCTTCCGCTTTGCCCGTCAGGAAATGCCACCCCTGCTCGGAACCCTCTCGACCATATCGCTTAAGGATGTCTCGCTTCTTCGCCGCCGCCATCTCGGTAGTCTCGCGCGGGTCGAAGCTGACCGTGACGACTTCGAAGTCTTTGCCCAGATTGAAGGCGAGAGGCTTCATCGATCCAACTAAGCCTTGCAGCAACTCGCTGCACAACATCGGGCACTGGTAGTAGCCGAGATTGAGAATGACCGGACGCCCGTGGCCAAAATAATCTCCGAGCACGACAGATTTGCCGGTCTCGTCTGTGAAGACAAGATTTGCGGGAACTTCGGCGTCCAGCTGCTGATCAATGCCCACAAATTGAAGACTCGGCGGACGCTGGTTCACCGGCGGCCCCATGATTCCTCCGCCCATCATCGGATTGCGCGACACCGAGCCGTGTGCGACGAATGGCGTAGCAGCGAGCGACAGGAAGATCGCTACCGTCGCAATCGAATTGTGGAATATTTTTTTACCGCGCACCGCTTTTTCCTTTTGCCTTCAGCTTCTTTTCTTCGCCTGAATTTTTCTCTGACTGGTTGCTGGCCGCTGTTCCGGTCGTATCTGCATTCGCTTCCGCGCCCTGCTTATAAACGGGGACACCACGTTCCACCATCATGTCCATCGCGCGCTGGATTGGAACATGCGCGACCCCGGCTTTCTCATCGACCCATCCGTAGCTATTGAGCTGGTTTTCCTGGTCCATCAAGAAATCGCGCATCTGGCCACGCTCGTTCGTTTCGAGCATGGGAGCGCCGTTGTCCTTGAAGTCCTTGTCCATGTCCCCCTGCGTAACAATGCGAGAGATCGTGCCTTTGGTCGTCACCAGCGGACTTGCCGTCACCATCTGCGATTGCTCGTAGTGATCGAGAAACCGATACATGCCGACGATGATGAAGTAAATTACGACGATACTGACCGCGAGTCCGGCCATGAAAATGAACACACCGCGACTGCCTAAATCTTCATGCTCAAACTCGGTGTCGTGTCCCGAGTGCCCGTGATTGATGATTTCGTCACTCATAATTCTTTGCTGTCTAAAATCTTCCCTTAGTGCCGTGGTTCTTCAAAAAGCCTCAGCGTCTGCGGCGCATTCAATGGAAGCAGCGGCCGCGATCTCAAGTTGTAAAAGAAGTATGCCACCCATAGTCCGCCGATTCCCGCGATCACGGCGAAGTGCAGAATGCTCACGTGCACCGTCGGATGAAATACCGGCTCAACGTGCCAATAGATGTCAACCATGCGGATGAAAAGGATCCACGAGGCCAGTCGCACTAAAGTTCGCGCCTCGCGCTTTAACTGGCGCGAGAGCAACAAAATGAAGGGGACCGCAAAGCCAAAGATGACCAGAAACAGCCCAACGTGCTGCCACCCGCCATTCAATCGCAACTTGTACCAGGGAATCTCTTCCGGCAAGTTCCCCGCCCAGATAATCAGCCACTGCGAGAAATTGAAATAAGCCCAGACCATGGTGAAGACGAGCATGAACTTGCCATGATCGTGGATTTCCGTTTCGTGGAGGTACTCCGACATCGGCTTGTATTTGCTGAGGATGGTCTCGATCACAACGATGAAGCAGTAGGCCGACAGCGCCTCGCCCGCAACGAAAAGAAGGCCGTAGATGGTTGAAATCCAGCGCGCCTGCAACGACATTACCCAGTCGATGACCGCAAATGAAATGGTCAGCGAATAGATTACGAGTCCAATCGAACTGATCGCGCGGAAGCGCAGCGTGCTTTGCCCCGCAACCGAGTCTTGCTCGGTCGACCAGCGATTCAGGAAGTAGGCCATCGCGATCCAGATCGCGAAATAAACGATGTAGCGAATCAGGATGCCGTTGAAGTTCAGGTAGTCGTGCGCGATCTCCAGAATCTTCGGGTCAGTCTTCGGATCGGATAAAACCTCGGAGCGCGACCAGAAATACAGCCGCGGGAGATGAAAGAGAATCGGCAGAAACAACACAAACATCAACGGCAGTGTCATCATGCCGGATTCCAGCGTACGTCGAGCGACCGTTCCCCATGCGCCACCTACCATGTGGTAGAGCATGAGAATTGCCATGCACCCAAGCGACAGGCCGAGCCAGAACATGTATCCGATGAGATACGCAGAATAGAAACTGTCGGGAGCGACGAACGCGCCAACGACAGCCGCGACTGCTCCTACCATCCCAATGAAAAGTGCCTGGGTCTGGATGGTCTTGGTGACGGGCGGCGCCATCATGTCGGATCGATTCAGGGTGATGGTGGCGATCGTCATTTGTTTTCCCCTTCCGCAGCGGGCGCAGGCGGCGCCTCTTGCGGCAATGTTGCCCCGGTTCCGATGTCGCGGAACTGCGGCGCGGGCGATGGCATTTTCTGGCCGGCAGCTACGTCACTTGATTTTGCGTTTTGGCTCATCTGCAAAGCGCGAATGTAAGCTGCAATGCACCAGCGATCACGCGGCGCAACCTGCGCGGCGTAGTCGGGCATCACGCCAAAGCCATTAGTGTCAACGTCAAAAAAATATCCGATCGGAACTTTGCGCAAGCGATCGATATGAAACGAAGGTGGCCGCTTATATCCACGAGACGGAATAAATCCGTTCCCGTCTCCAACCCGTCCGTGGCACGGAGCGCAAGTAATGTTGAACCGCTCCCGCCCTCGCGTCAAGACTTCGGCGGATACCGGAAATGGCATGAAATCGCCAGCGGCATTGCCAACTTTTCCAGTGTAAAAATACGCGTCTTCGTGAAGGTCGCCTCGAGCTACCGTGCCTTCGACAGGAAGCCGCGCCGAGCGATCGTCATTGAAAAATTCACTCTTTGCGAGCGGACGATAGTAAGGCTGCAAGTGCATGTCCAGACGGCACCCGGCGGTGACAGCAATTAGCGCCAGCAAGCCCGGCAGAACTCTTCGCAGATTGAGCGGAGTGCGCATATCTAGCTTGGCACCTCCGCAATCATGCGTGGCCCAAGACTCGAAAGAAAGGAACGTGTATCGGACGTGTGATATTGAGGGTCGCTCGAAAACACGACCAGAAAGAATTTATTGTCGGAGGCCTTGGCGAATTCCGGAACGTTGAATACGGGATGGTAAGGCATGGGCAGTCCGTTCAACGCGAGCATCCCGATCACCGCCGAAAGTCCGGCAAAAAGAATAGTCAGTTCGAAGGTCACAATGATGAAGGAAGGCCAGGAGTGATAAGGCCTGCCTCCCACGTTCGTCGGATACGTCACCGCAGCCACCCAATATTGCAGCGAATAGGCCGAGATGCCGCCGATCAATCCTCCAATCAGCACGACGAGCGGAACCCGGTTCTTGTGGAATCCGATGGCCTCCGCCAAGCCTTCGACTGGAAACGGGCTGTAGGCATCGATCTTCTGATAACCCGCCTGATGCGTCTTGTGTGCCGCATCCATCAACTCTTGCGCGGTGTCGAACTCGGCCATCAATCCGTAGACCGGACCATTATGAGTGAAATCAAGGGGCGTCGTGGTCACTTCTGCACCTCTACTTGCTCATGCGCATGCGACTCGGGAAGCAACGTGCGCAATTCGAAAATCGAGATCATCGGGAGCACTCGAACGAACAGCCACATGAACGTCAGGAACATGCCGATCGTTCCGGCAAAGGTCATCCAGTCCCATTTCGTCGGGTAGTACATACCAAAAGAGGAGTTCACGAAATCGCGCGATAAGCTGACGACAACGATGATGAATCGTTCCAGCCACATTCCGATAAGAACGACAAACGAAATCAGCCAAAGCCATCCGGTCGAGACACGGAACTTCTTAAGCCACAAGACTTGGGGAATAAAAATGTTGCACGCCAGCAGCGCGGCATACGACACGCGATAAGGACCGTGCAATCGATTCCACAACAAGAACGAGTCGTAACGACTGCCGCTGTACCAACCCATGAAGGCTTCCATGCCGTAGCCGTAGGCAACAATCAGTCCCGTCGCGAGCATGACTTTTGCAGCGTTCTCGAGATGGCGCTCAGTGATGAAGTCCTGTAACCGGTAAATCACGCGAATCGGAATCGCCAGGCACAACACCATGGCAAAGCCGGAATAGATCGCGCCCGCAACGAAGTACGGAGGAAAAATCGTAGTGTGCCAGCCCGGGACAATGCCAACCGCGAAATCGAAGCTCACAACCGTGTGTACGGAGAGCACGAGCGGCGTCGCGAGTCCGGCAAGCAGTAAATATGCCGTCTCATAGCGATGCCAGTGACGCGCCGATCCGCGCCATCCCATGGCGAACAGGCCATAGATACGCCGCACCCACGGATTCTCCGCGCGATCACGCAATGTAGCGAGATCGGGGATCAGTCCAATAAACCAGAACACAAGGGAGATGGTCAGGTAGGTCGAAACCGCGAACACGTCCCATACGAGAGGGCTGCGGAAGTTCGGCCAGTACCGCATCGTGTTGGGATACGGAAAGAGCCAGTACGCGAGCCACGGACGACCAGTGTGCACGAGCGGGAAAATTCCGGCGCAAGCCACGGCAAAGAGCGTCATCGCTTCGGCGAAACGGTTGATCGAATTGCGCCAGGTCTGGCGCAGCAAAGCAAGAATGGCAGAGATCAACGTGCCGGCATGGCCGATACCAATCCACCAAACGAAATTGACAATGGCAAAGCCCCAGCCGACTGGGATGTTGATACCCCAGATCCCGGTACCTTTGATAAACAGATAGCCAAGCGCCATCATCAGCATGTTCATGAACGAGAACATGATGAGAAATCCGACGATCCAGCCGAGCGACACCGGTCGCTTCAGGACGATATTGCTGATCTTCTCGGTAATGGTGGAGAAGTTATGGCCCGGCGCAATGACCGGCACTCGCCTGTCCGCGGGTGGAATTTGTAAGTTCGTCGCCATTCCTTAATTGATCTCCACTGCTTCTGCATCCCAGCAGCCGCCGCGTTCAGCAACGCTACTGCAACTCACCCCGAAACAAGATCGTAGCGCCGCCGTCCCGGCGGCTGTCCGGTGGGCGTCCTCGCCCACCGCGCTTGCGGCGAGACGCCGCCAGGACAGCCGGCAAGATGCCGGCGCTACGTTCCTAGATTTCGACGTTCGATTCACCGCCATAACTATCCTTCTAACGCAGGGTTCGGATTGCGAACCTCTGCGAGGTACGTCGTTCGCGGACGCGTATTCAAATTTGCAAGCAGCGAATAATTTCTGGGCTGTGCCTTCCACTTATTGACCTGGCTGTTCGGATCATTGAGATTGCCGAAGACAATCGCATTCGCCGGGCACGACTGCTGGCACGCCGTCTGCAGATCCGCTTCTTTGATCGTTGTGTCTTCGCGCTCGGCATCGATGCGGCGCTCGCTGATGCGCTGCACGCAATAGGTGCACTTCTCCATGACGCCGCGGCTGCGGATCGTCACGTCAGGATTGCGCATGAGCTTGAATTGCGGCGTCTCCCAATCCTGATAGAGCAGAAAATTGAAGCGCCGAACTTTGTACGGGCAGTTATTCGAACAATAGCGCGTGCCGACGCAGCGGTTATAGACCATATCGTTCAGGCCTTCGCTGCTGTGGACGGTCGCTTGTACCGGGCAAACGAGTTCGCACGGTGCATTCTCACATTGCATGCACGGTACCGGCTGGAAGAACCCCTTGGGATTATCGCGGGGCCCGTTGTAATAGGCGTCGACGCGGAGCCAGTGCATGTGGCGGCCCCGCAGCGTCTGATCTCTGCCGACAACGGCGATGTTATTTTCGGACTGGCAGGCGACTATGCAGTTGTTGCATCCAACGCAGGCGTTCAGGTCGATTGCCATGCCCCACGAATAAGTCTCTTTTGAATAATCGAATCCGGGATAAAGAGTGAGATCTTTCTTCGGCTCTTCTTCCTGCGCGAAGTTCGGCTCTTTTTTGTATTCCGCAAGGCTTCGCTCCTGTACCAGCGGACGAACGTTGCCGTCCTGCGTCTCCATCGTCTGGAAACCCTGCGTACTCGCGAGCTGATAAATATCTCCCGTGCCGCGCAGCTGCGCGCCATTCGCGAACCACGGCGACTGACTGGTGCGCATCGGGTAGACGTCGAATCCAGTGCCGGTACCAATGCGCCCGGCGCGGGTGCGGCCGTAACCGAGAAAAACGGTGATCGAGTTATCGGGATGCCCGGCTTGAATCCAAATTGCGCCTTTGATTTTTTTGCCGTTGAATTCGAGTTCGGCTACGTCTTTAAAATTCAGCTTCAGGCGTTCGGCCATGGCGGGCCCGATCATGATCGGGTTATCCCAAGTTAGCTTCGTCAGTGGCTTTGGGAGTTCCTGGAGCCAACCGTTGTTGGCGAAGCGTCCATCGTAGATGGAAGGATCGCGACGGAAATTGATTTCGTAATTTCCGTTTTGTGCAGGCTGAGCCTGAGACGTTGACGCGCTTCCGGCTTTCTTGCCGCCGCCTCCTTTGGGCTGATAAGCGGTGCCTTCGACCCATCCATCGTGCAACGACTTGCGCCAGAATGCGTCAAAGTCGCCACCCGTGTGTTGCTTCTGCCAGTATTGCTGGACGATATCGCGGCCGGTCACTCCCGATTGACCCGAGATCACGCCCATGACTTCGTGCGCGGTGCGCCCTCCGTAAAGCGGCTCAATCAGCGGCTGAATGATGGAAACAGTTCCGTCATATGCGCGAGCGTCGCTCCATGACTCGAGATAGTGAGCCTCAGGAATATGCCACTGGCAAAGTTCGGCCGTCTCGTTGCGATGCGAACCAAGGTAAAGCTTGAAAGCGACGGCATTCGATTTCAGAACGGGAGCAAAATTGAGATCTGCGGGCGCATCATAGGCCGGATTGCCGCCGAGAATCAGCAGCATGTCGACCTTGCCGCCCTGCATGTCCTGGACCAGCGCTTTGAGCGACTCCGCCCGGTTGACCGGATTCGCGTCGACGGGCTCCGTATAAAAAACGGTCTTGCCGACATTGCCGAGCGACTCATTGATCGAGTGAGCGAGGGCATGAACGGTCGGAGATTGGTGGTCACCCGCGATCACCACGCTCGAACCTTTGTGCTCCTGCAAATCTTTGGCGATCGCAGCAATTGAGGCCTGCGCACTTCCAAAGGTTGAGCTGCCTTCGCCTGCCCCATTTCCGGCCAATGCGCTCGCAACAGTTTCAATTTCTCCCGCGCGCATCGGGACTCGATGGTCCGCCTTCATCCCCGTCGAACTCGGCGTGCTCTCAACCACGTACAGCCGGTTCATATTCGCATCCGGGTTACGTCGCGCCGCGAAGTCGCGCGTGTAGCGGGCCGAACCGGGGAATCCTGCATAAAGAAAGTCGGCGTCGAGCGACACGATTACGTCGGCTTTCGATAAATCGTAGCGCGTCTCCATCGGCTCGCCGAAGGCGAGCTTTGCACCTTCCATCACATTGTCGCGATTAATGGGCTCGTAGACATGCCACTTCGCCATCGGATTCGACTGAATGTAATCTTTTATCTGCGCGGCCAACGTCGGCGAAGTGACGGTCTGCGTCAGGATGCGGACATCCCCGCCCGCCATCGCCTTTGCGGCACCCATGGGGCCGTGAATGCCCTCCATCAAGGCGTTCCAGGAGCGGACATCGCCCATGTAGGTGATGTTCTCGGCACGGTCAGGATCGTACAGATCGAGAATCGACGCCTGCGCGTAGATGTCGGTCCCGCCCATGCTCGCAGGATGCTCAGGATTGCCCTCGATTTTTGTTGGCCGGAACATGTTGCTCTCGACCAGGACCGGTGAGGCATAGCCGCCCAGCGTAAATGCGGTGGCGTAAAACTTGGGGCGCCCGGGAATTAGATTTTCGGGCTGTTTAACGTAAGGAACAATCTCGGTGTCCGGCATGCGCGTGCAACCGGTCAAACCAGCAAGCGCGAGCGACGCGCCCATCGTCTTCAGGAATCCGCGACGAGAAAAAGCATCGAGCCATTCCGACGCACCCTTTGGAAACTCGCGGTGCATCATCTCCTGAAATTCTTCGCTACCGGCAAGTTCTTCAAGACTGCGCCAGTATTGCGGACCAGTCGTGTCTTCGATCTGCTCCCTCACCGTGGCCAGATCAAGCTTGTTGCGCTTGGTCGGACAAACGTCGGGTAGGGCATCGGTCTTATCTTTGACTGACTTCACGTCTTGATCTTCAATATTCATTGTTAGGTCAAAATCGCCGCTAGAAATCGTACCGTTTTTACTACTTGAGCCCGTATTTACCGGTGGCACGTGTTGCAACTCGTAATGTCCTGAACCGAGCGCACCTTGTATTGTTTCTTCAACGCGTTACCGAGCGACTCCTGATCGGAATAAGACTGCCCATTGACGACGATCGGTTCGCCTTCCGAAGGCTGCTCATAGCGCATATTGAAAACCTGTTCCCGCGGACGTAGATATTTTTCCGAGTTGCGATGGCAATCAAGGCAAAATTCCATCTGCAACGAGGCAGCCTGATACATCAACGGCATTTGATCAACCGGACCGTGGCAATTGTTGCAGCCTACACCTTTGTTGATGTGAATGCTGTGATTGAAATAAACATAATTCGGAAGCTGATTCACACGCGTCCACTGTAGAGATTTACCGGTGCGGAAGCTCTCACGAACCGGCTCCAGATATGCGGCGTTGGTCCAGATCTGGGCGTGGCAATTAATGCAGGTCTTTGTCGGAGGGATTCCAGCAAAACTCGATTGTTCGACGGAAGTGTGGCAATAGCGGCAGTCAATCCCAAGCCCGGTTACATGATGCTGGTGGCTGAATGGAACCGGCTGCTCTTTTCGCTGCCCAGCTTTAGTGATGTAGGGCGTTCGCTCCAACTGGAGGAGCGTGAACAATAATCCGCCAACGGCGAGTACCACGAGGATAAGCGAGCCTCGTGCGACTGCATTGCTGCTGCGTGGAAAAATCTGCATTGAATGTGAAGTCTATGGTTACCCGGAATCAGCCCCAAGCCAATTCCATCTGACTGCATTCTATGATTGCCGTCACACGCATCGTGACGAGTAGTTATCTTGGCTGAAACAGGAGAGTATATCAGTTGACTGGTGAAATGGAACACAGTGAAGGTTTTTCTTCGCAACTATTTCAATCTGGGAATAATTTTCCATCTTTTGTGGCCCACCGCTCAAATCAGCGCCTGTCCAACCTAGATCATGAAACCGCTTTTTCTGCCGATGTAGGTTCAGCGCAGATGCATGACCAGTAATTTTGGTTCGGTCATCTCTTGGATGGCATCACGCAGACCCTCCCGGCCTAAACCCGAATCTTTCACGCCACCATACGGCATGTGATCAATGCGAAATGTTGGTACGTCTCCGGCAATGAGTCCGCCAACTTCGAGTTCGTCATAGGCCTCAAAAATAAGTTTGGCATCGCGTGTGAAAAGTCCGGCCTGCAATCCGTAAGCAGAGTTGTTGACTTGCTTCAACGCCGCTGCAAAATCGTTGTACGGTTCGACGGTAACAACCGGAGCGAAAATTTCCTGGCAGTTCACCTTCATAGTGGGCTTTGTGCCGGTGAGAACCGTGGGTTCAAACAGTGAGCCCTTCCTGTTTCCTCCGCAGAGAAGTCGCGCACCACCCCGAACCGCTTCCTGTACCCATTCGACGGCCCGAATCGCGTCACTTTCGCGGATGAGCGGGCCGAGATCGCTCGACTCCTCCATGGGATCGCCAACCTTTAACTTAGAAACCGCGGCGAGCAGCAGCTCGGTAAATTTCCCGTAGACCGAATGTTCAACCAGAATGCGTTGCACCGAGATGCATGATTGTCCTGCATACGAGAAGCCACCGGTCACGCAACGATCGGCCGCGTAGGCAAGATCGGCGTCGCTGTGCACGATGACGCCGGAATTGCCACCGAGCTCGAGAAGCACTTTCTTCTTCCCGGCGTTGTTCTTGATTGCCCATCCAACGGAGGCACTGCCCGTAAAGCTGATGAGCTTGATGCGCTCATCGCTGACCAGCAGGCTTGAATCTTCATTCGAAAGCAAGATGCAGTTGAACCCGCCGTCGGGCCAGCCTGCCTGCTGGATTACCTCGGCCATCAGAAGCGAAGTGATTGGCGTTTGCGGCGCAGGCTTAAGGACCATCGAGCATCCGGCCGCGATTGCCGGCGCTACTTTATGCGCCACCAGATTCAGCGGGAAATTGAATGGGGTGATTCCGGCCACGGGACCGAGCGGATAACGCCGAACGATGCCCCAGCGTCCGACGGTCGATTGCTGCCAATCGAGCGGCAAATATTCGCCGTAGGCGCGTACCGTCTCTTCCGCCGCGATGTTGAAAGTGAATACGGCACGATCGACTTCCATGCGCGCGGACTTGATTGGCTTGCCAGCTTCGAGCGCAATCGTGCGGGCGATTTCTTCTTTACGATCGTGGATTCCGATGGCGATCTGCCGCAAAACCCTCTGACGTTCAAATGCAGGCAGTCGCCGAGTCGTGCCAAAGGCTTTGACCGCAGCCGCGATGGCGAGGTCGGCATGGGCCCGATGTCCTTGATAGACGCGTCCAATAATCGATCCGTCATACGGAGCCCGTACGTCGACCAAGTCGCCCTCTTCCAGCCACTTTCCGTCCATGAAAAAACCATGGGTAGCAACCGGAGCGATTGTCATCTCAGCCATTTTTTGCTTCTCCCAAGCTCGTACTACGCCATTGCGGATTATAGAACCTTGAGGGTATGAGGTCTGCCTAAACTATGAACCGGCAATTGCGACGACTTTGATGTCATTTGTTGTGCTGAGGTTTGAAACGCTCGTCGATTTCGACTTGATAGCCGGCGACCAGACGGTTGGTTTCGTTGGCCATGCCCACTACGGACATCAATTCCTTAAATTGTTCGTCGGTCATCCCCTTGCCCTTTGCTGACGCTGTGTGCGACGCGATGCAGTATTCACATTGGTTTGAGACGGAAATGGCGACATAGATCATCTCTTTCGTGAGGGAATCTATCGCTCCTGGAGCCATGATCTGCTTGATGTCCGCCCAGGTTCGCTTCAGCATCGCTGGATCGTGAGCGATCGCTTTCCAGAAATTGTTGATCCAGTCTGTCTTTCGCGTTGCCATGATGTCGTCGTAGACGGCGCGAACTTCGTCGCTCGCGTCGGCATACTCGATGAGTCCAAAGATAGACACAGGAATCTCCTAAAGTTTGGTTAGCAAAGTGGCCTATGGCTTGAATGCAAAACTTGATTACGAAGCTCGGTTACGAGACCCAGTCAAGCACCTTGTAGTATGCACCAGCAAATGGCAGGAACCAGGGCTTGCCGTTATAAAGCCCGAGGGGCGCGCCGGGAAAAGGAATTTCCGCGAAAGGATTATCGGTCTTGCCGTCCGCAATCCACTCCGCCATTTTCTGGCCTTGATATGTGGCCATGGCAACGCCGTGGCCGGCATAGCCGAGCGCGAAGTAAATGCCATCCATCTCGCCCGCATGGGGCATGATGTCGAAACAGAAGTCGAGCGTACCGCCCCAGACATGCTCGACTTTCACGTCTTTCAGTTGGGGATAGACTTCGACCATTCCCCTCCGCAAAATCTCTGCGCTCTTGCGAACTGTTGTTCCGGTCTCCGGGAAGAAAGCAGCGCGGCCACCAAAGAGCATGCGGTTATCTGGCGTCACGCGGTAGTAGTAAATAAAATTTTTGGAATCGTAAATCTGCCGCTTGCGAGGACTGAGTTCGTGCGCGAGATTGTTGGGCAAGACTTCGGTTGTAATAATGAAAGAACCGATGGGAATAATTTTCCGCCTTAAAGCGGGAGTTGCCGCTCCGGTATACCCGCTGGTCGCGACCAGAACATGGCGAGCCCAGATTGCACCCCTTGACGTGTTGACCTTGAAACCGGGCGCACCGTCGCGCTGCTCCCGCTGAATGTTTTGTACTCGCGCGCGTTCCATGATCTGAGCACCCGCGCCCATCGCCGCCGTTCCAAGTCCGGCCACGTAGCGTGCCGGATTTAGTCCTGCCGAAATTTCGTCAACCATGCCACCGTAGTAAAGGTCGGAGCCGATCTCACTCCGAAGCTGATCCCGCGGTACCACGCGGAGCTCGTGGTTAAACTCGCGAGCAATCACCTCGACCTGGCGGGCGTAGTCATCAAAGTGTGCCGGCTTGCAAGCGACTTCCAAATGACCGCAGCGTTCAAAATCACAGGCGATCTTTTCGTCGTGAAGAATGCGCTCGACGACGTCGATGGTTTCGATTGATGCAGCATACATTCGCTTCGTCAGTTCTCTGCCATACATTGAGATGAGCTCGTTGACGCCCAATTTAAGGCCGCTCAGCACCATGCCGCCGTTGCGAGAACTTGCTCCCCATCCAACGGTTTCGGATTCGAGCACAACCACTCTTGCGCCGCGCTTGGCTAGCGACAGCGCGGCAGAGAGCCCCGTAAATCCGGCGCCGATGAGGGCGACGTCGCAAGATGGCGGGAGAGCCTGAGCAGGGGGGATAGGCATCTGCACGGTCGTAAGCCAGTAATTTTGTTCTTTCACCATGTGCGAATCGGAATCGTACTGAAACGATTTTGAAGCGCCGCGGTAGCTGCGCTTCAAACACTCAGCACACAAAGGTACACGAACTGCGAAATTACAGCACGGCCGTTTCGTGAATGGTACGGCCTTCTGCAAAGCGAGAGAAGTTGAGTAAGGAGGCGTCGATCAGATCGGTTTCACCGGTCAGAATCAGGTCGCTGAGAATTTTGCCCGTTGCCGGAGCATGCATGACTCCATGTCCGCTAAAGCCATTCGCAAAAAAGAACCTTGAGATTTGAGGAGACTCGCCAAGAATCGGATGATGGTCCGGCGTCATTTCGTAGAGGCCAGCCCACGCTCGCTTCGGATTAACGGCCAAGTTTTCGAAGATGGGTACTCGGTCCGCTGCCAGCGTCAGTATTTTTTCTATAAAGCCTTCGTCGAATTCCATTTTGTACCCGGGAGTTTCCTCCGAATCGTTCCAGGCCAGAAGAAATCCGCGCCCCTCCGGCCGAAAGTGAAAGCCCGTCGACATATCGATGATCATCGGCGCGCTATGCGGAAACTCATCGAATGGTTCGGTTGGCACCAACATGCGTCGTAACGGTGCAACCGGAAGATCGATGTCCATAAACTTCGCAATCGACGCCGCCCAGGCACCTGCGCAATCTACAAGCGTCCCGGTCGATACCATTCCGCGGGTAGTGGCAATTTCGAAACTGCCGTTTTTATGTGAGATCCCGGTGACGCTGGTCTTCTTCCACAGCTCTGCCCCATGATCGGCAGCCCATGTCATGAAACCGATCATTGCGCTGTAGGGATCGACGAACCCATCACTTGAACAAAAACTTCCGCCGAGAATGTCGGTTCCGCGAAGCTGAGGAAACTGGCTGCGAATTTCTGCGCCGTCGATCAGGCGGACGTCTTTCAACCCGGCTGCCACCTGTTTCTCGTAGTTCGCGCGCAAATAGGCCAGATGCTTGTCAGTGGTGGCACAAAACAGGTAGCCCTGCGGACGATAGCCGCAGGGATGCCCCAACCGCTCATCGAAGCTCGCATAAAAAGGAATGGAGTAGAGCGACATCTGAATGTTCACGGTGGTCGAGAACTGAGCGCGCACTCCGCCCATGCTTTTGCCAGTCGATCCCTTGCCCTGCGCGGATTCGCGCTCAATAACCAGAATTTTTTTGCAACCAGCGGCGGTGAGGTGATAAGCGATGCTGGAACCGACGATCCCTCCACCGATAACGACAACTTCCGCCGTATGCGTGCTCATATTCAATGTTTTCCGTGAAACCTCTGACTTAGGATGCCGCCATCTCCGGCGTCGAAGCCAGCAACTTGCGCGTGTACTCGTGTTGGGGATTCGAGGTGATCTGCTCAGTCTTTCCCGTCTCGACAATTTTGCCGCGATACATAACCGCGATGCGGGTGGAAAGATAGCGCACAACCGGCATGGAGTGGGAGATGAACAAATACGTCAGAGAAAAATCGCGCTGCAACTGTTGCAGTAAGTTGACCACCTGCGCGCCGACGCTCACGTCGAGAGCCGACACCGGCTCATCGGCCACAATAAATTTCGGCCGGAGTGCGAGAGCGCGAGCGATGCCGATGCGCTGGCGCTGGCCGCCAGAAAATTCGTGTGGATAGCGGCGCATGGCTGACTCATCCATGCCAACAGCTCGCAACAATTCTTTCACCCGCTGGTGACGACTGGAATTATCATTCGGGCTCTCCCCGCCTTCTCGACCTTCGGCCCTTCCGTGCAGGATTAGCGGTTCCGCAATGACATCTTCAACGCGATATCTCGGATCCAGAGAGCCAAACGGATCCTGGAAGATGATCTGCATGCCACGGCGACGCTGGCGCAGTTCAGCGCGGTTCGCCTTCAGCAGATTGATTCCATCGAAGGTTATCTGGCCCGATGTCGGCTCGATCAACCGCAGTACGAGCCGGCCAAGCGTGCTCTTTCCCGACCCAGATTCGCCTACTAATCCGACTGTTTCGCCAGCTTGAATGTCGAGAGAGACGTCATCGACGGCTCGAACGGTGCCGGTGCTTCGTCCACCAAAAGGCGATTCCGTCGAGAAACTTTTGGTGAGATTGCGGACTTCTAATAAAGCCACAAGCCAGAGTAACAAGGATGGCCAGAGGAAGAAAGAATGTCGGGCGTGCGATGTTCGCATGAACCGACTTACGGGACGAAGGTCAGGCGGCTAGCCGCTGGCCGGTGTGCGGATGATCCCTTCGCCTTCCTTCACGTAAATCACCTGATTGACCTTGACGTCTTTGAGAATGTCTACGTGATCGCTGGGCCAGCGAATTTCAAGCAGGTCAACTTTATCGGCCTTACCTAATCCGAAATGAACCCGCAGATCGTTCTGCGAGAAGTAACCTCCGCCGCTGCGCACTTCATCGATTTGCGAATGCGGTTTCGTCTCGCCCGGCATGTGTGTCACGCATCTCAATCGTGCGCCGATTCCGCTGCGGTTCGACTTCACCCCAATCGTCCGCACCTTGATCCAGTTATTTTTTGTTTGCGAGTCGCAGCGTATCAATTGCGGGTAATCATTCACCGGATTGACGACCATATCGATGTCACCATCGTTATCGAAGTCTCCGAAAGCGCACCCGCGGGCGGCAATCGGATTGGAAATTCCCGGTCCCGCCTGCATCGAGACATCCTCAAATCTGCGGTTGCGCAGATTGCGATACAGCAGCTTACGCTGTGCATATCCGGCTTCGGTTTTCCGTTGTTCGACTTCGGGATAGACGTGACCGTTGCACAGCAAGATGTCGGGCCAGCCATCGTTATCAAAATCAAAAAAGCCGCAGCCCCAGCCCAAAAATTGCGTGTGCGCGCCCAGGCCCGCGGTGAAGGTTGTGTCCTCAAAATTAGAGTCGCCCAGGTTGTGATAGAGCGATGGAGTGTCACCGGCGAAATTCGTCTTTACTAAATCAAGATTTCCGTCCAGATCATAATCGGCGGCGGAGATGCCCATACCCGCTTGCGGTTTGCCGTCCGCGCTAAGCGCACACCCGGATTCGAGCGCGATATCCACGAACTTTCCATTCTTTTTATTTTGATAGAGCGCACTCGCCGTCGAATCGTTCGCGACATAAATGTCGGGCCAGCCATCGTTGTTAAAATCCGCAGTAAGAACGCCGAGACCGTAGGTTCCGTTGGCCTTTAGGATTCCCGCACTCTCGGAAACGTCTTCGAAGGTGCCATCCCCCTTGTTGCGGTAAAGAATGTTTTTACCGCCATTCAACCCCGGCGGCCCGCACGCCACCATCACCCCCTTGTACAGGCACGGTCCGGACTCGGGCACGGGCGCGGTCGCCAAGTCCATGTCGATATAGTTCGCGACAAAGAGATCGAGATGGCCGTCGCGGTCATAATCCACAAAAGCACAACCGGTGTTCCAGCGCTTGCCAGTGCCTGCTACGCCGGCCTTTTCACTAACATCGGTGAAGGTGCCGTTGCCGTTGTTGTGATAAAGAACGTTTTTGCCGAAATAAGTAACAAAGAGATCTTCGTAACCATCGTTATCGTAGTCGCCGACACAAACCGCCTGCCCCCAGCCCGAGCGCCCAACTCCGGCCTTCAATGTGACATCGGTGAAAGTCCCGTCTCGATTGTTTTTGAAAAGGCGTGAAATCGGCTCCTGGCCTGACGGAAATCCTTCCAGCCGAGTTCCGTTGACGAGAAAAATGTCGAGCCATCCGTCGTTGTCGTAGTCGTAAAAAGCGACGCCGCATCCCGTCGTTTCCAAAAGATATTTGTTCTTGTGTTCGCCGCCAAACGTGGTTTTTATGTTGAAGCCGGCCTGCCTGCCCACATCGATAAAACTTACTCCGAGTGGACTCCCTGCTGGCGACGGTGCAGCCGAAGAGCTTTGCGAGGTAGGCGCTTGCGCTACAGATGAGCGCGCTTGTGCGAGTACGCCTTCGAGCGAGAGGACTAGCGCAGATCGGCTTAGCGACTGTAGAAATTCGCGGCGTGATGATGACAAGTGGCTATTACCCAATCGACCGGCGTGCTAGAATTCGCCCCTGAAGAGCTCCTCATTTCTTATATTTGGTGCATCACGACTTTGCAACCGACCAAACGCGCGGAGAATATCACCTGCCCCGCCCATTCACAATCCACTACAACCGTCTTTAAAGCTCTAATGGAGAGAAATTCCATGTCGAAACGATCTCTGCTTATCATTGCGCTGCTCTCTTCTCTGATTTGTTCCGCCGCCGCCCAAACCAAGCCCGTGGATGCTGAGGGGCATGCCTGGTGGCAGCACGCGGTGTTCTACGAAATTTATCCGCGCAGCTTTGCCGACAGCAACAACGACGGCATCGGCGACCTCAAAGGCATTACGTCGAAGATGAATTATCTGCGCGACCTCGGCGTCGACGCGATCTGGATTACTCCCTGCTTTCCTTCGCCTCAAGTTGACTTCGGCTATGACGTTTCAGACTACGAGAATATCGATCCTATGTACGGCACGCTGGCCGACTTTGATCAGATGGTTGCCGAAGGAAAGAAAAACAACGTTCGCATCATTTTTGATTTCGTCGTCAATCACAGCTCAGACAAACATCCGTGGTTCATCGATTCCAAATCCTCGAAGAATTCTGCTCATCGCGACTGGTACATCTGGCGCGATGGCAAGGGCCAAAATCAATCGCCCAATAATTGGATCTCTGAATTCGGCCATTCGGCATGGACGCTAGACCCCGCCACCGGCCAGTACTACTACCATTTCTTTTACGCCGAGCAGCCTGACTTGAACTGGCGCAATCCTGCGGTGAAAGCCGCGATGTTCGACGTGACGCGCTGGTGGTATGACCGCGGCATCTCCGGATTCCGCCTCGATGCTGTGGACACGCTTTTTGAAGATCCCGGTCTGAAAGACAATCCCGTTTTGCCGGGAACAAACGCCTACGGAGATCCGCCGCAAGAGAGAAAGTACAACACCAAGCTTCCCGGGGTCCACGAAACCTTGCAGGGCTTGCGCCAGGTTGCCGACAAAACCGGCGCGGTGTTGATTGGAGAAACCTGGACGAAAGATGTAAACGAACTCAAACAATATTACGGCGACCACAGCGATGAACTGCAGATGCCGATGGATTTGATGTTTACCCATCTAAAGTTTTCGGCGCCCGTTTTCCGGGAGCACGTTGCCGCCATCGATGGGGCTGGTGGATGGCCCGTGTACGTCATTAGTAATCACGATATCGTGCGCTCGCGCGACCGCTACGGTGATGGGCAGCACGACGATCAGATAGCAAAAGTCATGGCTGCTCTCTACCTAACTCTGCGTGGAACTCCGGTTATGTATTACGGTGAGGAAATCGGTATGAAAACAACTCCGCCTACTCGCAAAGAAGACGTGCAAGATCCCATCGGACGCACCGGGTGGCCGAGAGAAAAAGGTCGCGACGGTGAGCGCACTCCGATGCAGTGGAACACAGAAACCAATGCGGGCTTCAGCACCAAGGCGCCATGGCTTCCAGTCCCACCGACTTATAAAACCTACAATGTGGCTACGGAAGAGAAAGATCCGAATTCGTTGTTGACTATGTACAAAAAGCTTTTGGCCTTGCGTCATACCAACGAAGCGCTGCTGGATGGGAACTACACTGCCCTGAACGAAAGCGATACGAATGTGATGTCGTATCTTCGTACTTACAAGGGAAAGTCTGTGTTTGTCGCCCTTAATATGTCATCTTCGCCGCAGAAGGTTAGCTTCAAGATGCCTGCGGGCGGCTCTTCTCTCAAAAGTCTCATAAGCACCCCGCAGTCTACGGCGAAGGGCAGTGAAGTTTCGCTCGAACCTTTTGGTGTGTTTATCGCGGAAGTCGGTAACTAATTGGCCTACTCGGGAAGGTCCGCTGCAGAAATGTTTCGACTATTCAGTCTTTTTGAGCAGCGGACTCCCTGAATTTGTTTGCACTCTCCTGCACGGCTCTAAATTGTTGGCGCAATCTATGCAAATCTTCTTTGCTGCGTTTGTCTCGTTCTTGCTACTAAACACGTCCGTCGCACAGTCGCCCGACGATCCTTGCCATGTCCTCAAACACAAGCAGCAGGAAGTCGAGAAAACTCTGCACGACTGGCCAAATCTGGCGCGCTTTCGCGACGCCAATGTCACACTTGGAGCGCCCGCGAAGGGGGAGAATCGCGTCGTCTTTCTCGGCGACTCAATAACGGAGGCATGGAATCTCTCCGACTCATTTCCCGGCAAGCCGTACGTGAATCGCGGAATCAGCGGGCAAACTACTCCGCAGATATTGCTTCGTATTCGGCAGGATGTAATCGCGCTAAAGCCGAAAGCGGTAATTATTCTTGCAGGCACCAATGATGTCGCCGAAAATACCGGACCCATTTCTGTTGAAGGGATGGAAGACAATATCGCATCCATGGTCGAACTCGCGCAGAAGAGCGGCGTCAAGGTGATTCTCTCCTCGGTACTCCCCGTTTACCGCTATAAGTGGAGCCCGGAAATTCGACCGGTCGAAAAAATTCGGACGTTGAATCTATGGATGAAGGAATACGCGTCGCACGCCGGAATCGAATATGTCGACTACTACTCGGCTATGGTAGATCAGCAATACGGGCTCAAAGATGAACTAGGCAAAGATGGCGTCCATCCGAATGACGCAGGCTATGTCGTCATGACGCGACTCGCCGAGAAAAAGATCGCCGAAGCCCTCGCCAAATAAAAAATCGCAGGAAACCCGTATTGGATTTCCCGCGACTCCGAACCATGCAACTCAAACACTCTTCCCTACTGTGGATTCTGAGCAGGGGCTGGGGTGGAATTGTCACCCGAGCCTCCTCCGATCTGGCCTCCGATGACTTCTCCGGACACAACCACTTCAACTCGGCGGTTCTGCTGCCGCCCAGCCGCAGTCGTGTTCGGCGCAATCGGTTGCGTTTTGCCGAAACCCATCGTCGTGACGGACGCAGACGGAATGCCCTGCTGCACGAGATAGTCTCGCGTTGCCGCGGCACGCTTTTCGGAGAGATCCTGATTGTAAGTATCAGACCCTACGCTGTCGGTATGGCCATCCACTTCAAGTCGCAAGTCGGGATACGCCAAAAGAATCCCCGCCACCTTGGCCAGGCTCTCTCGTGCGGCCGGACGTAACGTATATCTGGCATTTTCAAAGAGAACGTCGGGCATGGTGGAAATCAAACCGCGCGCACTATCTCGTGTAACCAGTACAGCGTTAAGTTGCTGAAGCAACCGAGACCGCATGGCCGCTTTATCAGCTTCCGCTTGCTGACGTCCGCGTTGTGCCTCATCGGCAAGAGCGCGTGCCTTTTCGTTTTCAGCTTGCAGCGATTGCTGTTGCGCCAGAGCAGCGGCTTGCGCGGCCTGAGCTTCTTGTTTTTCTTGCGACGCCTTTTGCGCGGCAAGCTCAGCTTCCTGGCGCGATCGATCCGCGTCAGCTCTGGCCTGCTCCGCCGTGCTCCTGTCGCTTTCGGCTTGGGCTCGACGACGACTCTCTTCTTCCGCCTGCGCGTTGGCCTGCGCCTCGCGGGCAGCGGCATCGTCTCTCTCCCGCTGAGCGCGTTCTTCTTCCTGCCGCTTCAGCGACATTACCCGCGCTTCTTCCGCGGTCTGTACCGCTTCACGAGCGACGGTGCCGATGGGAGTTCTTCCCTGCTTACGCCGGTAGTAGTCTTCGGCCTGCTTCAAATCCGCTTCGGCTTTGGCGAAGATGCTTGCCGAATACTGCTCCGATCTCGAAGCGCGCGCGATTCTCACCGCGTTGCGAGCTTCGAACAAATCCAAAGGAGCCTTCCGGTCCATCCCGTAAACGACGTCGCGAATCGGTTCTACCTGCGATGCATAAAGTCCCTTCGGCAGCAATTCGTACTTAACGTTAATAAACTCCTCGCGTCCCTTGGTATCCGTGCGAATCACGTTTTGAGCGACAACGAGATCGCTGGGCTGTGTCACCGCAAAGTACGGCTCGGCAGTGATGATCAAGCCAAAAGCCTGAAGGTCGGTAGTGGCGTGAACGTCAGCCTTGCCGTGATCAAGGATAATTTCTGCGAGATTGTTAGCGCGGCCTTCCGGCGTGATCGCCCACAACACATACGTCAAATATTCCAGACCAAACTTGTCAGCCGATTCCATGCCACTCGCTTTTAATTTGATCTCGAGGCGGCCGCTTTTGCTGTCAACCTTAGCTTCGCCGCGCACTTGCGGCATCAAATCGGTCCCGGCCACGTCAACTTCGGTGGAGCCCCCGCGGTGCCGGTAGTCGACCGCTTTCGTGCTGCGGGAGACCACGTCGGTGCGAAACACCGGCGTCTGATCCATCTGTTCAGTACGAGGCTGCTCGTCACCCGGATTGGAGCTGGGCTGTGGCTGGTCGTTCTGTGCGTGCGCGTTCGATACAACCAAAGGAACGCACAACAGCCAGGCGCTGCAAATCGAAAAGAAATGTTTTCTAAGCATCTTGCCCTCCTAATAGGCTTTGCGGGAAGTTGAAGGCGTTGATGGTCGCCTCGAAAAGGAGTCCACTGGGACTCGCACGGTTCTACACAAAAATTCTGGCAGAAGTGCGCCAGTTCAATAAGCAATTAAATTGCACTCCTTGTATTTTACCTGTTTAGCCACAGCTTCGCTGTACCGTGATCGGGAGAAGACTTTAGTAACAACCGAGAAACCGCTTATGTAGATTGAATCTAGCTAACGTGCGATGAACGGCGGCTAAGCCTTGGCTCCTGGTCAACGTGATAGGTCATCTCGTCGCTTGACAGACCGCTCGGTCGGTACTAGCATCAATCATAAGTTTGCTCTTGATCGGGCAAACTTAGAATTTCATGCAGAGTGGCTGAGGGACGAGCCCTAAGACGCCACGGCAACCGGATCGGGATCATATATCTCCATCGCAGGTGCCAACTCTCGCCCGGTAACGGGGACCATGAGATTCGGGTACGCGAAAATTTGATTCGCATTTCCCGAGCCTCTTTTCCCATTTTTGGAAAAGGGGTTTTGTGTTAACTGGGTATCTTTTCCCGGCTCGTCCCGTCAGTCACAGAAGGAAGATGTATGACTACGCCGAGCTACGGGCAAAATTCGCCGCGACAAACCGCCACAAGTACTTACGAGCTCCGTTGCCGCGAATGCGGCAAAGCCTGGGGCAACCAGCCGCGCAGCATCTGCGAAGATTGCTTTTCTCCCTTAGAAGTTAATTATGACTACGAATCTATCCGGTCGCGCATTTCGCGTGAGCTATTCGCTTCGCGCGCCCCGAACATGTGGCGCTATCGCGAGCTTTTACCGCTTCCCGCTGGATTCGAGCCGACACTGCCGGTAGGATTCACGCCGCTGCTCAACGCTCCGCAACTGGGGGCGAAGATCGGATCGCGAAACCTACTCGTGAAGAACGACGCCGTGTGTTTGCCGACGTTGAGCTTTAAAGACCGCGTGGTCTCGGTGGCGCTCGCCAACGCGCGCAGCTTTGGATTTGATACCGTCGCATGTTCCTCGACAGGCAACCTGGCGAACTCCGTCGCAGCGCAAGCTGCGCGCGCGGGCTTGAAGGCCTGGATATTCATCCCCTCCGATCTGGAACCGGCAAAAATTCTCGGCACACAGGTGTTCGGGGCGGAACTCGTCCGCATCAACGGCAGCTACGATCACGTCAATCGCTTGTGTTCGCAGATTGCCGACGAGCATCGTTGGGGATTCGTGAACGTCAACCTGCGTCCGTATTACGCCGAAGGCTCGAAGACCGTCGGCTACGAAATCGCAGAGCAACTTGGCTGGAAACTGCCTGACAACGTTGTCGTGCCTATGGCTGGCGGTTCGTTAATTACTAAAATCAAGAAGGCGTTCGACGAATTGATTCTGCTCGGCCTCGTCGATCCGAAGCCGGTGAAATTTTTCGGAGCGCAAGCAACGGGATGCTCTCCAATTTCGACGGCGGTCAAGCAGTGCGCTTCCGAGATCGAGCCGCAGCGTCCCAAGACAATTGCGCGCTCGCTTGCCATAGGCAATCCGGCCGACGGCCACTACGCGATCAGGGCAATCAACAAAAGTGGCGGATGGTCGGAAGATGTTTCCGATGCCGACGTTGTGAGCGGGATTCAATGGCTCGCCGAGACCGAAGGCATCTTCACCGAAACTGCAGGCGGAGTGACGGTGAGTTGCGCCCGAAAGTTGATCAAGCATGATCGTATTCTGCCGGACGAAACGACCGTGCTCTGCATCACCGGCAACGGCCTGAAGACGACCGACGTTCTGTCAGACAAATATCAGGCAGAAATTCCAATCGCCCCGAAACTGGCCGAATTCGAAGCATACCTGGCGGCAAAGGCAAACGCGCCGGCAGCCCAGGAAGAAGTCGCCTTAGCCAGCTAGAACTCACCGTAGAGACGCGGCTAGCCGCGTCTTCCAGTGGCACCAGCCAAGGCCGGGTCAAACGCTAGTCAACTGAAGCTATCGACGATTACAAGGATGAAAGCTGATGAGCATCACGGTTCAAATTCCAACCGCACTGCGCAGGCTCACCGCCGGAACGCCGCGTGTCACCTGCTCCGCCACCAATCTGAACGAATTATTTTCCGAACTCGACACGCAGTTTCCCGAACTGAAGCCACACCTGCGCGACGAGACCGGAGAGACACGGCGCTTTCTGAATGTCTATGTGAACGAAGAAGACATTCGCTTCCTCGGCGGAGCGTCGTATGCCTTTAAGGATGGCGATGAGGTCTTACTCGTACCTTCGATCGCGGGCGGAAGCCGGTAAATTTCCTAAGCATGAGACTAAGCCGAGCTTTGCTCGGCTGGACGGGCGGGTCGCCCGTCCCCACACTTTTTCATCCCCAGTCATTTTGAGAGTTTGAGGAATCGCGTTCTCGCGGGAAACGGATCGGAGGAACCTGATTCGAGCCGTCTTCCGGCAAGCGAAAAATAAGATTTGTGGCCGTCCCGACTGGAGCGTGACGCTGATGGGGCCGGGCGTCGACTTGTTTGGTCTTCTCCTTCAGACTCTTCCCGCTCGATTCCTCATCGTTCCGCTTAAATTCTCGATCAAGCCGCAGCCAGATAAAACGCCCCAGGCGACTCAACCGCACCTGCCCCGGACTCAGCCGGGCGGTGTAACTGGAGGCTATGCGAGCCATCTCACCCAAGTCTGCCATCGGGCCAAATTCTACGTCCTCCGGACGAGCCAACTGGCGCATGGCCTCGAGTTGATGCGCTACTGCTTCACGCCCTGCGACGCACGGTATGGTGCGGCAATCGAGAATTTTCTCGATCGCATAGAGCGCAGCATGGTCGACGCGCTCGCCGAAAGCGAGATACAGCGTGTTGCTCAAGGCCACATAGTTCAGCGGGAGCATCTGAAACGCTTCAAGAATCGGCAGTGGAATGTCGCCCGGAAGGTAGTGCGCAGAAGGATCGAAAGATTTCGCAACAGGGCATCCCCATTGCAAAGCCAGCGCCTTGGTAACTTCGCTTTCGCTGGCGAAACCGAGCTTCTCAATCCAGTCACCGATTTTTCCATAATCGCAAGCCCCGTTTCGCATGGCGTCGACCGCGTCGGGCACACATGCGTACGCGGTGAGGAGAATCACCGCGGTACGGGCTGCGCAACTCTGCACCTCGCGCAGCAACTGGAAACCATCGCGACCGGGCATACGCACATCCGTGATCACGAGCGCGTGCTGGCCGGAGCGGAATTTCTCCAAAGCCTCAGTGCCGTTCGTTGCCACATCCACCAACCAGCCGCGGCGACTGAAGCGCGCTTCGAGGGCAGCGCGCATCCCGGCATCGTCATCGGCGATCAGCAATCGTTTCATTGCGTCACTCTCAGAGGATATTCCGCAAGAGCCAAGGGATAGCTCGGGCCGGTTGCCTCGCAGGCCACATCGTCCAGCGCTCCCGGCCCCCTATTTTCGAGCGAATCCGTCGCGATGATCTGCGGACTCATCTGCTGCCGCGGAAGCCGAATAGAGAAGGTCGTGCCGCTGCCCGGCTTGCTCTCCGCCTGAATGGAGCCGCAGTGTTGCTCGACAATACTGCGGCACACTGATAGTCCGAGCCCGGAACTCCCGGAGCGGGTGCTGAATCCGGCGTCGAAAATGCGTGAAAGGTCGTGGGATGCAATGCCCGGCCCCGAGTCCCGGACCTCGATGGCAATGGCGTTAACGTTGTCAGCATCCGCGCGTCCACGCAGGCAAAGCCATCCGCCCGAAGTGAAAGGCGTTGAGCGCAAGATTGAGCAGGACCTGCTCTAACCGATGGCGGTCGGCGGCGATGACAACCCCGTGAAGACCGTTCACAATCTGCATTTCCACCCGGGCTTGCTTCGCCAGTGGCAGCAGAAAATCGTAAGCCCATTCCAGCAATTCTCCGGCGTCGACGCCGTTGAGATTTGGCGGGGGCGGATTGTGCAGATGAAGCACGTTATTAACGGTCGAAGAGAGGGTGCGCAGTCCAGCCTGCACGTGCTCGACCCAGCGTCGTTGCTCAGCCTCGAGATTTGCCTCCGCCAAGAGTCCGGCGAAGAGTTCAAGACTGCCAAGCGGGTTGCGTATCTCGTGGGCCAGCAGCGCTGAAACTTCCACCAGCGCCTGCTGTCGCCGCAGCGTCTCGCGCTCACGCTCCATGCGCTTCGCATCGCTAATATCGCGCAGGATGTAGACGGACGTTGGATGACTCTCGGCTTGTTCGAGCCAGGCGTGACGGATTGCCACCCAGGATGCGGTATCTTCGCCTTCAGTCGAGGCCGACGCGGCCGCGGCACTCGGAATTAAATCCGCCAGCGGCAACTCTGTTTCCTCGCTCCGGCCGCACAGGCCATCCAGCGCCGTCCGCCAATTCGTTGACAGCTCCTCCGATGAGGAGACCGCACGCCCGATCAAGCGAACCGCTTCCGGGTTGAGCGCTGAAATCGGACGTCCCTGCCCGCCCCCCTCACTCGCCTCAACCACCAACACTCCGCAGGGAAGGCTCTCAAGAATGCGCCGCAGGCGTTCGCGCATGCGACGGTTTTCTTCGAGACTCGATGCCAGACTGCTATTGGTTATTGCCAGTTCCTGACGTAATTGGGCGACCTGGCTCTGCAGTTGCCCGTAAGCGCGCTCGAGCGAACCCGCAGCCTCAGTGAAGGAGGCAGAAGCGCGCGCCAGCGGATGCTGCGATTCTTCCACGGCCTCGCGCGGTATGGGGAAACTACTTGACATGCGGTTAGAGGAGCAAGGAATGTGCCAGCGCGGCATAAATTGCCTTAGAACCATCTCATGAGCTGCTCAGGGGGAGATGGCCTCCCGACACTCAGTTCAAGTTACGGGTGTGCGCCGAGTTGAACATCAAATGCTCCGGACGGATCACGCTGCGATTCTCCGCCAGAATTAATGCTCGCTCCATCACGTTCTGCAACTCGCGAATGTTCCCCGGCCAAGTGTGGGCTTCGAGCAGTTGCCGCGCCGCGACCGACAGCTGTGGCGGGCTCGAGCGAAGGGCCACGCCTTGGGAAAATTTCTCAAGAAAATGCTCCGCGAGCAGCGACACGTCTTCACCGCGATCGCGCAGCGCTGGGATTTCGACTGGAAATCCGCAAAGCCGGTAGTACAAATCTTCGCGAAACTTTCCCTCTCTCACCAGACTCAAAAGATGCGCGTTGGTGGCGGACACGATGCGGGCGTCGACCCGAATTACCTCGCTGCTGCCGAGACGCTGGACTTCTCTTTGCTCGAGAAATCGCAACAGTTTTGGTTGTAGGCTTAAGGCATCTCGCCGATCTCGTCGAGGAAAAGCGTGCCGCCATGGGCCGCCTGAATTCTCCCGGCGTACGCCTGCATCGCCCCGGTAAATGCTCCGCGTGCGTATCCAAACAATTCCGCTTCCAACAATGTCTCCGGAATCGCAGCGCAATTGACCACCGCGAACCCGCGCTGCGAGCGTGGACTCAGTTGATGCACGGCGCGAGCCACGACTTCCTTGCCGCACCCCGTCGGTCCGGTGATGAGCACAGTTGTATTTCTTTTTGCCAGCAAGCGAACCAGTCGATAAACCGGCTGCATCACGGCGGAATTGCCAACCATACCCGGAAGCGGATCGGCAACGATCGTCTCAGTCAGCGAGCGTCGTGTGCCGTCCACCCGTCTTTCATCCGCGCCCCCGAAGGGTTCATACCCTTCTGAGTCGAACGAACTGGAGGCCTTCAACAGCGGCGGGTTCTGGCGTGGAAAGTCCTCGCCCGATTCTTGCGCAAATGTCAGCGACGAAGCTTTTGGGATATTGCCATCCGACAACAAAGACGCGTCGGACTCATGCCGAGCCGTATCTTCTTTCGAATCGAGCAGCACCACTTCAACGTTGGGATATCGCCTGCGCACAGTTTGGCTCAGCTCAAGCGCATCCAGGTCGGGAAGATGGCGATCCAGAAACAAAATCTGCCACGCTCCGCTTTCCAGGCGGAGAAGAGCGTCCGCTCCTCCGTTCGCCTGTTCGCATCTTTGGACTGGAGCAGTCAGCGTTTCGAGCACACGCTGACGCATGAGGTTACTCGAACTCGCAATGAGGACATGGCTTCCGGAGAATTGTGCGACTGCTTCGCTTTGCGGAATAGGATAGCTGGTCATGCAGCCCATTTGAATGGGCGCCGATTAAAACGGGATTAGATAGAGATTAGAAACTTCATACGTAAGGAAACTATAGTGTGATCAGAGCGGCAAATTCTGCTTTACAAATTCTCTCATTTACCAGGAGCGGCATTTTCTGCCGCGCTCACCGACCAGATTGATTAGCACGGCTCGGCATCACTCAATCGTGGCCAGCACGTCTCCCGGATTTACCGCCGTGCCCGCAGACGTCGAAATTTTCTTCACCAATCCTTTTTTGGGGGACTTAATCTCATTCTGCATTTTCATCGCTTCGACAACGAGAACTCCCTGCCCGGCTTCGACTTCCTGATTTTCATCGACAAGCACGCGAACCACTCGACCGGGCATGGGCGCAATAATTTTCACCGGACCCTTCGCATCTCCTCCCGCCTTCAGACGAGAGCGCAACGACCGCGGATCGCGAACCTCAACCGGCAGGCAAACGCTTCCCACCCACATCTTGAGATCGCTGCCAGTCTGCTCGCGTTTGATTTCGTACGAGCGGCCAGCGACGATAAGCGATATGACGTCCGGCCGTGGCGATACCGCGTCAATCGCAACAGACGTTCCGTCGAGCTGGCACTTCCAGCCTGCGTCGGATTTTCCGATTTCCAGGCGATGCGCTTTGCCTTTTTTGCCGACCGTCACTTCGAGGATCATAGAGTTTGCGATCGCATAAATCGGCGTTGACTAAGAGCGCAAAGATTCCTTGCGGGCCTCGCGCTTCCATTGCATAGCAGGGCTCACTTTAGCGTTGCCAGAAACTGAACTGCCGACTATCGAACCGACATCCTGGTCAAGCGCCGCAAAAACTCCCGCAGAGATAACTGCGATGTTTTCGAGCTCGGAACGATCCTCGCCCGCCATTTCTGACGCGACTGCGCCCTCCTTTCGCGTCAGGCGATCCAGATAGCCCGTGTCAAGCTTGCCGTCGCGAAATTCGGCGTCTTTCAAAATGCGAGCGAAAAGTGAGAGGTTGGTTTTGATCCCGCCAACAAAGTACTCCTGCAGAGCGCGCTCCAGACGCATGATGGCCTGGGTGCGATCGGCCCCATACGCTATCAACTTTGAGAGCAGCGGATCGTAATCAATAGGAACCGTCCAACCTTCATAAACGCCAGCATCTTCGCGGATGCCCGGCCCCGAGGGCTGCATCAGAATTTTAATTCTCCCAGGACTCGGGAAATACTGGTTGTCAGGATCTTCAGCGTATACGCGGCACTCGATGGCGTGCCCGCGAATTTCAAGGTCAGACTGCGTGAACGGCAATTTCTCTCCGGCAGCGATTCGAATTTGCAAGTGGACGAGATCGAGGCCGGTCACGAGTTCTGTGACAGGATGTTCCACCTGAAGGCGTGTATTCATCTCCAGAAAATAAAAGTTCTTCTCCTCGTCAACCAGGAATTCGATCGTGCCCGCATTCGTATACTTCGATGCCTGAGCGACTTTGACGGCGACCTCACCCATGCGGCGTCGCATCGCGGGATCGACGATCGGCGACGGAGCTTCCTCCAACACCTTCTGATGTCTGCGTTGGATGGAGCACTCACGCTCCCCAAGCCATACGGTGTTGCCATGCTCATCGGCCAGCACCTGCATCTCGATATGGCGGGGATTGAGAATCGCCTTCTCGATATAAACTTCCTTGTCCCCAAACGACCGCTGCGCCTCGCTCTGCGCCGACTCCAGTGCGGATCGGAGTTCGCCTCTGCTATGCACGAGGCGCATGCCCTTGCCTCCGCCTCCGGCCGCAGCTTTAAGCATTACCGGATAACCAACGCGCTCGGCAACCTGCTCGCCCTCTTCAGCAGAAATCAATCCTCTCGATGTTCCCGGAACAAAGGGCACTCCGGCCTTTTCCATCTGCTGTCGCGCGCTCGTCTTTGAGCCCATCAAGTTCATGCTCTGCGGCGTAGGACCGATGAACTTGATTTCGGCGTTGGCACAAGCCTGTGCGAACTTTGAATTCTCTGAGAGAAACCCGTAGCCAGGATGGATGGCGTCGGCGCCAGAGCGTTGAGCGACTTCCAGAATTTTGTCGATACGCAGGTACGATTCGGACGCCGGAGCGGGTCCGATCGCATACGCTTCATCCGCCTGGCGAACGTGCAATGCAGCACGATCGACCTCGGAGTAGACAGCAACAGTCGCGATGCCAAGCTCGCGACAAGCCCGAACGATGCGTACCGCGATCTCTCCCCGGTTAGCAATGAGAATTTTCTTAAACATTTTGATGGGAGCGTCTGGGCAGAATCGCAACGGCAACGATTTTACAGGTCAAGCGAGATTCGGTGCCCTGCAATAGATATGGCGGGGTAGAAAGAAATGAACGACACATGCGGGGAAGTTGGCGGCAGAGACGGGGCGAGCCCCGTCTCTACAGCGGTTATTTGTTTTGATCGACTACGATGGCGCCACCAGGCTGTTTTTCTGCTTTTGCTTTTTTGGTCGCCATGGTTTTGTCCACCCACTCGTCGGCTGTTTTCAGGTCAGCGGCGCGAGCAGCGGGGTCGGTGCACTGAATGTCGGCACGTTCGCGGTACATCAGGTTTAAATACGCCATGGCATCGTCGTAGTCCGGACGAAGTTGCAGCGCTTTGGTCAGGTTGTCGATGCCTTCTTGAACATCGGGCGTGCTCTTTTCTTTCAGCATCGCGCAAACTTTCTTGTCTTTGGCCGGAAGAGAATCGTCTGGCTTCATGGCAAGTTTCGCGCGTTCTTCCTGGCGCGGAACGTAGCTCTTGGTCCAGTCAATCACGGCGACCGAATAATAAGGCTCGGGATCATTCGGGTCTGCCTCGGAAGCTCGCTTGTAAAATTCCTTGGCTAGATCAAATTTCTTCATCTGCAGGTAGAGGTACGCGATCCCCTTGATGCTGTTAATGTTCTTCGAATCTTTCTCCAGAACCTGCTTATAGGCGTCGATCGCTTGCTCAGCGAAGCGGTTGTTCTCCGGCGTGTCTGCGCCGGGAATGTATTGTTGCGCGTAGGCGGTCGCTAGGTAGAGTCGAGCATTGATTAACGTTGGATCGAGGGCAACGGCTTTCTGGAAATGATCGATCGCCTGCTCGAACTTTGAGTTCTTGTACGCTTGCACGCCTTTGTTGAGATGGTCGCGTGCCTGCAGCTTGCCGCAGCCGGTGCCAGCGAGTATCACCATGACGGCGGCGAGCACCACAATAATCCTTTGACTTGTTTTCATTGCTTTTTGAATCTCCCTTGAAGCGGGTTGAAGAATCTCTGAACCATCTCAGCGAAATAGCGCGAGAGGCATACACCTCCCGCGCTTTGAAATGCAGTTCCCAGGTCGCTTCCAATTTGCAATTCCGAATAGGCTAACCGCCCGCTTCGATCTTGGCGGTGATCAGTCCGACCTTGTCAACACCTGCGGAATGCGCAATGTCTATGACGCTGGCAACGTCCGCAAAAGGAACATTATCATCGCCCTTCACGAACATTACTTTCTCGGCGCGAGTCTTGAAAATATCTTCCAACCGGCCTTGCAGCGTTTCCCAAGTCGCGTCGTCCTGATTGATCTTGACGCCAGGAGGATTCCCAGCTCCGTGGTCGATCAATTGAACAACAATGGTGCGATCGGGTGGAGGCGGTTGCTTCTGCTGATCTTTCGGGGGCGGCTGCGGCACGAGCGCGTCTAGTCCCTTCGGGGTCAGAGGCGTAATCACCATGAAAATAATGAGGAGGACGAGCAGAACGTCGATCAACGGCGTAACGTTCATGCTTGCGTTTTGGCCCCCTTTGGGGCCGACTGCCATAGACATAATCGATCTCCAGTAACTTCTAAACTCTTATTGCCCGCCCGTCGGAGGTGGCGGAGTCGTAGGTGGCGGGGCGCCCGTCTTTTTCTGATCGGTCAACAGGCCCAGTTGATCGACGCCAGCCGCCCGAACGTTATCGACGACCACTACTACCCAGCCGAACTTCGCGCGCGCATCGGCCTTCAGAAAGACTCGCTTGTCGGTGCGGTTCGCCAATTTGTCTTTAATCTTCTGCGTCAGATCGTCCGGATTGATCGGATCGGTGCCAAAAAAGACGTGGTTATCGCGGGTCACCGCGACCTGCAACGCGTCTTCCTTATCGGCGTCGTGCATATCCGTCGGATTGTTCACCTGCGCCATGTCCACCTGATGTCCGTGCTGCAACATCGGGGTCACAACCATGAAGATGATCAGGAGCACGAGCATCACGTCCACCATCGGGGTTACGTTGATGTCCGAACTTACGTTTGCTCCTTCATTTCTCTGTGCTAGTGCCATTGATTAATTCTCCTGCGACCCTCATCGCGGCCGCAAACCGCCCTCTTGATCCCCAGAATTCGCTTACCGGAGTTCGCCGGGCACTTGGCCCGGCGTGGACGGGCGAGGCGCCCGTCCCTCCAAGAAAGCAACTCATGGGTGGTAACTCAAACAGCGACTGCCAACTTAGGAGCGACGCATGCTGCGGCGCTTCAGGAAGTAGTCGATCAATTCGCTCGACGAGTTGTCCATCTCAACGTCAAACGCTTCCACGCGACCGGTCAGGTAGTTAAACATCATAACCGCCGGAATCGCGACGAACAGTCCGACTGCCGTGGTGACAAGAGCTTCCGAAATACCGCCTGCGACTGCAGCTAATCCGGTTGCCTTCTCTTTTGCGATGCCGTTGAAGGCGTTCAAAATACCGACCACGGTTCCGAACAGTCCAACGAACGGAGCGGTCGAACCGATCGTGGCCAGTCCGCCTAATCCACGCTTCAGTTCGGCGTGAACAATGGCTTCCGTCCGCTCGAGGGCGCGCTTCGAAGCTTCGATCGTCTCGCCCGGAATTTCGCCGGGGCTATCCTGGTGAGCTTTGAACTCCATCAGGCCAGCGGTGACAACTTTCGCCAGATGGCTCTTCTTGTTGCGCTCGGCGACTTTAATCGCTTCGTCGATCTTGCCTTCACGCAACGCGCCAGCGACTGCCGGAGCGAATGAGCGGGACTGGTTGCGGGCGGCATTAAAAGCCATCCAGCGGTCAATCATCACGCCGATCGACCATCCGGACATGATGAAAAGGATAATAACGACGGCTTTCGCCAGGATGCCCATTTGCTTCCATAGCGAAATAGGATCCCAACCGACCGAGCCCTGATCTTGCAAGAGCAAGGTATTGAGAATGTGTAAATTGCTAAATGCGATTGCTGCCAGATTAACTACCATGAGTTGCTTCTCCTCCTCAGAACCGTTTCAATAAATTTGCAATTCGCCTGCAAGTGCGCGGTCTTGCTTACTACCAATCAACTTAAAATGCTAGCCACTTGAACATCTTCGGAAAACCGTTATAGAGGTGGTTGGATGTAATGTCGTTCCGTCCAAACCGGCCTTTTACGAACACCCAAGCAAGCACCAAATCGTGGAAGGTAGCACAACGTTTGATGCAAGAAGAGCGAAGCAGGCAAACGGCCTACAACTCTCAGAAAATGCTTTTGTTTCCTTGTCGCGGCTAAAGGTTGGACGAGCGATCCGTCCAACCTGAAAACAGCCGCAAATTGATTCCAACCTTGGGCTGGTAAAAGCCGAAAGTTGTGCCGAAGAGTCTAGCCTCCGGACAAGCTGAAGATTACGTCGACTTGCGTTTCGACCGCGACCGGTTCGCCGTTCAGCAAGTATGGCTTGTAGCGCCACTGCTTCACCGCTTCAATCGCTGCCGGGGCCAGCATGGGATGTCCGCTGACCAGCTTTAAACCCTGAATCGTTCCGTCCTTGCTGATTTCAGCGGTCAACAAGACGTGACCTTGAATGCGCGCCGACTTCGCGAGTGGCGGATAGTTTGGCTGAACTTTCTTTAGGAGAAGACCCGTGGCGACACCGGTCGATACTCGGACACGCTGTGGAGTCGCTACCTTTGGAACGGCGACTGGGGCCGAGCTCAAAATGCCGCCCATCACTCCACCAGCCGAACCGCCAGGCATACCGCCCGGGACGCCGCCCGGGACGCCCGCACCGAGATCCGGCGGAGCCTCTTCCTCTTTAATCATCTGAACCTTTTGCGGAATTTTCGTCGGCGTGCGCAGTTGGCCGTTGATCACTTCGCTCTGCACCTTCACAACCTTGACCGGAGCAGCAGCCGGCGGAGGAGGTGGCGGTGGCGGAGGTGGCGGCGCCACCAGGAAGGTCATCAGCTGCGTCTTCGGCAGCGCGTCTGTATAGATAAGTGGAATTAGAATTAAGACCCCGATGAGCCCGACCTGTAGAAAAAACGACAGGACGGTGGTACTCAATCGCTTGGTCTTCAATTTATTGCCGGATTCAATCAGGCTGTCTTCAAACATGGGCTTCTCCCTACACCAGACCCTTACGAAAACTTAGACACCGGGAACATCGGCTTTGCTCCCAGTCTTTGATGCCTCCATCCATATAAGCATCTAGCCTGCCTCTCACGGGCAGTGAATTATTTTGCAATCTACAACCAAGATCAGGCTTTCACCTTCTCTTTTGGCTTCGGCTTCAACCCGCTTCCAGGCCGCAGCGGCATTGCCAGGGGCGCTTTTCCCTTTTCGCCACGCCATTCCTGATATGCAACCAGAATCGGCGCTGCGATCGCGATCGAAGAGTACGTTCCGATCAGAATTCCGATAACGAGAGCGAAGCTGAACCCATGAAGCACCTCGCCACCGAAAAGAAACAGAGCAAGCACGGTAAGGAAAGTCAGGCCCGCTGTCAAGATAGTTCGACTAAGAGTTTGATTAATACTGCGATTAACGATGTCGGCGAGGCTATCCCGGCGTAGCAATTTGATATTCTCGCGGATGCGGTCGAAGACTACGATCGTATCGTTATTCGAATAACCGATCAGGGTGAGGATGGCTGCGATCACGGTTAGCGAAATTTCCCAGTTCAACAGGGAAAAAGCGCCTACAGTGATCAAAGTATCGTGAAAGACGGTCAGAACTGCGGCCACGCCGTAGATCCATTCAAAGCGAAGCGCCAGGTAGATCAGCATTCCGAGCAGCGAGTAAAGAGTCGCCAGCACGGCTTGCTTTCGTAGCTGTTGCCCGACCTGAGGTCCAACAATCTCAACATTGCGAATTCCGAAGTCGGAAACGAAAAAATTGTCCTGCAGGGTCGAAGCTACTGCAGGGTCTACCGCGCCCTTGAGTTCATCAACCGAGGTGAGAACGCCGCCCTTAGTCTTGTCTCGATAGTCCACGACCGACTGCGCGGCCGCCGTGTAACGAGTGTTCGCGTCGGGACTCGACCCGAGGTGAAGCGGATCTTTCTCCTGCAAGGAGTTCTTGACGGCCAAAGAGCTGGAGTTGTTGAGATCTTGCTTTCCTGAAGTAGCCTTCGTCTCAAGCGCCTGGATGATTTTCGTCTTGCCGTTATCGAGAGCCTGCTCGCTCGTCTCTTGGATATCGAGGGCGATCAAAACTTCGTTGTTGGCGGCTTGCCCGTAGCGCTGCACGCGGGCGTTCTTCAGTCCCGCGCGTTCGATCTCATCGTGAATCGCGGAGGGATCGGGCGTGTGTGCGTACTTCACATACACCAGCGTGCCTCCGCGGAAATCGACGCCGAGCGGAATGCCGTGCCAGAACGCCATCGATAGGAGCCCGGCGACGCTAAAGACTAGCGAGAAGATCAGGAAGTACCATTTCTTCCCGAGAAAATCGATATTTGTGTTGCGAAAAAATTCCATTCAAACCCCGTGGAGACGTTTCTTGCTTGTCGCCTCTGCGTTGGGAGACGCGGCGAGCCGCGTCTCTACAGATCAATGACTGCTAGATGCTTAATGCCTCGCCGCGCTGTTTTCTGCTCAATACCCAGTCGAAAATCACGCGCGAAACAAAGACTGCGGTAAACAGGTTCGCTGCCAGACCAAAGACCAGCGTGGTGGCAAAGCCTTTCACCGGACCTGTTCCAAAGAGAAACAGAATCGCAGCCGAAACGATAGTCGTGACGTGAGTATCGACAATCGTGATCCAGGCATGACTGAAGCCCTGATCGACAGCCGATGGCGGCGTCTTGCCATTCCTCAACTCTTCCCTTATGCGCTCAAAGATCAGCACGTTGGAGTCGACACCCATACCTACCGTAAGAATCACGCCGGCGATTCCAGGCAAAGTGAGTACGGCTCCGAAGTACCCCATGAACCCGAGCAGGATGACCAGGTTCAGGATCAAGGCAATGTCGGCATTCACTCCAGCCCAGCGGTAGTAGACGAGCATGAAGATGAGGACGGCAAGCATCCCAACCATGGCGGCCCGAACTCCGGAGCGGATTGAATCCGCGCCCAGTGACGGACCCACTGTGCGCTCTTCGAGATACTTAATTCCCGCCGGCAAAGCGCCTGAGCGGAGCGTCATCGAAAGGTCCTGAGTGGCCTGTTGCGTGAAGCGCCCGTTGATCGTGCCGGTATCGCGAATCGCTTCCTTGATCACCGCAACTTCCTGCACTCGATTGTCGAGCACCACCGCGAGGTTGTCGCCAACGTGTCCGCTGGTGAAGGTGTAGAACTTGCGGCCGCCTTCGCTGGTTAGAATGAATCTAACCGCGGGCTGCCCGTTTTCATCGGTCGTCGGCTCCGCCGTTCGCAGATCGCGGCCCGTAACTGCGGAAGCGCGCGAGATCAAGTACCACTGCTCGCCACCTTCGCTGCTGCGGGAGCCAATGCTTCTGCCCTGCATAAGAACGGCGTCGGGAGGCAATACGCCGCCTTTTTCCTGCAACGCCTCTTGCTCGCTCGGGAAAGGCCCGCCAAGAGACTGCTTGATCTCAAGCATGGCGGTCGACTGCATGATTTCTTTCACTCGGGCAGGGTCATCGACGCCGGGAAGCTGGACGAGGATCTGATACTGCCCAAGCCCGTGCTCTTGGATCACAGGCTCGCTGACGCCAAGCGCATCAATGCGATTGCGAATCGTCTCAATCGCCTGCGCGACGGCGCGATTCTTCAGATCGGCGAGATTCTGCGCCTTCATCGACACGATAAATGAATTGTCGGCGCCCGAAGTCGGCGAATAATCTGGCAACCGGTCGTTCACGATGTTCTTGAAGTCGGACGACTGATCGGGCGTAATACCCTTTACCACGATCATGTCCGGATGGTTGATCGGGTCAGGCTTCGCCAAGTCCGCGTAGTTAATCTTGCGCGTCCGCATGTCTTCTTTGAGGCGCGCAATCGCGTTATCGGAATCGACATTCACCGCATCGTTGACCTGCACTTGCAGGATGAGGTGAGTTCCGCCGCGAAGATCAAGCCCCAGGTGGATGCGATCAGTGATCGCGGCGACGATCCCTCTACCCGAAAAATCCTTTGGAACGCCAAAGATGCCAAACAGGAAAACGATCAGGATCGCGACGATGACGACTAGTTTCCAGCCTAGATTTTTATTCATGAATGACTGCACCAAGTATATTTTGATGAATGAGCTTTGAGCACCGAGCTCACAGCGAACCTACGATTTCAACTCGTCCGCCGTGGTCACGGATACGACCGAGGCGCGGCTGACTTCCATTTTTAAATTATCCGGAGGCACGCGCAACACCACCGCATCCTCTTTCAAGCTGATGATCGTCCCGCGCAAGCCGCCACTGGTGACAATCTTGTCACCGTTTTTCAGCTCGCTCAGCATGGCCTGCCATTTCTTCTGTTTCTTTTGTTGCGGCATGATCAGAAGAAAGTAAAAAATCGCAAAAATAAACACCAGCGGAGCCAGGCTCAGCAAGCTCGATCCGCCCGGCAATTGCAGCCAGAAACCCAATTCCCGACTCATCCCGATGACTAATTCTGCAACGATCATTTCGAACGCCAATCTTCTTTCACGCGCATCTCTCGAATCACCGTGCCGACGATTTGTTCTCGATCAGACACAAGGCGACGCAATTCCGCTTATTTTCCCCACACAGTACACAGCTACGCCCGTGATCAGGCTGCCTTTAAGTTTTCTTGCCAGTTGCGGGATTTTTTTCTTCTATTGCCGGAGGTTCCTAAGTTCTTTGCAGGTTAGAACCGGCGATGCCGCGCCTCAGTTTCGACTGGGACACAGAAAGAAACGCACCTTATCCCCAAGCTCAATAGAATGCCGGACGCTGCGCGAGGTGTCAAGGCGGCAAGCCCGCTTTAACGGACGAATTTACATTTGCGTAGCCACGATTCTCGAGGTCTGCCCAGCCCGAATCCATGCCCGCACCGTTCGCATGGTCGCCAGGTAATAGTGCAGATTGTGGACGGTATTCAAAACCTGCGCCAGCAACTCATTCGCAGCATAGAGGTGCCGAAGATAAGCCCGCGAATATCGCTGGCAAACTCGGCAGTCACACGCCGGGTCAAGCGCGCTCTCGTCCTGCGCATAGCGGGCCTGCTTGATCGAAAGTTTGCCCTCCGACGTAAACAACAAGCCGTGCCGGGCCGCTCGCGTGGGAAGCACGCAATCCATCATATCGACGCCCGACTGCGCGTATTGCGAGATCTCATCCGGCGTTCCCACGCCCATCAGATAACGCGGCTGATTTGAAGGCAGATGTTCGAGCGTTGACTCGACCACGTCGCGAGTCAAATTGCGCGGCTCTCCCACGCTTAACCCGCCAATCGCATATCCCGGAAATCCAATATCGATCGTGCGGCTGGCCGATTCGCGACGCAACTCCATCTCCATGCCACCCTGCACAATTCCAAACAGAGCCTGAGAAGCGGTGCCGGCTTGTGCAAGCTTATTAAGCTTGCCATCCTGAGCGGAGCGAAGGACCTGCTTTTCCCGGCCTTTAACAACGCCACTTGCCCACGGAACCTCTCCCTTATGCTCCTCAAAATACTTTTTGCTGCGTGCCGCCCAGCGCAAAGTCATCTCCATCGAAGCCCGGACCCGCGCCGCGTCCGCCGGATACTCCGTGCACTCGTCAAATGCCATAATGACGTCCGCCCCGAGCGCAATCTGAATCTCCATGGCTTTCTCAGGAGATAAAAAGTGGGACGAGCCATCCAGGTGAGACCTGAAAGCAACGCCTTCTTCCGTCACCTTGCGAAGTTCGGTAAGACTGAAGACCTGAAATCCGCCGGAGTCGGTAAGAATCGCCCGATCCCATGACATGAAGCGGTGTAGCCCGCCCATCTTGCGAACGGTCTCCACCCCCGGTCGCAGATAAAGGTGGTAGGTGTTTCCGAGCAAAATCTCGACACCAAGGTCTTCGAGCAGATCTTGCGAGATCCCTTTTACCGATCCGAGTGTCCCCACCGGCATGAAGACCGGCGTCTCAACCTCGCCGTGGGGAGTGATGAGCTTGCCGGCCCGTGCTGCACCCCGGGTGGCCTCAATCTGCAGATGAACTGACACCGGGGGATTGTATATCGAGTAGCGCCGCCGTCCCGGCGGCTGTCAGGCGGGCGTCTCGCCCGCCACACCACAGTTGCGGCCTGAAGATCGCTTTTCGTTCGACAAGAAAAAAAGGACGGGCGATGTCGCCCGTCCCACACTTAAAACTTTACTCTCACCTCAGGTACGAATCAGTGACCGTCCAAACACCCTTTTTGGCCGGAGCTGTTCGGGTAGCCCGTTCCAGCGTCGTAGGCTTTGTTCGACCACTCGCCCTGGGTCTTCCATTTCGAGCCGTTAGAGAAAGTGACGTAGGGCACGTTGAAAGTCCACGCGCACTTGTCGCCATTTTCAGCGCCCGATGAGTCATACCATCCGCCGTTTCGCGGATCGGTCCGAGCTTCCGATAGTTCGTGTCCGCTGACGTTCGCGATGGCAGCCAAGCCTTGCGATTCACCCGACACGGTTGACTGAGGATCGCAACCCGCGTCGCCATCCATCTTCCAGAAGAAGGCGAACTGCACCGGAGTCGACCCGCATGTGCCATAGCTGTGATAAGCGCAGTATCCCGAGTGGCCGCGCGGAATGTCGGTGTAGACCGCGTAATAGCCGTTTGCGACTGGATTCGGAACCACTTTGCAAACTTCCGCCAGAATGGCTGAGGTCTTGGAGCCGCCACTTGCGGCGGTTGTATCGACGAAGTGGCCGCCGTAACTCACGGCAGAGGTAACTTGCCCGTTGGTGCCGGTATATTCGTCGGATGTTCCCGCATAGTTCGAGCTGCCAAAACCGCCGTACCAGGTGTCCATACCGCTGATCTTGTCGCCAGGGCTCGTGCCCCAACTCGATCCCCAGAAGATCGCCTGAGTCGCGGTCGTCGTCATTATGGCGCCGCTGTGCCACAACATGTCGGCGCTTCCGCCAGTGCGGGCAGGTTTATGGCCCTTAGCCCAGTGAACGCCTTTCTTAGGTGGTTCATTTGTTTTCTTGGCATCTTGAGCGTTGGCATTGAATGTCGCGAGCAAAGCAATCGCCGACACGGTAAGGAGAGACTTCTTCATGCGTGCAGCCTCCTGGATTTGTAGCGGATGGTTGATCGAATTCCTCGTGCGAATCGCCAAGAACCGACCGTAGAGCGGCGACGCTCAAGGTTGAGTTGTAAGAAGATGCCACGAAACAAAAAATAAGGAAAGGATTTTTTGCTAACTATTCTTCTTATTTTTAAATATGCACAATCGAAATGAGCACTGGCGACTGCGACAAAAGTTTGCACAAAGGCTATCTTGGTGGCAACGGTCGACCTCGGTCTTCCCGAATCGCACTCAAACGAATGGGCTTGCTAAGCGGCAAAGAAAAAGGCGATCCCGCCGGGATAAGGGCTATCGCCGGGTTGTTCGCCCTATGTTCGGCCTACCTGACGTCTGCGGGCCTTGCCATGCTTATCAGCCCCGGCGCAATCTCGATGTCCGTTGGCGCTCCGCTCCTTTTCGGACTGGAACTCGCAGGTCCCTACATGTTTCTGCTGGTCGCTGCGATAGGGGCCGTGATCGCCTGGGGGCTTTTCAAGTTCAGCAACACCGCAAGGCGCTTTGCCGTTCTCACAGCACTTGCAGGAGTGGTGATGCTCGTCCCCATCGTCTCGGCGGCAACCATCATGGTTGAGCCGAAAATGCTTGCGCTTGGAGGACTTGGGATTATTGTCCGCGTGGTGATCGCATGGTATCTGTGGCGTGAGGACGTGGTTGAGCAGTTTAGCCAACGCTCCTAGAAAGAGCTGCCTATTCAGCACACCTGTCTGGCAGGCCTCAAAAAAGGTTCATATCAGGGTACGGTGCGCGCGCAGCAAGGAATCAAGGTTCGTATCAGGGCACGCGTTTACGCGTGCGGTAGGTTATTCGATACTCGCGGCTTTGAAACCGCCTCAGTTTTGGCTCCGGGTTTGAATGGGTAAAGGCATACCCTGATACGAGGCGCCCCCTGAAGCCCCAACCTCGCCCAGAAGCGGCTCGTGGGTGTACAGCAAGACGCGTAGGTTTCGGCCAGGTCAACGGTGAGATAAGCAGGTGTGGGGACGGGCGCCTCGCCCGTCCACCCGTACACAGCTCGGAGGAGCCATGCTGGTTGCAACGCTCCCCGGTGCACAGCTTCCGCAATGCAGGTCTATCCGATTGACGCAGAGCTCAGCAAAGGGGTCAAACCTTGAACCTCAGCCGCATCTCATTGGTCGGCTCGAACCCTAATTTTTCGTACAGAGACCTACCCTCGGCACTCGAGTGCAAGTTGACTCCCCGGAAGCCGTGCGTCTTGATCCAATCAAGAATTATAAGCATGACCTGCTTCGCAACTCCGCGCCGCCGAAATTCCAGCTCGGTGTAGACGTTTAGAATCAGAGCCCTCTGAGTGCACGGGTCTTTCGGATTCGCTGGCCACGGGCTCAGTAAAACCCCTCCTCCGCCCGCAACCCGGCCCGATGAGTTGATGGCAAGCCAGTGACGATACGTTCCATCGGCTAATGCACGCTCCAGCCAAGGCTCAGCGACCTTGACCATACGATCGAGTTCTTCTGGTGTTCCCTCTCCCATGTCGCGGAACATTGACCGACGATGATGAAGAATGATTGCCGCCTCGCTCGCCAAGACTTCTCGAATCGTGATTTCGCTACCAGTCATAGAGCGCGATTCTAAGGCAAACGGGTACGATCACTGGGATTGTCATCTCGAGCGGAGCGAGGGATTTGCACGTGTCGAAATTCAAAGCCGCCGTGTGACCGCGACTCTCAAAAGGTACAATAAAACCGACGAAATTTACGGCCGGAGTATCGCAAAGAATGTACGAAGTGACGGTAGAAGATACGTTCGCGGCAGGGCACTACCTGCGCAACTACAAAGGCAAGTGCGAGAACCCGCACGGCCACAATTATAAAATTCAAGTGACTTTGGCCGGAGCCGAGCTCGACAAAGCAGGCCTTCTGCTCGATTTCAAGGACCTCAAAGAGGTGATGAAGAGCACCATCGAACGCCTCGACCATCAGATGATCAATGACGTTGAACCCTTCACGACGATCAATCCGTCGGCCGAAAATCTCGCCAAATATTTCTATGACCAGACGAACACGCGCTTGAGCAAAGTCACCAACGGCCGAGTAAGGGTGAAAGACGTCACTGTTTTCGAAACCGACATCACCACCGCCCGCTACAGCGAGTGAGGTCATCGGCCATCTGTGATCGGGCCATTCAGCCGTCTAACATTACTGACGCATAACGAATTTTTGATTTCGAGATCGCCTGATGTCTCGATCGTCAGATGCCTTTCGGTTTAATCCCATGCAAATTTCAGAAATTTATAAATCGCTTCAGGGAGAGTCAACTTACGCGGGACTGGCGTGCGTCTTTGTGCGTCTGACAGGTTGCAACCTGCGTTGCTCCTGGTGTGACAGCGAATTCAGTTTTTATGGCGGCAAGAAGATGGCCGTGCAAGAAGTGCTATCCGAAGTCGCTCGGCTTAGTCCGTCCGGAGGATTGGTCGAGATCACGGGTGGCGAGCCAATGCTGCAGGAGCGGGAAGTCATCCCGCTGATGGAGCAACTTCTAGACGCCGACTACGAGGTTTTGCTGGAGACGAGCGGCGAACGGACGCTAACGCGCGTCCCAAGAGCTGTCATCAAAATCGTGGACGTGAAGTGTCCGCATTCCGGCGAGGCTGACACGTTTGCGATGGAGAATTTAAAAGCGCTCCAGCCGCACGATGAACTCAAGTTTGTTCTAACCGATCGTGTTGATTACGAGTTCGCGCGTGATTTCGTGTTGACACATGCATTGGCCGAGCGAGTGAACGCGATCTTGTTTTCTCCTACATTTGAGAAAGCCGCGTCGGGCTCACGCGACACGTCGCACTGCCGACTCGATCCGCAAGAACTCGCGCATTGGATTCTCGAAGACGATCTTCCCGCTCGTCTCAGTTTGCAAATTCATAAATTGATTTGGGATCCGGCTGCGAAGGGTGTGTAAGACTGGCTCGGCAGTCAAAAAGTTGGCGAGCGTTGTTGTTTGTAAATGCTCGGCGCGCTAGACGTTTCGTATCAGGGTGCGCCTTCAATTGACTTAGAGGTTTCGTATCAGGGCACGCCTTCAGGCGTACCGCAAAAGGTCAAAACCGGTTGCGCCTTTAGGCGCTGGATGGCGACGAGCGCAGCCCCTAATGACCGCCGTCGGCATCGCTGAAGCGCTGCCCTGATACGAATCACACTGGAGCCGACTGCGCCTGCACGCGATTCTCCGCCCGCAGATGGGCAACCACCAGACGGATATCTTCGAAGCTCACATAGGGAGGAAGTGCGTCTTTGATGTCGCGCAGTCGCTCTACTCCCTGCTTCAGGCAGGCTTCTTCGATTAGCGGCTGCGCGTCGGGAGAGATCCACTTCGGATTGAGCTCTATCTGCTTCGTCTCGACCAGACTCGCAACGGTACAAATAATGGTTGAAATCTGTCGAGCCCGAATGCGGGAGATCTCTTCAAATGTCTTGCCTTCTCTGAGCAGCGCGAGCGTCTGTTCTGCAGGAGCGGGTGCTTTCGACGTACTCGCCGGGGCTCTCGCGCCTGCGTCAAAGTTACGCAAGGCTTGAAGAATTTCGGCTCCGTAGACGTCTGCCTTCTTCTCTCCAATCCCCGTCACTTGCATCAGCGAGGCGAGATTCTTCGGGCGTTGGCGACACAACTCTTCGAGCGTGCTGTCATGCAGAATGATGTAGGCGGGGACTTTATTTTCCTTCGCCATGGTGCGACGCCATTCGCGCAAATAATCAGCCAACGCCGGATTTGCCTCGGCAGTCGCCGCATCCCGCAAACGCCGCTTTTCGGAAGGCGGCCGTGGTGTGTAAGAAGAGGAGAGAGCGAACTCGGCTGCGTTTTTGCGCGCTGCGGCTTGTGGCGGACGAGCATAGACTTTTTCTTTGGTCCAGTCCGGTTTCGTTCCACAGTTGTCGCAACTGCTGCACTTCTCCCACGGCGGAGTTTCGCCGAAATGCAAACAAATTTGCCGGTGGCGGCATGCTGAAGAATCGGCGAAGCGGCTGATGATCCGCTTGCGGGTTGAGGCGCGCTCTCGTTCCGCGTCATCCACAATTTTGCCGATAAAAAATTCCAGCAGAATATGGTCGCGCTTTTGCCAGAGCAGAACGCAATCCGCGGGGCGACCGTCGCGGCCTGCGCGACCCGCTTCCTGGTAGTACTGCTCGATCGACTGCGGCAGCGACAGATGAATTACAGCTCTGACGGCGGGCTTATTGATTCCAAGACCGAACGCGATCGTCCCCACGAGCACACGTACTTCGTCGGACATCCAGCGTTCCTGATTCTGCCGCCGCATCGAAGATTCCATCTTGGCGTGATAGGGAATCGCTGCAATGCCATTTTCTTCGAGGTATTCGACCGTTTCTTCGACGCGCTTGATCGTCGGTGAATAGACGATAACGCTTTCTCCAGCGTAGCTTCGCAAGGCACGGGCAAGCAGTTCATGTTGGGTGCGCGCTTCGCACTCCTGCACTACGTAGCGCAAGTTGTCGCGATGGAAGCTGGCGATGTAGCAGTCTGGCTGGCGCATCTGCAGTTGCTTCAAAATGTCGTGCCGCACCTGGCGCGTGGCGCTCGCAGTGAACGCTGCAATCGGAAGCTGCGGGAACGCGGTGCGCAGGCGGCTGAGTTGCCGGTAATCAGGGCGAAACTCGTGTCCCCACTCTGATATGCAATGCGCTTCATCGACCGCAAAAAATCCAACCGGCACTCGATTGAGCCATTCGAAAGTGTTGCCCATGGCCAAGCGCTCGGGCGAGAGATAAAGCAACCGGTATTTTCCATTCGCCGCGTTGTGCATCACGTTTTTGCGCTCGTCGGATGTCTGCTGACTGTTGATGACGGCGGCGGGAATTCCCATTTGCGCGAGTTGCGCAGCTTGATCCTGCATTAAAGCGATAAGCGGAGAAACAACGATGGCGGTTTTTTCTGACACGACAGCGGGAAGCTGATAACAGAGCGATTTGCCGCCGCCCGTAGGCATGACGACGCAAGTGTCATGCCCAGCCAGCACGCTTCGAATCACATTTTCTTGCTTCGGGCGAAACTCGTGGTATCCCCAATATCGGCGCAACATTTCCGAAAGATTTGCAGCGGCTGACATTCCTTGCAGTATAGCCTTAGATCAACGCGAAATTTGTGAGGGTTCGAACGCCAATTTCGTGACGAAACTCGATGTTTTCGAAATAGATCTAGAGCACAGATTGCGGTCCGAGGGCGATGGCAGAAAAAGCAAGAGAGAAAGCGATAACGATCGGCGTAATTTCGGACACGCACGGGTTGCTTCGTCCTGAAGCCGTGCAGGCGCTGCGGCGCTCGGATCAAATTTTGCATGCGGGCGATGTCGGGGATGAGGAAATTCTGTCAACGCTGGCGACGATAGCGCCGGTCACGGCGGTTCGCGGCAATGTCGATACCGCGCCGTGGTGCCGCGATTTGCCTTCGACAGAAGTAATCGAAGTTGGGGGCCTGTTGATCTACATGCTGCATGACCTTGGGCAACTCGATCTCAAACCGCGAGCGTCGGTGTTCCGAGTGGTTGTGTACGGTCACAGTCACCAGCCTAAGATGGACGAAAAAAACGGCGTTCTTTTCTTCAACCCTGGAAGCGCCGGCCCCCGCCGTTTTTCAAAGCCGATCACAATCGGAAAGTTGACGATTAGCGCAGGAGAAGTTCGGCCTGAGATCATCGATCTTGCGTAAACGAAAATCTATAAAGCACAATGGAAAAGGCCGGCTGCTTGAGCCGGCCTTTCTTGTAGACGCCAACTTTCGCGGACAAGAGTGTCCGCGCCACAGGAAAAACTACGCTTTCTTGGGGGCGATTGAATCCTTCGCGGCCTTGGCCACGCGGAATTTTACTACCGTCTTCGCTTTGATCTGAATTGGTTCACCAGTCTGAGGGTTGCGCCCCATGCGGGCCTTGCGATGCGCTTTCACCAAGCGGCCGAGGCCGGGGACAACGAATACACCATTCTTCTTTGTCTCTTTTATCGCAGTGTCTGCCAGGTGTTCCAGGAATGAGGCGACAGTCTTGTTGTTGAGTTCCATCTTCTCCGCCAGGTGGCGAGTGAGTTGTGTTTTGGTCATGCCAGAAGCCATGAAGTTCCTCCTCGAGGTCTATACAGATTTGCGTTATGAGCGCATAGTAACGCACTCCGCTGTGGAAAACTAACACTTTGTATTGATTTTATGCGGTTCCCAATAAGGTACCTCGGTGAAATCCTGCATAAAACGCGGGGTTTCGTGAATATTTGGAGAAGAAAGTGCTCTAGATGCGTATCTTCTGCTGGTTGGGTGACAAGATCTTCAAGAACAACTTTCTAGCGCTCAGGTTTGACTCGCAGCGGCGCCTTAGCGATTTAGACGATAGAGCCTGTCTCGCAGTCACTCAAAAAAGCTTTTGTTGACCCGATCGCTGGCCCGCGGCGTGGTTTACACTGAGACCCATTTCGCTGGATAAAAATTTAGAAGTCGTCGAGGAGAGTTATTTATGGCAGATCCCGCCCTGAGTGGCGCAGAGTTCAAAAAGCAGTTACACGCGGGAACGCCCAAGATGGGCCTGTTCATCAATTCGCACAGCGCCACTGTCGCCGGACAACTGGCGTCGAGCGGATACGACTGGCTGTTGGTTGATACCCAGCATGGTCCGATGAATCACGAAAATCTCTCCGGCATGTTGAGCGCGATTGAAAACGGCGGAGTGAAATCGATGGTCCGAGTTGGTGGATACGATGATCGTCCCGGCATTCAGCAGGCGCTCGATCTCGGGGCGGATGGCGTTCTGGTCCCATACATCAACACCGCTGAAGAGGCGCGACAGGCGGTGAGTTGCACGAAATATCCCACAGTCGGAACGCGTTCAGTCTATTTCCCGCAGCGCAGCATGAATAAGGCTGGCCTGCTCGGTTACGCCGGGAATTGGAACAATGAGGGCATCGTCGCGCTGCAAGTCGAGACCGCGTCGTGCATCGAGAACATCGCCGAGATCGCAACCGTTCCGGGCGTTGATATTTTGTTCCTCGGGCAAAACGATCTCTGCATGTCGATGGGACTCTACAACAAATACGAATTCCCGCACATGTACACTTCGCCGGAACTTGGTGCCGCGACCGACAAACTCGTCGAGCACGCACGCAAGAACAAAATTGCGCTCGGCATCTTTCTGTTCGGCACTGCGAGGGTAGGAGAATTTCTGGAGAAGGGCTTCTCGTTCTTCAGCCTGGGCAATGACCTGCATCACATGCTGACCCAGGCAGGCGCTTACGTGAACGACGTCGAAAAGTTCTCGAAAGAGAAGAATAAGAACTGGAAACGCCGGACGACGGCGCTGTTCTAGCCTTGCATGGGCGCTGTCATCCTGAGCGAAGCGAGGGACCTAGGCAATTGCGGGTTGTGTGTGAAAGACGTCGGTTACACATGTCTTTCGCTTCGCTTTCAGGATGACGGGCTAATCGAGCTCGGCCAACCTAACGGAGGTTGACTACCTTAGGAAGGTAAGCGGCATGCGCCCGATATTCGATGGCGGTTACGGGCAAACCAGCGGTAGCCGATGTGAATGAGCCGATTGAAACCGGGAAGGCTGAAAGTTGCGTAAAACGGCCAAGCCCACCAGATTCGCCGAGTCGCGTAGAGATAAACGTCTGCTCCCGAGATGAGTCTTCCGTCGTCAGTGAGCAAGCGAATATCTTTGAATAAATCTTCTCGTGACATGTCGATTCTTGTCGCGACCCACGGCTCATCCAGCGATGCAATTGTGAAACCGCGGCGCGCAAGCGTTTGCGCCCAAAACTTGACCCAGCGCGAGCAAAATCCGCATTGACCGTCGTAGAGAACGACGCCGGCGCTAGGCTTCATTCGGTTTTCCTGTCCCAACTCTTGCGTGCTCATCATTTATCGCTTGCGTCTTTATAGCTTGCGTCCTGACATGACTGTGACCGCTGACCCTTCCGCAAGAAAAGCTGAATGGGGCGTGCCTTGAACAACCTCAGCCAGTTCCTTGCCAAACACGTCTCGCGAATCTCCGGCAAAGCTGCACTGCCTAACTTGCCAGACCTTCCACGAAGGATGAGTCACGCGATATTCAACGCATCCACCACGGCGCTGTGAACTGTATCCCCAATAATGCTCTGTGATGAATTGCTCGATCGAGTCGGCTGCGGGAACCTGTGCCACTCCTGCCGTTTCAACGCTGATTTCGTTCCAGCCGCGGGCGGAACGCCAACGATAAATAGCGCTGGTCGTCTCTTCATTCATACTCGTATCGGTACGTAGCGTGTGCCCCATCGGGAGCGCTAGGTAGTTTTCGTTATAGAAAACTTTTGCAGCCAAGGCGGTGGCTTTTCCGGGAACGACCTCGCGAATAAAAACAACGCCTCTGCGAATCTCGTCTCCTGCTTGCCGTCGCACGTAAAACCTCAAGTTGACTTCTTCAAAGTTGGAATGAAAGGGGACGGGCAACGCACCCAACAATTTCGTGTTCAGAAACTTGAATCCGATGAGACTGACGAAAACTTTATTTTCCCAACGATCAAGCTCGGTTCCGCGAGGCACCAGCGGCAGCAGAAGGCGCGGTTCGACTTCGAAATTCAACATGGCCAAATGCTGCCAGTTTGCGGTGAGAAAGACAGAGTCTGCGCCCATAGTATTTAGATGACCGGAGACTCCACTCGATGCAATGCACAAACATTGCTTGTGAAATCCCGTTTGCGTCGGGCGCAGGCTGCGATTAAGATTTCACCACTCCCATGTCTGAAGTAATCTCAACTGAACCCGTCGTTGCGAAAGCTGTTTCCTCTGGCAACGAGCCTTCTATCGAAGTCTTTGCCGTCTACGGGGTTGAGCCCGAGATTCAGGCATACGCCATGGCGAAGTATTCGCGCTCTTCACTCTCAATGAAAGAGTCGCTGAAAGAAATCACTCTGCAAAAGGCAGAGAAATTTCTTAATACTTTCTATTTTCAGTACGGGCATCGCTCGATCGCCGATCTCGCGCACATTGCTCTGGCGATCGAGAGACTATCGATTCTCGCCGCAATCGTCGTGGCTGACGAGCAGCGTTGGGACGGCCAGGAACGGTCAACGCGTTATCAGGATTTCAGGAAGAGCGGCTATTACACGCCGAAGTTCCAAGACAAACAGGGTGGCGGCAAAAAAAGCGTCCAGCGTGAAATGACTGCGGAGAACGCGCAGGCTTTATATCGAGAGACGATCGAGTCGCTTTTCACGAGTTACGAAAAAATTTCGCAATCGACATTCGAGCATCTTCGCAGTATCACGCCGCGACCTGCGGAAATGAAGCCCGACGCCTACGAACGCACTTTGAGGGCGCGTGCCTTCGACGTCTCACGCTACTTGTTGCCGCTTGCCACCAATACTTCGCTGGGAGAGATCGTCAACGCGCGCACGCTTGAGACACAGGTGGGGCATCTGCTGGCCCAGCCTCATCGAGAAGTGCGCGATCTAGGGGAACGTCTCAAGCGCGCAGCTGTCTCAGGCGCTTATAACGCGAACGAAGAGTCGTTGCGGGCGCTGGTAGAAGACATTCGCGCGGTGTCGCCCGAACTCGCCGACCGCGCCGAACGCGAGCTTTTGCGCGAAGTTCGAGTGGCGCCGACGCTTGTGAAGTACGCGGACCCCAATCAGTATGAGATCACGAATCGTAACGAACTAGAGCAGGCCGCCGCTGATTTGGCTCGGGGCACATCCATCGACAGCGCTCCGCTTGTCGACCTGATAGATGATGACGGCGGAGACCAGATCTCGGAGTCCAACTCACTCGAAATCGAACTTGCGACCACCCTGGTTTACGGTCACTGTCATTACTCTTATCGCCAATTGCGCAAGATGATCGAAGATACGGGGGAAGCTCGACGTCGAGAGATTATCGACCTTGGACTTCGCCACAGGGGAAAGCACGACGAGTTGCCGCGGCCATTTTCTGCCGGACAGCAGTTTCGCTTCGACATTCTTATGGACATCGGCGGCTTCCGCGACATGCACCGCCATCGAAAATGTATTCAGATCATGCAGGATTTCACTACCGCTCACGGCTTCGACGCTCCAATGGAAGTTGAAGCGGCCGGCATTCGCTCTGAATACGAATCGGCGATGAATCGCACGGCAGTGGCAGTACAAAAGCTTTCCGAATCCGGTGGCGAGGAAGCGGCGCAAAATGCGCAGTACGCGATCCCACTCGCTTTCCGCAAACGCACGTTATTCAAGATGGATTTCGCCGAGGCGGTTTACATTTCCGAACTTCGCACCACGCCCGCGGGGCACGCCTCTTATCGCAACGTTGCCTATGCCATGTACGAAGCGGTTTCCGCGAAGTACCCATCGCTGGGAAAATATTTCCGCGTCGTTGACGTGCGCGAGCCGGTCGATTTGCTGAAACGCTAACCTGTTTGGCGTTGAAGCGTGCCCCGCTCAATCTCATATTGCGTGCCTGAAATCAACACGAGTGCTCACAGCCAAATTGACGCCAACGAATCCTGCCCTCTAGAATCAAGCTCACCGATGCCTATCTATGAATATCTGTGCAAGAAGTGCGGCCACCGATTCGAAGAAATCAAGAAATTCTCTGACAAGCAGCCGACGAAGTGTCTCAAATGCGGAGGCGTGATTGAACAGGTAATCTCCGCTCCCGCCGTGCAGTTTAAAGGGTCCGGGTGGTACGTGACGGATTACGCCAAGAAAGGGTCAAGCGGGACCGGGACCGCATCTTCGTCTAATGCATCTGACGGAGATGGCGGCGACAGAAAGTCTGATTCGAAAGAGTCCAAGGATACGAAGGATAGTAAGGAAAGCAAAAAAGACGACAAGCCGAAGACTGAAAGCTCTTCCAAGAAACAGAAGCAAAATTAGCACTCTTCCGATCACAACGGAGTGCCCTCATTAAGCCGATCGAGGGCCGGAGTTGCTTTGCTCTGGAATACCCACCACCAGAGTCCGGCGTTTCGGTAATTCCTCGTCAGTAGCCGTCGCGAGAAAATTCAGTTGCAAGCCGAGCTGCTCGGCTGCTGAAACTGCCGCCTCATTGAAAAAATAGACGATGTCTCCGCCGAAACGGTCTTTCATTCGACGCCGTTCATCAAGGTCGAAAGGACTTGCCGAGTAGACCTTAATTTCGGGGTTCTCGCGCAAAATATTGCCTAGCTGGCGGTGCCAGCCGAGCGATCCTTGCCGGATTTGCGCCATCGTGAAGGCGATTACTTTGTGGGGCATAGTTGGTTTGAGTTGGTGCGCCTGAACGGAGAGGTCGCCCGTTCCCATGCTCTTTCGCAACTTAGAGCCTACAAAGCATACCAGTCGCTCAACCTCTACCAAGTCGCCGGCTGAATCTTTGGCAGGTCGCTGCCATCTAATCAAGGGAATATTCGTTATAACGACCAATAGTTAATTGAACAACGGGAGGCAAGATTATGATCACAGTTCGTCCGAGCAATCAGCGCGGCGGCGGAGATTATGGATGGCTGAAGACTCGCCACACTTTCAGTTTCAGCGATTACAACGATCAAAAATGGATGGGCTTTCGCTCGCTCCGCGTGATTAATGAAGATTGGGTTGCGCCAGGCGGCGGATTTCCAACCCATCCGCATCGCGATATGGAGATCATCACCTACGTTTTGTCGGGCAAGTTGGAACACAAAGACAGCCTGGGCACGGGCTCGATGATTCTCCCTGGGGACGGCCAGAAAATGAGCGCGGGACGCGGCATTCGGCACAGCGAGGCGAATCCGTCGACCAAAGATGCGGTTCATCTTTTACAGATTTGGATTCTGCCGGACAAACAAGGGCACGAGCCTGGCTACGAGCAGAGAGCTTTTCCGGAAGCGGAAAAGCAAGGGAACTTTCGGCTTGTGGCTTCGAACGATGGAGCCGAAGGTTCGGTGAAGATTAATCAGGACGCAAAATTATTCGTCACACTTCTCGCTTCTGGAGAAGAAGTGACGAAGGCGCTAGCAGCCAAGCGCCACGCGTGGGTGCAAGTGGCCAAGGGAGACGTAGAACTTAACGGCAAGAAATTGCAGCAGGGAGACGGAGCTGCCATCAGCGATGAAACTAAGCTGACGATTAAGGCCGACAACCAGGCGGAAGTTCTGCTTTTCGACTTGGCCTGAGGTATCGGCTCTCTGCCAGCCTTGTCGTAGATCGGGTCATCGGTCATCGGAAAATCCGAACAAACGATCACCCGCCCGAATGACCCGATCTCGTTTCAGGGCGTAATTCCCGCTGCCGCCATCATTCTGCCGGTTATGCCTCTCTCGGCGCGATAGCTGAACAGCCGATCGGTATTGCACGCGGTACACGGGAACGAGGCGTCGATGTTTTTTGCCGTGAGCCCTGCGTCGAGCAACTGGCGGCGGTTAGCCTCATTCAGGTCAAGAAAAAGTTTGGTTGGAAGCTCGCTGTGCCCGGGTGCGCGTGCCGTCAGGAATAACAAAGGATATTTGTCGCGTACAGGATCTGAGTCCTTCACCTCACGAAACAGTTCGTCGGCGTACGAAAACTGCGATTGAAACTTCGTCTTTATCTCTTCGCCAACCTCATAACAGCAAGTTTGTACTCCCGGCCCAATGGCCGCCACCATATTTCGCGGATCGCATCCAAAATGCTTGCGCATTTCGCCGACACCTTTTTCCGCGATGCGCTTCACCGTGCCGCGCCATCCGGCGTGGAATACCCCGACAGCCTTGCGTTTTGGGTCAACCAAAATAATTGGAAGACAATCGGCGGTTTGTATGGCTATCGCCAAGCCGGGTACGTTGGTGATCAGGCCGTCGCCAACCAGGTTTTGGTCAACTGCATCATCGACTCGATGGATCAAATCAGAATGGATTTGTCGTAGCGAAACCAGAGTCCAGGCTTTGCGGGGATGGGTGTTGTCGAGTGCGTGTAGAAACAGCCTGCGGTTGCGTTCGACTGCGGCTGGAGAATCGTGCGGTGTGAATCCCAAGTTCAACGCCTTTCCTTTGTAGGCGCGGGACACTCCGCCTTTACGCGTCGAGAAGCCATGCAACATCCAGGGCAACTTGTCGAACTTAGAGGATCTCAAGAGATGGGGCTGGGCTTTTTCAGCTGCAGACTTTGGCACAATCCGATCATACCTTGACGGCTTTGGGCGAGCGATACGCTGCAATTTGTCCCAGCGGCTGAATCCGAGATAACCTCCCGCGCTGAGTCGGCACCGCTGGAGCGATGCCCTGATACGAACCTTTTTGGCTCGCACGGTATCGTCTCGACGCACGGCTCCGGATTCGTTGCCGGCAAGCCGAATTAAGTCATCATCTATGGCGAAGGTTGCTTTAACTCCTCAGGCGCGGCGCACCGTCGAACTCTACGACAAACATCGATCGCAAGCGATTTCGTAGTGGTTGACCATCGTCTGCTGGTCGATCGCGAGTTGTTGCATCGCGAACTGTTCCATTGCGCGATTAAAATGCCTTGATGGAGCCGGGTCAAACTTATCGAGGCCGTCTTGCCCCATCGCCTACGGGTTTGCTCCATCTCGGCCATGCGCGAACTTTTTGGCTCGCCGCTCAGCGTTGTCGACAGCAAACGGAACGTTGATTCTTCGAAACGAGGACCTCGATCCCCTGCGCTCTCGCGCCGAGTTTGCTCGCGCCATGATCGAAGACTTGCACTGGCTTGGGATCAACTGGAGCGAAGGGCCTGATCGCAGTGGCCTTTACGGGCCTTATTCGCAAAGTGATCGTCGCGACAAGTATCTGATGGCATGGAGGCGGCTGCTCGAGAGTACTTATCTCTATCCCTGCTACTGCTCGCGCAAAGATCTGGCGCAATCAGCGAGCGCTCCGAATGATGCGGACAATGAGCCGCTCTATCCTGGAATTTGTCGCGACCGCTCAACCGATTCAGATCAGACTAGCCCAGCAGGCGTGAACTGGCGCTTTCGTGTTCCCGCTGGTGAGGCAGTCGAATTCACCGACTTAAACCTCGGCCCGCAGCGCTACGTCGCAGGAAAAGATTTCGGTGATTTTTTGGTCTGGCGTCGCGATGATCTTCCCGCCTATCAGCTTGCGGTCGTGGTGGACGATTTATTGATGCGAATTTCAGAAGTCGTGCGCGGAGCGGATCTGCTGAAATCGACTGCGCGACAACTACTTCTGTGGCGAGCACTGACGAGTGCCTCAGCTGATTTCAAGACCGCCGTACCTGCCTTCTTTCACTGCGAACTGCTGCGCGATGAAGCTGGGGTCAGGCTGGCGAAACGCCATGATGCGCTGAGCATTCGGCACCTCCGCGACAGCGGCATGTCTCCGCAACAAGTTTTACAACTCGCAGGCTGTGTCTAATTCATCGTAGGAAAATTCCTATCCCGATCGCTAAGCAGAAATGCGCAACAAATCTCTACGGTCCAACTACGCTGGTCACCTTATTATTCGGTCCCGTCAACGCGCATACGACCTTACCGGTGCCAAGAGCCACGCATGAAGGCGACCCAATTCCGCTGCCGCCAATCCTTGTCCATCCTGTCCAACCGGATCCGTTGTAGACGTTGGCATAGAAAGCGTTGTCGAGAACGCCGATGGCTCCGCAAACGAGTTCGCCAGGTGTCTGGCTGGTGCAGCCCGCGTTGTCGTTTACCGCGCCGCCAAGGCCGATATATTTCGACCAATCCCCAACGGTCCACGCTCCTCCATTAAATACATTGATGTAGACGCCCGAGCTATAAGCCTTAGCGAAGCAAGCCACCTTACCGGCTGAATCCATAGAAACGCAGTCGGGCTCGCCTCCCGCCTCGCCGCCTACATTGAGAAACGAAGTAAAAGCGCCAGCGCTGAAGCGCGTCACCAAGGTCACCGACGTCGCGGCGAACACCGAGCAAATAATTCCATTGTTGTTGTCAGTGGTGCAACTGGGAGCCGAAATCGCCGCTATCTTTAAGGTTTTGAGGGCGCTCCAGACTGTTCCGTTATAGAGCGTCCACGAAAGGCCGCCGGTGATGTTGCGTGCCATGCACAGAACCTGGCCGCCCGTGTACTGCGCACAGCTAGGAGCGGAATATAGTGCGGCGACAACTTTTGCCGGCGCGCTCCACGTTGTGCCGTTGAAGATCGTCCACTGCAGGTTACCGTTGCTTGCGGTGGCTGCACACAGCACTTCGCCCGCGCCGTTACTCGTGCAGGTGGGCTGGGAATTGATGGTACTTACAAGGCTCTTCCATGCTCCCCAAGTCGAGCCGTTGAACTCGTTGACCATCATGGTTGAGACGTCGCTAAGCATGGCGCACACCACATGGCCCGTCGAAATCTGCGCACAAGAGGGATTGCCAATGCCGGTAGCAGTTCCGGTCGATGCAAACCCTCCCCAGGAAGCGGAAGCGCAAGGGAGCGAAACTGAAAAAGCGAGAAATAACAGCAGGCACGACAGAGTTCGATTCATGAGAATGTCTCCTGTTCAGGCTGTCGAGAAGTGCAAAGTTGCGACGACTGAGGAAGCATCGCGAGGCTCTTCGCCGCACAGATCAATCAGCGACTGGAAATTGTGATCTCTTTTGGTCGGGAAAGCAACACTGGGTTTCTCGCGTGTTCGGCAAGTCCGCTTCCGCAGCGCTTCTCCTGTCATCTGCGGGAGATCATCGGCGGCTGCAGTTGGTAGTATGGCAATGTGTTCGAGCGCATCGGGCGATGCATCTTCGCGGGAATCTTCATCGTCGGCGGCATCATGCATTTCGCCGTGCCGACGATCTATGTTCAGATCGTGCCGCCCATTTTGCCGCAGCGGGAGACCCTGGTTTACGTGAGCGGGGCCGCTGAAATTGTCGGGGGAATGGGCTTGCTGCTTCCGCGCTTCCGGCGCGCTGCGGGATATGGATTGGCTATCCTGCTGGTTGCGGTGTTCCCGGCAAATATTTACATGGCGGTCGCACACGTCCCAGCCACGGGAGTTGCCGGTAGTCGATTGCTGCAATGGATCAGGCTGCCGCTGCAAATCCCGCTGATCTGGTGGGCATTGTCGTACACGCAAACGGGTAAACTGAAGTCCATAAAATAAGTTTGCTCGCTGTTCTATAACGTTTCGTGGTTTGCGTCGGCCCATGCCGATGCGCCCGCAATATGGCCCCGGGCACCTTCCAGACGGGACTTTTCGGCGAGCAGATGGCTATGCAGGTAAGGCAAGAAGTCTTTCAGGCTTTGCAAGTCTTTCAGGTATATCGAGGCTTCTTTTTTGATCACGGCCGCGCTCGGAGAATGTGAGGGCAGATTTCTCAAGCACTCGCCGGTAAGCAGTATTTGATTTTCGAGCTCTGAGAGGTCTTGCGATGTGATGGTGGAGGAGATCGCTTGTCCCGCTTGTAACCGCGCCAGTATTGAGCCCAGCACCACGTTTGCTCGCTGCAGAGCGACAAGCACATCAGGAGCCATCACCCCTCCCAGTTGATGCCCGAAGCGGGTGCGGGATTATCCGCAGCGGCGGGCATGCGTTCCTCACTGTGACCGGACGGCGACTGCTCCGATCGTTCAACCTCGGTCCAGGCTTCGCGAACCGCGACCACGTCGGTGATCAGTTGACGAATTGCGCTTTTTGACGGAAGAAACTGTGCGTGAACAAGACTTTGTCGAAGAACGTTGTAATAGTTGTCGAGATCTCTTGCCACCGTCCCGCCACTTTCGAAATCGAGTGCCGATTGCAGATGACCGAGAACAAGCACTGCGTGGTTAATGTGGCGAGTTCGTTGCTCGATTTCGTTTTGATCGAGCGCCTGCAGAGCCCGGTTAAGGTCTTGCACGAGCTGGTCGTAGAGCAGGACGACGAGCCGCGAAGGTGAGGCTCCTCGCACATCATTTTCGCGATAGGCAGAACGAGGGCTGTTCATAATAATTCTATCCAGCCGCATTGCCGACGGCGGGAGCGGTATTGGTCTGGGCGGTCGAAGTGGTGTTGTAATTTCCGTTCAGGGCGCCAATCTCGGCTGTGACCGTCAAGAGAAGCGACGGGTATGATTCGAGGGTCGCGTTGACCCGGTCGAATTGCAAGGTCAGGGTGGCGCTCTCGGCGGAAAGCCTGTCCTGAAGATCGTTGATCTGTTTCGTCAGAGCAGTCTGCTGGGCGTTATTGCCCGCGAGGTCAACCGTGATCACGCCTTCGGTCGGATCAGTAAGATTTACCAGATCATTATTAAAGCTGTTGGCGAAACCGCTGCCCGAACTGTTTTGAAAGAAGTTCTGCACTGCTGTAGGGTTCGCTGCTAATACGCTCGCTAGCGACGGGTGGGTATTGCTGGCCGCTCCCGCATCGCTCAAGAAGACGTTCAGAGTATTCGCGGTGAAAACCTGGCCGCCGTTATAGTTTGTCTTCGAGCCGACGCGATCGATTTCTGATTTGATAGCGGTGAATTCGTCGTTGAGAGCGACGCGTTGCGCGTCTGAAACCGTGCCGGTGGCCGCTTCAGTCGCGATGGTTACAGCGCGGTTCAGCAGTGTAGTGACGGCTGCAAGGGAGCCATCCGCCACCTGTAATTCGCCAACACCGTCGTTCGCGTTTCGAGCGGACTGCGTGAGGGCAGTGATGTTAGCGTGCAAGCCGTCGGCAATGGCTAATCCGGCTGCGTCATCCGCGCCCGTGTTGATGCGCGAGCCTGACGACAGCTGGAAAAGCGCTTTCTGCAAATTGCCATTGGTAATTGTCAACTGGTTCTGTGCCACCAGTGAGGCCACGTTATTCAGTACGCTGAGTGACATGGAGATGCTCCTTAGGTTGGTCCCGATTCTTGGATCCGTCCCCGATACCGTCCCGGAGCTCGTTCCGTTTCGTTCGCGGAACCCATTTGCGTTTCACTCAGGTTCATCGGCGCGGTCTGGCGAGGCTTTATTTTCACAAGTACCTTCGGACATACGCCCTAAGTAACCAGGCGATCCAATCGCTTCCCTAGCCTGCCCCAACCGTTTTGCCGATCTTTAAGAAATGCATCCTGCTATGGCAACATCACCATCTGGCGCTGTCGTTCCCGGAGTTCACCATGATCGAACTGACACGCCTTAACAGTCATCCGCTGGTGCTCAATTCGGATCTCATCAAGTTTGTCGAGCAGGCTCCAGACACCGTTATCACCCTATTGAGCGGAGAAAAAATTGTTGTAAGAGAAAGCGCGCAGGACGTTCTGCAGCGCGTTGTCCAGTTCCGGCGCGACATTTTGCAGGGAAATTCTCTACTCTTAACTCCACGCGTCAATCTCATCCACGACCGCGGCCAACTGGCCGACGAAAGATAGGAGCGCCGTGGATAAGGCAACTCTAGCCGGTATCCTGCTGGCAGTCGGCGGCATCATGCTTGGCCTGATGCTCGAAGGCGGCAATCTCGGCCAGGTGTTGCAGCCGACCGCCGCCATGATTGTTATCGGCGGAACCCTCGGGGCGGTGCTCATCCAATATCCGCTCTCGATCGCCATCGATGCATTCCGTCGTCTCGCACAGGTATTTGTGGAGCCCGCGGGCAACGCGCAATCCACGATCGAACTGCTGGTGAAATACGCGAATCAGGCGCGGCGGGACGGAATCATCTCGCTCGACAAGGAACTGGCCACCGTAAACGAACCGTTCTTACGCCGGGCTCTTATGCTTGCCGTGGATGGAACCGATCCGCAAGAGCTGCGGAAAATCATGGAACTTGAATTGGACAACAAAGAAGAACAGGAAGAAAAAATTCCGCAGTTCTTTGAGTCGGCCGGCGGCTTTTCTCCGACCATCGGCATCATCGGCGCTGTTCTTGGATTGATTCAAGTCATGCAACATCTCGACAAGATTGACGAAGTTGGAAAAGGCATTGCCGTTGCTTTTGTGGCTACTCTCTACGGTGTGGGAGCGGCGAATCTAATCCTGTTGCCCGCTGCGGGAAAATTGAAAATCCGCATCCGCGAGGAACAGATCATCCGCGAAATGACCATCGAGGGCGCGGTCTCAATTCTCGAGGGGATGAACCCTCGAATGTTGCAGGAGAAGCTGAATGGCTTCCTGCATGAGGCGCACGCGCCTGCCGAGAAGGCGGAGGCAGCGAGCGCATGAGACGCCATCGTCGGAACCGTGCCCACGCCAACCATGAGCGCTGGCTCGTTTCCTATGCCGACTTCATCACTCTGCTGTTCGCGTTCTTCGTTGTTCTCTACGCCTCGTCGCAAGTGGACAAGAAGAAAGTTGGCAAGCTCGCCTTGGCAATTCAGGTTGCGTTTCAGGAGATGGGAGTTTTTCAAGCTTCAACCACCGAAGTACCAATTGATGTATCCGAGCCAATGCCTTTCAGCACCGCGCAAGCGATAAACAACGTTGAGCGCACCAGCAGCCTCGCCCGCATCACCTCTCATCCCGGTGGTTCACTCGGAACTGGCGTAGAAAACGGCGACCTGGCCGCCCTCCAGTCGCAACTCGAGTCTTTGCTGGAACCGGAGATCACGCGGAAAGAAATCTCGATGCGCACCGAACCTGACGGTCTCGTAATCAGTTTGCGCGAAGCAGGATTTTTTGAAAGCGGTTCGGCGAAGATGAAGACTGCCTCCGAGCCCACCTTCGATCGCATCGCCGTCATCCTGCGGGAGGGCGCCTATCGACTTCGGATCGAAGGCCACACCGACAACATTCCTATTCACAATGCGCAGTTTCCTTCGAACTGGGAGCTCTCCACCGCAAGGTCGACGGAAATCGTTCGGCTTTTGATCATTCGCAACGGCTTCGCGGCTGATCACCTGAGCGCGGCCGGATACGCGGAGTATCATCCAGTTTCGAGCAATCACACATCCGAAGGGCGAGACGCAAACCGACGCGTTGACGTCATCATCCTGGGAAAATCAGGCGACATCTTGGCGGCTCGCGGTGCAGATACCGCTGCCCCAACTCCCGCAGTCGGGTCGCAGCCCGGCTCTCGAGCGGCAATCCTGCCGGCCACGCCCAAGCCCTCCCCTTTGCAGCCGCTCCCGGTGGGCGTGGTTGAAGGGAGACTACCCCACTAGACGGAAATCTTGTCCCACCGTCCCTTCCGAGTGCCCGATGGTCCTATGAGGAATTTCAGTTTTTCTTCCGATATACTCAGATTCAAGCAGCGATGGAACAGAATGAACGAGTAAAACTCGCCTTAGGGGCAGCGAAGATAGGAACTTGGGAGCTCGAGTTACCCGATCGAGTGCTGGTTGCCTCCGCCCAGTGCAAAGGCAACTTCGGACGTGCTCCTGAAACCCCCTTTCCTTACGAAGATCTCCAAGCATCGATCTGGCTAGACGACCGCCCTACCCATGGCAATCGTTCCAGTGCGTTCATTGATCACGACCCGGGCGCGACGGTGAACCTTGACCACCAGATTTTCGATTCGCGCCAGAACTTCGGTCAGGTTCTCGACCCCCGTAGCGGCGGGATTAAATTCCACATGACCGCCGTCGCGCGCGCTGGCAATCGAGCCCGCGAACTCGCGATTGATCGCGGCTGAGATTTCGCCGGCGGTGGAGAAATCCGGGACCCTCAAAGCGAGCGAGACCGGGGTCAGATGATTGAAGACGAACGGCACCGTGCGTTCCACCCGCCCCCCCGAAGGGACGCGTCCCATGGTCGGATGATTCATCTGCTTGCTTGCCCCCGCGCCCTCGACCGCAAAGCCTCCGACCGCGATCGCGCCTTGGGCCTCGGCATAAACTTTCCCGTCCGCGCCATAAAGCGGAGTCAGCAGGAGCAGTCCGCCCTCGAGGCTCTTGGCATCTCCGACCGAAGACACGGTGACGTCGAGCGGCGTGCCGGGGCGGGCAAAAGGAGGCAGGCTCGCGGTCACAAATACGGCCGCGACATTTTTCACTACCGCCGTTGCCGGCGGAATCTGTGCTCCCATGCGCTGCATGATGTTGGCGAGAGTCTGCGTCGTGAAGACGGTTTGCTGGCTGTCGCCCGTGCGGGTCAGCCCGACAACCATGCCGTATCCGATCAGCGGATTCTCCCGCACCCCCTCAATATTCGTCAGATCGCGAATCTTCACCGTGACCGGCGCAGCCGCTTCGATCGTAGCCGCCACCGGCGCGGTTGCGACCGGATCGCTCGCCAACGCGTTTGCAGAAAAATTCGCAACACAGAGCAAAGCTGCGAGGCTTGCCAGTCCACGGATCGTCACTGCGAGAAACAAAACCCGGCGGGCACATGAATCGGCTCTCGTAATCTGCGTCAGATGCTCACCCTCTGCTCTCACCCTTAACCCTCAACCAACATTCACCCTCAACTCTTATTTTCATATCTTCCGCTCAGAAGTTGAAAATTCGCATCAACGCATTCAGGATCGGATTCACCGGGCGCACTCCGTTCGAGACCACGCCCTTGCCCTTGACCTCGAGCTCGAGGTCGCTGACCGTATTCGAGGCGACAACATTGCCCGGCCCGATGTCTCCCGGACGCACAATCCCGCGCAAAATGATCGTCTGCTTCTCGTGGCTCATGCTGATCACGCGCTCCGCCTCCACTACCAAGTTGCCACTCTCGAGCACCGCGACTACCCTCCCCGCGAGCGTTGTCGTCACCGTCGTCGCCGAGGAAGCTGCGCTCTTCCCGGCCAGGGTGTCAGCCGAGTGCAGGCCGAGAAGCGTTCCCGCGACTCCCGGCCGGACGAAGGGTAGCGAGTCGACGCCGGACGAAGTATTGAAGGTGCGCGCCGCGCCAACCGCTCCGGCATTCGACGAGGTCAGCCCTTGTGCGACCGAAATGGTAATCACGTCGCCGACGACTCGTGCCTTGTAATCGGCGCTAAGCGCGGCGAGCGGTCCGGAATCGATCCAGATACTCCCGAGGGTGGCTTGGGAAGGAGAGGCTTGCGCGCTCTGCACCCGGGCGAGATATCTTGCCCGGTTGTCATCCGGCGCTTTTTTCTTGAAGCGAGAAGCCTGTGCAACTCCGCCCCCGAGCGGGAGAACGAACAGGGCAAAAAGCGAGAGAGCGAGCGGGAGAACGGGCAGCGTGCACAACACCCTGTTCTTGGTCCGCCTCTTCGCCAGAGGTTTCGAAAAAACCAGCCATGGGCCTCTCACAGCAAGGCCTCAAGAATTTTAGGTCCAAGGATGCGGGCGCGAAAGGTCTGTCCATTCGGGCTACGTACCCGAATCACGTCGCCGACCGCCCCCCGGGCGAGGCAGGTGACGCTCGCGCGCACCCGCAACCCGGTGGAAGTGAAGATTGCACTCGCTTGCTCTCCGGCACGAATCGTCAGTTTGGAATTCGCACGGGGCAAGCCACTATGTCCAGACGACTTGACGGATGTTCCTGCGTCGTATCCGGCACGGCATAACTTCGTAGATGCTCGAAAGAAATCGTCGAGATTTTCTTTTGCCGGATTCGCCGCGGGACTCTCCTCCGAAACGCTGCTCCGCCCGCTTACATAAACAAGAAATGGAAGGCACTTCGATCCGCCGGTGCACTGCATTTGAAAGTGCGCTCGGTTCGCTTGCGGGTTCCAGCAGAAGCTGGAGACCTGAAGACTTGTCTCGTCCGCGCGCGCCAGCCCCGCTGGGATTTCTATTTGGTTAGATTCCGGTAGCAACTCATCTCGCAGCCCTTGCGCGTGCAGGTCGGAAATAACGGCGTGCCATACCGCGCTTTGAACCTTGTCGGAGCTGTCATCTTTTACAGTCGCCGCTTTCAGGGTCTCGGCCCTGTCAAGAGTAGCCGCCATAAAAACCACGGCCGCCAACGTAACTTTCCCCAAACGATAAATATTTCCAGCTGTCATCTTGGAATGCCTACTTTCCCATCTGGTTGACGAGTTGGAACATCTGGTTCGCGGCATCGACCACACGCGAACTCGCTTCATACGATCGCTGGGCCACGATCATGTTGATGAATTCGTCCACGACACTGACATTCGACTGTTCGAGATACCCTTGCTCGATCTGACCCAAGCCATCTGCCCCGCCGGGCGTCCCGACGGTTGGATCACCGGAAGCGGTGGTTGCGAGGTAAAGATTTTGTCCGACGCTGTTCAAGCCACCGGGATTTGGAAAGAGCGCCAGTTGAATGCTGCCAACCTGCTGCGCCGCGCTTTGTCCAGCGAGCGTCACCGAAACCGTACCGTCGGACGCGATATTGATCGAGGTCGCGCCCGCGGGAATCGAAACGCCCGGTTGCAGCGGGTTGCCAGCGGCGGTGACGATGTTGCCCTGGGCATCCTGATGAAATGCGCCGCTGCGGGTGTAGGCCGTTTCGCCCGTTGGCAGCAACACCTGAAACATGCCCTGGCCTTCGATCGCCATGTCCAGGCGATTGCCTGTAGCTGCGAGATCGCCCTGTAACTGCAGGATCTCGGAGGCCGATGCTCTGGCACCCAAACCAATCTGCAGCCCGGTGGCAACAGTAGTCTGCTGCGAGGCGGCGGAGCCGGGCATGATGACGTTCTGATAAATAAGATCCTGGAACTGCATGCGACGGCTCTGGAAGCCGGCGGTGCTTGAGTTCGAAAGATTGTTGGCAATCGTATCCAGGTTCGTCTGCTGCGCCTGCATCCCGCTCGCGGCCGTGTAGAGTGCTCGTAGCATGGTCTCTCCTCGCCTACCCCTAACTCGTTTCCGCTTCCAACCGTCTCCGCTCAAGGCTTCGCACGAACTTCGTTCCCTTACACCTTTGCCAGACTGTTGCTCGCAATCTGGTTAAACTCGGTGTCGAAAAGAGACAAAGCCCGCTGCATCATCTCCGCCTCGCGCTCGACGCCGAGCAGCATGGCTACCGTGGTCATCGCATTCACATTCGACGCTTCCAGCGCGCCCTGCCGCAATTTTGAGCCGCGCGCCAATTGACCAGCGCCATCCAGCGCCGAGAGCAGAGTTGAGCCTTCCGCCGTGAGTTGCGTGTTGGGGGGAAAGTCTTCCAGCCGAATGGTTCCGGCGACCACGCCTTTCACGGAGATGGTTCCGTCCGCTGCAATCGATACCGCTCCGGGCGGAACATTGATCAGACCTTTCGGCTTCAGCGACGGATCGCCATAAACCGGGTCGCCCGCAGCCGTCACCAGGACACCCGTGCTTGAGATTTGGAAACTCCCGTTTCGCGTGTAGCGCGTGCCGCGGGGCGTCTGAATCACGAAGTAGCCCTGACCCTCGATGCCTACGTCCAACGGATTTCCGGTCGGCTGCAGATTGCCGGCGGTCGTATCCATGTGCGCCCCCTCCATTACGCCGTAATTGTTGGTCGCGAGGTTGAGCACATTGGGCACAGTCGGATGCGAGACGGCAATTAGCGACTGGAATGTCGATTGGCCGCTGCGATATCCGGTGGTAGTGAGATTGGCGAGATTGTGCGCCACCACTTCGAGCGCTTGACTCTGCGCTCGTAAGCCGGCACAGGCGGCATAGAATCCACTATCCACGATTGGCCTCGATGACTTGCTGGGAGCAAGCGAAGCGCCAAGCACGCTAGATAAGAATTTTTATACCCTGCTGTGTTTGTAGTCGTTTAAGTGATTGGCGTGATGCGGAAAGATTAGAAGTATCTTAGCCAGGGTGCGATTTTTAAGAGGAGGAAAAAAATGCCGCGGCAGACGCGGCATTTTTTCATCGATAAATTTAATTGCTGACCTGCAGCGTCACCGACACGGGGCCGCCTTCAAAGATGACGAAGGTCGTGATCGAGACGCCGTCCAGCATGGAATGTACGGAATATTCTCCACCGCTTACGACCGTTGGGACGCTCAGCATGCAGCGGTCGTCGGTCCCGGCAAGCTTGTTCTTGAAGTTACCCGTCACCATGTTGCAAATTTCTCCGAGCGCATCCCGCACCTCCTGTTCCGATTGTGCGGCGACGCCGAGCATGGCCTGGGTGAGAGCCTGCGCCGTCTTGCGACTGCAACAAATGGTGAGAATGCCGCAGAGCGATCCGGCCAATCCGACCATAGCCGTGAACTCGCGGTTGGGCGCCTGTTCCGCCGATGACACAGGTTTTACCCGCGTCCCGACCATGATCTCGAAGACCTCCTCGATGGCAAGCTCGAGAATGGGTTGCCAATTTTCTTCGCGGGAGCGGGTCACGAACGAGGTGTCTGTGCTCATGGCTTTTTCCCCAGCACCGGCAATACATGCTCTTTAACCTGGTCGGGAGTAAAGGGCTTGCGAATGTATCCGCGGGCCCCGGCGGTGAGCGCCTGTACCACATGATTCTCGCTGCCTTCGGTCGTAATCATCACGATAGGGATGCCCTTGGCGGATTCGAGGGTCGCCGCCTGACGCACGAATTCTAGACCGTCCATGACCGGCATGTTGATATCGCACAAGATGAGATCGACTGCATTCTCCCGCAGCGACGCCAGCGCCTCGGCCCCATTCGAAGCCTCGAAAACTTTGTCGAGATCAATGCCCGCCTGCCGCAGCGAACGCTCGACTATTTTGCGCATCACCGAAGAATCGTCGACGATGAGCGCTCGAATCTTATCCATGGGCTATCACCACTCTGCGTTTCATTGACCCGCCGCTTCTAAGCCGTTTCTCTGTGCTGACATGACTTACATCGGCAGTTCATTACTCCCCTTTAGCAAGTTTGGGGCACATCGCCGCACCTCGCTCATTCCTCAATCGGGAATTGCCATTCCTTTATGCCCCTGGAATCCGCTATCCTTCGAACTGACAACTTCTTTCTAAATATGACCCTCCTTGACGCCCAGCCCTACGACGCAGCGAAAGCACGAAGAAAGCGCATTCTAATTCTGTCGGCCGTGGTCGTGATTCTAATCCTGGCCGGTCTCGGCTGGTTCTATCGCAACTGGCCGGAAGAGCACGCCGTCGACAAGTTTTTCACTGCGATTCAGAACAAAGATTACGAATCCGCCTACGGCATCTACTTCCACGATCCGGCATGGCGGGATCACCAGAAGAAATATTCCCAATACACCTATGCCGATTTCTATCGCGACTGGGGGCCTGGCGGGGAATGGGGACTGGTTAAATCTCACCGCATCTTCGGCACTGCAAACACGCGCGGCTTCGGCGGGGGTGGAGTAGTGGTCGAGGTGATTGTGAATGACCGGGCTGAACATGCCCGCATGTTCGTGCAGAAATCAGATAAGACGATTACCGTCTATCCCTATTGATAGCTTTAATGGCTGCGATAGCTCTGTTGGTTGAGGAAACGCTTAACTTGAAACACCAATGCAAAGGCTAAAGCGCTGCGCCATCCGAGAGCTGGCCTAGAGCTTTCTGCAAGGTAGTTTCATCGCCCACAGCGAAGCTGGTCTTCGAGCGGTCGATCTGCCGCATCAACCCCCATAAGACTTTTCCCGGACCGACTTCGACAAACTGCTCGACTCCTTTTTCAATCAGCAGTCGGATGGAAGGCTCCCACTGCACAGCGCCGGTGACCTGCCGGACCAGGGCATCGCGCGAGGTCCCCGCCGATGACACGATAGCGGCATCAACGTTGCAGACGACGGGGCATGACGGATCCCGAAAATTCAGCGCCGCGAGGTCAGCCGCGAGCCGGTCTTGCGCGGGCTGCATCAGCGCACAATGGAAAGGAGCGCTTACAGGGAGGCTCACAGCCTTCTTGGCTCCGCGTTCGGTGGCAATGGAGATGGCGCGGCCGATGGCGCCTGCGTTCCCCGAAAGAACAATTTGCTCGGGAGAATTTATGTTAGCTGCCTGGCAGACTTCCCCTTGCGCCGCATCCTGCGCAATCTCGTTTACCTTCTCGAGACTCATGCCGACGACTGCGGCCATCGCGCCGACCCCGACCGGCACCGCTTCCTGCATATATTTTCCGCGATTACGAACGGTTCGGACGGCATCAGCAAATGTCAGAGTTCCGGCCGCGACGTGAGCTGAATATTCTCCGAGGCTGTGGCCTGCAACAAATTGTGGCGTGATGCCCTTCTCCTGCAAGACGCGAAAGGCCGCGATCGACGCCGTCAGAATTGCTGGTTGCGTGATCTCAGTGAGCTTCAGCTTCTCTTCCGGACCTTCAAAGCAAAGCTGCGAAAGCCTGTAGCCGAGGGCTTCATCCGCCTCATCGAAAGTCTGTCGCGCCACCGGATACTTTTCCGCCAGCTCCTTGCCCATGCCAACCGTCTGCGAACCTTGGCCGGGAAATAAAAACGCTGTTTTAGAATTTGAATTTGGCATGCAGTTCTCAGGGAAAAAGATATAGAAACATCGAAGAAAAGTTTTCGCTAAGTTGTTACCGCGACGCTCAACCCCGCCAGTTCGCGTTCGATGGTTTCGGTTACCTTCCCTTCGGCAAACTCCGCCGCCACCCGAATCGCATTCTTGATCGCATTCGTATTCGACGATCCGTGGGTGATGATGCACACTCCTTTAATTCCAAGCAGTGGCGCTCCGCCGTATTCGGTGTGATCGAGCCGTTTTTTGAAATCGGAAAACGCATGCCGCGAGAGATATGCCCCGACCTGGCGTGTGATCGTAGTCTTTAAAGTCTCCTTCAACACAGCACGCACAAGTCGTGCCACGCCTTCAGAAGTTTTTAGTGCAACATTGCCGACAAATCCATCGGCCACGATTACATCGACGTCTCCGTTATAAAGGTCGCGCCCTTCGACATTGCCGACGAAGTTGATGGGGAGTCGCTTTAAAAGATGAAACGCTTCACGGGTCAGCTCGTTACCTTTGCCCTCTTCTTCGCCAATCGAGAGTAGCCCTATGCGGGGATGCTTCTTGCCAAAGATTGATCGGCAATAAATGTCGCCCATGACTGCGAATTGGGCGAGATTTGTGGGATTGCAATCAACGTTTGCGCCGACGTCAAGAAGAATCGCGGCGGTATTCAAGGCAGTTGGAAATGCTGCCGCAAGCGCTGGGCGATCAACTCCAGGCAAGGCGCCAAGCACTACTTTCGCCGTAGCCATGGCCGCGCCCGTGTTGCCGGCAGTGACGAATCCCGCGGCCTTCCCCTCGCGCACCAAGCGCAAGCCCACGCGGATCGACGAATCGCGCTTGCCGCGGATCGCGTCCACTTTGTCTCCCATGGTGATGACTTCGCTCGCGTGCACGACTTCGATCGGGAGGCGGCGCGCGCCGGGGTAGCGCTCGAGCTCCGCCCGCAGCCGTTCCTCCGGCCCCACCAATAGCACACGGACGCCGTGATGGCGCGCCGCTTGCAGCGCGCCTTCAATCTCCGGCTTCGGTGCCTTGTCGGACCCCATTGCATCCAGGGCGATTACGCTAGGCATGGGAGGATTCTAGAACTAGGACTGGTCAGCGACCTCTAGAACTTCGCGGCCCTTGTAGGTTCCGCACTTTGGGCAGGCGCGATGCGGCATTTTGCGCTCGTGGCAGTTCGGGCACTCGGACAAAGAATGCTTGGAGAGAGAATCGTGAGCGCGTCGTGTAGCCGTGCGCTTCTGTGAATGTCTTCGTTTCGGATTAGGCATTGAGGTTCCTTATGGGCTGTCAGCGATCAGATGTCGGCTCTCAGTGAATGCGAAACACCGAAAGCTAAGATCTGAAGGTTGACAGCGTTGTTACGGATTCAGTTTATCGCGTATGTCTTTTAGCGCCGACCATCGCGGATCTTCCACCTCGTCCACGCAGTCGCATTGCGCTTCGTTCGAATTCTTACCGCAGTGCGGACACAATCCCTTGCAATCGTCACGGCAGAGCGTCTTCAACGGCAGCGCCAATAGCACCTGCTCGCGCAACGTGTCTTCCAACAGCAAGCCACCGTTTTCGTAGTACCCGATCTCAGCTTCGGCATCGGTTACCGATAACTCGGCGTGACCGGAGTCGATTCCCAGCGGCCGGTACAAGAGGTCAAAAGTGCGTTCGACCGGACGCACAACCGGATCGAGACAGCGGGCGCAAAGCACTTCGAGGCTCGTGTTGAGCTTGCCCTTAACCCTGATATCCTGCACGACTTCGTGCTTGCCGTGATGCTCCTCGACCAGATCAACCCGACCTTCGCTGTGCAAGGGCGCTTTCTGGCGGACATCCGGCCCAAGATCAATCGCACCGGCAGGAAATTCCTCCCGGAAGTCGACCGGACGAATCTCAAGGTCTTTCAGTTCGATGAACATGATCCGGAAAAGCAGGAACCGTGAAACCTCCGCCGCCCCAACCTCAATAACCGCAACGGCCTACGGAAGTGTGCACAGAGACAAACGTCTCTTAGGGAGCTATACACTAAGAATAAAGGGGGTGGTAGGGGGTGTCAAGGAAGGCGGGAAGCTGGTAGCGGGTCAGCAAGACTTCCACAGGGGTAGCGGCATCAACCGATTTGGGAGCTTCATGGAGTCATGGCGAGAGATCACGATTTTTCGGAATACGCGTCGGGTCGTTGAACAAGCCATGGAGGCAAACATGGACGGATCGCAAAAATCCTTCGTCCAAGAATGCTACTGCCGTGTAGAGGCAAAAAGGGTGGGGCCATTGGAGGCGAGGCGCGGACAGCCAAGCTTTCGCAAGCCAAGCGCAGGCAGATAGCAAAAAACGCAGCACAGGCGCGATGGGAGGCGAGAATGCAATTAGGTAACCTCAATGTCCTCAAATGTAACGCTGTAGATTGGAGAGCAGTAGTAGGTAATTGGATCCATGTCCAAATTTTGTAGTATCCCGAGTTCAGCAAGTTTCCTAAGATCCGACCGAGCGGTCGGATAAGAAATCTTGACCTCTTTGCTGTATTGCGTCACTCCGATAACCGGACTCTTGAATAGTCTGTCAACCAAGTTCGACAAACGAACGCTTCCAGCTTTGAGCCTGTCGTGAAAATCGCGATGAAGGGCTAGTAGTTTTTCGCAGCGTTTTTCCGTGTCCACGGACTGGGAGATAACCCCCTCCAAGCAGAACCTGATCCACGGCTCCCAACCGCCTTTTGTGCTCACGTTCAAAAGCAAATCGATATAGTCGTCTTTTCTTTTTTCAAAAAAAGCACTCATGTAGAGCCATTGGCTGGACAGATGGCACCATTCCGCGATCATGAAAGAGAGCAGTAGTCGCCCGACGCGCCCATTTCCATCCCTAAAAGGATGAATGGCCTCAAATTGATATTGCGCGAGAAAAGCCCTCACGAGCGGGTTGAATTGATCAGCAGAGTGCATATACGCCTCAAATTCATTCAGAGTCTCATGCAATCTCCCCGGCGGAGGGGGGACATATCTGGCTGGCCGGCCGATCTGGTTCTGCATCGTTCTGAATTCACCGGGGGTTTGATCTGAGCCGCGGACGCCGTCCATGAGAACCCTGTGAAGTTCCTTAATCAGCCTCAACGACAAAGGCAAATCATTTTCGCCATCAAGCCGCGACCGCAATGCGCGGCGATAATTGAAGACTTCTCGGTAAGCATTCATCGGGTCATTGGCCGATGTTGGATAGCGCGGGGCGGCCTCAAATAAAACTTGTTGAGGAGGATCGGTAATTGTGCCTTCCAATTTTGACGATAATTGCGCTTCGCGTCGCTGGAGAGGTTGCAACAGAATCTCTGGGTTCGGTAAGTGTTTCCCGGTGCCGTCCAGACTAGCTAAGGCACACTTTGCCTCAACCAAAAGCGGCCACAAGTCGGCTGGCCATTCCCACTTGGGAGGAAGGGGGTTCGGCAGGAATGCGATTCGAACGTTGGGTACGCCATTCTTGACTTCGATGAGCTTCCCGGTCATTTCAGGCGTAAATATTTTGGAGTCCATCGCAGTTTTAATATAAATTGGTCTATTAAAAAAATCAATGAAATTTTTTAATGGAAACTTTACCGTTAAAGCGATAATGCTTTCTGAATTTCAAAACTCGATGGGCTTTTCCCATGACGTCCGCCTCATTTTAGTTTAATAGGGATGTGCTAGACTATACCTATGCCAACCCTATACGTGGAAAACGTCCCCAAAGATCTCTACGACGCGTTGCGCGCCCGTGCCAGGGAAAACCGCAGTTCCATTGCCGCCGAAGTTCTGAAGTTGCTGGAGCAAACAGTGCCGACAGCTGCCGAATTGGGGCGCCGCAAGCGGGCCTTTACGGAATTATTGAAGATTCAGGCTTTCAGGCCAGCGATACCGGGGCCGTTTCCAAGCACCGAAGAGATGGTCCGTGAGGATCGGGAACGTTGACTAGCTTGGTTGTGGATGCGAACGTTGCCGCCAAGTGGCTGCTGCCCGCTGCCAATGAGGACTTCCTCGATCAGGCGAATCGACTCGCCTCCCTGCACGTCACCCGGCAGATTCAACTGTTAGCACCGGACTTGATCGAAGCTGAAATCGGCAACATCCTCTGGAAAGCGGTGCGCCGCAATCGAATGAGCCGAGCCCAAGCAGAAACATCGTTGAGAAGTTTCGTTGAACTTTCGATCCAGATCGTTCCGATCTCCAGCTTTCTGGAAGAGGCTTTGCAGATAGCGTTGGCATTCGATCGCAGCTTTTACGACAGCTTATACGTCGCTCTCGCCGTGAGCACCAAGACTGAGCTCATCACGGCCGACGAGCGCCTGGTAAACGCGCTCGGGAGCAGATTCCCGATTCGATGGATTGGGGCTCTCGGAAGTTCTTAGGTGTTTTTTCCGTTTGGAATCCGTGTAATGCAACACTGTGGAGCCTGCTGCCGAGGGGGCGAAGTGGGCTCTCACTCCAAGTGAAGTTCGCTTGCGGGAGTCTAAGGCGATCAGCTTCGTGCCAAGCAAATTTTCATTCTTGTTACGAATTCAGAACAAAGGGTCGCCACCCGACCTTGCCTCACGAGATTCACTAGTCTTGTTCACCTTCACATTCTCCACACCGCACGCTGTTATACTGCGCGCTGGCGATGGGGTTCGCCATTAACCGCCCTTGGGGCTGATAACTCCTACCGATTTTTTTGCGGAGGAGCCCCGTCTTGAATTATTCCTGGATCAACTATCTTTGGATCGCGATCGGCGCCGTCGTCGGAGCCGGAGCCCGCTACGCTCTCAGCCTCTGGATCGCCCGCGACTTCTCCTCGACATTTCCATACGGGACGCTTTTGATCAACGTAACGGGGAGCCTGCTGGTCGGATTTTTCCTCGTATTCTCGACCGAGCGCATTCTGCTGGACCCCAAGTGGCGACTTCTGGTCGTCATAGGCTTCTGCGGCTCTTACACAACATTTTCCAGCTACGCCTACGAAAGCTTTGCGCTCATGGAGCAGCGGCAATGGCTCCTCACTGGAATCAACATCGTCGGCAGCAATGTGCTTTCGCTCGCTGCCGTCATCGCAGGAGCGACTTTGGCCCGAGCGCTGTAGAATTTCGTCTCGGTAAAAGATGATCCCGTGCCAGCGCCATCTCTTCGATATCCCGGACGACGTCGCCTACTTCAACTGCGCCTACATGGCGCCGCTGATGAAGTCCGTGCTCGCCGCCGGTACTGAGGGACTTGATCGCAAGTCGCGACCGTGGCAGATCACGAGCGATCAATTTTTCAGCGGCCCGGACGAGTTTCGCGAGGTAGCATCGCAAATTTTTGATTGCACGTCGGATTGTGTGGCGATTGTTCCGTCAGCCAGTTACGGAATCAGCACAGCGGCGCGAAACCTGCCGCTGAAAAAAGGCCAAAGCATTCTGGTGCTCGCCGAGCAGTTTCCGTCCAACTATTATCCGTGGCAAAGATTGGTGGAGGAAAACGGGGCAACGCTGAAAGTCGTATCCTGGCCGGCAGACTACGATTGGACTGCATCTGTCTTAACTGCGCTTACTCCCGATGTCGCCATCGCCGCGCTCCCGCATGTGCAATGGACGAGTGGCGGCAGGCTGGATCTCCTTCGAATCGGTGAAGCCTGCCGCAAGCTCGGCGCTGCTCTTGTCCTTGATCTCACGCAATCACTTGGGGCGCTTCCGTTCAGCGTTCGCGATGTGCAGCCCGACTTTGCCGTCGCTGCCAGCTACAAGTGGATGCTCGCGCCCTACTCGATCGGCATGATGTACATTGCGCCCAAGTGGCACGCCGGCAGGCCGCTTGAAGAAAACTGGATTCAGCGCGCAAACGCGCAAGACTTCTCTAGCCTCGTCTTGTACAGCGACGAGTACGATTCCGGGGCGCGACGCTTCGACATGGGAGAGCGCGCAAACTTCTCGGCGCTTCCGGCTGCGGTGCGAGCCATGAAGCAAATTCTGGAATGGAAGGTTACCGAGATCTCAGCAACCGCAGGAGCATTTTCGCGGCAATTGGCGAACGGCGCTGCCGAGGCAGGGTTCTCGGCCCTTCCAGAATCATTGCGTGCGCCTCATTATTTGTCATTGCGGAGGAAGGAAGCGATCCCGCGAGAGTTGCCAGCCTTGCTCGCGAAAGAAAAAGTCTTCGTCAGCATCCGTGGCTCATCGATCCGTGTAACGCCGCACGTCTACAACACGAACGAAGATTGTGAGAAGTTGTTAAAGTGCTTGCGCCGTTTCATGGGATAAAACGTCGTTTGAACTAGTTCTCTTGAACTCGTTATTTCGAACGCTTCTATTTGAGAGTGCCCATGCGGCGCTGGGCAATCGAAGACGCTTCTGAAGAGGGATTTTCTTTAATCACATCCTGATAGACCTTCTTGGCATCGTCTGATTTTTTTCGCGAGTCGTAAAATCCCGCAAGCTCCAGTTGCGCCGTCGCTTTGCTGACCGCCATAGTCGGCTGGTCGATCAACTTCTTATAGAGATCAATCGCAGCCGCGTCCTTATTTTCAGAGCCATAGATTGAGGCCAACGCCAATTTCCCCAACGATGCCAGGTCAGAGTTAGAAGCCTTCGCCGCCTCCTGCAAACTGCGCTCGGCGGCCGCATTGTCGCCCAATTGTGACGAGGCTAAACCGACAAAATAACGCGCCATGTCGGCGGTGTGGGTTCGCGGATACTTGTCGACAATCGCTTGGAATTGTTTGCGCGCGGCGGTCGCCCGTTCCTGGGCCGACGCAAAACTGTCGATTCCCGGCTGCGGTGGCACTCCCGCTGGCCTCACTTGCGATTCAAACGTCCGCACCGCAGTCGAAAGCTCGGCGCTCGCCTTTTCGTCCTGCGCATTGACGTAATACCACCCTCCAAGCGCGATGGCGGCAATGACGACCACCGCGATCAAGGCGACAATGACCTTTGCCTGATGCTCCGCCGTCCAGTGGACGGTCTTCTCCGCCGCCTGGAATGTGACCTTGCTGAAACGGTCTTCTTTCAATTGATGCCGGGCTTCTGCGCGCACAGGTTCCTTCTTTGCTTCGATATAGGCTGACAGCGTTCAGTCTAACAGGCTGTTTTCAGGAGCGTCAAAACCATGTACGGCCGCGGCGGGCTCAAAGGTACGTTTGAAGGCAAAGGCGCCAGCGACAGGTTCGTGAAGAGGTTCGTATCAGGACATCGCTTTAGCGATGTTGTAACGGACCCACTAGAACGCGGCTTAGCCGCTGGGGGCCATCCTGCAACGGCTGAAGCCGAAGGTCAACGTTGCTTTGTCGGCGTACCTGAAGGCAAGCCCTGATACGAATCTGCGCATTCGTCCGGACTCATTTTGGGTCGGTGCGATAGCTCCAGAATCCTGCCATCTTTTCCTGCAGGACATGAAACGGTGCCGGACTCGCTTCGCCAGTCGGTCCGGAGGTGTCTTCCCGCACGGCATCTTCGACCAGATGATGCAGCGGCGAAAGTTCGCAGACTGGATCCGTCAATGCAGCGTCGCCAGCCAGGAGGAAAGCCTGGCAGCGGCATCCGCCAAAATCTTCTTTGCGGCGATCACAGGACCGGCAGGGCTCCGGCATCCAGTCTTCGCCACGAAACTTTTGAAATGCTGGCGAATTCTGCCAGATCCAGTCGAGCGAGTGCTCGCGCACGCTGTCGAAGGTCATCCCTGGAATTACGCCTGCGGCATGGCAAGGCAGAACGGATCCGGCGGGATCGATCAGCAGCAGTTGGCGTCCCCAGCCTCCCATGCAGGCTTTCGGAAAGCGGGCGTGATAATCGGGAACGACCATGTCGATTCGAATCCTGCCGCGCATGCGTTCTTCGGCGGTCTTCACCACGGCGATCGCCCGGTCGAGTTGTCCGCGGGTGGGCAGCAACGCTGATCGATTTTTGAGAGCCCATCCGTAATATTGGGCGTGCGCGATCTCCATGCGATCGGGATGCAGGGCTTCGAGCGCCGCGACCATCTGTTCGAGATGGTCAATGTTCTGGCGATGTACGACTAAATTTGCGGTGAAGGCAATGCGGTGTTCACGAATCCACCTCGAGATTTCGAGCTTGTGCGCATGAGCGCGGGTGCCCGCGATCCAGTTGGCGTGACCTTCCTCCGAATCTTGAAAACTTAGCTGGATGTGATCGACGCCCGCCTTGACGAGTTGTGCAAGCCGCTCGCGGGTCAGGCCGATTCCGGAGGTGATGAGATTTGTGTAGAGACGCGATTGCCTGGCCCCCGCTATCAACTCCGCGATGTCAGGACGGGCGAGCGGTTCGCCTCCGGTTAAGTGCAGGTGCAAAACGCCAAGCGCTGCCGCCTCGTTGAAAACCCTTAGCCAATCTGTGGTGTGAAGCTCTTCGTTGCGCGCAGTCAGTTCCAGAGGATTCGAGCAGTAGACGCAGTGGAGCGGGCAACGGTGAGTTACTTCGGCGATGAGGGCCAGGGGATTTTGCATTGTGTATCTAATACTGCGTCAGCGTCCACTACACCTCTTCCACAATGAGGGTCTGCATTTGCGTTTGCGCTTCTCAGAAATCAACGATGCGTTTGTCGTGCAATTGTTCCAGGAACATTCGCACATCGGCGCGAATTTTATCTTTCGGCGCGAGCAGGAATTGGGTTTCTAGGCGCTGCATAATATCGGCCAGCGAAAGCTTCCCATCGCATAGCTCCAGGATGACCCGTCCGGTTCCTTCCACACGAATCGCACCTTCGGGAAAAAGTACGACCGGATTTTCCGTAGTCCCGCCCCATCGGCATCCGGCGGCAAGTTTCGGAACGCTGGCTTCAGTCAGTTCAGGCACGGTCACTTCTCACGCTCGACGAATTGTCGATCTGAAACGCCCCAGGCGGCGGCCATCCCGGCTCAACATAGGCGAAGTAGAGCGCGTCGAGTTGAGCCCAAAGAATGTCACACTTGTCGCGCAGGGCGCGGATAGCATCTTCCTGCTCCCGCCGCGTGGGCGCGTGATCGAAGACATATTGAATCGCAAACGCAGCGTCTTCGGGAGCCTCACTTAGGCGCGCTTCGAAATAGTCCAATCCTGAAGCGAGATACGGATAGTGGTGGCGCAGGCGATCCATACGCAGGGAAATCAAGTCGCGAGAGAAGAGTTCGGTGAGCGATGACGCTACGCATTCAAGAAAAGGGCGCGTTCTGACGAGGTTCAAATATTCGTTGCCGATGAAGCGTGTCGCGGGCAGCACTTCATCTCCGTGCATTACTCTCTTGCGATCAAGCCCGGTCGCCTCGGCTAGTTTGATCCAACGCAGAATGCCGCCGTCGCGCTTTTCGTCTCCGTCGTGGTCGACGATTCTTTTGCGCCAGACGCGACGAAAGGACGGATCAACAGCGCGCGAAAGAATGATCGAGTCTTTCAGAGGGATGATCGACTGGTAGTAGTAGCGGTTCAGCGCCCAGGCTTGGATTTGTCCCCGGCTGAGCTTGCCTTCGTGCATCAGCAAATGAAACGGATGCCGGTGGTGATAGCGCTCCTCCCCGACTTTGCGCATGGCGGCGCGCAGTTCGTCGAAGGTCAACTTCGAACCGTTTGCGGGGTCGTTAACGATATTTTCGGACGCTACAGTTCCAACCGCCAATTATCCTCCGCTACTTCCCATCCGGCTTGGCGCACGGCGCGATATTCGGCGCCCGATTCGTTCAGCATAGGATTTGTATTGTTAAGGTGAATGAACATTTTGCGCCCAACCTTTAGATCTTTCAAAATGCTCAAGCTTTCTTCCACCGGAACGTGGCCCATTTGACGCGCCGTCTCTCCGCTCCCTTGCACGCGAATCAGTTCGTCGTCGCTCCAGAATGTTCCGTCAAATAGAAGCAGGTCAACTCCGTCGATTCTCTTTTGCAGTTCGTCGCTTAGATTGCCGATTGCCGGAAGATAAGCTAACCGCTTGCCTGAATTCGATTCGAAGAACAGACCCGCGCTCGCCTCAAGCGCGCCGAGTTTCGATGCGTCGGTCTTTACATATTTAGGATACCGTCCGGAAAGAAAAATGGCTCCGCATTTCAAGCCAGTCTCTTTTCCATCCCATGAAAGTAACGGAAATGGGGCGCCAGCTTTCATGGGGCTCCACATGACCTGCGGATCGATACGATTCAGCATGCCAAACATGCTGTTCTCTTCGCGCAGGATACGCAGCACCGAGGTGGATCCGTAAACGCGAAAGGGTTGCAGCTCACGCAAGAGAAGAAGTCCGGCAATGTGGTCGAGATCAGGGCTGCCCAGAACGATACCCGAAATGGGCGACCCGCGTGCTCCGCGAGGGAGTAATTCTGGGAAAGTTTCAAGTTGCCGGGTGAGGTCGGGCGAAGCCCCAGCCAGAAACCAGCCGAGACCGTCCGAACTAACAGCAATTTGAGCTTGCGTGCGCGCTTTGCCAGGGAAATTTTTCTGGCGAACGCCAGCGCAATTGGCGCATCCGCAGTTCCACTGCGGAAAGCCACCCCCGGCCGCAGAACCGAGGATCAGAATTTGCATCGAGCGAAGTTTAGAGTTTCGCGCTCACGTAGGAGTTAATTTCGCAGCAGAGAACGACTTCTTCGAAAACCGGGCTGGTCCAAGTCATGACTAATCCACCTATCGAACAAATTTTGCCAACTACCGGAGACACTAACCCGGCACTCAGTTAGAGAATACTAGCATTTTTTTGGTTGCATTCAATGCAGGAAGATTGGGTTGCGGAGTAGCCCGAAAGGGCCATGTCGGTCCTCGCAATACCGCTGATGTGTGCGGCGTCAGTCCTTCGGCATAAGTTCGGCAACGGTCAACTCGTCGGCATTGCGCAGTTCTGGGAAAATCCAAGCCCAGAGGCCAATTACGAGCAGGGTGCCAATCCCGCCGAGAACCACCGCTGGGACCGTGCCAAACCACTGAGCGGTAAGGCCCGACTCAAACTCTCCTAACTCGTTCGAAACCCCGATAAAGAGGAAGTCGACAGCGTTGACCCGTCCTCGCATCTCGTCAGGGGTGGCAATCTGGACTAGCGTGGCGCGAATAATCACGCTCACCATGTCTGACGCTCCCAGCAGGAAAAGCGCGATCATCGAAACGATCAGACTGTGGGATAGCCCAAATATGATGGTCAGTATTCCGAAGCCAGCAACCGCCATCAGCATCGTGATCCCTGCCCGGCGCCTGATCGGCCGGTAGGCGACGACGATGGCCATGAGCGCGGCTCCCACTCCTGGGGCGCTACGCAGCAGGCCGAGCCCCCACGGGCCGGTATGCAGAATTGTCTTCGCGTACACCGGCAAGAGCGCCACCGCCCCTCCAAGCAGGACGGCGAACATGTCCAATGTGATCGAGCCGAGAATCAGTTTTTTCATCCAGATGAAGCGGAAGCCGGCGAAGACGGAGCGAGGCGAAATTGGCTCCCGGCCAGTCCCACCCTTTTTCGGCGACGTTTTGAAGGGATGAATGCGCAGAGTCAGCAAAACTGAAGCGATCGAGACTGCGAGGCTCAAGGCGTAGACGCCTTCCGGCCCATGGAACCAGGCGTAGGCCAAGCCTCCGATCGCTGGCCCGGCAATATTCGACATCTGCAAGGTGCTGGCATTCCAAGCCACCGCGTTCGAGAAGTGCTCCTCCGGCACAAGCTGCGGCAAGATGGCCCGACTTACCGGGAAGCTGAATGACCGGAAGATGCCGAGCATGACGAGAACTCCATAAATCGCGTGAACGGAGTGCGGAGAGAAGCGGCTGATGTAAAGCAGAAGCCCAGAGCAGAGAGCGAATCCGGCATAGCAGGCCATCAGCAACTTGCGGCGGTCGAAAATGTCGGCGGCATGTCCCGCAAAAAGGAAGAGCACGAAGCCCGGAGCAAATTGCGCCAGCCCAACATATCCCAAGTCAATCGGACGCTGCGTGACTTCGTAGACCTGCCATCCCACCGCGACCGACTGCATCTCGAGCGCGAGCACGACAAAAAATCGCGCCAGCGAGTAAGAGACAAAGTTGGGATAAGTAAAAGCGACTCGCCCGGCGAGGCGGGAGTCCAAGGCGGTGGGCATTCCCTATTACTTTGCCACAAAGCTTGATGGTGTGGTGAGCGACGGCGAAGGCATCGATCGTCTCTGGATTGATTCGCTGATTATTATTGCCAATCTTTAGCGCCTGTTGATGAGCGACGCGACGTAACCGGCGCCAAATCCGTTGTCGATATTTACGACGCTCACATTGGACGCGCAGGAATTCATCATTCCCAGTAACGCCGCGAGGCCTTCAAATGCCGCGCCATAGCCAACGCTGGTAGGAACTGCAATCACCGGAACTCCCACCAACCCGCCAACGACACTCGGCAGTGCGCCTTCCATGCCCGCGCAGACAACGACGACACGAGCTTTCGTCAATTGCGCGCGATGGGCAAAAAGACGGTGGATCCCTGCGACTCCAACGTCGTAGATATGTTGAACCTGGTTTCCCATCAACTCGGCGGTGATCACGGCTTCCTCAGCCACCGGAATGTCACTCGTTCCGGCGGAGATCACTGCGACTACGCCCTTGCCATAAATTTTTTGGTCGCGCTTAAGAACGATGGCGCGAGCCAGCGGGAAATATTCGGGTTTGAACCTGGAGCGAGTTTTGTCGAGCTTTGATTTAGCGAGCACCGCGGCAAATTGTTCTTCGCTGGCGCGCGTTGCCAACACATTGCGTCCGTGGCTCGCCAGTCGCCCAAATATCTCCGCCACCTGATGCGGGGTCTTGCCCTGGGCGAAAATTACCTCCGGCATCCCCTGACGTAGGGCGCGGTGATGATCGACTTTGGCGAAACCGAGATCCTCGAATGGAAGATGACGCAGGCGCTCGACCGCCTCGTCCGGAGTTATTTTCTTCTTCTGTATTTGCTCGAACAGAGCTCGAAGATTTTTGGAATTCACCTGGCCCCTCGGCAAGATCCTATCTTATCTACCGACGCTGCATGTGGGGAGCGGACGCTTTCGTCCGCCCGCTTTTGACGTCGCGCCTGGCCCCGCGAGAACGAAGGCGTCGGCAGTCGATGACCTCGGCCAAGCGGTTTTGCCTATACCATCTCTGCATGACGAAAAAAACCGCCGGTTCACAATCGGCTGCGGCAACCGTGAAACTGACTGCGCGCGGAGCATCGCGACTGCAGGCGCGCCATCCTTGGGTCTATCGCTCGGATGTGGATGCGGGCGGTGCCGACGACCTGCTCCCGGGCTCAGTCGTGCGCGTACAGGATCCGCGCGGAAAATTTCTTGGCTCAGCGCTGTACAGTTCCTCCTCGCAAATTGCGATTCGGATGATCTCGCATGGGCAAGTTGAGAATTTGCCGACACTCATCGCCGACCGCATCCGCGAGAGCATCGCCTATCGTAAGGAACTTGTGCGGGGAACGAACGCCTATCGCGTTGTCTTCAGCGAAGCTGATTTTCTGCCCGGATTGATCGTCGACCGCTACAACGACATCATCTCGGTCCAAATTTTGACGCAAGCCATGGATGCCGCTCCAGTGCGGAAAGCGATCGTCGAGACATTGAAAGCAGAATTGCAACCGGCCGGCATCGTCGAACGAGTCGAGCCCCGCATTCGCGAACTGGAGCAGTTGCCGCCACGGCAATCGGGATTGTTGTGGGGAGATAAGACTGCGACCGAGGTCGAGATGAATGGCGTGAAATTCGTTTACGACGGTCTTGAGGGCCAAAAGACCGGAGCTTTTCTCGACCAGCGGGAGAACTATGCCGCCGCCGCCCGCTATGCCCACGGCGAAGCGCTCGACGCTTTCTGCTATCAGGGAGCCTTTGCCCTGCACATGGCCTTGCAGCGGGACTCACGGTGCTCGAGCGTGACTGGAGTCGATAGCTCGCGTCCGGCACTCGAAATGGCCGACAAGAATGCGGCTCTCAACGGTCGGGAACTGGAATGGATCGAAGCGAATGCCTTCGACTTACTGCGCGATTACTCCACCGCCAACCGACGCTTCGACACGATCGTCCTCGATCCTCCCGCCTTTGCGAAAAGTAAGCGCGATCTTGAGAAGGCCTTCGCCGGATATAAAGAGTTGAACCTGCGCGCCATGAAAATGCTGCGACCAGGAGGAATTCTAGTCACTTGCTCATGCTCGTTCCACGTCAGCCAAGCCGATTTTATTAAGGTTGTAGCCGATGCCGCTCAGGATGCTCACCGGTCAATGAGGATCATCGAAGGTCGCGGAGCAGCGAAAGACCACCCAATTCTGCTGAATGTGCCAGAAACCCGCTATCTCCAATGCCTGATTATGTCCGCAAGCGATTGAAAATTAACGTTTTCTTGTTGTTGACAACAACGCACTCATATTTTATGATGCAAATACGCTAATTATCCAGCGAAGGAACGAAATCGACGCGAGTTGAAAATCCCGCAGGAGGATTTACGTTATGACTTTGATTCGACAGTTTGACCCGTTTCGCGAGTACGCCAATCTTCATAGCCGCATGAACCGGTTGTTCCGCGACTCTCAGGGGCCCGACGGACAGGAAACCCTCACCACGACCGCTTTCGCGCCTCCGGTCGACGTATACGAAGACGAGCACCAGGTGACGTTGAAGATTGAGGTGCCGGGGATCGACGAGAAAGACATCGACATCCGCGTCGAAAACAACACCCTGACTGTTCACGGCGAGCGCAAGTTTGAGAAGGAAGAGAAAGAAGAAAACTTCCGTCGCGTTGAAAGCCAGTATGGCAGTTTCACCCGCACCTTCACCCTGCCCACGACCGTCGACCATGAGAACATCCAGGCCGACTACGACAAGGGCGTTCTGAAAGTGAAGCTTTCGAAGAAGTCGGAAGCCAAACCGCGCCAGATCAAAGTGAATGTCGGCAGCCAGAAGACGCTCGAAGGCAAAGAGCCAAAAAGCGTAACTCAGGCCGCATAACACGCAAGCTGGTGGCACAGATGTAAACTCTGCGGGAGGCGAGCATTGCGCCTCCCGTTTGATTTGTGAATGTGACTTTTTCAAAAATGCGTTGTCATTTTAAAAATGCACTGTTTCATCCTTCGCGAAGCACAGACCAATACAACTTCCGCGAGTTGGTGATGCTGCCGGAGCTTGCACAGGTCCTTCGCTTGGCTCAGGATGACAGCCAAGATTGAAGACGTAGGAGCAAAGATAAAGATATGGCAATCCGTTGGGACAAATTCACGGTGAAGGCGCAAGAGGCGGTGCAGCGGGCTAGTGAACTGGCTTCGGAACACGGCAATCCCGAACTTATGCCGCTGCATTTGATGGCGGCGCTGGTTGAGGATCGCGAAGGCATCGTCGCGCCTGTGCTCGAAAAGATCGGCATCGGCCCGCAAGCGGCGTTGAACGACTTGTATAAAGAAATTGAGAAGCTGCCAAAGGTCTCTGGATCCAGCGGCGTGAACCAGCCGTCGATGTCTTCGCAGATCAATGAAGTGCTCGACAAATCGTTCAAGGAAGCGGACACCTTCAAGGATGAATATGTTTCAACCGAGCATTTACTACTGGCCTTAACCGCGTTAAAGCGCGATCCGGCGCAGCAACTGCTGGCGCGAATCGGCGCAACGCACGATGCCATCCTGAAGGCACTCACCGCGGTTCGCGGATCGCAGCGCATTACCGATCAGAATCCGGAAGGCAAGTATCAAGCGCTGGAGCGCTACGCGCGTGATCTCACCGAGCAGGCCAGGCGCGGCAAGCTTGACCCGGTGATCGGGCGCGACGAAGAAGTACGGCGCGTGGTGCAGGTGCTTTCGCGGCGCACGAAAAATAATCCGGTGCTCATCGGCGAGCCTGGTGTCGGCAAGACCGCGATTGTCGAAGGGCTGGCGCAGCGCATTATCTCGGGCGACGTTCCGGAAGCGCTGAAGAATAAGCGCGTGGTTGCACTCGATCTTGGAGCCATGCTCGCCGGCGCGAAATACCGCGGAGAATTCGAAGACCGGCTGAAGGCCGTCTTGAAGGAAATTGAAGATTCGCAGGGCAAGATTATTCTCTTCATCGACGAACTGCACACGCTTGTCGGCGCCGGAGCCGCCGAAGGATCGATTGACGCCTCCAACATGCTAAAGCCCGCGCTCGCTCGCGGAGAGCTGCGCGCCATCGGAGCGACCACGCTCAACGAATATCGCAAGTACATCGAAAAAGATGCGGCGCTCGAACGCCGCTTCCAGATCGTCTTCGTCGGCGAGCCGAATGTTGAGGACACCATCGCCATCCTTCGCGGTCTGAAGGAGAAGTATGAAGTACATCATGGTGTACGCATTAAAGATTCGGCGATCGTCGCGGCGGCGACTTTGTCGCACCGCTACATCTCCGATCGCTTTTTGCCGGATAAGGCTATCGACTTGATCGATGAGGCCGCCTCTTCATTGCGTATCCAGATCGATTCGATGCCGACTGAAATCGATCAACTGGAGCGGCGCATCACGCAGCTTGAAATCGAAAAACAGGCGCTAAAAAAAGAAGACGACAGAAATTCCAAAGAACGGCTGGTCAATCTCGAAAAAGAACTGGCTGGAATTCGCGAGCAATCGAACGCGCTGAAGGCGCGATGGAAGCAAGAAAAGGATGTCATCGCCAAGGCGCGCACGCTGAAAGAGAAGCTGGAGCAGCTCAAGATCGAAGAAGCGGCCGAAGAGCGTAAAGGCAATCTGGAGCGTGTGGCGCAGATTCGCTATGGGCTGATTCGTCAGACTGAAGACGAACTGGCAAGGGTCACCGCGCAGATTGACGGCGGAGCGGGTGCCGGCGGAGCGGACAAGAGTGTCCGCTCTACACGGATGTTGAAGGAAGAGGTGGATGAGGAGGATGTCGCGGGCATTGTTTCGCGATGGACGGGCATTCCTGTGTCGAAGATGCTCGAGGGCGAGGTCAAGAAGCTGATCAATATGGAAGATCGGCTGCGCCTGCGCGTAGTCGGACAGGACGAGGCTCTGGAGCGGGTGGCTAACGCTATCCGGCGGTCGCGCGCGGGGCTGAGCGATCCGAAGCGGCCGATTGGTTCGTTCATCTTTCTTGGGCCTACGGGCGTCGGCAAAACCGAACTGGCCCGAGCACTCGCAGAATTTCTATTCGACGACGAGCGCGCCCTGATTCGAATTGATATGTCGGAATATATGGAGAAGCATGCCGTGTCACGGCTGATCGGCGCGCCTCCGGGGTATGTCGGCTACGAAGAAGGCGGTCAACTCACCGAGCAGGTGCGGCGACATCCTTACGCCGTGATCTTGTTTGACGAAATTGAGAAGGCGCATCCCGATGTGTTCAACATCATGTTGCAAATTATGGACGACGGCCGCCTCACCGACGGCAAGGGCCGCAAAGTGGATTTCAAGAACACGGTCATCATCATGACTTCGAATCTGGGCTCGGCATATTTGCAGTCGGAGAATATTCGGGATCCGGAAGGATTCGAGCAGGCTTCGAAGCAAGTCCTCGAGACTTTGCATGCACATTTCAAACCCGAGTTCCTGAATCGTGTCGATGACATCATCATCTTCCATCCGCTGGGAAAAGAGCAGTTGGTGAAGATCGTTGATCTGCGGCTCGAAGATGTGCGGCGGTTGCTGGCGGATCGCAAGATTTCTCTCGAACTGACCGAAGCGGCGAAAGAGTTGCTCTTTACCGAAGGCTACGATCCGAACTTTGGAGCGCGGCCCTTGAAGCGCGCGATTCAGAAGCTGGTGCAGGATCCGTTGGCGTTGAAGATTCTTGACGGCGCGGTGCTGCATGGAGATCATGTGATCGTCGATGCCGACAAAAAGCCCGGAAAGATGACGCTCAAGGTGAGCGATCGGGTTGGAGAAGAGACAGCGGTTAAAAAATAAGAAACATGTCGTAATCGAAAAGAAAAGACCTAGGTTTATCTAGGGCTCTCCAGAAAAAACTGGCTTGGGGGGCGGTCCTTTTGGACCGGAGCTTGGGCGGGACACCTCAGAGCCTTCAGCCGCGGGCAATCTGCTAACCTTCCCGGTGCTGTCCCGTCTATCTCTGTGCAATGGAAGTACAAGGATTGGGAACATTTGTAGAGGATAGAGACAGATGCCGGCCGATTCCTACGCAGTAGCAATTGCGGTTGGCAACAGTTACCGTCAGAGGCGGGCGGGACAGAGCAGAAGCATCCAGAACCCCACCGTGAGGGGCTCTTTGGCAGCACAAAGCAACCGTATTGACGATTCGAGTCTGATCCGCGAGGCCCAGCATGGCAACCGTGCAGCCTTCGAGGTATTGGTGCGCCACTACGACCAGTCGGTGCTACGACTGGCCTTGCATCTGACCGGCTCGGAGTCTGACGCGCAAGACGTGTATCAGGAGGCCTTCCTCAAGGCCTACAAGAATCTCGGTAGTTTCAGGTTTGAGTGTTCGTTCTATACCTGGATTTACCGGATTGTCACCAATCTCTGCCTGGATCATCTTCGAAAAAGAAATGTTCGTAAGGAAGATGCACCCGTCGCGGTCGATTCGTCCGGCGAAGAGTACAGCCGGATCGAACAGTTTCCCGACGCCCGCTCGGGAGCAAACCCTGAGCGCGATCTGATGAGGCGCGAACTGGGAGGGAAGATTGGCGCTGCTCTGTCGCGACTGACGCCCCGCGAACGGATGGTATTCGAGTTGAAACACTACCAAGGCTTAAAGCTGCGGACCGTCGGCGAAATGCTCAACACCACGGAAGAGACGGCAAAGAACACATTGTTCCGCGCGACACAAAAACTGCGGGCCGCGCTGGCGGAGATGCGATGAAGACGCAATTTCCCTGCGAAGGGACACGAACATGAAATGTGATTGGGTGCGGCAAAACATTTTGTTCTACGTCTACAACGAGCTTGAGGACGACGCTCGCTACGAAGTAGAACAGCATTTGGGGCGATGTCCGGAGTGCGCCATCGAATTGAAGGCGACACGCCAGTTCCAGTCGACTCTTTCGGAATTGCCTGTCGCCGAGCCCACGCCAAACTTATTGGCGTCATCGCGCATGCGCTTGCAGGAAGGTCTTGAAACCGCGCGTCAGGGCGGGATTCTGCAACGCTTCATTCTCGAGCCGGCGACTTGGATGCGTCAGGTCCGCATGGCCCCGTCGCTCGCGGCAATTATTTTCATGGTCGGATTCGGTGGAGGCATCGCCGCTACCTACAACGCTGTTTCTTCCGTACGCGGCCCGGGTCAAGGGGCAACCATTTCGCAAGTCGGCTCCAGCACCGCGCAACCCGTAGAGGCGTCCGCGATCGCGGGTATCCGTTCGGTGACGCAGGAGCCCAACTCCAACCGAGTCAGCATTAAATACGACACGCTATCGACCCAGGAAGCACAGGGCCCGTTGAACGATCAGCGCATCCAGCAACTTTTGCTGTTCGCGGCGCGCAACAATTACAACTCCGGAGTCCGCATGGATTCGGTCGATCTGCTCACCCAGCGTCCGGATGACATTCGAGTTCGCGAAGCACTCATGTACGCGCTGCAAAACGACACCAATCCCGGCGTGCGCTTAAAAGCTCTCGATGGGCTGAGCGGCTTTGTACGGCGAGATCCGATCGTGCGGGACGGTGTATTGCGCTCCTTGATCAGCGACACAAATTCTGCAGTGCGCTTGCAGGCTTTGCATCTGGTTGAACCGATGAAGGCGGATAGCAACGTGCGCTCCGTCCTGACCAAGATTTCCAAGGCCGATCAGAATGTCTCGATTCGGTCGCAAGCACGCTCGATGCTGGCGCAGACGCCGCAGATGGATTGAGTACAAGCTAGTTGGACATAGCATTTGGGTAGCAATTCGTTGACAGAGATTTTGGGAGAATAGTCTTTGAAGCAATCAATCAAACTCGCCAGCATCACAATGTTTGTCACCCTGCTGGCCTCTCTTGGCTTTTGCCAGGAGACTCGCATCTACCGCGACGGCGGCAATTGGGTGCAAGAACTAACCGGAGATCTCGGCGCGGCCAAGAATTTACGGGTGAAGCTTTCGGCAGGTTCTGCCCGAGTGCAGGGCGGATCGCAGTCCGGAATCACCTACGTCATTCGCCGCCGTGCCTTCACGAACTCGGAGCAGCAGGCGCGCCGGGAATTTGAGTCTTTCAAGATCAACGCTTCGGTTAAAGGCGGTACGGCTTGGATCGTAGCCGAATCGCGCGGCAAGGAATCGAATTGCTCTGGCGATTTCGTTATCAAGGTTCCGCATAGTCTGGAATCCGCCAAAATCGAAACCGGCGGCGGCAACGTGAGCGCAAGCGGTATTTCCGGCCGTACTGAAATCGAGAGTGGCGGCGGCAATCTTAAACTTGACGACATTGCAGGCGACGCCATTGCCGAGACCGGTGGCGGCTCCATCGAGGTCGGCCATGTTGAAGGCGACGTCACCATCCAGACCGGCGGCGGCAATATAAAGATCGCATCGGCCAAGGGCGAAATTAAAGCGGAGAGTGGCGGAGGCAGCGTCGTCGTTCTTTCCGGGCTCCAGGGCGCGGTTCTGGAAACGGGCGGCGGGAGCATTCAGGTAGACAAATGCATCGGGGCGGTGAAGGCGACGACCGGCGGTGGCAGCGTGGTGCTTGGCGACATCGGAGGCGAAGCTCTGATTGAGACCGGAGCTGGAAGTATCCGGCTTGCATCTGCAAAGGGCCGCGTACACGCCCAGACCGGCGGAGGCAGCATTCAACTGGATGGCGCTTCGTCAGTACAAGCAGAAACAGCCGCGGGGGGGATCATAGTGAAACTGGTCTCCGCCGCGGGAGTTAGCAACAATTCCACACTTGAGACATCGGCGGGCGACATTACCGTCTATCTCGCCAACGACCTTCCAATTTCGATCAACGCGGAGATTGAGGTGGCCAACGGGCACACCATCCGCAGCGATTTTTCAGACATCCGCATTTCGAGTGAAGGCGGCCCGTGGGAGAAAACCGTCAAGGCGCAAGGCCAACTCAACGGCGGCGGACCTGTCTTGAAGGTTCGAACGAATTCGGGCAACGTCAGTTTCAGGCGGATTAGCCGATAACGCTTCATTGTGAGATGCAACAGTTCGCAAACCTTATTAATCTGAGAGGGTGTATGGCAGCACGCATGTTTCCCGCTTCTCTTCTGGCTTTCACACTTGTTGCGTCCGCCGCAACTCGGGCGGTAGAGTTCCCGTTCGAGAGCCTGGATCGTTTTGGTTCAACTTGGGAGTGGAACAATGGAGAAGAGAGCGGCGGCGGATCCTCCTACCTCGGCGTCGATATTGACGACGTCTCAGCAGAACGACTCAGCGCATTGAAGCTCAAAGAAGAGCATGGAGTCGAGATCACGACGGTCGACCAGGATGCTCCTGCCGGAAAAGCGGGCCTGCATGACCATGACGTAATCATCAGCGTGAACGGCACAGCCGTTGAAAGCACCGCTCAGATGCGCCGAATCATAAGAGAAACCCCGCCGGGACGCATAGTGAATCTCGGTGTCAGCCGTGATGGCCAGCCCATGACCATCAAAGTGCAACTTGCAGACAAACATAAATCGATGGCGTGGGAACCGAAAGAACCCGAAATGCCGAAAATGCCGGAGATGCCTCAAATGCCGGATTTCGACCTGCCGGTCTCGGTAGTGATCGTGCATTCGTCTGCCCGAAGCGGATTGATGGTTGAAAACATCAGCCCTCAGCTTGGCGATTTTTTTGGAGTCAAAGGAAGCAGCGGAGTTTTGGTACGCTCCGTTGAAAAAGGCAGTCGCGGCGAAAAGGCTGGATTCCGCGCCGGAGATGTCATCGTCAAAGTCAATAATCAAACTGTGCGTGACACGTCAGATTTCACGCATGTGCTTCGCTCGTCGACGAACAACTCGGCCTCGGTCACCGTGATTCGCGAAAGACGAGAGCAGAATCTAACCCTAAGCCTCCCCGAGAAAAAAGATTCCGGAAGCCTGCTCGAAGAGAGTTTCGATGACGAAGATTTCACCGCCGAAACGCAAGAAGCTGTCAGCCACGTCGGAGACCAGATCGCGAAGATGACGCCCGCTCTCGTGCAGAGAGTTGAGAGAGACGTCGAACGACAATTGGAAGACGAGCAATCCCGCTGTCTCGACCTCGAAAACAGCTTGCGAGATTCTCAGCAGAAGGTGCGCGCCACACAGCGGCAAATGCTAAACAAGATAATGCTGGAACAGCGAGTGTCCTCCACCGAATGGGCGGACATCTAGCGACCAGTTGGTCCAGCGAGTGACCGCGAAATCGGTTACGAAGGTCACGCCGCATCTCGTAAAATTTCCCCAATAATCGGCGCAATAGCCGATGCTCCGTTCGATACCACACGCTAGTTACCTGTCAGCGCTTCAGAAATACCGATAATCTGATGCCGCGATGGGTTTCCGAGCATTATTGTTTTCCAAGAGCGTTGAGACGGACGCGGCCATGACCACGGCTTGCGCTAGCTCCGACCTTCGTTTGAAATCTCTGTCGGACATCTTTAACGCCATCGAACAGGTAAAGAAAAGCAAGTACTCTTGCATCATCGTCGACTGGGCCGACCAGCCAGAGGCAAATTTTCTCTTAAAGCGGGCTAGAGAGTCCGCTCCCAATCGCGAAACCATTGCGATCGTGATTGTTGATCACGAACCTGGCGCCGCGGAAATGCACGACAATCATCTCGATCTCTTAATTTATCGTCCAATCTCGCAGAACGAAGCTGGCGAGGTTCTCGCGAAAGCTCGGGAAAAGATGCAGCCCTCGGGCGCGGAAGATGATCACGATGATGTTCCGGACGCCCAGAACGCTGCGTCGAGCGAGCAAACACATGCGGCAACAGGCGCTGGCGAACTGTCGCAACGCAACTCTTCCGACGATGGCGAGCCCTCGTGGCAAGAGAACGGCGATGCTCAAAACGAAGATGTAGTCGAAACGCCGGCGAAATCAGCATCGACTACTCGACACTGGCCGGTTGTCCTGGCTGTTTGTTCCGCCGTAGCGATCGCGGCAGCAATCTATGCGATCGGACCGCGCGATGCGGCCGACAGGGTCGCGCGGATCGCGAAGGGAACCATAACAGCGATTCAGCATTCCGCAGCCGCCGCATTCTACAAACCGAAAATTGAAGCCGCACCCATCCGCACAACGACGATCGATTATCAAGCGGATCAGAAAGTTACTGACTCTTCAGCAAACGCTCCGGTTGGCCGCCTCAATGTGGTGGCTACGGCGTCAACGCTGTTGGATGCCCCAGCTCCTCTACCGAAAGCCTTTGATTTCCCGATGCCCGATCCGACCTTTGAGCGACCGGCACCGCCTCCAGTTCGCGTCGCTCGAGCTCCGATTCCGGAAAGTATGCGCACATCGCCACCGATCGCTCCTCCGATCGTGGTAACTGTCAATCCTGCGCAGATGATGCCGGTTTCTCATTCACTGGTGCCGCCGGCGACGCAGCAGGTAACTGAACCCGTGGCGCTCACCGAAGAGACGGAGCGCGCACTCTTGGTACGGTCGGTGAATCCGACATATCCGCCGGAAGGGGCGGCTCAGAAGCTTCACGGGCCCGTTGTCTTGCAAGCCCTGATCGGGCGGGACGGCACAGTGGAAGACCTGAAGATTATTCGCGGATATTTTATTCTTGGGAAAGCCGCTTCTGCAGCGGTGAAACAGTGGCGATTTCAGCCCTATACAGTGAACGGACACGCCGTCTCAACCCAGACAACTATCACTATTAATTTCACCTACCCGCCCGGATAGATTCCAGGGCAGCCCTACCGCGGCCAATCTGAGAATTCAGCGAATCGAAGGGCTACTTGTGATCATGGTCATGATCATGCTCGGCGCTCTCGCTCACCGGAGGAGCCACTCCCCCGCTCGTTTTCTTCCAATATTCCTGAACAGCGGGCGGGAGTTTTGATGTGCGGGAGAGAAATGCAGTCACCTTCCATAGGTCTTGATCGGGGAGCGCTTTGTCCCATGCGGGCATGCCGGTGTAACGCACTCCGGTTCGAATCACGTAGTAGAGGCGCCACTCCGCATCATCCGGAGGATGGACGATAAGATTCGGCGGAGGAGGATACATCGACTTTTCCAGAAGCGCCGGCTGATGATCGAGATCGCCGTGGCAGACTGCGCAATTCATGGCGTAAATCTTCATTCCAGAAATTAAATTCTCGTCGGTTGGAGGCACCGGATTTGTCGTGTGTGGAGCGTGGCGATCGACCGAATTATCCAGCGCGCTCATCGCGATATGGCTTTCCATTTGCGGCGGGGCGACATTCGCCCTGGTGGGAAAAAATCCCAGCAAGGCGAGTCCAATGCCTCCAAACACCAGCACCAGGATTGTGATGACTACGCCAAGAATAAAATTTCGCATTTATTAACCCCAAGGTCTACCCACTACACAAGCTTACCCATATATATATCAGGAAGCCGCGGGGACAAGTACTGCCACCGCTCCACAAGTACCTAATCAGGAAAGACAAGCACGGAGAGTGCTTTTAGTATGAGTTGAGACGGCGGGCCTCGCGCACCACGTCCGAAACTTTGGGCAGAAAGTACTCCTCTTGCGGAGGCGAGAACGGCACCGGCGTGTCTGGAGCGGTAATGCGCACGATCGGGCCATCAAGATCGTCGAATGCATCTTCGTTGATGATGGCCGCAATCTCACCCGCGAGGCCGCCGGTTCGCGAGTGCTCATGCAAAATGATCGCTTTGTTCGTCTTCTTCACCGTGTCGATAATGGCTTCCCGATCGAGCGGCGACACCGAGCGCAGGTCGACGATCTCAAGTTCGATTCCCTCTTTGCTTAGGATGTCTGCCGCTTCGAGCGCTACATAGAGCATGGCAGCATACGTAATGACGCTGACGTGACGACCCTCGCGCGCTACCTTCGCTTTGCCAATCGGCACAACATAATCTTCTTGCGGAACTTCATCTTTGATTCGGCGATACAGATATTTGTGCTCGAAAAAGATCACCGGATTTTGATCGCGAATTGCTGACTTGATTAAGCCCTTCGCATCGTAAGCCGTCGCCGGGCAAACTACTTTCAATCCGGGGGAATGCACGAACCACATTTCAGGATTCTGCGAGTGAAACGGTCCGCCATGCACATTGCCGCCGCTCGGTCCACGTAGCACCAGCGGAGCCGGCGCTCCCCAGCGATAGTGCGCTGAGCCAACCATGTTTACTATTTGGTTGAAGGCGCAGCCGATGAAGTCCATGAACTGAAACTCGGCCACCGGACGCAGTCCGGTCAATGAAGCGCCAAATGCCGCGCCCACTATGGCCGATTCGGCGATCGGAGTGTCGATTACGCGTTCAGCGCCGAAGCGGTCGATGAAGCCATCGGTCACTTTGAAGGCACCGCCATAAATACCGATGTCTTCGCCAATGCAAAAGACCGATGGATCGCGCTCCATCTCTTCCCAGATTCCCTGGCGAATGGCTTCGAGATAAGTGGTTTGGGGCATGAAGAAGAAGTGTAACAAATTGATCGCGCGATTCGCTAAGCGAGCGGAGCGCCAAAAAACCAATCCCTACCATCAGCTTTTCATTCGGCGATCAAAGTATCTTTTTCCGCGCGCCTATCATCTGAGACAGTAGCGAATCAGGTCACAATCCACAGGGCGGTATAATCCGCATAACGGTTTTCTTTTTGGGGGTTCCCACCATGAGTTTTCCCCGGACACTCGGCGAACTGCGCCGAAGTCCTTTCACTGAGCAGCGCCTCGGCCAGCGCCGCGTAAAAGATGAACTACGTGAAAATCTAATGGCACGGCTCCGCGACGGCGGCTCGATTTTTCCCGGAATCGTTGGATATGACGACACGGTCGTCCCGCAGATCGTGAATGCGATTCTTTCGCGTCATAATTTTATCCTTCTCGGCTTGCGCGGGCAGGCCAAAAGCCGCATCCTGCGCGCGCTCACGACGCTCCTTGACCCGCAAATGGCATACATTGCGGGATGCGAAATTCACGATAATCCCTACGCTCCGATTTGCCGCCGTTGCCGCGAACTGGTTGCGAAAGATGGAGACTCGACTCAAATAGCGTGGCTCGAGCCCGATGCTCGCTACGTCGAAAAACTGGCCACGCCCGACGTCACGATTGCGGATCTGATCGGCGATATCGATCCCATCAAGGCTGCCCGTGGCGGCCACGACCTTTCAAGCGAACTCACCGTACTCTACGGACTTCTGCCGCGCGCCAACCGCGGCATCTTTGCTATCAACGAATTGCCCGATCTCGCCGGCAAAATTCAGGTGGGACTATTCAACATTATGCAAGAAGGCGACGTGCAGATTAAGGGGTACCCTATCCGCCTGCCGCTCGACGTTGCGATTGTCTTCAGCGCGAATCCCGAGGACTATACGGCGCGAGGAAAAATCATCACGCCGCTGAAAGACCGCATCGGATCGGAGATTCGGACCCACTATCCCGCGACGGTTGAAGAAGGAATCGAAATCACCGCGCAAGAGGCGTGGATCAATCGTGCCGCCAAAGCGACGAACGGCAACGGGGACGGCGCGCAACTGCGTGTTCCAAAATATATCAACGAGATCATCGAACGGGTCGCCTTCGCGGCGCGTGAGGATAAAAAAATCGACAAGCGCTCGGGAGTAAGCCAGCGCCTTCCGATCTCAGCGATTGAGAACGTCGTGTCAAACGCAGAACGACGCGCAATTAGTCACGAAGAAAAACTCGTCGTGCCTCGAGTCAGCGACATCTACGCGGCTCTGCCGTCCATCACCGGCAAACTCGAACTCGAATACGAGGGCGAGATGAAAGGTGCCGATCACGTAAGCCGAGAGCTCATCCGTACCGCGGTCGCAAAATCTTTCGATACGTATCTGCATGGCGTCAACATGAATCAAGTCGTCCAGTGGTTTGACCTTGGCGGAGAAATTCAACTGAGCGACAACGCTGGCGCAGGAGAGGTTCTGCAAGGGTTGACTCAGATTCAAGGTTTGATGGACAAGCTTGTGAAGCTGAACGTGGGCCCGAAAGAGTCACCCGAAATTCAGGTTTCAGCGGCCGAGTTTGTTCTGGAAGGACTGCACGCGCACAAAAAGATTGGTCGCAACGAAGAGCGCGTCTTCAGCGCCGGAGAAAAGCCGATGAAAAAGCAAGAGCGGGTGTACGAACCCGAAGAGCCAGGATTCGGGCGTAAGCGAGGATTTAACTGAAGAACTGCGAGCTTCTAGCTAATAGCTAGAAGCTAAAAGCTGCCCCATGAAACGCATTCGCTACTCCAAATACGTTCCCGACGCCGCTGGCGATATGAGCATGGAAGACCTGCTCAGCGCCCTCTCTGACTATTTACTGCAGAGCGGATTCAATGACAATTTCTGGTACGAAATGCCAGAGGCCGAGCACACGCTCGACGAGTTGAAACGCGCGCTCGAACAGGCGCTGCTCGACGGCGAGATGTTCGACGAAGAAATGCGAGATCGCCTCCAGCAGATGCAAATGGAAGGCGGGCTTGAAGAACTGATCGAAAAACTAATCGAGCGCATGCAGCAGGAAGATTACATTTCGGTCGATCAACCTCACGATCCATCGAAGCGCTCAAGCGTAGGCGGCCAGACGGGAGAAGCGCAGCAGGCCAAATTTGAAATCACCGACAAGAGCCTCGACTTCCTGGGTTTCAAAGCGCTGCGCGACCTGCTCGGTTCGCTTGGCAAATCGAGTTTTGGACGCCACGATACCCGCGACATGGCAACCGGCGTCGAAGCCAGCGGCGCCTCGAAGCCCTACGAGTTCGGCGACACCCTGAACCTCGACATCACAGCAACTCTTTCTTCGGCCATTCAGCGAGAAGGACTTGGCCTTCCACTCAACCTCGAATATAACGACCTGCAAGTGCATCAGTGCGAATATCAGTCATCCTGCGCGACCGTACTTATGCTCGACTGTTCCCACTCGATGATTTTGTATGGCGAAGACCGCTTCACGCCAGCAAAAAAAGTTGCCATGGCGCTCTCGCAGTTGATCCGAACGCAGTATCCAGGCGACTCATTGTCGCTAGTGCTCTTTCATGATTCCGCAGAAGAAGTGCCGCTTTCGCAACTGGCGCGAGTGAAGGTCGGGCCCTACTACACCAATACCCGCGAAGGCCTGCGTATGGCGCAACGCATTCTGCAACGCCAGCGCAAGGACATGAAGCAGATCGTCATGATCACCGATGGCAAGCCCTCCGCGTTAACCCTCGAAGACGGACGCATCTACAAGAACGCTTTCGGTCTCGACCCATTGGTCGTCAGCCAGACGCTCGAAGAAGTCTCAAAGTGCAAGCGCGCCGGCGTTCTCATCAACACCTTCATGCTGGCGTCAGACTACGGACTAGTCCAGTTCGTCCAGAAAGTCAGTCAGATGTGCCGCGGCAAAGCCTACTTCACGACCCCCTACACTCTCGGCCAATATTTGCTGATGGACTATATGTCACGAAAGACAAAGACAATTCACTAGGCTTCGACTGAGTCGGCGATATCTACGATGAGCCCTTTGGCGTATACCAAAGGCATTGTGTTCGGTGTAATATCACTCCAGAATTTCCAGTGGAGCGCCATGAAACGAATCTGCTCATTCCTGTTGCTGCTTGTTCTTGGCTTCGCTGCATTGACACCCCCTCTCTATGCGCAGCGCATGAGCCCTGAGGAAAGTGAGCGCCAGTCGCGCAAGGCGGCAAAGACGCAGCAGAAGATGTTGCACAAAAAAAACAAGAAGCAGGCGAAAGTCACACGGAAGTTCGAGAAGGCACAAAGGAAGCAAACCAAGAAGGCAAACCGCGACTTGGCCAAACGACAGCAGAGCTCGCCTCTGTAGATTGTCCGCAACAGACTGCGCGCAAAAACCTTGCTAGCAAAGTTCGTTCTTAGCGGCATCTTTGGGCGGACGGGGCGCGCGTCCCCACACGAATATCCCCACATCTTGCCGAGCCCGCCTAACCGCTATCTTCCGGTTGCCAGTCTCGTCGCCAATCTCCGCGGCAAATTTGCAGCGAGAATTTTTTCCTGCGCGACCCGCAAATTGTATGGGACACGGTAATACGTCACGATCCAGGATTCGCTATCGAACATAGCGAAGGCGGCGCGCCAATCTCCGTCCCGCGGTTGGCCAACGGACCCTGGATTAATAAGATAGCGGCGGTCTTTTTTTAATGGCCATGCCGACGACTCTGGCTGCCCCACGGTGCGATATCCCGGACGATACGCCTCGCTGATCTCACCCGAGAGCACGAAGCCTCCCTGCAAATGGGTGTGGCCAAAGAACGTGATAGGTACGGGATTGGTGATCAGAGGTTCGATCGCGTCGCGTACGCTCACCATGTACTCGTCCTCATCGAGCGATGACCCATGCACAAATTGGAAATCCGGCAATTCATCGAGGTGCACAGGTCCTTGCGGCAGCGCACGCAACCAAGCGAGATGTTTAGAAGTGAGTTGATCGCGAGTCCACAGCGTCGCCAAACCGGCGGCAGGATTGAAGTCTTCCAAATCCATCAGACCGCAGACGGCCTTATCGTGATTGCCCCGGACGAACACTGTCCCCAAGCCTTGCACCCGCGCCACAACTTCATTCGGATTGCCGCCGTATCCAACCGTGTCGCCCAGATTGACTACCAGATCGTAAGCGGGAGCGGCGGCGAGACAGGCGTCAAGCGCCTCGAGGTTGCTGTGAATGTCGCTAAGAAGAAGAATTCGCACGGCGCAGCGAGGATTATAGCTTTTCTGGGCAGAATGTGACGCGTTGCTATTGCAGGCCGCCTTCCGAGCCCTTTACCGCTTTTGCCTCAAGCTTTCGCTCGGGCACAAAGTACGAAAGCGCCACGAACACAAAAATTGCGAACGAAATGCGCACGTCGACAAAGGCCAGCGGTGCCGCCGACAGGTACAGCGCCAACGAATAAAGATTCTTCGCCTGAATGCCGCGGTGATACTGCACCATCTCCGGATTTTCCAGATGGTGGCAGATGATAGCCGAACGCAGCAGAACGAACGACAGAGAGCAGAGAGTCAGCACTACTCCATAGAGCGCCACGGCGCGGGGATCGCGCGGATGATTGCCCATGAACGCCGTGACGAACGGCACAAGAGACATCCAGAAGAGGAGAAGATTGTTCGACCAGAGAAGCCTTGCATCCGCGTGCCGCGCCGAGTGAATCATGTGGTGATGATTGACCCACATGATGGCGACCACGAGAAAGCTCAGCAGGTAGGAAAGAAATTCAGGAGCCAGCCCGCGCATCGCAGCAAGTGAGCTGTTCGTGGGAACTTTCAGTTCCAGCACCATGATGGTGATAATCACGGCGATCACGCCGTCGCTGAAGGCTTCGAGGCGGTTGGTGCCCATGGCTTTCTAGTTGTACCAGACTTTCTTCAAGACGTTCGCGAAGAAGTTTGCGGCGGATTTAACACCGGACAGCGCGCCCAATGTCCGCTGCTGATTTCGACGAGCGGCGGAAATTCGGAGGAGCAGGCTGCAACGCGGTAGGAACATCTCGGCTCAAAAGGGCATCCAGACGGCAATTTGTTGATCGAGGGCACCGTGCCTTCGATCGTCGCAAGCGGCAGAGAGCGGTCAGTCGCAAGCGTCGGGATCGCGCGCAGCAGCCCCCGCGTATAAGGATGGCCAGGGGCGCGAAAAATGTCGGCTTTCGTTCCGAGTTCAATCAGACTGCCCGCGTACATCACGGCCACACGATCCGCCACGTGCGACACCACCGCGAGATCGTGCGAGATAAAGAGCATTGCCAGCCCGAATTTTTGCCGCAAGTCTCTAAGCAGATCGAGAATCTGCTGCTGAATAGTCACATCGAGCGCGGTCGTCGGCTCATCCGCGATGAGCAGTTGAGGGCGATTCACGATCGCCATCGCAATCATCACCCGCTGTCGCATTCCTCCCGAAAGCTGGTGCGGAAAGCTCCGCGCCCGCTGCTCTGGTTCGGTGATGGCGACATCTCGCATTCCTTCCACGGCTCGCTTCCATGCTTCTTCTTTCGAGACTTGATGGTGGGCGCGTACCGCCTCGGCGATCTGTTCGCCGACGCGCATGACTGGGTTCAGCGCGGTCATGGGCTCCTGAAAAATCATGGCGATGCTCGAACCGCGCAACTGCCGAAGTTGATCTGGAGGGAGTTTGCTGAGCTGAGACGTTTTTCCGTCGCCGTTCTGAAAGGAAATCTCTCCGCGCACGACGGCTGCGGGGGGCAGCAGGCCCATTATGGCTAAGGAAGTAATCGATTTTCCCGAGCCCGACTCGCCGACCAGTCCGAGCACTTCACCCGGCGCAATAGAAAAAGAAAGCCCGCGCACCGCCGCTGCGGGCGCAGGCTTCGATTGGGATTGGGTAGGCAACTTCGCCCGCCCGGCACGCGATTGCGGAAACTCAATCGTAAGATCGCGGACGTCTAGCAGCGGAGCCACGATCTGTATGGTATCAGCGCCTACTTTTTCGGCCTTGACTCCGGAGGCACCAATCCAGACAAGCGGTAATAGACCACGAGCTGACCGTAATGTTCGCCCGAGTGCTCAATCAATCCCCAGCCCATCTCACCGGTTCGAACCTGCTGGTTGGAGAAAGGATCGACAATCAAGTCGGAAAGTCCCTTATCGCCTTTTTTTTGGATGGCAGCCGCACCGTCGGCGAAAGCTTTCTTAACGAACTCCACCACTGCCGCTTTCGTCTTATATTGATCGCGCTTCGGATCTTCTTCCGCCGGTGGCTTCATCCCCATCGCTGGATTCGTAAAAAAGTAATTCGTAGCTGCGGCATGCAAAAGTTGTTCTGCAAAGCTCCGTTGTGCCGGAGTCGGTTTGAAATCGTATTTGTCTTCCGGGAAGTCTTCGGCCATGGTGGTGAGCTTGCGGCCAATATCGTTCCAGCTTTCGAGCAATGCTTGCGACGGACTTACCGCCGGCTTGGGTGGGGCATCTTTCTTCATGCTGTCTTGAGCGTTGGCCAACGTTGCGGAGATTGCAATGGCCATTGCCAGACCGATCATTTGCGTTCTCATTCTCATTCTTAATCCTCCAGACATTTTTTTTGCGTAGCGAGCTTACCAGCAAAACTGTCCGTGCACCAGCAGTGGGACTCGCCTGAGTCGCATCATTCTGCTAGGTTTCGGGAATGCGGTGGTCGTCGGGGCAGTCGTTCGACATCCCCATTTCGCACTTGGAGACAAATGCATGAATTGGAACGATCGAATGCTATCGATTTGTATCGTTGTAGCTATGTTGTCGGGCGGCGTCACCATAGCATCCGCGCAAGACCAGGACGCGGCCGCTCGAGACCAGGTGTTGGCGTTGGAAAAAGCCTGGAACCAGGCTTACAAAGCTGGAGACATAAAAGCCCTCTCCGCGATCTTGGACAACTCCCTCGTGCTCGTGGAGGACGATGGGTCGCTCAAGACAAAGTCTGAATTTCTGGCGACCGTAAAGTCGACGAACGTCAACGAGGAGCAAGTGGCGCCAGAATCACTGACCGTGCGCGTGTTCGGCAATACCGCGATCGCAATCGGCGTGATCGCCGTCAAGGAAGCGAAGGGCGGCAAGACCGTAACCCACCGCGAGCGATTTATCGATACCTGGATCAATCGGGATGGCAAGTGGATGTGTATCGCTACAAACGCCACTCCAATGGTGCATGGAAAATAGGCCAAACTCTTGCAAACCGGTCGGTCGGTCGGTTAAGATTGGTTGAATTGAAATGTCACCTATGACGACCACTCGAAACAAGCTGGAACCAGCCGCGCCAAACCAAGCCCCATGCCTCGCCCCAAGTAAAGCCGGTAAGAAGATGACTGGCGCCGCCATCCTCTGGGAGTGTCTAGAACGTGAGGGCGTAAGAGTGGTCTTCGGCTATCCCGGAGGCGCGATTCTGCCCGCCTACGACGCGCTCAAGCACAGCAAGATTCACCACATCCTGGTGCGCCACGAGCAGGGTGCGACTCACATGGCTGACGGCTATGCACGCGCCAGTGGCGAAGTAGGTGTCGCTATCGCCACCTCAGGACCGGGCGCGACCAACATGGTGACCGGAATCGCCACCGCAATGCTCGATTCCTCGCCGATCGTCTGTATCACAGGGCAGGTAGGCAGCAAGCTGATCGGCTCCGACGCCTTTCAGGAGACCGACATTACAGGCGTTACTCTTCCGATAACAAAGCATAACTATCTAGTAACCCACGCCAGCGAAGTCGCGGAGACAATTCGCGAAGCTTTTTATGTTGCGCGCTCCGGGCGTCCGGGCCCTGTGCTGGTGGACATCACCAAAGACGCCCAGCAGAGCACCTGCGAATTCGATTGGGATGCGGCGGCGCCGCACATGCCGGGATACCGTCCTGACCTCTCGCCCGAGCCCGAAGAATATGCCGAAGCCCTCGAATTGATCCGGAACTCCAAGCGGCCGATCATCCTGGCCGGGCACGGAATAATCATTTCAGGAGCGATGCGCGAGGTGCGCGATTTTTCCGAGCGCGCTGGAATTCCAGTCGCCATGACTCTTCTCGGACTGGGCGCGTTTCCAGCATCGCATCCTCTGAATCTCGGAATGATGGGCATGCACGGCGAAGCATGGGTCAATCACATGATTCAGGAGGCAGATCTTCTTCTAGCCTTCGGCATGCGCTTCGACGATCGCGTCACCGGCAATCTGAAGAACTACGCGCCCAACGCGAAAAAAATCCATATCGAGATCGATCCTGCGGAAATCAACAAGAACGTCAAAGTCGACGTGCCCCTGGTTGGAGATCTTCGCGAAGTTCTGCTGGAAATGATGCCGCACGTCGAGTCCATCGACCGCAGCGACTGGCTCGACACCATCGACAAATTAAAAGGCGATTCGGCGGTCCGAGACATCCAGAACCTCCCTGACAACGGACATCTCTACGCCGCACACGTGATCAACGATTTGTGGCGTCAAACGCGCGACGGCAAGACAATCGTCGTGACTGATGTAGGCCAGCACCAGATGTGGGAGGCGCAGTACTACAAGCACGAGCAGCCGCGTTCTTTGATCACATCCGGCGGGCTGGGCACGATGGGCTTCGCGCTGCCTGCGGCGATAGGCGCGAAAGTCGCGTCTCCCGAATCTGAAGTCTGGGTAATTGTCGGAGACGGCGGCTTTCAAATGACGATGTGCGAACTGGCAACCATCGTCCAGGAAAACCTGAAGATCAACATCGCCATCATCAACAACGGATTTCTCGGTATGGTTCGCCAATGGCAGGAATTTTTCTACGAGCGCAATTACGCCGCGACTCCATTACTGAACCCGGATTTTGCACGCCTGGCCGAAGCCTACGGAATTCAAAGCATGACTATTTCAAATCGGTCCGAAGTTGTGCCTGCCGTGCAATCGGCACAACGACACGACGGCCCGGTCCTGATCAACTTCAAAGTCGAACAAGAAGACACGGTTTATCCCATGGTTGCCGCCGGAGCGGCATTGAACGACATGATCCGCCGCCCCAGCCCAATCGTGGAAACCGCGGAAGAAGAGTAGCGCCGGCGTCCCGCCGGCTGTCCGGTGGGCGTCCTCGCCCACCGTGTAGTGAGTTGAACGAGCAGGCATTCGGAACTTTTGTAGAGAGTGAACCTGCGATGCACAGGCGCAACAGTTGAGGCCAAACTATGCTGAATACTTTCATGGTCTACGTGGAGAACAAGCCCGGCGTGCTCACCCGCGTCGCATCGTTGTTTCGCCGTCGCGCTTTCAACATCGATTCACTTACCGTGGGACGCACAGAGAAGCCCGAAGTCTCGCGCATGACCATCACGGTTGACGCTGATCACGACCAGGCGCGCCGCATAGAAGCCAACCTCTACAAACTCGTGAACGTCATGCTCGTGGAAAACATAACCAACCAACCGGCGATCATCCGCGATCTTGCGATGATCCGCGTGGCCGCAAAGCACGAAGATCGTTCCCACGTTCTTGAACTGGCGAACGTCTTTCGCGCACGGGTAGTTGACGTCGCACCTGAATCCTTGACCATGGAAATCACCGGCGCCGAAGACAAAATTGACGGACTGCTCGAACTGCTGCGCCCTTTCGGGATTTTAGAGATGGTACGCACGGGAATCGTCGCCATGAGAAGAGGGAGCCAATCAGCCAAGCAGAGCTCCCGTTCCCAGGCGGATAGCCACTCCGGCACCAATGGCGCGAACAAAAACGGCCACAGCACCGACAACATTTCCTACTCTGTCTGATTCGCCCAAATCCAAGCAAAACTAGCCTATTTGTAGAGACGGGGCTCGCCCCGTCTCCCGGCGGCGAAGAGAAATTCCAAGGACGGGCAAGACACGGACGGGGAGACGCGGAGAACCGCGTCTCTACAGCCAGAGTTGCTTAGCTTGCGATCGCCTCGTCGAGGCGGCATTCAGCGGCGGATTTATCTGCTCTCAACCCCATAAACACCGGCGCTCGCAGCTTCACTCCGCCCTCTGCCGTCTCGTGCGTCCACTCCGAAAATTTGATCTCGGCCACTAGTTCGGGACGTACGAATTGAACTTTTCGCAATCCGCCGAGCGAACCATAAAAAGGATTTTCTTTTGTCTTCAAAGGCTGCAAGCGCTCGAACAATTCTTTCAGAGCTTTGCGGTCAAAACCGGTACCCGCCTGACCTATATGAACTAGCTGGCCTTGCCGGTCATACAGTCCCAGCACGAGCGCGCCAAAATGTTCTCGACTCCCTTCAGGATCGGTATATCCACCCACTACGCACTCCTGACGTTGCGTAATTTTGATCTTGAGCCATTCCCGCGAGCGGCGCTCTTCATAGAAACTGTTGCGCTTCTTGGCGACAATCCCCTCAAGACCGCGTTCTTTTGCAGCCGCGAAAAGATCAAGACCTTTTTCGGAATAATGATCCGAGAAGTGCACGAGCCCTCCGGCGACAATTCGCTCCTGCAGCAGACGTTTGCGTTCTTCCAGCACCACGCGCCGCAAGTCAAAACCGTCAAGATAGAGGAGGTCGAAGGCGTAAAAAATAATCGGCACAGCTTGATTCGCGCGCCCCGGCATGCGGCGCCTGCCCGGTTGAAATCCGGTACGTTGCTGCATCAGGCTGAACGACGGCCGGCCCTTGTCGTCGAGAGCGACGATTTCCCCATCGAGAATTGCTCTCTTCGCCTTCACATGTTTTGGCAGCGCGCCAAGTTCAGGAAATTGCGCCGTTAACTCGTTTTGGTTTCGCGATACCAGTCGGACCCGGTCGCCGTCGAGAAAAGCCACGGCGCGGTAACCGTCCCATTTGATTTCAAAAAGCCAGTCAGGATTATCAAAAGATTTTTCGACGATTGTAGCCAACATCGGCTGGATCTTTGCAGGCATAGCCCGCTCAACCGCCCCACGTGTCGCTCGGACGCTCTCGTCCGCGACCTTTGCATTTGCACCCGAATTTGCGGTTGCAGTTGCTTTTGCCTTTGCTTGTGCGGGTGCTTTCGCATTTGCCAAAGCCGCAGCCTTGGAAACAGTGCGTCCCGCCAGATCCTGGCGGGTAGGCTCAGCCTTCGTTGCCGGCGTTTCCTCTAGAGACTTTTTTTTTACAGCTACCGCCTTTTTGGCCAAGCTCCCGCTCTTCTCCGCCTTGGCGGATTTTTTAACCGCCTCCAACTTGCGCTTGGAATCAACTCGCGCTACCGCATCAGCCAGCCACGCTGCCTTCACTCCTCCGCGCCCGCCAACCGCCGGACGACTGCTCTTCCACTCGGCCGATCCCTCGTCGCCAGCGATCTGGCCCATGGTGCGGTCTGTAAGAACTGATGTCTCATACGAATCAATCTCAAAACCGGAGACAACGTCGTCGTCTTTTTTCTTGATCAACAGCCACTCGTTGCCTTTGCTCCCGGGCCTGCGCGCCTTGATGTGCACGAGCGCAAAATCACCGTTGAGACGCTTCCCTTTCAGTCGGAACTTGAGGTCGCCTTTCGCGAGCATCGCAGCCGCTTCTTTTTCCGTGCCAACTTTATATTCGCCATCGACCGGAACCGGCGAAAGCGGATCCCACGTGCCTTCATCCCAAACCATGACCGTCCCTCCGCCATAGTTGCCCTGCGGGATCGTGCCTTCGAAATCGAAGTAAGAGACGGGATGATCTTCGACCTGCATGGCAAGTCGTTTGTCAGACGGGTCGAGCGACGGGCCCTTCGGCACAGCCCAGGACTTCAGCACGCCTTCCATCTCAAGCCGAAAATCATAGTGCAGCCGGGTCGCAGCGTGGCGTTGGACGACGAACCGGTGATGCGATTTTTTCTCAATCTTTGGAGGTGGCTCTGGCGTCTCTTCAAAGCGCCGCTTCCGTTTATATTCGTCGAGTGACATTGCGGCTATTGTAATTCGGAAAAGCCGTATCCTGCGTTTGAGTCGAAACGGATTAGGTTCAAGCCCCTATAATTTCCAAACTCCTCATTTCCCATCAGATGAGCGATCGGCGCTACGATCACAAACGACTAAAAATGAAACGTGAATATCCAGATACCCCGATGGTAGGGGTTGGGGCGGTCATCGTTGACCAACCCAGGGGCAACGCGGAGGCACGCGTCCTACTGATTCGACGGGGCAAAGCGCCGCTCTTGGGAGAGTGGTCATTGCCAGGGGGTGCGCTCGAATGCGGCGAATCCCTACGCGACGCCGTCGTCCGCGAGGCACTGGAAGAAACTGGATTGATCATCGAAACGAAAGAAATGTTGGGTGTGTACGAGCGCGTGATTCCTGGAGATGCGGGTCGGATTCGTTACCACTACGTGCTGATCGATTTTTTGTGCCGGCGCGTGGGTGGCGAACTCGCGGCAGCGTCCGACGCTTCCGACGCAGGTTGGTTTACCGTCGGCGAACTGCCAGCACTTAATTTGGCTTACGACGCAAATGATGTGGTGCGGAAGGGCTTCGCCCGGCATACGACTTAGCCGCCCAAGCCTGCCCCAGCGGGCCTTGCCAACCCGCTGGGGCGGCGAGCCATTCTTCCAGGAGTTTTCAACTGCTCGCATTCTAAGAACGCACCAGTAACACATTCTTGCATCAAAAGAATTGCTACCATTGTGGTGGGCATGTCGATTCGAAGCTCCGAAAAACCGGCAAAATCCGAAAACGAAGCAAGCCTCGACCGCCCTCTTGTCGATATCTCTCTTTATAAACGCAGCGGGGCCGAGATTTATGGGATTCAAGGGGAGCAGTTCGAAGAGATCCTCAACGAAGTTGAGCGGAAGGCCTCTGCCGCAAATGCGAATTCGGCTGTCCATGAACGATCAGCTTTCCGCGCGGCTCTTCGCGTTGAAGAGTTGGCCCTTGCCCGCGGATGCGCCGCCGGGAACGAAAAAGCGTGGCAGGACTTTATCAGCCGCTACCGGCAGAAATTGCACAACGTAGCCCTCCACATCACGCATGACGCCACTCATGCCGGCGAATTAGCCGACTCGCTTTTTGCGGAACTCTACGGAGTTAGCCTTCGCGATGGCGTGCGTAATTCGAAGCTCTCTTCTTACACTGGGCGGGGCTCGCTAGAAGGCTGGCTCCGCACCGTCATGGCGCAGGAGTTCGTCAACCGCTACCGCAAGCAAAAGCGTACCGTCAGCCTCGAAGAGCAAACAGAAGACGGCGTGCAGTTTGCCGCGGCCCCTTCGGAGCCAGCGACTGGTACAGATGTAGACGAACGGCTGGAAGGAGCCACGGACCAAGCTCTGGCCGAGCTTTCATCCGAGGATCGATTCACGCTGGCCGCTTACTTTCTCGATGGCCGTACCCTCGCCGAAATTGCACGAATGCTGGGCCTGCACGAATCGAGCGTAAGCCGCCGCCTTGATCGCCTCGCGACGGGAATTCGCAAGCGTATCTTGGTGATTCTGCGGGAAAAGGGGATGAGTCATGCCCAAGCCACCGAGGCCTTGGAAACCGACGTGCGTGACATTCAGCTGAATTTACGGGCCCGGTTGGCGCAAGATTCCAACGGCAAAGCGTTCTTCAGAGACAGGGCATCGGCGGCCGACGCAATAAGGCCTGAAAATCCAGAATAGCCGCTGGATTGCGCCACCGAATGTGCTGAGATTAATAAAAGTTAACGCGAAATGTTAGGTATTCCAAAAATCGTTTCAAGCCGGTTGCAGGCGAACAGATTTGTCCCCTCCGGACTAGAGCCGCAGCATCCGGATGCGGATCTGCTGGGAGCATTCGCGGAGCAGACCTTATCTGCCAGCGAGCGGGATAAAACCCTCAGCCATCTGGCGACTTGCGAGAGCTGTAGAGAGATCGTTGCGCTAGCCATGCCACCCGAGATGGCTTCCGCGCCTCCGCCGATGGTTGCGACGGAATCTGTTGCGGCAGCTGATTCAGAAAATCGACGCTCAAGTCTGCGAGATGTTTCTCCTTCGGGAACGAAAATAAATCGCTGGTTCGGGTTTGCCCGTCCCAACCTCGCCTGGGGAGCGCTCGCGGCGGGCGTTGCCGTCGCCGCCTCGCTGGTCGTCCTGCACCCACTTCAACGGCAGCAGCAAGCGTTCGCCCCTGCTCCGCCCGCGATCGCAGTAACCGAGTCAAAGAAATCGCTTGAAAGCTCCAACAAGACTGACCAACCGGCAGGCGGCAAAAGTGGAATATCGATCGCGCCGCGAAATAATGCGCACCTTGAGCCGCTCCCACTGAACAATCTCGATTTGCTAGCGGCAAATAATTTGCCACAATCGTCCCCTACAATAGCTGGCACTGCCCGCCCAATTCAGAAGGCCAAGCCTGTTCCCCAGGTGCAAGCGAAAACGGACAGCAACTCGCCGGCGTTGGGCCTTTCCGCCGCGACTTGGAGACTCGAAGCTGGCAGTTTGCAACGCTCCCTCGATAACGGACAAAGTTGGCAATCGCCCATCACTGCCGATCATCGATTGCTCTGCTATGCTTCCCGCGAATCGGATGTATGGGCAGGAGGAAAAGATGGAACCTTGTTGCATTCGACTGACGGTGGAACGACCTGGTCAGACGTGCACCCTCCGCAAAACCTGACCGGCGATATCGTTAGAATCGGCTGGCCAGCCGATAGCGCGACCTCGAACGCGATTCGAATTGTCACGAGCGCAAGCGAGACTTGGAATAGCGAAGACGGCGGCGCAACGTGGACTCGAAACTAGTCTGGGGCGATACTCGTTGGGCGGAGCAGTCCCCGCAAAACTGAATTGTAAGTTGATGATTCTTAATTCTTCTCTCAATACATTCACAAATTGGTAATTGTTACTTCCGGACTTAATTAAGGATCCACAAGTTACCAGTAACTTATTACGGAAGTGATATTTACTCTCTCTTCGTCGGGACCTAGGATGAGTAGGTAGTCTGGCAGTTCTGGGGGAGGGCTGCTACGGAGCGCCTTGAGCTTTATTGCTCAGGGCGTTTTTGTTTTACCGGCGTTTGTCTGATTTCCGCATCTCGTGTTTCGATGACGACCGCTTCGCAAGCAACCGTTACGCAGTCGCGGGAGCAGCCATCTTTTTCGGCCCAAATACCGAGTCAACCGTGGACACGATTTCTTCCATCGACCCGTCAATGTCGAGTGTGAATCGAATCAGGTCCATCGTTTCTAACTGCGGATAGTTGATGCACAAATTCTCCCACGCCACATCGCCGCTTAAGTCGACACCCATAATTTCCTCGTAGCCATATCCGAGGTGACGCATTCTGCAAAGTAGATCGCTCAGATGGACCACGCACACCAAAGGCGCGACCGACGTTTGCGCTTGAATGTTGTGATGGTACGCCGCACATTCGGTCAGGTCCTTGGATAATCCCCAGTGTTCACAGAGCATCTGCCCGGTATCGCAATGAGAGAAACCGAGCACTTGCTCTTCTATGGCGTGGAGAGGCGCGTGCTTGCCTGCGGCACGCTCAAAACATTCTCGCAACTTGTCAGTGTAGAGGACGGAGTTGACGAGAATTCCTATGTCGTGGATGAGCCCAGCCAGATAAGCCTTCTCGACTTCCGGATAACCAATACCTTTTGCCATTTTTTGCGCTACCAGCGCGCAGCCAAGAGAATGCCGCCAGAAGGCGTTTGGATCCATTACCCATTTGTCAGCCGGGATAACCTGGTTCATGCAGAGTCCGAGCAGCAACGAGCGGACACGTTCAAGACCTAGCGACATCACGGCGGCACGCACCGTCTCCGTCTCGCGACGTCCGTAGAGCGGCGAGTTGGCCATACGCAAGCACTGGCTGGCGATGGCGCCGTCGCAGGAAACCAGTTCGACGACTTTGTCGACTTTGATGTCCTCGAAGGGCAGTCGCATCATGTCGAGAAGCGGTTTCAGGATGGCCGGAGCGGTCGAGATTGAATCAAGCTTCCGAATCTGCTGCTTCAGTTGCGACTTCAAAGAGTCATTCACTTCTTGCCTCCTCCAGGAGGGGCAGCGATCGGCTTGCGATACCCAGTTGTCCCGGCAAAATGCACCAGCTTGAAAGAGTCGTCAACCTGGTAGAGAGATTCCGCATGCCCGAGGAAAAGATATCCTCCAGGCATCAGGTTGGAATAAAAGTGCTGCACCACTCTTCGTTTCGAAGCGAGATCGAAATAGATCAGCACATTGCAGCAGAAAATCACGTCGATACCTTTTTGAAAAACCATCTTGCTGTCGTCACTCAGGTTCAGCCGGTCGAAGCGGATCTGCGCTTTCAGTTGATCAGTGGCTTCCAGCTTTTTGTCACCAACGTCGGTAAAATATTTCCGCCGCAATGCCGGAGTGGTATTGCGCAGCGCGTATTCGCCGTAGATTCCGGCCCGCGCGGACTCAAGCGAGTTGTCGTTGAGGTCAGTCGCTAAAATGTCGAAGGTCCATCCTGCCAGCAGCTTGTCTCTTTCTTCAAGTAGCAACATGGAAAGCGTGTGTGGCTCTTCGCCGGTGGAGCAGCCCGCGCACCAGAAACGCAACTTCTTCAGGCCAATCTGGTTTTTCGCTTCCAGAATTTGCGGGATCACCACATCGCGCAACGCGTCGAGCTGCGCGGGATGGCGAAACATGTAGGTTTCTCCGATAGTGATCTCATTCAGTAAAAGTCGGAGCTCAGCGTTGCGGTTCCCGCGGGTGGTGAGGTGGTCCAGGTATTCGGTTGCAGTCGTAACGCCGAGAGCCGTCATCCGCCGCGCGCACCGTGAGGCCAGAAGGTAAATCTTTTCCTGGGAGTGATAAATCCCGGCGATGGCGTAGATAAGATCTCGAATTTTCAAAAATGCGGGATCAGCGGGAGTCGTCGCGGGGGCTTTCAGCGTAATGGTTTGGGTAGACATGATTGATTTCTTTTTCCTAAGCGTGCGAAGCCTTGGCCAACACCCTCCGCGCCGATACTCGGCGCACTGTCTCCGGCCCGATCCGGCTTAAGGAATAAATGTCATCCGCAAGCTGGGCGGCAACCACGCTGCCGGGCATACCCCATACCACCGAACTCTCTTCGTCCTGCACGATTACCTGCCCACCTGCTTCGCGAATGTTGGCGCAGCCGCGCGTGCCGTCGGCGCCCATCCCGGTCAGGACGATGGCCAGCACATTTGCCTTGAAACTCTCCGCGACCGAGCGGAACAGCACGTCGACAGCAGGTCGACACGAATTTTCCGGCGGATGCTGATTTAGCCTGATCGCAAACTCCGCGCCCCTGCGAACCACGGTCATGTGCCGATCTCCGGGCGCGATCCATACTTGACCGGGAAGCAATCTTTCCCCTTCCCTGCCCTCTTGCACCGTGAGCGGGCCAAGGCTGTTCAGTCGATCGGCGAACAATCGAGTAAAGAGTGGCGGCATATGCTGTACAACCAGGACGGGTACGGAAAAACCTCGCGGAATCTGCGGGAGAATCGCGGTAAGGGCATTTGGTCCTCCGGTCGAACTCCCGATTACAACCACATCGATCTGCGTTCGTGCTTCGCCCACCGGCATGCGCGACGGGCGCGGTAAGGGAGCCGGTGGATGCACGGTTGGGCGCGCCGCGCACAGCGATTTAATCTTGCGGAGTAAGTCTTCGCGCAGCTGCGCTCGCGACAGTTGCGAAGTCTCCCCGGAAGGCTTGGTGAGGTAGTCGCTCGCGCCGCGTGTTAACGCCTCAAGCGTGGCAGACGCTCCGCGTTCGGTCAGAGTGCTGAACATAATCACTGGCAGCTTTGGATAAAGTTTCCTGATCTCAACCAGCGTCGCTAACCCATCCATGCCGGGCATTTCGATATCGAGCGTGACCAGGTCAGCTCGCGCATCCGGCAACCGAGCTAGCGCCTGAATCCCGTTGCTCGCGTTGCCCGCAACGATCATCTCCGGATCGGAGGCGAGCATGGTCGCGATCACTCTACGGATAACGGCGGAATCGTCGACGATGAAAACTCGAATAGGTCCCATAACATGTCGCCAACACTAGTGCATCGCAATACTCTAGTGCGATCCAGCCGCCGCTCCGGCCGCCTTCAGGCCGGCCGCGTGCCTCGCATCCCGACTTCCGGAAACCTTGAATTGAGAGATCAGATCGTGAAGCTTCGAGGCCATGCGGCTCAGGTGCTCGGTTGCGACCTGCGCCTCTCCCACGTTGGTTGAGGTGTTTTGTGCCGCTTCCGCTACGCCCTTGATGTTCTTGGAGATCGTGCCTGCTCCCCGGGCTGCCTCGTTCACATTGCGCGACATCTCTCTGGTGGTCGCGCTCTGCTCTTCGACCGCCGTCGCAATGACCGTCGAGATGTGGCTGATCTTGTCGATCACCTCCTTGATCCCAACAATTGCGGTCACCGCGCCTCGCGTGTTTTCCCGAATGATTCCGATCTTTTGGGTGATGTCTTCCGTAGCCTTCGCCGTTTGCTTGGCTAATTCCTTGACTTCGTTCGCGACTACGGCGAATCCCTTCCCTGCCTCGCCGGCTCGAGCCGCCTCAATCGTCGCGTTGAGCGCGAGCAGGTTGGTCTGCTGCGCAATCGAGGTGATGACGTCGATTACTTTGGCAATTTCGACGCTCGAATCCCCCAGCTTTGAGATCGTTTGGTTGGCCGAGTCGGCTGCCGCGACCGCCTCGCTTGAGACCCGCGCCGCTTCCGTTGCGTTCTTTGCGATCTCTCCAATCGTCGAGTTCATTTCTTCGGCGCCCGAGGCAAGCGTCTGCAGATTAGTGTTGACCTGGCCTCCTGCTTCGGAGACAACGGTCGCCTGCGACGTAGTCTCTTCGGAGTTGGCGGTGATCTGCTGGCTGGTCGCAGACAACTCTTCACTCGCCGCGGCCACCTGCTCCGCCGTCTCCGCAATCGAGCAAACCAGTTGGTGAAGATTGTTCTTCATCTCGTTCAAGGCTTTCCCCGCGCTTCCCAGTTCATCTCGTGAGTGAATCCTGATGTCTTCCACCACCAGATTGTTGGCCGCAATTTCCTGGATCAGCCCGAGCATGCTCGCGAGCACACGCGAGAAAGAACGGGTAATCAGAATGCTCACCGCTAGGCCTAGAATGACGCCTGTCAGCGCGAGCATCCAGATGCGCGTTCGCATCGTCTTTTCGGCGTCGGCCTGCCGGGCGAGCGCCGCTTCGATTAAGTGGTCCTGAAACTTCATCAAGTCTGCGATACCTTTGCGAAGCCTTGTCCGGATTTCCACCGTCTGCGGATTGAACACCAGTTCCACGGCGTCCTTGGTCTTGTCGGATCGGCGCAGCTGAATTTCGCGATCGGCGATAGCCCGAAATTGCTCAAAGTCGCTGCGAATGCCGGCATGCAGCCTTTTTCCTTCCTCCATGTACAGCAACTTCTGAATGCTCTGCATGTTTTCTTCAAATTCCTGTTTGCCCTCCTCATCGTGGACCAAGGTATCTTCTCTTCCTGACAACAGGTAGCCGCGCACCCCGGTCGACTGTTTTTCGAGGCCGGCCTCAATCTGCGAGGCCATGTCCTTTTTTACTAATGCACTTTCGACCTTGCTGGAAATGTCGGCGATCTGGTCGATCGAGCGGTAGGCAATTAAAGCCATCGCGAGAAGAACAACCAACAAACCGCCGAAACCCAAGCCCAACTTAACTTTCAAACTCAAGTTATGCATTGCGACCTCTCGTTCCGTATTTGGGCGAACCCTCGCGCCTCGGACCGTCAAATTTCCTATCGGCAAACTCGTGCCGCAAGCTAAACCACGGAGGTCACCGTCTTTCCCCGCACTTCAGCGTTTCAGGAACTCACCTCGCAGGCACGCTCGGTATCGAGGACATGCATCAACTGGTGCTCGAGCTTGTGCACCCCGCGAATGACCGCGCGGAGCCGTGGCGGCAGGGTTTCGGGCGAGGGTTCGAAAGTTTCTTCTTTAACTTCAACCACGTTGCCCACCTCATCCGCCAGAAGGCAGACCGTGCCTTCTTCGGTGCGAACCACCAGGCATATCGGCTTCATCGCGCGAGCACGATCGGGCATCTCCGGTTGGCGGCGGAGTTCGAGCGCAACCACCACCTGCCCGCGCAGATTCATCAGGCCGCTTACGACCGTTGGGGCCAGTGGAACCGGGCGAAGCTCGCGATGAGTCACGACCTCCTGAATTTTTTGCGACTCCACCCCAAAGAGGAGGTGGTTCAGGTAGAAGGTGCAAAACTGCCCCGCGCTGGCCATCAGTTCAACTCCCGGCCGGAGGGAACTTCCGGCGGTTCAAAAGCTTCTCCGGTGCGGAGCAGGCTCGGCACATCGAGCAACTCCGTCACCTTCTCTGCAATCACGCACGAGTGCAATACCCCGCTGCGGGTGGACGGCGACATTGGCTCCATGGCGCTCTCGACGATGTCGAGAATACGATTCACCACTAATCCAAAGGCCTGCTGCTCGTTCTCGAGCACCAGCACCTGAAGCATGTCCGACGTCGGCAGCGAGAGGAGATCGTCGGTCGGCCGCAACCGCCGCCGCTCTTCAAGCGCATGGGTGATGCGAATCAGCGGCAGAATCTGCCCGCGATATTGCGTGACCCATCGGTTCCCCGAGCGTTCCACCTGCCCGCCCGGAATGTTTTCGAGGCGCGCCAGCATCTTGAGCGGCACCGCCATGCGCGCCCCGGCGGCACCGGAAAAGAGAACCAGCTTCTGTTTGCCGCCGTTAGTTCCTGCCCGCGCCTCGGTCTCGAGCTCGCGACCATGCTCCCGGCCCTCGCTAAGGATGTTCGAGCCCTTGGCCAGGCCAAGCACATCGAGAATGAGCGCGACTTTGCCATCTCCCATAATCGTCGCGCCGGCGTAAACCGAGATGTCCTTGAGGTGCTTGCTTAGGGGCTTGACCACGATCTCTTCGGTGTCGTTAATCTCGTCGACCACCAGACCGAATTGCCGCCCGTCGGCAGCGAGCACGACAATGTTGGTTCGCTTCGTTACGGGTGCTTTCGATCCGGCGCCGCTCGCTCCCGGTGCGCTCAGTGAAGTGCCTTCGACCGGAGTTGTCGCGTCCGCTGTTTCGGCATCGTCCAGCCGGAGCGCAGTTTTCAGATAGACGAGCGGCAAGAGCCGTCCGCGCAGCCGGTACACAGGAGCGCCATGGATCGTTTCGATTTTTTGACTCGATTCCCCGCCGTCAAGCCCGACCAGTTCCAGCAAGCTGACTTGGGGGATGGCGTAGGGCTCGCCGGCGCTCGTCACGATCAGCGCGGGAATAATGGCGAGGGTCAGCGGGATCTTCATTCGCACCAGCACCCCTTTGCCCGGCCTGGACTGGACTTCGACCGTGCCGCCGATGCGCTCGATGTGAGTCTTAACTACGTCCATGCCCACGCCGCGCCCGGAAACCTTAGTCAGCTTTTCCGCCGTGGAGAAGCCCGGCAACAGAATTAAATTCACAGTCTCGCGGTCGCTCATGCGGCCCGCCTGCTCCGAGGTGACCAGACCTTTTTCGATTGCCTTGAGGCGGATGCGCTCCTGGTTCAGCCCGGCGCCGTCATCCGAAATTTCGATGTTGACCTGTCCACCTTCGTGAAAAGCACGCAGGAAGAGCAATCCCTCAGGATTTTTCCCCACCCCCTGACGAACTTCGGGAGCCTCGATGCCGTGATCGACGGAGTTGCGCACAATGTGAGTGAGAGGGTCTTTAATGGCCTCGATCAGCGTCTTATCGAGCTCCGTCTCCTGCCCTTCCATCTCGACCCGTACCTGCTTGCCGCAGTCGATGGCAAGATCGCGGACGGTGCGCGGCAGTTTGCTCCAGATATTCCCGATTGGCTGCATGCGGGTCTTCATCACGCCGCCCTGCAATTCGGTCGTGATCAGGTTCAGGCGCTGGCTGGCGGCGAGCAGGCTGCTCTCTTCCGAGATATTCGCGCACTGCAAAATCTGATTGCGCGCGAGCACCAGTTCGCCAACCAGATTCATCAACTGGTCGAGCAGGCTGACGTCGAGACGGATGGTACTGTCGCCCGCGCCCTGCGCCCGCGCCCCTGGTTGCTCGCGTTTCGCCTTGACGCCCGCCCCAGACGAAGCCGGATCAAAGGCTTCGGCGTGATCGGAGGGCTCCATCTTTGGCTTTGTTGGTGGCGGTATGGGTATCGTGTTTGCAGCAGCCGAGTCGAGGCCCGGCGCTGCTTTCGTCGCCGGAGCCGCTTCGCTCACCGCGAGCGGAGACGCGGCCGCGGTGGCCGGCGGCGCTGCCTTCACTTCGGCAGCAAGAGCGGGCTCGTCACGATCACCAGGAATATCCCCCGCATGCTGCAAGTCCGTCAGCCGCGAAATCAGCGCAACATCATCGCGCTCTCCCTCGCTGCCGCTGCTTTCAATGCTCGCGAGCATCTGCCTCACCGCGTCGACCAGAGCGAGCAAGGCGGTCGTAATTTCTCCATTCAGAACCAGTTCCCCGTCGCGCAACCGGCCGAGCAGGCTCTCCCCAACGTGCGTCACTGCGCCCAGTTTGTCGAAGGCGAGGAAGCCCGACGTCCCTTTAATGGTGTGAATAGTGCGGAAGACGCTCGCCAGAATTTCCCGGTTCCCCGGGTTCTTTTCGAGGAGCACCAGGTCCCGGTCCAACCGGTCCAGGTTTTCGTAGCTTTCGACCAGAAACTCTTTAACAATGTCGTCAGCGTCGCTCATAGGAACTACCCGCACTATCGACAAGCCGAGGCTTTCGCTTGAGGGCGAAATCCTTTGTGCCGCGCTCATCCGGGCACACGGTTTCCTCAAACTTGAGGTCTGTCTTGTCGATTGTGGGGAGCAATTACCGAGCCGAAGAGAAATCTAATAATATAGCTGAAATGAATTCTAGAACGCGCTGCCCCCGCCGCCACCAAATCCGCCCCCGGAGAATCCCCCGCCCCCTCCGCCGCCGCTAAATCCCGATCCGGTCGAACTCGACCGCGGAGCCGATGTGAACACCTGGTGCATGTCCGTCGCCATGCTGTGCATGGAGTTCGAAAAGTAAAGCGGCCTGAATCCGCTGTAGCCATTCGGCGAAACGTACCAACTCGGCGGATTCTGCACGATGCCATCGAAAGCTTGCGCCCAATGATGCTCAACCCCGAGCGCCATCGCATAAGGCAGAAATTTTTCGAAGGTGTCGGGAGGCATGCGCTTCAAACGATCGGCGTCCACCCGGTTCATGAATTCTTCAAACCCGAGGACCGCGATCCTGGTGCGCGCCCCCGCCAACGTCTTTGCCGTCATCTGACGCGAGAAGAGCCACCAGATCAACGCAGAGAGCAACGCGCTCGCGAGCAGCAACGGAACCGAGTAGAACACATTCATCCACCCCAGAACCTGCACTCCGACGACAAGCAGCGCAATCGCCACTCCAGCCGCCATGCTGTAGCCGTTCGCCGATTCCGGATCGAGCATGTAGATACCTTTGCCCTTAAGCGAAGCCATGATGTTCTGGCGAACCTGTGGAATTACGGTGTAGAAACGGTTCTTCAGACTCGACAGCCGCGTCTCTGCTCCGTCGACAAAAATATTCTCCAGCATGACGCGTTCGTGCGGCGTGATGTCCGGCCCCCACTGCTCGCGTGGTTTCAGCAAGTGAAAAACATAGTCTTTGTGGTGAAAGATGAGAAAGGTATCGACCTTCTCTTCAATCTTGATATAACCACGCACGGCAAGATCGACGATCGTACTCGTAATGTCGCGGGGATGAATCGTATCGTCAACCAGCGTCCCCGCTTCCGCCGGACAAATACCTTTCGGCGGCTCATACTGCGGCGCGACGGAAACTCCGGGATCGGGATCTCGCCCTGCCGCATGCCAAAGCCCGTACATCACCCCCAGCGTAAGAAGCGGCAGAAACAGAATCGGATTGCTGCCGAAGAACCACAGCAACTTGGTAAATTGCGACGGCGCTTTGATCACCCCCTGCGGAATGTAAACGTCGATCGTCGCCCCGCCCCGCATGGGCAAGCTATGCGTCGTTTCAAAATTGACGTTCGCGCCGCTGATCTCAGCGGTGGCTTCGTTCTGTTTCGAACCATACGCGCCGGTATAAGCCTGCGCGCGCAAGCCGCCAGCGGCGTTTTCAGGCAGGGTGACGAAGGCGGAGACGTGATCGATCGGCACCGGCCAATCGTTGCCAGTCACATTCCAGTAAAACTCGGCGTAACTCTCCTTGGGATCGCCCGAAAAAAACCGCACCCCGTTGCGGACTACGTAGTCGATATTGACGATGCGAGTAGTATCGACCGCGCCGGGGAGATAAATCTTCAGGTCCCGGTACGCTCCCGTCTTGCTCGAATCGTACTTAAGCTTGTGCCCGCTCTCATCGGCCACGCTTACCACTTTTAGAAAGAGAGTGTAGTTCGACCCGTCGGCCCCGGGGTACTCCACCGGGATCGTGTGATGAATGCCGTGCCACTCTCCGACAAACGCCAGCGTAATTTTTTCGCTGACCAGTGCCGTCCCATTCGAGTTGATGGAAATCGTGTCGTGAAAATCTGTGATCCGCCAATTGCGCACCTGCGCAAAAGTGGAGGAGACAAACGCGACCAGGAAGCAGAAGAAGATGAGGAGACGTTTCGTATGGACTCCACGTACTCGCATTCAGTTGAACCCTTTAGCCACCCAGGGGCCGCGCCTAACACGGACGAGGCGGCACGCCCGTCTTCTAGCCTAAAATTTCACCGCTACCGGTTCGCGGTCGGATGCGGCGGCCTCAAAAAACTGCTTCTGCTGAAAGCCGAACATTCCCGCCAGAATATTTGTTGGAAACGACTGTATCTTGGTGTTCAAGTCGCGCACTACAGCGTTGTAATAGCGCCGAGCGTTCTGGATGGTATCTTCGATTTCACTCAAAGAATTCTGCAACTGCGTGAACTCCTGCGACGCCTGCAGTTGCGGATAATTTTCTGCCACCGCAAACAAACTTTTCAGTGAAGAGCTGAGCTGGTTTTCCGCAACCGCCTTGTCCGCCGGTCCCGTGGCCTGCATCGCCATCGAACGATATTTGGCAATGTCCTCAAACGTGCTTTTTTCGTGGGTGGCGTATCCCTTCACGGTTTCGACCAGATTCGGAATCAAGTCATGCCTGCGCTTTAACTGCACGTCGATGTCAGACCACGCCGACTCCGAACGCACCCGCAATTGCACCAGGCTGTTGTACATCACGACCAAAAAGACGCCCAAGAGGACGACTACCGCCAATACGATGAGCATGGAAAACTCCTGAATGCACGTTTCACACGGAAGTTAGCATAGCGGAGAGCTCGGGGCAATGAACGGTTAGGTTCAGAAGTTGTAGATTGCTCTGCCTTGAAAGCGGTAAACATTGCGATCACAAAATAAGGAGCACGGTAATCGTGCTCCCCAAAAATAATCGATCGATAAGTGACGTGAATCGAAGAATGCCCGATACGGAGTTGTAGCTAGCTTTCATTCGCCGGGGCTGAAGCATCCGGCAGCGAACTGTACCAGTCAATGTTGCGCGTCAGGTACATGACCGATGCCACCGCCAGAAAACTTACGATCGCGCCGACGAGCAAGGCGTTGTCCTCAAGTCGCAGCAACAGATAAATCATCACGTACAGAAAAGAAAAACAGGCTAGTGCCCGAATGCCCTGCAGTCGGCTGCCGAACACCCATCCTGCATTCGCCGAGAGCAATCCTACGGTAACGATACCCGCCAGTAGGAACCCGAAATCGAAGCCGATCCGCTCCGCCAGAGAAAGCAGGAGCAAGTAAAAAATGATCTGCGCAACCCCGACAAGAACGTACTGGGCGGGATGCACCCGCTTCGCGGTCGTGACCTCGAAAACGAAATAAGACAAGAAAAGCAGTCCGAGGAACAGCAGCGCATACTTTAGAGATCGATTGACTGATTGATACGGATCTGCGACCTCAATGAAAGAAACGCCTAGCGCAGTCGAACCCAGCCCTGTGATCGAATCGCTTCGCCCCTCCGCGCGCACTCCCCGAGCGATAAACGGCACAGACCATTGCGCCGAAAAGCCGGTTTTGACACCGTGCGATTGACCGGCAGGAAGCCGCCATCAAAGCCAGGATTAGGCCAGTCGCCTTGCAGAGCGACCTGAGTGGTCTTGCCGTAGGCAAGCACGGCGATCCGCTGTGCTCCAGAAAACCGCAGATCCGACGTCACCTTGAATTGCGCTCCGGCCTTCGCGATGTCTTCGACTCTCTTCCCGAAGAGGGTGAGTTTCGTCGCCTGCACCGAGTCTAAGTCGATATCGGTGGCAATTTCTGCCGGAGCCAGCGTCGAGGTTTTTCCGTCTGCGGTTATCGTGGCATCGGCCATAGCTCCGCGCGCGTCGCTAACTCCAACAACGACTTCGGCACGGTTCCAGTCAAGTTTCAGACTTTGCGGGGCAGACGCGGGTACTCCTTTCAAATCGAAGTCCGAGTCCAATCGCAAGTCCGCTTCAAACACCGGAACCTTAAACAGTGAGCGGCGGCGCTCTTCCGTCTTCGTCTTCACGACTGCTGCGGCGTGCGCAGGGAATACCAGATAGATTCCGTGTTTCGCAGGTTCGATCGAAGATTGCCCAGGAATGCTGTATGGAATTGCCAGCGTCGGTCCGAGAAACGTCTGCTGCCCACCAACGCGGGCACTGACTTCATGAATCACCTCGGATGCGCGATCCTTTCTGTCGTCAACCAAAAGTGCCACGAACAACGCGGGGATGGCCATTATCAAGGCCAGCCCGCAAACGACGATGAGCTTCACGCCCATCGATCGGGATTTCATTCTTAAGCTAGCTTGCAACATCGAGAGATCGCTCATTTGCAGTTCTCCGTTCCAGAATTCGCTTTGCATTGCAAAGCAACGGGGGTAAAAAAAAATTAACCCTGATTCAAGGCTGGCCTACCGATTAACGCCGGCAAGGGACTCTTCCTGTTCGTCGTCGCATCCCGCACCACTTGCTCCAGCGTCGAGAGATATTCGAAATAGCGTTTGCGTCCGGTGGGTGTGATATGGCAAACCGTCAGTGGACGATTGCGCTCATGGCCCTTCACGACCTCCACCAGTTTTCCTTTTTGCAAGACCCGAAGATGCCGGTTGAGATTGCCGTCGGTGAGCGCGCACAGCTGCTTAAGATCCCCAAAAGTCAGCCCTTTCGCATTCGTCATAAGCGACGTGAGCACGCTGAGCCGGGCGCGTTCGTGAATCACGCGGTCAAGCCCTTCATAGGCGAAACGGCCTTCGCTACTCGCTGCTTTTTTGTTACCTGCCATCTTGGTCCACCTTCGATCGAAAAGCGAGAATGCCCGCGACGAGCATCTGGCCCACTCCATACGGCACACACATCGCCCACGGAGCAAGCGCGCGGTTATCCCCCAGCGAGATGCAAGCTAACCCCGCCAGAAGGTACCAGGCTCCAACCGCAGACACGGGACGCGGCAGAAATCGGCAGGATGAAAAGACACCCAGACTGAAAACAATCTGCCAAACTCCGGGCAGAATCCACAGCGCAGCCGGAACATAGCGCACGATCACAACAGTAAAAAGCGCTCCCGTCACCAGCGCCGGCAGAAATTGTTCCACTGCCATGCGAATCATTTCATCCGCCATACCAGAATGTAGGCGGCGAGTGCGAGCATACATCTGCGTGCCGATGACACCAGCCGATAACGCGGCGGTTCCGATCCAGATGGCCAGATAGACGGAGAAGTTGCTGACCGGATCCGTCAGCCAGCGCGCCTGCGCCCACGCTGCTGCGATCGCCAGAATGCCTGTAGTAGCGAGCGTTGCCGGGCCAAAGCCGCGAAACTCGGTCGTCTGCGCGATCTGCATGCGGATCTTGCTGATGTCGCCGAGCGCTTTGTTCAGGTCGTTCATAACAATTCACTTTGCAATGCAAAGTACATCAGCAGTATCCGATTGTCAACACCCATTACTTCACAGTTAAGAATCCATATTCATCACGGTTGGATGGGAATTGGGCGAGACGTTCCTTCTTTGTCAGAATTTGCGAGTCGCCTGAGAAGCAAAGGATTTCTTTCAGACCGTTCTCACTTCCCCATCTTCTCCCGAATTAAATCCTCCACATCTCCAATCTTGTCACCTAACAGATTGAGTTTGTGGGCCAGGCCTTGTATCTCGGACTCGGCGCGACGATTGACGTCGTAATCCAGTTCGCCGCGCACTCGGTCTTTGGTGTCCTGACGATTCTGGCTCATCATGATGACCGGAGCCTGAATGGCGGCCAGCATGGAGAGAAAAAGATTTAAAAGAATAAAGGGGTATGGATCCCACGCTCGATGCCAGACGGAATTGATGGTTGCATAGAGGCAGAGGACAACGCCGAACGTAATGATGAAAGTCCAGGATCCTCCAAAGCGGGCGACAGAGTCGGCAATGCGCTCGCCGAAAGTTGACTCCTTCTCGATCACTTCGTTCGAGTTAAAGGTTGATCGCTTCCGGACGAGTTGTTGCGAAGCGTGAAACTGACGGCCGAGCACCGTCAGCATATCCATCCCTGCATGCGGTTTTCGTTGCAATAGAACGGCGATATCATTGCGATCAACCTCAATGCAGTTGGTTTCTTCGAGAGCAATCGCATTGGTTTGGTGAGGCGTCTGTTCGAGCATCGATGCGAAGCCAAAAAAATCGCCATAGCCTGGCTCGTCGACAACTACTTCCTGGTGCTCCTGGTCGATGGTGGTGACCCGAACTGACCCGCTGATCATGACGTAGGCCCGTCCGCCCGGATCTCCGATTTTGTAGATGCGTTGCCGTGGGTCAAATTTCTTCAATTCCACCTGCCCCGCCAAAATCGCCATCTCGTCCGTGTCCAGCAGAGCGAATAGTGGAACTTGCTTCAACATTTCCGGATTGCACGCCATCTCGCGATTCCCTCCGAGCCAACAATCGGGTCGCCGACTCCAGCACAGCTTTTCATGAATTCGGGAGACACCGCAATAACTTCCGAATGGCTTCATGTCGTTCCGCTATCCTACAGGCGCAAAAAAAGGATTGTCCTTATATAGTCTGAGGAGTATGCACCCGCCCAAGCACTGTCGGAATCTTTCTCGTTTCGTACTCTTGGCATGCGTCGCGTTTTTGTCTGTTGCCGGTCAGGCCGCCGATTCCAACTATCTGGTTTTCGTCGGCACCTACACGGGTAAAGGCAGCGAGGGCATTTACGCCTACCGTTTCGATTCCTCGACCGGAGAATTGAAATCGGCCGGCCTCGCGGCGGCTACCGAAAACCCATCCTTTCTTGCAGCTGATCCGAAAGGCCGCTTTCTTTACGCGGTAAACGAGATTGACACTTTTCAGGATAAGGACGAGGAGATTTCTAAAAGCGCCGGAGCCTCGAATGATGCCAAAGCTTCAACAAAAGTGAAGACTGGTGCCGTCAGCGTGTTTTCCATTGATCGCGAAACCGGCAAGTTGAAGTTGTTGCAACAGATCGCATCGCTCGGTGCCGGGCCGGCGCACATTTCCCTTGATCGAACCGGACATTATGTCCTTGTCGCGAACTATGACGGCGGCAACGTGGCAGCGTTCCCAATCAAAGATAACGGTGAACTCGGTCCACATTCCGGCTTTCAGCGGGAGTCCGGAACAAGTGTCAATCGCGAGCGGCAAGAGGGGCCGCACGCGCACGAAATCCTGACCAGCAAAGACAACCGCTTCGCTCTGTCAGCCGATCTCGGAACCGATCAGTTGCTCGTCTACCGGTTCGACGCCAAGACAGGCTCGCTTTCGCCGAACAACCCCACGTTCGCAACTGTAAAGCCCGGCTCCGGCCCGCGGCACTTTGCTTTCTCGCCTTCAGGAAAGTTCGTCTATCTCGCAAACGAGATGGCCTCGACAATTACCGTCTTTTCCTTCGACGAGCCATCCGGAACTTTGCAGTCGAAGCAGACTATCTCGACTCTTGCAGAAAGTTTTAAGCGCTTGAACGAGGTGGCGGAAATCGTAGTCGATACCAAGGGGAAATCGTTGTATGTCTCGAATCGTGGAGACGACAGCATCGCCGTATTCAAGATAAACGCCAACGATGGCACCTTATCTTTCGAAGAGCGGGTCCCGAGCGGAGGCAAAACTCCCCGCACTTTCGCACTCGATCCATCCGGCAAATGGCTGCTGGCCGCGAATCAGGAATCGAACAACATTCAATTGTTTAAAGTTGATCCGGAAACAGGACGGCTGAAGGCATCGTCGCAAGTCTCAAACATAGTCGCGCCGGTCTGCATCATCTTTGTCCCGACCAAGTAGTCAGGGTTGCGCCCACACTTCTATTTGCCCCGCTTCACCGCGATCCCCGTAACTTCAAAGTGCGCGCCACGGATCAGGCTCGCGACCCCGAGGAAGGCGCGCGAGGGATATTGCGCGTGAAAGTAAGTTCGATAGACTCCGTTGAACTTGTCATACAGGGCGAAGTCCGTGCAATACACCTGGACCGAGACCAGGTCGTCCATGGCCATGCCCTGGCTCTCAAGGACTTGCTTGACGCCGTCCATGGCCAGTTTGGCTTCTTCTTCTGCGCTGGCCGGAGGCTTGCCGGTCGCGTGCTCGAAGCCGACGGTCCCGGCAATATAGAGCGTGTTCCCCACCAGCACGGCATCACTGAATGGGAAGGCGTTCCGTGTGGCGGATGGATTGAGCACAACGTATTTGCGGTCAGAGTCAGCAGCCATTGAAATGATTGAGAGATTGAGAAGGCAGACAAATGCAAAGACACCTAGCTTCATAGAGAACCTCGAGGGCAGAGCGAGATCGAGGAAGAAGCCTATCACTTAGCTGGTCGGTGAGACAGAATTTGCGGCCCTAGCGCTGCGATATTTTGCAACCGGATTGCTCCGCCTGCCCTTAACTATCGAAGCGGGTGCCCCGTCCTAACATCGCGCTCTTTGCGACGTTAGAGTGGGATTCCAAAACTTATACCTCACGAGCTTTCCTGGTCCGCTCTTTGAAACTGCGCGAGGAACCAAGTCTTTCAAAGGAATCGGAAGATGCGTTCACCTTCGAACACGTTCAGACTTCTGACTTCTGCCGTCGCTTGCGCAGAACCCACGTCGTCATGCAGCGATAGTCCTGAACGATCGTCGTCTTTAACGGATCGACGAGAATCGCGTTCATTTCCTCAGTGAAGTCAAGAAGCATTTTCTCATCAACCAGGAACCAAACCGAGCCGTCTCCAATGACAAACTTATTGCCGCCTGCCGGCTCGAAGTCCATTCCAATTCTCGAACCCAGGCGGCAGAAGAGCATCCCACCAGGCTTTAGAACGCGCCACATCTCAGCCAGCATTTTTCTGAAGTGATCCTCATCACGCGCAAAGTGGAGCACCGAATTACAGATCACGACGTCAACCAGTGAGTCCGGAAATGCCATTCCCTCGACATGCCCGACTTGGAAATTTGTGGCGGGAAGTCCTGTTTCGAGCGACGCCGACAACTTGCGAACGTGTTCTACCGCTTCGCGATCTGCATCCAGCGCAAAAACTTCGCAACCTTCGCGCAAGAGATGGACGAGATTGCGCCCATATCCGCAGCCCGAGTCAAGCACCCGCATCTCATGGGTAATGTTGCCGCGGAGAATCTGGTCGAAGACATAGATATCAATCTGTCCAAACTGTTCCTGAACACTCAAGGGCATACCTAAGCATACCGGGTTGATCGCCCAGAGTGATGCACGAGTCGATCTTGGCAATTCGCTGTGATCCAACTCATCGCTCACAAAACTTTGGCCGCGATCCTTCTACATTGATCGTCGAAACTCAGTTGATCGTCAGCGTCATGCTGTTGGATGTCTCACTCGGCGTAGTGATGCCGCCACCGTAGGGGCCACCGGGCGTGCTGCTGCCCGGGTTGGTGACGGAAACCTGCGCCGTGCCGGCGGTGGCAATGTCGCCAGCAGGGATCGTGACGGTAAGTGTGGTCGCGTTTGGGCGGGCTGTGCCGGATTGCGGAGTAGCGTTCCAGTTCACCACTCCGTTCGAGTTAAAGTTGCTGCCCGTTACCGTCAAAGTGAAATCCGAGCCACCGTGGATTTGGTTCGCGGGCGTAATTGCCGCAACCACAGGAACTATCCCGGGTTGTGTCATCTGGCTAGGCCGCGTGTAACCACACCCGACGCTTGCTACAGTTAGAAACAACAAAAACATTGTCCGCATAAGTTCTCCATTCGGTCCAAGTCCTACAAACTTGTTTAACAAAGGAGCATCGGGCGGGTGTCATGCCGCTGTCATTTTCTTGTAAAGGAAAAGCTGACGTCCATCAACAAAGGTGAGAAGGAGAGTGGTGCCGGGAGGGGGAGTCGAACCCCCAAGACCCGAAGGTCGGCGGATTTTGAGTTCTAAGCAACCGACGAATCAAAGACTTAGCTCCATTTGCATAAATTAAGATCAGCCTGTATTTATGCGGGTTTCATCAGTCCGTGCCTAACCCGATACTAACCTATACAACCCGCCACTGGGCACAATTTTAGGCACAGTAGAGAATGCGACCCCCCGGCCCGAATCAGAAGCCGCAAACAATGACGCCGGGCGGGAAAAGGCCGCGCCACCCGACCTAAGCCCAACCTGCTTAAAATAAACCGTTACAGGAGAACGAGGAGTCGGCGAAGCTCACCCAAGTCATTTTCCCTTAACGTTCTTGCAATTGATTGCAGAAAGTGACCGCATCTTGATCGCCACAACACCTCATCCGTCACCTTAGCGAATCAACGAATGAAATCGTTCTCCGCCCAACGCTCGATGTATCATTGGCATTCTTCAGAATGAGTACCGCCTATCACGCCAAGTATTTTGCGTTCGAGCTTACTAAGCGCTGCGCCTCGGACAGCATGGAGAAGCTGGCTGCTTCCCTTGCCGACGCTCAAGTCGCGGCTATCGGAAAGAGGTACCCACCCGGGATACAAGAGAAAAGGCCCGCCCAGATTTGCAATCATTTTGCGGGCGGATATCAACTGTAGACTTGCTTCCCATGCTGAAGGGTTAGACTGCTCAGGACACAGATACGTGGCGGAGCGGCCAGATCGCCTAGACTATTAAATTAATCTACAAATTATGCAGCAAGAAGGACTTCACGTGGTGATACCGGATTTCCAGACGTTGATGCTTCCAGTCTTACGAATTGCCGCCGAGGGCGAGGTAAGAATTTCTGACGCTGTGGAGAGGCTCGCAAAGGACTTCGGCCTGTCGACGGAAGCCCGCGCTCATCTTTTGCCATCAGGAAGACAGACTACCTTCGCCAACCGTGTTCACTGGGCAAAGAGTTATCTGGGGAAGGCCGGACTGGTGGAGTTGACCAAGCGAGCACATTTCCGTATCTCTGACCGAGGACGAGAAGTGCTTGCCAGCCCGCCAGACCGCATCGATATCAAGTATTTAAACCAATTTCCAACCTTCCAGCAATTTCGAGAGCCGACCGATGAAAAAGATAGCAAGAGTGGTAGCTCCTCCCCCGTGATTGGGATGGGCACGGCCCTCACACCGGATGAGGTTATGCGAAAAGCTCATCGCGAACTGGAAGCAGCTTTAGCCGACGAACTTATACAACGAATCCGCGCTAATACTCCTGAGTTCTTTGAGAGTTTGGTAGTACGACTGCTGGTCAGCATGGGGTATGGCGGGTCGGTCACCGATGTTAGCAAAGCCTTAGTCGGTGGCGCTGGCGACGGTGGCGTTGATGGCGTTATCGACCAAGACCAACTCGGCCTCGACCGCATCTACGTGCAGGCTAAACGCTATGCTGAAGGTAACAATATCGGCTCTGGAGCAATTCGCGATTTTTTTGGCAGTCTCGATCGCTTCAAAGCCAATAAGGGCTTGTTCGTCACAGCATCAAGCTTTTCCCCGTCAGCGCGCCAGACCGCAGAACAGCTGAGCAAGCGAATAGTGCTAATTGATGGTGAGCAACTCACGCGCTTGATGATTCGCCATGGGGTGGGTTGCCGGATTGAGGAAACCTTACATCTCAAAAAGTTAGATGAAGAATTTTTTGAGTGAATCGGGTCTACGATTCGGTGGGTCTGAACGCGTGGTGCACTCTATCGACTGCAACCAATTGCAATGGCAAATTCTTTTGTGGGGGACCAGAGCTGGTCGTGGGTGCGGAACATCAATTCATAGGTCTTGCGTGCGCTACAGGATTGGTTCAATGGGTTTATGCAGCGGTCTGCGCAGTCTCGCAATTCGTCACTTCGTAGGCGCGGACAAAAATATTCCTGCGCCAATGCGCTCCATTACTGTTTAGATAACGTGTCTGAGTATGATTAGTGAAGGAGAGGAAGATGAACACCCTCTTGAATGTGTTGGTGGTGACAGGGCTTCTCAGTGGGTACGCGACAGCCGGGGAAAAACATTGGGAAACTGCAAGGATCGTGTCACATAATTTACAGAGGCTAATGTGGGCTGGCGACAAAAAACCAGCGGATACTGATGTGTTGGTTATTGATACTAGCGATCAGAGGTACACTTTGGGGCGAGTAACAGGATGGTCGGGAAATAATACGAAGATGGCAGATTTGCCGCCTCAGTATATAAAAGTTTACAGAGAATGGGGAGCCGTCCCTTTAGCCCAAGCCGTTCGTGACCAACGTGCTAGAGGTGTCCTTAACAATCCCTCTTACTATATAAGGGTGTTGGACACTCGAGGTAAACAAGTGGCTTATGCAGTGATGGCAATTGGTGAGCCGGGCAAACCGAAAGAGGAGATTCCTATCGCGCAAGCAAAAGAGAGTGATTCTTCAGTTGTCTCGTCTGGCGCGGATCATGCACAAGTTTCCGCAACCGCATGTGGTACTGGGTCGGCTTGTGCACCGTCAGGGAAAGCAGGTGCTCTCCTCGGAATCGAAATCACAACTTCCGAACAGGGTGGCATAAAGGTTCTAAAGATCACTCCGAATGGTCCTGCCGCTCAGGCGAACTTCCACGTTGGCGACGTGATCATCTCTATAGATGGTAAAGCCATCACAACACCCGCAGGGCTGGAGACGGCTTTGGTCAACCACCAACCCGGCTCTACAGTTCGAGTCGGCTATCTGTTTCACACGAATCTCGGCTGGACGCCGGGAACAGAAAGAACACTGACGTTGGCGGCTGAAGACAAATAGGACAATGGCACATAGTAGAAAATGTAGAACAGAGATCGCTAGTCGTTGCACCGCAGTTCCCGCAAAACATAAGCCTCGAAACGATTCAAATTAGCTGGATACGACGTTTGCGACAACCTCTTGAGCATTGCCGCAACACCAATCGCAGTTTCCTTTACCGTATGCACAGCTAGGCCCTGCAGCGCCGATGCCCAGTCTGTGTCCACATTGCGGAAAGTACTACGCAAGACAAGCGAAATTCTGTCCACTTTGTGGCAAGTGTCGCTTTGCTCGTAAAGCATACCTCCTCTCATTAAAAACGGTCTCTATCGTTTTTTGCAATCACTTGCAATCTAGGTCACAATAGTATTGGTGATCTGAATGGGTGGGCCTCTGCGTAAAATACCGACATTCGATCAAAGAGTAATGGCGGCTAAGGTGGTTCGCACGTTGTCGGACATTCAATAGACGAGACGGCCTTGTGGGAAATGTGGGTAAGCGAGATAAGCAAAGCGATTGCGGAAGTTGTGTGGAGCAATCCGTTTGTCAGCGATGAGCATGATATGGCAAATGGAGACAAGCCTTAAAAAAACAGAAGTAACCGCGCGGCTCGCCTTCAAACGCTAATGTCATCGGACACCTTTAGAGACACCAACTCGATTACATTTTGATTTGTCAATTTTTTACTGATTTGAGGAGTGCTCGCGGCGCTTGGCACGATCAGGCCTCCGCGAATGGACAGTATGCTTTGCAATTGATTGCACAACAATGTCATGATCTAACACTCGTCCTTTCCTAAGTTCGTGGATTTAGTTGCGCCTATTGCGGGTTCATTCCTTCGAAATTGAGGTGCAATCTCTCAGACCTCAGAAGTCACCCCGAGAGTCGAGCCTCATTCTTCCCTGCATTGCCGTCGATCAGGCCTACTGGACCGCACAGCGCAAAAGCATATGAAGTGCTCCCAAGTGCCGAACGGAGCTAGCAGGCCGCACGCACTTCAAATGCCAACTATTTTCACCGAACTTTTGTTTAAAATGACCTTCCAACTGTATAAACGTTATGACAAACGATCCTCTCACGTCCACTGATGACCTCCTTGACCCGATTTATCTACCCTTCCCAGCCGCGACTCTAGTCAAACACTTTGCCCCGGTTGGCGTCTCGGTGACTAAGCCCGAAGACTATCTTCGGTATTACCAAGCGAGCGTCGATAGATATCGCGCTTTCCTGCTCACTGACTCCGAACAAAAGCCCTTGCCGCTCGCCGCGCTTCGAAATCCGTGTCAGATCGAAAAGGACGAGCGATTCTGGACGGCTGCCTGTTGGCTCCGAATTCACTACGCCCCCAACCGAGTTGAAATACTCACTCGCCTGATGACCAATTGCTTTGGCTCGCAGCCACCTGTCAAAAGTCTGCGGACATGGGAGGAATGCTTCGAAGGCGATTTGCGTCTCTACTTTGAGGCGCACTTACCCTCTCCAGCAAGTTACAAACAATGGCTGCGCGCAAATCTACGGCAGAGAAACTTGATTCCTTATGTGCTCCGAGCTGGATCACGGGCCGGGAATAGGGATTTTGAAGGTGCGACCCACGTCGATGCCTTGCTCCTCAACGCTAGCAATGGTTTTGCATTGGTGGTTGAGGCGAAGGTGCTATCAGATGTTTCCTATCACGTGTCGTTCGATGTTGCCAGAAATCAGCTTGCCCGCAACATTGACGTAATGCTCGAACAGAATCCGCTCCTGCAGCAGCCGCTCCGAGACCGCGACCCTGAGAAGAGCTTGTTCGTGTTCCAAAGTCCAGCTATGTTCAAAGCACATCCCCACTGCCGGTTATACGGATGGTTATTGCAGGATTATAAGAATCCCCACGCCATTGCCCGCGACCTGCCGCACAGGGTAGAACGTGATTGGGAATCAGTTGCTTCGCGCATTGGATGGCTGACTTGGGACGACTGTGAAGCCGTGCTCCCGGGGAGCTGCAAATGGTTAGCCATGGAGGCCAATTCTCCCGTTGAAAGGACCTCACCTTCGCAACGACCACAGCCTTTTTTGACGGCGAATCTCCCGTATACGCTTAACCTGAATTTTGATAAGCCTCGGCTAGAAAAGCTGATTACTGCCTTCGAATCTTCGGCTAAGAGACATATCGACCGTAGTCTCGCATTGAAGCTGCGAAACGAGCTGCTTGAGAGCGACAAACCCTACGTGAGTCGGCCGACCGTTCTTCAGTTGGCGAAATGGTGCAAAACCAACAACCCTTTGTACTGGGATGGGATGGATGTAGCCCGTCGAATCAGCGAACTGTTATTTGGCTGCATCCTGGATAGGAACAATCTCAATGTTTGAGGGATGCCCGTTCCAGTTGTTGAAGATGGCGGCTCAGGTGGCGAGCAAATCCCTGTCCTTCGGCAATGCTAATGTCGGATTGGGTCTCGGAGCATTTGGTTTAAGCTAACTGCAGCTCGGTATCTTTTGGTTGACACCCTTACAAGAAAAGTCCTAGTATCATGCCCAGACACCCGCCATTGTCCTTCGCAACAATTATTTGCTAACAATGGAGTTATCCTGCGTGATGCTGGTAATTTATCTCTTTGGAGTGCCATAGCAAAAATCCATAAAAAATAGGATATCTGGTGTCAGTCCCGACCCTTTCGGCCGATCAAATCGTTCAAGTCTCTGCCCTCGTCGCCCAGTACATCGCAGCTCAGCGGGAGAAGTACGCCACCCGAGCCGTGCCGTTGTCTGCACAGCAAAAGAGCGTCCTAGGAGGATTTTTTTCACCGCACCTTCTGGACAGCACAGGTCTGCTAGTTCTGCAAGGAGAGCGAGTAGCTAACCCTGACTTTTATCCCATGCTCGAAGGCATTGGCTTCGAAAACCTTCCAAACCAATCAGGAATGCGAGCTGTAACATTTTCAGATGTAGTTGTCTCACATGAACAATTTTCTGAGGGGCTGTTATTTCACGAACTCGTCCACGTCGAGCAGTATCAACAACTCGGCATCCCACGTTTTTCCGAACTTTACGTTAAAGGGTTTCTGAATAGCGGCGATTACTACGGCATTCCGATAGAAATTAATGCTTATTTTCTGGGCGAACGCTTCGAACAGAATCCTGAGGGTGTGTTTTCTGTGGCTGATGAAGTGCGGAATTGGCTCGCGGAGGGGAGGGTTTAGACGAAGCTATAGAAAAATGACCGATACGATAACCCTCCCAGATTTTGTTGAAGCTGCAGAGACGAAACATCCCGGCACCGTCGCAGAGTACTCAGCTCTTAGAGCACTCGCTCGTCCGCTCTTCGCCCAGCGCTACCCGGATGACTTCAGGCACACGGTGATGTTGCAGTCTGGAATAGCTTGGCAGCATTACAACGCCATCCTTCTCCTCCTCGCTCACAGCTTCGGAATTCAGAGCCTTGTTCTGTCTAGAACGCTCTTTGAGGTCGTTGTAGGTACTTTGTATTTGATAAAGAACCCAAGTTCGCTAGCTGACTTCATAGATCATGGGAAGCTCCTGTTCTACGAACAGTGTTTAGCAAGCGGACTCTCCGAGAACGAGTTGGCAAAGATTTCCCGTGAATGCGAAGCAATTAAGGCACGTCAAAAAGGCAAGCGCAGGTCGCCGTGGCATGGGAACAGCGTCAAGAAGGTCGCGAGTGCCGTGGGATTCGGGGACACATACGATCGGCTCTATGTCGATGCATCTGGTGCCACCCATGCCGACGCCACAAAGACCTTGAGTCATGGCTCGCAAGGCTGGCGGCAGAGTCTGCGAAGCTTTCAGAGTAAAAAAGAGGCCGACATTGTCCGCTACAACTCTTTTTTCTTGACCGGGTACGTTCTACAGCAAGTAAACAAGAGTCTGGACACGGGGCACGACAAAGAAGGGAATGCGCTTGTCCTCCTGATGAACGAGCGTGCAAAAGCTGCCGCGATGCCTAACTGAAGCAGTCCATGGAGCAAGGGATCGACAACACTCTAATGTGCGGCCAAATTACACGCTGATGCCCAATCATCACATTGGATTTGTGTATCGACGTTCTTATGATGCGGGGTCGCCCCCGACTATTACAGAATGGGAAAACATTCTGTTCTACTGCTCAGAGAGAGTTCGTCGACAGTTTTCACCAGAACGGTGCTTTTGACAACCTGATTTGGCCCCACTTCGCTCATTACATTTGGCCACACCCGCATTAATAAGGATGGGTGTCCGGTTTTGGAAGAGTTGCGGTTCCGAGCCGGGATGGAGTGCAGAGGAAGGGGCGGCGTTTGAGCCCCTTCCT
>JBBRNA010000007.1:0-214848 GCA_038230575.1 Terriglobales bacterium | reverse complement strand
TTGCTTGTGTTCAGCGACGGCAGTTATCGCCATCACCAAGCAAACGATGAGGACTCCTGCGCTTTGAATCCGTCTCATGGAAACTTCGGAAAACAAGACCGATCCTAGGCTCGACAAGCGAAAGAAACAAGGGCCTAGAGGAGGCAAGGGGCAGTGGACATGGCGATTCTGGACGAGTGGTTGGTAATCCGGAAACTAAGTCATTGGCCCAATTCAGATCGGCGCTTAGAGTTGTTGCCAAATCGATATCGCTCATTGATCAGCTTTTCAAGCTCCGTAGCCCGAGCATTTCCGATTCGCACCGGGCAGCCGACTAAGACCAGGAGATAAGGAGTCTCTTTAAACCGGCGGCATGCCGGGGTGTGGGGACCGCAATGATGTACGTGGACAAAAGCGTCTTGACTGATCCCCAAATTGCTAAAGATCGCAGGCACGAAAGGTAAAGTTTCTCAAACGGCTGAGCGCCCTTGCGCATCCAATGGCCAGATCACCTAGACAAGAGTTTTTAATCAAGGAGTTGTCAATATGGAAACAGAAACCAAAGTTCGGCGCGGCGAAGCTAAGGAAGACTCTTTCACTGGAGCTATAGAACGCCAGACATCACAAGTTCCTTCTAGCGTATTCCTTGGACTTGCGCTAGGTTCGATCGGTTTGTCCCTCATTCTCAAATTATCCCGTAAAAACGACTGGGCTCTCTTCGTTGGGCAGTGGGCTGCCCCGTTTCTGATCATGGGAAATTACAACAAAATGGTGAAGCAACACGGCTCCGACGCAGAAAACACGAAAAGGTCGCATGCTTGATCGTGGCCTTACCGCTATAGGGGCGGAAGCAGGCGGTCGTAACGGAGAGTGAGGGAGGGAAACGCGCGGGTCAAACGAATGCGCATTTGACATGATGTCCGGCATCAGGAATTCCGAGTTGATAAGGACGGAGATCCAAGTCGACAATCGCGAGAATAGAGAAAAGCCCCTGCTTAGATGAAACAAGTTATTTCGCTGTGAGCCCAGTCTCTGCCGAGATGGGATCCATCTTGTAACGCGCCTATTCGAGGATAGTACGACAGCGACCTTTTTAAACGAGATTCAACCGCGTGACTCGTCACAATAAATAATAGGGTTGGGTGGCGTGGGACACAACATTAACAGGCCGCGCCGCGCGCCCCCCTTTCGCAGCTTTCGTTCTCAACGAGTCTTCGTGGCGCTAAAACGAAATCACCAGATCGTGGTTCATAATCAGAGTGGGAAACAACACGGGATTACCCAACACTTCATTCTCGGGTTTCCCGAGCCCATCTCCTCCGCTGCGGCCGAGCATAACTTTAATCTGGCGAAAGACTCAGCGATGACGTCAGACAATCGGCTATTTGACTCCACTCGCGAAGACACGTAGGCAGAGCAGGAAGGCCCTCCGTATAGCTGCCTCATAGGACAGGTGAATCCTTTGTAGGGTGATAATCGGACTTGATAAAAACGGATAAGCGCCAAAGCAAGACGACGAAACCAGAGAGGCGTTGCGCTTATTGAGAGTTGCTCAAATGGAAGACAGGAGCTTCTCGTCGCCACCGGTTATTCTCCCTCATCCGAACGGATAACATCGCCTTTAGTTGCAATTAGATTCGCAAAGGTTGCGGCTTTATCGACGTCCGAACGCAGCGGCATCCAGTACGTACTCGATCCCGCATATTAACTCCAGATACCGCTTCGTGAGCGTCTTAGGCTCCAGGTTCCGCTAGGCGGGTTCCCGGAGCCCAAGATTCTTATGCTGTGCGTCGGTCAGACTCGGCGTTCTTTACTCCCTTGGCCTCACCTGTGGATGACACGTCCTCGGCCCCTGTCTGTTCGAGGATGTCTTTCGCGCGTTTGGTCTCATCTGAGCTATCAGAGTGAACAGAGAGCAAAATCCCCCCATCCTTTACGCGCCCCTCATACCGTTTTGCTTCGTATTCGGGAATGCCCATACCAATAAGGGCGCCCGTTAGACCTCCTACTGCTCCGCCCACTCCAGCCCCAGCCAAGGCTGCCATGATCGGCCCGGCTGCTATGAATGGACCCAGGCCAGGAATCGCCAGCGCTCCTATGCCGGCCAACCACCCTAAGCCGCCTCCCAAAACTGCTCCCGTTCCGGCACCGGTTGTTGCGCCTTCGGGTGCTTTGGTGTGCTTTTCGGTGGCGAAGTCCTTGCTCCCTTCCTTCTGAGGAAACAGAGCCGAAATTGCCGCACTCGAAAACCCGGCTGCCTTGAGACCGTCCACGCCACGTTCTACGCCACTGCGATCCTTATAAATTCCGAACACTGCTGTATTTTTGCCTGCCATTGGTAGTCTCCTTTTCGTATCACCGTTCATTGCTTGGGTTTGATCGTGAGCTGGCTTGTCACTTTGTCTTTACCCACGATCTCCCCGGCCTTCTGTTCAATTGCATTCTTTTCCTCTTCGGACCGTACCGGTCCCTTCAAAGTGACAGCGCCGTTCTGCGCGATGATCTTGACATTGTGCCCATACCGGGACAACGACTTGTCCTTCACGATGGACTGTCGAATCTGCTTAGTGAGGTCACGATCCGATGGATTGTCCTTTTGTCGATCAGCCGTCGGTTGGGAAGCGTGACTATCACCTTTATTAACTTTCGTGTTATCTGGAGCGGGTTGTTGCGCGGATGAATCCTGGGTGCCTCCGCTTGCTATCGATGCCGTTAATGCGAAGGTGAATACAACTATCTGAAGTGTGGTTTTCAAGCCGAAATGCATAAGTCATTCCTCCTCTCGAAATAACCGCGAAACGAAGAAACGGTGATGCTGGCGCTTAGGCTACCCGCCTTGGTCCTTTTTTCGTTTTCTCGGCTTCTTCCGCATGGTCAGTGCTGCCCTCGTTCGCCAGCGAATTGATTTCTTTTGCGAGTTCGGTCAACTTCTCGTCGGTTTCCTTCTCCTCTTCAAGAGTTTCCTGAAGCAAGGAGACGTGCTCGGTTTCGCCCAAAACATCCGCAAACGCGCAAACCGTCCCATATGCGGCTATCTCATAGTGCTCCACCCTTTGAGCCGCTCCGATAAGAGCCGCATCAAGCACCGCATCCTCGAAATCCTCTTCAAGAACTTCAGAGCCTTCTTCGACCAATCCTTGCATCGCTTTGCATTTCTTTCCTTTTGGACTTTCCCCTAGCGCTTCGAAAATCTGTTCCAAACGTTGAACGTGACCCCTGGTCTGCTGCAGATGCTCCTCAAAGCCTTTTCGGAGCTTGTCGGAAGACGCACCTTTTGCCATCTTCGGCAACGCCTTAATCAGTTGATTCTCCGCGCTGTATAAATCTTTGAGTTCATCAACGTACAATTCCCTAAATCCTTCGTTTGCCATTACATCCTCCTGGCGGTTCATGATTGTTAGTGACCTTATGATGCCGAAGCGGACCCATCCGTTAGCAACCGCTGAATACTTCCGTAGTCTCTTATTTCTCCCTTCGCCGTGCCAGAGCATCTAGCGCTAGTAAATCGTGGCTAGGGACGACATGTCTCCTCTCGTCGATAAGGAGAAAGGTGCGTGTACTAGACTTAAATTGTCTAGAGTCGCGACTATTTACCGACGGGCTTTTCCTCGCTACCAGCGACAGGTCATTGTCAGAAATGAGGATCGTCCCGGCTCCGGTTAAACGGTCACGATGACGCGAAGCTGATGACCCAACCGCCGAGGATGACACGGTCCGACCCTCTGCCAAAAGATGCTGCGCGGATCTCGATGAATGGCCGGGCGGGCGGAGTTGCGGATGTGTCGGTCGGGGGGTAAGGCTATCTTTGTATCATGCCGCAGATTGAGTGGGTCCGATGTTAGAAAGAACTTCGACTATGCCGGCGAGATCGAGTTCACTCGGAACACGAAAATCGATGGGTAATTTGATAGCGGTTTCGCGGGACGCCGTGCTACTTTCAACGAAAATCACTAGACCATCGGTCGAACAATTTCTTTTAAACAGCCGGATAAGGTCTTCGTTCGCGATGTCTGGAACACAACCACAGGTTAGAAAGATGCCGCACTGGCCCATTTCGATCTCAAAACGCGCTTGACCAGGAGTGGATACTGACCTCACTTCGAACCCTAGCGCGGAAAGAGCGGCCTCGCGGCGCATTAGTTTCGCCGCGTCGGAACTCAGCGATAGAATTGTTTTTCGTTTCATAAGACCACTCAGATGCGGCGCAGAGGAGGGGAGGTTGTCAGCGGTAGTTGGCCAGCTTCAAAAGGACGGCGCCCTAGTCGGAATGCGATAGACAAAGTCAGCCCCGGCCCAATCTCAGACCATTCGGGAATAAAAATCGTGGAGTCGGGACCCGCAATTCAGAAACGATCTGTTAGTTGGTGAAACATCGCCATAGCACTCATCATGGAGTCAATGAGCGCCATCGCCTTGATTTCAGCGGCTATCTCCGAATTGGCCGTGACATGACCAATATTGTGACTTTCTGATTCCTATGCTCATCGTAAACACCTGATGGGCAGTTACGGAGACGCTCTGGGATCTATTGCGGCACCCAGCTATCACCTCTAAGCAGGCGCACTCTGTCCAGTAGGCTCGTGCGCTTCAGCAGTTCAAGAATTTCCGACGCCTGCAGCCTACGACCAGGAGTCGGGTCGGCGTTGGCAATAGCGAGCGCAGTCAGCGCCATCCCAGCGGTATCGGCCGAAAGCGCTCGGGGATCTATCTTGTCCAGCGTATCGGTGATGGCGTGATGATTCGTTTCGTAATCCCCAGGCTCCGTGTTCAGTTCGACCGCCGGAATGCCGAGAGCAAGGAAGGGTTCATCATCAGAACCAACTTCGCCGTCCGGAAGTAGGCGATTCGCGCCGACAGCTTGTAACGGCTCGATCAGCGGTGCGAGCGACCTGAGCAGATCCTGGCGCCCTTTCACTCCAATGCCCAGAGGCCACTGCGCTCCGCCGTCCATGACTATGAACATACGATGGCGGTCCAATTCAGCCTTGTGCGCGTCGAGGTACGCTCGCGAACCCAGGCAGCCCTGTTCCTCTCCCGAGAAAAAGACGAAGCGAATCGTTGACCTCGGCTTAATCTCCAGCGACCGCAAAATGCGCGCCGTTTCGAGGACCGCGGCCACACCGGAACCGTTATCGTTCGCACCTTGCGCCCAGTCCCACGAATCGAAGTGTGCGCCTACCACAACGATGTCCTTTCCAGTGCCGGGGATTTCAGCAACAACGTTGTGTTCGCCCGCTGGCACTGCAAAGAAATCGTTATGCACTTCAAGTTGCAGCCGAACAGTTTCCTTTTTCATGATACGGCGCAGGAATTCAGTGTCCTCCTTAGCGACGGACAACACCGGCAGCGCCGCACGAGGGTAAATACCAAATGCCGATGTGTAAAGCATGCGGTGCGGCTTGTCTGACGGGATAAGCATCGCAGCCGCACCCGCGCTCGCAAGATCGCGAATCGCTTTGGCCCGGAGGACTACAGAATTGTTTGCATTCAGATACGAGTTTCCACCTGCATCAATGTTCACCATTACGGCCGCGTCGCGGAGATCCGTGCCCGGCACGTCGAGACGTCCATCTGGCGACATGTTCACCTCGACTAGCCTCGCCTGCACTGGTCCATTTGTGCCCGGAGCCCACCCGTAAGAGCCAATAAAGATCGTCCGCGAAACGGGATTCGTCACCCTCGCCGTGGCCTGGCCCCGCTTCCATCCACTCTCGATCGGGTATTGCTCGGTGTGGGCATTTGCTAGCCCCGCATCAGTTAGTGTTTTGACGATCAAAGATGCTGCGGCAGCGGATTCGTGGCTTCCAGTCAGTCGGCCCCCAATGCGGTCGGAAAGCACTTCGAGGAATTCCATTGCTCCATTGCGAGTTATTGACGCGCCGACGATCCGCTCAACATCCACTCTATGATCAGCGGATGACTGCCCTACGGAGAGCGAAGGCACAAATAGCGCAACGATCGCAATCGCTTTCAGCATTTTCTTCTCCACGTGTGTTCGACCAAGTCCCAAAGCCAGAACCAGAATACAAGCAAGGCACACCGCAGACCAGAGAGGGAGTCATCCTAATCGGGAACTGCAATCGCAGAATGGGGCTAGGCAGCGGACGGTCGGCAATCCAGAAACGATTTGTCAGTGATGAACCATCGCGTCACTTATCATGAGGTCAATGAGCGAGTCCGGGGCGAATCTCAAGGTGATTCGTGTTTCCCTAATTCAGTTTGACGATAATCGGTGCATGATCAGAAGGCTTCGCCTTCAACCTCGGAGCCAAGTCGATCTCGCAACTCTTCATTCTGGCAGTAACGGTGGGTGATAGAAGGAAGTGGTCGATTCGGATTCCCCGGTTGTGCTCAAAGGACTGCCTAAAATAATCCCAGAACGTGAAGTGACTGCCCTCTCCGGGATGCATTGCTCGAAATGCATCGGTGTATCCGAGCTTGAGCAGGCTGCGGTATCGGTCCCGGGGTTCCGGCTGAAACAAAGCGTCGTGCATCCATGATGATGGTTTATGGCAGTCGATATCTTCAGGAATGACGTTGAAGTCGCCGCCCACCACTACCGGCATCTTTTCTTCAGCCAATTTCTGGAGATGCCTATGCAGACGGTCCATCCACGCCAACTTGTATGCAAAATTGTCACTGCCCGGAGGATTGCCGTTTGGCAAGTAGATGTTAACGATTTTCAGACCACCGATCACAACTTCTAAATATCGTGCATGACTATCGGCATCGTCGCCGGGAAGAGTTGTGCTGACGGGGAGAATTGGATGCCGCGACAGGATGGCGACGCCGTTATAGGCCTTCTGGGTCACTGCCATGCTTTCATAGCCCAGCTCTTTGAAGTGCAGAGCGGGAAAATCCACTCCCTTTAGTTCCTGCAGCAATAAGAGATCCGGAGACTGCAGCTCGAGCCACGTATTGACGTGCTCAAGCCGGGCGCGAATCGAATTTACGTTCCACGTAGCAATTTTGACTGTTTTCTCCAGCACCGCTTTCATCATCTGTAGGTCGATTCTAAGGACAAGATGCTTGGAACATAATCATAATATGGGCGCACAAGCGCAATGCCACCGGTATCGCTTTCGCTGACGCGGCTCTGCACTGTGACAACGACGGGCGATGCAGACTCTCGCGCGCTTAGAACTACTGCTTGATTCTGTGGAAGAAAAACAAAAGTAATTCGTCCTTTTTGCGAGCGTGCCAGCTTGCTATGTGAATGCCAAAAATGTTGGCCGTTCGTCCTGCACGCTTAGTTGGCCGTTCGTCCTGCACGCTTGGATGCTAACTAGGTTGTCTGTTCTGCTTATTGTCGGTTAGGGAGGTTTATTCAAAACAGCATCCCGAGCACGGCAATTTAATATGCATGTAAGTAGCCACCATCCTGTCTTACCCACTACAATCATGCGATAACTTAAATCCGAGGGAGAAAATGGAAAATCTAAGTAATACGCTAGCTGCTCTTCGCAGCGAGAAAAAACAAATGGAGATACGGGTCGATGAGTTGGACGCTGTAATTCGATCCATCGAGGCGCTAACGGAAGTCAACGGAACTGGATCAAGGCCGACGGGTGCCCGATCGAGAAGCGTAATCTCGGCTGCTGGACGTCAGCGAATAGCAGCGGCGCAACGAGCACGATGGGCGAAAATACGCAAGGAATCGCAGCCAACCGCACGCGGCAAAGTGACTGCCATGCCGGTTAAGCGCACAATATCAGCCGCTGGTCGGCAGAAGATTGCAGCGGCTCAACGGGCAAGGTGGGCGAAGATTAGCAAGGCGGGATAGGACACAAAAAGTGGAAGAGCCCTTCGTTCCCCCCACCCCGCCGAATGCCGACTCAGTTCTGGCCGATCCTCCGAACGCCCATGATGGCTGACCAAACGCAGCCGAAAAAGGCCCCCACAATAAGAAATCTCTCTAAAGCGGCGCAAGGGCGGGGGGGCGGGGGATCCCACGGGTTGACTCTCCCGGTTAGGTCGTTGCCGTTAAGGGCTTGCCAGCGATTACGCTCATAGGCGCTGATACCATACGGTCCTAGTCTGGCAGTTGGATTCGATCCGGGTGCTTCCCTTCTCGTTCGTGCTCCTCGGCAAGAACCTTTTCAAGCCAGTGCGCTTGTCGCTCAGCCGCCGCCTTGTCCACGAATGCGAAGTGTTGAAAGACGATGAAGTCCTCACCGCAACTGTCACACCGAAGAGTGCCCATTTCTTTGAAATCTGGTTGCTGCTCTCTCATGAGACTCTTCTTTATCGCCACTGCTTTCATCGACTAACAGTTTATCTCGCTTTGTGCCCTTTGTTCTTCCCTCACTAGCCAGCAGTTTCGAGTAAGTGCCTCCGCACTCGACCATGCCGGGATCGCTAGAGACTACAAGTGAGGTTTTGCAGGTTGCGCTTGCGTTCATAAGAATCTGAGTCTCCATGAAGCTGTAAGGAGATTGTCGCTCACAGCACGTTAACCGCAGCAAGGATTGCCAGTTAGAAACGCCATCGGGATTCAGGTGCACCACCGACGTAGGCGAGGCGCCCAGAATGACCTTGAGGATAGCTGCGGCACTTTCTCCGCGGAATCGCAGCGCACCAACTATTGGTGCTGGTCGCCAGTCTGGATTTCGCTGATGCAGACCTTACAGAAACGGGGCATTTCAAGAGCTTCGGTTTGCGAGTTAATAAACGAAGCATCGGTCGGCTTTGTGGGTTCGGGGGTTGGCACCAGGGTGTACATGCGGACTACGGCTTGTACAACGGGATCGCCGGTTGCGCCAACCACCGACCCTTGCTTATTTAGGTTCGCCGCACCCATGGTAGAACGCACCGTTGTCCACTCTGATTGCCTTGAATGGTGACTGTGGAGAATGGCTCCGTTCCCACCATACAACTCCATCAGCAACAGTGAATGCGTGCGAATTTCCCCGTATTTGGGTCTTTTTTGCGCGTTCCATTTCGCATTTAACTGAACTGTCGAAAATGCTGTCATAGTGACGGAGCAGTTGCGACTTGTCCGTGATAACAGCCTTCTTCCCCTTAAGCCTCACACGGAGAGGGAAGCCAACCATTGCGGCGACAGCGTTTCGATCCTGTTTCGTAACAGCCTTCTGGAAAGCCTCAAAGACAGCGACTGCTTGTCGGCAGGCGGGTTGTGATGGGATTGAGCATATGTCGACAGGTGACTCCCCCAACGCACGACACTGGACAGTCGCAGCACAAAGAAAAACGCATATAAACAATTTGGAGAAAACCGACTTCACAGGCTGATTCTACGGCGACATTTCGATGTTTGTCGATTGGTGTACTGGAATGCGCAAGGGATGGAATTACGAGCAGGTGAAACAGTTCGCTTCGCACTCGCGACAACGAGACATATGTGATGGTGTGCAGTAGAAGACCGGAACAATTGGGCGTCCCGCTCATCCTTGTAGAGGAGTTCGCAGTAGCAGTCATGACCCGTCCCGTGCGGTTCCAACCGGTGGAGGGCGCGCGGAAAGGAATAGGCTTGCCTTTCCAGATCTTCGCGGAAGTCGGGAAGGGCCAGCGCAATAATCGCCTTAGCTGTTCCGCCACGCATTTCCCTTTCAAATTCGCCAGCCCGAACTGGTCACTTCGTACATCATATCCGAGCGCGGAGTCGTAACGAATTGCCCGGCGTAGGACTAAACACGATGCGACCGCGTGGCTCCCCTCGCTTCTTTGGCGCTAGCATGTGGGCAGGAATCGCATTCGGCGCTTTGGCAGGTGTTCATTTATAGTTTGTTGTTGCAGGCAGGGCTGCGGTTTGAGGTTGTCAGTCCCGCTTCTGCTTCTGAGCAATATGGAACAGACTGAAATGGCGTTACTCTACTGTGATACAAAGTTATGTTGCCGAAGCAGCATCAAAAGTGGGAACAAGCGTATTTTTGTGCGGCGCTCGAAGGAGACGGCCAAAAGACGGCATCGAGAATAGGCGCTGCACGCGAGGCTGTTGCTGAGAGGAAGAAAGACTTAGAAGGTAGCAGCGATCACCACGCCGAACGCCGTGACATGGATGCAGCGCTAGAAATCTTAAACGGCCTTGAAGACGAATCGCGCGTCTGGCCTTTGGTTGGACAAGTGTGACCACAATCGGCAAACATGCCGTGACTTACGTGCATCTGGACACTGCGCTAGTTGGCAAGACCAATCCCGCCTTCCTCTAGCGGAAAGATGTTAAGTTTGCAAACTATTCGTATCTCTGGGACTAAAGCTGTAGCGATTTTACTCTTCACGACGTAACCGACTGCGCCAGCCCGCAATGCTTCTTTCAGGAACGCTTCACTTTCGTGTCGGCTTACACAATTATCCGACACAGTGGAATCTCTTTACTGATGATGCGGACGGCTTCAACCCTTTCATATTGGCATTGATGTCCATCAATACAAGGTCCGGTTTGTGCTCCCGTGCCCGGCTGATCGCTTCCTTTCCATCGACAGCTTCGCAGATGATTGTCATGTCCGCCTGCGACGAAAGGAATTTGCAAATCTATGAACGGACGGCTGCATTGTCGTCCACGATAAGAACACGAAGCGCCTTCCGATCAGGGAAATTAATGTCTCGAAACTTGGAAGCAGGGGGAATCGGTCGAACCTTCTCTGTAAAGGGTAGCCTGAGGATAAAGCCCGACCTTTTCTCAGCGCTTACCTCATCCGAGCAGACCGGTACGTCCGGTCGCACACTCGAGTTTTTCAAAGCGGCCTATCGTTAGCGATGGCTTCATGGCTATTCCGCCTTGGTTCCCGCGTGGCATTGCGGCCGACAGCCGCCTTGGCTATGTCTGTCGCTTCGCATCGCAGCCGAGAGCACTGCGTGCACAATAGATCGCCGAGGTGTAGGATTGCTGCCGCTGTCACGGAGGAACGATACATGACCAAAACAACGACTATTGCTGTCACAACCCTTCTTTGTTGTCTTACGCTATGCATCAGCCTTAACGCCCAGGCTGGTGGCGATGTTGTTCAGCAGATCAAACAACTGCAACAGGACTCCAGAAGTGCGCAAATGAAGAACGATGTGTCGTGGGCGCAGGAGCATTTGGCCGACGGCTTCATGGCAGGAAACAGCTGGGGGGAATGGCAGACGAAGGACGATTTCGTCAAGGGTTTGCAGAACAAGACGAACAAGTGGAAGAGCGGCGACATCAGCGACGTGCATGTGGCAACCTTCGGTTCGAACGCCGCAGTTTCACATTACACATTCACCTACGACGCGGAGCTTAACGGCACGCATCGGGCGCGAACGGTAATCTGCAGTGACACGTGGGTGAATGATTCCGGTAAGTGGAAAACGGCTTCGACCCACTGCTCGATGGTGAAGGGCATATAACGGATAGGACCAAAGCATTCTGCAGCGCAGGACGACGGCGGTGGGCCAACACACCGCTGTTAAGCTACGACACCGTGTCTCTTTGCCGCCTTGCAGGTTAGGCGATCTCGGCCGGTACAGCTCGACCTCCATCCGAACATAACCGGAATGATCGGTTGACGCCCATAGCGCGATTGCCTTGGTAGGATGAGCTAACAATTTGCAGCGTTACTGTTCGGTTGAACGATTCCTTTTCGCGTGTGAGTTGTCCGCCCAACGGATTACTTAAAAAAGGCCGCCCGTTGCGAAGACGCCTTAAGGAAAGAAGAGAGAGAGACTAAATACTGCGTGAAGCCTATACCGACAGGCGCGACGCGACCATAGGAAAGCCAAGTGACATGTAGCACCGCTGGGCCTTGGCCACTTGGTCAGGTTTGGGGCGGACTCGCCGATAATGGATCAACCAGTCCGGGAAACGAAAGTCCGGCACGCAAGCAAGAAGTTCGTTCTAGAGTTGCAGCGGTAATGTTTGGGGAACGTTATACCAAGCCAGACGTACGAAGACGCTGAAGCGGATCAGAGATGTTTACACGTTGACGCTTGAAAACGCACCGCGCTACCGCGATTCCTAAGGCCGCATAAGCCAAATGCCAGATCTTCATGAAAAGTAATCCTATTCGACCGAAACGTTTGTGTCGGGGGAGTCTCGTTCGCACACCCACTCTAGCTCTGCCTAACCAGAAGGTCTAGGTTTCGGGCTGGGTTGAAGGTACGAAAGTAATGGTAATCTGCTCCTATCATGATCATCGTTCGGCTCCTTTCTCCCGAGCCGTTGGTTGGTTTGCACCCCCAAAGTCTACTCGGAGTTTGGAGCCGACATTGTAGTGGAATCAATTACACGCATAGAACCGTCGCGGGCACGCAACCCATGTTCGCTTTTACAACGGTCAAGGCCAGGAGAGCACGAATAGGACGAAAGGCTTTGGCGCGCAAAAAGCGGGTTTCAGTTCGCAAGGCAGTTTCGGCCAGAACTGGAGGCGAGGATTATCAAACGAGTTAGGTTGACTCTGGTGATCCGATTCCTGAGGGCCAAGCGGCTACTGAAAATGAAAAAAAGTCATGGGGTCGAGTGTCGTGTCGGTGAATGCCTAATATTTCGCTTACCCCTCCACGCCATGATTGCACTCCGGATTTGCTGTGAAGTTTGACTCTTCTTGGCCAACCAGTACATAATGCAAACCTGCCGCCGCCCCGGCAGAAGTAGTGAAGATGCAAAGGAGTGAAGCGAATGTGGAAAAAGTAGGATGATGCTGTGGGCGTGCAACCCGAGTCCGCCCTTTCGAAGCAGATACCGGACTTGACGTCGCTCGGCGACGCGCTGGTTGAGTCTTTAAGGAACGACCCATTCGAGAAAGGCAATTTCGCCGCTGTTCCCCAGAAGGTTCTTGCCGAAGATCATAATCAGCCATTGCCGTCACCAACCATGAAGACGTACACAGAAGCGGTGAACGAGTTCACCAAGAACGCTACTGCGTTCATTGACCAACTTCCTCTTCTTACCAAAGCTCGGGGCGCGTATGAGGAAGCCATGAGGGCCAGCGCGGAAATGCGCAAGGTCTTGGATGCCGGCGATAAAAACCTTCGAGCTCTCATGACCCAGTTGGAGCAAGGGGTCAACATTCACGGGGTCAAGCCCGCTCCCGACAAGAAAAACCCGGAACCGGCGAAGGTTGAAAGGATGAGAGGGACCGACGAAGGCGGAGGTCGTGCGACTAAATGGCTATGAAAGCCCAGGACTGGGGCCGTGATTTCAGGGGCTAATCTCCGAATTGCCCGTGACTTGACCAATATTTTGACTTTCTGATTCCTATGCTCATCGTAAACACCTGATCGGCAGTTAAGGAGACGCTCTGGGATATATTGCGGCACCCAGCTGTCACCTCTAAGCAGGCGCATTCTGTCGAGTAGGCTCGTGCGCTTCAGCAGTTCAAGAATTTCCGACGCCTGCAGCCTACGACCAGGAGCCGGTCGGCGTTGGCAATAGCTAGCGCAGTCAGCGCCATCCCAGCGGTATCGGCCGAAAGCGCTCGGGGATCTATCTTGTCCAGGGTATCGGTGATGGCGTGATGATTCGTATCGTAATCACCAGGCTCCGTGTTCAGTTCGACCGCCGGAATGCCGAGAGCAATGAAGGGTTCGTCATCAGAACCAACTTCGCCGTCCGGAAGTAGGCGATTCGCGCCGACAGCTTGTAGCGGCTCGATCAGCGGTGCGAGCGACCTGAGCAGATCATGGCGCCCTTTCACTCCAATGCCCATAGGCCACTGCGCTCCGCCGTCCATGACTATGAACATGCGATGGCGGTCCAATTCAGCCTTATGCGCGTCGAGGTACGCTCGCGAACCCAGGCATCCCTGTTCCTCTCCCTGGCCTAGGGCCTCAACACGACGATCAGAAGCCTCGGGGAGAACTTTGTTGAAAGTGATGTTAGCGGCGGGCTACAATCTTCATAACTTGTTGATTATAGGGAGTTAGTCGAGCTTGGAGCCGACATTGTTATGGAATCAAACACACCAACTAATGCTGCGCCTAAATTTGAGGTATGGGGCGGGATAGCACAGAGGGTTCTGAAAATCGTCTACTCGGGCGACCAATTCTTCTATCGCCTCAACCACTTACATGCTGACGCGCTTTTGCATCCATGTGTCGGATAAGTTTTCTACGCAAAAGCGTGTTGACCTCTTCGTCGATTATCGGCTTATCCAAATCCAATCGGTATTCGAATTCCACGGAGCTTTTCTAAAAACTCAGTTTCACTCCGAATTGCAAGTTTCGGGGCGGCTGGGTGCCGCCTGCCAGCCCAAAGAGCGGACTGTGCAAGTCGGTATTGTTTCCGATTAGGAAGTTTGTGTGATTAAAGATGTTGAAGGCCTCTGTCTTGAACTGCAGATGGAATCTTTCGGAGATAGCGAAGGTCTTGAAAAGTGAGATGTCAGCCGACCAGTAACTGGGGCCGACAAACGTATTCCTGCCGAGATTGCCTACACAGCCCAAACACGGCGCAGAAAAGAAGTTGTCAGGCAGATTGAAGCCGTTGGCCCATTGCGCGTGTGTCGTATTGATGTGATTCGCGATCGCGTTTGGCCGGTCATTGGTTTCGCCATCAAGGTTGTAATCGCCACCAAAGTTGACGCAATTGATTGGATCGAACGTGGAGGCGTTGCAGGCGTTCGGAAATCCTGCTTTGGGTTCGGGGCGAAATGCACGCGAATCGAACGGAGACCAGTGGGCTCCGCTCTGGAATGACCATAAGCCATTCCACTGCCAACCGCCCAGTATGGCCGCACTCACACCATGATTGCTTCGGAAGAAAGGAAGTTCCCATACGTAGTTAAACGTGATTCGATGGCGAATATCGAAGACGGAATTGCCACGGTCAAGGCCCGGCTGGGTCTGGTCTGTCGTTATCCCGTCTCCCGCGGCAGAACCATTGATGGTGTTAAAGCTGCTTTGCCACGACGAGCCGTCGTCGATGGAGTGGCTGTAGGTGTAATTTCCTCCAAACTGTAATCCGGCGGCCAGTTGCTTTCTTACCGAGACTTGCATGCTGTGGTAAATAGATGATGCTGAATTCTGCCAAACCCGCAGACGTCCGTAATTCGGATTGAGTTGTCCTGTGGGATTGATTTCCTCTCCGTTACTCGCTTTAGTTGTGTTCACTTGGCTGCACAACTTACGGCCAAAGTTGTCGGTTACGCAGGTTCCTTCCGGCAGGCGGCCTCCCGGAATTCGATTTACATTCTCGGCGCGAAAGAGGTTCCGCCCGGCCGTACCGACGTAATTGATTTCCAGTGTCAGCTTAGGGCGCAACTCGCGTTGCAGGCCGACAAACCAGTTTTCTACGTTAGGGTCATGAACACCCTGAGGAAAAATGATCGATGTGAAGCCCGAGGTTTGAGGGTTGGCTGGATCCCATCCCGATATGTTGCCGGTCGCCTGGGGGCCGACGCCGGAGTGCTGCGCAAATGGCGCCGGACCGGTAAACGTGGGTAGCGAACCGTCCACCGGGCCATAGATCAAGTTGGCGTCTGGGTTGCCGCCGTCCAAAACATTAGAGATCTGGTTGAGCGAATAGTAAGGAGGATTCCAGCGAGTGAGAGACGAGCGGTTTTGGAGGTTGCCTTCGTACGAAATTCCGAACCCACCCCGGAGCGACGTTTTGCCGTTGCCAGAGGGATCCCAGGCGAAACCAATTCGCGGTCCTAAATCATCGTGATCTGCCTTGCCCAAATTTGCTGCGGCGGCAAAACCTCCCGGGCCGCACTCTCCCGCGAGCGTTGCTTTGGGATCACCCGGGCATGGTGTGCTGGCATCCTTAATCTGCCCTGCTCCGGTTGTAAGGTTGTCGATGAAGTTGCGGCCAGGACCTCTTATGAAGGTCGTGGCGAGGTTATTGAGTTCAGTGCTGCGCGTGTGCAGGTCGTAACGAATGCCGAGGTTTAAAGTGAGACGCCGGGATACTTTCCAGTCGTCCTGCAAGAAAGCTCCAACGTCCCAGTTTCGCGAATGGCGAATGCTGGTCGCGAGTTCCGCCTGCTTTCCGGTGGCGAACCCCGGATCGACGCCAGCGTCCTCAGAATAAGGAGCGTCGATGGCAAAGAAAAGAGAATCAAAAAAAGAGTACGCGGGATGTCCTGCGTCGATCTCGCTATTTTCGAGATTGCGACGGAGTTCGCCTCCCGCCTTCAGGTTGTGCTTCCCGCGGGCAATGGAGAGTACATTGTTGTAACTGTAGATATTTTCCCGGGTGCTCTGCGGATTACCCAAATCCGGCCCGAACCCCAAGGTTCCATCGTCAAAGGCGACGCCAGGTACGCCCGGCAATGGAACTGCAATCGCGCGATCGTTCTGCGCGTATCCCGCCCGAAACTCGTTCAACAATGTGGGAGAGAAGGTATGAATGAAGCTGATCTGGAAATTGGGTGTGGTCAGAGTCGATGGGCTGGTGAAGCCCCGAAGGCCATTGAAGTTACTGTACTTATCCGCTGAGCGTGCCCAATTCAACTGGCTGAAGAAGCGGTTCCTTGAGTTCAAGTTGTAGTCCAGCCGGAAGGACGCTTCATTGCCATCGAAAAGATTTCCGTCTAATTGAGACTTGTTTGGACTGATCGTGATGTCCCCAAATTCTGCATCTCTGTTGAAGGTGCCTGGCGAGGGCATGGCGTAGGGGGAACCGGCCGGACATCCTCCCGATGCTACGGGAGAATTCATCTGGTCGATATCCGCTTGTTCTACACCAATGAGCGCGGCAAACTTTCTTGAGATCGCGCCGGGCGTCGCACTTGCGGCATCCGTATTCGCTGGGCAAAGGTAATCAGCGAAGGTTTTGAATCGGCTATTGAACGAGGGTCCGATGAATTGACGCAAGGTTGCGAAAGGGGTGCCGTGCCCCTCCGGAGGGAAGTTGGAATACAAGAGAGCCGATACCGAGTTCGGAAACGCTGAGATCGTGGCGGACCTGAATTGTGCGGATTCAGTAAGGACGGGGCCCGGAGAAGAAGTAAGGAATCTCTCGCCCTGATAGGCAGCCAGGAAGAACAGTTTGTCTTTCTTTAAAGGTCCGCCCAGCGTCATGCCAAATTGATTCAGGCGCAGCGGCGTTCTCTTGCGATTGGCGGGATCCGGATCGTGGTTGGCAAAAAAAGGATTGGCGTCGAGTACGTCATTACGAAGAAATTCCCACCCGCTACCATGGAGACGATTCGTGCCTGACTTAGTGATCAGGTTTGTAACTGCGCCTGCGCTACTTCCGAATTCCGCCGCATTGTTCAACGTCAAGACCTGGAACTCTTCTACGGTATCGAGAATAGGTTGATTGACGGGGCCGCCACTCAGTCCTCTATTATTGATCCCATTAATCAGAAATCCGTTGAAGCTCTCTCTTGCGCCGTTTACAACCGTATTGGCGCCATTCTCAAACATGATGCCTCTCATGTTGGTGGCACCGGGCTGATATTGGATAAGGTCGTATATGTTGCGGCCATTGAGCGGCAGGTTCGAGATCTGAATGGAATCTTCTGTGTAGGACAGGCGGGAATTTTCTGTGTTTACGAGCCGGGCGGCATCATTCACTTGAATCGTTTCAGAGCGCTCCCCCAACACGAAGTGGAAGTCGGCACGCAACACGGTGCCGGCGTTCACAACCAGATTCGAGGCGAGTTCTGTTTTAAACCCGCTCATCTGGACTCTGATCGTATACGAGCCTACGAGTAACTCTGAGGCGGAGTAAATGCCGGAGTCGTTGCTGGTAAAAGCAGCCTCATATCCGGTAGCCGGATTACCGACATACACGCTTGCATGAGCTACGATCGCGCCGCTCTGGTCTGTGATAACGCCTGTGATTTGCCCATTTTCAACTTGCGCAATTGCAGGCAGCGAATAGAGCAAACAAATCGCAGCCACGCAGATCAACGCTTTTCTCACGAGAAACCAAGACCGTGGAGCATTTTCTGAAAACGTGGCTCGGAGCGCAACGGGTCAAATTCTTCGAAAATAGGGAGCCAGAAAATAAGATAGGGATCCCGCATGCGGTAGCCTTTTTCCAATGCTTTAAGTGCTTCTTCCCGCATTCCTAAGTGCATGTAACATCGGGCGATCGCTGCGAAACCGTCATCTTCCCGCAACAACAGTTCCAGCTTGCGCTGCCAGTAAGCCCGCACCCCGCCAGAAGCAAAGGCACGCGCGAGGTCGGGAGCTCCCTCATCACCAGCGGCAATCGCCTTCTCATATTCGCCTTTTTGCTCATAACTTATTGTGATCCTCTCGGAGGCTGGAGCAAATGAAGGATTAACCTCAACCGCCCCGAGGATACTTCGCAAGGCGTCGTCGTAGCGGCGGGAACTGAAATAGACATGCCATGTCATTGAGTTTGTCAGCACCGACATCGGGTCCAAAGCGTTTGCCAGTTTAATTTGCTGGAGAGCTTCTTCAAATTTGCCATGGTGCGCAAGGGTATCGGCGAACAGCGCATGGCACCACCCATAGCCGGGACGCGCTTCGATTGAGCGCCGGAAGTATGCCTCTGATTGCGGCGGATTCCATTCGTAAAGAAAGGAGACAACGCCGAGCACCATAAGCGCTTCCGCTTGTGAGCTGTCGAGTTCCAACGCCTTGTTTGCCGCATCCCGGGCCTTGGGGAACGCTCGGTAGTCACCAAGGACCGCGATCGTGTGCAATGCGTCGGCGAGCCCCGCCCACGACTCGGCGCTGTTCGGGTCCAAATGAATCGCCTGCGTGAACATGTCGCGGGCGCGGGCAGCGTCAAGCTGACTCAGAAAATAAGATCCCTTGAAGTAGAGGACGGCGACTTCCGGGTTGACTGGACGCTCGCGAGCGAGATCGGCTTGCTCTTGCGGCGTCAGGCGAGCCGAGATTCGCTCGGCGATTTCGCGAGCAACCTCGCCCTGCACGGTCAACACGTCACTCATTTCCCGGTCGAAGCTTTGCGCCCACAAGTGCCGATCCGAGGCAGCATGAATGAGTTGAGCAGTGATGCGCACTTTACTGCCCGCTCGAACTACCGATCCCTCAACCAGGGCGTCCACGCCTAACTCTCGTGCGATCTGTGCCGCTGGCTTGCGAGTGCCAAGATAGGCCATAGCAGAAGTTCGCGAGATGACGCGCAGGGAACTTATCCGGGCGAGGCTTGTAATGAGTTCATCGGTCATTCCATCCGCAAAGAACTGTTGCTCCGAATCGTTTGAAAGATTCAGCAGCGGAAGAACGGCGATTGATTTGATTGTGGGTGGCTGCCCATTTGCTGCGGAGAGCGACCTTTGCCTCCAGCCGTGGAAATTCGTCACAGCTAGTGCGAGCAGGACAGCGGCGGCAAGACAGACGCCGACAGCTGGATAAAAGAGTCGCGCCTTCGGTGACGACGCCGCCAACGGTTCAGCAGGTTCTGGTGGCGCTAGTTCAGGAGATTCTGGCGCCCCTGGTTCCGGGTCGATCGAAATGACCTGCGCAACGAAACGATATCCTCTACGCGGCAGGGTCTCGACGTAACGAGGTTTGCCGGCAGAATCATTCAAAACCTCTCGAATCTTGTTGATTGCAGTTCCAAGACTGTGATCGAAGTCAACAAAGGTGTCCGTCGACCATAACTTCTGACAAATCTCTTCGCGCGTGACAAGTTCGCCAGGCCGTTCCAGAAGCATGGCGAGTAACTGAAACGGTTGCGCCTGCAGGCGGATCCGAAGTCTATCCTTACGCAACTCTCCCGAATGCAAGTCTGCTTCGTAAGGGCCAAACCGGAGGCGACGACGAGTAAAAACAGAAGAGGGCATTACGTACTGCTCAGCTTACCGCGTCGAGAGTAACAGGGGCGCCAGAAGCGCGTCAAACGCAAAGTTGGAGCGCTCGCTGGTAACCGGCCCATTTCAAAAGACTTATCTGATGAAGAAAAGTTGAAGAAGAGTTGAAGTCTAATTTAGACGCGATGCATTGCCCAAACGTGCGAATTGGACGAATGTCGCCCCGCGATCGATCTTCCCCTTTCGGGTCGCAGGAGGTTCCAAATGCGTATTCCACAATTCGTTCTTGCGATGGCTCTTATAGTTACGACCTGCTACGGCGGTAACCGGTGGGTCCCAACACAGCAGATCAAAGCCAGCGTCGTTGTCACCCCGTCTGCCAGCACTGCCTACCAGGGGGCGACCACAAAGTTTCGGGCACAAGTGTTTGGCCCGTCAAACCAAGCCGTTACCTGGAGCGTGGCGGGCAGCCCAGGCGCAGGAACAATCGATAGCAACGGCGTCTATACGGCCCCAAAAAGTAACTACAAAGGCCCTATTCAAGTTTCGGCCGTCAGCCAGGCCGCTCCGCTCGTCATGGGAACCGCGAGTGTAACCGTACCGTGGATCCGAGTTACTATTTCTCCAGCCTCGTTCACCTTGTCTCCACAAGAGACAAAAGCTTTTAGCGCGACGGTTTCAGGGTTTGTCGACACCAACGTGACCTGGTCCGTTCAGGATCTAGGCGGCGGTTCGATCAGCAACGCCGGTTTTTACACCGCGCCTCTGGTTGCAGGCTTTTATCACGTAAAGGCTACTAGCACGGCATCCCATTACACCGCTACCGCCACCATAGCCGTAACCACCTCTTCCAGTTCATTCACACCGGCAAGGGATATGCAAAAGCCGCGTGGCCTTCACACGGCTACATTGTTAGCAAATGGAAGTGTGCTCATGGCCGGTGGGATAGAACGAAACAGTTATTGTCTTGGCGGGATGGACTCGGCGGAACTCTATAACCCGACCTCAGGCTTGTTTGTACTGACTGGCACCATGGCGGGGAAACGATACGCACATACGACGACGATATTGCCAAACAAGCAAGTGTTACTTGCGGGAGGCTTCGGCCACGCCTGCCGCGACTTTAACCAGCCTGCGGTAAATTCTGCGGAGGTTTTCGATCCGGCGAAAGGTCTCTTCACGCTCACGGGCTCGATGGCCTCGGCGCGTGGCGGACACACTGCAACGTTGCTGCGGAACGGAAAAGTGCTGGTAACCGGCGGTGTCGATAACGGCGGCGGGTATTTTCCTTTCGATGTTCCGGGCTTGAAGTCTGCAGAACTATTCGATCCGGCAACCGGCGTTTTCACGTCGACAGGAAACATGGCCGAGCAACGATTTGGACACACGGCGACCCTGCTGGCAAATGGCAAGGTGCTTATCGTGGGCGGGCTTACGGAGTTCCGCACGTCGATGGCGATCACCCTAGCGGAAATCTATGACCCAGCTACCGGTAGGTTTACTTCCGCAGGCCATACGGTCACGGCGCACGCGGGCCATACAGCAACCTCACTCGTTGATGGAAAAGTGCTCATTGCTGGAGGCATAAAAGGCAGGGCCAATGGTCACTTTGTAGTCTCTTCGGCTGCAGAAACGTACGATCCCGCGACCCGCTCTTTTTTGCCCGCTACTTCTATGGGCGTGCCGCGGTATTCCCACACAGCCACCTTGCAGCCCGACGGGGCTGTCCTCATAGCCGGGGGCGAGACTTCGGGCTTCATCGCTACTTCGACTGCTGAATTATACGAACCCGCCGCCCGTTCGTTTAAGACTACGGGCGGCATGGAAACCAAACGCATGGGACACACAGCGACGCTGCTTCGAGACGGGAAAACGCTGGTCGCAGGATCAGTAAAGAACAATTTCGCCACGCCTGCGCTTGCGAGCACAGAACTTTTCAAGTGATAGCAGTTACTCCGCTTTCAAACAGAGTTATGCCAACAAAGGAGCTTCACATGAAATCCTTAGGTAGGAAGTTATCCCTTTTCGCGCTGTTGCTTGCAGCAGCTTTGGTCGCAGGGTTCGGAGAGGATTTGAAGTCTCCGAAAATCAACTCTCTAAATGAAGCTCAAACTGATTTCAGGTGGACTTCGGTCGGGCCAAGTCCGCCGGCAATTCCAGGGGCGATCGCATCAGACGCCGCTTCGCACACAATCTACATCGGAAGCATAGGCGGCGGCGTCCTCAAGAGTACGAACGGCGGAGCAACCTTCAATGCGCTGAGCAGCCTTCCTGCTCCTATCGTTTCGTCGTTGGTTATGGATCCCGGCAATCCGAATGTTGTCTATGCCGGTGGATTCAAGACAACCGACGGTGGAGTGACATGGGTCGCACAAAGCGCCGGTGGAGGTCTGGCAATGGTAATGGATCCCACCAACTCCAACGTTATCTATTCGTCCGAACTGTTTGGCGGCATTAGCAAAACAATCGACGGCGGCGAGACCTGGCGATCAGCCTCGCATGGCCTGGGGCCGACCCAGATCTTCTCCATCGCGATCAACCCGTTCAACCCCAGTGTGATATTCGCGGGCAGCACGGGCGACGGCGCTTTCAAGTCTATCGACGGCGGAAAGAGTTGGCACAGCGTGTCTATCGACTCTACGGTTTATGGACTCATGGTCGATCCTGACGACGGCAATATTGTTTATGCGGGATCGAATGGCGATGGTGTTTACAAGAGCATCGACGGCGGCAATTCCTTCGCGCGCGTCGGCTCACCCGCAGTCGGCGTTGTTTTGTCGATCGTAAAGAGCGGTGACAAGCTCTATGCCGGAACGGCTGGCGGCGGCGTTTCTGTAAGCGACGACGGCGGTGTTACCTGGAAAAATACCGGCATGCCGCGGAGCATGGCTCTCATGCTCAGCGTCGATAGCGAGGGCTCGGTTTACGCCGGTACGAATTTTCATGGAGCATTTGTCCTTCCGGCGCACAAGCAAGCAAAATGGCGCCGCCTTGCGTGGGCGCAGTTGAAGACGTGCTCGTGTCAAGAGGGCCACGCGGTCGCAGTCGACCCGGCCGACTCCAATCATGTGTTTTTCACAACTAACGACGGCGGCATCCTGGTCACCGAAGATGGCGGCGCTACCTGGGCGGACGGCGGCACAAAAGGCCTCGTCGCGCGTTCTCCCCGCGGAGTGGCGTTTGATCCGCAAGACTCGCGCCGTGTGTATGCAGGATCAGACGCGGGAGGCGTATTTAGATCGGAAGACCACGGCAGGCACTGGCAGCGCCGGCGATTTGGACGGAGCACGAATTATTCGACAGGTGTGTCCGTCGACCCGTTCGACCACTCAATCTACGTCGCTACCATCGGCAATCTTGGGATACCGACAAACGGCATCTGGAAGAGCACCGACTTCGGCGAAACCTTCCACCGCATCGACCGTGCCCCGAATGCTTCTCCCGACCATTTTCTGAACTTGGGCGGTCGAGGGATCACGGCCGACCCTCATCGTCATGGCACGGTGTATTTTGCCGACCGTGATCGCGGCACATGGCGTTCCCAGGACGCGGGCGCGACCTGGCACAAAGTCGATGCCACCGGTGCAATCAGCGTTACGGTAGATCCCACCGATTCGAACATCGTCTATGTAGGCACTTCTGACGCAACTGGCGTGCTGAAGAGCGTCGATGGAGGCGCAACGTTCATCCCCAAAAACGCCGGACTGCCAGGAATTCCGTCTTCGCGCACCGGCTCGATCCAAGTGAATCCGGTAAACCCTAACGTCATCTACTTCGGAACGCAGGGCGCCGGAATATACCGGAGTAACAACGCCGGTGAAACGTGGTATGCGATCAATCCTGGTCTGACGAACTTAGACGTGTCTGGATTGGCCTTGGCCCCCGGCTCGCCAAATAGCTTATTTGTGGCTACTTTCTCGTCTGTTTTTAAGAAAAGGATAGCGCCGTAGGTCGAGAGCCGTGGAAAGAATTTAAGCGCCCAAAAACCGAAGTAAGCCATTTCGAAGTAACACAGCACTTCCACCGCGGTTGAGTTGATTTGATTCAGCAGCTAGTCGACCCCGCTCTGCACGAGTCCAAAGGCTCGGGTTTTTAGTTCTTGAAATAACAAAGGAGAGTTCCAGGTGAAAACACTTCGGTGGGCAGTTCTCAGTGTCATGGTTCTCAGTACGCTTGCAGCGTATTCGCAATCAATTTCCAACGAATCCATATTTGCGACGGGCGCAAACCGCACGTTCAGCATCGCGGGCGGTACTTCAGCGGCCACATTCACCCCAACCGGCGATACTGTGGATCCGCGGGCATTCCACTCGGCAACTCTTCTGACCAATGGCCAAATACTCGTGGCCGGGGGCTGGGTGTACAAAGCATACTGCCTGGCAGGAGTCGCTTCTGCGGAGCTATACAGCCCCGCCGCGGGATCCTTTTCTTCTGCTGGGACGATGAGCGCCCCCCGATATGCCCAGACCGCCACGCGTCTCGCAAATGGAGATGTATTGGTCACTGGAGGATTCACCTACGATCGGCACGCTTGCTTCAACATGGAAAATTCACCGGCTGTGAAGAGTGCAGAAGTCTACGATCACGTACATCGTGCTTTCAAACAAACTGGCGCTATGTCCGAGGCGCGCGGAGGACACACCGCAACCCTTCTGGCAGACGGGAGAGTACTCATCGCAGGAGGCGGCAAAGACGACGGCGGCCGTTCCTGGCTTGGCGAAGGTTCCGTCGAGGCTCAAGTCTACTACCCCGCTGCCGGCACATTCATCGCGACTGGAAAAATGACGGCAGCCCGGGTCGGGCACACCGCAACTCGACTGAGCGACGGCAAAGTGCTGATTACTGGCGGCTGGGCCTCCGCCGGGCCGATAGCAACTGCGGAACTCTACGATCCTTCGACTGGAGCGTTCAGTCCTACCGGAACCATGACGTCGGCTCGTGGTTCTCACACGGCAACACTACTTCACAATGGAAAGGTGCTTATCACGGGCGGCGCGTTCGACCTAAACGGTTTGGGCTCTCACACATCCGAAATTTACGATCCGAATACCGGATTGTTTGCAGCAACGGGGAACATGGGAGTGGCGCGGAAGTGGCACACGGCGACATTACTGCCAAATGGCAAAGTGCTTGTTGTGGGCGGCGGAAGTAGGGCGGCCGAGCTTTATGATCCCGCCACCCGTTCGTTCTCGCCTTCCGGCGTCACTGAAGTAAGTCGTTCAGCACACTCGGCAACTCTACTGCAAAACGGCCGCGTAATTGTCATTGGAGGGTTTAAAAGAGGAGACGCGATTGCGCCGCTTGCCACGGCGGAATTGTATCAATGAGAACAATCGTCTTAGTCCCCCGGTCTCCGAACAGTTTGCACGCGGCGACTTTCTCGTAGGTTTTCAAGCAAATGACAGCGCCCTGGCGTAGAGACGATTGTCATAGTCTTTAGCGCGCGAACCAGACGCAAACCATTTCAAAATAATACAAGCACTTACACCGCGGTTCAGTTGATTTGCTTCAGCAGCTAATCGACCCCGCTCTGCACGAGCCCAAAGGCTCGGGTTTTAGCACTTCAATGAAAAAGGAGAGTTCCAGGTGAAAACATTCCGGTGGGCAGTTCTCAGTATCATGGTTCTCAGTACACTTGCAGCGTATTCTCAAACTTCTTCCAACGTGTCCGTGTTTGCGACGGGATTTAACAATCCCCGTGGTCTGAAATGGGGACCCGATGGCAACCTCTACGTAGCGGAGGCAGGTACCGGTGGCACCCACTCGACCGTAGGACAATGCACGCAGGTGCTGCCGCCACCGGACGGGCCGGGACCGTGGGCGGGAGGGCGAACTGCTCGAATTTCCAAGGTGACTTCGGCCGGATCACGCTCCACACTAGTCCAAGGCCTTCCGTCGGCCCTATCCCCTATCGGGGACACCCTTGGTGTCGCCGATGTCGCTTTCATCGGCAGTCAACTCTACGCGCTTCTCGCAGGCGGTGGCTGTTCTCACGGCAATCCCGGCTTTCCGAATGCGGTACTGAAAGTCAACCGTGGCGGAACTTGGACTCAACTCGCGAATCTGAGCGCATACGTGGCGCTTCACCCCGTCAAAAACCCCAATGCTGATGACTTTGAACCAGATGGAACTTGGTACAACATGATCGCGGTGAAAGGAAATCTGTACGCGGTGGAACCGAACCACGGAGAAGTTGACGAGATTACCCCGGAAGGCATCGTGACCCGGTTGATCGATTTTTCGGAAACGCAAGGCCACATCGTTCCCACATCGATCGCGCGGGTAAAGAACAGTTTTTATGTCGCGAACCTTAGCACATTCCCCATCAACCCCGGCAGTGCGGCGCTCTACACCGTCAGCAATCTCGGTGGCGTGACGAAGATCCAGCCGGGCTTAACCACTGTGGTAAGCATTGTTGTGAATGGCGACGATACGTATTTCTTGGAGTTGAGCGCCGCCCCGGGTTTCCCGACGCCCGGTAAAGGCGCTGTCGTTCGCTTGCGCGGCGGCACGTTCACAACCATTGCCGATGGTCTCACCCTTCCCACAGGAATGACTCTCGGTTCAGATGGCGCGCTGTACGTTTCCAACTTCGGCGATGGCCCTCCAGGAGCGGGACAGATCGTGAAGATCACTCTGCCGTAAACAGCACACATGCGAAATGCCCCACACCAGACCGATGTGGGGCATTTTTGCGCCACCGACCGTGTCAGGATGCCCGAACCATGACGATTTGATACGTTATTGCAACTGGGCCCCAACCTAGACCGGGAAGTCCAACCCTAGGGGATCCCCCGCACCCCGGCCTGCCGCCGGTTTAAAGAGACTCCTTTTTAGGGTCTCATTCTGCTGCGTTCGGTTAGTCACCGTTTGGCTTCGGTCGAAGCTGGGTCGGCTCTTCGGAGGGTGGCGGGGTAGAGTAGGCGATTCCGCGTTTCCTGTGCTATTACGACTGCCTTTGTTTCTCTCGGCTCAGTTGTACCGAAGTTGTACGCGGCCTAGAGCCTCAACGCGACGACAAGAAGCCTTGGGAGACCTTTGTTGAAAGTGATGCCAGAGGCAGGCCACGATCTTCATAACTTGTTGATTAATATGAAGTTACTCGCTGGTAATCACTGTTTTACAACGATCCTGACAGGTTTAGCATAAAATGTCACGATTAGCCTTTTTTAAATGTTGGCAAATGTTCTTCTAAGTCGTTGATAATAGAGGAGATACATCATTTCCTTGCACCGCTTTTTCCCTCCTTCTCCCTACCCATTTTCGCACGACTTGGCCGTCTTAATCGACTTTCTAGCCGGATTCTGTCAGGATTTCAGCACCCGGAGAGCTCCAACTCTATCCTCTATAAGTTATTGATAATAATATACTTGGCAGACTTCTAACTGAGTTGTGGGGAGCGGTTTCCGCAGTGGGGTGGGGGGTAGGGGGGTCTAAAACAGGGGGGTAGGGTACATGAAAGGGGGGTACGCGCTATTGACTATCTGGTAACTGCATCTTCACACGCACGATCTCGTAGGCCCCGCAGTCGACACACCCGCCGGAGCTCTCCGCCCCTGAACTCGCTCCGTGTCTCGGGGGAGGCCGGTGCATCCCGGGTAATCAATGGACCGATCCGACGAATAAGCCAACGATGGCTAACCGTAGGCTGCAGGTGGGACCCCTAAAAAGGAGTCTCTTTAAACCGGCGGCAGGCCGGGGTGCGGGGGATCCCTCCGGGTCGATTTTCCCGCTTCGGTCGGGGCCCGCCGACATCGAGTAAGGCTCAGCAGTTACGATCGTTCCTTATTAAAGATACGTATCTTTTTCAAGCTTGACCTTGATTCAATGCTTTTCATGAACCGTTTAAATGAGCCGGATCGAATGCAGTTACGATCACTCCTTATTAACGATATGTATCTTTTCAAGCTTGACATTGACCGATGCTTTTCACAAACCGTTTAAATAAGCGGAGCTCGAACGCAGTTACGATCGTTCCTTATTAAAGATATGTACTTTTTTTAGCTTGCCATTGGTTTGATGCTTTTCATGGGACGGTTTAAATAAGCGAGATCGAATGACGTCTAGTTCAGAGCGAGCACTAATTGACACTTAACCGGCTTAGCACGATGTCGCACGATAAATGAGTTACCGGCCGACTCCAGTTCTTATTTTCTATTCCAATTAGGCACCAAAACCAAAGATCGACCGCCCTGGCCAATTCATCTAATTTGGGAGAGAGATAGATAAATGACAAGACAATCCAGCAATACAGTTAGCTCCGGCGTACACGCCGAAGATATCAATCAACCGCAACGGTTTCAAGCCGACGTTAAGTTAGAAGAGATTTGGACCGTTGCCATAACAGCACAATACCGCACAATGCGCCCGAGGCAAGTTTGGGAGCCTCCTCGCCGTCGCTCACAACAGCGCAGCAAGCATCCGCTACCGTTTGCAAAAGTCCATTTAAAGTGTTCGCGGTTAGCAAGCGTGATGTACAGCAATGGCTTGACCCTCTCGCTGAGCGAGCAAAGAGGTGATGAAGAGACAGGGGGCAATGAAGTTCGCGGAAGCTTGACCCACCCGCCGTTCTAGCTACCAAATCGCCGCCGGCATAGGTACTTGCGGACGCGAAGAGATATACAGAGCGCCTTACCGGCGTTCAACTGGTGACCTGCGCACCTGACCGCAGGAGAGGGTAGTTTATGAATGATCTAGCTGCTGTTTGGATGCGACAACGCGAAAGAGACATGACAAGAGAGCAGGCTGCAGCGCGGCGCAGCCTACAACACACCACCCAGGAAATACGCAAGATGTTAAAGGCGCAGTTAGCTAGCCTAGCAGCCGACCTAAAGGAAGCAATTGCGCAGTCTAATGAACAAATCTATTCCAGGTTTCCGAAGCGCGGCGAAGAGGCATTGGCTGAAGGTTTAGTTGGCCTGCAAATCGCTGACATGGATATGCGCAACTGCCACACCTCTTAGGGAAGGCGTTTTCACAATGACGGGCAAGCAAAAGGGTCTTGTAATGTACCCCGAACTTGCGCGTGCCAATAACTAGTTTAGTCGCACTTAGGTGTGTAATAGGACGCCTTCGCGCAAATGGACAGAATGGCTATTCCATTCCACTGCCGCCCACCATACGTCGGCGCTTAAATTCTCAAAAGGAGAAGTATGAAACCCGAATTGACAAAAACAAATGGTTCCAGTCCGCCGCCTGAACATATCACTCAACCTCGCGTTGTTCACGAGGATGTTCATGACCTAGAAGAAGTTTGGACTGTTGCCGCAACCGCTGATTACCTGAAGATGCGTCCGAGGCAAGTTTGGGAACTGACACGCCGCCGGTCGCAAGAGCGAAGCAGACACCCACTACCTTTCATTAAAGTCCATTCAAAGTGCCTGCGGTTTCGGAAAACAGACGTTCAACAGTGGCTAGAGGCTCTGGCTCAGAAAGTGAGTACGCGATGAATAGTCCAGGCGGAAAGCAAATTAGTGCTTGGTTTGACGGCGCGTGCGAACCGCGAAATCCCGGAGGTCATGCTTCGTGGGGTATCGTGGTTGAAATCAATGGGGAGGTTACTGTCGAGAGATCGGATTATGTAGGTTTCGGACCAAGCATGTCTAACAACGTCGCCGAGTATTGCGGGTGCATTGCGGCACTCGAAGAAGTGGCTAAACTCGAGGGCCGCGCCCTGTTACTAGGTGACTCGCAGTTTGTCGTTTACCAGATGAGTGGGCGATGGAAAGCAAGGGGCGGTTTATATCTTCCCTATTTCGAGCGAGCACAAAAGCTTCTCCAATCGATCGGAAAGAATCGCGTCGAATTTCGATGGGTTCCACGCCTCCAGAATGAGAGGGCTGACCAACTCTCGAAAGCAGCTCTCCATGAGAAAGGAGTTGTATTTGTAGAACACCAGAGCAGAAACCACAACTTTCAGAACGGAACTGATTCACCGGGTTGGCAACAGTTGAAGCTTCAGACTGGCGAAAGTACTCCTCTTGATGTTGACGGAAGCAACAAGGAGGTCTGGGATGACATTTAATATTCACGACTTCTGGTACGAGCACTTTACAGACGTTCCTCTTACCGAGACGCGCTGGTTTGAGGGCCGTGATCCAATCGTTTTGGCAGAGGCGTTGGCGGTTGCTGCGGGCAAGGATAAAAAAGGGCGGTTCAAGGACCGCACTCAGGCAAACATTGGACGCTATGTCAATGGGGTCTATAAAAAGCTCGTGCAAAGAAAAGGGGCCGCCGGGGCAAGCATCGACGTAACGGTCACTATGAAGTTCAATGCTTACCGAATCACAGACCAAGATAACGAGCGATTCCGGCTTAAGTTGTGCAAATTACAAAGTTGCTTGCTATTCAAGGGCTGCGAAATGTCCGAGTACGGACGTTTCCACTGCGACGGCGGGCTAATCGGCGCACATGTATTCGCCTACTACTCGCATCACGTCGGACATCTGCCTGCTAAGGGTCAGGACGGCCTACAGATCGCTCACTCGCTGGAATGTTCAACGCCAGCGTGCTGCAATTATGAACATCTGCGCCTCACGACTAGGTTGGTCAACCTATCGGAGCGCAACTACGAGGTAGAACAGGAAATCCAAATGGACAAGGTGTACCAACTTGTGGAGTCTGTGATGTCTGAGCCTGGATCGACCGCCCCAGGACTAGTCCTCAGCGGCTAGTCCGCAACACGGGCACCACCTAAATCGCTCACTGCTAGAGATCATAGTAGTTAATGATGGTAGGATGAGGGGTACCAGGGACAGACCCCCACACTCACAGACAGCCCACTGTCCTTACCCACACAATAAGCTGGATAGAGATGGGTAGCGACTGTATCTCTCAGTCAGTCAATGACTTACCAGACCTGCTACCCTCCCCTGTCTTAGCTCTGTCTCACTAGAGTCGGCCGGATTCTAAGAGAGCTCACTCCAAGACGTCTGTAACAAGTCGAGAAACCTACGCTCGGGTAGAAGGCGTCTTCCCATTCTACTCGATACAAAATAGAAGTAGTCAAGCATCCCGTTTGGAATGGACGACCCCTTCGCGCCGGTCGGTAGCACGGGCAAAAAGTACCCGAAGGAAGGGTTTAACCGCGAGAGATCTCCACCACGATAGGCCGTTCCTGCATTAACACGACGATCAACATCGGAATGTAAATCATCCGTGCTTAGCTCGCGTCGCGCCACGCCAGTGCGAGCGCGATAACCGGTCCCGGCATCACCAGGAATCTCTCAATGCTGATAACCCCGAAGTTACCGAATCCCCTCGATCGGCCAGCGGCTGGAGCAATAAACTAGCCAAGAACAACGCAGTCGCCGTGAGCAATCCGGGCAAGAAAGTTTTGGGTGCGCCGCAGCAGTGGCGATCTGTGCCTTTGCGAGACGGGTGGCGCGAAGGGGAAGAAAGCAGTGCACATGAGATGAGCGTCCACTTCGCAGTCATGACAGCCCTTCCAATCAAGCGCAAACTCAATAAAGAATCTCGACGCCGCCCCTCAGCTCTTCGCGTCGAGGTTCCATTTGCGTCGTTGACCGCGGAATCCCCAAAATGACCGTCAGTCGCCGATCCGATTGTCGGTCGCCAAAGCCTTCTGGACAGCTTCCTCAACTAACTTTGTCCCGGCAAGAAGGGCATCAGGCAGCGCCTTCAAGTAATGACGCGCAGTTACACCGGAGCCAGGTTTGTGCCGCAGCAGTTGCTGGCTGGCGAGAGCGTTGCCCGTCAGTTGTAGAAGCATCGTCGCTGCGCCGCGACGACCAGCGTAAAGGCCTTTCCAATTGAGCCCGTTGGCACGTAATGCTGGACGAATCTTAGTCCGTACCCAATCACGCAGATTGGCGGGAGTGCCGTTTTTCGTTTGAAATAACCATCCGCTCGAAGGGCTATCACATTGTTCTTTCCAAATATGCAGCGGCATCGCAACCGGGATCATAAGTGGTAGCGGTTGTTCGCTCTCATCGGTTTTGAGCCCAGTGATATTGCCTAGCTTATCGATTGCCCGTCGGACGTGGACATGGGCCACATCGATTTCCCAGTCCCCCGATATGCAGACAGCGCACTTATCGCTAGGTTCTTCGCAGAAGTCTTCCCACTTCAGGCCGCGAATCTCGGATGGCCTCAGCCCCCAAAAGAAAGACAGCGCCATGACGAGTTGACATTCGGCATAGTCAGCGAGCGCAGCGAGAATTGAAAGCGACTCCTTCAGTGAGTAATGACCAGTCTTCTTCGGCCGGGCCGTCTTGCCATCGACTCCGGCATTGCTGACTGGATTGATTTCGATATAACCACGCTTGACTGCTCTCGTGAAAATGCCGCTCATGAGCGAGCGAATATGTGCGATAGTGTTCCGTCCTTGACTACGGGCAAGATGGGTCAGAAATGCAGTCGCACTGGCGGTCTTATAATCACGCAAGCGCACGTCGCTGAAGTGATTCTTCAGATGCTGAGCCCATATCTGTTTGTAGCCTTCTAGTGTCGAAGGACGAAGATTGGGCTCTCCAACCTTCGGATTAATCTCGGCTGCCCAGGGCAAATAAATGTCACTCCAGAACTCTGAGACTCTACAGTCTGATTGCACCTTCTCCGGATGGGTAACGAGTAGAATGGCAGCAAGTCGTTGATCTGCTATTCGCCTGACCGCCTCACAGGTAACACTGAAGTGGACGTCATCCTTGCTGCAGAGTTTGGTCGATCTCAAAACGCCGTCGTTGTCTCGGTATTGCAAGTGAAATGCGCCGCTGCGGATGCGAACGGTTCCTTCACCCGCAGAGCGGCGGTTTTTCTTGTATTTGCGTTTGTGTTTAGCTTGCATGGTATTCGTGAGTATTTCAGTTCGATGCATCGCTACTCCATTGGAGATCAGAATACATTGAAATGGACGCCGATGGAATAAATATTGACGGACTAACCCAAATCATTGATTATAAACAACGGAAGCGAATGCTAGCCGGTGTTAGCCCCGGTCTTCAAAACCGACGGGCGGCATCTTCGATGTCACCGGTGGGTTCGACTCCCACTCGCTTCCGCCATTTCCGTCGTTGACTTGACGTGTGTGAGGACTACTTAGCGAGTGGGGGGACGGGTGACTCGCCCGTCCTGCTCGGGCGGGGTCGCCCACATAAAAACCACTACTTATTCAGCGCCCCCGGCCAGTTCACTACCAGCGACATGGGCGCGGCTGTCATATCCTGCTGCGGCATGGGGATGAGGAAGCGCTGGCCGTCCGGAGCAGCGTCATAGGGGTAGCCGACCGCCGAGGTCGCGCGGATTACGAACAGAGTTTGCGGAATTCCGGCCTCGAACTCGTTTCCGTTTACTTTCACCTCGACGGCATGGAGTGCGGCATCAGAGAGCCCGGCATAGTAGATTTCTTTGCTGTCGCCTCGCCAAACGGGATAACCTCCGCCACTTTGTGAAATCTGCCAGCGGCTTGAACCGCTGGGGAACGGCGTGACATACACTTCCTCGCGCCCGGAATCGGTGGAGCTGTATGCTAGCCACTTTCCATCGGGAGAGAGCCTGGTTTGCACGATCCGGGCGGCGGGCGATTGTGGCTGCACGACTGGAAACGGCTTCTTCTCTCCGGAGGTCGGCACCGCCCACAACGACGCGCCTGTCGGGCCGATCAATCGTTGGTAGGTCAGATACTTACCATCCGCCGACCATTGCGGCCAGAACAGAGTGATCGGACTTTCCCCGGGCTTCCCCTCGGCCAGCAGCAAATCATCTTGCCCCATGCCATTAGCCTGCTTGGCATGAAGCGTTGCGCCGAACGCCAGCGTCATTCCTGTCTGCGTGGTGAAGGCAATTTTTTGTCCGTCCGCCGACCATGAAGGCATCTGATGCAGTGCCGAATCGAAGGTCAGGCGAACGCGAGTGCCGCGCGCAAGATCGAACACCCAAATATCGGGTTTAGGATCACCCAGAGCAATGGCGACGCGCTTCCCATCCGGCGATAATCTGGCTCCGTTGTACGCACCGGCCTCCGCTGCTTTGCCCAGCGTGGCGCCGCGGCGATCAACCCAAGTCAGATCGTATCCCGACTTCGCAACCGTACCCTGATAGAGCAACACGCCGCTTTCCGTGGCGGTAAACGTGGAATGCCAAGTCCCGCTATCGAAGTCTAGGTTATCCGCCAGAGTGAAGGGCTCGCCAGAAAGCGTACCGTTTTTCCAATCAAACTTCTGCGCGACCAACTGCGACTCGCGGTGGAAGAGTAGATAGCCGGCGGCGAACTGCCCACCCGAGTCTGACGCGAGAACCTGCTTGCTCTCGTCATTGTCGAGCGACCCCATGTAGATGCCGTATTTTTCTCGGACACCGACCCCATGATTGGTTGCCAGGAAAAGAAAGTGCCTGCCGTCCGGAAGAAACGTTGGCCAGCGCTGCGTGTCGTGCAGGCTTTCATCCAACTTCACTGCACGGACTGCAGTTCCACCGTTGGCGCTGACCTTCCACAAGTAACCGCGGTAGTCGGGAGCGAAGACGATCGTGTTGTCGCTGCCCCAGGCGCCGCCGCGGGCGTTTGGCGCCTCAGTGATGGTGACGATCGGACCGCCGGCGACGGGGATTTTCTTCATCGTGCCATCGACGAAAAAGGCGATGAACTTTCCATCGCGCGACCAGAAAGGGAAAGCCGCACCTTCGGTCCCTCCCAGCTTTCTCGATGCGGCAGTGTCGAGAGATTGCACCCAGATCGAGTTACGTTCCTTTTGCATGCGCGCGCAAAAAGCAACCAGCGTTCCGTCGGGAGAAAGCACCGGCGGGCCTGAGAAATCGCCATCGAAATCAAACACCGCTCCCGGCGGAGGTATGAGAGAGGCGCGGAAAACCGGAAGCGGGCCACGGGCGCGCGAGGCCATCCACATAAATAAGAGAGCGCCGAGTAAGGCCACAACCAGCGCTCCCCATAAAAGACGCTCGCGTACGCGGCGTCGCGACCGAGATGGCACGACAACTCCGGCCAATGAACTCGAACTGCTGGTCGCGATCCAGCGCAGTTGCCGCGCAACATCACCGGCGCTCTGCCAGCGCGACTCGGGATCCTTCGGAAGGCAGCCACGGATGACGTGATCGAGAGCCGCGGGAGCGGTCGGAAGAACGATCGTCAGCGGCTCGGGTTCTTTTTCCAATATCGCGGACGCGACCGAGATCTGGCTCTTGCCATCGAAGGCCCGCTTTCCGGTTGCCATCTCGTAGAGAACGGCGCCGTAGCTGAAGATGTCGCTGCATGAAGTCGCCTCGTTGCCTTCCACCTGTTCGGGTGACATGTACTGGAATGTTCCCAGGAGGGTTCCTTTTGCAGTCAGTGGATGCGTGGCCGTAGGCGACGAGAAGGTCGCGGTCAAGTCAGAAGCAGGAGTTGCCAGCCCGGTCTTCGTCTTTGCCAGGCCGAAGTCGAGAATTTTCGCGCCGGACTTTGTCAGCATGATGTTGCCCGGCTTCAAATCGCGATGAACGATGCCACTGCGGTGAGCACGGTCGAGCCCGTCGCCGATTTCAGCGCCGACCCGCAGGAGTTGCTCGATGGGTAGCGGCCCCTTGCGCAATCGGTCGGCGAGTGTCTCCCCTTGCAGATATTCCATGACGAGGAAACGAATATTGTTTTCCTGGCCGATGTCATAAAGCTGGCAAATGTTGGTGTGACTCATCGATGAGATGGTCTTGGCTTCACGCTCGAAGCGTTCGCACGCGTCGGAGTCGTTAGCGAGATGCTCGGGAAGAATTTTTATGGCAACCGTGCGGTCGAGACGAGTGTCTCGCGCGCTATAGACTTCGCCCATCCCACCAGCGCCGATGGGCGACTGAATTTCATAAGGTCCTAGCCGCGTGCCGGAGTTGAGCGCCATTGGTCCGGGCAATTATAGCGCCGCCTGGTGTGCGTGTCGGACGCAGCACTCATGCGCGCGCAGATCACCTTGCCTTCTGAACCACTCCAGTTGTTGGACGGGTCATCAGGTCGATGAACATTTTGTTGAATTTCGCGACATCGAGTTCTTGCGGCACTTTGACTAAGCTTTCCTCCAGACCGGGTTCGTCTCCCGGAGCCCAGGCCAGCGTGTTGCCGTAGCCGGCGCCGTGCGAGTAGTCCATATCCATGCGCAGTTCAATCTCTTTGGTGATGATGCTTGGGTCGAGCCACGCGGAAGCGGCAAGTTCGTCCCAGAGATATTCCTCATCCGCATATTTTGCGATGTATTGCGCAGCCGGATTCGGCGACTTCGCTATGGTTGCGATCATTTCTTTATTCATACGCGTCTTGACCGAGATATCGACAGTCGTCAGGGTGATTTTGTGCCAGCCCTTGGCAGTCAGGGTCATATGCACGGCTTCCGGATCCCACCAGAAATTGAATTCGCGGCGATTCGAGGTCGCCCACGGATATGGCAAATTGGGAGCGATGGAACCTCCCATGATCACGAGTTCCTGCGCCAGGTCGGGCACTTCCGGGTCGATGCTGATCGCCTGCGCAATATCCGTCAGCGGACCACCCGCATAAATCGTCACCTCGTGCGGATACTTATGCAACATGCGGATGATGAAGTGGGCTGCGTCTTCTGTCGATGGCTTGGTTGTCGGATTGCCTTCCTTCAACGGCGGAACTTCGTATGGACCATGAAAACCGCCACGCTGGCCATCGCCCGAGGGCTTCTTGTTCCACGCGCCCTGGTAATCGACTTTGCCGTAGAGTTTTTCCCATCGCTCGATCAGCTCCATGCGGTTGATGAGAGGAAAGACCGCGCCGGGAACGACGGGAACATCGGTGCGCCCGACGATCTCCAACATGCGTAGCGTATGCGCCACCTCTTCGTCCCGCCACATATCGCCACTAACCACGGTGATACCGAGAGTCTCAACTTCTGGCGATTGCAGAAAAACGAGCATGGATTGTTGATCGGTCGTGGCAGGGCCACGCGCGTCCTGATCGATAATGACTTTGCGCTTGGCCTGTGCGGCCGAGAGCGACACACAGCTGAAAATAACGAAAAGGACGAACCCAAATCGGCAGAGCATGCTTTGCATCTCCTGAGCGTGAACTCGAACTGCTAGAGCGATCAGTCGCGCAATCAGTACATGATCGTCTTCGTTAAATGATGGGGCCACCACGTCGTGTGATAGTGCGTCCACAGGCGCGCATCGACCTGCGGGATGACGATCTGCATGTCCTTAGGCCTGATCTTGTTGACTTCTTCGGAGAGCAGCGCGGTCGCATAGACACAATGGGCTCGAATCTCTATCTCCTGGCGGCTGTCGCGCGCAATCATCTGGTGGGTGTTGATGGCGCGCTCGAGTTCCGGAGAATAAGACATGATGCCCATCAACCGCAATGCGACCGGAACAATGTAATCGGCAAACGCGGTCATTTTGTCCAGGTCGTCGATGCGAAACTGGCCCGACCTCCGCAGGCTGGAATAGGCGAGCCATAAACCCAACTGCGGCAACTTGTAAAACTTGATGGAGTGCCCGTCGTATTCACTGACATCGTTGAAGCGGGGGAACTCGGCGACCATACGGTCGACCAAGCCCTTTCCGCTGTCGTAAAGACGCGGCGAGCAGGCATTTACAAAATTGTGAAAGCGTCCGTCGTATTTGTCTGCCAGCACTTTGCCGGATTGATGCAGCACTTCCATCTTTTCGTCGAGCATGGGCATTTGGATGTTGCCGGCGAAGATTTTTTCCAATTCAGGCTTCGTGACTTGCGCGAGGAATTTTCCGTCGAGCACCGGCGTGCCGCTGTCCAGCGCACGCTTGATGCAGGCGAAGAGCGCGTCAGAGTCCGACCAATGACGTCCCGCATAATCGACCTGAAACTTTTCGTGGGTAGAGAAATCAGTGAAGGCGGTATCGATAGCGTCGGCGGTAAGAATGAAGTCGATCGTCTCGTCGCGCTTGCCATCTCCGGCACCTAAAGGCAGCGCGTAGTCGGGCTCGGGAAGCTCTTCGTAAGCCATCCATCCCGCCACTTCCTGAATCTTTTCGAAGTGCGTGCGCACGTCACGCGAGTGCTCAATCACGGGACGAAGGCTGTCGAGCACCGGGCTGCCGACCAGCTTCGGCCAGGGCACGGGCGCTGCGGAAGAATCAGCGAAAAGATTTCCCCTCATGGTTGCCGCCAGAACTCCAAGACTTCCTGCTTTAACGAACTGCCGCCGTCCGATAGCTTGCGAGATCATAGATAAGTCGGGCTCCGATTCCAAGTCCAGCAAACTACGCCTTGCCGCTCCGCACTGTCAACCTCACGCTGAGGGCTAGCCAAGGAGCCATATAATAAATATTCCTTCATAGCGCACTTTGCGCATTCACCATTTGCCACTTATGAAAACAGTTCGCATTATCGGCGCGGGTTTAGCGGGAACGGAAGCGGCCTGGCAGTGCGCCCGCCGCGGCGTTCCCGTCGAATTATTTGAGATGCGCCCGGTGCGCTCGACCCCCGCACACCAGACGCAAGACTTCGCGGAACTCGTCTGCTCAAATTCACTGAAATCCGAAAGTGAAAACACCGCGCCCTGGTTGTTGAAAGAAGAGATGCGGCGAGCCGATTCCAAATTGCTTGAAATTGCTCGAGGAGCGTCTGTGCCGGCAGGGCATGCGTTGGCGGTTGATAGAACGGAATTCTCCCGCAAGGTCACGAGCGTTATTTCGGAAGAGCCGCTCATCAAAGTTCGCCGGGAGGAGGTCACGCGAATTGAAGAGAACGCGTTGACCATCATTGCAACGGGACCCTTGACTTCGGACGCACTATCGCAGGAGATCGTCCGGCTCAGTTCCGGCGGCCTGGGGTGCGATGGCAACGTGGTCAGTAACGAGAATGACCGGCGTCAGCGGGCGGGGGCGCCCGCTTCACAAGAGAAGCAGAACCTTTATTTCTACGATTCGATCAGTCCGATAGTTGAAGCGGACTCGATCGACATGAGCAAAGTTTATCTCGCAGCTCGCTATGACAAAGGCTCGGCCGACTACATTAATTGCCCAATGTCAAAAGAAGAATATGACCGCTTCTATGACGCGCTCGTCAACGCGCAATCAGTCGAGCAGAAAGATTGGGAAAATTTAAATTATTTCGAGAGTTGCCTTCCAATCGAAGAGATCGCCCGCCGCGGGCGCGACACGCTGCGCTTTGGACCGATGAAACCCGTAGGACTTAAAGATCCGAAGACCGGTCGCATTCCATATGCGGCAGTTCAATTACGTCAGGAAAATCTGCGGGCGGACTCTTACAATCTTGTCGGCTTTCAGAACCACTTGAAGTTTGGTGATCAGGCGCGCGTTTTGAATTTGATTCCCGGCCTCGAGAATGCGCGTTTTCTACGCTACGGGCAAATTCATCGGAATACTTACATCAATTCCCCGACTCTGTTGACTCCGACATTGCGGATGAGGGCGCATCCGCATGTGATGTACGCCGGCCAAATTTGCGGGGTAGAAGGCTACGTCGAATCGATCGCCACGGGCCTTCTCGCGGGGATGAACGCGGCTGCGCTCGCCATCGGCGAGCAGCCAACACCTCCTCCACGGGCGTCCGCGTTTGGGTCGCTCATTCACTACATTACGCAAGCTGAAAGCAAAAGCTTTCAACCGGCGAACATCACGTTCGATTTGCTGCCCGCGCTCGACGCAAAGGTCCGCGACCGCAAGGAACGTCGCCGCCAGCAATGCGAATTGGCTTTGAGGGAATTCGATTCCTGGTATGCGAAACAACGCGCACATACTCTAAACATTTCGATAAGCTCGGCATAGAGCGAGGTTTGACTTGACCTGCCGTCCGCATCAGTTTAAAAGTGTCTCTTGCTTTCGGTTCGCTAAAGCTAATCGCTAACAGCCAGAAGCTAAAAGCTCGCAACAGAGGTCCATCCCTTGCCACTTTCCGCCGTCGATTGCGTTCAACCCGCCCTGCAGCACACACGCGCTCAACTCTTCAACCCCTTTCGTTTTGGACAGTGGGCACGATTGGCGCTGGTCGGGATTCTGGCTGCGGAAATCCACACGGCGGGATGCAGCGTACCGAATCTCGGAGGTCGATGGCCCAAAATTCCGCACAGGTCGGGCCAGGGCTCTCTCACGTCAACATTGTTCGCAGGCAGTTCGCCTTTGGATTGGCTCCCAAGAGCTCCCAGCCAAATTTCACAACACATCGGCCAGTATCTCGGACTTATCGTGATCGGACTTGTTGCGGTGATGATATTCACCACCGTGTTTCTTTATCTCAACAGCGTCTTCCGTTTCATCCTTTTTGACTCGGTTGTGAGCCGTGAATGTTCGATCAGCAGAGGCTGGGCAAGGTATCACCAAGCCGGTAAACGATTTTTTTTATGGCAAATCGTGCTGCAAATATCAACCTGGATATTTTTTGGACTGTTAATCGGCGTGCCACTTGCGTTGGCGTTGGCTGCCGGTTGGGCAACCGATTTAAAAAATCATCTTGGCCGCTTGGTCGTCGGCGCGATATTAGCGGTGGGATTAGTGTTACTGTTCGCTCTCACCATGGGAGTCGTGCAAGTTTTGGCGAAGGATTTCCTCGTCCCGATCATGGCTCTTGAAGGGCTTGATTTTGCCGACGGGTGGAATCGATTGCTTGCCATCATGCGACCGGAGCAGGGACGGTTCGCAATTTACGTCCTGTTAAAAATCGTGCTTTCGATAGCTGCCGGAATTATCTTTTCAATCGCAGCGATCATCCCGATCGTATTGATTGCGGTTCCCGTGGTGCTGGCGGTGCTAGCAGGTCACTTGGCAGGTCTAGGATGGAACGTCCCGACCATTAGCCTGGCAGTCATTTTGGGCACGATGCTGTTCTTGCTTTTGTTTTATCTGATCGCACTGATCTCAGTCCCTGCAACAATTTTCTTTCCCGCTTACGCGCTCTATTTCTTTGCAGGGCGCTATCCCGATCTCAATCTTTTGTTAAATCCAGTGCCCGCGCCGCAACCGCCACTTCTGCCTCAAACGCCTCCATTGCCTCAGGTGCCTCCGCCATCCGAGGCTCCTCCGTTGCCGCCCTCGCCAGAACCAGCCGTCTAAATTTCTCCATACACACCGGGCTTGGCGCGCCTGTCGCTCGAACTTCTCTCGCGGTTAGACGATCATCGTTGGAACTCCGCTCAGCTTGCGGGTGTCAAATCATTCAGGACACGCGCGTGCCCATTCAAGGTTTCCCGATGGCTTGCATTTCCAATAGAGGAGATACGAATGGCATTTTCTACAGGCGGTGGTCCGTTTTCTACAGCTCCGAAGATGAACGTCACTCCTCTGATCGACGTTCTGCTCGTGCTCATTATTGTTTTTATGATTGTTGTCATCGAGCAGAAAGAGGTCGGGCTGCAAGCTGAAATCCCCCAGCAGGCTACCTCTGCCGATCATTCCATCCCCCCGCCGCAGACGACAATCGTAATCCAGATTCATCGCGCAAGGGCGTCAGTCGCAAATCCAAACGCGAACTCGGAGCCGTCCCAGCATCCGCAAGTCATGATCAACGAAGAAGCTGTGGATTGGAACCTTCTGCGTGACCGTTTGCGAGATATCTTCGCGATCCGCGTGCAGCGAATCGCCTATCTCAAAGCCGACGACGACATCGACTTTCAAGATGTCGCTGAGGTCATTGCGATCGCAAGGATAGCCGGAGTCGACCGCATGGGCCTGCTGACGGAAGACGGAAAGCACGCGCCGATAACGAGCTAAATCCTACAGTATTAATTTGTCCTGAGCGCAGCGACGAAATTCACGAAGTGAATCGCCTCGCGAAGTCGAAGGCCCCCATGTCTACCGCTCGTGCATACGGCCCGGCAGGGAATTCTCTGATCGAACGCCGCCGCGAACTCTTGGCGCAGACGCCATCGGGATTACTCCTTGCGCCGGTCGATAGAAGTTTTGTCAGCGCTGGGCCTCTCGATTGCGCAATTTCGCTCTGGAAGATAAGTATCTAAGAGTTGCGGGCGCGGTTCTTAATCCAAATTGGCGACCCAATAAACCCAAAAGATTCGCGAATTTGATTTTCCAGAAAGCGCTGGTAAGAGAAGTGCAGCTTTACGGCGCGGTCGGTGAACAGAACAAAAGTTGGCGGCGCCACTCCGGCCTGCGTCATGTAGAGAATGCGCACGCGCTTGCTCACTGGCACGGAAGCACGGTCGAAATCGACTTTTCGGATGAAGCGATTCATCTCTCCAGTCGAGACGCGCTTGCGGCGCTCGGCGGCAACTTTCTCGATCATCGGCAGAATCTTCTCGGTGCCTTTGCCGGTGTGGGCCGATAAAAAAAGTACCGGCGCATAGCTGAGAAATTTGAGCCCGTAACGCAGCCGCTCCTCATAAAGAGCGCGATCCTGCGGACGCTTGGCATCCTGAATCCGCGCCGTCTTCGACTGACTGATAGCACGTTTCTCTCCGCTCGTGATCAGGTCCCACTTGTTGACCAGAATAATCACCGACCGGCCGCTCTCGTGCGCATATCCGGCGATGTTTGCATCCAGGCCGCTCGCGCCTTCGGTCGCATCGACCATGAAAAGGACGATGTCGGCATCTTCGATATTCTTGCGCGCCATCACGACGGAAAGCTTCTCCGCCATTAGCTTCGTCTTGCCTTTGCGGCGTATTCCTGCTGTATCGATAAAGCGAATTTTGCGCCCGTGATATTGAATGACCTCGTCAATCGAATCACGAGTCGTGCCTGCTATCGGCGAAACAATTGCGCGATCGCTTTCGGTGAGCTGATTCAGTAGCGTGGATTTGCCAACGTTAGGATGCCCGATGATCGCCACTTTGATCTCATGCGGCGTTTCTTTTTCCGCGTCGGTTGCTTCATCGCCCGTTTTCTCTTCGATTTCTTCGGGATCCTCAGTGGCCGTTTGTTTATATGTTGGAATTACTTTAAGCACCGCATCGAGCAGATCGTCGACGCCGCGGCCGTGCTCGGCCGAAATGGGGAAAATATTCCGCATGCCGAGAGAGTGAAATTCGCCGAGCAGCGCGTCCTGCTTGTCAGAATCCATTTTGTTGACGGCTAGAAACAGCGGCTTGCCGGTGCGCGCGAGCAGTCGCGCAAGTTCGCGATCAGGCCCTGCGATTTCGGAGCGGGCGTCGACAACCATGATGATGGCGGCGGCTTGCTCGAACGCGACTTTGGCTTGCCGAAAAATCTCCGAGGGGATGAAATCTTTGTCGTCAGGAATGATGCCGCCCGTATCGACTACGCGAAAATGGTGGCCGAGCCATTCGACTTCGCCATAGAGGCGATCGCGCGTGATGCCGGGTTCGTCACCGACAATCGCGCGTCGCGATCCGGTCAGGTGGTTGAAGAGCGTGGACTTGCCGACATTTGGGCGTCCGACGATCGCAACAAGTGGAAAAATCTTTTTCTTGCTCAAAGTTGTTTCGCGCCAGGATCAATTGGCACGGCCGCGTAATACACGGCGCGAAGATGAGTTCTCTTGTCCATGCCGCTATTATAGAGACTCGGTGTCCGCTTCATCCCATTCCGCTCCACGCTCCGCTTCTTCCTCGGCCGAAAGGACGCCCGGCTTTTCGTTGTATCAATTCTTTTCGCCTGGCGGATTGCTCTCAAAGACGCACCCCGCCTACGAATTCCGCCGCGGCCAGTTGCAGATGGCGCAAGCCGTAGAAGAGGCGCTCGAAGAGAGGCGGCACTTGATTGTCGAGGCGGGCACCGGTACAGGAAAGACGCTGGCCTACCTTCTGCCCGTGATTCGTTCCGGCAAGCGGGTAATCATTTCGACTGGAACAAAGAATTTGCAGGAACAACTCTTCTTCAAAGATGTCCCGGCGCTGGAGCGTGCGCTCTTCCCTGGTCAAGATCGCAAGTTAAGCGTCTGCTACATGAAAGGACGCAACAACTATCTCTGCCGAAAAAAGCTTTTCGATCTCACGGATCAGCCCGTACTCAGTGGGCTGGAAGAAATCGAACACTATCGCGCGATCGCGGCATGGGAGAAAACGACGCACACGGGCGACCGCGCCGAACTCGCCGAACTGCCCGAGGCAAGCGCGCTCTGGCACAAACTCGATGCGCGCGCCGATACCTGCCTTGGCCAGAAATGCAAAGAGTTTGACCGATGCTTCATCACCGAAATGCGGCGCCGCGCAGTTGAGAGCGACATCGTGATCGTCAATCACCATCTTTTTTTCGCCGACCTCGCGATCAAGCTTGAGACTGACGGCGCTGCCGATGCGGGCGTGTTGCCGGAGTATGGCGCGGTGGTTTTCGACGAGGCGCACGAACTCGAAGACATTGCCGGCAATTACTTCGGAATATCCGTCAGCAACTTGCGTGTCGACGAACTCGCCCGCGACGTCGAGCAATTGCTGCAGCGCGAAAAAATCTACACGCCGCAAATGTCGGGAGCAATCAAGGCAATGCGGGAGCGCTCGCAACTATTCTTCTCCCTCTTGCCTCCGACTGAAGGGCGCTTCGCATTCGATTCCAGGCGCGAGTTCCTGGAAGAAAACGGCGATGAGTTTATCGCCCTGAATCAGGCACTCAACCGACTGGGCGCGGAGTTGGAGCAACTGCCGCAGAAACCGGAAGAAGTGTTTTCTCTCGCTCGTCGGGCGCAGCAACTGCAAGTCCAGCTTGGCTTTGTGATGGAGAACGAGGATCCGAACACAGTTTTCTGGATCGAGCGTCGTGGCTTTCGAGGAGCGCCTTCGTCGCGTCGCAAGCCGGCGTCGGACGCTCCGCCCGGCGGCAGATCCAACGTGTTCTTGCAGGCGACGCCGATACAAGTCGGACAAATCCTGCGAGAGTGCTTGTGGTCAAAGATCGAAACCGCGGTGCTGACATCGGCGACCCTAGCCGTAGGCGGAGGCTTCGACTACATTCGGCAGCGATTGGGCCTCGATCATGCTCGCGAATTGATCGTACCGTCGCACTTCGATTACGAGACCCAGGCCATTTTTTACGTGCCACCGAATCTGCCGGACCCGCGCACTCCGCAATTCGCGGCTGAGGCGGCGACGATTATCGGGCGTTTGTTGCAGATCACTCGAGGCCGTGCATTCGTCCTCTTCACCAGCTACGCGCAGATGAACGAAATCTTCGATCGCCTGCTCGGCGTTTTGGACTACCCAATGCTGAAGCAGGGCGACGCTCCAAAGTCGGCGCTGCTAGAGGAATTCCGGCTCACTCCGAATGCCGTTCTATTCGGAACGTCTTCGTTCTGGCAAGGTGTCGACGTGCAAGGCGAACAGCTCAGCTGCGTCATCATCGACCGCCTCCCGTTCTCCGTACCAAGCGACCCGGTGGTTGCGGCGCGTGTAAAGGCGATCGACGCGGCAGGTGGCAACGCTTTTTTCGACTATCAAGTGCCGAGCGCTGTCATCACCTTGAAGCAGGGCTTCGGAAGATTGATTCGTTCGCTGCACGATCGTGGTCTTCTGGCGTTGCTGGATAATCGCATCATCAAAAAGCAGTACGGAAAAGTATTCGTCGACAGCCTTCCTGCTTACACTCGGACAACCGACTTAAGAAAAGTAGAGAATTTCTTCGGCATCGAATCCTGACCTTCGTCGGATCCGTGACAACTAAAAACCGTAGCGCCGGCATCCTGCCGGCTGTCCTGAGGGCGTCTCGCCCTCAGCGCTGGCAACGGCCACACGGCGGGGCGAGGACGCCCACCGGACAGCCCCGGGGCGGCGGCGCTACGCCAAGCCTTAACCGTCCGGCCCAAATCGTCATTAACGCTTGACACATCTTTTACACCTTCATGACAACTGGAGCTTTCAACGAGATCAATATTCTCGGCGGGAGGAGATTCTCATGAAAGATTCGTTACAAGATTCGAAGACCGCGATCGATCGCCGCTCGTTCGTTAAAAAGAGCTTGTCGGCGGCAGGTGCCGCAACGATGGGAGCGAGTCTGTTGTCGCACAGCTCGACCGCATTTGCCGAGGAACAACCAGAAGAAAGCAGCGGGAGCTTAGATAGAGGCGATGCCGCCATCCTGCGCTTTCTGGCGGCAGCCGAAATACTAGAGACCGATTTGTGGCAGCAGTACAACGAACTTGCCGGAATTCAGGATAGCGAAGTTCCGGGAGGCAGCGGGAATCCGGTTTACACCGCCGCTGTCGCGGTCCTCGATGCTGACATGGCGCAATACATCCACGACAACACCGAAGACGAGATGACGCACGAAGTTTTTATCAACGCGTATTTGGCCTCGAAGGGCGCGGCCACAGTCGATCTGGACCAGTTCCGTACGCTACCCAGCAGCCAGGCGACGGGCGCGCAGCAGATTGGCAGGCTGACAAACCTGATGCAGCTGAGTGTAGATACCAGCTGGTGGACACGCTATCGCAGCTTCAGCAAGAATCCGGATTTCGGCGATACGTTTCCGCAGGCGGTGCCAACTCTGGCAGTGGGCCAGCATCCGGCGATTCCGAGAAATGACAGCGACCTGACTCCGCACAAACACATTCAGGCAATTGCGAACACAGCGGGCTTTCACTTCGGCACCATTGAACAGGGCGGGACCAGCCTCTATCCGCAACTCGCCCAGCGGGTGACGAACGCAGAAGTTTTGCGGATCGTTTTGAGCATCGGACCAACCGAGGCGATGCACTTCCAGACCTGGGCTGATAAGGCGGGCAACGCTCCGCCGCTGACTGATCCGAAAGATCCCTCGCTGGTATTTCCTAATCTGAATGCGCCGCCTTTTGGCGGGCAATTATTTCAGACCAACTTGATCATGCCTGAACCCACGATTTTCCTGAGCCGAAGCCTGCCGAAGTGTTCGATCGTTCGGCCGACGGCGACTCGAGGGGCAGCGATGGGAGCAGTGAAGTTTCTCGCTGCTTCTGGACTTTTCATCGGTCAATCTCCGGCATTCTTCGAAGCGATGCGCGAGCTTGCCGAAGATGCGGACTCCGCACAGCGTGGTGCCCACTAAAATGCAGCGCCCGTGGAATAACGATTAGACCTGCATTCGGCAAGCAGGAATTTTTGTCATCCCGAGTGAAGCGAGGGATCGGCAGTTCGTCGGCGAGATGCTGATCCCTAAGGCTCGCGATCACAACAACGTAATCGACCTTCCCCAAAAGCGAAGGGGCCGTTTCCGGTGTGTTGGAAAACGGCCCCTTCGCTTATTTTTTTGCAACCGCCAGCTAGCTACTCTGCGGCAGCTTCCTTGTCGACGAGCACCTTCAGGTGCGTGGTCACGTCTTTGTGCAGTTTCACCGGAATCGAAAACTCTCCGATTGTCTTAAGCGGCTCGTGCAATTGAATCTTGCGGCGATCGATGTGGAAGCCTTTCTTCTCCAGGCCTTCCGCGATGTCGCCGGCCGTCACCGATCCGAAAAGATGATCGCCTTCGCCTGACTTACGCAGGAACTTCACTTCCAGTCCGTCGAACTGCTTGGCCAGCGCTTCCGCCTCCGTCTTCTCTTTGGCGGAGCGGCGCACCGACGCAGCCTTCATCTGCTCGATGACTGTTTTATTGGCCGCGGTCGCTTGGATGGCAAGCTTCTTCGGCAGCAAAAAATTGCGCCCGTAACCTTCGGCAACTTTCACTACCTCGCCGCGATTGCCCAGTGAGGGCACATCTTCTTTCAGAATAACTTCCATGATCATGACTCCGTTTCGTAGATTGACTCGTTACGCTCGCTCTTCGTCGCGCTCCGTTACTGTGCGCGGCCAGCGAACGGCAACAGTGCGATATTGCGGGCCTGCTTGATCGCTCGCGATAGACGGCGCTGGTGCGGCGTGCAGACGCCGGTCAAGCGTCGCGGGGTGATCTTGCCGCTCTCCGCCACGAACTGCGCGAGCAGACGAACGTCCTTGTAATTGACGGCTTCAATTTTCTCGGTGCAGAACTTACAAACTTTCTTGCGCCGGAAATATTTACGGCCGCCTTCGCGGGAGCCGCCTGGGCCTCCGCCGGGACGCGGTCCACGTGGCGGACCACCGCGGTCGGGACGATCGCCTCCGCCTGAACTGTGCGAGCTTGCTGTGCGTGTTTCCTCTGCCATATTGCTCCTATCTTCTCTTCAAATCGTTTGCGGGATTTCCCGCCGCCCTAGAAGGGCAAATTCTTTTGGCCGATTGCGGTATCGCTAAAGCGCTTCCCTGATACGAACCCTAATCAGTCCAAGTCAACCGTTCTTGCAGCGAGCGCCGCTAAATAACGGCGACTACGCTGTTGCTGGGGCCGGGGTTTCGGCTCCCGCTTCGGCCGTTGCCGGAGTGACCGGCGCCGGCGCTGGCTGTGCGCTGGCCTTCTTCTTGGCGTCACGCAGCTTTTTGATCTTGTCGACTCGCTTCAACTCTTCGTCAGTACGGACTGTCAGAAATTTAATAACCGGTTCTGTCACCCTCAGACGGCGCTCGACTTCGTGGACGGTCGATCCCGCTGCGTCGATCAACATGAGGACAAAAATGCCATCGTTGAACTTGCCGACGCGATATGCAAGACGGCGTTTGCCCCAAACTTCGGTCTTGGCAGTTCCGTTAGCCGACGTCACTGACAACTCGAGCGTGGAAACCAATTTATTCAACTCTTCTTCGACCATGTCTGGCCGGACGATGAACATCACTTCGTATTTACGATCCATTCGTTATCTCCAAGTCTTCCGCCGCAGCATTGTTGTTTCCGTTCTGCGATACTGCGGTCGCTACTTTGTTGCCTGCGGTTCTTCTCCGGGCTCGTTCTTGCGATTGAACCGATTCATCGCCGCCGCAGGTCCTTCTTTTAAGATGACGTCGACCGCTTGCGCTGCCGTGTCGAGTAATTCATCTACTGTGACTTCTTGCGCTTTGCGAAACGGCGCGAGTACATATTTCACGCTGTCTCCCAATTTGCGGTCGGGAGCGATTCCCAGCCTGATCCGCAAAAACTCGTTCGTTCCGAGCGCATCGAGAATCGATTCAACCCCGTTGTGCCCCGCCGAACTTCCCCGCTGCCGGATGCGAATCGTGCCCAGCGGTAAATCAAGTTCGTCGTAAACCACAATCAAGTCGCGCGAAACGTCGATTTGATGCTCCGCTACCAACTCACGCACCGAAAGCCCACTGAGATTCATGAAGGTTTCAGGCTTGGCCAGGACAACCGGTTCTCCGGCCATCGTGGCTCGCGCGGTCAGCGCCCGGCACTGGCGATTTCTGACTTCAATTCCAAGATCGTTTGCGATTCGATCAATCGTCAAAAATCCCAAGTTGTGCGGCGTGAACTGGTATTCGATTCCTGGATTACCTAAACCGACGATCAGTTTCACGCCATCCGCTCTTGGCTTCCAGCTCCCAGCTTCAGCCGATTCGTTGCGGTATACACCACCACAACGAATGGCCTCGGCCAAAAACTACTTCTTATCTTTCTTCTCAGACTTTTCAGCCTTCTCGGGTTTCGCCTTGCCCTTGGCGTCGCCCTCGGCCCCTTCGCCTTCAGCGTCCTGCTTGCCCTTCTTGATAACTTCGGGCTCAGCCGCCGTCGCCGTCGCATCAGCCGTCGCATCAGGAGTTGCAACTACCTCTTCTTTCACGGTGGTGATGTGCGCGATCATCTGATCTTCGTCGGTCAGGAACTTGAGTTTCGGATTATGCGGAAGATCCTTCACACGAACTTCCACGCCAAACACCAGGTGGCTGATATCGACTTCTATATTCCTTGGGATGTCAGCAGGGAGACACTCAATCTCGATCTCACGGGTGAGCTGCTCGAGAATTCCACCCTCCGTCTTGACGCCAATCGCTTCGCCCTTGAGCACCACGGGAATCGTGACCGTAAGCTTTTTGTCCATGGCAATGCGCTGCAGATCGACGTGGAGCAACGTGCCCTTGATGGGCTCAAATTGCCAGTCCACGATCATGGCCTTCACTTTGTTGCTGTCGAGCGCGAGGTCGAAAATCGTGTTGTGCCCCGTCTCCGACTTGAGGATGCGCAAGACCTGCCGCGGATCGACCGCGACCGGCGAGGCTTCCGATCCCGCGCCGTAGATGACCGCGGGTATTTTGCCTTCAACGCGCACACGACGCGCTGCATTTTTCGTTCCAGGCTCGCGCTTCTTTGCTTCCAAAATACTGATGTCTGTTGCTGTAGCCATAAAATTCCGTTCCGTCCTTCTAAGTAATTTTCTGACTCCGACCGCTTAAGCGCTCTGTCGTGCTCTTCGTCGCCCTAAACTGCCCTGTCATCCTGAGCGAAGCGAAGGACCGAAGCAACTTGCCGCCCCTAAAACGCCGTCGCGAATCGAGCAGTGCGCTAACTAAATGAAGAGTCGGCTAACCGAAGTCTCTTCGTGAATCGACTGAATCGCCCGCCCGATCAGCCCTGCAATCGAACGAACTTTGATCTTCGAAACCTGCCGCGCCGCTTCGCTCAGCGGAATCGTATCCGTCACCACCAGCTCGGTGATCGGAGAATCGATCAGATTTTCGACCGCCGGTCCCGACAGCACTGCGTGCGTGCAACACGCATACACTGTTTTTGCGCCAGCGTTGACCAGTGCTTGCGCCACTTTTACCAGCGTCCCCGCCGTATCGATCAAATCGTCGATGATGAGACAAGTGCGGCCTTGCACGTCACCGATCACGTTCATTACTTCGGCAACGTTCATCTCGACACGCCGCTTGTCGACGATGGCCAGCGCCGCGTCCATCTTCTTGGCAAAGAAGCGCGCACGCTCCACACCGCCTGCATCCGGCGAAACGACAGTCAAATCCGGCAGATTCAGCTTCCTGAAATAATCCACCAGAACCGGCGATGCAAACAGATGGTCCACCGGGATATTAAAAAACCCTTGCAACTGCGGCGCGTGTAAATCAACCACCAACGCTCGGTCGGCACCTGCGGTCGTAAGCAGATCGGCGACGAGCTTTGACGAAATCGGGACTCGCGGCTTGTCCTTGCGATCCTGCCGCGCGTATCCGTAATACGGAATCACCGCCGTGATGCGCCTCGCCGAGGCACGCTTCAACGCGTCCATCATCAACAGCAGTTCCATCAGATGCATATCCACCGGCTGACAAGTGGGCTGCATCACGAAAACATCGGCGCCGCGAACGTTCTCCTGAATTTGAACGTAGGCTTCACCATCTTTAAACCTCGTCACCAAAGCTTGGCCGCGCGTCAGCCCGAGAAAATTACAGACCTCATCGCACAGCGCTTCGTTGGCGGTGCCGCAAAAAACCTTGAACCTGTCATCGACCCGGGCGCGTTGCGGCTTGCGCTCGGTCTTGTCGTCCGTGAGCGGTTTTTTTTCCGCGCTCGGTTGCACAGCAGTTGTTTTTTCGACAATCGTCTTTTCGGCAGTCGTCGCAACAGTGGACATAGTTCGTTCTCACTACCCGGGAATCAATCTCAGTTTTTTGGAACAACCAGATTCTCCACTGAGAACCGGAACCTGGCAACTGAGAACTTTATGTGGCTGGGCCGCTAGGATTCGAACCTAGACAAAGTGCTCCAAAGGCACTTGACCTACCATTAGTCGACGGCCCAATTTCGATCAGCCGACCGAACCATCACACGCCCAAACTTCCCCCTTCGTCTTTAGGGAGGTTGCCGAGCGCGACAGCCGATAAGCTAAATTTTGGAGTTGATCGTTCAATTCATTGTGCTTCAACCGAAACACTTCAACAATCCAAAACTTCAGCGATCCAAGATTCTTTTCCAGTAATTCTGGCGCGTCAACGTGCTGGTCGCGATCGCCTTCACACCTTGCTTTTGCAGGCGTACTGCCGCTTTGGCGGCATCGGCTCGCGAGCCAAAAATCCCATACAGGGTCGACCCGGAGCCAGAGAGCGAGGCGTATTTCGAGCCTGCACGTTCCAGCGCACCTTTTATGTCTCGCAATTCGGGATACTGAGGAAAGACGACCTTTTCAAAGTCGTTTTCAATCCCGGTACGGACTAGGTCGGAAAGCAAATTTCCGCCCCGGCTCCCACCCTTTGCAGGAGCACCGGTGTTGGGTGAACCACTAAAATTAGTCAGCCATCCAGAAAGCAATCGGCTAACCTCAATCAGTCTATCGGACGCCTCAGGGTGCGTCAACCGCGCCAGCTTGGCGTGGGAACGGCTTTTGGTGTGGGGACGGGCTGCCTCGCGAGTCTGCCTTGAGCCAAGCCTGAGGGTCCAAGCCGATCCCCGCTCGGCAGCCCCATCCCGATGCTTAAGCGCATCCCAATCCGCAAACGCCTGTGGCGTTGAAACGCCAATCTCCGGAACCACGACAACTAGAGGCAATGAGGGCAAATCAGGCAAAGGATAAACCTCCTCACCTCGCCCAACCCCTAGAACGGTTCCACCCACCAAAAACAAAGGCAGGTCAGAGCCGATTGCACTCGCAATCCGTAGTCGCGCGTCAGGCGTCAATCGCTTCTTGAACGCCCGCTCAAGGCCCACCATCGTGGAGACGGCATTCGAAGACGCCGCCCCCATCCCGCCCTGCACTGGAAGCCGCTTGTCAATTTCAATTTCGACCTTACTGTTGACGCCCAATTCGGCCAGAACAAGTTCCGCCACGCGATAGCAGGTATTCGAAGAATCCAACGGAACCCGCGGGTCATTGTTCTTGCACCGGATCTCAATTCCGTTGCCGCGACCAACGTGAACCCGAATCACGTCGTGGAGCGCTATCGTTTGGTAGACCGTGCGCAACCCATGGAATCCGTCGGCCCGGGGACCGCCGATATAAATCCCGAAATTGATCTTGGCAAAGGAACGAACCGAAACCATCATGCGAAAGGAATTGTAAGCGATTCTTATCGATGTAATGCCACACTCAGACACCAGGCACTTTCAACACTGGCAAATCATATTTAGGGTAGCGCCGGCATCCTGCCGGCTGTCCTGACGGCGTCTCGCCGTCAGCGCGGCGGGCGAGGCGCCCACCGGACAGCCGCCGGGACGGCGGCGCTACAAGATCCGGTCTTAATTCATTTCTGTTATTCGACCGCAGGTTCTTTAGTCGTTCTGAATGAGCTCATCCGCAAACTTCTTGTCAGTCTCCTCAACTCCGGCCAGCTCAAACGAATTGCTGGTCGCGGCCGTGCCTTCTTCGACACTGGTTATGACGTAAGAACATCCAAACCAGTGCGCCTCGGCGAGATCAGTAGTTGACCAGCGCGCCGGATGGTCGGGGTGGGAGTGATAGAAGCCGACGATATCCTCCCCGCGCTCGCGCCCTTCGCGCTGAATGCGGATCAGTTCTTTCGGATCGATGTGATAACGATTGTGCGGCGAGTCTTCTCGCGTGTTGCCGCAGCGCTCGATTCTCGACACACTTTTCGCGCCATCATCGCCGAACTGGCCGAGCAGCACTCCGCAGCATTCGTGCGGATACGTCTCTTCCCCATGTTTGCGCAGCGCGTCGTAATCGGATTTAGAAATTTTCAGCATGTCGTGGTCGGTGCGAGGTGCAGCAGAACTACTCTTCTCGCCAGAATCGTTCACTCAAATACTTTTCGCCGGAATCGCACAAGATTGTCACGATGGTTGCGCGTTGATTCTGCTTAATGCGCGCGGCGATCTTCAGACTTCCAACGACGGCGGCTGCCGCGGAAACTCCTAGCAGCAGACCTTGTTCGCGGGCAAGTCGCCGGGCCATAGCGTGCGCGTCTTCGGTCGAGATCTCAAGATTCTCGTCGGCCAACGTCGGATCATAAATCGCCGGCACAATTGCGGAAGGCAAATGCTTTGCGCCTTCAATGCCGTGAAATGCAGAGTCGGGCTGCAATGAGATACACCGAATCGCAGGGTTGAGTTCCTTCAGTCGCCGGGTAGCTCCAACGAAGGTACCTGTAGTTCCCAGCATCGACACGAAATGCGTGACTCGGCCTTGCGTCTGAAGCCAAATTTCGTTGGCTGTGGTTTCGTAATGCGCGCGCCAATTGGCATCGTTCGAATACTGGTTGGCGTAGAAATAAAGTTCTGAGTCGCGCTCTACGAGTTGACGCGCGATTTTGATCGCACCATCCGACCCTTCTGCAGGATCGGTAAAGATGATCTTGGCTCCGTATGCCTCTAAAATTCGTTTGCGCTCGGGTGACACGTTTTCGGGGACGCACAGCGTCACCGGAAAGCCCAGGGCCGATCCCAGCATTGCGTAGGCAATGCCGGTGTTGCCGCTGGTAGAGTCGAGCAGAATTTTTCCGGGCCCTAGAAGTCCAGAGCGGCTAGCCTCGCTCACAATGTTCGCAGCCGCCCGATCTTTGACCGATCCCCCGGGATTGTGCCACTCCGCCTTGCCCAACAGTTCGACGTCTGGAAAGTCGACGACTAAACTGTCCAACGACAAAAGCGGAGTATTGCCGATCTGCGCGAGCACAGCATCCCCGCGGCCATGAGCACCATTGGCCTTTTGAGGATGCGGAGATCGCGTTGAACCGGGAGCGGCAACGGTCATTATTGGGGATGTCCTAGATATTTTTAGATGACTAGAGTAATGTGCCCATAATCTTGAAAAGGTATATCTATACTACGTTGTTCGGCTCAGCGTGATTAGATTCGCCGCATGCGAGTTTGGTTCCATCGGTTGTTCAGTTGCGGCATCTAAACCTAAGCGACAAGAATTGAGTTCATAGATGGCAGCAAAAATCGAACAGCGCACCTACGAAGACGCCGTCACCTGGCTACGCGATCACGACTTCGACATCATTGAAGCGCCCGGCGCACAAACGCGCGTGTTCATGCGGAAATATAACTGTTCCGCGGCAATTCAGAAAACTGACGACGGCGGCGCTAAAATCTTCGCCTATCCCGGCTACATGATCGGCAGCGAGATTTCGAAACTTGTAAATAAGGGATACCAACAGTTCCTGAAGACAACCAAGACCGAAGTACCGGCTACCGCTGATCATTTGAAAGCTTTACAGCAATTTTCTGAAGAACTAAAAGAAGCTCTGAACCTGCCGAGCCTCTACAACGAATCGCTCGGAACCGTCAGCGAATCGTATCAGTACGATCGAATTAAAGATCGCGATAAGCCGGAAGTAGACCGTCCAAAACGGCCTTGGGAAACGGTGAAAGCAAAAGCGGCGACCGCGCCAAAGAAAGCGCGATCCTAAAAAGCGACAGCTTTAGCGTTAGGTTGCGCTCGCGGTGTCAGTTTCGATCGGCTACGTTTCACTTCAACGAAAACTCCCGTTAATCAACGGTCCCGAAGAATTTTCGTTATCGCATCGCGCGTAGCGAGTGCGCCACTTCCGGGTGTCGTCCAAAGGTACAAGCCCAAACCTCGCAGCATATCAGTATCGTTTTCGAATACTTGCAAAAGTTCAACCTTCGGCGGAGTATCTTTCCACACTCGGTTGTCAGACTCATCCATCGCGGTGAGCCAGCGGTCGAAGGCTGCGGAATCGCAATCCTTACGAAGCGCCATCGTGGCCGCCACTCTCGCCAGCCTGTCTTGCTCGCCATACGTGAAAATTTCGTGGGCCGAATTGAGGCGTAGAGTAATCGCATCGAGCACGCGGGCCTGATCCCCAACTCGAAGCAGAGAATTTTCAGCTAATGCTGCCAACAGGTCGGCGGTGTGGGCCGTGGCATGAATCCATCCAAGTACGGGATCGAACCCGCGCAAATCACGTTCATCTTTCAGGTAAGTCAATCCGCTCGTAAGCAACTCGCGAAAGCGCTGTTCACCCAGGAACGGCATCTTCAAATCCCTCTCGGCTAGAGCAACCAGACACAATGCCGAGAACGATCGCTTGAGAACGGAGTCCGTTCCCGTCTCCCCGATACCGTCGCGTAAATTCTGCCGCCACTCGTCGGCCAAGCTATTCAATTCTTGTGCCGTGATTGCCTTCTGATGCTTGATCCAGACGGTTGTGATGGAGTAAGCCAGCGTGTCTCGAAGTTCCGGATCTTTCGAACCGAAATACGCGCTTAATTCCTTCAGCAACGGGTAAATTTGTTGCCCCTCAGGAACCGCAAATTGTGCCTTCGGAATCGCCCGCCAAAATTCGCGATCATGAGCGGGCGCGGCATTAGATCCCGCAGAGCTTTGCGAAGCAAATCCCGTCGGGACCATCAAAATCAGAGCTAGCAGAGCGATGCACCATCTCACAAGGTTTCTCCAGAACTCCAAACTAAAATGTATTTTAGAATTCATTGTCGGCTCGAAGGGGACATGAAACATAGACGATCGTGGCAGGTTATTGTGAGCAATGCCCCGACAATAGATTTGAACAGAAATTGAATTGTGAACATTAATCAAGAATTTAAGAGGTCGTTATGCGAGAGCTAATTTTGCTTGCCGGCGTGATCTCAACCCTAGCGATCTACAGCACTGGGCAAGGCGCGGACGAACCCGGGCGAGCTGCCATCAACAAAGTACTTCACGACCAGCAGGCGGAATGGAACCGGAAGAATTTAGAGGGCTTCATGTCAGGCTACCGGAATTCTCCCGATCTGACCTTCTTCTCCGGAGCTCACGAATCGAAGGGATGGGAAGCCGCCCTCGATCGCTACCAGAAAAATTATCAGGGAGCCGGGCATGAGATGGGGCGGCTTGAATTCTCGAATCTACGCATCGAGATGCTGGGACCGAAGTCTGCCTTCGTACGCGGCGAATTCAGGCTCACCATGTCGGATGGCAAAAAGCCGCACGGACTTTTTACACTGATCTTTCGCAAATTCCCTGATGGCTGGAAAATTATCCACGATCACTCCGCTGGCGAGTAAGCAAAAAACGCCACCCGCGGAATTCGGGATTTAGCGCCGTCCCTTATCCATCGCCTCGTTCGCCAGGCGATCCGCGATCTGATTGTCTTCGCGCATGGCGTGTCGAATTTCGAAAAATTGCAACTTCCGCACCAGCTGTTGCGCTTCGTCATACAACTTACGCAACTCAGGATGCCGCACCTTATAAATTCCCTTCATCTGCCGCACCATCAACTCTGAATCGCTCACAACCTTCAATGCCATGATCTGTTTTTCCGCAGCGTAACGTAACGACGCAATCAGCCCCTGATATTCAGCGTAGTTGTTGGTGTGGTGCCCCAGGTATTCACTTAACTCCGCGACTGGTTTTCCCGACGGATCTTGTATTGAAACCCCGTAACCCGATGGCCCAGGATTTCCGCGCGCGCCGCCGTCGACATGGGCTGTGTGGGCCGAGGTGGGTGTGCTGGTAGACGCGCTGGCAGAGAACAAGTTTTTGGAACCCGAGGAACTCGAAGGCATGATTCAGTTTACACAGATAGGGTGTCCACCAAGCTCGCGTAGGGTAACTGCCCTAGGAACTCTCGCCTCCGTAGAGCATCCAAAATACTCACACGCTAGAAACTCGATATTAATTACGTCAATTCGGCGGGCAAATTCGTGCTCGCTTCATGCAAAGGAGAAATGAATGCCAAACACTCTTAAAGGCAAAAAAATTGCAATTCTAGTAGCGGATGGTTTCGAGCAGGTCGAACTCACCAAACCAAAGCAGGCGCTAGAAGACGCTGGAGCTGAAACGAAGATCGTCTCGCCTGCGGATGGCAAAGTTCAAGGAATGAATCACGACAAGCCGGCCGATAAAGTAAGCGTCGACGTTCCATTGAGTTCGGCAAACGCGAATGACTTCGACGGACTGCATTTGCCGGGTGGTGTGATGAATCCCGACCAACTTCGTACGATTCCGGAGGCAGTCAACTTTGTGAAGAGCTTTTTTGATAACGGCAAGCCGGTATCGGCAATCTGTCACGGTTCGTGGACGATGGTCGAAGCCGACGTGGTCAAGGGACGCACCCTGACTTCGTGGCCCTCGCTTAAAACCGACTTAAAAAACGCCGGCGCAAACTGGGTCGACCGGGAAGTGGTGCGCGATAAAAATCTCGTCACCAGCCGCAAGCCGGAAGATATTCCGGCCTTCAACCGAGAGATCGTCTCGCTGTTCGCAGAAGGATCAGCAAACACGCAACAGAAAAAAGTAGCGTAATAAAACCCGAGGGTGCCCCACACTTGCGCGCACTTTGCGCATGTGTGGGGATTTCCCGTACACCACTTCGGTCCTTGGCCGCTTCGAGATTCCCACACTCCCTTACAATTAATCAGACACTGAAAAAAATGAAATTTAGGAGATTCCCTCATGCAAAGAAAGAGCAGCGCACTTTGGAAGGGCGGCCTCAAAGATGGCAAAGGCACCGTCTCCTCCGCCAGCGGAGTATTGTCCAACACGCCTTATTCGTTCACCACCAGATTTGAAAACACGCCCGGCACGAATCCCGAAGAGTTGATCGCGGCCGCCCATGCGGCATGTTTCTCAATGGCGCTGTCCGCTCAACTCGGCGGAGCAAACCTCACTCCCGAAAGCATCAACACCTCGGCCACACTCACCATGGACAAACTCGAAGCAGGTTGGGCGATCACCGCGATCCATCTTGAGGTCGCGGCAAAGGTTCCCGGCGCCAGCCAGGAGGCTTTCAAGACAGCAGCGGACAACGCAAAGTCGGGGTGCCCGGTCTCGAAGGTGCTGAACGCAAAAATAACTATGGACGCGAAGTTGGCCTAGTGTAAGAACCTCGAGTCGGGGAGAAGCCATTTTTCCGTGGCGACGGAGAGTTCGCGGCTTTTCACCACGGGGTACACAGAGGAACACAGGGGAAAATTAGCAAACGGTTTTCCCCAGTGCCCGTCTGTGTACCCTGTGGTGAAAGAGAAGTGGCTGTCCAGAAAAGCGCCGCTGACGGAAAACCTAACTCCGCGATCGCAAGATATGCCGTAGTTTCCGGTTGATCTCGACCGCGTCCTGCGAGGCCTTCTCAATCATCCCAACCCATCGCTTCAGGTTTTCCGGAGGATTCGCCTGCGTGACCAGGTAGCTTGCCTGCACGATGGTTTCGAGGGCGTTGCTGAGTTCATGCGCCAGGGTACGAAGTTCTTTTCCGTCTTCGGGGGGAATACCAGTGCTGTTAGGCATTGTCTTATACGGCTTAGGCCGTGCGATCCGCTGGTTTGACAGCAGAAGCCAGCCAGTAGATATTAGTGTAGTCGCCCTCGCAAATGGGGCCCTGCCGATTTTTTCTTGAATGCGGATATGGCGGAACTGGCAGACGCGCTAGGTTCAGGTCCTAGTGATCGCAAGGTCGTGGAGGTTCGAGTCCTCTTATCCGCACCACAAAAACAGCTGCTGGCTTCTAGCTATTATGCTTCTAGCCTTTGATCGAATCTATCTATGCGCCCGCTGACAACCGGTGCGTGCTCCTGCTTTGCGCGATTCCGTATTGGCGGATTTTATAGAGCAGGGCTTTGTAGCTAATCTTTAAGAGCGCCGCTGCTTGCTTGCGATTCCAGTTGGTTTGTTCCAGCGCCCTTGCAATCGCTTCGGCTTCAGCTTCATCTTTCGCATTTCGCGATACCGATTTCAAACCGCCAGCTGAATTTCCTGAACTCTTCGGCGAGACGTCATCGGCCGCGACTCCTCCGCCATCCGGACGAGGCTGCAACTCAGACGCAGCCAGGCTTTCATCTCCCAAAACCAGGTAGCGTTTGATGAAGTTGCTCAGTTCGCGCAGGTTGCCGGGCCAGGAATGGCGCAGGCAAGCTTCCATGAGCGTCGTGCCCAACGGCAGCGGCGGGCGCGCATACGATTCCGACATGCGCGACATGAAATGTTTTAGCAGGATCGGAATTTCTTCTTTGCGCTCGCGCAACGGCGGCAGCGACAACGTGAAGGCATTCAAGCGGTAGTAAAGATCTTCGCGCAAACGCTTGGTGGCAAGCGCTTCCGGAATATCGATATTGGTCGCGGCCAGAATTCGAACGTCGACTTTAATCACATTGCGGCTGCCTAAGCGCGAAAACGTCTGGTCCTGTAAAACGTGCAAGAGTTTCGCCTGCAGCAGTGGAGGCATCTCGCCGATTTCGTCGAGCAGAATCGTGCCTTTATTGCAAATTTCGAATTTGCCCGGTTTCGGATGCGTCGCACCCGTGAACGCTCCAGCTTCGTAGCCGAACAACTCGCTCTCGAGCAGGTCGGCAGGCACGGCGGCGCAGTTTACTTTCAAAAAGGTGCGATGAGCGCGGGGCGAAAGCTTGTGAATCAGGCGCGCGAGAACTTCTTTGCCGGTTCCGCTCTCGCCCAGCAAGAGCACGGGAATTTCGACGTTCGCAACCAACGCCGCCTGCGACCGGATCTTCTTCATCGCCGGACTGGCGGCAACAAAAAACACGTCATCACAAAGTTCTTCGACTTCTCCGGCGTAGCTCTCGCCTTTAGCCCCACCAATGCATTGCGTGATGACGGCATCGAGCTCAGCCTTCTGAAACGGCTTGGTCAAATAATCGACCGCACCCAGGCGCATGGCCTGCACAACTTTTCGCGTGTCGTTGACGCAAGAGAGCATCACGCACTTGAGCCCCGGCTTCATCTTGCGCAACTGTTCGAGCGTCTGCAGCCCATCGATCCCGGGCATGAGCAGATCGAGCAAAACGAGGTCCGGGCTCAGGCCCTTTTGAACCTTTTCGACTGCCTCTTCCCCCGTGCTTGCGGTTTGAACTTTGTGCTCATCCACCTCAAGAAGCGTGCGGATGTAACGCAGCATTCCGGGTTCGTCATCCACCAGCAGAATGTTGGCGGTTTGGCTCATTTCATCATTCCTCGTTGCGCTGCACTGTAGATCGGTTTCGTAGGGACAAGAAAAGAGAATTTACAACCCGCGCCCGGTTCACTCTCAACCCAGATCTTGCCGTTCATGCCTTGGAGCAATCGTCGGGCAATCGCCAGACCCAGCCCCATGCCTTCTGACGTTTCGCTTCCCGGTAGCCGAAAGAAGTCGTCGAAAATCTCCAAGTGGTACTCCGGACGAATACCCGGTCCGGTGTCAGCCACACTCACCTTTACGGAGTTCGGCAGGTTCACGGATTGCCGCCGTCGCTCGCCGCCAACCGGTGGACTTCCCGAACCGCGGCGCTCCCACATGTGCGGCTCCGCATGCAGCCACACCGTCCCCCCGGAAGGAGTGTACTTAGAAGCGTTCTCCAAAAGGTTAGATACAATTCGCTGGACCTTCGGACCATCGAAAGCAAACTGCGCCAGTTTGTCGTTCGCCAGGAAGTACAACGCTAGTCCGCGATCCTGAAAACGCCCTGACCACAGACGGCAAACTTCCGAAAGGCAGGCGTTAATGTCGCCTTCCACGTACTGCATTCTCAATTCGCCGATTTCGAGCACGCTGAAGGTCAAAAAATCCTGAATGAATTGCTGTAAGCGCTGGCCGCTCAGGAACATATCGTCCATGACCTCGCGCTGGCGCTCGTTGAGCGGACCTAGTTTCTGGCTTTGCAATAACTCGATATAGCCGTTCAGGATCGCAAGAGGAGTCTTGAGATCGTGTGCGGCGGACGCCAACGCATTCGTCGTCTTGTTGTACCGGTCGCGCAACTGGGCCAGTTCCTGAGCGACAGCGTCTGTCGCTTGCTGCCCCGCTTTTTCAAGCAAGGCGCGCTGTTCCGCTCCGTTCTCGACGGTCTTTCCTGAGGCAGTAGTAGAGGTTTTGTCGGAAGTAGAGTGCATTGGAAAGATCAAACGCTCGCAATCGGGGAGGAAACTTCTACTTAACAGAACGCGGGGATGAATTAATCGTATTGTCGAGCGTTAGGGGTGTCAATCTTAAACGACCCCAACGATTACCGAAGGGTAAAATGTTGCACTTCTCATTCATGACTTATGGTCATTTAAAGCTATGTAAGGTATTTACCTTACTTCTTGAGGGCCCTTATCCAGCGCCGATTCTCAGGCAAATTCGAAATCTCAGCATTTGACCTAACTTTGGCCCCCTAGGTGCGATAGTTCACCCGACAGAGCCGGTCATAGGGTGGATTCATAGGTGTCTGACAGCATATCGAAGAAAGAGCAGCGCAAGTGGGCCCGGCTAGACTTGGCCATTCCGGTTTTCGTCAGAACCCGTGACGGAAATGGCCGTGATTCCCTGGAATTTGCCACCGCGGTTAACATTTCTCCGGGTGGAGCTTTGGTGGTCTCACGCCGCTCTTTGCCAAAGTCGGCGCTGGTTTCACTCGAAATCCCGAGCGCTCCGCTCGGGCACATGAGCGGCATCAAGACCTCGCCCAAGGTCATCAACGCCAAGGCAGTTTGGGTCGCCCACCTCGACGACTATCATCTATTAGGCTTGAAGTTTGCCCGTTGTCTGAGCACGAATTCCTCGACCGTTCCCCGTAAACAGTTGAGAAAAGCCAGCGCCGCAGTGTGAACTAATTTTCCCACCCTTCCCCAAACTTAAGGTGGCACCTTCGTACTGTGCCCAATCTGAAGATCTTTGCAGTATCATTACTCTAAAGCATTCATAGCCGAGCTTTTAACCTAGCCAAGTGGTGTCACCCTCCTCCTGTTACTTGGTTTTGGCGCTCGGGATGCACTTTTAGTGCAGGCGAGAGACATAGTTCTCGCAAGGAACATTCACCCATATGACGACACTTTCCGTAACCTCGTTGGCGCAGTCGCTCGGCGAAATTCCCCCTGACAATATTGTTTTCGGACATTCGGAAGCGATGCAGGCGGTTCGATCGCGACTGTCACGCGTTGCTGCGGCGAATGTTCCCGTCCTTATTACAGGGGAGAGCGGCACCGGCAAAGACATCATCGCCCGCCTCATTCACACCCTTTCACCGTGGAAGTCTGGCCCCTATGTGAAGGTTAACTGCCCGGCGATCCCAGGCACCTTGCTCGAAAGCGAGCTCTTCGGCTACGAACGCGGCGCCTTTACCGGCGCGGTAGGATCGAAGCCGGGGCGAGTCGAATTGGCTCACCGCGGCACGTTGTTCCTCGATGAAATTTCCGAGCTCGACATGTCCCTGCAATCGAAGTTGCTTCAGCTTTTGCAGGACGGCCAATTCTGCCGCATTGGCGCGCAGGAAGATAAACGAGTTGAAGTGCGCGTCGTCTGCGCCACCAACCGTCTACTTGAGGCGGAGATCGAATCCGGCACGTTCAGGCAGGACCTCTACTACCGCATCAACGTCGTAAACCTGCGGATGCCATCGCTGCGCGAACGCCGCGGCGACATCGAAGGCCTTTGCCACTATTTCCTTGAGTACTACAACCGCAAATTCAACTGCCGTGCACGCCCGTTGTCGAATGAAGTGCTGGCCGTGCTGCAGAAATATCATTGGCCGGGTAACATTCGCGAACTGGAAAACCTGATTAAGCGTTACGTCATCCTCGGGCACGAGGAAGTGATCACGAACGACCTGGTCACGCGCGAGCCTGACTTCATCACTCCTGAGATTTCGCTGGATGGCCCCATCTCTCTGAAAAAGCTGACGCGGCAGTGCGTGCGCGAACTTGAGCGCAAAGTCATCTTGAAGGTTCTGCAGCATCATCACTGGAATCGCAAGCAAGCTGCACGGACGCTAGGCATCAGCTATCGCGCCCTGCTGTACAAGATTCGCGACGCTGGCTTGCCGTCGAACCGCGCTCTCCGCGAGCAACAGGCAGAGCGGGCCGCGGCGGAACAAGGCGGAACAAATCGCGACGTGGCAGCTGACTGATTTAGCCGCCCCGAAAACTGATGCTTTATAATCAGTTTGTATGAAGCCGATTCGAGTCAATAGCGCGTTTGCGACGCCGTACGACACCGCCCGAATTCTCGGCGTCTCGCGCGCTCGCACCGAAGAATTGATCAAGTTGGCTCGGCGCAACGGAGATCACACAGCAAAGCCGACCGTATCGAGCGAGACAGGTTTCGCATCGAAGGGTTCCGCATACAAAGCTCATTCCATTAAGAGGTCTTCAACCTCTGTTGCGAGAAAGAGCCGTGTCCGCAATGCCGGCGCAAAAGTCTCCACTACAAAAACGAAATCCGCAAAAGCTAATCTCTAGGAAGAATCGCGTCTTTCTAAATATTCCTTACGACGCTGCTTTCGAAAATCTCCTGCTCGCCTACATCGCCGGAATCAGCGCCTTTGGATTCACTCCGCGGGCGACACTCGAAATTCCATTCAGTCAAAGACGGCTGGTTCGGATCATTTCCCTGATCAAATCTTCGCAATACTCCATTCACGATTTGTCGCGCGTGCAACTGGACCGCACCGCGCCGCGCACCCCTCGCTTCAATATGCCCTTCGAGCTCGGTCTGACCGTCGGAAGTAGCATTCCGAATCATGCCTGGATCGTTTGCGAGACCAGGCGGCACCGCATCAAGAAATCTCTCAGCGACCTCGATGGCACCGACGTTTACGTTCACGATGGAACCGTGCGGGGAGTTCTGCGGGAGTTGTGCAATGCCTTCGTCAGGACCAAACGTCAACCGACGATCGAACAGATGATGCAAATCTACCGCATACTGCGCTCGAGGTTTGCCGGCATTCTGCAGGCCGCCGGAGCTTCTGATCCATTCAACGCCCGCGTGTTCCGAGACCTATGCGTGCTGGCAAGCGCCGCCGCAGACGAAATCATTCCGTAAAGATGCCCCGGCGAGGCCAGCTCTTCAACAATTTGTCATCTTGAGCGAAGCAAAGGACCTCGGACGTATCAACTGCCGGGTAGCGAGCCCCTGCAGGAAGCGAATAACAACTTAGCTGCTGAGCCGCTGCTCCAGATCGCGAAGCGCCGCACTCCACTCATTCAGCCCGTCCGCCTCAAGCCAAAGATCTTTAAGCTCAGAGTTGGTCCGAACTTTCTCCACCGCCTGCCGCGCCAAATCATTCATTTCGGCACTGGGCTCGCCATCAATTTTTTCGACGAAAGCGGCAACTTGCGGCGGCACTTTCTCGGGAGGCATTCCCTTAGCGCTCGCCACGACCTCAGCGGCAGCGATGACGATACAGCTTTCCGGAGAATTCAGATATTCGTTCGACTCAGCGGCGCGCGCCAGAACACTCTTCAGTTCGTCGGGTTCTTTCGCATTGAGCGCCCCTAAAAAAGTCTGCGCGTCTTCGTTCTCGAAGCTCCCTGTACCCCAGCCTGGCATAATCTCTCCGGCTTCAATTATAGAGGCGCCAGGCCACCAATTTTACCGTCCTAAAAGCAACGGTTATTCTCGCCAAAGATAGTTGAGACGAATTCCTTTAAAGGGTTTGGCCGTCACACCCAATACGTCCGGTCCAGCGTCCGGTACTGAATCGCTTCGGCGATATGTTTGGGCTCAAGCTGAGGCATACCGTCAAGATCAGCAACCGTCCGTGCAACTTTCAGGATGCGGTCGTGGGCGCGGGCGCTGAGTCCCTGTTGGGCCATAGCTCTTTCAAGCAGGCGCTCGCAGTCGGCGGAGAGCTCACAGAATTTCCTGATTTGCTGCGATGACATCTGGGCGTTGCAGTAAAGTTTTTGCTTTCCGGTCGCAAATCGTTTTAGCTGGATGTCGCGGGCGCGCACAACACGCTCCAGAATGCTGGCCGAACTCTCTGCCTCTTTCGTGCTGCGCATCTCTTTATAATTCACCGCCGGGACATCGATGTGGATGTCGATGCGGTCGAGCAGCGGGCCGGAAATCTTCGAGACGTAGCGTTGAATCATCGGCGGCGTGCAATGGCATTCACGGGTACGGTCGTTATGGAATCCGCATGGGCAAGGATTCATCGCGGCCGCGAGCATGAAGCGCGCCGGAAACGTCAGTGACATTGCGGCGCGGGCGATACAGACCGTGCCATCCTCAAGCGGTTGCCTCATCACGTCGAGCACGTTTCGTGGAAACTCGGGAAACTCGTCAAGGAAGAGCACTCCGTTGTGAGCGAGCGAGACCTCTCCGGGGCGAGGAATCGCTCCGCCGCCAATCAACCCGGCGTCAGAGATGGTGTGATGAGGGGAGCGAAATGGCCGCAGGCCCACAAGACCAGCGTGCGCGTCGAGCACTCCGGCGACGCTGTGAATCTTGGTGGTCTCAAGCGCTTCCTCAAAAGTGAAGGGCGGAAGTATGGTCGGCATACGCTTCGCAAGCATCGTCTTGCCCGATCCCGGAGGCCCGATCATCAAAATGTTGTGTCCACCGGCGCAGGCGACTTCGAGCGCGCGCTTGGCCGTCTGCTGTCCGCGAACGTCTTTGAAGTCGACGTGGAACTGCTGCGCCTCATTGAGCAGGTTGGCGGTGTCGACCTGCATGCGTGAAACGCCGTTGCCGGCATTGATCAGGTGAATCACTTCGAGCAGCGTTTTAACCGGGAAAACCTCGACGTCCCCAACCATGGCGGCCTCGCGCGCGTTGACTTCAGGCACAACAAAACGTCTCACCTTGGTCCGGCGAGCCTCAATGGCGATCGGCAAGGCCCCGCGGATGCCGCGCACGCGGCCATCCAGCGACAATTCGCCGACGAAAAGGGCATCGGGAATCTCTTTCTTGTTCAAACCTCCATACGCGCCGAGAATCCCTAGCGCCATCGGAAGGTCGAAGCCCGACCCTTCCTTGCGAATGTCAGCCGGCGCCAGATTGATGGTGATCTGCGTTGGCGGGATGTCATAGCCGCAGTTTTTCAGCGCCGAGCGCACGCGGTCGCGACTCTCGCGCACCGCGGCGTCGGGCAGGCCAACGGTGTGAAAGTGGTCCTCGGACATCTTTACCCCGGATACGTCGACTTCCACCTCAATGATATTGGCGTCGATTCCATAGACCGCTGCGCTGAGAGTTTTGTAGAGCATAAGGCCGGAAACAAACTTCGGTTAGACACTTCGGCTAGCGAGGACGGGTGATCCCTGACACGCATGTTATTTGCAGAATGACTGCTCCGCTGTGACGACCGTCACCCGGTTACCGTGACGGAACCTGAGAGAACCTTCTCCGTTGCGCTCAGGGGTTCGGTGCTACATTTAGGGCAATCTTCCCACAGAGTTTTGCGTCATAGGAGACGCGCCATGCCACCCGACGGTCCAGCGCCGAAACACCCCGAGCGGGGGCCAAATCGTTTGGAGCACGAAGAAAACCGGTTGTGGCGTTGGGCGCTAGGACTGGTGATTCTGCTGGCAGCCGCCGTAGCGTACTTTTCCTGGAAGGATTTGCAGTACTTGCCCTACCGCTTATGGGCTATTCCTGCCGGACTTTTCCTGCTCGCTACTCTCTTTGCCGCCTACGCCTTCGGTCGTAAGAAGGAAGTCAGCGATCTCAAGCAAATTGTGCAAGGCTTGCAGAGTAAGGTCGGAGGCGCCCCGTCCGAAGACCAACTCGATCAGCTTGGCCAGGTGATTCTGCGCTCGCAACGTTCTTTCAAAGAACTCATCGACTCTCTCGATGACGTTGCCCTTGCCATCTCCCTCGATGGCACCTTGCGCATCGTGAATCGTCGCGTCACAGAAATTCTTGGCGTCGGTTATCAGGAACTCGTCGGCCACAAGCTCGATGCACTCCTCGACGGACGTCCACGGGTCGAGGGACAGGCCAGCATGGAACGCTTCATGGAAAAGCGCAGCTGGTCGGGAGTGATCGAAGTTCGACTGAAGAACAGTCCGCGGCCACTCTTTTATGACTGTGTCATCAATGCCATCGTCAAAGATGGCGAAGTCACCGGAGCCAGCATCCTCGCGCGTGACGTGACCTCTGATCGCGAGAAAGAGCGGCGGTTCTCAACCCTCTTCGAGTCGCTTCAGGAAGGCGTTTACATCAGCAACGGGCAAGGCAAGCTGCTGGAGGTGAATCCCGCTCTGGTTTCGATTCTTGGCTACGCCAGTAAAGACGAATTATTGCAATTGCCTGCCGAGGGATTGAATATCGATGCGGAGAAAGATCCCGTTCTCGGGCATATCGGCAGCCAAAGCGGACGCACCCGCACCCGCGAAGTTCGCCTGCGAAAAAAAGATGGTGGCATCGCCGTGTGCGTCGACACTTCGACCGGCGTTGTAGAAGACGGAAGACTCGTCCGCTACCAGGGCACGCTCGTCGACGTGACTGAAAAGCATGCTATGGAGCGGCAGCTGCGGAGACAAGAAGAATTCCGCCTGCAACTGCTCGAAAGCTTCCCTGACCTGATTCTGGTTATCGACCTGAACGGAAAATACACATTCGTAAGCTCGCGTATTCGCGAGTTGCTCGGATACGGTCCCGATCAGTTGCTGGGCAAGAGCATCGACGATGCCGAGACGACTTCTCCCGACTTGGCCAAGCTCTACCACACGGTGGCAGCAGGAGAAAGCACTCGCACATCATGCGAATACAGTTCGCGTCATCAGGACACCAGCGGCCGCACTATGCTCGGCATGGCAAGTCCGCTTCTCGACGCTGAAGGCAAGCCCTCAGGCGTAATCATCTCCGTCCGCGACGTAACCACGGCAAAGAAGCTCGAGCAGCAGATCATCCAAAGCGAGCGCCTCGCCGCCATGGGACAGATGATCGGCGGCTTCGCACACGAACTCAACAATCCGCTGACCAGCATTCTCGGGATGGCCGAGCTTTTACAGGAAGGCGAGACAAGCGAGGGCGCACGCAAACAGCTTGCCGTGTTGCACAAAGAAGCAAGACGCGCCGCCGAGATCGTGCAGAACCTGCAATATTTCGCGCGTCCGCCCGCTCCCGGAAGAAGCCAGGTCGATCTCAACGAAATCGTGCAACGCACGGTGCAGATGCAGACCTATCCGCTGCGCAAGAGCAACATCACGGTCGACTTTGTGCCGGAGCAGAACATTCCCGCCATCGTCGCCGACCCGAACCAATTGATGCAGGTCTTCTTGAACCTTCTGTTAAACGCCGAGCAGGCGATTCGCGAGAGCCGTGGCAAAGGGACGATTCGCGTCCGCATTGGGCGCCAACCTGAGTCGGTCTGGATCGTCTTTCGGGACGACGGCCCCGGCATCGCCCCTGAAAACCTGGCCCACATCTTCGACCCCTTCTTCACCACCAAGCGCCCCGGCCGCGGTACCGGCCTGGGCCTAAGCATCTGCAAGACAGTCTTGCGCGAACACGGCGGCAACATCGAAGCCGCCTCGGCTCCAGACGGAGGCGCAGTGTTCACAATCACGCTGCCGGCGATAAAGAATTCCGATCCCAATATGCCTGGAAAAACCAGCCCTGCCTGATTGCGCACCATATCTTGGCGATACGATTGTCGTCACCGAAGCCACACACGAAAAAGGTGCGCAAAAAGGAAAACCCCACAAGCCCCACGGCCGGTTAACCGATACCTGGATAAAGGCGATGGAGAATGGGTCTGTGTCGTCCGCTAATTAAGCCGCTTTCAAAATAGAGCCAGGGACTTTGTGAGATGCCGGCGGCGAAGTCCACAAGGCGATTGACGGGTCACCGTCTTGCCCCTAAAATTGGTCGCTCGGTTTCTCCCCCGAAACCTGGAGCACATTTCCTAATTAATGATTGGAAAAACAGTTTCGCACTACCGCATCGTGGAGTTGCTCGGTGGCGGCGGAATGGGTGTTGTCTACAAAGCGGAGGATACCGCGTTGGGGCGTTTTGTCGCCCTGAAGTTCCTGCCTGAAGAAGCTTCGCAAGATCCGCAGGCGCTGGAGCGGTTTCGCCGCGAGGCGCGCGCTGCGTCCTCTCTGAACCATCCCAACATTTGCACCATTCACGAAATTGGCGAGCATGAAGGCCAACTTTTCATCGTGATGGAATGCCTCACCGGTCAGACGCTGAAGCATCTGATTCAGGGCCGCCCCATGGAACTCGACAACTTGCTTGGTCTGGGCATTGAAGTCGCCGACGCGATGGAGGCGGCGCACAGCAATGGGATCGTGCATCGCGACATCAAACCGGCGAACATTTTTGTGACCGACCGCGGGCACGCCAAGGTGCTCGACTTCGGACTGGCGAAGATTGCGCGATCTACCAGGCCGGCGTTTGATGAATCGCAAACTCGCGCCGACGTCGCCCATCTCGACCTTACCAGTCCGGGAACGGCGGTGGGGACCGTGGCGTACATGTCTCCCGAACAGTTGCGCGGAAAAGAATTGGATGGACGCACCGATCTGTTCTCGTTTGGAGTCGTGCTTTACGAAATGGCGACGGGAGTTGTGCCGTTTCGTGGAGAGACTTCGGCGGTGATCACCGACGAGATTCTCAACCGCGCTCCCACGTCGGCGACTCGACTGCGGCCCGCGCTTCCAGTGAAGCTGGAAGAAACCATCAGCAAAGCCTTAGAAAAAGATCGCGACTTGCGCTGCCAGACAGCGGGAGAACTCCGCGCTGATTTGAAAAGGCTGAAGCGCTCGATAGAATCCTCGCGGACGTCGGTGATCACGGACGCATCTGCGTCTGGGTCTTCGGCAACGCAAAATTATGCGTCCGGAAGCGCTCCAGCCTTAGCGGCAGCGCCGGTCGCAACCAACAAATCACCGTTGCCTTTTCTGGCGCTGGCGATTGGCGCATTGCTCGTGCTTGCGGCCGGACTTATTGGTGGAAAGTTTTTGTTTTCCAAGGCGGCGCTGCCTCCTCCGGTTTACCACCAGCTCACTTTTCGCCGCGGCAGCGTGCGCTCTGCCCGCTTCGCTCCCGACGGGCAGACGATACTTTACAGTGCGGCGTGGCAAGGCACGCCGGTGGATATTTTTACGGCGCGGCCAGAGGCTCCCGAAGCCCGGTCGATGGGCCTTAACCGCACGCAGCTGGCGTCGGTGTCTTCGACGTCAGAAATGGCGGTGCTGCTCAACAGCCAAGCCATTGGCACCTGGGTAAATATGGGAACGCTGGCGCGAGCGCCCATGGTGGGCGGCGCGCCTCGTGAGGTGCTGGAGCAGGTGCAGTGGGCGGACTGGGCGGCAGATGGAAGCGCTCTCGCGGTAGTTCGAAATTTTGGCGGACGCAATCGCCTGGAATTTCCCATCGGAAAATCTCTCTACGAAACCGGAGGATGGATTGGTCATCCGCGCGTCTCTCCTAAGGGCGATCGAATCGCGTTCATCGACCATCCGGTGCAGGGAGACGACAGCGGTTCGCTCGCGATCGTCGACATGAACGGTAAGAAGACTACGCTTTCCGGCGAGTGGTACACGATTCAAGGTGTGGCATGGGCCCCGAGCGGAAATGAAGTTTGGTTTACAGCCAGTAAATCCGGCGTCGATCGCACCCTCTACGCAGTCACCCTCAGTGGCAAAGAGCGGATGGTGTTACGTCTGCCGGGCGCGCTCATGTTGTTCGATATTTTCAAAGACGGCCGGGTATTGATGATGCGCGCAAGCTGGCGGCGCGAGTTAGTCGCCCTTACCAAGGACGAATTGAAGCAACGTGATCTTTCCTGGCTCGACTACACCTACCCGGCTGGACTTTCCGCCGACGGCAAGACTCTGCTTTTTGATGAAGAGGGCGGAGGCGGATCCCTGGCCTACTCAAAATCCGGCGGCCTTTCCTATGCTGTCTACATTCGCAAGACGGATGGCTCGCCCGCTGTTTTGCTCGGCGAAGGCGGAGCGGTGTCATTGTCTCCAGACGGAAAGTCAGTGATCGCGCAGACGCAAGATACCCCTTCGCAGCTTCGCCTTTTGACTACCGGCGCGGGCGAGCCCAAAGATCTCACCAAGGATAATGTCAATCACTCCTGGGCGCGCTGGTTTCCGGACGGCAAGCGCATCTTGTTCTCCGGCAATGAACCGGGGAAGGGCGTACGGCTGTACGTCTTCGATTCTGCTTCAGGCAAGAGCCAAACTATATCGCCAGAGGGAGTGAATGGAGTCGCGTTTGTCATCTCTCCCGATTCGCAGTTAGTGGCCGCGATCGGCGCCGACCAAAAAGGTTATCTCTTCCCTGTATCGGGAAGCGGCGAGCCGCGAGTTATTCCCGGACTGAGTGCGGGAGAACAACCCATCACATTCAGCGAAGACGGGCAATCGCTCTACATCTATCAGCCTGGAGAGTTGCCCGCCAAAGTCGACCGCCTCGATCTGCGCACCGGCCAACGCACGCTGTGGAAACAACTGATGCCATCCGATCCCGCGGGGGTAGAAACGATTGGTCCAATTCTCATGACGCCCGACGCCAAAACCTGCGTGTTCGGCTATCACCGCATGCTGGCCGATCTATACCTGGTAGAAGGATTGGAGTAAAAGATCGGGATAGAGTGACCGATTCTTACGAAAACCGGTAGTTTGCAATCGCCTCGAAAGTTGAAACGAAAACTTCTATCACCGCGCGGCGTTGCGGATCACACTGCCGATGTCTAGAGAAGTAGCGCCCGCAGCGGCGCCGGCGAACTAAGCTCAACGGGCCCCGAAGATAACGACTTGGTCAGGAGTTCACTCCGATGTCCTACTGCGTCCGTGCGTCTCTGCTCATCCTTTTTGCGTGCTGCATTTGCGCTAACTCCCAGACCACGTCGGCCAATCGAGCGGCAGTTAAAGGAGCGCCGAAGCCAGCCACCCCGATCGCCGCCAGCGTTCCGATTGCTGCTCCTGCCGCCATGAACGACGAGCATAACCGCCTGCCGGTGCAGCGAGTCGTGCTCTATAAGAACGGCGTCGGATACTTCGAGCACTCCGCCCGGGTTCGCGGCAAGCAGGAACTGAATATTGATTTCACAACTTCGCAATTGAACGACGTCATCAAGTCACTCACCGTCGTTGACTTGGGACAGGGGCGCATCTCGTCGGTGCGATACAACTCCATCGCTCCGCTGTCAGAACGGCTCAGGGCCCTGCGCCTGCCTTTTGGCGAGGAAGTCACCCGCGACGGCTTTCTCATTGCTTTGCGAGGAGCCCGGGTGGAAGTCCGAAATGGCTCGTCCACCTCCACCGGGAAGCTCCTAAGCGTCGACAAGACTAAGAAGCAGACCGCGAAGGGCGACACGGTCGAGACAACCGAGTTTTCCATCATCTCAGACGGCGGCGAAATGAAGAATTTCGAGCTCGGCCCCGGCACATCGGTCCGGCTTGCCGATCGCGATTTGAACGACGAGGTGGGGCGGTATCTCAGTCTCATCAGTTCCTCGCGGTCGCGCGACCTGCGCCGTATGACGATCTCGGCCTCGGGTACGGGAGACCGCGAAGTTTTCGTCAGCTACGTCAGCGAGGTTCCCGTGTGGAAGAGCACCTACCGCATCCTTCTTTCTGAGAAGGCCACTACCAAACCGCGCCTGCAAGGCTGGGCGATCGTCGACAACACGATCGGAGAAGACTGGAAAGACATTCACCTCACGCTGGTCGCCGGCGCACCGCAATCGTTTATTCAGGAGATATCGCAGCCCTTCTACACGCGCAGGCCCGTGATTCCACTGCCGGAGGCCGTACAACTCACTCCGCAATCGCATGAGGCTACGCTGCAGGACGAAAACTCGCCGGCATCGGCAGTGGGCTATGGATCAGGCGGCGGGGCCGGAACTGGATCCGGAGTCGGGGTTGGAACTCCCGCCGGACGCGCCGGCGGAGTAGCAGGCGCAGTATTCCGCGCGCGCAGTGACGACAAGCTGAAGAAATCAGTCAACGAAACGGTAGAGGTGAGCGGCGCATCGGCCCTGGTCGACACCTCCGAAGCGATGCTCGGCACCGCTTTAACCCGACAAGCTGCAGACGCAGAAGGCAAAGAGGTCGGCGACTTCTTCCAATACGATCTCGGAGAAAGAATCTCGCTGGCAAAGAATCAATCTGCCCTGGTGCCAATCCTGAATGCCCCCATCGAAGCCGACAAGGTAACCATGTGGAATGCAGAATCGGGAGCATTGAGGGCCCTCTGGCTGAAGAACACGAGCGGACAAACGCTCGATTCCGGCACCTTCAACATCATCGACAGCGGCACCTTTGCCGGAGAAGGTCTCTTCTCGACCGTGCATCCCGACGAACGCCGTTTGCTTTCCTATGCCGCCGATACCGCCGTGCAAGTGAAATCACAGGTCGAAGCGGACGAGCAGCCCTACACGCACGTCAAAATTGTCCACGGCATGATGGAGCTGAACCGAGAGCAGCGCCAGTCCACGAAGTACGTGGTTCGCAACGCCGACACATCGCCGCGCGACGTGGTCATTGAACACCCGGCGCAGGGGGACTGGAAGCTTTCGAAAGACGGCCCCAAACCCGAAGAGTCATCGAAGTCCTTCCACCGTTTTCGAGTGAAAGTCGATGGAGGCAAGACCGAAACTCTGGTGGTGGACGAGAAGCGGTCGGAAGAGTCTCAATACGTCCTGACGAATCTCGACAGCAATCTGGTGGCGATCCTGGTCAAGCAAAGCCATATCACTCCGGCATTGCAACAGGCCTTCGACCAGATCCTTACGCAGAAACAGAAAATCAACGGCCTCAACCAGCAAATCGCGGAGCACCAAAGAGAAGTAGCCGAACTAACGCAAGATCAGGGTCGCGTCCGTGAAAACATGAAAGCCCTGAAAGGCACCGCCGAAGAAAAAAGCCTGACCCAGCGCTACACCACGCAACTCAACCAACAGGAAGACCGCTTCACCGCCCTCCGCAAAGAGATCGCCGACCTGAAAGCGCAACTGGGTCAGGCCGAGCGGGAACTGGAGAAGATGGTGCTGGCTATTAATCTGGATGAAGGCCTGTAAGACGAATAGTGTGGGGACGGGCGACTCGCCCGTCCAGGCCGAACACCTATCAGGTAAGTTTGGACTTCGTTCAAACTTGACTGAATTACAGCGAACGATTTCGAGTATATGCTATATTTAGCATATAGAGAGCGGGGCGGTCTATGCTGAAACGGCTGATTTTCATTGCCGATACGCATCGTGTCCTCCGAGACTTTCCCCGTCCCGTGCAACAACACCTTGGATACGCTTTATATCAAGCGCAAGTCGGCGACAAGCATGTAGACGCAAAGCCGCTGAAGCACGTCGGATCCGGTGTTTTGGAAGTGGTTTCCGACCATCGCGGCGACACGTTTCGCACGGTCTATACGGTAAAACTGAAGAACGCTGTCTACGTGCTGCATGCATTTCAAAAGAAGTCGAAACGCGGTATCGCAACGCCAAAGACTGTGATGGATCTTATCAACCAGCGTTTGCAACGCGCTCTAAAGATAGAGCAAGAATTGGGATAGATGATCATGCCGAAGCGCGAACGAGACTACACGGTGAGTTCTGGCAACGTTTTTGCCGATTTAGGATTGCCCGACGCTGAAGAAGCTCTCGCCAAGGCGGAGCTGGCGCACAAGATTGCCCTGGTAATTCGAGAGCGAGAATTGACGCAAATTCAGTCGGCCGAAATACTTGGCATCGACCAGCCTAAGGTTTCGGCACTCATTCGTGGGCATCTCGCAGGCTTTTCTATGGATCGATTACTACGATTTCTATTGCTCTTAGGGCAAGACATCAAAATCACGGTCCAGGCTTGCCCGCGTTCGCGGTCGCGAGCCCGCGTACAGGTCGCGTGACAGCCAGGAAGCTCCTCGTTTAGCGGTGTCGGGAAGACTGAGACGCACGGTGTCATTGTAGGCCATGAAACCTCTGTTCAAGCGCCTTCCGTAACATGCCCGCTGCGGAACCATTTTCTAGACTCTCCATATGGGATCCGAATCGAGGCAGCGCGTTCACAAGAGCAGAACCAGGAGATATCTGCTCGGTCTCGCACTCATTATCCCAATCGGCGTCTATCTCTGGTTGTTTGGGTTCCAAACGTTAATGGTTCTCCAGACGCGACACGCATTTCGCAATATTCCTATCGCCAACATGATCCCGGTCCAGCTGAGTGATGAAACCATTAGTCGGGAAGAGGGAGAGAAACTGGCATATTTTGGCTCTGAATTCGACGTTCCCTGGCGAGATATCGACAACGAGAAGATCCAGCAAAAAGCGATGGTGCGGATCCCATTCCGATCAGGATTGGATCTGCTGATGTCGCATGGATCAACTCACGACATCATGGACACCTTTATAAGGAATTCTGGCGAAAATCCAGAGATTTTTCGAGCAGCATATGGCGACAAAGCATCGCAATCGGATTACGACTTCCTGAGCCTCGCGCTCAAAACGACACCCACCAGCGTTGGGATCTTCGATTCACGAGCCGACGTTGCCCGGACTTTGCCACTCCTCGTTGTCAAATCCTTCATCGTGATCGGAGATTCGGGCATCTTTAATGTCAGGTCGAACGAATTCAAAGGATTTCAGTACGGCGATCCGAAAAAGCACCCTAAGAAGATAGAGCTGGTGCTGTACTCGTCCGATGGCCTCCTTGAATTCACCTTCTCAAGAAAAGACGCGGGGCCTTTGACGATCACCCAAGCAGACATCAACCGGGTGATTTCGAGCGCCCGACGTGTTGATGCTCCTATAACTGCTCAAAGGTAGCTTTTCAACCTTAGTGTGGCTGCCCCGTTATCGCTCGGTCAGCCGCCACAACCGATTCCGTCCAGATCGTCGGAATTAAGACTCGCCAGCCTAATATTCCCTTCTTCACGGAGGTTGTGTACAGTGTTGCGCATGCGAAGGCTATCTCTGATCACTCTGGCTGTTTCTCTTATCTGGCCAGTTCTTGGCCATGCTGAAAACCTCCCAAGCTTGTCAGGAAAGCAGTGGAGCAATGCACTCTCGACCAGCCTGGCACTAGGCCATTTCACCTGAAAGCGGACTTGGCTCCAAGTTTCGCTCGCGATAACGCTTCCGGCCGAACGGGAGAGGTCGAGATATGGTGGGCTTCTTCTACACAGTGGAAGCGTGAAGTACGTTCGCCAGAGTTCCATCAAGTCGAGATTATGAATGACGGCAAATCTTGGCAGAAGAGCGAGGGCGACTATTTTCCGGAGTGGCTACGTGAAACCGCCCTCGAATTGGTTAAGCCTGTTCCTGCACTTGACCGTGTTCTTGAGCAGATACCGACCGGCGAAGTGAAACGCTTGATGGGGCAAGTAAGCATCGACTGGACGACCGTCAGCGGCACAGCCGAGGTTAAAAACATTTCGCGTTCTTATATTGCTTTGAATGAAAGCACCGGGCAATTGCTCTATGCGGGCGGCTTTGGATGGGGCGCCGAGTTTAAAGACTATTCGAATTTTCACGGGCGCAAGGTCGCGAGAACTTTAAACGTGGGGTCGCCGCAAGTGACAGCTAAAATTACGAAACTCGAAGGACTTAAAACGACTTCCGCCGGATTTTTTGACGCCACCGCCGCAGGTTCCGACACCCAGCCACCGCAGACGGTTAGTGTCGACGAAATTACCCTCAGAAAAAATCTACTTCCCACGGAACCCATAGTATGGCCGCCTCTCAAAGACGGACCTCTAAACGGAAATGTGACGACCACTATCGTTGTTGATCGCGAGGGGAAGATTCGAGAAATGTCGCCGGTAATTTCGGAAAATGGAGGAGTCAACGAGACGGGCGAGCAAGCCGTGAAGGCCATGCATTTCTAGCCGTTTGTCATAGACGGCGTGCCGGTGCAGGTGTTGTCGCAGCTCACGACTCCTTTCAAGACAACGCGTCCAGCAGGGATGGAGTCATTCGAAAGCGCAGAGGCCTACTTCGAGAATGGTCGAAAAACAGGCTTTCCCGCGGCGGGCGGCAAGACAGCATATACATTGCGAGCCCAATTTTCCGCAAAAGCAGTTTCGGGCGGCGTCGAGCAAGGCAAGTATCAGGATACATGGCTAGACGACAGTCATTGGCGCAGAGAGGCGTGGTTCGCAAACAGCCACTACCTGCGTTCTCGAGGCGGCGATACCACCTATCAATTCGAAGAAGGCCCCGACGTTGGGGCAATGCGATTCGTGCTGAAGGCACTCGAACCTATCCCTGCGATCGACACCTTTCACGAGTCGGACTGGGGAATAAGACGAGACACAGTCAACGGCGTCCCTACCATCCGCGTACTAGCGGGGCATGAAAGTCCGGAGGAAGAACTGGATCGCGGAACTGCGCGCGGATACTGGTTCGACGAGACAGGGACGCTGGTCAAAACTTACTTTGATGGAATCGAAACCGTGCGCTCAGACTTCTCCGACTTTGCTGGAGCCAAGGTTGCCCACCAAATTACCGCCCTGGTGAAAGGCGAGGTGGCCATGACGATAAGCGTGACCGAGATAGAACCTGCGAGCGCGATTGCCCCAAATACCTTCAAACACAAAGGCCACGAGTGGAAGCGAGCTTTTACCGCCGAGGTACGTTAGGCCCTACCGCTCCACCGCCATAGCCACCGCATTCCCTCCACCCAAACACAGCGCGGCGATCCCCCGATGCACGTCGCGGCGGATCATTTCGTAGATCAGGGTGACCAGCACTCGGGCTCCGCTCGCGCCGATGGGATGGCCGAGGGCGACCGCTCCTCCGTTGACGTTGACGCGGCTCATGTCGAGGCCGAGTTCACGGCTCACTCCCATCGCTTGCACGGAGAAGGCTTCGTTCAGTTCATAAAGATCGACTTCATCTTTCTTCCATCCCGTCTTCTCCCAGATTTTTTGCACGGCGCCTACGGGAGCCATCATTACCCACTTCGGTTCGACGCCGCTTGTCGCCTGCGCCACGATACGAACCATCGGCACCGCGCCTAGCTCCTTCGCGCGAGAGGCGCTGGTCACAACCAAGGCCGCTGCCGCATCGTTGACTCCGGGAGCGTTGCCTGCGGTCACGGTTCCGTCTTTTTTGAATGCCGGCTTCAGCGCCCGCAAAGCCCCGATGGTCGTATCTTCGCGCGGGCCTTCATCTTTATCGAACATTACCGCGGCCTGGCCTTTTTTCTTGGCTGGGAGTTCTACCGGAACAATCTGATCCTTGAACCGGCCTTCTTTCTGCGCCGCAATCGCTTTGCGGTGCGAGTTGAGGGCGTACTCATCCTGCTCTTCGCGCGTGATGTTGTATTTCTCGGCGACGTTTTCTCCAGTCACACCCATGTGGTAGTCGTTGAAAATATCCCAGAGCCCGTCGTGGACCATGGAGTCGACAAGCTGTCCGTTGCCGAGGCGATAACCTTTGCGGGCATTCGGCAGCAGATAAGGAGCGTTGGTCATCGACTCCATGCCTCCGGCGACGACGATCGAGCTGTTCCCCGTCTCGATTGCCTGCGCTGCAAGCGCGACTGCTTTCAATCCAGAACCGCATACCTTGTTAATTGTCATGGCACCTACTGCGGGAGTGAGTCCGCCGTAAAGCGCAGCTTGCCGCGCCGGATTTTGACCGAGCCCGGCGGAGATGACGTTGCCCATGATGCACTCGTCAACTTGCTCTGGCTGCAGGTTGGCGCGCTTCACTGCCTCGCGCACCGCGACCGCTCCAATCTTCGTCGCGGTTAAATCGCTGAGGCTTCCCTGAAATTTTCCGATTGGTGTGCGGCATGCAGAAATGATGACAACATCGTTAGAACCCGCCATAGTTGCGCTCCTTCGCGATGTTTGCGCTTCGCGGCGCGGCAAACATTCATCGCTTGAATTCGTCTTTCATTATAGATGTTCGAGGAGTGAGTCGCAGTTCCTGATGCTGGTCGAGTTTGAGCTCGCGCAGTTACTCGGAGGGGAAAAAATCTAACGGTGCGCGAGACAAAATTGAAAAACAAGACCGACGAGATGAAGCCGTTGCGATTTTTTTCTTGATCAACTCACTCATGTGACTTTAGTACAGCGTTGCATCGAGCCCATACAGACATTTTTCTCTTGACTTCGATTCGCGTTGACTCTATACATCAAACAGTTGCAACAAAACACCGTTGCATAAATTCCATGAAGAATGGAAAGGGAGAATAGATCCATGGCAACCAAAAAGAAAGCAAAGAAAAAAAGCAGCAAGAAACATTAACCAAAAGCAACAGGCAACGACAAAGGGGACGCGATGAGCGTCCCCAAAGTTTTTTGTGGGGAACGTTGCTTATGCCCTCTCCCCTCGAGATCTGGTTCGTATCTCCGTTCGCCCATTCGCTCCCGCTCCGCTTCGACGAGATTCGTATCAGCGCAGCTCGCGCCGACCCATTGACATTGAGATTCGTGTTCAGCGCACCCGCGCACCCGATTCGTAGAGGCGAGGTTCGTATCAGGGCAAGCATAACCAGAATGCGGCTTTAGCCGCTGTACCCCCTGCTCCCTCAGCGACTGAGAGCGGTTTCTTTGAGCATTCGATCGGCATGCCTGAAGGCATGCCCTGATACAAATCAGGGCTTAATTAACCCGCGAGACAGGTTTCTTCTGCCCTGCCGCAGCCAACTTCTCAGGGATGATCCGCTCAGTGGCAGGGCAAAGATTGCGATAGGGGCAGTAATTGCAATGGAAGCCAGGCTTCGGTTCGAATTTCTCTTGCGCTATGGCATCTGCCACTTTTTCGATCTTTAACCTGACCGCGTCAAGCTCCCCATCGCTGCGCGTGCTGCAAATGGCGGCGTTGTTCTCCAGATTATGGAAGATGAGACGTTCAGCGCGCTTGCCCAGCGCTTCTCGGGCCGCAAGCGCGTACAGAGTTAACTGCAAGCTGTCGTCGGCGTCATCCTGCGAAAGAGGCTTGCCGGTTTTGTAGTCAATGATGGCGATCGCATCGGGATCGCTGCCAATCCGGTCAATGCGGTCAATCCGCCCAGCTAGCGTGGCATCGCCGACCTTCATCTCGAAGCGACGTTCGGTTTCGAGGACCTCCGGCGCCGGAGAACTCTTCGCCGCCGCGAAGAATTGCTTCAACTGCTCGACTCCCTGATTCAGATACAACTCGTACTGGTAGCGATCGGCGATTCCCGCGCCCGCCAGGTCGGCGCGGAAGAGCTCAAGCAATTGATCCTCGCCGATCTCACGGCCGTAACGCTGGGCATCGTAATACGTAAGCAGAATGCGGTGCATCGCCGCCCCGTAATGCAAGGCAGCGGGAATGTCGCGCGGCAGATTCCATTCCGTCTCCATCTTGAAGCGAAGCGGACACTGCTCATAAATGGCAATCGACGACGCACTCAGTCGCGTCACCGGGCTCGCGGGCGGCATCAACAGCCACTTCGCGACATTCGACTGCTGCAGTGCGATTTTCTCTTCTTCCTCTGCAAATAAGCTGTCTTGCATCGCTACCGCGGACGACGTCGTCCAGTGAGCCTTACAAGCAGCCTGAAGCATGAACTCGCGTAAAAACTGCGTCGGCTTTGGATCTTTTTTGCTCATTCCCCGGTGGGCATAGATTGCCAACGTGTCCTTCGCCCGCGTCATGGCGACGTAAAACAGGCGGCGCTCCTCTTCAAGGTGCAAGATCTTTTCGTCAGTCACAGAACTGGCCGACCTTCGAAGCTCGTTCGGAAACGCGATCAGCGGTTCCTTATACACTCCCGGGAAACTAGTCGATGAGCCGCGAATCACCGCGACGTGCGGGAACTCCAGCCCCTTGGCCGCGTGTGCGGTCAGGAGCCGGACGGCATCCTCTTCGACGCGCGGCAGCGGAACCGATCCCCGCGCCTGCACGAAATAATCGAGATATTCGAGGAATTCCGCTGGATTGCCAGTTTCGGCAACCGGCTTCTTCTGCCATGCTTCTACGAAGTTGACGAACGCGCTAACCGGCGTCGACACTGGCAAGCGAAAGTGTCGAATCACCGATCTCACCGCGTCGTGAGCGCGAGCGCCTTCCTTTTCGACTTGAGCGTGCTGCTCATCAATTCCGGCCAACAGAGGAGTTCCGCCCGGCAACTTGCCGAGCACTCCTCGCAAATCAAGCTCTTGCCGCCGAACCGCTCGCATCGCCGACCGCAAGTCCAGCCCTTGAATGCCGAATTGCGGAAGCGCCGCCACCCGGAACAAAGCGGCAGCGTCATTTGGAGACACAGCGGCCGTCAGGCAGGCAATGACGTCACGCACCTCGGGCGTGTCGAGCACATCAAGGCCTTCAATCGACACGGGAATGTTGCGTTCGCCAAATTCGCGAACGATTTCGTCGCGATGAACATGCTGTCGGTAGAGCACCGCGAAATCGCTCCACTTGCAACGCAGTGTTTTTCGTTTTTTCTGGATGCGCCGCCCAAGGTCGGCTGCTTCAACCTCTCTGTCTCCCCAGGTAATGATCTCGACCGGGGAGGCGTCTCCGCTAACCCCACCTCTCTTCGCTTCCTCGTCGCGCAACGACGCGAGCGCGCTTCGCTGGTACGAGATCGCGCTCGTCGTCTGCGCAAACACCGGAGGATTGTCGTTCACAATTCCGAAAGCACAACGCAGAATGGGAGAAAGCGAGCGCCGGTTCTTCTCCAATGCCACGAACTTTGCCGCCGGAAACTTCTTTACGAACAACGAGAAGGCCTCGCTGGATGCGCCGCGAAACTGGTAGATAGCCTGGTCGGGATCGCCCACCGCAAAAATGTTCGCGTCCGCCCCGGCCAGCAGTGCCAACAACTCGACCTGGGCAAAATTCGCGTCCTGAAATTCGTCGACCAGAACATATTTTGTGCGGCCACGCTGCTCTTCGAGGAATACCGGGTCGTGCTCCAGCAATCGGTAAGCGCGGGTGATCATGTGCCCGAACGTACCGAGCTTTTCGCCCAGCATGGTTTCAACCGTCGTAAACACTCGCGAGATTTCCTGGCAGCGCTGCAGGATCTGTTCGTCTGTAAGTTCGCTATGCTTCTTAGAGCTCGCAACTCGAGGCAGTGGAATCTCTTTGCGCTCCAGCCGTTCGACGTAGCGCTGGTAATCTTCGGGACCGACAAGCTCGTCCTGGCATCGCCGCATGAATGTCAGGAGGCTATCGAGAAACTGGCCGACGTTTGCGGCGCGGACGAAATGTTTGAGATTCAATTCGCGAATGCGCCGGCGCAGGAAGATCCAAAGGTCCTGATCATCGAGCACTCCGAAATCGGCTCCGCGACGCTTGAGCGCGCCCGCGCACCAGGCATGAAAGGTATTGGACTGCAGGCCGATAGTGGCTTCGCTTCTAAGTTCGCTGCGAACACGCGCTAACATCTCCGCCGCCGAGTTATCGGTGTAAGTAAGGGCCAGAATTTCATCCGGACGCGCGTGCCCCTCGCGAATCAAATTGGCAACCCGCTGCGTAAGGACGGTCGTCTTGCCGGTGCCAGCCCCGGCGATCACGAGCATAGGCCCGTGCACGTGCGAGATAGCCTGCTGCTGACGCTCGTCAGGAACGATTTTCGATGGGGGTAATACGGTTGAGGCCACAGAGAAATCCTTAGCGGGAGAATATCAGAGCCGGTCGTGGAATGGTTGGCACGCAGCCCCTAAAGGGGCGTTCGGGCAGTTCGCAATCAGCGTATCAAAGCCTCAGATTCGTATCAGGGCACGCCTTCAGGCGCTGCGCATAGCGTCGATCGCGAGGGCCGCCGCCACAATTGCTGCCGTTTCCGCTCGCAATATAGTTTGACCCAGGGAAGCGGCGAGCCATCCCTTTTGCTGAAACCACGCCAATTCTTCCTCGCTCCAGCCCCCTTCGGGCCCAACGGCAAGCACGACGCCACCCGCGCCCCCATGCAAAAGGTCGACGAGCCGAGACGATTCGGAATCCACGAGTGATTCGGAAAGAACAACGCGCGTCACAGCGGTCGGCGGCAGCGCGGCCTCAACATCCTTCAGCTTTGTCGGAAGCACGACCTCAGGCGGCAATGCTCTCCGGGACTGCTCCGATGCCTGTACCGCAAGCCGCACCCATCTCTCGTGCCGCTTCACCGCGGCCGCGGCCAGATGCGTGTCGCTGCGGCGCGCAATCAGCGGGATTATGCGAGCCACCCCGATCTCGGTACATTTCTCGATCGCCCACTCCATCCGATCAAACTTAAAAATCGCCAGCACCAGCGTGATCTCAGCGGTAGACATCTGCAGACTCGGAGATCGTTCACCGAGCGCGAATTCAATTCGCCCGTCTGAGATCGCGGTAATTGTCCCGCGCCTTACGTCTGCAGGCTGTTCACCTTTCTCGACGGCGGAGACGACAACATCGAACTCCTGGCCGACCTTCGCACGCAGCACGCGAGAAAGATGAGAAGCGTGATCGCCCAGAATCGAAGCGGTATCGCCATTCACTTCGTCGGCGATCCATCGGCGTCGGCTCATTCAGCGCTCAGAAGAAACGGCACTTCGCATGATAGCAACCGCCGCACATGAAATCACTGCGGCTTTGAATAGGTAGCGCCGGCATCTTGCCGGCTGTCCCGAGGGCGTCTCGCCCTCGGAGTGGCGGGCAGAGACTGAGACGCCACCCAACGCAAGCTCGCAATCAATATAACGGGACAGTTAGCGGACAGGAGACGCGGCAAGCCGCGTCTCTACAACTTGAAGAATTTACTGACAGCTGACAGCCGAGAGCTGACAGCCGTCTCTAGACGAACATATCCTTCACGCGCCCCAGCAGCGTCCGATGCTCCGGTTTGTTCTCTACCGGAGACAACTCCCCAAGTTCGGCCAAAATTTCTTTCTGCCGCTTGGTCAATTTGCTAGGAGTTTGGATTCTCACTTCGACGTAGAGATCGCCCTTGCCATGCCCGTTGAGCACGGGCACTCCCTTGTTGCGAATACGAAACGATGTTCCGGACTGCGTGCCCTCGGGGACTTTGAGTTTATGTTCCCCGTCGAGCGTCGGAACCACGATCTCCGTTCCCATCGCTGCTTGCGGAAATGAGACCGGAACCACGCAGTGAATGTCGTTGCCCTGGCGCTCGAAGAAAGCGTGCTCTTTTACGTGCAGCACGATATAGAGATCGCCCGCCGGACCGCCGAACGCTCCCGCTTCGCCGAGCCCATTAAAGCGAATGCGCGTTCCGTCTTCCACTCCTGCCGGAACTTTCGCTTCAACCACGCGCTCCCTCATAAGGCGGCCTTCGCCTTTGCACTTAGGGCACGGATCGGTGATCACGCTACCCGCTCCCTGACATGTGGGGCAAGTTCTGGCGATGCTGAAGAAACCCTGCTGATAGCGGACCTGTCCGCGGCCGTTGCACGTCTTGCAAGCCACAGGTGCCTTACCCGGAGCCGAGCCCGAACCGCGGCATGTGTCGCAGGCCTCGTGCCGGCGAACGTTCACTTCCTTCTCGACTCCGAACACCGCTTCCTCAAAATCGAGATGTAGATCTTCACGCAGATCCGCGCCGCGCTGAGCGCGGCTGCGAGTTCGGCCTCCGCGTTGGCCACCGAAGGCTTCGCCGAAGATGTCTCCGAAGATGTCTCCGAAATCCTGGAAGATGGTTGGGTCGATCCCACCGGTTGAGGGACCGCCGCCGACACCGGCATGTCCAAAGCGGTCGTACAACGAACGCTTGTCGCCGTCGGCAAGGATCGCGTAGGCCTCGGTGAGTTCCTTGAATTTGTCTTCCGCTTCCGGATTATTCGGATTGCGGTCAGGGTGGTAAGTCATCGCGAGCTTGCGGTAAGCGCTCTTGATTTCGACGTCAGTCGCGGTGCGCGTCACGCCGAGGACTTCATAAAAATCACGTTTTGTATTTGCGGCCAGAACAACCTCTCGTGGATTGCAGCCCCTAAAGGGGCGATTTGGTTAGAGCCTTTTCGGTATCGCTAAAGCGATACCCTGATACGAACCTGTTTCGAACCGGGTAGGAACTGGTTTCGAATCTATTACGAACTTGTTTGAACCCGGGTTCGAACCTGGTGCAAAACTGTTGCGAAGATAATGCGAATAGGATAACGAACGAGCTCCAACAATCTCGGACCAACTCCGTCGCGCGCTCCCTGCCCCTACCCGCGCTCGTTGCGGGCGACCCGCACCATGGCGGGACGCAACATGCGCTCTTTGTATTTGTAGCCGCGTTGCAGTTCGTCCACGACATGCTGATCGGGGACGTCTTTCGTATCGACCATCTCGATCGCTTCGTGAATTCGCGGATCGAAGGTCTGCCCAACGGTGGCAATCGGTTGAACTCCAACTTTCTGCAATGCGTCTTGAAACTGACGATAGATCAGTTCGATGCCGTTACGGAGATCGTTGCCATCGCCTCCGGCTTTGATAGCGCGTTCGAGGCTGTCGAGGGTCGGCAAAATTGTTCGGATCACGTCGGCTGCCGCGAACTCGCGAAATTCCTGCTGCTCGCGCACCGCTCGTTTGCGCGCATTGTCGAATTCCGCCTGCAGGCGAGCCAGGCGGTCGAGCAGCGCGTCGCGCTCGGCTTTCAACTTTTCAGTTTCGGATCCACCCGATCCGTCCGCCGGGCCCGCGATCGACATGGGAGCGGAACCTTCACCGCTCTCCGCTGCCGGAAGTTCGTGATCCAGATTCTGCGGCCGCAAGTCTTTCGATTGTGACCCGGATTGCAGGTCTTGGCTCCGCGAATATTGGTTTCGCGAATCGTCCTGCCTCAGCTCCTGTGCCAGATCGATGTTACTGTGATTTTTCCCGTTTCCTTTACGCATGCCTCTGCCTTACTCCGATTCATTCAAAAGTTTATCGAACAGCCGTGCGATGTACGACACGGCCGACATCGTATGTTGGTAATCAAGCCGCGTCGGCCCTATCACCGCAAGCGACCCCATTACCTCTCCGCCCACTCGCGCCGGAACACCAATCAACACGAAGTTCTGCATCGACGGCAACGTCTGATCGAGCCCGATCACGACTCGGACAGCCTCTTGCTTCGTATCTAGGTACGCGCCCAAGAGCTTTACAACTTTTTCTTTCTCCTCGAGCGTCCGCAGCATGTCTTGCAGACGCTGGCGATCATGATCGCCCGTGACCAGATTGGCCGCGCCATCCACAAACACCGTCTGCGTTCCCTGAGCGGAAGCGAGCGCTCCCTGCTGATAAAGCTGCTCGAGCGACCGCATCATGCGGTCGTACTCGCTGCGCTCTTGTTCCAGCCGGCGCGCCAATTCTGCGCGCATGTCGTCCATGGTCCAATCGCGAAAATTCTCGTTGATATAGCGCGCCGCCAGATCAAGATCGGACTGCGAAATATCCAGTCGCAACACGCGATCGCGAACCACTCCCGAACGCGATACAACAACAGCCAGAACTTTCTGCTCGCCGAGCCGCGAGAAATAAACGTGATCGAGGGCGTTGCGCGCGCCATTCTTCGTTGCGACCGTAACTCCCACGCTGCGCGACACCAGAGAAAGCACGCGCGAAGTACGCTCCATGAACTCTTCGACGTCCGCCGCCCCGGTCAGCGTGTCTTTGATGATGCTCTTATTTTCGTGCGAAAGATGGGCCTCGCCACTCAACTGCTCGACGTAATAACGATAAGCCTCCGCCGTCGGCACCCGTCCCGCCGACGTATGGGGCTGCTCGAGGAATCCCGCATCCACCAGATCAGCCATCACATTGCGGATCGTGGCCGGACTCAGCCCTTCGCGGCTGGCGCGCGCAAGCGTGCGCGAACCAACAGGCTCTCCGCTAGCAATAAATGTTTCGACTATGGCGGTGAGAATTTCCCGTTCACGCCCGCCGGATGGTCCTGATGGCATATCTTCCTGAGAAGGGGGCAGTGCATCCCAAATACTTTAGATGCAGCGGCTTAGAATTAGATTCCCGCGCCGCGCCTTATCGAATTTTAGGGTGGGGAGTGGGGAGTGTCAAGGATGGGCGGGGAATAGCAAAAATGACCACCGACCCGGAGCTTCAACGCAAAATGCTCGAGCATTCAATTCGCGCCGTCGCAAAGATCTACGCTACGCTCTCCATTTCACATGACAGAACCGCGTACCTCAGACTCGGATTCAACCTTCAGTTTGGATGAATCTGAATAACATCGACGAGACTCGACCTCTGGAAGCCCAGTCAATGAGTGCAACCTCGATGTTTCGCCAACCATCCTTTTTTGCGATACCATTTCTGCCCATGGAAATCGGAAGCGGGAAGCGCATCGTGGCTGGTTTGCTTTCGGCAATCGTCCCCGGCTCGGGGCAAATTCTTGTGAAAGAGATAAAGAAGGCAATTCTCTATTTTTCTTTGCTTGCTTTCTTGCTCTTCCTAACGTGGACAGCGACATTCTACGACACGTTGGTGGGCTTAGTGATCCTCAAGACTGGTAGCTTTGGCCTTGCGCTCATTGCAAGTCTGGATGCGTTCCTGACAGGTGCCAGGAGTAAACCCCGATATTTGATTCTTGTGCCCTTTTTGGCCGCCTTTTTCCTTGGCAATACGCTGGTTGGCGGAATCATGCTGGCCAAAGGCGCACGAGCTTTTTCTGTGCCATCAGAATCAATGCAGCCGTCTATCATGCGGGGCGACCGGATTTTCGTGGACTCGTACAACAAAAACAGACCACCACAACAAGGTGATGTTGTGGTATTTCTCTCGCCCGAAACTCCCCGTCTCGTTGCCGTGAAGCGCATCATAGGCGTCCCGGGCGACCGCATCCACCTGCGGGACGGCATCGTCTACCGCAACGGCGAGAAATTGGATGAAACATATGCCAAGCACAGGGGTGCAGACTACGACCCATACCGGGACAATTTTCCGGCCGTACCGCCGTCTCCAATATACGGCGTGAAAAACGAGAGTTGGCAAGAGGAATTTTCTTCTCATTTAGAGGGCGGTGACATGGTGGTTCCTCCGAACAGCTACTTCGCCATGGGGGACAACCGCGACCTGAGCTATGACAGCCGCTATTGGGGCTTCGTCCCCCGACAGAACTTGATTGGACGTCCCATGTTCATCTATTGGCCGTTCGCGCGGCTGGGGCATCGTCTTGCCGGATAATTCTTTTCCCACCAGCGGCCCTTGCAATTACTGCTGCCATGACATCCCGGCTGTATCTGGAACACGTCAACCGAGAGAATGTGCCGAACGCGCAAAAGGCGGATAATAAGCGGGTAGAAATTCCAGCTCTTCATAGGAGAAATAACATGGCAGACACAGCAAAAGTAGCGTTGTGGGTTAAGTTAGAGGCAAAGGCGGGCAAAGAGGCTGAGGTGGAAAAATTCCTTCACAGCGGGCTTGCGATTGTCCAGCAGGAGCCGGGCACTTTGACTTGGTATGCGATTCGTCTCGGGCCGAAAACCTTTGGGATCTTCGACACTTTCGCGGACGAGTCAGGGCGCCAGGCACATCTTTCCGGTCAGGTGGCGGCGGCGCTTGGAGCAAAAGCGTCCGAGTTGCTGTCGGAGGCGCCGAGCATCGAAAAGATCGACGTGATCGCTGCCAAGCTTTCGCAGTCGCGCGAAAAGGCCGCATAGGATATCGATACCAAGAAGCGAAAATCACCAACCGAAATTGGCGTCCGGCCAAACCCACAACGCAACAAAAAACCCACTCGACGCGAGAGTCTGCGGCAAGTGGGTTTTACATGTTGACTGAGAGCCTTTTACGGCAGCAGCCCGTAAATATCCAGCTCATTGTTGGTCGGCACAAACACCTTGCCGCCGCCAATAGTTGGAACGGTGAACTTGCCGGCAATGCCCGCCGTGTCGCGCGAACCTGCCTGCGAACTGTTGTAGAGTTCGGTCGTCAAATTCGTGGCGTCGTGCGCGTGCAGCACGGCGTGGCCGCCGGTCGAGGGATCGGTGCCAACGTAAGCCGTGTCATCAATGTCCCAGATGATAGCGCTCGCGTTTCCATTCGATGACAGTGACGGGGTCGCGCCGTGCGTTTGAAACGGCGCTTCGGTACCCGCCGATACCGATTGTGTCGACATCTGCTGTCCCGAGGCCGCGCTGGCATTCCAACTGAAGGCCCGGATCACATCGTTGTTGCTGTGGAAGTAGATGAAGCCATTCCAGTACACCGGCGTCGAGAAGATGTTGTTGTACTGCGTCGTACCAATGTGGACGTCCTGCAGCACAGCGTTGGAATTGGCGTTGAAACCACCCATGTTGACCGGATCGTTGACGTAGACGTGGCCGTCTTTTCCACCGCCGACCAGTTCTTTCGGATGCTGCGAATTTCCAGGCACCAGAATATTGGCTCCGCTACCCAGATCGGCGTCGTTTAACGCCAAGATGAAATTGTCTTCTGGGGAGAAGTAGGTCAGAACCGACATGTTGCTCGTCGGATCGAGACGAATGAAGGCGTTATTAAAACCGATTTGCGTCGATCCCGTAATGTACTGTTGATCGCCGATATCCGTTCCCGTCATGAAGTACAAGTCGCCATTGTTGTCGTCGACAGCGAGTGCGCCACCACTGGCCCACAACGCAGCGCCGCCGCTGTCAGGTGAATCGTTGAAAATTCCCACCCGAGCGAGCGTCGTCTTGTTGTACGCGAAAACCCATCCGTGGTTGCAACTACCGAATGGGATATAGATTTCGTTGGTTACCGGATTGAGAGTCAATCCCATGCGCTGGTAACAGGAATTTTCCAGCGTGATCTGCCCGCCAGTATTGTCCATGCCAGTCCCAGCCACAGTTCCGGTGACCGAGACGTGAGGAATTTTCTCCGTACCCGTGGTGATGTCAATTGCATAAAGGTAAAACGGAGAGGAATTCGTCCCGGTGTTCGAGCTTTCGGCCACCAGATACATCGTGTTGGTGGTCGCGTCGATCACCGGAGTCGACATGATTCCAACCTGCGGCCAAGGGCCTTCTGCATCTTGAGCGCTTACGGGCGGCCCGAAGGTAGAGTGCCAGAAGGTTGTTGGAGCCGCCGCTGTGGCGTCGGCGTCAAACGCATAGACGCTGTTGTTCTGAGTCGCGACGAACACCACGTCACGCTTGCCGACGCCCGGAATGTTGAGCTGCGGCACGTACAGCGGTTGCGCGTAAATCTCCGCGTCAACCGGATATGCAAGAATCTTGCCGAATTGAGTCTGGTTGACGTTGATCGGCGTGAGAGTTAATTCTTCGGTGTAAGCTCCGGTGCGGGCATCGTTGTTGTGATAGGTCAGTACTGCTGCCTGACTGGTGTTCACAACCGTGAGATAACTCGTCGCACTCAGCGAAGCATTCGCTGCGCTTGTCGCGGTAATCATGTGCGGCCCGGTTGTTGACGGGGCAGTGTAGAGGCCCTGAGCAGTGATCTTTCCAGTCGATGTGCTGCCGCCGGCTACTCCGTCCACCGACCAGGTGACGCTGGCGTTCGAGGTAAACTGTTGCGTGGCGCCAGGTGCGACGGTTGCCGATGCCGGAGAAATCGTGGGTGTGCTCGCCGACGAGGTCACGGTCACCGTGGCCGAGGCACTCTTACTGGTATCCTGCTGACTTGTTGCCTTCACCGTATGCGTTCCGGCTGCTGACGGCGCTGTATACACGCCGCTAGCCGAGATCGTTCCCACCGTCGCATTGCCGCCAGGAACCCCGTCTACTGACCAGGTTACGGATACATTCGTGCTTCCCTGCACGGTCGCGGTGAACGTCATCGTTCCGCCGAAACCTACAGTCGCAGAAGTCTGAGACAATGTGACCGACACCGGCTGTGGATTTGAAGGTGATGACGACGACCCGCATCCAGTTAGGATGAGGGCAGAAATTGACACTAGAAGGGTTGCAAATCGCGACATATGTAGGACGGCCGAACGCTACCGTGATAGATAGATGGCGGCCTGTTTAGATTGGTTGCCGATGATATCAATGGCCCTGCTATAAGTGGTTACCTGTTAGAAGTTACAAAAGATTGGGAAAGTAACCAGGTGGCTCGGCCTTTAAAAAGAACGGCATACCAGTAAAAATGGAAAAGCAGATTCACATCATCGTGGTGGGTGCAGGCGCCTTCGGGGGTTGGACCGCTTTGTATCTAAAGCGCGGTGGCGCACGGGTCACACTGCTTGACTCCTGGGGCCCAGGGAACTCTCGCGCGTCGTCTGGTGGAGAAACACGTGTCATCCGTAGCACATACGGTCCGAACCAGCCGTATACGAGACTTGCCGCTCGCGCGACTCAGTTGTGGAAGGAACATCAAAGCACATGGAACCGGCAATTCTTCTTCCCGCTCGGCGTCCTGTGGATGATGGGAGGGGACGGCGCCTACGCACAGGGATCGATTGCTCCCCTGCAAGAGGCCGGTGTGAAGTTTGAAGAGCTGGCTGTGAAAGAAATGGAACAGCGCTGGCCGCAAATCAACTTTGATGGTGTCGAATCGGGCGTTTACGAACCGAACAGCGGATACCTGCTTGCCCGGGCCTCGGCGCAAGCCGTCGTAGAGCATTTCATCGCCGAGGGCGGCGAATATCGGCAGCAGGCAGTCGACGGCAAGCACCTTGAGGCAAAGCTCGCCGAACCAATCATTAAAGAAAGCAAAACTGAAGTACGTTTACTGGATGGCTCGCAGATTTCAGCCGACCGCGTCATCTTCGCTTGCGGACCCTGGATGGGCGAACTTTTCCCGCAAGCCATCGGACCCCATTTCGTTTCTACGCGGCAAGAAATTTTCTTCTTCGGCACGCCTGCGGGCGAGACGCGCTTCAACGCCGGCAACGTTCCCGTGTGGGGCGATCAAACCGGCCACTTCATGTATGGAATACCCGGCAACCAGGAGCGCGGCTTCAAACTTGCCGATGACACACGCGGCCCGCAATTCGACCCGACCTACGGCGATCGTTTAGTGAGCCAGGAAGGCATCGAAAACGTGCGCAGCTATCTTGCCTATCGCTTTCCGGGGATGAAAGACGCACCCCTGCTCGAGTCCAGAGTTTGCCAATACGAAAATACCAGCGACGAAAATTTCATTATCGATCGCCATCCGAGCAATCAAAGTATTTGGATGGTCGGCGGCGGCTCAGGACATGGCTTCAAACACGGCCCTGCCCTGGGAGAGATGGTCGCGAAACTGGTGCTGCAAGACGAAGAAGCCGAGCCGATTTTTCGGCTGGCACGGTTTAACGCAAAAACCAAATTGTCATCCTGAGCGGAGCGAAGGACCTGCGCAATTTTCTCGCACAAGGCGAGGTTGCATAGAAGCTTCCACTCCCCCACAACGACAAGACGGCATAATCGCTTACTGAATCTGAATCACGCTCTCCGAGCTAGCCGCCTTAATCTCATCCACCCGCGCCTTCACACTCCGCGCCACGGCAAATAGAGACTTGGCGTGTGACGAATCTTCGCCGCTTAGCACAGTCGGGGTGCCACCATCTCCCGACTTCCGAATCTCGGGGTCAAGCTCGACGTTGCCGAGGTATGCAATGCCAAAATCTTTGGCCGTCTTCTCCGCGCCGCCGCGAGAAAAAATATCGACTTCATGTTGGCAATGCGGACAGACAAAATAACTCATGTTCTCAACCATGCCAACGATATCGACCTTCATCTGCCGGAACATTTCGATCGCTTTACGGGCATCTTGCAAAGAAACGTCCGAAGGAGTCGAAACAACAATGGCTCCCGTCAGAGGAACGGTCTGTATCAGCGACAACGCAACATCGCCCGTGCCCGGGGGCAGGTCGATGACGAGATAATCCAGTTGTCCCCACTGCACCGAGCCAAGGAACTGCTTGATGATCGAGTGCAGCATGGGCCCGCGCCAGATCAGCGGCTTGTCTCCGGGATTGAGAAATCCGACCGATATTACTTTCAGGCCATGCGAATTGATCGGCGCAATCTGGTTTTCGCCAAGCACTTTGGGCTGTTCGTTCGTTCCCAACATCAAGGGGACGTTCGGCCCGTAGACGTCGCCGTCAAGCAATCCAACTTTGTGGCCCATTTTGCTGAGCGCGATCGCTAGATTTACAGCGATGGTGGTCTTGCCGACTCCTCCTTTACCGGAACCGACGGCGATGATGGCGTTGACGCCGGGAAGAGGCTGAGGAGTAGGTTGCTGCTGACCTGGGTGATGCGAATGTGCACTCATGCTTTGATTATAAGGGCACTCGGATTCCAGTTCAGGCGAGCGGGCAGCGCTAGCGCGCCTCTTCTATTCGGGCCTTCCCGCCAGACGCGCGATGTACGAAGATAAAATAGGCTACGGCGATGACGGCAGCGAAGAGCAACCACACAACGGTAGCGCTCAAATCGCGAACCGCCGCGCCGCTGTTATGGGCAGTCAAATTGAACTGGTGGTCGCGAGCGGGGAGCAGGACGGGATAGAGCGCGTAAGCCGTGCCGCCCAGCAACGAAATTAGGTACAAGGAAGAAGCGACAAGCGCGACCTTCTCTTTGTTATTGGGAACGGCCCACACCATCATGCCCAGGCTTGCGATTCCGATCGCGGGAATAATCAATCCGATTCGATGATGCTCGTAGTTCGCCATGATTTCAGGGCGGATGAAATACGTGGCAACCATCGTAGAAAAAGTCAGGAAAAACTGAACCGGCCAAAGCAGCAAGGCAAAGCCGCGCGCACGCCTGCCCAGATCTTCGTCTGTTTTGAGGGCAAGAAAATAAGAGCCGTGCGCGGTAAAAGTTACGAGGGCAACGAGGCTTGTTAGCACTGTGAACCAGTCGATGATCCCCGGGTTCGCGCTGAGTTTCAAACCGTCCCAAACCGGTTCGTAGAAACTGCCAGCGGTGTTGAGCGGAACTCCGCGCACCACGTTTCCCATAAGCACGCCGAAAAACAAGCTCAACAAGACGCTTGAAATTCCGAACAAAAGATCGGGGAGAGAGTGAGAGGCAGAATTCCGCGTGAGTTTGCGCAACAAAACTCCGACGCGGCGCAGTATCAGCAGGATGAGGCCGGCGACGAATACTTCGCGGAAACCCGCGATCAGCGATTCATAGAGCTTTGGGAAAGCAAAATAGATCGCGCCCGCAGCCGCGATCAACCACAACTCGTTGACTCCCCAACCGACAGCCCCGATCACGCGACGGCGCTCGTCGTTCGTTTTAGCGACTGCGAGATAAGTCGCGCCTGCGCCCAGGGCAAAGCCATCGAGCACGGCGTAACTCACCAGGGTTGCGGTAACGATCCAGAACCACAAACTCGCCATGCCTAAGAAGCCTCCAAGGCCTATCTTATCCAGTTACGCGTCGACCATTTCCAGTTACGAGTCAACTACTTTTTTCTGCGGGCCGTTTCTGCGCGGCGGATTTCGCGGCGCCGCCCGGCACCTTCGTAGCGCCGCTTTTCATCTTCCGTTTCAGGCACCACTTGCGGAACCGGAACGCGGTTCCCCGCCGCGTCCACGGCTACGAACGTCAAATAGGCTGAGCTGACATGGCGACTCTGCTCGGAGCGATAATTCTCCACCCAAACCTTCACGCCCACTTCCATGGAAGTGCGGAACACGCGATTGACCGACGAACGTAGAACAACGAAGTCTCCAACACGCACCGGGACGAGAAAATCAAGATGATCGATGGACGCTGTGACCACGTAAGCGCGTGAGTGGCGATGAGCAGCCATGGCGCCCGCAAGATCGATCCAGTGCATTAATCGTCCGCCGAGCAAAGCGTTCAGCGGATTGGCGTCGTTCGGAAGAACGATCTCCGTCATCTCCGAGATCGAATCGCGAACCGGTCGCGGTCGCGTCGTCTTATCCAAGTCCTCAACGTTGGCGGAGATTTCGCTCATGATTTCAGGCCGCGATGACGCGGCGTGATCGATAAGTATGAAGATAAGAATTCGCCAGCCTGATCACGCGCGGATCACCTTTCGCGTCAATCCAAGTATCAGCTGCCAGATCGAATGTGAGCCTTCCAAATTCGATCGGAGCATGCGCCAATTCGCAAACGAAGTTAACCGTTAGCTGGTTGAGGCTCTCGTGAGCGATGCAGAAACGAATCGCATCCCAATCCCGCTGCCGAGGAAGATGCGGGCACGCGACCGCATATCCCAGATTGCAAAAATCGCGCGCATGCTCGTCAGCCGCTGGCATCTCGGCGCCCGAGGCGTGACAATTCCCGCGCCATCCTGAGCCGAGCGGCAGGCGCGATGGATGCGGCCACGCGATGTCGTGGGCAATTTCAAGCGGTACAAAATATGGGCAGGCCACGTTTTCTCCTGAGAGCAGGCCATTGTAACCCGCTTCGTGATATGAATGGGAGAGTGCTTTTTGGTGCGGGCGTCGTTTGCCGTTCGCTAATCGTCGTTCGCGATTCGCCAGCAAGCCGCGGCTTTTGGCCGCCGATCGTGTCACGCGTTTAAGAGCACGAGACGAAGTGCGAACGACCAACGGCAAGTATCGACGAACGTCAAGCTCCGATAACCTATGGACCGCATCGCCATGTTGACCGAGATTCTCGCAGCTAATCCCGAAGATTCTTTCGCGCGCTACGGATTGGCGCAGGAGTATTCGAACTCGGGGCAGATCGATCAGGCCGTTAAAGAATTTAAAACGCTGCTCGAGAAAAATCCTGACTACACCGCCGCGTATTTCATGGCCGCACAAGCCCTAGTCAAAGACGAGCGCACCGACGAAGCCAAGCGCATGCTGGTCGATGGCGTATCCTCCGCAAGACGCACCGGTAACACTCACGCCCAATCCGAGATGACCGCCATGCTAGAAGAATTAGGCTAGTATGGGGGCGAGACCGCCTCTAATTGTGGAGACGGGTTTGCATTTAAGTGCAGTGCGGGCGCTTTCGCCCTCCCAGCGGCGACAGCCGCTCTCCAATGCTAGACTCTTCTGTTTCCCCGGAGGTCCCATGCGCCGTCTCACCAGTCTCATTTTTCTTACTATCGCAATCTCAGCCATCGCGCTCCCCGCATACTCCGAAGCCAGGCGCCCCTTCACCTTCGAAGACATGATGAAGCTGAAGCGAGTCGGCGAACCTGTGCCCTCTCCAGACGGCAAGTGGGTGCTCTTTGCCGCCGTCGATGTCGATCTGGCCGCAAACAAGAAGACATCCCATATCTGGATCGTCCCGCTGAATGCGAGCGGGCAAGCTAAGAATAAAGACAAGAAGACTTTGGCGGCGGGCGACTCGCCCGCCCATCAGACTTCGAACGACGCGACGAGTGAGCACATTCTGATCTCCGATCAAGATGGAGATCGCCCGCGCTGGGCTCCCGATGGTAAGCACTTCGCCTTCCTCTCCAACAAAGAAGGCGGCTCGCAAATCTGGATCGCCGGCTTCGACAGCGCCACCGGCACCGTGAGCGCAGTTCACAAATTCACCGCCATCGCGACCGAGGCCGGAGGCGAACTCTGGTCTCCTAACGGCAAAACGATTCTCTTCACGTCAGACGTCTATCCGGAATGCGACGGCGCACCCGAGGCCGAAGCCGCCTGCAACGAGAAGCGCAAGAAAGAAGTTGCCGACTCAAAAGTAAAAGCAATCATCTTCGACCGCCTTCTCTATCGCCATTGGACCAGTTACAAGCGCGGAATGCGCAGCCACATTTTCGTAGTCGCCGTGCCTGACTTCTCAAAGAACGGAGAGGGATCGCTGACTCCAGTCACCGCGGGACGAGACCTGACACCGGGCGACTTCGACTCCCCACAGTTTTCGCTCGGAGGCCAGGACGATTACGCCTTCTCTCCCGACGGCCAGGAAGTTTGCTACACCTCAAATCACGACAAAGTCGAAGCCACGTCGACGAACAATGACCTTTGGCTGGTCCCGGTACATGGTGGAGAAACGGCCAGTGTGAGGACGGGCACCTCGCCCGTCCAAGCCAGAAACATCACCGCCGACAATCCAGCAAGCGATTCAACCCCGCTCTTTTCCCCGGATGGTAAATACATCGCCTACCGCGCGCAGCAGCGTCCGGGATATGAGAGTGACCGATTCCGGTTGGTGCTGTATGACCGCCAGACTGGGAATAAGAAGGATTTGACGGAGGGTTTTAGGCAATGGGTGGAATCCACTGCATGGTCCCCCGATTCAACAATGATTTATTTCACTTCGAACCATTCTGGACATTCTCTGATCTACGTGGTTGGGACCACTGCGAACAGCTCCGATCGAAAGAGTTTATCCAGGCGCACGCTGGTCGGCGGTTTTAACAGCGACATTTCCGTCCTGCCTGGCGGAAAAACGCTTTTATTCAGCCGCATGTCGATGACAGCTCCCAACGAAATCTACGCGGCGGATGCAACCGGGGACGGATGCCCGGCGAACAACGGAGACGTCGATTCCGGAAAAGAAAGCTGTTCATTGAATAAAGATTGGCCAGTGAGCTTCGTCAATTCGAATGTGTTGTCGCAAGTCAGCCTGGCTACGATCGAGTCGTTTTCGTTTTCTGGCGCGAAGGGCGAGGAGGTCGAGGGCTTTCTTGTTCGGCCCCCACACTTCGATCCTTCCAAGAAATATCCGTTGAAGTTCATAATTCATGGTGGGCCTGAAGTACCCTTGGGCGACGAGTGGAGTTTCCGATGGAATGGGGAGTTATTCGCCGCCAGCGGATACGTAGTAATCGAGATCAACTTCCACGGCTCTCCCGGATACGGTCAGAAATTTATCGACGAGATCAACGGCGATTGGGGTGGCGCTCCGTTTGAAGATTTGATGAAGGGTCTTGACTACGCGGAAAAGACTTACCCATTTATTGATAAAGACCGCGAGTGCGCGATGGGCGCGAGTTATGGCGGATACATGGCCAACTGGATTCTCGGCCACACCAACCGCTTCAAGTGCATCGTCTCGCACGATGGCATGTTCAACACCGACTCCGCCTGGGGGACGACCGAAGAACTCTGGTTTAACAACTGGGAGTTCAAAGGCACTCCGTACACGAATCCGGAGATGTACGAGAAATGGAACCCCCGCAACTACGCCAAGAATTTCAAGACGCCAACTCTGGTCGTCCACTCGCAACTCGACTACCGCCTCGACGTAAGCGAAGGCTTCCAGCTCTTCACTACGCTGCAAACCATGGGCGTCCCCTCAAAAATGCTTTACTTCCCCGACGAAGGCCACTGGATATTGAAGCCGCAAAATTCGCAGCTCTGGTACAAGACGGTCAACGACTGGGTCGATCAGTGGACGAAGAAGTAGACGAACGACAATCAACAAATAAAAACCCGTGCGATGTGCAAAATGAGTGGGCGCGGAAAGTGTGGGGACGGGCGACCCCGCCCGTCCGCCGAGCAATGCCCGGCCATCAATATCTAGTCAAGCGCCAGCTGCCGAATATCTTTCTCGCCCGTCTTTTTTATTCCGAGAGCAATCGGCCTCGGAGGCCCCTTCCGCGGGATGGTAGCCAGCACCCACAACTCTTCGCCACTCGCGACGATGGACGGGTCTTTTGCGGTATCCGAGATAAAAAAGAGCATCGGTTCGGTGGCGCGAAGTTCAACAACTCCCGCTCTTTTCCTGCGGGTGAATGCGCTGTTGTCGCAATCGTAGGGCGGACTATCATCAAATTCGGCCACTGGATTCCCATCGCGCATCACGATCGAACCGCATTCCCTGCCAAAATCTTCTCCTGGATTAATGCTGTACTGAGTCCGCTGATTCTCTAAGGCCTGTATTTCGCTTCCAAATTTTCTCTGTACTTCCTCGGCAGAGCGCGAATCCCTCACTTCGATTTGCAAGCTAAGATAGCGACCGCGAATCGGCAGGTTAGGATCGAACCGCTCCGTCTTGAACCAGGCCTGCGGACGAGTTTTCCGGTCGTAAAGCAACTTGGCACCGAGCGAGCAGACAATTAACACCTGAATCAAAGCCACGGCAACCGCCTTCATGATTGGGGTCGCCTTCATTGTGTCACTCCCACGGTCCGCGCCACCAACTTACGCCGTAACTGTTCCAGCTTCCATCCGCCAAGCAAAAACAAGAGTCCAAATCCCACGAGCGACGCCGATCGTCCCATCTTGCCCATAACGGAAGAAAAATAGAAAACGATAATCGTGACCGCGAAGCCTGCAATCCCAAGATCGATGCGTTCGCGACGTTGTTCTTTCAATCCCCAAAAAACGAAGCCGATCGCCGCCAAAGCGCAAGCAACATACGCAGTCATTTGCTCGATCACCTCGCGATTGTCGATCAGGGCAACCAGGTAAATCCAGCAAGCGAACCCGAGGTTCCAGACGACGGCTCTTCCACGCAGCAGGTACGCGGCCAGCAAAGGAAGCACGAACGCGATCAACAGACCGGTCACGTGAAGCGACAGGCTCAGCTGCGGGAACCGGCGATTCCAATATTGGTCGCGGATTCCAACCGCCACGGCCGCAAATGCCGGGAGCACAACGATCCCGCCCACCCAAACCAAAGCGCGCCGGAAATACGAATCTTCTTCTTCACTGGAAGTTCCCCGGGAGAAACGGGCGCTGAGATAAGTGACCGCCATCATGCAAATGAACTGAACGATAATCGTTTCACTGCCGTGATAGCGCTCAGCACGCACACTCCATTCCGATATGACCCACGCCGGGATCAGCAGTGCGGCAAGAGTCGCTTGCACCCAATCACGAAGCACTAGCCACGCAAGCACCGCGCCGATCGCCCATAGCATGACGCCGCCAGGCCAATGTTCTTCGAGATTAAAAATCTGCCCCGCCAGATAGATACCGGCTCCCAGAGCAACCGTTCCTACGCCGTGAAGAGACAACCCCAACGCGTGCATACGGGGCGAGAGAGCTCCAGCCGCCATGTGAAGGCCGGATATCATTGCCAGCACGAGCAAAAAACGCTGGGCGGGCGAGAGATTGTCCCAATGAGCGGCGACGAAAAGCAAAATTCCCGCCGCCACCATGATTGCGCCGAAGGCGATTGCCAAAACTACCGGCCAGCGCACGCCGGGAGTTTCGCGTGATGTTTCGAACGCACGTATTCTCTCAGCGGATTGCGCGTCGAGAAGTCCGCCCTCTACCCAACGTTGGAGTTGCTGCCCAAGTTCATCTAGAGCGGCCATGCCTTATGCGGATCAACTTAGTCGAACCGAGGAGTGATGGCAAGCGGAAGGTCGGGCCACGTACGCGGTCGGTAACTGGCAGCAGGATGCCTCAGATCGAAATAGTTACAGACTGGCCGCGCCGATTGTTCAGGGGACCGCGAGGTCGTACGCGAGCGCGCGGCAACTTCGCTTGTCGGCGTCAAACTTTCCACGGCTGTCGGGTCCGTGACAGGGTACTTAGCGGCCGCGGCAATCGAAGGCCTAGATTTTCGTTCTTGTTTCTCTTCGCTCTCGTTTTTGATAACGCGCTTCTTGATCTCGAACGCAGGCGTCACCACTTCATCATTAGCTTTGAGTTTGGGTATCTCTGGAGCAACAGCCAGGCGCACAGAGTCAACCTCCTCACGCTGATCATCTTTCTCCGAATTTGCGCTCTCATCTGACTGGTAAGTCGATAAATCGCCCTGCGGTGTCGCGAAGACCATCGTCTGATCATTCTGGAGCGCGGGCCTCAATCCTCGCCCCGATCGTCTCATTGTCGAACCAGCACCGGGGACTTGTTGACTTGAACCCACCGCCACAATCGACGCCAGATTTTCAAACTGAAACTGATCGGTCGTAGCGCCGGCAGATACCGAAACGAAAACGTCGCAGGGCCCCACGTTTCCCGCCGAAGGAACAATCGAGGCCAGCCCGTTCAAGGTGGTCATCACCTGCGTTTGCGATGTTCCAAGAATCACAGGCATCCCGCTTTGTCTGGAAGCCGATTCGCCTCCCTGTCCACCACTCCCCTGAGTCATTTGCGCGAGAGTGGTGGTGAAAGTCACGGTAACTCCCATCACCGGGTTATCGACCATCGAACCGTCCGTGACGCGCATGATGAGCGGCTGGAAAGTTTGCCCGGATAATACGACCTGTGACGAGCCGTTTACGGTTTCGAGGTTCCACAGCGAAGGCGGAGTCGAGAAAAGAGTGAAGATCTGGCACGGTGCGTTAGCTGGAACCGAACAGACCACCGCAGAACAGCCTCGAGATACTTTTCGACTTGATCGCCCAAAACCTCTCAGGGAGAGCAATCGCGAAGCAAACCTCCGGCACACAAGCATGACGAGCTCTTTCTGGAGGGGAACGGACCGGGAGGGTCCTGGGAGTGAAACCAAAATAGCGCGCTTAATTTGTCTTGAATGCGTTCCACGTCACTCCGCGTTTGTGACGAATCGACGAGAGGCAGTCACCTCGGGTTTCTTTTCGTAGTCCAAACTTACTGTTATGCCCAAAACTCGTGACGGGACGACGGACAATCCTCGATCTTCCACCACCCCTGATTGCGCGTTAATTGTGCGGTTTCTAACTTTCCCTTGCTCGCGACGTTTGCCATCCGTGCTCAAGGAACGCGGCCTTTCTGAAATGCACTTCTGGCGCGGCCTTCCCGTCACTCTCCTGCGCGAGTTGACCCCGCCTTACTCCACGGCCTAACATAGCCGCCGACGGCACGAGGCCTTTTAATGATTGGCCAGACAGTTTCCCACTACCACATTGTGGGCAAACTCGGTGGTGGTGGGATGGGCGTCGTGTATGACGCGGAAGACACACGTCTGGCCCGTCACGTCGCGCTCAAGTTCATTCCGGCGGAAATGCTCCACGATAAGAAGTCTCTGGACCGCTTCCTGCGGGAGGCGCGGGCGGCTTCGCAGCTTAATCATCCTGGTATCTGTACCATCCACGACATTGATGACAATGAAGGCCATCCCTTTATTGTCATGGAGAAGCTGGAGGGCATCAGCCTCAAGGAGCGGCTGCGCGGCAAGCCGATGGAAATCGATGAGGTCCTCGACATCGGTATTCAGGTCGCGGACGCGCTCGCCGCTTCGCACGCCAAGGGGATCATTCATCGCGACATCAAGCCGGCCAATATTTTTGTGGCACAGAACGGCCAAACCAAAATCCTCGATTTCGGACTAGCCAAGTCGGCCCGCGAAGAAGGTTCAAGCGACGCGGCCATGGAAGATTCGCTCACCGCGATGGGCGTGATTCCTGGGACGGCGGTCTATATGTCTCCGGAGCAGGCGCGCGGTGAGGTGCTTGATGCGCGCAGCGATCTCTTTTCTCTGGGCGTCGTCTTGTACGAGATGGCGACGGGCAAGAAGCCGTTTGCCACCGGCAACGTCATCACGACGCTTGATGCGGTGCTGAACAAGCGCCCGGTCTCTCCTCGGCAGATCAATCCAAAACTACCTTCTGATCTCGAAGGCATAATCGGGCGCGCGATGGAGAAAGATCGTGGACATCGTTATCCGAGCGCGGTAGCGATGAAGGGCGACTTGCAGTCGCTGCGCAAAGAGACAGAGTCGGGGATGACGAAGAGCGCCATGCGGCGTCCGGCGCTGCCGTATCGCATTGCTACGACCACCTTTCAGCCAGCCAGTAATAAAGTGTCGATCTATATTTTGCTCGGAGTCTGCGCGCTGCTGCTCACGGTTTTAGTTGCGGGCGGGTTTTGGTACTTTAAGCAGCGCCAGACCGTCGAGGCTGAAGCACCGAAGAACACGATCGCAGTGTTGCCGTTGCAGAACATGAACGGCGACATCAGCGTGGAGTTTCTGCGCTTCGCGCTCGCCGACGAGATTGCGAACACACTGACTTACACACGCTCTCTGGACGTTCGCCCATCCGCCATCACCCGAAAATTCGTGGCTAATGATGTCGATGCCCAAAGGGCGGGGCGTGAAGTTCACGTTGCGACCATTCTTACCGGGCATTTTTCTAAGCAGACGAACGCCCTGCGGGTCACGCTTGAAGCAATCCAGGTAAAAGGCAACAAGCTCCTGTGGCAGGCGAATTTTTCTGCTCCAGTGGATGACCTGATCGGTCTTCAGGCGCAGGTGGCGGCGCAGATGAGGCAAGGACTATTGCCCGCCCTCGGTGCCGGAGGCGAGTTCCTCGACACGGGCACCCGTCCGAAAAATGCAGAGGCCTACGACCTCTATCTGCATAGTCTCGCGATTCCGCATGATGCCGGTCCTAATAAGGATGCCATCGCGGTTCTGGAGCATGTGGTACAGATCGACCCAACGTATGCTCCGGCTTGGGAACAACTCGGGCTGCGTTGTTACTACGACGCCGACTATTCCGACGGCGGAGAGACGATGTTCCAGCGCTCGAATGAAGCCTACGAAAAGGCCGAGGGGCTAGATCCGAATCGCGTAGTCGCTGCCGGGCAACTGATCACGAATCGCGTTGAGCGCGGAGAACTGAACAAGGCCTACCAGTCGGCGCTGGCGCTGGTGAAGCGGCGTCCAGATAGCGCGCAGGCGCACTTTGTGATGGGCTATGTGTATCGCTACGCCGGAATGCTGGAGCAATCGACCGGTGAATGCAACACCGCGCTCACGCTTGATCCGGGGAACTACTCTTACCGGTCATGTGCCTGGGCGTTCATGGAGTTGAACAAGACGCAGCGCGCGGAAGACTTCGTGCGTCTCGATGCTGGCTCGGAATGGGCGGCCTATGTCATGCCGTCGTTACTCTTGCGCGCAGGCAAGACGACCGACGCGAGAGAAGCGGTCAAGCGCATGCCAACTTCTCCCAAGTATCACCGCGATCTTCTGGAATCGTGCCTGCAATTGCGATCGTCGGCCGAACTTGATCGCCTCGCGCAGGAAGCTGAGACCGGAGTTCCGACCGATCCTGATCCCGAAACCTGGTACTACCAGGGGGCGATCTTTGCCTTCTGCGGCAAGAAACAGGCTGCGCTCCACATGTTTGAGAGCGCGATCGCGCAAAATTACTGCTCTTACTCCAACTTGCTTGCCGATCCGTTGGTGGCCAGGATCCGGACAGAAACGGGTTTCAACAACTTGCTGAGCGACGCCAGAGAATGCCAGCAAGCTATGACCTCATCGACGGGGCCGCCTGCCGCGCAGTAATTTCAAATTTTTGGGAGAGATGTCGGTTGGCTGCGACGGCGCTCACCATCGTGATGTGTCATCCCGTCGTTCGCCAATCGCCGGACGTCGTTCGCCCTTCGCTGACTTCCGGTCGCTGATCTTCGATCCCTATCTTCTGCTGCGCGACGCTTCTCGCTGATTTAGGACGCGACTAGCTTCGCCTCAATGACCAGCCTTCGGGGTGCAGGGCCAATATAGTGGATGGGATAGCAGGTGATTAAGGTCAGAAGTCCCGGGGCGGAGTTAGATAAGACCTCGGAGTCGTCCGCGTCTACGATTGTTTTTGCAACTACGTTGTAGCGGAATTGCTGACCATGCCGCTGCACGACGATCTGATCACCAAGATTCAGTTCGCCGAGACGGCGGAAGAACGTATCGCGGTGGCCTGCGATGATGGAATTCCCTGCGTCCCCAGGGAAGGCTGTGTCTTCCATGTGTCCCGGTCCCGCAAGGAGCGCACTGCGCGATGTGCCTTCGACCACCATCGCGTCCAGATGGATGCTGGGGATGAGAAGCCGTGTTGGAATCGAGCCTTGATTAGTTTTCCCAGCGACTCTCCCGCTCGCCGGAGTCAGTCTCGCCGAAGTTAATTGCGACGAAAGACCGTTCGACGAAAGACCGTTTGAAGAAAGACCGTTTGAAGAAAGACCGTTTGAAGAAACCTGCGGGGCGGAAGCTTGCGCACGGAGTTCTTCATACATCCTGTGCTGGCTGGCCCACGTGTACCCGTATTCGGCAGCCACATAGGCCAGCAAGCAGGTTCCCGCGAGGATCACAATGAGCGGCAGGGCAAACGGCCTGAGCCGCTTGACCTGCGCAATCGTCGCTAGTTTGTCGCTAAACATCGCGTTCATACTTCCTCACGCTACAGCCAACTACTTATCGCGAATAGAGCTTCCGTCGCAATCCATAGAAGCCAGCGCAGAGCAACGCCAATCCCATGGCTCCAAGCAGCGGAAGCGGGGAAGCTGTTTTCGGCATGGCCCTCTTTTTATGGGGAGCGGCCGGAGCATCCGTGGACGACGGTTCGGCATTCGATGCGATCATCGCGGGCGCGCTTGAACCGGTTGCCGCGGCAGTCGTAGAAGTATCGGTACCCATCACTTTTGCCACCGGGCAATGCTCGGAGATCATCTTCAGTTGTTTCACCTGAATCGAGCGCGCGCTACCCGATCCGGCGACCTGGGCGATGAGCTCAACTTCGTGGCCGAGATGCGGTTTCAGGTCAACTGCGCTGCCGGCAACTTCGAGCGCCGCCCCGGTCGACTGCTCAATCAGCTTGTAGCTGCCCGGGTCTCCGCTTAAACAACCGGTAACACTTGTTTGGCCAGCGCCACCTTGGGCGAGCGCTGCCGCTGCTAAGAAAACTAAGGATGTAAATATTGAAACGATCTTCATGTTGTCCTCCTGGGAGAGTTAGAAAATAAAGTTAGTAAAGCGATTTCAATTTCTCGGAGACTGATTTTCCGAGGGCAGCTCTTTCACAATTTTTTTGGCTTGACCGTCTCCATCTTGCGCAGCAAGTCGCAACCAGCGAACCGACTCGGCGCGGTTGGCCCAAACTCCGTCGCCGTCCCAATAGCGCAGCGCGAGGTTATACTCTGCGGGAGCGTATCCCTGATTGGCGGATTTCCCAATCCACGCTGCAGCAGTCGAACAACTTTGCTGCGCGCCGTTACCCATTTCCGTCGCTACTCCAAGTTGGAACTGCGCCTTTGCGTCTCCACCTTGCGAAGCAGCGAGCAGTCGAGGCACATCGACGGTGGAACCCATGCGTCGTGCCAGCGGATCATCGGTGAGACTCATGTGGCTAGACACCAACGCTAAACTTGCGGGAGGCTGTTCGACTTGCGATGTTGTGGCTGACTGATTTCCCGATGGTGATACCTCTCCGCGATGCAATCTGAAGCCAAAAATCAGGACGACGAGAATCATAAGGGCGGCGAGAATTGATTCGGTGCGGAATGCCCACTTCTTCAGCGACTCAATGCTTGTCGGATATCTGTGGGTTCCCATCCTCTCAGCACTCGATCGTTCGGCACCGAGGTATAAGGAGGATGCGGGTGCAGAATCCGGCTCGGAAAAGCCCTGCTGAGGGAAGTTCTGCTCGATTGTAGGCTGCGAAAACCCCGGCGACGCCATGGCTTGTGTTTCGCTTAGGCTTGGAGCAGTTGGTTCCGACGATTCGACCGTTGCTCCTGCTTCGGTAGGAAGAGCGGCGACAGGGATTGCCGTATCTCCTCTTTGGGGCCGTGTTGGCATCGGCACGACCTGTGCCAGTTTCTGGGATTGTTGCGCAATTGGCGCGTCATGGTCGGAAGCAATGCTGTTTGCCGGCAGCGGGCCGATGTTCCGTCGGGGGACGATTGTGGGCCGCGTCATGGTGTTCAATTTTTCCGCAATTTGCTCCGCGGCTTTGGCAAAATCGGCGCGCTCTTTTAGTGCGGTTAGTGATGTTCCGTTGTCATCTCCGGGGAACGCCCGGGACACCACTGTTGCGATTAGCTGAACCAGCAATTTTTCTTTTTCACCGAACGCATCAGCTCTCTTCGAAAATACCTCGACGAAGCCTGCCGACCCCTTCACAAGAAATGGCACAAGGATGGCAGACCTTGCGCCGCACTGAGCGCTAGATAAGTCCTGACCTGAGCCGACAGCCGCAGATTGTAGATCTCGATCAGTGATTGCGACAAAAGGAGCGAGCCGACGAACCCAATCGCTCAAATCCTGAAGCGGTTTCGGCGAAATCGATTCTGCCATCCCTGCGCGCGCTCGGTACGCGAGCGTGCCGCGTTCTGGGAACGCCAACGCAGCACCGTCAGCGCCGGTCTGCTCCAGCAGAAAAACAGCAATGATGTCGGAGGCTCGATTGGCGCTCGGCCAGACTCGAGTCGAGATGGAATCATCGTGTGCTGTTGGAAGAGAGCCCCACTGCGTGCTTTTCCGCTCCCGGTCGGACAGCGGACGGTTCGACATCGCGGGCTTTGGGGGAGAGAAGCTCGACATAAGTTTCAGATTCTCGCAGGCGCTCGGTTTACCTCAGGGGTGCGTTGAGGGCCAATTGCAGTACGATCCAGCGATAAGGATTGGATTCGCAGTGTCAGCGGATCTGTGCCGCCGTCGAGCGAATCTCCCTATCTAAATAGGCTGGGACACGGGAAGTCTGCGTGCAATCCGTAACTCTATGTAGTCACTTTGTACAGGATCCCTTGAGGACTGCAGGATTAAAAGAAACGCAGTAGTAGAAAGAAAAAGGCAGAAGGGCCGAGTAATTTCGAACGAGCCTCCGCGAAGGACCCTCAGGTGAGATTTTGGGGAGTTGAAAGTTTCAAATCATTCTTTTTTTTGCGTTTCCCTGCAACACGATTTCATTACGGCTCGCGATCCAGTCGAAACGCTGTGGCTTGAAAGTCTCCTCTCCCGAAATACCTTGGCTGCTTGATCCGCCGAGAAGCCGCAAGAGGACAAGATAAGTACGAGCGATGCACAAAACATCAAAACTAAGAAGGCCTGACGGTGTTTACTCATGAGGCAGTAATCGTAGCACTGGCAGTACGGCCGTTGAATCAGGAGATTTTCTTGTTTTTGCAGAATCAATTCGCTAAGTCCGAAGGCGACAAGATGCAACTCTGCCTGCCTTTCGTTTGGCCCTCAGCGTATATTTAATGGCTCACGCTCTTAACTGAATTCAGGAGGAATTCTTATGCTCAAAACCCGCTTCAAGCTTTTTTCAGTGATGGTTCTGTCACTCTTCCTCTCGGCAATCGCTTCGGCGCAGGATGCCGGGCAGTTTCTCATTCTCCATGCCGAATATGGCAACGAGCGCAGCCATGCCAATGTGACCCCTCGCCTCAAGGAGCTGGCGCGGGCCGATCGCCCCTTTCGAGTCACAAGCGAATCCATGGCCTCAGATCCGGCTCCTGGGCAAGCGAAGATGCTGCGTGTTTTCGCTCGGGGACCAAATGGGGAAGAACGCAACTTCGATTTTCCCGATAACTCCGTATTCAACGGCGCCCAATTTCGCAGCTTCGGTCGCGGCGATTGGGGAGATGATCGCTGGAACGGTGGATGGAATGGCGGCGGAGGCGGTGGACGGCCAGACCGCGACCGCGATCGCGATCAGGGCCAGTTCCTGATTCTCAGCGCGCAATACGGAAGCCGTCGCCGTCACGTCGACGTCACGGGTCAGCTCAAGCAGATGGCGCGCGCGGATATGCAGGTCCGGATCAACTACCGCACCTTCGGCGTCGACCCCGACGAGGGCCACTCCAAGACTCTTCGCATCTTCGCCCGTGGGCCGGGTGGACGCGAGCGCATGTTCGAATATCGCGACAACAGCATCATTGATGGCAGCCAGTTCCGCGGATGGAGCCGAGGAGAATGGGGCGGCCCGAACGATCGTTGGAGCGGCAGGTGGGACGCTCGCTAATCGCAATTAAGAAAAGTTTTTAATCTTACTAGAGTTAAATCGGCCCGGGGGGCATCGACAAATAGTAATTATTGTCGAAAACCTCCCCGGGCCTCTTGTTGTCTGGCCTGATTCGTTTATATTCGTATGCTTACTTGCTGTCGTTCATTCGGGCCAAACCAGATGTCGGGGGAGCAGATTGTCAAAATTGCGTGGGACCTTAAGCAATCGGCACGTCCGTTTTCAAACTTTCCTTTATCTTGCAACCCTCCATTTAGCCCTCACTGCTCTTGCCTTCGGCCAAGCTTCTCTCGGTGCCGGGCGCGTTGAGGGAACAGTTGCTGACACATCCGGGGCGGCGATCCCCGACTGCACGGTCACGGCGCAGAGCCAAGCGACCGCAATCACGTTGGAGCAAAAGTCAGATGCTACCGGACACTTTATCTTTCTGACCCTGCCTCCCGCGCCATATGTAGTCACGATTCAAAAAGCTGGATTCAGAACTGAAACCATCAACGATGTGGTGGTAAAAGTTGGCACGACAACCAATCTCAATCGCCAACTAGCTGTCGGAGGAGTTGCCACCAACGTGACGGTATCCGCCGAGGCCGTGCTGGTCGATACCTCCCAGTCGGCACTGAGCACCGTCGTGGACCAGAATGCAATCAGCAAACTCCCATTGAACGGCCGCAACTTTACCGACTTTGTCCTGCTCACGCCGGGGGTCTCAACCGACGGCGATTTCGGCCTGATCAGCTTCAACGGCCTTGCCGGAAACTACAACAATTACACGGTGGACGGCGCGAACGATAACAACGCCTTCTTCGCCCAGCAGATTGGTCGGACGAGTATCCCGTTCCAATTCAGCGAAGACATCATTCAGGAATTCCAGGTCATCAGCAACGGGTTCAATGCCGAGTTCGGCCAAGCCGGAGGCGGCGTAGTCAACACTGTCACTAAGAGCGGAACGAATCAGTTCCATGGCGACGGCTATTACTATTTCCTGGACTCCGCCCTAAATGCCAACGACAAGATTAATGAAGAGAACGGAATATCGAAGCCGCACAATCGCAGGCAGCAATTCGGGACCACAGTAGGCGGACCGCTGGTGCGCGACCGGCTATTCTGGATCGCGAATTATGAAGGACAGGTAAGAAACGAACCGCTTACCGTTAACGACAGCCCTCTCGCCCTCGACACTTTGCCGCCCGATTACCTTTCCAACCATCCCGATGTGGCGGCGTTGGTCACGGCAGCGTCAGGCTCGCACCCGCGAAGCTTCAATCAGAACACCGGATTCGGCAAGGTCAGCGGAGTTCTTAACAACAAGAACAGTTTTGATGTTTCCTACAACTACCAGCGCTTTCGCAGTCCGCACGGATACTTCAACTCTCCCACGTCAACCGGAGATGGGCTCAGTCTGACTGACGGCGCGACCAGTCACTTTTTTCAATTTACTTTTCATACCACCTTCAATCCGACGACGGTCAACGAGTTCCGCTTCCACCTTGGCAACGATTTTCACTTTGATCTCCCGGACACCGCAAGCGCTGGACCTGCCGTCATCATTCAGGATCCTGACAAAGGAGTTGTGCTGGGCGGTAATCGCTTTCAGCTGTCAACCTCCGACCGGCGTTACGAGTTCGGCGACAACATCACCAAGGTCTTAGGACGACACACCCTCAAGGCGGGCGTTGACATCAATATCAACCATGACCGCGATTACTTTGTTTACGGTCCTCATGGAGCGTACTTCTTTTCGGATCTCGTGAGTGTCGGTGGAGATGCCGCTTCCAACGTGGCTCCCGGCTCATTTGAGTATTACCTGCAGTCCTTCGGGCAGAGTACAACCACGTTCACGGTTCCAACCTACTCCCTATTCGCGCAAGACCAGTTTCGCTTGAACAGTCACCTGACACTCAACTATGGAGTGCGCTATGACTTGCAGAGAATGCCTAAGCCTCCACACTGCAATCCCGATTTTGCTGCGACCTGCCAGATCCCTTATAGCAAGAACAATGTTGCGCCCCGAGTAGGATTCGCTTACTCGCCAGGCAAAAAAGGCTCGACCGTAGTCCGTGGCGGATTTGGCTTGTTTTACGCGATGACCGATCTGTTGGATGTTTCAGAAGGCTTGATATCGAACGGCGTCGACCGGCAATTCTTGTTCGTTCCAGGTCCAGCGTTTGGCAATGCCAACCCGATTGTGACCTATCCGAATTTCCTTACGTCATTCCCTAGCGGCGCAGGTGGCACTCCCTCGCTGGTCGTGTTCTCACCGAATTTCCGTAGCCCTTACGTGGAGCAGGGAAATCTTCAGATCGAACAACAGCTCGGACCCCGCACGGCATTCTCCGTCGGATACGTTTATACCCACGGCTTGCGGCTTCTCGGCAACTCAAACGGTGTTACGCGGCAAGCGAACGGCAACTTCGGTCTCGACATTAACCTCTTCCCGCCGGAGCTTCAACCCTCGCAGGGAGGTGTTGCCACCGACACCATTCAGTTGCCGAATGGCACGGTTTACACCGTTCCCGATTACGGAGCCTTCGACGGATATCTCAATCCAAATTTCGGGACCATCAATGAAGTTGATAATTCCGGGAAGTCGATCTATCACGGGCTCCAGATAGCTCTGCATCACAGTTCTTCGCAGTTTCAGGGCGGCGTTTCGTATACGTTTTCGAAGACGATCGATCAGGGCACCGGCTACTATAACCAGTTTGATATCGCTTCGCAGCGCGGACCTTCCCAACTCGATCAGCCGCATCGACTGGTCTTGACCGGGGCGTATTCCCCAACCCGCCGCTTCGTCAACGGCTTTACGCTCGGCACCGTAATGACCTTTGCCAGCGGCCGGCCTTTTGAGCCTGAACTAGACGTGGCTAATGTCAACTTTAAAATGGTTCCGGGCGAGGGCTTCAACTCTTTCCGCGGACCTGGCGTCAATAACATCGATCTGAATCTGGCTCGCACCGTCAAGCTCAACGAGCGGATGAGCCTGAAATTTGTGGCAGAGGCGTTCAACCTCCTCAACCATCCGAACTTTCAGCAAAGCCCGGTGGACCAGGTGCAATACCTGACATCTCAGCCAGATCCGAACGCTCCGACATTCTATGTCGCCAGCCCGAACCCAACGTTCGGAAAACCACTGGCAGTGGCCGCGCGCTACGGGGCCCGAGCATTGCAATTATCGGCGCGCTTCTCGTTTTAGAACTAGTCATTCGAAAAGCCCAGCCTTGGCCAAGCAAGCGGTGTTCATTCAGGCTTGCGAGCGCCGTTTAGTCCGAAAACCATCGACCTGTGATCAATGCCTGGCTGCCTTTTTAGTAAAGTCGCGCAGCTAAACAGTCGATGAAACCTAGCAAGCACCTCCGCGTGCCCGCATCGACGCAGCCACTTAGCGTCTCAGGCCTTATCATTTAGCGCGGACTGAGAACATGGCTGAGGAGTAGGCTGTCTCTGACGCGGAGGTTGGATGGTTGATCGAGATAAATTTGTTGACGCGCGGAGTGAGGGTTCCACCCCCATGCAGGCTTTGATCGTCGACGACTCAGCGGTTTTTAGAAAGCTTATCAGCGACCATCTTAAGAGCTGGGGTTTCGGTTTCACCGCCGCTGAAAATGGAGCAGAAGCGCAGCGCATACTTGATCAGCCGGATGCGCCCAAGCTCGTGCTTCTCGACTGGATACTCCCGGACATCGATGGCATCGAGCTCTGCAAGCGCATTCGCAGTGGGGCGTCAAACGATACTTATACCTACGTCATCCTGCTTACCGGAAAAGAAGGCCGCCAGAACATGCTCGAAGCCATGCACGCCGGGGCCGACGACTATCTGGAAAAACCCTTCGACGAACTGGAATTGAAAGCTCGACTGCTAGTCGGCAAGCGAATTCTCGACCTCCACGAGGAATTGGTTTCGGCCCGCGAGTCCATGCGCCACGCCGCGACACACGATAGCCTGACCAGCCTGATGAACCGCGGCGAAATTGTCAGCATGCTGGAGCGTGAACTGGTTCGTGGAGAACGCGAACACAGCCCACTCGGAATTATTCTCAGCGATATCGACCACTTCAAAAGCGTAAACGACACTCTCGGACATCTCTATGGAGATGAAGCGTTGCGCGAAGTTGGACGCAGGCTGCGCGATCAGCTCCGCATTTATGACAGCGTGGGCCGGTACGGGGGCGAGGAGTTCCTGGTGATCTTGCCCAACTGTAATTGGGAAAACACCATCGCCCGGGCCAACGAGATCCGCGAATCCATCGCGAGCGCGCCAGTAATCTACTCCGGAGTCGAGCAGCAGATCACCATGAGTATGGGTATATCGGTAGCGGAACTCGATGCCAAAACCAGCGCCGAGGCTCTCTTGAAACATGCTGACTCCGGCCTCTACGCCGCGAAAGCCAACGGGCGAAACCGGGTCGAACGCTTTGCGGAAGCCGCAAAAAAAGCTTTGACGCGCCGCGGCAATTAAGTTCCAACCAACGAAGACAATTCCGAAGTGTTAGCCTTTCCTGAAGAGACGGGCAGGAATGGCCGTCTCTTACTTCAGCCCGATGCTCTCCGATCTTTCCAGCCGCATCAAGCAATACGCCTACGACGCCGGATTCGATCTGTGCGGCATCGCACCCGTCGGCGGCTTCCGCGAGTTAGGCGTGTTTCCTGAATGGATCCGCGAAGGCAAGCACGGAGAGATGAAATACATGGCTGCGCGCGACGATGCGGGCGAACTCAAGCGCGCGAACCTGGCCCGCGTGGCTCCCTGGGCACGCAGCGTGATCGTCTGCGCCATCAACTACAACACCGCCCATCCTTATTCGAATGACCAGCCGAAACCCGTTTCCACGCAACGAGATTCCAACCGAGGCTGGATCTCCCGCTACGCATGGGGACACGAAGACTATCACGATGCCGTTTTACACCGGCTTCAGCGCATGGAACTCAACCTCACGCAATTTGCCGCCTCGAATAACGAACCGCTGCAGTTGCGTTCTTACGTCGACACCGGACCTCTGATCGAGCGTGTCTATGCCAAATACGCCGGCGTCGGCTGGATCGGCAAGAATACCTGCATCATCAACCAGCAGGTTGGCTCGTGGCTTTTTCTTGGAGTGATTCTAACGTCGCTCGATCCCGCCGAGCACCGGAGCGCGTTCGACAAGCCCGCTCCCGATCGGTGTGGAACCTGCACCCGATGCATTACAGCTTGCCCAACCCAGGCGATTACGGCTCCGGGCGAATTAGACGCGCGACTTTGTATCTCCTATCTGACGATCGAGAAGCGAGGCGAAATTCCCGAAGAGCTGCGCTCTGCGATGGGACGCCACGTCTTCGGCTGCGACATCTGCCAGGACGTTTGCCCATGGAACCGCAAGGCACCGTTCACCACCGAGAGCGAGTTTGAGCCGCGCCCGGGCTTGGAGAACCCGGCGCTCGACTGGCTTGCAAACATGAAGCCAGATGAGTTCAGCACGGTATTTCGCGGATCTCCCGTAAAACGCGCGAAACTTTCAGGAATGCGACGGAACGCGGTAATTGCCATGGGGAATAGCGGCGATGGGGAATTTGCGCCCGCGCTAAAAAAACTTTCCGAGGATCCGGACCCGGTTGTCGCGGAGCACGCACGCTGGGCAGCAACCAAGCTTGCTGCGAAGTCGCGACCAAACTCCTGATCCCGATGTTATTGTGGGATCGATTCAGCGTCACAACGATTTCCTGCAATGGAAGCAGGTTTTAGTGTGGGATCGGGCGACCCCGCCCGCTCTGGAGGAATCATGTTCCAAAACGATTTACTGAAAGGTAAGCGCATCCTCATAACGGGCGGCGGGACCGGTCTGGGCAAATCCACCGCAAAGCGGTTCCTGGAGCTCGGGGCGACGGTCTATATCTGCGGACGGCGCGACGATGTGCTCAAGAACACCCAGCAGGAGCTACAAATGGCCGGCGGGAAGATTTATGCCCACGCCTGCGACGTGCGGGACGCGGTCGCGGTCGAGGCCCTTATTGCCAGAATTTGGGAAAACGGCCCGCTCGATATCCTCATGAATAACGCCGCCGGAAACTTTCTCGCCCGTACTGAAGACCTCTCCCTCGGAGCATTCCAATCGGTCGTCGGGATCGTCTTGATGGGTACACTGCACATGACGCTCGCTTGCGGCCGGCGATGGCTTGCCGAAAAGCGAAAGGCAGTCGTCCTCAACATCACTACCACCTACACCACTACCGGCTCGGCCTACGTAGTCCCTTCGGCAGTGTCGAAGGCTGGAGTCCACGCGCTCACCCGCAGTCTGGCAGTCGAGTGGGGAGATCGCGGCATCCGCATGAACGCCATTGCGCCCGGTCCGATCAAGACTGAGGGTGCATTTTCGCGCCTGCTGCCGCGTCCGGAGCTAGAAGACGCCGCCAGGAAGAGAATCCCCCTCGGCCGCTTCGGAACCATGGAAGAATTCGCTGACCTGGCCGCATTCCTGGTGAGCGACGGTTCCGCCTACATAAATGGAGAAGTCGTCACCATGGATGGCGGGGAATGGCTGCAAGGTGCCGGCGAGTTCACAGCCTTGGGCCGGGACCTGACGGAGAAAGAGTGGGAGATGATGAAACCAAAGGGGAAACGGGGTTAGTCAGGATTGGGCGTCACTCAGGGGGCCTTGGTCAGAAAATAGCGAAACCAGGCAAAGATGGGTTTCACCCCAAAAAACGAAAGCGCCCCAACTCGTTAGAGTCACGGGACGCTCGTTCGAACAGCCCTCCCCCGAAGTCTGCTCAATTGCCACTCTACGTACTAATTACTCTTCTGGAAATGGCACGAAAGTGCGATTACCATGGGACGAAATGGTCAGTCTGTAAGTAACGGAGCGCACGTTCCTCCATCGCTCAGCTAACTTCTTTCAACGGAGAGGCTTCGCGGACGTTCGCCACTTTGGCTGCCGAGGGGTCGATTCCAAGCTGGGAGCGTCCAAGGGGCGTAAGGTCGTCCACTCCGGCGCGCCCTTTGAAGTCGATTTCGAAGTTGTCAGGTGCGAAGTCAGGCGGCGTCTCTCCCGACAAGAACGACGGGGCCTGCCTCCGGGTGTAGGCAGCGTTCTTCGCGCATCCGGGAGTTGATGCTATGTACATCACGTTGCTGTAACCACTTCCTCGGTGCTCGTTTTCGACCGCATGTACGACATCGGAGTGCCAGAAGACGGTATCTCCCGGCTCCATGGTCGGGATCGAAGACACCGCGTTCAGCAGAATACCGTGATATTGCGGATTAACGGAAAGCGTTCGGCCAGGTTTTGCGCCGCAAAGATCGTCGTCGGGAACATCGTCCTGCAAAGCCCGCAACAGCATGTAAACCATCGAGTTCGCAATCGGGATCAGTTGCAGCGTGCCGTCACCTTTCCCCTGCCGCGTGAGCGCTGTCCATCCCTGAAACGTCCGGAACATGGAACAGACGGCAGGCGAAGACACTTCTCTAACGTCAGGTCTCCAGGCAGCGTCGAAAGCGTCGTAATTACGCCAATTGCCGGAAAACACATGCCGGTAAACATTGCGAAAGTTCTCATCGAGCCAGCGCTCCACCGACCCGCCGTCGACGTGCGGCGAGAGCCCTAACGACGCCGAGCCGGGCGGACGCCGCCGAATGCGATCGGCGTAGGCTGGGGTTTGATTCGGATCAAAGTGTCGTTTCCCTTCGCTCTCCGACTTCCAGAGATTGTTTAAAAACACGCGCACGCGGGTGAGTGGCTCAGACTGTCGCGCCTGCACCTGAGGCCGGGACCAGTAGATTCCGTAAATTTGCGGCTTGGCCGAAGCGAGGTCGCCGAAATAGTTATCGACCGCGGCGTGCGCGAGTTTCTCAGTGAGCCCGTTTTCGTCGACATAGGTTCCGATTTCCTCATCCCAGGCGGTAGCTTGAGCGACCGGAAACGTTTGGCGAATGACGCAGGCGCCACGGTCTTTAATCAGGGCAATGTTCTCGGCTGAAACGGCGCCCGCCTCCACGTCCGCGTGATGCACGGTTGGGATAACGTCTCCTCCCGCCTCACGCTCCTTCACAATCACGTCGACAGCGCGACGCATCTCCGCTTCTACGTCCCGAAGAACTTCGGCATACTTGGGGAGTGCCTCGCGAAGCAACTCCTTTGTGCTGCGAATCGATCCAGCGAGGTCGGTAATTTCGAGGGCCATAGGGTCTTCTCCAAAGCATGGCGTTGACGTCGAGAACTTCCGTGATTTGTGATCACCCGCGATCAGTCTGGCGGAAACCCGCTTCAGCGGTGAAAGTATAGCTCACCCCGGGCCTGGGGATGTGCGGGTCGATGCGTCACGATCTACTTAACCTTCTCCCAAACAATCTTCCAACGCGCGACGGCTGGGTCTACCTTCTCGACGCCACCGAGGACAAGACGTCCACCTTCAAAAGAATAAGGACGAATTTGGCGCGAGCCTACATAACCCGGGTCGATCGCTACTTCGGGTATGTGAACTAATATCTTCTGCTTCGCATCGATCTCGTACTTTCCACAATAGGCAAACGACCCCTCGGCGGCGGCCATCTTTTCCTCTGTAGTCGGATGCTCAGAATCACTCCACTTCGGCCGGTCCGGATTTACCAGGTCGGCGCACATGTAGCCGTCGCGCTGATAAATGAGGAAGCCTTTTCCGTGTGCGCCGTATTCCGGATATGGGCGAGTGCTGCCGTCTTTTAAGGTTTGCTCGGTCGAGACCAGCTTCCAGGTACCGACGATGCGATCTCTGACATCCGACTCAGTCTGACCAAGACCGGACGAACCGTAGAGCAAAAGTACCAGCACAATCGAAGTGCGATTTTTCATGGTGAGTCTTTCGTCGAGCGCGAGATTCGAAACGTCCTGAGACTACCTGCGAGCTCAAAAAAAACGCCCAGTCTTGTCGTCTTGAGCGGTCACTTAAGAAGTTTGTGCCAGTCGGTAACAAGGTTGATTGGAAAACTGGGCGGTTGAAGAACGGTGTTCACAAGAAATTGTCCACCAGGCAGCACGGCGTATGGCATTCCAGTCAGGTTCTTGATAGCCACAGGAAATAATTCCTTGGGTGTACCCGCTTCAAAACTGGGGTTCGAGCGAACCGGGACGGCCATGATCCTTCCGTTAAAAAAGTAGTAAATCTCTCGGCCGTCATGGCTCCACTGGCCAAGACTCCCTCCATTCGAAACTTGCCAACTGGCAGTCGGCTTAACGAACTCCGCATGTGGATCGGCATTTAACTCAACCGGGCTCACGAAAACCTCTTCACGACCATTTTGGGGAAGAGTGTAAAGAAACCATTTCATGTCTGGAGAAAATGATCCGTCATACGCTTGTTGCCCAGGTACGCGAAACAGAGGCAGAAGCTTTTTGGAAGCTGATAATTCAAACGCGAATAGTCCGTATTCGAGACCGTCCTTGCCGGATTGGATCATCAAATACTTTCCATTGGCCGACCAGTCATTTGGGGAGGCATCGGCGTCGGTGACTAGGCTTTCTTCTCCACCGAGACCGCTCGTAAGTCTGCGAAGCAAAGTGTATTTGCCGTTGATGGTCGATGCAAAGACGACTTGGGTCCCGTCGGGACTAATCACCGGCTGGCGCGAATCACTTCCAGCAAATGTCAGTCGAGAAAACGTGTCAGATTTGGTATCTGCCACCCAAACGCCACTGGTGGGTTCCGCGATTTCCGCTGCCACTTTTTTGCCGTCTCGCGACGCGGAAACGACCAGATAGTCGCGAGGTGACCCGAGGCGTGAGATTCGTTTGCCGCCGCGATCCACGCGAACGAGCTCGCTCCCTGGTATTTCCGAAGCAGGGGCATACGCCAGAAGCCCCTCGACCGTGGCACTGAATATTGCGCGCCAAGTGCTTGAATCCGTCATGAGTGCCGGGACTATCACTTGGGCGTTACCGGTTATTTCAAACTTTCGAAGATTTATAGGTTGTGCGAACAGTTTGGTGCCTCGGCAGAACAATATCCAGGTTCCGACGACAGCACCGTTGCAAACCGAATCCACTACTCGTTTGGGGCTTTCACCATGCACTGACGAGACAAACAAAGCGTTCCGATCGTCCGAAGGCAGCTGATGATTTGCCGCAAGATATATAAAGTGTTCGCCATCGGCCAAAAATACCGGCCATCGGTGCGAAGTATGCTGGGTCGTATCAATCTGAGTGACAGCGCGCGCAGCGCCTCCGTTCGAGGAAACGATATAGATCGCTGATCTGAAGTCCGGGGCGAAAACTATATTGCCTTTTGATCCCCAACTGCCACCGCGGGGGTTGGATACTTTTGTCAGTTCGGTGGAAATTCCGGTAGCGAGATCCAGCTTTATCAACCGTTCTCCGGCAAAATATCCGAGCTCTTTACTATCAGGCGACCAGAATGGAAATCTCCCATTCTGTGTCCCCGACAGCAACCTTGGAGTTTCCCCGTCCAAGTCTCGGACATAAAGCGATTGCTGCCCCTTCACGACCGCCGCGAAAGCTATGTGCTTTCCGTCCGGCGATAGTAATGGCTCAGAACCGTTATCGCCATAAAATGCAAATCCTCCGTCAGCAGGCGGGGGGATGCTCAACTTTAGCAACGGCGACTCCGGCGTTCTGTGTGACTGCAATGCGACAGACCCGATCACCGCGAGCGCCGCGATGCAAGCGTACATCCAGTTTCGCCACCTGGAAATGCGACTGGTGGCAGGGCCCGAGGCGGAGTTTTCTTCGGCAGCCTGGGATACCCACCTTAGCTCACCAGTTAAGTCTGACATCGACTGCCATCGCGCGTCGGGATCCTTTTCCAGCGAACGTTTGACTAGATGTTCCAAAGAAGCGGGTGTCAACGGCTGGATCGCGCTGATCGGATCAGGCTCTTTTTCAAGTATCGCGCTTGCCACTGACAGTTGCGATGTACCCTTAAAAGGCCTGCTCCCCGTAAGCATTTCGTACAGCAGCACACCAAACGCGAAGACGTCACTGCGTTCGTCTGCCTCTTTGCCCTGAATCTGTTCCGGACTCATGTACTGCAGGGTTCCAACGACAGTGCCAGCCATGGTGAGCGGGGAATTTGGCGAGTCGATGGTTGCTACCGCGGAAAAAGAGGGTACTTCACCGGCGGCGGGAGCAATTGCAACCGACTTAGCCAGGCCGAAATCCATCAACTTCGCCCCGGCTTTGGTTAGCATCACGTTGGCGGGCTTTAGATCGCGATGAACAATCCTGCTGCGATGAGCCTTGTCCAGTGCGTCGCCAACTTCGATTGCAATCTTCAGTGCTTCTCGACTAGAAACCGGCTTTCGTTGGAGTCGACCGGCAAGAGTCTCGCCCTCAAGAAACTCCATAACGAGAAAGTCGAGACCGTTTTCGGACCCGATGTCATGAAGAACACAAATGTGAGGGTGCTGTAGAGCCGAAACTGCCTTAGCTTCACGCTGGAAACGTGCTTTGTAGTCAGGACTCGAGGAGAGATGGTGCGGCAAAATCTTGATGGCGACCCGCCGGTCAAGGCGAGTGTCGACCGCGCTGTATACCTCACCCATGCCACCCGCACCGATGGCGGCGATCACCTCGTATGGCCCAAGCCGGGCCCCAGGCTCAAGTGGCAAACTTATATCCCCGAAGGGAGCTTACCATGCAGGAATTACTTTTTGACCCACTCAAAATTTCAGTACTGGCCAGCTTCACCGGAGGAATCGGAGGCTACTCGCGGCGCGTCGGACTTGAGAAAGTGGTAGGCCCTGCTGGTTCGGGGTCTTTGGAGAAGCGGATTCTAACTCTGCTTGGGGATTGGATTGGTAGGCCCGGCAGGAGTCGAACCTGCAACCCTCGGATTAGAAATCCGATGCTCTATCCGCTTGAGCTACGGGCCCTCGAACGGCGTTTCTGTAGAGCGATTATAAGTTACCGCTATCCTGGCGCGGAACGCGAATCCGCCTGCCCATATTAACCGGTGTCTTGTCAGCTAACCGAATCGCCTCCGATTGTCATTCCCTGCATCGGTTCGATACAGCGCGTTAACTAAAAAAGCCCGTCCCCAGGGGGAACGGGCCTTCGAACATTTCGGCTTATTTACTGACTACTGCCCGGGGCAGACCACGGTTTGGTCGTGCTGGAAGGACAGCCAGCTATGCACCGATGTCGTTTTCGGCGCACCAAAGTACCCGATAAAAGCCAGTGATTGCAGGTTCCAGGTAAAGCCGTTGTGAGTATACGGGAACGCGCCATAGTTCGAGTTACCCTCTAACGGGTCGCCAACTTCCAGAACGCTGTTGTCGTTGCAGTGGACGCGGTTATCGACAAAAGGATCATCCACCCATTCCCCGACTTCATGCGAAAGTGCTGAGACGTCTTCCGAAAAGTCTCCTTTGTATCCCACGTAGGTGGAATAAGCGTAGGTCTGGCCGCCGGGTTGCGAACCGTTGGCGCTGTGGTAGCCGCCGATGCAGCATCCTCCATACTGAGTCAGATAAATGTCATAGGTCACGAACAGAGGCAGCACGCCTGGGCGGATTTGTGGAAAGGACAGCATGATCGTCTGCAGTTTGGCATCGAACGCGTCGATGTCATATACGCCGACGATTCCACCGCCAAATTCGTTGTGAAGTCCGCCGAGAGCTTTCGCAACGGTAATCGTTTGCGTGGGCAGAATGGTGGGATTTCCCAAAAATACGTGGTATCCGGGATGAGTCTGGACAGAGTGCCAAAAATTACCGCGTTGGAACGCGTCGATGTATTGTGTGGTGCCCAGGTTCGTCCCACCTTGGGTGAAGTTCAAGGTTTTGTTGAAAATAGGAGACGCGATGATGTTGTTGATAATGGTCTTCCCGTTCGGAGCCTTTGCGGTCACCGGGTCGAACGTGCGATTGCCGTTGGTCACCGGGTACACCATCTTGATCGGAATAATGTAGACCGGCACCGTAGTGGCGGCGTTCGAGGTCGCGGGATTGGCCCCAACCATCGTGTAGCTAATTTTATTTTTCTTGAGGTCGATGAAGCTGCCGTTCCATTGGGAAAGAGTCGCATTCGGCGCCCCAATCGCGGCTCTCGGAGCAGCGTGCCGGTTATTCGGCAACGTCGTATACCTTGGTTTAGCGTCCAGATTTGAGGGCGACTGCGCGTCCTGAGCGAAAGTGAAAGTTGCAAGGGTCAACACAAAAAGCCCGGCGAAGGGCAGAGATCTAGTCATGATTTTTCCGTTTCTTGCGGGAATTAGGGAGCTCAAGATTGGGATGCGGCGAGGTCTCCAATCGAAAATCGTTCTGTCATTTTCAGCTTGGACGGTTTCATTGTCAATACAGAGGACTATTAGTTTGGGCTTCAGAACCGCCAAACCGTATCGCACCAAACACTTCATTTCGGCCTGATTTCGCATAAACGGCGCACGTGCGTGGTCGCTACGCGAGTTGAGAAATCGCCGCGTGAAAGTTAGTCCTTTAGCGGAACCATCGTCTGGTCGCCGCGGCAGAAGGTCGCCACTCGCAGCAAGCCACCTTGACCCTGGGGCATCGTCATTACCGGACCATAGCAATAAACCGCGTGCCCGGTTTGGGCAAAATACCACTGACCGCCTTTATGCTTGGCGGCTCGCTGGCTGGGAGCCGGGGCAAGTTGAGCAGGTGTAACCAGTTTCGGAACGGGTAGCGAAAGAATCAGGGCTAGGGCCAGGGCGTTCATTTAGGGTCTCTTTCTACTCTTAGTGACTCGGTTGCAAACAGTCTTTTGTGCTACGAATACAGTTTTGGTGTCTTAATCTTTGCCATCCGTGCTATCCGTTCGATCTACCGGAACCTACCTCAACCAGCAAATCGGTCGCAGAAGACCAAGCTAAATGACTTGGGTCGCGCGACGGACATCTTCCAAGTCGGCTTGCGGCTTTGTCGGGAGCTGTTGCGCCGAGTGAGCCGCTTTACCGGACTTCTTTGTTTCTTTGTCAGAACCTTTCAAAGCCGTTCCCTTGCCATCCGAATCTTTTGTCTGGGAAGACGAGGGCCCCATTTTTGCGCCGGGGACGGGAGCCGATGTTTCATCCTGCTGGCGAACTGCTTCCTCGCGAGTCAGCTTGCCTTTCATCGAGGCCAGTTGCGTGCTGTCTTTGAGCATCTCGCGGATCAACCCGCGTTGCGATTCGATGGTCTGGCCCTGTTCAAATACCAGCATCGTCAAAATGCCGTAGGAGACGATAAACAGAACTACCAGCAGTGGCAGAACAGCCGCGGGTCTTTTTGTGTTTCGGTAGCTTTCGCTTTCGGCGCTGTAGATAACTGTCATTTTTCTCTCTCTGGCTCGCCCGATTCCATATTGGGCCGCACCTCCACATGTGCACACGTCAAGCCATATGGATTGTTGCGTCTATGTACCTGCGGAGAATGGAGTTAAAGCACTTCGTCAGATCGAACCCGAAAGCGCTGGTGCAACGATCTGCACTTTATAAGTAACCGGCATTGCGTTACGGGGGTAAGTTGGCAAAAAATCGCCTCGGGCGGAAGTCTTCAGGCCTCACTGCAACTGCTCCGCACCCTTTCAAATACTCCGCGTTGCAGTCACGATACTTCGAAACTGCTCGTCGCTAACGAGACCGGGTTTGCCGCTCGCCGCCATCTTGACCGCGCTTTGCTTGACGGCAACCAGCACCGCGCTTCTCTGCTCTGCACTGAGGGTAATACCAAGTTCACCGCATTTCAGATCGATGCTGTCCAGTCCGCTCTTCTTCCCGAGCACGATTCGCCGCTCTGCCTTGACCATCTCTGACGAGTAGGGCTCGATTGCCTCGGGAATGTGGAACTGGCTGGCTACGGCGCCGCTTTCCCGCATGAACAGATTCTGCCCGACCAGTGGCCGCCAGGCGTCGAGCGTGTAGCCGGCCGCTTCGCTGACTGCCTTCGACACTTCGCGCGCCTTATCAAGATTCAGGGCCACGGGCACGTCATAGAGACATTGCAGCGCCAGCGCGATCTCGGCAATGTCGGCATTTCCGGCACGTTCTCCCATGCCGTTTATCGTCCCTTGAATCCAGCTGGCGCCGCCCCGAACCGCTGCGAGCGCGCAGGCGGTAGCCATTCCAAAATCGTTGTGGCCGTGGAAGTGGATGGGAACCTCAGCACCGACCCACTCGACGACCTGTCGCGTCAGATACTCCACCGCCTCCGGGCCGCAGGCACCGATGGTATCGACGAGTACGACTTCCTTGGCTCCGGCATCGAGGGCGGTTTGATAGACGGTTCGTAAGAATTCCAGGTCTGCGCGGGTGGAGTCGACGGGGAAGAACGCGACCGTGATGCCAGCCGCAGCTGCCGTTGAGACCGCCTCTTGAATGCGCTTCAGCACCTCTTCGCGAGAAATGCCGTAAGCCTTCAACTTGATCTCGCTGACAGGAGCCTCAATCACGGAATATTGCAGATTCAGCCGCACCAGCTCCGCAATGTCCGCCTTGACCGCGCGCGAGAATCCCCATAGTTCGCCCTTGATGCCGGCCTTCTGCATCATCTCGATAGCCTGCGCGTCTTCGGCCGACACTCGAGGGAAGCCCGCTTCGATTCTGCTCACTCCAAGGGCGTCGAGCTGGCGCGCTATATCCACCTTTTGCTGCGGCGAGAGGACGACTCCAACCGTCTGCTCGCCATCGCGAAGCGTCGTGTCGTAAAAGCGAACCGGCGTTTTCGGATATTTCGACCGAATCTCAGGCCGAGAGTTGAATTCGCTTACCCACACTTTAGAATCAGCGCTCATAGAAAAAAAACGGTCATAGAAAAAGAAACAGAGTTAGAAAGCGAAATCAAACCTCTACCGAATCAGAAAATCGCAGTCCCAGAAATTTCGAATTTCAAATTACCAATCGCAATTGCCCCTACTTGGTTTCCTGCGTTGCCAAGACATCGGGCTTTTTGCCGTAAGCCTGTTCCCATGAGATCACCGGATTTCGCAGCACTCCAATTTTTTCGATCTCGCACTCCATCACGTCGCCGGGCTTCAAGTACCAGGCCTTGGGGTCACCGGAAAACGCCGCCACTCCGGATACAGTGCCGGTCGAAACAACATCGCCTGCGCTGTAGCCCATGGGCGAGTAGTGCGACAAGATCTCGGGAATTTTGACCGACATCTTACTGGAATGTGAGCGCTGGCGCGATTCGCCGTTCACCCGCAGTTCCATCGCCAGGTTGTGAGCGTCGGGGATCTCGTCCGCCGTGACGATCCACGGGCCAAGCGGACAGAATGTGTCGATTCCTTTGCAGAAGCTGAAGACTCCCGACTTCATCTCGCGCCGCTGAATGTCGCGCGCCGTGATGTCGTTGAAAATCACGTAGCCGCCGATGTGGCTGGAGGCTTCCTCGGGCGTGAAATGCTTGCCCGCTTTTTTAATCACCACCGCCAACTCCAGCTCATAATCAAGTTCCTGCGTGAGGTGCTCGGGATGGATCACGGGCTCGTCGGGACCGATGATGGCGTCGGTATTCTGAAAAAATACAATCCACGGCATGACGGGATGCGAAAAGCCGGCCTTGGTCGCCTCTTCATGGTGCTCGCGAAAATTTCCGGCGGTGTGAAAAAATTTTTTAGGGATGATTGGGGCCTTGAGCCGCACATCGCCGAGCGCATATACCGCCGGCTCGCCGCTCGATCCAGCGACCTTTCCATTTGAGCTTTCAGCGATGAGATGCGACACGTAGTCAAGCGCATTGCGTGCCGCTTCGAGGCTGGTGTCGCCACCCTGAAACAGCGCCTGCATATTGGATGGCACCAGCGCGTCCGCGATACGGTCGAAGATCGCTTCGTTTTCAACATCGCGCAGGTAGAGAGCACACGCGGAATGCAAATCGACAATGCGGCCGCCAGCAACCTTGCTGTCGTTATCGTTATCGTTGCCGTTATCGTTGCCGAGCAGGGCGCCGATGCGCGATTGTCGCGCGGTGTTTTCGAAGGTAACCAGCTTCATAGGAATTCACGATCCGTCTTAAAGCATCAGAAATTTTAGTAACAGCTGCATAGCTTGTCTATCGCGTGCAGGCATGAGGGGAAGGCGGCTAGTCTGCCTTCATCGAAATATAGGCGCGCCCTGCGTAGAGCTTGAAACCGGACCCATCCTTTTCAAATTGCAAAGGAACCGGATGTTTGAGCTGATCGTCTTTCTGGCACGAGATCACGAACATGTCTCCCGCGGCAACGTTCATCACTGTGAACTTTCCGTCTTTAAAGCCAAAGCCGTATTGCCCGGGATCAAGCGTCGCTCCGTCGAAGGTAAGCTTGGCTTCGGTAATCAGAAAACCCTGATACTTTTCGGCGATGGCGGTCGAGTAGCCGGAGGTATCTACCAATCCCGCGAGCACTGTTTTGCCCGCCGAATTTTTGAAGGCTGCGGTATTACGCGCCTGCACGGCGGCGCTTTGCCCGGCGAAGTAGTACGACGAGGGCGCGATTTTCTTTGTCTGCTCGCTGGTTAACACTTGTGCGGTTGCGGGGGCAAGCGCAAACGTAAAGAGGATCATCAACGAAATTGCCTGCGAAATGACGCGCAGTTTTTTGTTCATAGGCATCTCCATTTCAATCGGTTTTCCTTAATCCCTGGGCGATTTTCGTTTGACCGCAAGATTCGGATATCCCACGCTGGGCGGAAGACTTATGTTAATCGCATGTCCACAAATGCGATACTTGCAAAAGAAGAAACGATGAAACACCCCGCACCGCAACCGCCGGCATCGAACCATTCTTCGATCGGAAACCGCGCCCGCCGCGGACTTCGCGACGGACTAGAAAACGACGTTCGCTGGCAGGCCGTGCTCGACCGAGACCGGGCGCTCGATGGAAAGTTTGTCTTCGCCGTCTCATCCACTGGAATTTTCTGCCGGCCCTCGTGCCCATCGAAGCGCCCTCGCCGCGAGAATGTCGCTTTCTTCGATGACGCCGTTCGAGCCGAGAAGTCCGGTTATCGCGCCTGCTTGCGGTGCCGTCCCAAGGCGGCCGATGGGAATCCGCAGTCCGCCATGGTCCGAGCTATCTGCCGTTATATCGAGCAACAGGTCAGCGACCAACAAACCGAAGCGCGGCTCTCGCTGAAACTGCTGGCCAAGGAATTTCACCTCAGTCCTTTTCACCTGCAGCGCACTTTCAAGTCAGTCTTAGGCGTGTCGCCAAAGGCCTATGTCGATGCGTGCCGTCTGCGGCAAGTGAAGCAGAATTTGCAGACAGGGCACTCCGTAACCACGTCGTTATATGCCGCGGGATACGGCTCCAGCAGTCGCCTCTACGAGCGAACCGCCTCGCAACTGGGCATGACTCCGGAAAAATATCGTCGGGGAGCCATCGCCGCAGTGGTTCGATACACCATCACGGACTCACCTCTCGGCCGCATGTTAATCGCTGCCACGGACAGGGGAATCTGCGCCATTAGTTTTGCCGATTCCGACCAAGCCCTGCACCAGGGACTGATGCGTGAGTTTCCCTTCGCCACCCGAAAGCGCGACGACGCAGCCATGATGCAATGGCATTCCAGCCTGACGCGATTGATGCACGGTCAAGAATCACCGGCTTCACTCCCGTTAGACATTCGTGCAACCGCGTTCCAGCGCCGGGTGTGGGAGGCTCTGCAACACATACCGCGGGGAGAGACCCGATCTTACAGCGAACTTGCGAGCGAGATCGGATCGCCCACCGCGACGCGGGCCGTAGCTCGCGCGTGCGCCTCGAACCGCATCGCGGTCGCGATTCCGTGCCACCGCATCGTCAGGCAGGATGGAAATTTGGGCGGTTACAGGTGGGGTGTTCGAAGAAAAGAACAGTTGCTGGCGTTGGAACAGTGAGTCAGAAAATCTTCCATGAGTCGAGCAGAATAGCCACGATGCTCTCAACCGTAGCGCCGGCATCTTGCCGGCTGTCCTGAGGGCGTCCCGCCCTCAGCGCAGGGAGCGAAGACAAAACGGTGGGCGAGGACGCCCACCGGACAGCCGCCGAGACGGCGGCGCTACGAAAAGCGGTGCGAGACAAAGCAACAGTTGTTGGCTTTGTAGCGGTAAAAGGGACGGGCACCCTCGCCCGTCCGCCAACTCAGTCTACTGCGGGGACTGTTTGCCGCCTTCCGGCACAGCATTCTTTTTCGGGCCTTCCGCGGTCAGGCGATCCTGAATTTTGTCATAAGTCGTCTGCGGCAAAATTTTCTTCTTCATAAGATCCTCCTTCTTGCTGAAGGGACGGCCGTCGATGATGCTCTGGGCATAATCAGGACCGACTCCAGGCAGCGCTGCCAACTCTTTCTTCGTAGCGCTGTTCAGGTCGACAGGCTGCCCTTTCGCCGCTGCCGTGTCTTTCTTTTCCTTGCTCGACATCTTGTGTGTCGCCGCAGGATAGCTGTCCTGCGTGCCGAGCGGCGGGGTGGATTGTTGATCTTGCGAAAACGCAATTGCGCTTAAGAACAATATAGTTACAAAGGCTGCGCTGGCTTGTCTCATAGAAAGGCTTTCCTCCACTTTTGAGCCTTTGATGCTCAGCGCAGGCCCAGCGTTTTCTCAACCACCATCCTCCCCTTCTCCCCAGCCTCGCGGCGTTTCCGTACAAGACAAGACTCCCAAGGACCAATTCGCTAGCGTCGAATAGACATTCATGAGATAGATAGCGTACATTCTGCTTACTGAGTGTGCACCTCGAGTCGCCTGGCCCCGCCACCCCTCCCGACCTGCTGCTTTGAGAAGTCCACAACTATGACCTACGAAACTCCTCAAGCCGAATTGCTTCGTCTCACCAAGCGGCAAAGCCAGATGCGGTACGACAAGATTTTTGGGGGCTTGTCCGCGGAAGAGCAGCGGATTTCTGATGAGATCCAAGTTCGAATCTGCGACCTCCGTCGGCGAATGATGGGCGGAGCGGAAGAAATGCAACCTATTTAGGGAATTGACGGGTCAAGTTCGCCATCGGCAATCCGGTTGATCGCTGCCCGATGCTAATCTGCCTGCTTCGTGATATTCAGCAGCACTCCAACACACATCAGGGTCACAAATAACGACGATCCGCCGTAGGAAACGAAGGGCAGCGGAATGCCTTTGGTGGGCATCAGCCCCAATACCACGCTGATATTGATAAACGCCTGCAGGACGATCATGCTGGTGATTCCGACCGCCAGGAAGCGGCCAAAATTATCCTGTGTACGCAGGGCCGCGCGTGTGCCCCGCCATAAGAAAATGCCAAATAAGCCGACGACCGCGATGGCACCCATCAATCCCAACTCTTCGGCGGTCACGGCGAAGATGAAATCAGTATGCGGCTCGGGCAGATAAAAAAGCTTCTGCTTGCCTTCCATCAATCCGAGCCCTGTCACCCCGCCGGTTGCGACGGCAATCAGTGACTGAATGATATGAAAGCCAAAACCCTTGGGATCGGCGTAAGGATTCAGGAACGCCAGAATTCGGTCGCGCCGGTACGACACATGGAAGATCAGGAAATACAACGGTACAAGCGATGCCGCCAAAGCATAGCCGAAGTAGCGAACCCGGATTCCGGCCACAAAAAGAATACAGGCCGTAATCCCCGCGCAAGCGATTGCCGTCCCGAGGTCGGGTTGAAAAACGATAAGTCCGAGAAAAATTCCGGTTGGGACGACAGCGGGAATAATCGTGTTTCGCCAATCCGCAATGGCTTGTGTCTTATCGTGCAAAAACCAGGCAAGAAAGAGGATGAGCGCAGGCTTCGCCATCTCGGAAGGTTGAAGCGAAATGGGGCCAAGGTGAAACCACCGATGGGTTCCATGCGCGCGATCCAGAAAAAAGACGGAAATAAGAAGAAGTGTAGTCACGCCGAGGCTGGTGAAAACCAGCGCCGGATGCTGCAACCGCTTGTAGTCGACCTTCATGGCGATAATCATCGCCACCAAGCCTGCTACCGCCCACACCAGTTGCTTTAGAAGGAACTCGTAAGCGGATCCGAAGCGCTCCTTGGCCATGACCGCCGAAGCACTGAAGATCATCACCAGCCCGATAAAAACGAGCACGGTTGTGACCGTGAACATCCATCGATCGACGCTGACCCGCTTCGCCATGAAAGGTTCATTTCATCACGAGGCAAGGCAGAGGCGGAGCAGTTTCGAGCGGGAAAGTTGAATGGTGGCTAACTGGTTTGGTTCATGTTTCTCGAAGCTGCGTCACTATCGCCAAAACTGGCGGAGCAGCAAACGCATCTTCCCCCCTTACGTCGCATAGATCGCGACGTTCGCTCTGGATTTACCACAGGGTAAACAGAGGAACACGGGGTAAAACCCGTTTGCTTGATCGTTCAGCTTTATCGTTCTGCATCGTTCAGCTTTATCGTTCAGCTTTATCGTTCTGCTTTATCGTTTTACTTTGCGGTTTGCTCACCGATTATTTTTTTGCCATTCGCTTTACCCTGTGCACCTCTGTGTACCCTGTGGTGAAAAAAACAGCCTAGGATTGGTATCAGAGTATCGCTTTGGCGATACCGCCCTTCGCCCCCACAGAACGCCCGTTGAGGGGCTGAGGCCGCTACGTTGATCTCGCCATGGCCAAAGAATGCACGGCTTCTTTGAACACGCGTCCTCGATGCTCGTAACTCTGGAACTGGTCGAAACTCGCGCAAGCCGGGGCGAGAAGCACGACGTCGTCCGTCACCGCCGCCGCAGACGCCCGATCAATTGCCTTCTCCAGCGTTTCCGTGTGAACTAATTCGACCACTCCCTGCAACTGCGATTCAATCTTCGCGGCCGCCGCTCCAATCGTGTACACCCTCTTCACCCGCGATCGCAACAAATCGCTCAACAACGTGTAATCGCTTCCCTTATCTTTGCCCCCAAGAATCAGGTGCACGTTCGCGGGAAACGATTCCAGCGCCTTGATCGTGGCATCGACATTGGTAGCTTTGGAGTCGTTGTAATAATCCACGCCGTTAACGCGAGCGACAAATTCAAGGCGATGCTCCACCGCTTTGAACTTCTGGATAGCCTTGCGAATCTGTTCAGGCTGGCAGCCAACGATCATACCAACGGCAACCGCGGCCAGGACGTTCTCCTGATTGTGCCCGCCTTTCAGCGGTATTTCGGAGACCGGCATGATCGCACGCTCGCCCTGCCCGTCGCGAAAATAGATTTGTGATTTTCGAATGAACGCGCCCTTTTCAACCTCTTCCTTCCGGCTGAACCAGATTACTTGCGCCCTGGTGCGGGATGAAAGCGACTTTGCGGCGGCATCGTCCGCGTTGAAGATCGAAAAATCGTCCGAGCGCTGGTTCTCGAAAATTCTCGACTTGGCATTCACGTAGTTCTCGAATGTTTTGTGGCGGTCGAGGTGATCTGGCGTAATGTTCAGCACCACCGCAATCCGCGGACGAAAGTCAACGATTGTCTCCAGCTGAAAACTTGACACCTCAAGCACCGTCCAGGTCGCTGGACCAGCTTGGTCGATAAAGCTGACGGCCGGGGTACCGATGTTTCCGCCGACCAGCGTAGGGAAATTTCCCGCCGCGATAATCTCACCTGCCAAGGTCGTCGTCGTGGTTTTGCCGTTAGCCCCGGTAATCGCGACGATCGATCCAGACAAGAACCGTGCCGCCAGTTCAATCTCTCCGATTACCGACTCGCCCATCGTGCGGGCCTGAACCAACTGCGGCGCGTCGAAGGGAACTCCGGGGCTAACGACGATGAGGTCCTGCCCGCGAAATGTGCGTTCTCCGTGGCCACCTGTTTCGACGGTGACGCCGTGATCGAGAAGGAGGAGAATTTCGTTGCGTAATTCGGCTTCGGGCTTGGAGTCCGATACGGTCACTCGCGCGCCGCGGGACTTAAGAAACAACGCCGAGGCGACTCCGGATTTACCGAGACCGACGACCAGCACGCGCTTGTTGGTGAGTTCCATGGACTGGATCGACTGCAATTCCCTATCTTAGTTTCAGTGTAGTCAAGGCAAACAGCGCAAATACGAGCGACGCGATCCAAAAACGCACAATCACCTTCGATTCCGACCAGCCCAGCAGCTCGAAGTGATGATGGATCGGAGCCATCTTGAAGATGCGCTTTTTTCGCAGCTTGTAAGAGCCCACCTGCAAAATCACAGATAGCGCTTCGATCACGAAGACTCCGCCGATGAACGGAAGCAGCAATTCCTGCTTAATCATGACCGCGACGGTTCCGATCGCGCCACCGAGCGCGAGCGACCCAACGTCGCCCATAAACACTTCCGCCGGATGCGCGTTATACCAGAGGAACCCAATGGAAGCTCCGACCATCGCCCCGCAAAAAATGGTGAGTTCGCCAATCTGCGGCATGCGCTGTAGCTCGAGATAAGTGGCGAACGTGGCATGGCCGCTGAGATAGGTCAAGACTGCGAGCGCTCCGGCCGCGATCACGGTGCAGCCGATTGCCAAGCCATCCAGGCCGTCCGTGAGATTGACCGCGTTGCTCGATCCCACGATCACGAGCGCAACGAAAGCGACGAATGGCAAAAATGCCAGCGGCCAAAGATGAGGATCTCCGAGCAATCTCTGAATCACGAGATCGGGATGAATCTGCTTTACGAACGGCACCATCAGCCGCGTCGAATATTCCTGATAGTGTTCGAGGCCAATCAGGGCGACGGCTATGGCGACGCTGGCAAGAACCTGGTAGCCAAGTTTGGCACGAGCCGTGAGCCCTAAGTTCCGGCGATGCACGACTTTCAGATAATCGTCGGTGAATCCGATGGCTGCGAAGGCGACCGTTGAGAAGACCGCGATCCAGACAAAGGGATTGCTGAGGTCGGCCCACATCAAAGTCGGCACGAGAATCGAAATCGCGATCAGCAAGCCGCCCATGGTCGGCGTGCCCGCCTTTTTCTGATGCGCCTGCGGACCTTCTTCTCGGATGTATTGGCTGATCTGAAAATCGCGCAGCCGCCGGATCACGACAGGCCCGACGATCAATCCGGTGAAAAGAGCGGTCAGGCTGGCAAAGGCAGTGCGAAAGGTCAGATAACGAAAAATACGGAAGGGCGGAAAGTAATGGAAGAGCTTTAGATAGAGCAGCCAGTAGAGCAATCCGCCTCCGACAACCTGCTGTCAGCGCTCGGCTGTCAGCTCTCAGTGTTTATGTTCTTAATGCCCAGCGCTCTCGGCGTTGGCATTTGCTACTTTGCGTTGCCACGCCTCGAGAGCCTTTTCCAATTTCACCCCTCGAGACGCCTTAAGCAATACGACATCTCCTTCGCGGGTCTCGTTTGCCAGCCAATTCCCAGCTTCTTCCGGAGTTTTCACGAAGAGTGCGTTCATTCCCGTTTCCTGTGCCGCTTTCACCATCGATTCCGCAAGACCGCGCACTCCGAGCAGAAAGTCGAACTTGTTCCCCTCCACCTGCGGACGGGCAAACTGGCGTCCGCACTCGCGATGGAGTTCTTCGCCGGTCGGGCCCAACTCCAGCATTTCTCCGGCTACGATGATGCGACGTTTCGCTTTGATGGCAGCGAGAGTATCGGCCGCCGCAATCAGCGCCTTCGGACTTGAATTGTAGCAATCGTAGAGAACGGTGATGTTACCCACTTGAACGACCTGTCCGCGTTTATCGGCAGGCGCCAGCGAAGGCAGCGCGGCGGCTATATCCGAGGGAGTGATTCCGTGTTCAAAGGCGATTGCCGCCGCGGCGAGCACGTTGTACACGTTGTGTTTTCCAACCAGCGGGCTATGGACCGATTGACGAAGTTCGTGACTGATCAAATCGAAGCGCGTACCTTCCGGGCCAAGCACCACGATGTTTTCTGCTCGTACATCGGCCCTTGATTTCAGGCCAAAAAAGACCACCTTTCCCCTGAAATCACGTCCGAACTGACTCACGTATTCATCGTCCGCGTTGAGGGCAGCAAGGCCGTTGCCGGGTAGAGCTTCCATCAATTCATACTTGGCGCGCGCGATTCCGGCGATGGAGTCAAAGCTCTCCAGATGCACGGGGGCCACATTGGTGATGACCGCCTGATTGGGCTGGGCGATTCTTGCGAGTGCGGCAATTTCGCCGGCATTCGACATTCCCATCTCTACAACCGCAATGTCATGCTCTGGTTCAAGAGTCAGCAAGCCAAGTGGAAGTCCAAAGTGATTATTGAAATTTCCTTTAGTTCGATGGACGCGATACTTGATGGAAAGCAGATGCGACAGCGCCTCTTTTGTAGTTGTCTTTCCCATCGACCCGGTAACACCGATGGCTGTTTTCCCCCAACGTTTTCGCACTGCTGTAGCCAGCGTCTGCAGCGCCACCAGAGTGTCATCGACGGCGAGTAGCGGAGTTGCGTTCGAGTAGCGTGACGTTTGGCTCCTCTCGACAACCGCGGCCAAGGCACCTTTATTGAGTGACTGCTCGACGAAGTCATGCCCATCGAGTCGCTCGCCCTTGACCGCAAAGAAAAGCTCCCCAGGACGCACCGTGCGGGAATCGATCGAGTATCCGATGGCCAAGGCATTGCTGTCTTTCAAACTGGCAACCGATGGAGTGGTCGCGCCTATGAACTCCGCGATGCGGGAGAGCTTCAGCTTCATGAACTCTGCCCCGCAGAACCGGATTTTGCAAAGTCCGCACATTCGAAGCCAAGCTTGCTTAATGCCTCGCGGGACACGGCAACGTCATCGAACGGAACTTGCCCGTCCTTATTCACCTGCACCTTTTCGTGACCTTTGCCGGCGACCAGCACAATGTCTCCAGGAGTAGCGCGGCCGAGTGCCAGCGCAATCGCTTTCCGTCGGTCCGGTTCCATCGCATACTTGGCCCCTGACTTCTGCAATCCCACAAGGGCATCGTTGATGATTGCCAGCGGATCTTCGGATCTCGGATTATCGGATGTGAGAACAACGAAGTCGCTGCCTTTTCCCGCAGCTTCTCCCATCAGCGGACGCTTGGCGCGATCGCGATCTCCGCCGCAGCCAAAAAGAGTGATCACTTTTCCATTCAATCCCGAGCGGGCGACGAAGTCGCGGGCCAAAGCCGTCAAATTTCTCAACGCATCGTCGGTGTGGGCGTAATCGACCACCGCAGTGAAGGGCTGTCCGCAATCGACACGTTCGAATCGACCGGGGACGCTCGCCAGTTGCGCCACCCCTTTGGCAATCATTTCCAAAGAGCATCCGCGCGCGAATGCCGCCGCCGATGCCGCCAGCACGTTATAAACATTAATGTGGCCGATCATCGAAGTCCACATTGCGACCTTGCCCGCCGGAGTTACCATCTGAAAGCGCGTGCCTCGCGGAGAAATTTCCACCGACTCGGCATGGAAGTCTCCCAAGGTGAGACCGTAGGAGAAGACCTTTGCGCTCTTTTTTCGGCTTAGTCTTCCCAGCTCGCGGCCATGTTCATCGTCTGTATTTATAACCGCCACTCTTGGCGGGTCGGTTCCGCATCCCTCGAATAGCACTTTCTTTGATTGGAAGTACTCGTCCATCGTTCGGTGGTAATCGAGATGGTCCTGGCTCAGATTCGTGAACACGGCAACATCGAATGGGATGGCGAAAACACGTTGCTGGTCGAGGGCGTGAGACGACACTTCCATGACGGCCTCAGTCACTCCAACACTCAGCGCTTCGGCGAGAAGCTGGTTCAGTTCCAAAGATTCCGGCGTTGTGTGAGGTGACGGAAGAACTTTGCCTGCGATGTGATATTCGATGGTGCCGACCAGCGCCGTTTTGCAGCCCACCGCGTTGAAAATTGCTTCCAACAGGAACGTGGTAGTGCTTTTTCCATTTGTCCCGGTGATTCCGGTGATTGAAATTCTTTCTGCAGGACGCTTGTAAAAATTAGCGCTTACTCGCGCCAGAGCTCGACGACCGTGCGTGACCTGAGCCCAAGCGACGCCGTTGCGGGGTGTTTCTTGCCCGGAATCGGTCACGACGGCGGCCGCTCCAGATGCAATCGCCTGATCGATGAAGCGATTGCCGTCGCTCGTTTCACCCTTCATGGCCACAAAAAGTGTCCCCGGACGCACTCTCCGGGAATCGTATTCCACCCCCGCGATAGCCGGATTCCCGCTCTGTGACAGGACCTCGGCGCCTTGCAGGAGTTGCTGGAATGTCATTGAATTAATTATAGCTAGAGTGGTTTCTGGACGGGGAAACTCTTACCTGCCGAAGTGGACGGTAATCCGCGATCCAGCGGCGACGTGCGCTCCGGGCTGAGGCATCTGGTCGCGGGCCACTCCGCTGCCGATCGCGTCGAGGTCCAGACCGACGTCCTGCGCCGATTCGATAGCGATTCGCAGATTCTTGCCTAAGAAGGACGGTACCTCGATGCCGCCTTCCTGAACGTCGAGCACGACGGTCCCGCTCGAAGGAAGTCTTGACGGCAGCGAATTGCCGGATGCTGAAGAATTCCCAATCGAAGTCTCTTGATTGCCGGAGGTCACGTCTGAAGGGGCCTCGGCCTTCACCTCAGCGGCTTTTTCGCGGGTCAATATCGCCGCGGGGATAATGGCCTCCGCGATCGGGCTCGGTTTGGGAGTCGCAACCGGGGGAGGAGGGACCGCTGTCGCCGCGTCGGCTATGTCGAGTGTCGAGCCCAGGCGATCGGGTGAACCTTCGTCCAAACTTGACTCCGGAACGTTGCGGCTTGCCATCAGTGTTTGCTGGCTGGTCGGAAACTGGACGTCATGCGGGACGTGCAGATATTCCAGTGATTGCTGCATTACCCGTTGAAATACCGGAGCGGAGACTTGGCCGCCTTGATGCAGTCCAACCGCAGAATCGAGAATGACCACAACCGCCAGTTGCGGATCATTGATTGGAGCAAAACCGGCGAAAGACGCCACATATTTTGTCTTTGAATACGCGCGCGTGTTGGGATCGACTTTCTGCGCCGTGCCCGTCTTACCGGCCGAACTATAACCTTCGAGCACCGCTTTGCGTCCCGTTCCGTGGAGCACGACTCCTTGCAACATCTGGCGCATCTGCGCAGCAGTGAGCGAAGACACCACGCGCTTTCCCTCCGTCGGCTGGAAAGCAATTGTCTGTGGCGTGGTCTGCGGCGCGATTGTTCCCGCCACGATTCGCGGTGCGACGTGCACCCCGTCGTTGGCGATGGTCGAGATCAACGACGCAAGTTGCACGGGAGAAATACCGATCTCTTGACCCATGGAAATCGCGCCGATCGACACCTTCGACCAACGCTCGACCGGCTTCGTGAGCCCGCGCGTTTCGCCGGGTAGTTCGATCCCCGTCTGCTGCCCGAACCCGAAGGCGCGAATGTATTTGTAGAGGCGGTCGTCGCCCAGCCGCAGCGCAACTTTGATCGCTCCCACGTCACTGGACTCGGCGAGAATGTCGGCTACGGAGAGCAACCCATGCGGCTTGCTGTCTCGAATACGCATGCCGTTGATAACGATCGACCCCATCTGACAATCGAACATCTCATCCGGACGCGTGATCTTTTCTTCAAGTCCGGCGGAGAGTGTCACCATCTTGAAGGTCGAGCCGGGCTCGTAGATGTCGCTCACGGCGCGGTCTTTGAGCGCTTCGTTCCTTATTTCTTTCCGAATATTCGGATTGAACGTTGGCCGATTCGTCAGCGCCAGAATCTCGCCGGTATGCGGATTCTCTACGATCACCGTGCCCGCGATGGCGTGGCTCTCTTGCATGCCGCGCTCGAGCTCTCGCTCGGCGATGTATTGAATGTTCTGGTCGATCGTGAGTACAACGCTGTTGCCCGATTCCGGCTGCTTCTCGACGCTCGCGAACCAGTGCTTGCGGGCATCGACCGAAATCATCAGTTTGCCCGGCTTGCCGCGCAGCTGGTCATTGAATTGTCTTTCTAATCCGCTCAGGCCTTGATCGTCGGTTCCGACATAGCCAAGCACTTGCGCCGCCAGCTCCCGCTTGGGATAAAACCGCTTCGGCTCTTTCTGATAGTGGATCCCTTGCAGGTTCAGCGCTCGAATGCGTTCAATCGTTTCCGTGTCCGATTTGCGTGCCACCCAGCAGAAAGTCTTGTGAGCGTGGCAGTCGGCCAGAACTACTCTGGGATCTTCCTTAGTAATGCGGGTGATCAGGCTGACGGTGTTCGGAAGGTCTGGTGTTTCAGAGGGAACGACGAACGCCGAGTCCACCTGGACCGACATCGCAAGTTCCCGTCCGGCGCGGTCGAAGATCACTCCGCGCTTTGCCGAGAGATCGAAGCTCCGTTGCTGCTGGTGCTGGGCTCGGCGTTCAAACTCTCCGTAGCTGAAGACTTGAAGGTAGACAAGGCGAATGCAGATGATCAGAAGCCAGAAACAAAGAAATCCAGTGAGGGCGTAGAGCCGGAATCGCGCGCTGTTCGAGGTGGTATTCGTGGCCACTTCCGGTCCTTAGAAAGTTCGGGCGGCTCTGGAGTAAAGAGCCGCCGCATTTTGCATCAATATTCTTTCAATAAAAGCTCGGTCGATTAGACCTCTGTGCGATTGCCCCTGTGCACTCTGTGTCCTCTGTGGTTAAAAAAATTTTGAACCACCGAGGACACAGGGTTCCGCGGGGTAAGGCGAAGGCGCCCGCCCCACAACCTACCAGCCCGAGATAACTGCTACCGGGGTGATGCTCGCCATCACGGGCGCTGTGGTTTCGGTTGAGACCTCCATGCGGACGACTTGTCCCGGCTGGGGCGATTGCATGCCTAGCTTGCGCGCCATCAAGTCAATGCGCTCTGGATCGCGCAGCGACGCTTCTTCGAGCCGAAGCGCGCGGTTCATTTCGACCAGGCCATCGCGTTGCGAGCGAAGGGTTTCAATCTTGTATCCGTATTCAATGGCGCGGAAGTGCTGCAGCGCGTAGCCCATCACCAGCAGGAACAGGCAGCAAAGCGCGAATCCGAATAATTTCATTTCGCGTCCGCGGCGCGGGTCTTCAACCTTTACCAGGCGCGAGTTGTCGATCTGCTTGCGGAAATAAATTTCCGGAGTTCCGAGCCAACAGGATTTGCTTCGGGCGGATGGGGCGCTTTGCATTGCCAGGGCACTCATGATTAAGCTACTCCAAGAAATTTCGGGTCGTAATTTGCGCTTTGTTCAACCGAAGCGAACCAGGAATTGATGGGGGAGGGCTCGCCGCTTACCAGGGAATCGCCGAGCAAACAAAGATCGCCGCTCGACATCTCAATCGCTCCAGTTCGAACTGAAACTTCGCGCAAGCGCTCCGCTCGTTCCACCGTGGCAATCAGGTTTTGAATCAGGGTGCCGGTAAAAGTCATTGAAAGTTGTTCCAATTTTTCTTCCTCGACGCGGCCTTATATTCTTTTTTCTTGGCCGCTGGAGGAAAACTCCACCACAGAGTTGCGGTTGCTCACTGCTCACAACCGCCCTACCAAAATTCGTTTCCCGGCACGCCGTACTCCGACTGCACCGGGACCCCGGCTGGTTTTCCGAGGCAAAATCAATGCCGTGTCACTTCTAAAATCGTCTTCACTTCTAATCTCGTTGATACTTCCAGTTCCGTTGCCGGCGGGACGCCGGCGCTACCTAAACCTTTTCAGCGACCCGCATCTTTGCGCTTCTCGATCGCGGATTGCTTTCTATCTCTTCTTCCGTTGCGGTCAGCGGCTTTTTCATCAGCAGCGTGTACTTCCCGTCTTTCGCGCCGGCCCGCATCTCGTCTTTCACGATTCTGTCTTCGAGCGAATGAAAGCTGATCACCACCAGCCTTCCGCCCGGCTTCAGCACTCTGGGTGCGGTCTCCATGAGCGCTTTCAGATCGTCCAGTTCACGGTTTACGAAGATTCGGAGAGCTTGAAAAGTTCTGGTCGCTGGATGAATCCGCTCATGTTTCATTGACCGGGCCGCGGCTGATATCACATCGACTAGCTGCTTCGTTGTCGATATCGGCCGCGACCGGACAATGGCTCTGGCGATTCTCCGCGACCTCCTTTCCTCACCGAATTCGTAAATCACATCGGCCAGCTCGCGCTCGTCGATGTGGTTTACCACTTGTTCGGCGGAATCACCGGACATCGGGTTCATCCGCATGTCCAGCGGTCCATCCGCCTGAAAACTAAATCCCCGGCCCGGATCGCCTAGTTGCAGGCTGCTTACTCCCAGGTCGGCCAGAATTCCGTCGTACGCCGCTTCTCGTTCGCGCGTCGCTAATTCCGCAAACGACATGTTCAGCAGCGTTATCGTCGGCCAATCTTTTTGCTCGTTGCCGCTTTCGCTGCCCGCGAGCTTCTTCGCTGCCACCCTTAGCGCCGCCGGGTCCTTATCGAAGCCAATCAAATGTCCCGGTGCGCCGAGGCGTTTTGCGATTTCGTAACTGTGCCCGCCTAAGCCCACCGTGGCATCGAGATAAGTTCCGCCACGCTTTACGGCTAAAAAATCGATCGCTTCTTTTAAAAGAACCGGGACATGGCCAAGCGTTGTTCCGACTGTTCCATGCCCACCCCGCTCGGGAGTGTTGGCTGATTCCGTATCTCGTTCCACTAGATGCCCAGGTCGTCGAGCGTCTTGGTGTCTTCATCCGTGAATTGCTCTTTGACCTCTCGATCGAGCGCTTCCATATTCCGGACTTCCAGATAAGTCAGATTGCCGAGCACAGCCACTTCACCGCGAATCTGCGCCGCCTCGCGCAGAATTTGCGGAATCAGCAGGCGCCCCTGCCCGTCCATCTCCACGACCTGTCCGTAGTAGTTGGTGCGTGTTAAAAACTTTTTCTTGGTCGGGTTGTAGGTCGAAAGCGCCGCCAGTTTCTGTTCGATCCGTTCCCATTCCTCGAAGGGATACAGTTGGGCAACAAGTCCGTCGACGCTGGTGATGTAAAATTTGAGCGCATATTTCTCGTCGATCACGCGCTTGAATTCCGCCGGGACTTTTAACCGTCCTTTTTCGTCGACGCGTGTTGGGTGATTTCCGCGAAACATGTGCGTTGCCCGTAGGGCTCTTTTTATTTAAGACCGTCATCGCAACCAGCAGCACGAGGGAGGTAGAAGCTGCGACAGAAGTGGATTCGGGTACGTTGGGAGCGTTTTTGTCGGTGTCAGTCTCGGAAACCACTGGCGCCTCGAAAGTTAGCGTTATTACCCACGACCTCTATTGTTTGTTCCACTTTCAACCACTTTTGTCCACATCCTACGCCTAAATCGTTTGTTGTCAACAATAAAGTTTGAAGTTCCTACTTTAGTGCGTGAGGGGTAGGGCAAAGCGCGACATCTTGCGGTTTACCAGAAAGATGACCCCTAGAGCTTGTGTTTAGAGAAGCGGTTCGTGGGACCCGTTCGCCAGCTCGTGGTCCCGTGATCGTGAATAAAAAAGGAATTACACCTTCTCCTGGGTCGCAATTCGCCGCTACTCGTCAGAAAACGACTTTGGAAAGCAAGCTCATAGCTCGACATTCCCAAATTCCATAGTTTCCAGTGGGGACAATTCGCGAATTGGAATAGACTTGGGCGGACTTTTCGGCGGTCTTCGGAGGGAAAATGAAGCTGAACACGAAGCGTATTTGGCTGGGCGGTATTGCCGGCGGTGTCGGCTGGTTGGTGTGGAGCTTTGTCATCGGCATCAAGGAAACACCTTTCTATGCCGCGATGCAACAGCAGGGACTTTTTCTTAAACAGCCACGATATGCACCATTCGCCGCGTATTGGGTGTTACTTCTCTTCGTGATGTCCATTCTTCTGGCGCATCTCTACGCATGGAGCCGAGCCACCGCCGGTCCAGGACCAAAGACCGCTCTGAAAATAGGGATGATTGGCGGTTTTTGTGCGGGCTTTCCTGGAAACTTCGCCCAGGCCACCTGGTCCCCGGTCCCTCAGGTGATGCCTCTCGGATGGATGCTGGACCTCTGGGTCGGTGCAATCATCGCCACGATGATCGCAGGAGCTTTGTACAAAGATTGATTTAGCAAAGCTCGAACCTAAGCGACCTCTTCAAAGTAGCGCCGGAAGCCTGCCGGCTGTCCCGAGGGCGCCTCGCCCTCGGCGGGATTGGCCGCGCGCGCCGGTGGCGAGGACGCCCACCGGACAGCCGCCCGGACGGGGGCGCTACCGAACTGCACCATCATTTTGACGGTTCTACAAACACTGCAGTTCCGTAGGCCAAGACTTCGGTGACACCCTGCATCACTTCAGTCGCATCGTAGCGTGCCCCCACGACCGCGTTCCCGCCGATCTCGGCCGCGTGTTGCAGCATTAAATCAAACGCCTCCGACCGGGCGCGCTCGCAAAGATTGGTGAGCAAGCTGATGTTGCCGCCGACAAGCGTCTGCAGGCTGGCTCCGATATTTCCGAAAATCGAGCGCGAACGCACCGTAATGCCACGCACGACTCCAAGACTTCGCACCACGCGAAATCCATCAAGCTCGAATTGCGTAGTCACCATGTTGTGAGCAACCATTCGTCCCGTTCCCACCTGTGCGGCGTAATTGACCATGCTTCCCTCGGGTTGGATTCAACTTTAGTTCTGTTCAAGGCGCACAAATTTTACTGCTCAGGTGCGGCGGAGCCATCAGTTTGAAGTCTTTGAGGTTGAACGTGTAAATCCGCTGCGCCTTGCATTTTTCCGCGCATCTCAGCAGCAGAGCGTCGTAGATTTTCGCTCCCACCCACCCCGCTTTGGACACCATCCAATGCTTCAAGATAATCGTCCGCCACCGCAGGAATTACAGAAAAGTGTCGCAGTATATTTTCACGAATGATGCGGCTGGCCTCGAGGGGATGAACGCGCGGTATGACCGGCATTCTCATTAATGTGGCATATATTTCTGCGATCGAGTGCTGGCTGAAAGAGCCACGGTCTTTGCCCACTACTACTCGTGCCACGGCGGTCGACGCCTGCGTGAATTGCGGATGATGCTGGTTCGAAGACGCGACCAAAACATTGGTATCAAAAAAAAGATCCACTGTGCCTCACCACATTTCTCTGATGCGCTCTTCCCGTATCAAATCCTGGAGCCCACCCCAATCCGCATTCTTTTCTGGGCGCCCCTGATGAACTGGTAAATCGTTGACCAAGACCAGACTAGGCTCTCGCCTCGGCACTCGAAGCAGCAGCCCCTCCGGATGATCAAGGACTTCGAGTTCGCTGTTTGGACTGAACGCGAGTCTATCCCGCAGCGCCTTAGGCACCACAATCCTTCCGGCCTTATCAATTGTGATCGACATGCCATTAATTATGGCAGATACCATTTTAGGTGGCGACGGCAGATTTACGACTCTAGGGCCGCAGCAATCGCAAATTCCCCGCCGCTTTGGTCCCATCTGATTCGCAACAGATTCGGCTTGCAACACACCTGGCAATCTTCAACATATTCCTGTCGACTGCCTGCGGACTCATCGACCGCGGTGTCGTTCCATTCCCCGCATCCGGCGCACGTATATCCGCTTTCCATTTCGATATCTTAGCGCCTCGCCTCGCGCCTGTAGCTCGCCGACGACCTTGTAGCGCCGGCACCCTGCCGGATGTCCTGACGGCGCTACAAAAGCCTCGCTATAATCATTTTGCTTTCTTGGAGGGGTCACATGATTTCACGCCGCGATTTTTTGCGAACTGGATCTGCTGCTGTGGGTGTATTCGCCAGCGTTCCGGCGTTCGCCGGAACCGACGGACACAAAAACGCGCAGCTAGAAGCCATCGCAGCTCTCCAAAGCCGCAAGGCTGAGGCCAAGCCGATCAGCATCGAAGAGCGCGCCGAGCGTCAGGAAAAAGCTCGCCGCCTGATGCAGGAGAACAAGCTCTCCGCAATACTCCTCCCGCAAGGAACCTCGCTCACTTATTTCAGCGGCATTCGGTGGGAGGGCGGCGAGCGCCTCTTCGCCATGGTGCTTCCTTCCAAGGGACAGGCCTTTTATGTCGCTCCTGCGTTTGAAGAAGGACGGGCCCGCGAGCAGATTGCGCTATCGCCCGAGGGAAAAGAACCAGACCTTCGCGTATGGCAGGAGGACGAAAGCCCTTATGCGCTCGTGGCGCAAGGGCTGCGCGATCATAGCCTCAGCAGCGGGACTGTCGGCATTGAAGAGACCGCCAAATTTTTATTCAGCAACAATTTGAAACAAGCCGCGCCCAGCGCGACCTTCGCCAGCGCCACTCCCGTCACCGCCGGATGCCGCATGCTCAAGAGTCGCCACGAAATCGAATTGATGCGTCTTGCGGCGCACGCCACGTTAGCCGCGTACGAGGCGACCTACCATTCGATGAAGCCGGGCATGACGCAGCACAACGTCGAAGACATGGTCGCTGCCGCTCACCGGCAATTAGGATTCGAAGGCGAAGCAGACGTCCAGGTCGGTGAGTACTCTTCGTTTCCCCACGGATCAGTACAGCCCCAGGAAATTCGCGAAGGCACAATCGTGATGATCGACGGCGGTTGCACCGTCGAAGGCTATCAGTCAGACATCACGCGCACATTCGTTCTCGGCAAAGCCAGCGACAAGATGAAGAAGGTATTCGAGATTGTGCATCGCGCTCAGAGCGCCGCTCTCGCGCAAGCCAAGCCCGGAGTCGAAGCCGGCTCCGTCGATGCCGCCGCTCGCAAAGTGATTGTCGATGCGGGATACGGCCCCGATTACAAATACTTCACCCATCGCCTCGGTCACGGCATGGGAATGGACGGCCATGAGTGGCCTTATCTCGTCCGCGGCAACACTTTAAAACTTCAGCCGGAAATGACGTTCAGCGATGAGCCTGGAATTTATATTCACGGCGAATTTGGAATTCGATTAGAGGACGACATGCACATCACCGAGAATGGATCGGAGTTGTTCACTCCGCAGACGCCATCGCTGGAAGACCCTTTCGGCAAGGGGTAGCGCGGGCTCCGGCTCGGCTTTTAAATCTTTCGATAGTCTTCTTTCGCTGGTCGCCGTTCGGCAGTCGCTTGTTCGTCAGTCGCTATAGCTGGCGGTTTTTGTACATGTTGCTACTTCGTCGGTACGCTGTAGTGAGAAGAGATTACCTCCCACGTGTTTCCGTTCTTAACCCACACATCGGTCAATCGGTCGTGATATTCGTAGGGCTTGCGGTTGGATGTTCCGCGCTCATGATATGCGCCGGTTACGACGGCAAGATTACCGCGCACCCGCACTCTCAAATCGCTCAATTCCGCAACTTCGACTTTGACCGAGGTATCGGCTGTGTGCGTGATGTAGCCTTGTTTGCTGTAGGTGTTGCCGTCTTCGACGGTGATCAGAAAGTCTTCGGCCAGCAGGGATGAAAGTATGTCGATCTGTCGGTCCTTGTATGCGGCAGTCCATTTTTCTTCCAACTTGCGCACCTGGGTTGCGGCGGCGGAAGTCTCCTGTGCCTTCAATCTGGCGATAGGGGAAACAAGCAAGACGAGGATCCAGATCAACGCGTATCGAAGTCTCATTCTTCTATGTCACATCAAATGGACTTGCCCTGACAAGTTCCTAGGAGAATTCCTATGCAGGGTCGGCCAAGCCGCCTAATCTTCGATCCACTCCCGCATGCGCCGCACGAGCGACGCGGGAGCCTCGGCGTCGATCAGAACGAATCCGTCCTGATATTGGCGGGAATAGACTCGCGCTTTCGCGTCAAGCTGCGACAACATTTTGCCCTCTTTTTGCGGGACACGAAGCTTCACTCGCCTTGGGCGGTCTTCATCCAGCAATCCGTCGATGCGATCAAGTAATGTCGTCAGCCCCGTGCCCTTGGCGGCCGACACGTGTACGATCTGCTCTTTCTCTTCGGGATCGCTATCGCGAAGCGATTCGCGTTGCTTTGGAAGCAGCAGGTCGATCTTATTCATGACGTGAATACGCGGACGCTTGTCGGCCTCCAGTTCCTTCAACACGCTTTCAACCTGCGCGTCCTGCTCGGCAGAGATGGGGCTGCTCGCGTCAGAAACCTGCATGATCAGGGTCGCGCGCTGTACTTCTTCGAGCGTCGCTCGGAATGCTGACACCAGCGTATGCGGCAAATGCCGGATAAAACCGACGGTATCCGAGAAGAGAATCTTGCGTTTGGATGGCAACTCCGCCGACCGGATGGTGGGATCGAGGGTAGCGAACATGCGCGACGACTCCAGAACTTTCGATTTCGTCAACACGTTGAACAGTGTGGATTTCCCCGCATTGGTATAGCCGACCAACGCAACCGTCGCGACGGGAATTGATTCGCGCCTTTGCCGTTGTTGCGCCCGCACTCGCCGCACATTTTCAATTTGCTCTTTTACATGACGGACCCGGCGGAAGATCTTTCTGCGGTCGGTTTCGAGTTGGGTTTCCCCTGGTCCTCGTGTTCCAATCCCGCCACCGAGCTGCGACATTTCCACGCCTCGTCCCGCGAGCCGCGGAAGCATGTATTCCAGCTGCGCCAGTTCGACTTGCAGTTGGCCTTCTCGGGTCCGCGCGTGGCGCGCGAAAATATCGAGAATCAACTGCGTGCGATCGATCACCCGCGCGTGAAGGATCGCCTCGATGTTGCGTTGCTGGGAAGGCGTGAGATCGTGATCGAAAAGAACTACGTCGGCAGAGACCGAAGCGACCGCTCCGGCAATTTCTTCGAGTTTGCCTGAGCCGATCAGCGTCGCCGGCTCGGGCCGATCGCGGCGCTGGCTGAACTCGCCGGCTATCTCGGCTCCGGCGCTGGTCGCCAGAGTGCGCAGCTCATCGAGCGAATCTTCTGAAGTAAATTCTGCAGAAGCTAAGGCTGGCGAAGTAAAGTCCGGAGAACTCAAGTCCGGAGAATCGGAAGGGAGCGAGACAGAAGTTGGCTTCGAAGCGGAGCTTGCCCTCGCTTGGTCCCGAGCCGCCTGCGCGCCGGGAGGGATCACTGATGCCCGCTGCTTCCCGCCGTGACCGCCCGCCTTGCTTCGAGACGTGCTGCGAAATTCGACCCCTACCAGAAACGCTCGTTCCTTCTGGTCAGCCGGATTGAGAACTTCTTTAGGAGCCTTTCGCGAACTGCGGCCGGCAACCCTTGAATCATCTCGACGCAAGCAAACTCATTTCAACCTTCCGTGCCGGAGGCTGCGCTCGGCATCGGTGCCTCAACATGCGAGGCCACCGCAGTGGGCCGCGACTCCGAATGCCCGTGAGAACCGCGGGAGATTACCACAGTCGAAATCGCATGCTTAAAGATGAGCTGCTCCTGGTTGCTAGTCTCAAGCACCACAGAATATTTATCGAACGAGCGGATACGCCCGGTCAACTTCACTCCGCTGACCAGGTAGATGGTGATATTCTGCCGTTCTTTTCGCGCTGTGTTGAGGAATGTGTCCTGGATGTTTTGTTGTGCCGGCTTAGCTTCCATTTTGCCGATCTCCTTTCGGGTTCGATACTGCGCCTCGAGCTTGGGGAAGACGATTAGCTGCAGTTCTCTGCCTATGGGCCTCTACAATACGGCGTTGCCATCCGCTTTTCAACTTTCTGGTGAATAAAATTTTGTAAATCATGGCGATTGTGCGCTACGACTCACAACTCGATTGCTCGATACAAGATTTTTAGCCGGTTTTGCTTTGCCGCGATTCCCTTCTACAATCTCGATTCACTTAAAACGCCAACAAAACACTCGATTCAGGAGAGCAACTTGATCCCAATCCAGATTCCTTCCGACTTCACTACCAATCTGCTCATGTTTTTTCGGTTGCTGCATTTCGTCGGGGGCGTGACCTGGATCGGCCTTTTATATTTCTTCAACCTCGTCAACGTGCCGTTCATGAACGAACTTGACCCGCAGACCCGCGGCAAAGTTCTGCCACGCTTGATGACGAGGGCGCTGTGGTGGTTTCGCATGTCCTCCATCCTGACCGTTCTAATGGGCTTCGCGTACTGGCAGACCATCGTCGCCACCGACGCGCACAACGGAGGAGGTTCGGTGGGCATGGCAAGTGGCAGTTTTTTTCTCATCTGGACGATCGTCTGGGGACTGATGTACGCCTGCCTTATTCCGGGCAAAGGCGCTCTCAACAAAGGCCCCGTGCTCGCGGTTATTTACACCGTCATACTGGTTGCGGCGTCTGTGGTGTACCTGCGAATGAACAACCATGGCTGGGAGAGCAATCGACTGCTCGCAATCGGCATCGGCGGCGGAATGGGCTGGGTGATGATGCTCAACGTGTGGGGTGTGATCTGGCGGGTCCAGAAAAAACTAATTCAATGGACGGCAGAGAACGCGACGAATGCTACTCCAATGCCGGAGAAGGCAAAGTACCTGGCGCGACAAGCTTTCTTAACATCACGGACAAGTTTCGTGATGTCGTTCCCCCTGCTGTTTTTGATGGGAGCGGCGAGTCACTATCCGATGTTTGGGCGGTAGGCAAGAATTTTCCTAACCAGACCCCAACTCGTGAGGGCGCCCCTCGAGGGTCGAATTACCCTCGCGGATCGCCTCAATACTGACGCGGGAACGCAGCCCGCAGAGTGGGCTAAATAAGTACACCCGACGGGCGCCCAAGCACGCCTGCCAGCACTGCCGTAACCTCGCCTTCAAACCTATTTCTTCCTAGAATCAAGTCGCATGCAAGAGCGCATCGACTCGGTGCTGGAGTGGTCAGGAGCCAACGACAGTTGGCAGCCCACGCCCACGTGGGCGAGCGGCGCCTGGCTCACTTTTTATGCGCTTTTTCTCGTCTATGCTTTTCGTGAGCATGGAGGCTACCTCTTCATCGATTCCGCCAACCTCGTGGTCCACGAAGGCGGACACCTGCTGTTCAGCTATTTCGGGCGCACCCTCTGCCTGTGGGGAGGAACGATTCTGCAATGGATGGTTCCCCTGCTGCTCGCCGCCTATTTTTTTCAGCGGCGCCAGAGCGCGGCTTTCATCTTCTGCTTGTTTTTCTTTTTCGAGAACTGGCTTTACACCGCAACCTACATGGCAGACGCCCGAGCGATGGTTTTACCCTTGGTGACCACGGGCGATTCCGATTACATCGAGCACGACTGGAACACGATTTTTTCCAGCCTTAGTCTGCTAGCCTATGACACTCGCATCGGCGCGGCGGTTCGATTCCTGGGATGGTGCGGCATGTTGGGCTGTGTAGGCTGGTTTGCCAGTCGGCTACGCGCGAATCAATCCTAGGCGAATATTCAGCGCTCGCTCTGTTCAGGCTGGCGCCGCAAACTCCTACTCGGTTATTCCCGTCAGCTTGCTCCTGAAAAAAGCTGGAGTTGTCCCTGCGATTCGTCGAAACACGCGCGAGAAATGGCTCTGGTCTGAGAATCCAGTTGCGGAGCTTATATCCGCCAGCGAACGATCGTCAACGAGCATCAGTTCGCATGCGGCTTGAACCCGCCGGCGATGAACATAATCGCCGATTCCCTGACCGAAGCTCTTTCGAAAAACACGCGACAGGTGCACTGCATGCACTCCGGCCTCGGCGCTTAATTCGTCGAGCGTGAGCCGTTGTGAAAATTCTGAGTTAAGCTTTTCCACAATTCGGGTTAACCATCGCGATGGCTGCTTTTCGGTTTCTTCTGGGACGCGTGCGATACTCGCCAGCAACTCGGTCATCAGGTTTTGAACGACGAGGTCATCGCTCGGCGGCCCAGCCCTGAGCTCGCGGAACACCTTCATGCCCAGCCAGAAGATCTCACCACCATGGCAGTCATCTCGCGCAGCGTCGAGCATCGCCGGGTAATCCGCCATTCGGTTACGCCATGCAGGGCGAAACTCAATTTCGAAAAGTCGAACTCCGCAAGGCCCGATTTCGTCCTCATGAGGAACTCCCGCTGGGCGATACATGGCGGTAAATGCCGTGTATTGCCGTTCCTGGTGCAAGTAGCGCTCTCCATACTGGCCGCTGAGTACGATTCCGAGGAACGGAAGTTCGTGCGAATGGGAGGGAAGTTTACGCGGGGAGGCATGTCGTAACTCGGTAAAAATCGCGCCGCATTGCTCTACCTTGCGATCAACCGCACCGTAGAAGTTGCCGGCGCCTAGCGCTTGCTCTCGTCCGCCTCGGGAATTTGTTGCCATGGTTGTTTAACGCAAATGTTGTCTTTGTTCTAGACGAGACTCAACACAGTTAGTTAGCTTTGTCATTCCTGCGAATCTTCCGAGGAGGAGCTCAAAATCATGTCGAAACGCTTCTGCCAGGGCGCCCTGCGCGCCGTCTCATATTCGTTGTCAAAACTTTGCTTGGCGCCGGTTTACTTAACGCTGCTTTGCTTAACGACGGTCTGTTTATCCGCGTTTTTGCTTGCTCAAGCCGAACCAGACCCGGCCAAGAATAACGCTACTACACCTTCTTATACGGCCAATGGTCGCCTGGTGTTCCCGGCAAACTATCGGGAGTGGGTATATCTTACGACCGGCATGGATATGGACTACAACCCTGATCCTGCCATGGCTGGCCACTCCATGTTCGACAATGTGTTCGTTAACCCCGAAGCCTACAAGAGCTTCGTGGCCACCGGCACCTGGCCCGACAAAACCATGCTCGTGCTGGAAGGGCGCATTGCCGCAAACAAGGGGTCGATCAACAAGGCCGGTCACTACCAGACGAGCGAGATCATGTCGGGCTCAGTCCACGTCAAAGACAACTCGCGCTTCGCCGGAGGCTGGGCATTTTTTGGATTTGATAACGGCAAGCCCGCCAAGCAGATACCGACTACCGCAGCTTGTTATTCCTGCCACGAGCAGCATGCTGCTGTCGATACGACATTCGTGCAGTTTTATCCGACGCTCATTGAGATTGCGAAGAAAAAAGGGACTTTATCCGCGGGCTATAAGAAAGACGAAGCGGCCGCAAAGTGAAGTAAGTGGAAGTCGAGGACGACTGGCAAACCAAATTTTAAGCATTGTCATCCCGAGCGAAGCGAGGGATCTGCGGTTGTCGAAAAGCTGCAGATCCCTCGCTTCGCTCGGATGACAAACTTGCTTAAATTCACTTAACTCTGAGCGGGAGTCGGCTTCGTTGCCAGCGTCCAGGGCTTCCCGTCAAAGTGGGCGGGCAACGCGAGGCCGAACAGCTTCAAGATTGTGGGCGCAACGTCGACGATCGCCGGCTTCTCCTCGATAAATTTGTGACTGGAGAAGAGCACTCCAGGCACGAGCCGCGGATCGATACAGTGATCGCCGCTCCAGGCCTTGAGATTGTCTTCAAAAATCTGGCCCGTGACTTTTCCCATCACCGAGTCCCACGACGCGCGATAGCCCGCTCCGTAGCCAACGATGAGGTCGGGAGAATTCTCCGTGTAAGGACCGCGATAGACATTGTCGGCGATGAAGACGCCCGTAATGCTGATGGCTCCTGAATCGGGGTCGGCAAGGCCGTTCAGCTTCTCCTGTAATTCTTTCTTCAGCGCTTCGACCTCGGAAGCTTCCACGATCCCCTGTTTCTCGCGGCCTTTGATGTTCAGGTAGAGACCGTTAAGGCCCATCGTGTAAGCACGGGTGCGCGACCAGTCGACATCCTCAAACCAATCGCCGCTCTCGGTCTTGCCTTCTTTTAGGGTCAGATATCCGTTCTGATGGAGCCAGGCGTTCACGTTCATGCAGCGCGCAAATGACTTGAATCCGTGGTCGGAGATCACCATCAGCAAAGTGTCGGCATCGATCTTTTCCATCACGCGGCCGATGAGCCGATCCATGCGCTGGTAGAGATCCTGAATGACCTGCGGATGCTCGCTGTGCGGCACGTCTCTTGCGGCAGGATGGTCTTCATCCAGATAACGCCAGAACATATGCTGGATGCGGTCGGTCGTATCGAAGACGCAGGTACACAACCCCTGCTTCGTCTTATCGAGCGCATCAAACAACATGCGCTCGCGATCTTCGTGATTGCCGTAGGCCTGCGCGAGGAAGGCATCGTCGTCAAGGACATGTTCGTTCATCGCCCACGTATCTTCGGCGAGTCCGAGAGTTGCGTACGGTCCGAGCAACTTCGCCAAATAAATCGAGTACGTCACCGGATGCGAGATCGGCAAGTCCGGGTGGCCGGGATCGATGTTGACCGGGGTGACGTAAACTTCAACTTCAGGCGAGAGTTCTTTCAGGTAGAAGCGGCAGATGCCGTGCGCCGTAAAGCCCATCCCAGCCTTGAATGCGGCGGGAAACCATTCCGAATATTCTCCGACCTTTAACGCGAACTTTTCTGAACCGACGGTGAATCGCGCAGATCTCAATTCCGCATCAGGACGAATTTCGAATTGCAGACGAAGTTCCGTGCCCGCCTTTTCCGCTAACGGACTATCTGGCCCCGGAATGTAGGAACGCAGAAACCCGTTCATGCGCTCAATCGGAACGCGTACTCCGCCTTCGCGAAATTTGTCATCGGTGACTTTGGTGGTGCAGAGGCAGAAGGTCCCCTGACTGCCCTTGAGATCGGGCACGCACATTCCGGAGAGCAGGACTCCCTGAAATTTCTCCGGCGGAAACGTGACCGGGACACGAATTACCGAACTGAATATTCCGGCATCTCCAAGCCAATGCCAGAACGGAGTGCCCTTGCGCATCGCCTTGATTTCGGTTTTGCCGAACGGGATGGAATATTTTCCAATCTTGATGTGGCGCTTCGGCCCCTTGATCTCGGCCGATGATAAGTACGGCAGATAGTTGCTCGCGTCACGCGCCAAAAAATCGTAGATGTTGTGCTTCCCGGGGTTCACCCCGGTCATGAACGTCGACCACGCCACCGGAGAAATTGCTGGAAACGTCGTGCGCAGTTTGCGAAAGGTTCCGCGATCTCGCAGTTTCGATAGGTTCGGCAGTCGGCCCTCTTGCATGAAGCGCTCGGCAAGATCAGGATCCATACCGTCAAAGCCGAGAATCACCGCTCGCTCGAAGATCGCCTTGCCATAGGCGTTGCGCCGCCTGACGAACCGAAATAGCTGCCGGAACGGCCAGGTCATCAGCGCATAAAACGAATACAGGAACGCAACGAAGATCGCCCAGAACGATGACAGAACGGCAAAACCCGCGCCTGGCCCGGCGTAGGCGTGAGCTAATATCGGCACGAATAGCACTGCAATCAGAAGCAGACCGCGGTGGCGACTCGATGACCGCGCGTTCTCAATCCCCGGCTTTTGGCGGACAGGAGGGTCCGCCCTACATGGGCGTTTCATATTTGAATTCCTAACAGCTCTTTGAAAATAAACCCCGCGACCATGGAGAGGATGAAGAACAGCCAAATCCAGTTCATGCCGTAGCCAAACATTTCAATGTCGCGATTCGGATAATTAATCGATATCGATTCGATCGGTGTGCTTTCGGGGAGGGGGGATTCGGCAGAAGAAAAGAATCGATCCAAAAAATGACCACGCAGGCGCATGGTAGAAATGCGCGGGAGTCCGCCGCCGATGCGAATTTGCTTATCGACGCTAACTCCGCCGGAATTGACTTTCGCCTCGTACTGTCCATCTTTCGAACCAACCAATCGCCAGACGACATCATTATGCGCCAACGCGTGTACCGGGGGGGCTGTCATGGTGATTTCTTGCGGCAGTTCAATTGTAGCGTTGCTCAATTCGCTCTCTGCGTTTGTTTGTCCTGCCGGGGGAGCAAAATGTACTGTAAACAAAAATGGCGCATTCGTCGCAATCGGTGACGAACCGAGATAGCGATCGATCTGTACCATAAGCAGCGTAATCGGAATGATGACGTATAAAAGCGGCTTGAACGCGAGTTTGAGATAGACGCCGGTGCCGCGCAAAATCTTTCCGTAAGAACCCATCACGACAGGAATCTGGTCGCGGTAAAGCCGAACCGCTAGCAGATGCGCCTTAAGGCGGTCCTTCGCGACGCCAATCGCTTTTTGATCGGAGGTGTAACCAAACAGCACTACCATCACAAGCCCGATCACGATCGAGAGTGCAATCACGATCGCCAGCGGCAACGTCCAGAAACTTGTGAACGTAACAAGCGATGTGAGGCGGGAAAAGACGACTGCGGCCAAACCGGTCGCCGGGATGGAATGAGCGGGCAAGCTATTCGATATATCCAAGTCCGCGCAGGCGTTTCTGAATTTCTTCCTTCGACGCGCTACTTTCGTCAGGAATAATTTTCTTGGTTTCCTTCTCCAGCATATGAATCACGAACTCATCGATCGATTCGTAGCCCGCAGCGTCGGAACATTGCTTGACCTTATCGAGCAAAGCGCCTTCGATTTTTACTTTGTGCGACCCAAACATTATTTCCCTCCCGCAGAATTGTCATCGCTTTTTGACAGCGCCTCTTTGTAGAGCATCTTGACAGCGCTTCTTGAAAGCGGACTTAGATCCATACTAGCGCGATTGAAACACCGATTGCCCGCGCATATCCTGCGTTTTTGCGATCCCAAATTCGGACAAAATTGTTGGCGCAATATCGGTCAAGGCTGGTGATGGAGCCCCAAGCTTCCGGTTGCTTAAAATCACGCCGGGAACTTTCGTGAAGTCCATGCAATGATCCCCGCTCCAGGCATTCGTGTTGTCTTCCAGCACTTCGGGAGGAAAAGCGCCCAATATCGTCTTCCATCCGGCACGATAGCCGCGATTGTATCCAACCAGAGCGTCAGGACCCGAACGCGCGTACGGACCTTGATACGCTTCACTTGCCAGGTCGATGCGAGTAATCACCTGCGCCTGATCTTTCGGGTCTCGCACTTCCAAAAGCTTTTGCCGGATTTCGCGAAGCAGCGCGTCGCTCTGGCTCGAATCGACAATGCCTTCGCTTTCGCGTCCGCGCACATTTAAGTAGAGCCCGTTCAAGCCCAACCCGTAGGCGCGAGTGCGACTCCAGTCGACATCGGCAAAAGGCTCGTTGGGATCGCCAGCGGCTCCAGCTTGTCGCGTTATGTAACCGTTATTCAATAACCAGGTATTCAAATTGAAGGAATGGCGATAAGGAGCGAATCCATGGTCGGAGAGCACAAGCAACGTCGTGTTCGCATCGACTCGCGGCAGGGTTTCGCCGAGCACCTGATCGATCTGCTGATAGAACTCTTCGAGCGCGTTTCCATATTGCGCGGCCAGAGCGGCGTCGTACGCGGGATGCTGCGGATCGGTCAGCCGCCACATCATGTGCGCATTCAAGTCGAGGCTTGAGAAATAAAAGAAAAACAGACCATCATGAAATTTTGGGAACTCGGTGTCGAAAGCGCGCCGGTGTTCCGCAAGCACGGTGTGTGCCTGCTCCAGATATTCTTTGTCATCAAGGACTCCTGCCGTCAGCGCCTTAGTATCTTCAGCGATGCCCTGAGTGTGGTATTCGCCAATCTGTTTTGCCAGATCTTTCGAATAGCTCGACGGTGTAGAAATCGGCAACGCGGGATTTTCCGGATCGATATTGATCGGCGACACGTACAGCTGAAAGCGAGGGTGGGTCTGCTTGAGATAGAAACGGCAGATTCCCTTCACGTTCCCGATGATGGGCATCAGTTGAAACTCCACCGGAACCCATCCGCTCCATTCTCCTTCTTTCAAAACAAACTGCTGATCTTGAAAACTGATTCGAGCGACCGCCTCCAGCGGATCGACGTCGACCGTGAACGGCTCGGTGGCTGGCGGCGAATTCTTGCGAAATGAATTGTCGGGACCGATCAGGTTTGCTGCGACCCGATTATTCTTTACTTCTACCTGCAACACTTCTCCACCCTCCACCGCCCCGACCGCCGCCGCAGGGTCGTCAGTGTAAAAAGTGAATGTGCCGTAGGTGCCGCGCAGGTCGGGCGTTCCCATGCCTGAAAGAGTTTTGCCTTTCGCCGAAATTGGCGGGAAGTTTGCCGGAATGCGATAAACGGAATTCGGCACGTGATGATCGTCGAGTATTTCCCAGAAAGCCTTACCGTGACGCAACTGCTCCGCCGTACCGCTGCCGAGAGGAACAACCCAGTTGCCGACTTGAAAACTATGCTTTGGTGGCTCGACCCGCGAAGTTGAAAAATAAAGTTGAAAAGTTTTGGGGTCGCGATGGATAAAATCGAAAATCCCGTGGCCACCGGCATTCATTCCAGTAATTAAGTTCGACCACGCCACTGGGCTTTGAGGCGGGATGCTCGTCGTCAGCTTCTCAAACGATCCATGCGCCGCGAGCCGAGCGAAATTGGGCATCTTGCCCTCGGCGATATATTTCGTAAGTAGGTCGGGGTCGAGACCATCAACCCCCAGAATGATCATCTTGCGAGCTGCGGACGACCCTCCCCGTGCCTGATTGCACGAGAGCAGCGAGATGGCAGCAGCGCAGGTTACGATGAGCGTGCACGCCATTCGAAAACGGTTTTTGCAAGACACCACTATTGCCAGCAAATTATGCAACTACCCTGTGAGATGTGGTTTGGACGCTCGAAAAGCGGCTGAATCGATTGTACTTTACACTTACTTTCATGACGCTAAAAGCTGCTGTCGGCGCATGGCTCGTCTTGTTGAGCCTCGTTGTTTTTAGTTCCGCATTCTGCGTGGCCGCAACGGGTGCCAGCCCCAACATCGTTCTGATCACGTTAGATTCAGTTCGCGCCGACCGCATGGGGTTTCTGGGCTCGAAGCTCTCGCTCACGCCAAACCTGGATCGTATCGCTAGCGAGAGTCTCGTGTTCGAACACGCCTATGCTCAGTCGCCCGGCAGCGTCGTCTCGCACGCCAGCATTCTTGCGGGTGCCTATCCGCTGGCTACCGGCATGAGCGAAATCGGCGGCAATCTTCCACTTGCGCTCCCATACCTGCCCGATCTTTTGAAGGCGAAAGGCTACCGCACCGCCGCCTTTGTAAGTTCAGCAAAACTCGACGCACGCAACGGGCTTGCTCAAGGATACGATCGCGCCTTTGAAACGTATGATGCCGGCCACGGGCTTCATGCCGTCTCTGGCGGTCGACCGTCGCCGCGGGCCGAGAGCCCCCGCGAAGAAACCGTTAACCGTGCCATTTCCTGGATCGATCAGAACAAGCGGGCACCATTCTTCGTGTGGATTCAACTCAGCGATTCCCGGACCGTAGCGGCCACTTACAACGCGTCAATTCAGGCGGATGATGCCGCCGTCGGCAAGATCATCGCCGCACTCGAGAAAAAGAGTGTGGGTGCGGGCGCTGCTTACGACCACTCGGCCGTGGTGATTGTCGGGGCCGAAGGCGAAAGCCTGGGCGCTCACGGAGAAGATACACACGGAATTTTTCTCTACGACGAGACTATTCATGTTCCGCTGCTTCTCAAATTGCCGCTGGCTCAGGATGGCTCGAAGCAACCGACCTCCCACGTCAGCGCGAAAGCCAGGCTCGTCGACATTGCCCCGAGCCTTCTGGAAGTCGCCGGCGTTCCCGTACCGTCGCAGATGCCCGGTCAATCCCTTCTGCGCATAGCAAAATCCGGCACAGACCAGCCCGTCTACTCTCGCAGTGATCTGCCGCAACGCGGTTTTGGCTGGAGCCCGCTGGAATCCTGGCGCGCCAGCAAGTACCTCTACATTCGCGCGCCGCAGCCGGAACTCTACGATTTGAGCGCCGACCCGGGCGCGAGTCACAATCTTGCGCAGAGCTCAAAAGCCACGCTCGATACCATGGCGGCGCAGCTCGACCAGTTTGACCGGCATTTCAACGGAGACGCCGGGAAAAAATCGTCAGAGTTAAGCTCGTCAGAAATGCAAAAGCTCGCATCGCTTGGTTACATCGGCCTTCAAAAAACATCCAGCTCGGGAGCGACGTTAGCCGGAATCGACCCCAAAGAAAAAGACAAGATTGCCATCGCCAATAAAGTCATTGCCGCATCCACGCTGGCACAGCAGAAATCAGACGCAACCATCGCAGCCCTAAAGCCAATCGTCGCCGCCGACCCAAATTTGTTTTTGGCGCAATACGGTTTGGGAGTCGCGCTCGGAAGGAAAAAAGACGACACCGAGGCGGTAAAGCATTTGCACAAGGCAATCGAAATCCAGCCAGATTCAGCCTGGGCGCATTACGAAATGGGCACCACGTTGCTAAAGACCGGCGATTTCAAGACCGCAATCACTCATCTGGAAATTGCGACGGAACGCCTGCCGCATTTTGATGCAGCTCACCAGGCTTTATCCGAAGCCTACGACCGCGCCGGGCGCACGGACGACGCAAAGCGGGAACGCGGGAAAGAAAGCGAGAAGTGATCGCCAAAAATTTCTCCGCCCAACTACTCGCGAGTCGGGTCCTTGCCGGCAGCAGATTGCAGCTCAACCGCTTTCGCCTTCTCGCGATTAGCGTTCTGCTCCTGCCCGACCTCATGGTATGCGTCGGCTAAAGCGGCGTGCGCTTCCCCAGATTCCGGATCCGTTTTGATCGCTCGGCTCAACTTGGGGATCGCGCCACGTGGATTCCCCAACTTCAGCAACATCTCTCCATATTTCAAATTCGTCAGGAAGTGATCGGGATCCAATTTCAAACTACTTTCGAACTCGGCGGTAGCTTCGTCCACCTGCTTTAGGCGAAGATAAACGGCCCCAAGATAAAAATGCATCTGCGCCGACTTCGGAGTGCACACGACTGCCGCTTTCAGTTCGGGCAGCGAAGCATCCCAATCGCCAATCTTGATCAAGGCCAGCGCCAACTCATAATGGGCCATGCCAGATGACGAATTTTTCTCCGCCGCAGTCCGAAGAACCGGCAACGCCTCCTGATAACGCTGACGATGAACCAAAGCGCGCCCCAGTTCAAGATAACCACTCGCTATTTCCGGATCCTCCCGAATTACCTCGGTCAATTCCGCAATCGCTTCGTCGTAGTGGTCTTCCTCCAGGTCGACGAGCGAGCGATGAAATCTGTTAGCCGTGCCAATCTTATCTTTAGGATCAATTTCGGCAATTGCCTTATTCTCCGGCCCGGCGCTGTCAGAAGCGAGATAGCCGAGAGCTCGCAGCTTTTCCGCTTGAGTGGGGTCTAGCTTGGTCGCTTCGGTCTTTGCCCGGCTGCTCTTCTGCTGAAAAGAGGCTAGCTGTGAATCAAGCGTGTCGGCAATTGCTTTGTCCGCCCCAGCCAGATTTTTGGATGCAGTAGGATCGCTGGCTTGATCATAAAGTTCCCGTTTGGGAGCCTTCACATATAAGTATTTGTTGGTTCTCCATGAGCGCAGTTCGCTCCATCCAAAGGCGCGATGAGCGTAATTGGTTTCGGAGTAGACCGGCTGCTCGGCCGGTTTTGTTTTATTCTCACCAGCGGATTTGTCATCGATCAAAGAGAGCAGCGATCGCGCCTGCATGGTGGCTGGCGGCAAGCCACCTGCTGCCGCAAGCAGCGTAGGGGCAACATCAGCCAGCGCCACTTTCTCCTCAATCCGCTTCCCCGCGAAGCGTTCTGACGGCAACTTGACGAGCAGAGGCACATGGATGGTCTCGTCATACAGAAACATGCCGTGACGCTCCTCCCCGTGCTCTCCAAAGGCCTCGCCATGATCGGCTGCGATCGCGATCACGGAATTCTGATAGAGCCCATGCTTCCGCAAAACGTCAACGAAGCTTCCGACGATGGAATCGGTGTATGCGATCTCGCCGTCATACAGAGCAGAGGCATAGTGAGTTTTGAAAGGCTCCGGCGGATCGTAAGGGTCATGAGCGTCGTAAAAATGCAGCCAGATGAAAAAAGGCCCCTGCTGGTGATGACTAAGCCAGCCTAGCGCATGGTCAGCCACCACTTCGGCCCTGCGCTCGATACTTTTATAGCGATCTTCTCCGTTCTTGCGCTGGTGAAAGTTGGCGTCATAAACGTCAAAACCTCGCTGAAAGCCCGGTGCCGATGTCGCAGGGTCGAGTATGTAAGCCCCCAGGAACGCTGCCGTGTGATAGCCGCGATGATGGAGCACGTCTGGCAGATAGGGAAGGTCCGCGCCCAGCGGCGCCCCCAGATCTTCAAGATGGTTGAACTGGGGGTAAGTGCCAGTGAGGAGCGCTGCGTGCGAAGGCGTCGTCAGAGGAACCTGCGCATAGGCCTTGGTGAAGACCACGCTTTGCTTGGAAAGCGCGTCAAGGTTTGGCGTAAGTCCCCGGTCAGAGCCCAGAAATCCCACGCGGTCGGCGCGGGTCGTATCTAGAGTTATGAGGATGATGTTGGGCTTGGCAGGAACTGCGTTTTTGGTTGCACTTTTCGGCGCGGCGGTAGCAGAAGCGAAGACAAAATGAGCCGCAATTACCAGCCAGAGGCACAGCAGAAACCGCTTCATAGGGCTAAAAAAGTCTAGCACAGCCGTCCGCAGGGACCTTCGCAACGAAGATTGTGAAGCTAGGAGATGTGAAGCCATATGAGCAAAAAGAAGGCCGACCTTGCGGTCGGCCTTAAGTTATCTGCTCTGGCTTGATTAGAAATCAAACCGAAGAGCGAGTTGTGTAATGCGGTGTCCACCCGTATCGCCTGTCGTGGCCGTCGATGTTCCAAACGCCGCGCTGGCAAAGTTAGCTCCGCCGCCCGCGCTATCCGGGTTCAGGAAGTTTGGATGGTTCAAAATATCGAAGAAGTTTGCATCGAATCTGAAGGCCATCCGTTCGTTGATCTTAAAAGCCTTGCTAACGCCAAAGTCGAAGTTGGCAAAGTGAGGACCGGGAATCGCACCGCGACCCAAGTTGGGATCACACCAAAATCCACCATGTGTGTTGACGTTAATGCCAAGTGTTGGATCAAGGCATGAGGCCGCAGAAACAAACACGGTCGGATCGAAGACTTGGTATGTACCGTTCACGATCTTATTCGTAATGTGGCTCGTAACTGGCCCGGTACCAATATAATTTGGCCGGTCGATTCGAGTCCCGTCTTTGTTGGAATCGCTCGAACCGTCATACAAACCGATTGGAGCGCCCGTGTTCCACGAAACGATTCCGTTCATCGTCCAGCCACCAAGGAATCGGTTGCCCCTGAAGACCGGTAGATCGTAGTTGAACGAAACTACTACACGGTGTCTGACGTCAAAGTCAGATGGCCCGTAGTCGTTGTTGACGTTCTGAACATCTGTCGCCGAAACTGCGGCGTTCCTTGACCGAAACACGTCGCTCAGTTGGTCCAATGACTTGGCGTAGGTGTAATTGGCGTTCATCGACAGACCATGGCTGAACCGCTTGCGCAGCGTCAAATCAAAAGCATTGTAGTTGGATCCGTAATAATTTCCGCGGGCGTTGTCGCTGTTGAAAGTAGTGTTGGGACGTGTCGACGGTCCCGCTCCGGAAGTGCGACCATCAAAAGTGTTGCGGTTCTCGATACCGAGCAGATCTCGGCCTAGTGTTCCCACATAATCAGCTTCCAGGGCGAGATCTTTCGAGATTGCGTATTGAATGCCCAGACTCTCCTGCATGTAGTACGGAGTTCTCAGGTTCTGGTCAATGTGTCGGGGAATAGGCTTTGGCAGCCCACTCGGGAAAAATGCGGGGTTAACAAAGTTTGCGTTGCCTGTGAACGGGATGGTCAAAAGGCCGGGTGTATACAGCGCACCTAGCGGAACCGTGTCGCTGAAGCCCGTGGTCTCGTCGGCATAATTCGGAGCATTAAAGCGGATGTTCTCGAACACATTGTTGTAGATGCGGTCGTAGAACATTCCCCAACCGGCGCGAACCACAAACTTTTGGTTCCCCAGAACATCGTAGGCAAATCCGACTCGCGGGCCGAAGTTGTTCTTATCCTTATTCCAGATGTTGTTGTTGCGGAGCTGGAAGGTACCACCGGCCTCCTGTGAGTAATACTTGCTATCGGAGGGGAAGAACGTGTTGCAAGGCGGCAATGCGCAAGCAAACGGTGTCGCGCCATCGCCAAAGTAGACGTTGGAGTCGACGTTCTTCTGGAAGTTATGCGGCGGTCCGAAATATTCCCATCTCAACCCGAGGTTCAGGGTAAGCCTCGAGGTCACACGCCAGTCATCTTGTCCATACAACCCGACTTCATTGGCCCTGTATCCGCGGTAGAAGTTTGGCACCGCTCCCGTGCTTGGTACAACTGCCGCCCCGGCGTAGTACCACGAGCCCACGGGATAGTAATAGGCATGCGCAACCTGATCAATGGCGTCGGTGAAAACGCCGTCTGTAATCAGGCCTTCAGCGCCCCAACTTGCGAAGTGACCGTACGCATCGTTGCTGAATGTAGATCCGTTACGAGTTCGGCGGTATTCTCCACCAAACTTCAGTTGGTGCTTCCCGCGCGAGATAGAGATGTCATCTTTGTACTGGAACTCGTTTTCGGTGAAGAATTGCGGAATACCGAGCGAAGCTCCAAGCCCCACACCCAGCGGATCGATAGAGAATTGCTCCGGGATGCCCGCACTGCCTGGATCGATGAAGTTGGCAGTCCTGCGGACGTAACCCATCTTGAACTGGTTCAAGACCGTCGGCGAAAACGTATGCGTCAGGCTCACACCCGCAGTTTGCGCACGATTCGGATTGTCTTCGGGAACACCAAAGGTCGTGTCGCTTCCGCAGAAGTTACATTTACTGTGCACGTTCTCCAGAAGGTAGGTGACCGCCAACCGGTCCCTACTGCTGAAATTGTGGTCGAGCTTAACGCTGAACCGGAACTGATCGAGCGGGGTCACGGCACTTTGCGTCAGCTGGTCATAAATTGGAACCGGATAGGGTGGCAGCAGGCCTAACAGATTATTGCCGTACGCGTCGAAGCTTGTGCAAACGGCCGCCGCCACTGTCGGATCCGAGCAGTCTGCGGTCGAGTTGGCGAACGGGACAGCCTGGGGCCACTTAGCTGCCAGTTGCTTGAAAATCGGACCCACCGTCGTAGGTAAGTTGGAGCAGGCTCCGTTGCAGAAAGGCTGGGCATTCACAAACGCCGCGAGCTGTCCAGTATTGACGAAATCATAAAACTGCTGCGTCATTACCGTTGCCGTTACTGGAGAAGACTGACGAAGGCGATGTTCTTCCGCGCTAACATAAAAGAACGTCTTGTCCTTTACGATCGGACCGCCGAAGGACCCACCGAATTGGTTTCGAACCAGGTGATCTTTCACGCCACCGACGTTGGAAAACCAGTCCTCCGCGGCCAACGCCTGCACGCGGTTGTATTCAAAGAGAGATCCGTGAATCTTGTTTGTTCCGCCCTTCAACACGGTGTCCGTCACGAATCCGCCAACCTTGCCGTATTCGGCGCTGAAATCATGGGTAATGACACGGTACTCTTCAATTGCGTCTGGTGAAATCGAGGTATTAGCTCCACCCTGGCCGCAGGCTGTTCCGCAGATCGAAACGCCGCCCTGCCCCTGCTCGTTATTGTCGACGCCTTCCACCATGTAGTTGCCGCCGCCGGTTCGGACACCATTCACGGCCGCACCACGGAAAGTTCCACCCGCCTGCTGCTCAGGAACCGCACCAGCAACAAGATTGATGAAATCGTTGGAATTGCGCGCCTCGATCGGCATGTTTTCCCACACGCGTCGATCGATTAATTGCGAGAGAGCAGCATCCTCAGTTTGAACGATTTGCTGACCTGCTTCGACAGTAACCTGTTCCGTTGCCGCACCTACCTCGAGCTTGACCTCTCGGGTAGTCATGGTGCCAACGCTGACAACCACGTTCTCAACTTTCGTCGACTTGAAACCTTTCGACACGACTTCAAGGGTGTAGCTTCCAACGATGGGGAGCGCCGGGAAGTTGTAGATTCCCGACCCGGTCGTCACGGTCGTCCGGACTTCGCCGGTCGCGCTATTCGTCAGCTTAAGTTCGACCCCGGAAACCACAGCTCCGGTTGAGTCAGTGACTTGGCCGGTGAGCGAACCACTTCCGCCTTGCCCGAAGGCCGCTATGCTGAGAGCCAAAACCACGAGTGCCAGAAGCAAGCGGGTTGCTGTGTTGCGAAATGCGCTTTCCATGCGATATCTCCTATTTAGTTCGGTACGTCTAATCTTGAAGCCTGTTGGCGAAGCGTTTGTTTCACGGGGGCGAACCTTGATCGGCACGCAAACCCAAAAAAGTTGGAGAGAACATGGACTCAATGCAATCGATCTTCCAAGGCTAGTCATAATTTATTGTTTATGTTTTCAACAACATAACGACCACAGACTCTGCTTGATACAATTTCTTGGAGGCCCGCGCCTCACGATCTATGAAAAATGAAATAGGGATCACCGGTTGGATTAGAGGGGTGGATGGCCGATTTTTTAACTTCAAAGGCGCAATCTGAGTTTTTCTCCGGAATCGCGCTTTTCAACTCCGGCCGGTTCTTCGAAGCGCATGAGCTTCTCGAAGATGCTTGGCGATCGGTGCCTTCGGATCAACAGTTAAAACTCCATTGCAAAAGCATAGTTCAACTAGCGGTGGCCTTCCACCACCAGTCGACCGGAAATTTTGTGGGAGCGCAATCAGTGCTGGAACGTGCCCTGCGCAATCTGAGCGGCGCCGAAATGACGTTCCCTGAGTTGAAGATCGACGAACTTCGTTCCATGTTGCAGCCATGGCAACGTTATTTCTCTGACATTAATACTCTGCTATCTCTCGGCAAGGACCTCTTTCAACATCTGAATTCCGGAGCGAGGTTGCTGTCGCCCCCTCCGCTGCCTATCATTATTCTTGACCGTTGAAAGCGCGCTCCATCTTGGCCTCTCTTCGACCCGCGTTTCCGGCTGCTAGAATCCTTGAGTGAATCGCGCTACCAAGCTGCCGATTGCGACCGAAAGCGTTGGCCAATCGGCCCCTGTTCCCCTGCTTGATCTGCATCGCCAGTACGCGGAAATTCGCGAAGAAATTCTGGCTGCGATCGCCCGTGTGTGCGACTCACAGAGCTTTGTGCTTGGGCCGGAAGTTGAAGCGCTGGAGCGAGAGATCGCTGCTTTCACGCAAGCCAAGTTTGCAATCGGCTGCTCTTCCGGAACAGAAGCGCTCTGGTTAGCCTTGGTCGCGGCTGGAGTACGGCCGGGCGATCGCGTGGTCACGACTCCGTTCAGTTTTTTTGCCTCCGCCAGTTCAATTGTGCGCGCGGGCGCGACGCCGGCATTTGTCGATGTCGATCCGTCGACCCTCAATCTTGATGCCTCGCGCGTGGAGGAACTTCTGTCAAGCGAACCGGTTGGAGGAAAAAACGGGGCTGGCGCGATTCGCGCCATGCTTCCGGTTCACCTCTACGGGCAGTGCGCCGACATCAACGCCTTAAAGCGCGCTGTATCTTCTTATACCGATCGCGGCGAACTTGGAAGCGAGCACGCAAAACATGAGATCGCAATCGTCGAAGACGCCGCCCAGGCGATCGGCGCCGAGTGGGACGGGCGTGCCGCCGGATCGCTCGGCGTCGCGGCGGCATTCAGTTTTTATCCCACCAAGAATCTCAGCGCGTACGGAGATGCGGGTATCGTCACCACGTCCAATCCCGAGATCGCCGAGCACATGCGCCGACTGCGCAATCACGGCAGCCCGAAGCGTTACTACCACGACGAATTCGGATGGAACGGGCGCATGGACGCGATCCAGGCCGCAGTCTTGCGAGTCAAGATGACTCGCATCGCAGGCTGGAACGACATGCGTCGCCAGCACGCGAAAATGTATGACAATCTCTTCGCCGACTCCGGATTGCTAGCCTCGACCGGCGCCGAACCGGGCCAGTCGCCGGTGCGATTGCTCAGTCGAAGTCCGCAGGCGAAGCATGCCTTTCATCAATATGTGATTCGCGCTCGTCGTCGCGACGAATTGCGGCAGTTTCTCGCGAAGCGGAAAATTGGCTCCGAAGTTTATTACCCGTTGCCGCTGCACCTCCAGCCTGCATTCGCCTACCTTGGACTGAAAGCAGGAAGCTTTCCGGTCGCCGCACTCGCCGCGCAGGAGGTCCTCGCCCTGCCCATGTTCCCGGAGTTGACCGAGCCCGAGATTCGCCGCGTTGTCGAGACTATCGCCCACTTCTACTCGTAGGTTCACAACGGCTGTGGCGAATCTAAAAAGCACTGTCGTTGATCAGGAGTTAATATCGTTGCTTGATTTTTACCGCGAGCGCTTCGATCTTCTAGACGCCGCATGGGGCGGCTCTTCTCCGGGAGCGAGCACCCGGCGAACCATCGGAGTATTCAACTTGTATTTGCGTTCCGTGACTTTGCCATCTTCATCTTTAGTCCGCAGAATAAAGACCGGTAGAACGCCCTCTTTGTCGAAACTCTCCTGCGCCACTTTCACCGGCAATTCGCCTTGCACTCGCTCGCGATACGCCGTCTCGTAGCGGTGGCGCTTCACGTTCCAGGTGAAAACGCGGACTTGGTCAAAGTCATAGGGCAGACCATCTCTCGGCTCGCTGACAAGCGTCAGGTACTGCGGCACTTTCTTGTCGCCATCCTGAACCTGGTTGAGCATGAAGAAGGCAATGATGCGCTGGCCCTCGGCGTATTGCGCGATATCGAGCGGCACATCGAGATCGACCATGCGGGCAAGCACCCATCCGAAGCGATTGTGAGAATCGCGTACCAGCCACCAGTCTTCTTTCAGGGGGGCCGCAGCAGCAGCCTTTTTGTCTTTTGCGGCATTGCCCGCCGCAGCGCCGCGCGGCGTGGGCGCGACAGAGCCTGGCTTCTCAGCCGTGGCGCGCTTCAAAAGCGACAGCTTTTCGCCGGATGAAATCTGATACAGATGTTCGGTATCGCGTCCCGGCTCCACGTGCAGGTTGGTATCGTTTCGCGTCGCACCTTGCGCCTGAACGGGATCATTCTGATTATCGGCGGTCAGCTTCTGGATGCGATCGTAAACATCCTGGCCCACGAGGTATCGCTGCTCGATCCATCCAGTCACGCCAGTCGCAGTGCGGACTTTGACAAAGCGGCGATCATGATCAAGCACTTCAACGCGATCGCCATTTTTGACGATTCCAGCCTTCTCGTAAACCGCAGACACCTGATCGCGCAAGTTGGCCTGCACGGCGGCGACATAGGCCACTTCGAGGACTCGACCTCTTCCACGATTACAGCCAACAAGAAGAATGGCGACGGCGATGCAGAGTGCAAGCGCTGACAATCGAAGTAGGGATTTGGGGAGAAACTTCACTGGATCGAAGACTTACTATAACGCGGCGAGTGGTCGCTGGAAAGGGAACGCCCGAAAGTCTGGCGCTCCAAAGTCTGGCGCTCCAAAGTTTGGCGTCATCCACTGCGGGCCCAAAATCCTGCCCCAGAGGGCATAAGCCGTTTCCAGCGAAAGCGGACAATTGTCAGCTATCACGGGGTGACAGTAATGACGTCTGTATTGCTCGTTACGCTACCCGCCGACGCAGTGATGTTCGCTGACCCTTGACCAACGGCCGTGATCGTTCCGCCATTAACCGTAGCTACCGAGGTATTGCTCGAGGTCCACGTTGCCGTGTTGGTAATCGGGACAGAACCGTTGCACGTGGTCGCGGTCGCGGTAATTGACTCCGTATTCTGACCGGAAGTGCCAAGGCTCAGCGTGAAGCTGGTCTGGCTCAGCGTGATTTGTGTGATACACCCAACCGTGACTGTAAGCTGCCCGGTCCCCGTGATGGTTGGATTCTGTGTCGCGCTGGCAGTGATGGTTGAGGTGCCCGTGGCAACCGACGTCGCCAGTCCGCCGGCTGTAATAGTGGCAACGCTCGTGTCAGAACTACTCCAGGTTACGGTCGGGTTGCCCGTGCTGCCGTCGTTATACGTACCGAACGCAGTGTATTGCTGGGTATTGCCACTGCTGCCCGTTTGAAGAGTGGCGGTGGCGGGCGTCACGGTAAGGGAGCTTAGGGTCGGCTTAACAAAAAATCCTCGGCAGCCTGCTCCGAAGGCCAGGAGCAGCAATCCAGCAAAAGCAAGCGTCAGCGGCAGTCGTCGCCCATTCCACATAAAGAATCGCCTCGGATGTCGCAATTTTAACAGACCGCCTCATCCCATCCGCATACTGATAGTGCACGGCTAGGCTCCCGCACGAGCCTCCAAATGGTCGCAGTACCTCTTGAACGAGAGGCAGGGCTGATCTTGCATAGGCATTTTATCCTTCGCTGAATTTTGGTGACGTCAGGGCCGCGATTGCGCGAGAGAAGCAGATCAAAGGGTGGGTTAGAAGCAAGTGATCGACCTGACTGTTGCGTCTAAAGCAGCGTGGAAAGATCTTATTAATGGGTAGTACGAGCGGCATCAATATGCTCCGGAGATTGCATAAGTCTTTCGCTCCGCTCAGGATGACACCTTGAGGTTGTCAACATCGCAGCGCTACATCGCCCGCTTTTTCCCCGCGTTGGCGATTCTTGCGTCGATCGGCTTTCTGGAGGCGAAGCCTTCGGTGGTGCTATGCCAGTTACTGATGCCGGTTTCGCCTAGCTTCCAGCAAAGAAGCAGTACTTCACCATCGACCTTGCAGGGGAAGTCCAACAATCCGATGTCGATATCTTTTACCTGAACTCCGGTCGCGTCGATTTCGGCGAGGGCGTCTTTTACCCGGCGAATTGCCTTCTCACGCTCAGCCTTGCGGCGCGCCAAATGGACGACATTAAGCAGGGTGCCGCCGTTCAAAAACACTCGGTGAGCGGTCTCTTGCAGTTCATTGTCGACGTCTTCAATCAGCTTCTTGCCGTTGATGGCTTGGCGTAATAGGGATTCGAGAATGGGCAGCAGGATCTGGGCTTCATCCAGAGAAAAAGTTCGGTTTGACATCGTATTTCTATTCTACCCGGATTTAGCCTCGGCCCGCGATCCATTATCTCCTTTAGGGTTAACTGCTTAGTCGGAATCCGTCGAGAGTTCGCAGTCTTGGCGCTGGACGCGCGCTCGCGGAGATTGCGCCCGACATCACCTTCTGCCACGCGGTCTGAAACTGATCCATCTCGGGAGCGGTTCCGATTGTGACTCGAGTGTAGGTCGGCATCAGCGGCCAGATGCGTCCGATGAAAATTTTCTGCTTTGCCATGGCATCGATTGCCGCCTGCGCCGGGCGTTTGGTGTCGAGCATGAAAAAGTTGGTTTCGGACGGGATGTAGGAATATCCATTCTTGTCGAGCCACGCAAAAACTTCAATCCGGATCGACGTATTCACGCGCTTTCGCTCCGCAACCAACTGCGCATCTTTCAAACTTGCGGAGGCAGCGACCAGCGCCGTGATCGGCATGGCATTCCATCCGTTGTAATTCTCGATTTTTTCGAGCAGATCGGGGCGCCCGAATACCGCCCCGCAGCGTAGTCCCGCCATGCCATAGATTTTCGAGAACGTGCGCAGCAGGAGAATATCCTTATCGGCCTTCACCAAATCCATCGCCGAAGGCGCGTCACAGAAGTGAATGTAAGCTTCGTCCACCAAAACGACCGCATCCTTCGGCTTGTTGTCGAGCAAGTATTCGATGTCGGCATGCGAAGTGAGCGTGCCCGTCGGGTTATTGGGCGTGCAGATGTAAAACACTCCGGCGTCGGGGGCGGCGGCCAGCATGGCCTTCACGTCGTGGGAATGAGTTTTCGTGAGCGGAACTTTCACGACCTTCGCGCCGATCGCGTTCGCGGCAAACATCCCGGCTTCATAGCCAGGGTCGGCGGTCACAAAACTCCGCTGCTTGGAAGTGAACCCGGCCACCGTATGGTGAAGCGGTTCGCTCGATCCGGGATAGACGCGCACTTGACCCACTTTTACGCCTTCTATCTCGGCGAGCGTCTTCACCAAATCGTCAGTCAGCCAGTCGGAGTAGCGCCCTCCCTGCGGAAGAATCGCGGCAGCGGCGGCACGCGCTGAGGCGGATGGCCCGAGCGGATTCTCGTTGGCATCAATGTGAATTTCGTCTCCACTTCTCGGAGCAGCCGGCTTCTTCGCCGCATAAGCGAGCATGGGCTCAGTAACGATTCGCATTGCAACAGCGGCAGAAGCAGCTGCGGTTAGTCCGAGAAAAGAGCGGCGCGAAGGAAGGGAAAGATTGTTGTCGGTGGGTCGAGCGACCATAAGTCACCTCGTGCCGCCAATCTTATCGCAACTTCCAACAAAGCGACACGCCGCCGGATGCTTTTGTGATACCCTTCGACGCCTCAATGGAAATGGCCTCTGTGGCCGCTTCTGCTGGACAGGCCGTGCTCTCTCATCACTCCAGGAGATCTATGAAACGTTCACTCGTCGCCTTTTCGTTATTGGTGTTTGTGGCCCTCGTGGTTGCGGTTCTCGTTCCTTCGACTACTCTGGTTCAAGCTGGCACCTCCGTAAACGCGTCTTCCGTCGATGCCAGCGTGCTCGGCAAAGCTGAAGCATACTGCGTCAATCACGGAGGGGAAGTCGATACGCGAGCTCCTTACTTCAACACGAACGACGCCGAGCAGGGTTGGCTGAGACTTTCTGGAGACCGACAGTTTTGTAAGTTCACGTCGAAGGATGGTTCGCGTATCCACATTTTGATTTCGACCTTGTACAGTGATCAGCCAACCATGGCGGCGCTTGCCTACTATGCCAAGGTTCCGTACGGGGGCACTTGCAACGGCAACCCGGGTTCTTGCTATTGCTCGCAACTCGGCGGCACTGACCTTTTCGGCGGCATCAACTTGAACGGCGGCGGATGGGTCATGAAGTCTGACCCGGTAGATACGGTTCTCGAGGCGTGCATCTTCCCCGATCTGTCGTCGATCGACTCGTGGGGGCTGACTTATAACCAGGCTGGGATTATTCGTGGCAAAAATTTGGCGAAAATTCTTCGCTATCCGGATCCGTACGCCGCGGTTAAGCGTTAGTGGGCAAGCTAGTCGCCAGGCTAGTCGGCGAGGAAGTGCCGCACGGTGGCGCGATCGCCCGAGAGATCGGAGCCGAACTGCGCGGCTTGCGATTCAGCCGTGCGGGCCGCCGCGCTTTGGTGGTTCATATCGAACGCCTGCGCAAGAAATAAAAATCCTGATGCGGTGGGCTGCGACTCAACTGCGCGCTCGTAGTTCTGAATCGCCTCCGAAATGTTCCCCTGCTTTTGCGCGGCCAAACCGAGTCCGCGATAGGCGCCGGAATTGCCGGGCTGGAAGCGTAGCGCAACCCGAAAGTCTGATTTCGCGCCATCGTATTGTTTCAAAAAGTAGTTCGAATAACCGCTGTTCGCGCTCGCCATCGCCAGCAGCAGGGGATCTTTCGTGCACTGCGGCATCTTGGCGAATCCCTCAATTGCCGCTCGATAGTTGCCGCGCATCTGCTCGTACGTAGCAATGTTGAGCGTGGAAAGAGGATCGTCCGGCCGAAAGAATTCGGCGCGACGGAGGTGCGGGATGGCCTCATCGACCCTGCCCTTGGCGATAAGCGCGGTGGCAAGATTATCCTCCGCCATGTAGTTCGGGTCGGTCACGTCGATCGCGTGCTGCCATAACGTTTGGTTGTCTCCCCAATAGCCGACCTGTCGGTGCAGGGCAAATGCCAGTGCCAAAACGACTATGCCCGCCGCCAGGGCTTGCGCCGCAACCGGGATTTTCACCTTTTCCATCAGTTCAGCCGCGACCCAACATAAGATGACAAAAATTCCGAGCAGCGGAATGTAGGCGTAGCGGTCGGCCATCCCGTGAACACCAATTTGAACCAGCCCGATCATGGGAACCATCGTTCCCAGAAACCAGAACCATCCCACAAAAAATGGGCGCTGGCGGTAGAAGCGCACTGCAGCGAGCGAAATAACCACGAGGGAAAACCCGGAGAACGCCGCCGCCGGACGGCTGATTGTCAGTTCAGGATGCGGATAGATGGCCGCGAGGTTAACCGGCCAGAAAGCCTTTTCCAGATACTTGATGTAAGAGAGCGCCGCGTTCGCAAGATGCGCCCAACGAGGCAAAGTGTGTTGCGTGGCATCGGACTCGACCTTCATGGTGATGATGGCACTTGCGAATGACATCGCAAACCACGGCAACTTCTCCCAAATCAGACGCGCTGGCGACGGAGCAACATTCGAGAGAGTGACTGACGCCGACGCAGGTTCGCGGTTTTCGTGCTGCGCCATAAGTCGGTTCAGAGGCCAGTAATCGAGCAATAGCAAGGCAAAAGGAAACGTGATCACCTGCGCCTTCGTCATCAGCGCCAAGGCATAGGCGGCGGTCACGACCAGGTAACTTCCAACTCGAGGACGGCGGACATACCATCCGTAAGCCGCGAGCGCGAGCATGAAGAAAAACATGCTGAGAACGTTTTTCCGCTCCGCGATCCAGGCCACCGACTCCACATTAATAGGATGAAGCGCAAAGAGCGCCGCAACCATCAAACTCCGCCATAAAAATCCCGTAGCTCGGAACAGAATCAGAAAGAGGAGAACGGAATTCGCGGTGTGTAAAAGGATGTTGACGATGTGCGGTCCTGCCGGTTTGAAACCGAAGAGTTGCCCATCCAGCGTGTGGGAGAGCCACGCAATCGGCTTCCAGTCCGAAAGCTCGGTCGTCGTGAAGGCCCAGACCACGGTCTTCCAGCTAAGCCCAGCGTGAACATGCGGGTTGTCGATGAAGTACGCAGAGTCGTCAAAGTTCAGAAACGGAGCTCGCGTGACGGGGTTATAAAGCGCCAAGGTCACCAGCGCAAGCAGTAGACAGAGAATGAGCAGGTGTTTTTGTGGCGCTCGAAAGAGGCTGGGCTCATCGATGGCCACACCATTCGCCTCACGCACTGTCCCACGCTGCCGCTCTTCCGGTGACAATGACAATGGTAAGGATTCGAGGGTTTCCATCAGCTATGACTCTCCGCGGGGAGACAATAACACGGGCGGACGCAGCTTCCGACTGTAAAGGACGAGCGGGTAATCGAGAGTAACCAACACTCAAAGAGTTACGCAACAGAGATCGCTGATACTAATGGCGGCGCGATCAACAAACCGTGTAGGGCGGACACTCTCGTCCGCCCAAATTTCGCCAAATGCAGGAGTTAAAAATAGAAGCATTGAAATTGGAGCGAGGGCCGGGGCGGACAGGAGTCTCCGCCCTAAACGTTATTCAATTTGTATTTAGCTCGCAGCGGTGTGTTCTGCGTGCGGAGCGGCGTGATCTTTGTGGGAGCGGTGTTCCCGGCGAATGGCGAGCAAATCTTTCTGCAACAAGTCGAGAACGTTCGATGGAATTTCGGATCCCCACTCGTCGATCTCTTTCTCATCGTAGTGACCGTTCAGTCGCAACGCAGACTCCGTCAGATCTTCTGGAAACGCCTGGCGGTAGCTTCCTTCTCTCATCAGCACTTCGCCGAACTGGCGTCCGGTATGCAGCTCGTAGACGCGACGAGTGGAGTTGCCGCCGCCGTTTGTGAAAGCTAGAAGAACTTCGCCTTCTTCTCCGAAATCGGGGCGATAAAACCAGGCCTGCGCCGCATCGGCCTTCGGTCGCGCACGCTTGCGTCCGGTTACGGTTACTACTTCCTGTTCCGGCTTCACTTCGTTGGCAGGATTGAAGTAGTAAATGCGCTGGCAGCTTTCGCAAACCATTACCTTTTCGCCATTTCGCACTTCGTTATACGTCTGCGGACGAAGTTTCACCTGGCAACCCGTACATTTATGGTCGCGAACCTCCGCCAACCCCGTACCGCGAAACTTCGCGACGCGCTCGTATTGCCGCAAAACGTCTTCGGCAATTCCGTGCCGCAACGATTCGCGCTTGCCGCTCCACTCGGCGAGCTGCTTCTGGTCTTCGGCGGTAACTTTTCGCGCCTCTTCTTTTTCTTTTTCAATCTCGGCGGTTTCAGCCTTCAGATCGGCCTCGGCAGCCTTCACTTCTTTTTCGCGGGCGTCGACGTTAACCATCACGTCGAGAATGCGGTCCTCGTTCAGACGTATTTCCTGCTCAGCAAACTGAATCTCGTGCTGCAGCGCTTTGTATTGTTCGTTGGTTTTTACGTCCAGGGATTGGTCGCGATACTTGGAAATCTTGCCTTGCAGGTCTTTTATATTGCCTTCGAACTTCTTGCGGTTGGCTTCGTCGCCCTTGGCGGCGGCTCGGGCCTTTTCAAGTTGCGCTTTGGTCCCGGCTAACTTCGCTTCAATCACAGCCACGCGTTTTGGCAGCGCGGCAACTTCTTCCTGCAGACGGCGGATCTCTTTATCCGCGAGCTGCAGTTGCAGTAACTTTTCGATATCAGGAAGCATTGGCTCCGGGTAGCATCTGTTCGATTCTAGCACGCGCCTGAGAGCGTTCTGTAGTGACAAATGTCGGCGGTGCCTATTGCGCCTAAGTGATTGATGGCACGCTCCTCGTTGAGTGTTCAAGCAGATCTCAAGCTGCCGGAAGCGACGACCCGGCAGCTCTTGAGCCTTAAATCCTAAGGTGTAAAGACATCGGCGCGTTATTGAACCGGCACTGACACGTGCTCGTGAACGATGAGCCATTTTCCCTTCTGCTGTTCGAAAATTGCTGTCCAGCGAAATGTCGCCTGCTCGCGCTTGCCGGATTTCTGCGTCATGTCCGAGGAGACCGTTGCTGTGGTCCAGTAGATATCGCCACTCTTGTGAATCTGGGCGTCGTCATTGACCGTGAAGCGCCCGGTCTTATATTCCGCAAGCTCCTTGGTCGTGGTGGCTTGATATTCGTCCCAGCTGGCGAATTTAAGCGGCTCATCGTCGAAAAAAACGTGGGGACCTTGAGCGTAGTATTGCTTTTGGCCTGCTGCATCGAGCGTTCCCCAGCCATCCCAAATTTTCTGCAAGTAGGCTTTATCGACAGCGCTTGCGGAACCTTTTGCGTTCTTGACGCCCTTCGACTCTTCCTGCGCAACTACCATCTGGTTAAGCACCAACAATGACAAACACAGAGCCAACAACGCAATCTCTCTTCCAACCGCTTTCTTCATTCTGATCGCCTCTCTCCTCATGATCTGCCGCAAAGTACGGAATACGTTTTTGGGCTGTTTCCAGCCGGCCCGCATTTTCGCATGCAGCCTCTCGCTACGCCACTCTAAAGGATTGAGCCCGGGCGGACCCGTCTTCATATTGCAAGGTTGACTTTGGTAATCTGCCCTGCGGTGCTCAGGTGAGGCAGAATTATTGAGATGTCCTCGACTGACACAACGCCGAAAGAACTCAGGGGACTGCGAGTAAAACTCGCCGGTTCGATCCTTGCTCTGGTTGTGCTCGAAAACGGACGCCAGATTCGAGCCCGAATGAACCAGCTTTCGGTAAACGGCGGCCTGGTCTCTCTGGAAAATCCATTGGACGAGGGTATTCGGGTAACCGTGATCTTTCATCTCGGGACGACTTCGACCCGGTGCCGGGCGAGAATGATGTTTCCGATGTGGGCGACGCAAGGCTGCATGCAACCTTTTCGATTCGTCGACTTCCCCGACGGGGATCGCAAAAACCTAAAGTCCGAATTGGACAACCTGGTGCAGGGCGGGGCCGTTCACGACCAGGATGAAGACTAACCGCCTTCTATCTTCCCGCTGCGGCCAGAATTTCTTCGCCTGAATATTTCTGCAAATCTCCGATGCGCTCAATCGTGATGTCGGGCTTTGGGAACTGCGAAATTAGAGCTGAATCCAGGGCATAGTGCCCTTGTCGCGGAAATATCGTCGTGACTCGCTCTCCCCAATACTTCTTGATTGCGGTCAGCAGTCGAACCTTGTCGTCCACCATCACGTAATTAGCGGCCGGATATTTCGCTTCCACGTCATCGAGTTCTTCTTCTTTGTGGATGTAAATCAAAACTTGGCCACCGAAGGCCTCCTGCAATCCCGAGCGATTGACTTTGAGCGGCTGGAACACGACGTCGCCATCGCTTAAAATCACCGGCCGGCCAAACCGCCGCGCGTGGTCGACTGCATCCAGCGAGCCCGGATAGAGGCGATTGGCAAACGGGTAATTGATCATGAAGCGCGAGACTTCGAGAAGTTTGGGGTCTCGAGGATTCTCCACACGATAACGCTGCAGCGCGCCGAGGTAGTCCGCATAGCCAAGTTGGGTGCGGAGGTCTTCGAAAATCTCCCAGTAACGTCCGGCGCTCGCTGCGCCAACTTCATGAACGAGGTGGTGCTTCAAATCGGCGGCCACCCGATCGTTATCGAGCAGAGTATTGTCTACGTCGAACAGAAATACCACCTCAGATTTATTCGAATCGTTCTTCACGTGATCTCCAAGACCTACCTGCGAAATGCGTCGGTGCCGGATGCGAAACTCAGCATGACAAAAAAATGTTTCCTGCGCCATCTGCGAATAGCGTTTGGGAACTCTTGCATTCTGCTGAAAACAAAGGGCAGAATTTTTAGCTCGAAGCGCTTGAACTCAACCGTGCCATATAGTACAAAGGCTTCGTCTAGTGCATTCAAAATCACTCAAATCTAAAACCATGACGTTTTAATATTCGGGCAATCCAATCTCGCCCCCGGAGATATAGTGGAACACATTGATCGCACAATCGTTAGCCGCTTTGACACGCGCTCCAGCCGCCCCTGTGAATTTTGCCAAGACCTCGATCCGCATTTTGAGAAACGACGTCCGCTCGATCAGGTCATAGCCTCCAGCCGCAAAGCCTCAGCCTCAGCTCACATTACAGAAGACGGATATGTCAGGCACCGCATTCTCGAACTTGCGCGCATGAATTCCGGCGAGCTTATAGCAGCTTAGAGCGCGCGTTCCTCGCTTGTTCCAGTCCCGTTATCTCTAAAGTTTCGAGTATGAACTCGCTCCTCCTCAGCAGAGGCGGGGCTTCGCCTGTTTTGCCCTTGACGCGGCGAGTTTCGTTATTGGATACTTATGCAGAGAGAGTGAATACTTATTCATGTCTAAGGCGGCCCGTCAAAAAGCGATTCTGGATTTGCTCGACCAACATGCGGTCGAGAACCAGGACGCACTGCAACAGCGTTTGGAGCGAAAAGGCTTTGACGTAGGGCAAGCGACGCTATCGCGGGACATCCGCGAACTCAACCTCGTCAAAGGCGCCGACGGATACCTTCCCGCAGGCGACGGCCGCGGACCACAAAGAACGTTGCCATCGGTGATGCATCTCGTCCGGCAATTCGTGGTTGAGATTCGGGAGGCGCAAAACTTGCTGGTGATCAAGACAAGGGTAGGGAGCGCTCAACCATTGGCCGCCGGTCTCGACGCCTCGCAGTGGCCAGAAGTTGTGGGCACGGTGGCTGGAGACGACACAGTGCTAGTCATCGCCACCGACCGCAAGAAAGCAAAAGCCTTGGCCCGCCGCATACGAGACTTGGCGTGAGCGAAGCGTATGAGAAAGATGGCTGTTGTGGGAGCAGCGTCTACGAACAGGTTTACCAAGACGGTTACGAATAGATGAGAGCCAATACGATAGGATCACCGGAATCCACAACCAGCCCGCCGCAGGCTTCAGTTCCCGCTGTCCCGCGCGATCTTGTATCCATCCATGACCTGTCTCCGGCAGAAATCTATTCCCTCTTTGATCTCACCGCACTCGTCAAAAAACGTCCCGCCGATTTTTGCACCGCCCTTTCCGGAAAGCAGATGGCGATGTTCTTCGAAAAGCCGTCGCTGCGAACCCGCCTTACCTTCGAAGCCGGCATGGCCAGCCTTGGCGGCAGCGCGTTTTTCTTCGACCAGACTACGGGCCGCCTGAACGCCCGCGAATCCCTCTATGATATCGCCCACAATCTGGAGCGTTGGGTCGACCTGATCGTGCTTCGCACCTACAGTCACGCGACCATCGAAGAGATGGCGACGTACGCTGGCGTTCCCGTGATCAACGCCCTGAGCGAATTTGAGCATCCTTGCCAGGCGCTGGCTGATTTTTTTACGTTGCAGGAACATTTTGGCGATCTCAAAAAACTTCACTTCGCCTATGTGGGCGATGGCAACAACATGGCGCACTCGCTGCTGCTGGCTGGTGCTTCGGTAGGAGCGACGGTCTCAATCGCCACTCCCGAAAAATATTGCCTGAGTCCAGTTATCGTTACCATCGCGGAGGCAATTGCCAGAGAGACTCGGGCCTCGCTGCGGATTATGACCGATCCCCGCAAAGCGGTAGCGAACGCCGACGCGGTTTATACTGACGCGTGGGCGAGCATGGGGCATGAGTCAGAAGCCGAGGAGAGAGCTTCGATTTTCACTCCATATCAAGTCAACGCGGCGCTCATGCAACTGGCCAAGCCGCACGCACGCTTCATGCATTGCCTGCCCGCTCATCGCGGCAGCGAGGTAACTGACAAGGTGATCGACTCCCTGAATTCAGTCGTATTCGATCAGGCAGAAAACCGTCTCCACATTCAGAAAGCGATTCTGCTCTTCTTGCTGGGTGCGGGAGCAAGTACAGCAACCAAGGCCGCACACGGGAACGCCTGAGTTGGTTCGTATCTGGGCGTCGCTTGAACTCCGCGAGTCTGCTATGAAGAGATTCGTACAAGGGCGTCGCTTCAGGCTACGCGAGAGTCAAACAAGACTCGTATCAGGGCATCGCTTTAGCGATGCCGCAGAGTTCATCGATCAATCCGCCTTTAGGCGCTGTGGGCCACCGCTCGATCGGAATCGACCATTATGAGCGCTAGACAATCCGAAAAAATCGTTCTCGCGTACTCCGGAGGCCTCGACACTTCCATCATCATCCCCTGGCTCAAAGAAAATTATTCCTACGAAGTCATCGCCATGGTCGCCGATGTCGGCCAGGGAGACGACGCAGAAGCCGTCGTCAACAAGGCCTATAAGACCGGAGCCAGCAAAGTTGTAGTCGAAGACCTGCGCGAAGAATTTCTCACGGGATATGTCTGGCACGCTCTAAAAGCGGGCGCCGTCTATGAAAACAAATATCTGCTCGGAACCTCGTTAGCCCGCCCAGTCATCGCAAAACATCAAGTAGAAGTCGCGTTGCGCGAAGGCGCTACAGCCGTCAGCCATGGATGCACCGGCAAAGGCAACGATCAGGTCCGCTTCGAAATGGCCTATCAGGCGCTCGCTCCTGAGCTGAAGGTCATAGCGCCGTGGCGCGAGTGGGATCTGAAATCGCGCGAAGATTGTCTCGGCTACGCCGAGAAGCGCGGCATCTCCGTCAGCGCCAGCCGAGAAAAAATTCACAGCCGGGATCGCAATCTCTGGCACATCAGCCACGAAGGTGGAGAACTGGAAGACGCCGGCAACGCTCCCTTTGCCAGCACCTGGCAGCTGACCAAATCACCGCAAGAAGCTCCCGACACAGAAGAGAGGGTCCAAGTCGGATTTGAAAAGGGAGCGCCAGTTTCAGTTAACGGCCAAACGCTCGATCCGGTGTCGCTGGTTGAACTGCTCAATGAAATCGCCGGGCGCAACGCCGTCGGACGCATTGATCTCGTCGAGAATCGTTTCGTTGGAATCAAGTCCCGCGGCTGCTATGAAACTCCCGCCGGCACTTTGCTGGTTGCGGCCCATGCCGAGCTCGAAGCGCTGTGTCTGGACCGCGACCTCGTGCATTTCAAACAGCATGTCGCACTCAAATACGCAGAGCTCGTGTACTTCGGCCTCTGGTTCACGCCTCTGCGCGAAGCGCTCGACGCATTTGTCGACACCACGCAACAAAATCTGACCGGCTCGGTGACGCTTGCACTCTACAAGGGGAACGTCAATATTGTGAGCCGCAAATCCGAATACTCGCTCTATCGCACCGACCTGTCTTCATTCACCATGGACGCAAGCTACGACCAGAAAGACGCCGAGGGCTTCATCCGGATCATGGGTCTGCCCTCGCGCAGCCGGGCACAGTTGCATAAAAAGATTGAGGTCCCGCAGTGAATTGCTCGAGGGTTTTTAGCAGCCGATCGATCGAGCCGTGTTGTTGACTGAAACGCCTCCGTACGGTAAGCGTTGGGACGTGAAGAATTGGGAAGGGTACGAGTTCCACTCGTGCCGTACCTTGGTGCAAGCATTGCGGCTTAAGCCGCTGAGGGCACACGATGAAGATGTGGTCCGGCCGCTTTCGGCAGCCACTCGACCCTGCGTTTGAAAAGTGGCAGAGATCCTTCCCTTACGATCAGCGACTGTTGCTCTTTGAACTCGACGCCAGCCGCGCCCACGCGAGCGCGCTGAAGACGGCAGAAATACTTTCCTCCGAGGAACTCTCCGCCATCCTAAAAGCCCTGGACACTATCGGCAGCCGCGCAGAAGAGGAACCCGATTTCCTGGACGATCCCGAAGCCGAAGACGTTCACCACTTTGTCGAGAAGCAACTCGCTGCCCTTATCGGCGATACCGGCTATAAGCTCCACACCGGACGCAGCCGCAACGAGCAGATCGCGACCGATCTCCGCCTTTTCGTCCGCGACAAAATCGACGCAGTGAAACATCAGCTCGCGGATCTGAGCGATGCGTTCCTCTCACGAGCGGAGAAGGCTGATTCCGCACCTGAAGACGAACCGCTTGCGATGCCCGCCTACACGCATCTTCAGCCCGCGGAGCCTGTCCTCTTCGCTCACTGGTTACTCGCCTATGTGGAGATGTTTTTGCGCGACGCTTCACGCCTCAGCGATTGCCGCAAGCGCGCGAATCTATGTCCTCTAGGCTCGGGAGCTGTCGCAGGCGCGACGCTCGCGCTCGACCGCGACGCCATGGCAGCTGAGCTCGGCTTCGATGCGCCGACTGCCAATAGCATCGATGCCACCAGCGACCGCGATTTCGCGATTGAGTTCGTCGACGCGCTTGCCATGCTGGCTCTTCACCTCAGCCGCTGGGCGGAAGAGATGATTTTATTTTCGACTCCTGCATACGGATTCGTCGAACTGCCGGAATCCTTCTCCACCGGAAGCAGCGCCATGCCGCAGAAGAAAAACCCTGACTTTCTGGAGCTGGTGCGCGGCAAAGCTGCCCGCCTCATGGGTTGCTCGGCCACGCTGCGCACGCTGGTCAAAGGCCTGCCGCTCGCCTACAACAAAGATATGCAGGAGACGCAAGAAGCTCTCTTCGATGCCTCCGACACCATTACCGCCATGCTTCCGCTGGTCACACAGTTTATGACGACCGTCGAGTTCGATCATTCCAAGATGAATGCAACTGCTAGTTCAGGCTTCATGAATGCGTGGGCGGCCGCTGCGCAGCTTGTACAACGCGGTGTTCCTTCGCGGCTCGCGCATGAGGCTGTCGGCAAGGCGGTGAAGTTAGCGATCGAGAAACAATGCGATTTGGAAGACCTGCCGTTAGCCGATCTGCAAGCCATCAATCCAAACTTCGACGCCGACTTGACCTCAAAACTTGCTTTGAAAGGCGTCATCGCGGTGCACGACGTTCCAGGAGGAACCGGTTCGCGTCATGTGCAGCGCGCCCTCCGCGTTGCCCGAGAAAGCTTAGCCGAGCTCAAGATCACAACCACCCCCAAACCAATGTCATCTTGAGCGGAACACGATGATCGGCGAAGCCGATCGTTGTGTGGAGTCGAAAGACCCCGACACTTCACAGAATCATCGCGCAGTCGCAGGGAGTTCGCCCGATGCTGCCTACGCATCCAGTTCATCGTGCGAATGCCTTGCGAGGCCGATCTCGGCTATCACATTTGTGGGGTCCTTCGACTCCGCTCAGGATGACAAAGAGTGAGTGAGGAAGGAAGGAGGCCTGCGTGTTCGAGCCTTCCGCAACACCCACTGCATCTAATGACTCGAGCTGTAACGGAGCATTCACCTGATTCTCAGACAGATTCTTTTCTTCTCACTATTTCTTTTGGCGGTTTATTTCGTCCAGCGTTTCTGGTTTCTGCGGGCTTGGAACTGGATTGGCGCACTTTCGAATTCCAGCCTGCGCATCGGATTTCACGCCGCGCTTATCGCGCTGGCGGCTGCAATGCTAGCGGCCATGCTTGATCCGCTTCTGGGCCATGCGGTGACGCGCACGAATATTGGTAGCTTCAGCCTCGGCAAGTCGCTTGCGACGTTCGCGCGCATTTGGCTGATGGCTTCTTTCTTTGCATTCATCGCGGTACAGGTAGTCGGCGGAATTGAGTGGCTCACTAATCTCGCGTCATCGCATAGCGCAAGCGCCGGCGGCTTCAGCCATTCGCGGCGAACTTTCTTTCGGTACGCGAGCCTGTTCGCAGGTAGCGTCCCGTTTCTTGCCGCCGCCTACGGATTTGCCTCCGGTCGCCTGCGTTACACCGTCGAGCGTGTCGATGTGCCTATCGCCAATCTCCCTCCGGAGCTCGACGGCTTGCGCATCGCGCAGTTGAGCGACATCCATATTGGCGATTACATGCCGCCACACGAGATTGCGCGCGCCGTCGATATGGCGAACGCACTGCGCCCCGACATTTCTTTTGTCACCGGAGACTTCGTTTCGAGCGAGGGCGATCCGCTTGATACCTGCGCCGACGAATTGAGCCGGTTGCGTGCTCCGCTTGGCGTTTGGGGATGCAACGGCAATCACGAAATTTATGCCGGAGTAGAAGACGAAGCCGAAAAGCTTTTCCACGAGAAAGGAATGCGACTGCTGCGCGCATCTTCGCAGGTGATCGAGCATAATGGCGGACGCTTCAATCTCATGGGCGTCGACTACCAGCGCGACAGCATGACGCGCGGCGAAGCGACGGGCCCGATGTTGCGCGAGGTCGAGCATCTGATCCGGCGAGATATGCCGAACGTGTTGCTCTCGCACAATCCAAATTCATTTCATCGCGCCGCCGAGCTGGGCATTGAGTTAAGCCTTGCCGGGCACACTCATGGCGGACAGGTGAAAGTTGAGATCGTCGATCACAGCGTAAGTCCGGCGCGGCTGATCTCTCCCTTTGTGGCGGGCCTATATCGATTGCCGATGGCCAACGGCAACGGATCGGCCGAGAGCAATGAACTTCACAAAGCCGCGCTCTATGTAAATCGCGGGCTTGGGACGTTCGGCTTTCCCGTACGGATCGGCGTGCCGCCGGAGATCACGTTGTTAACCCTTCGGCGCGCCTGAGAGTCGGCCGCGGCGCCATCCAAAACCATCGATTTTCGTAGCGCCGCCGTCCCGGCGCTGTCCGGTGGGCGTCCCGCCCACCGACGAGGGCGTGACGCCCTCGTGACAGCTGGCAGGATGCCGGCGCGACTTTTTTGGGCGCTTTGCTGGGAGCCTTTTCTGCCACTGGCGCAGGGCCGTTTTTCACGCACAAACGTGCTATAATTCCATCATAGAATGTCCGGTTAATGCCCTGTAAATGCAACCAGTTAGCTCGAACAGGCAAAAGCGGTCGAGCGATCTTTTGACCCGGGCTTTTGGATGGGCGAGCCGCCCGTCCCCACACTTTGATTTTTTCCAATTTTAGAGGTCTGAATTCGCGACCCAAGAAATGAAGAGCTGAGAACTGACACATGGCTGACGATCAAAATCCCGAACTCCCACTGACTCCTCCCGGCGGCGATGGACAACCTCCCGCGGGCCCGGGCGCGCTCAACATTCAGCCCGTCAATATTGAAGAGGAGATGAAGCGGTCGTACCTCGATTACTCGCTCTCCGTCATCATCGGGCGCGCTTTGCCCGACGTTCGCGACGGATTGAAGCCGGTGCATCGTCGCATTCTCTACACCATGCAGCAGATGGGACTCCGCCCCGGCGGAGCCACCCGTAAATGCGCCCGTATCGTCGGAGAAGTGATGGGTAAGTACCACCCCCATGGCAACCTCGCCGTCTACGACGCTTTGGTGCGCCTGGCACAGCCTTTTGCGATGCGTGCTCCCCTAGTGGATGGCCAGGGAAATTTCGGCTCGGTCGATGGCGACCCTCCCGCGGCCGATCGTTATACCGAAGCCCGGCTGACGCGTGTTTCTACCGCGCTGCTTGAGGATCTCGACAAAGAAGCTGTCGATTTTTATCCGAACTATGACGGCACAGAGACGCAGCCATCGGTTCTTCCCGCGCGTTATCCCAATTTGCTGGTCAACGGATCGGATGGCATCGCCGTCGGCATGGCGACGAAAATTCCGCCGCACAATCTGACCGAGATCGTCGATGCCACCATCACGCTGGTGAATAATCCCAACGCGCAGTTGCCGGAAATCCTGAAATTCGTGCAGGGGCCGGATTTTCCGACAGCCGCCATCATCCACGGGCGCGCCGGAATTTTCGAGGCTTATCGCACCGGACGCGGACGCTTCATGATGCGTGCCCGCGCCGCCATCGAAAGCGTCACCAAAGATAAACAGGCGATCATCGTCACCGAAATTCCGTATCAGGTAAATAAAGCGCGCTTGATCGAACGTATCGCCGATCTCGTCAACGCCAAGACCATCGACGACATCTCCGACATTCGCGACGAGAGCGATCGCGACGGCATGCGCATCGTGATCGAACTGAAGCGCGGAGCCGAGCCGCAGATCGTCCTCAACCAACTCTTCAAGCACACCTCCATGCAGGAAGGTTTCAGCATGATCCTGCTGGCTGTGGTCAACCAGCAGCCCAAGGAGATGGGATTGATTCAGGCGATCAAACACTTCATCGACCATCGCGTCGATGTAGTGCGCCGCCGCACTCTCTATTTACTGAATAAGGCCCGCGATCGCGAGCACATTTTAGAAGGCTACCTTACCGCGCTCGATCACCTCGACAACGTGATCACCATCATTCGCGCCAGCGCCAACCGCGCCGACGCTCGAGAGAATTTGGTCGCCTACTTTGGCGGCAAGAAGATCGACATCAATGTCACGGGACGCGCTCCAAAGCTCGCGGCTGACCGGCCGTTCACGGCAAAGCAAGCCGATGCCATCCTCGAACTGCAACTGCATCGGCTAACCAAGCTCTCCATCGACGAAATTTCGAACGAGTTGAAATCCGTGCGTGAGGCGATTGCAGAATTCGAATCAATTCTCGGTTCGGAAGCGAAGCTGCGCAAGGTCATCATCAGGGAACTAGAAGAAGTCAGAAAGCTCTACGGCGACGCCCGCCGCACCGTAATCGAAGATGAAGCGGCCGAGATCATGCTGGAAGACCTGATCGCCGACGAGCAGGTTGCCGTCACCGTCAGCCACTCCGGCTACATGAAGCGCACTCCGATCTCGACCTACCGCATGCAGCGCCGCGGAGGCACGGGCCGTACCGGCATGAAGACGCGCGACGAAGATTTCGTCCAGCATCTCTTCATCGCCTCGACCCACGCCTACATCCTCATCTTCACGAATAAAGGCCGCGTCTACTGGCTCAAGGTCTACGAGATTCCTGACGTAAGCGCCGCCGGCAAGGGCAAGCACGTCGGCAATCTGGTCGCGTTGCAGCCGGGAGAAACCGTCCGCACCATGCTCGCAGTGCGCGACCTCGAAGAAGCCGGCAGGTTCGTATTCTTCGTCACGCACAACGGAACGGTGAAGAAGACCGAAGTGAAAGACTTCTGCCACGTGATGCAGCGCGGCATCATCGCCATCAATATTGAAGAAGGCGACGAACTGGTAGCAGCCTCCTTGACCGACGGAAATCAGATCGTCTTCCTGGCATCGCACGATGGGCAGGCGATCCGCTTCGACGAAAACGACGTCCGCTCCATGGGACGCAACGCCACCGGCGTGCGTGGCATGAACCTCGGAGAGAAAGACTACATCGTCGGCATGGCCACCACGATCAAGCCCGAGGTCAAAGCAGTAGTCGAGAAAACCGAGAAAGAAGAACTCGCTCCCGAAGTCGCAGACCTGATCCCAGAGAAAGGGTCATTAATTCTTTCAGTCACCGAGAACGGCTACGGCAAGCGCACTCCGGCCGACGACTACCGCCTAACCAACCGCGGCGGCAAAGGCGTGATCAACGTCAAAACCACCGAACGCAACGGCAAAGTAGTAGGCATCTCGCAGGTAACAGAAAAATCCGAAGTGATGCTGATCAGCCAGTACGGCAAAATCATCCGCATCGAATCAAAGTTCATCCGCGAGTCAGGCCGCTCAGCACAAGGCGTGCGATTGATCAATGTGGAACCAGGAGATCGGGTGGCGGCGGCGGTGGTAATTCCGCCAGACGAGCCGACGGGGAATGGGACGCTGATTCAGTAAAGAGTCGTGTGGGGCGGACGCTCTCGTCCGCCCCTCCCTCTTGACACTCTTCGACACTAAGCTTATTTCTAAGCCACGGGCAGCGCACTCCGCTCGCTAACCTTTCCTCCGATCGCTCGTCACACGCCTAGACAATCCCTTATGTCTACCTTTGTCCTCTCAGTCAACGGAATTCAACACCACATCACCGCCGATCCCGATATGCCCCTACTCTGGGCTCTCCGCGATCTCCTTCATCTCACCGGCACCAAGTACGGATGCGGCATCGGCGCCTGCGGAGCCTGCACGGTTCATCAGGACGGCAAAGCCGTCCGCTCCTGCCAGGTCACGCTCTCAACCACCACTGGGAAGCAGTACACGACCATTGAAGGGCTGTCCTCCGACGGCACCCATCCCTGCCAGAAAGCGTGGATCGAAGAAGACGTATCGCAGTGCGGCTACTGCCAGGTGGGGATGATCATGGAAGCCGCATCTCTCGTCCGCAACAAATCGAAAATCACGAACGATGAAATCGATGCTGCCCTCTCAGACCACGTATGCCGCTGCGGAACCTACCAGCGGGTGCGCCGCGCCGTACTGTCGTCGTGCGCTGGATCGTGTGGCGATGCCGGGAAGGCCGATGAGGCTGGAGCCGGAGCATGAACACAACTCGCCGAGCCTTCCTGAAAGCCAGTACCATCGCCAGCGCCGGACTCATCCTCTGGATCGATTCGCCAAAATCCTCGGCATCACCTGCTTCCCCGATCTTCGCGCCCAACGCCTACATCAGCATCACGCCCGACAACACTGTGCGCCTCTGGGTCACCCGCTCTGAGATGGGGCAAGGCGTCCGCACCGTTCTGCCCATGATGCTCGCCGAAGAACTCGAGGCCGACTGGTCGACGATTCAACTGGAGCAGGCAATGCCGGGCGGACAGTTCAAAGGCATACGCCTTCGCACCAGCGGGAGCGGCAGCACTGAAGGCACCTACAAAGTGATGCGTCAGGCGGGCGCTACCGCTCGCGAAATGCTGATCGCCGCAGCCGCCGCCAATTGGAACGTGCCGCCCGCCGCGTGCCATGCCGCGAAGGGCACCATTGTCCACACTTCAACCGGACGCTCTCTTACCTACGGTGCGCTCGCCATCTCGGCCGCGCAACAGACTCCTTCCGACAATCCGCCGCTCAAAGATCCGAAAGATTTCCGACTGATAGGCAAGCCGATCAAGCGCAGCGATAGCCACGCCATCGTAACGGGCCGCGCCACCTATGGGCTCGACGTCCAGCGCGAAGGCATGCTCTACGCGGTCGTCGCCCGCTGCCCGTACATAGGAGGCAAAGCCGTTAGCTTCGATGATCGCGCCGCTCTGCGAATAGCCGGTGTGCGCCAGGTTGTCGCCGTGAAAACTGGCATCGCGACCGGAGTGGCCGTCGTTGCCGATAACACATGGGCCGCCATCAAAGGGCGCGACGCACTTCAGGTGAAATGGGACCCCGGCCCCCATCGCGACTTCGATTCAACCCGCTTCCTGCAGGAGCAGGAGTCTGCGCTTAAAGCGGAAAGCGAAGGTTTCTTCGTTCGCAATGATGGCGATGCTCGCCAAGCGCTTGCGTCCGCCGCAAAACGGCTGAAGGCGGTCTACGAATTTCCATTTCAGGCTCACGCTCCCGTCGAGCCAATGAATTGTGTCGCTGACGTGCGACCGAACTCTTGCGAGATCTGGGTTCCCACCCAATGCCCTGAAGTGGCGCTCGCCGAAACTGCCAAGATGTTGGGCCTTCCGGAAGACGCAGTGAAAATTCACGTCACGCTTCTCGGCGGCGGCTTCGGTCGGAGGCTGTTCGCCGATTACGTTCCCGAAGCCGTAGAGGTTTCTCGGGCCGCCGGCAGGCCTGTGCAGGTTGTGTGGACGAGAAGCGACGATATGCAGAACGGCTTCTTTCATCCTAGTGACATCGAGCAAATCACCGGCGGATTGGACACGACCGGACAACCCATCGCGTGGTTACAGCGCTCCGTCGGCTCCGATCTTTCCATGTTTGGCCTGCCCACCGAAGAGGAAAAGAAAGATCGACAGCACTACTTCAAAGATGGAAGCCCCTGGGGGTCCTTCGACAATCCTTACAATTTCCCGCACTTGAAAGCCGATTTCATTCCGATAAATTCTCCCGTGCCCACAGGCCCGTGGCGCGCCGTCGAGTACCCGCCTACTGTATTTGCGCGCGAATCATTCATCGACGAGATGGCCCACGCTGCCGGGCGCGATCCACTGGAGTTCCGACTGCACCTGTTAGCTCCAGGCGACGTTCTCCAGGTTGGCACAGCGAAGATCGACCGCAGCCGCCTCATTCGCGTGCTGCAAACCGTCGCCGAAAAAGCGAAGTGGGGAACGCCTCTGCCTTCGACCAACTCCTACATAAAAAAGGAAGCCGGCCCCGACACCACCCGCCAATGGGGACGAGGTATCGCCTGCAATGTCTACGATGGCGGCTCGTTCATGGCCCAGGTGGCTGAAGTTTCCGTCGGGCGCGAGTTGCGAGATATCCGCGTGCACCGCATCATCTGCGCCACCGATTGCGGACTCGCAATCAATCCCGCCGGAATCGCAGGCCAAGCCGAAAGCGGTGTCATCTGGGGACTCTCCGCCACTTTGCACGGCAAGATCGATTTCAAAAACGGCGCTGCGGTGCAGGAGAATTTTCGCGACTTCGAAGTCGTGCGCATGAACGAAGCTCCCGAAATCGAAACCTACATCGTTCCCTCGGACCACCCGCCTGGCGGCTTTGGTGAAACTGCGGTGCCCTGTGTCGCACCAGCCGTCGCGAATGCAATCTTCGCCGCCACAGGAAAACGTATTCGCCGATTACCGATTACTCCTGAAAAATTGCAGTCCTGACGGGGAGAGTCAAGGGGCTGCAAGTTGAATCGCCCGCATTACCTCGGCTACTTCCTGCCGAACCCAACCTTCCATTACTGTTAATCTTGTTGATACTACCGCTCTCCGCCTGCGTCGGCGGGGTTGCAGTCAATTTGCAGCGAGCGTTGCCCAGAGCATCGCTTACAAATCATGGAGATCACAAAAACCGAACCCGTATACCACGACCTCCTTGGCCGGCCGATTCGCGACCTGGGGCTTCGGCTTGCCGGCTCTCCGGTGGAGCGGTTCGTTGAGCAGCTTTATCGCGAGCTTGAGGCGAAGGGGCTGACCAAGTTTCGTCCCGAGGTTTATCTCACCGACGAGTGGGGATGCCCGTCGGGCGAGCCGATTATCGGCATTCCGTTTTATCTTGCGAGCACGCCGCTGGCGCAACTTGAAAAAGAGACGCACGACCTTGAAGGCGCGCGCGAAATCATGATGTATCTGCGCCATGAGGCGGGGCATGCCTTTACTTACGCCTACAAGCTGCACAACAAGCCGGAGTGGAAGCAGATTTTCGGACCGTTTCGCCGCCCGTACCGCGACAACTACCGTCCCGCGCCATTCTCGCGCGACTACGTTCGGCATCTGCCCGGCTGGTACGCGCAAAAGCATCCGGATGAAGATTTCGCCGAGACCTTTGCTGTCTGGCTTACCCCGCGCTCGAACTGGCGCAAGCGCTATCGCGGATGGCCGGCCCTCGACAAGGTTCTGTATTTACATCGCCTCGCGCGCAAGTTGGGCAAGAGCGATCCTCCGCGGCGTCGTGGCCAGACCGACATCACCGTCGATGACATGGAGATGACGGTCGCTGAGTTCTACAACATTCAGCAGGCGGCGCGGGAAGAGCTCGCAGTCTCTGAACTCACGCCCGACACGGATTTGCGCGATATTTTTTCTGTTTCCAAGCGCAGAAAGGCGGCGCTCCCGGCAAACGAATTTTTGCGCCAGCATCGCAAAGCGTTGATCGACAAAGTCGCGCACTGGACGGGCGCGCAGCGCCCCCTGATCAAGAACTTGATCGACTCGATTGAGAAGCGCTCCGGCGAGCTTGGCCTTCGCGCCGATACCACTCGAGTGCCAGAGCATCTCGCAGAGATTACGGCCTACGCAACCGCTCTCGTGATGACATACGTGACAAAGGGAAAATTTATTCAGCCGTAGCGGCACTACTGAACTTCTTTTACCTGGGAGATAGAGAATGATCGGAGCAAAATTAAAAATCGCGCTGCTTTACGACTTGTGGAACGAAGATCCGGTCGCGGCCGCGGCGAATGAAGTGGCGGAAGAAGAAGCGCCCGCGCGCAAAACTCGCAAGAAGGTCAAGAAGAAAGTTAAAAAGAAGGAAAAGACCGATCGCGAAGAAATTTTCGAAGCGCTGCAAAAGCTGGGACATGAGCCGTCCAACTTCGAATTGGATGGCCGCCCGCAATCGCTGCATTCGCTCTCGCGTTGCGACGCCGACCTGATTTTCAATTTGACCGAATCATTCGGCGGCGACGACACCAAAGAAATGAACGTAGTCGCCTATGTCGATCTGCTAGGCTTGCGCTTCACCGGCGCAGGTCCGCATGCGATTTTTCTTTCGCAGGATAAGACGACGGCTAAAAAGATTTTCGGCTTTCACGGCATCAAGACTCCATTCTTCGCGACCTCCTACCGCGGACGCGTCGACCACTGTCACGACATTTCCTTCCCGCTGATTGTGAAGCCTTCATGGGAAGACGGGTCGATCGGCATCGATGCCGGGTCGGTCGTGAAGAACGTGAAAGAAATGATGGAGCGGGTGCAGTACATCCAGGACGAATTCGATTCGCCCGCGCTGATCGAAGAGTACATCGAAGGCCGCGAAATTTACGCCGGCATTCTCGGCAGCTACGAGCGCGCGCAGGTGCTCCCGCTGATCGAACTCGATCTTTCTAAATTGCCAGAGGGCACGCCGAAAATCGCCAGCTACGACGTGAAGTTCGAAAAGAATACCGAAGCCTACAAGCTCACGAAATCAGCCATCGCCGAAGATCTAGATGACGCCACGCGCAAGCGGCTAGAAGACACCGCACTCGCCGCCTATCGTGCGCTGAAACTGCGTGATTACGGACGCATCGACATGCGCCTCGCTCCGAACGGCGATGTATACGTGATCGAAGCTAATCCAAATCCATGGCTAGCCAGTCGACAGGAATTCGCCATGGCATCGAAGGCGCACGGGCTTTCATATACCGAAATGATCGGCTCGATTATCGATCTGGCGATGAGCCGCTATCTGAATGCGGATTTGACGAATGCGACCACGACTGTATGAGTTGGCAATCCTTCTCTCAAGCTTGCTGTCATCTTGAGCGGAGCGAAAGACCAATGCAATTCCCGCCATGCGCAAAGGGCGCATTTCGCATCGGACCGCGCTTTGCGCGGTAGGGCGGGCAAGAGTGCCCGCCCTACACGTTCTATTTAGAATTTATTCCACAAATACTGGTTGTAGACGTCGTGGTGATACTGCACCTCGGGAGCTTTTACAAACGTTCCCAGTAGCCGGGCACAACGATCGGCGGAGGCTTCTTTCAGGTCGGCGTAACGGCCCTTCACGTCTTCGCCCATCAATTCTGAAGTCCACTCTGACTTTTTGAAGTCGCTCAGCGCCTTGTAGATGTTGTCGGGCAAATAGCGTTCGGCCTGGCGCAGGTTTTTGATCTTCGAAGTCGAGCCTTGCAGCCCGCTCTTGAAGATCGAGAGCATCACGAGATACGGGTTCGCATCCGGAGCTACCGATCGAACTTCGACACGCATGCTGCGCTCGTTGCCGATTGGAATGCGAATCATCGATCCGCGATCGACGGCAGAAGCTTTGATCTGGTTCGGCGCTTCGAAATGCGGATCAAGTCGACGATAAGAATTGACACTCGGATTCAGCAGCAGGCAGATGTCGTTGCCATGCGTCAGGATGCGATCGACAAACTCCCATCCAAACTTGCTGAGCATCTCTTCGCCCTTCGGATCCCAGAAGAGATTCTTGCCGCCCTTACTGATGGAAACGTTTGTGTGCATGCCGCTGCCGTTGACGCCAACGACCGGCTTCGGCAGGAAGCACGCCGTCAATCCCATCTTGCGCGCAACCTGGCGGCAGATCAGCTTGTAAAGTTGAATCTGGTCGGCTGCCGCCACCACTTCTCCGTAGCCGTAGTTGATTTCGAATTGCGAAGGCGCAACTTCCGGGTGATCTTTTTCGTTCTGGAAGCCCATCGCTCGCTGCACTTCGGCCGTCGTATCGATAAAGTTGCGCAGCGGATCGCCCGGCAACGAATGGTAATAACCGCCTGTGTTTACATACTCAAACTTACCCGTCTCATGGTAAGTACGCTCCGCGTCAGCACCCTGAAACAAGAAGCCTTCAATCTCATTCGCCGCATTCAGCGTGTATCCCTGCTTTTTGTTGAGATCGGCAGCGAAGCTTTTGAGCACTCCGCGCATGTCGGCCGCGTAGGGCTCGCCGCCTTTGTCGATGACCTCGCCGAATACCAGCATTTTGCCGGGACCAAAAACGTCGGCTGGGCCCCAGTAAAACGCGCTCCAGTCGATGCCCAATCGCAGATCGCTTTCGCGCTGCGCGGTAAAACCGCGGATCGACGATCCATCAAACGTCAAATTGTCGTAACTCTTGAGCAGAAACTTCTTGTCGTAATCGAGCATGTGCAGGCGGCCTTCAAGGTCGCTGAACATGACGGTCACAGCCTTGACGCGCGATTCATCGGAGAGATACTTCAGCCGCTCTTCCTGAATTTTGTGAGGAGCTACGCGATCCAGGCGCTGCTTTTTCGCCTTTACGTTCATCTCTTCGAGTTCGTCGTAGGGGATCGCCAGGAAATTTCGCAATTCAGTTGACATGCCTCTCCTTAAGAAGTGCATTGAGTTCAAAGTTTTGAGGGGACACAACCCAATAAGCCTATGCCTCCCGCCAACCTTAGACAAATAGAAATCGTTTATAGGGTCGATCAGAAGCAGCTATCGAGATCTTCGTCACCCAGAACAAATCTCCCTGTCATCCTGAGCGGAGCGAAGGATGACAGCGTAGCTAGTGTGCAACCAACCCACTTCTTCGCCCTACGGATACAAACGGTGCAGCATGCGCGGGAACGGAATCGTCTCGCGCACATGCTCCAGCCCGCAAATCCACGCCACGGCGCGCTCAATGCCCATGCCGAAACCAGAGTGCGGAACGCTGCCAAACTTACGTAGATCCAGATACCACTTGAAGGCCTCTTCCGGCAGATTGTGCTCGCGGATGCGCTGCAACAGCAAATCGTGCGAAGCCATGCGTTGTGATCCGCCGATGATTTCGCCGTAACCTTCTGGCGCTAGAACGTCAACGCAGAGCGCGAGGTCGGGCCGCTGCGGATCGGGCTCCATATAGAACGCTTTTACCACGGCCGGATAGCGGTGCACCATGACCGGACGGTCGTAGAGCGACGAAAGGTAAGTTTCATCCGGAGAGCCCAGATCGCCTCCCCACTCAAACTTATTTTCGAGCTTGCCCTGCGCGTGTCCTTCCTGCAATTTGCTGACGGCCTCATCGTAGGTGATGCGCGGGAACGGGGCATCGATTTTTTCGAGCTTCGTCAAGTCACGACCAATGATCTGCAGGTCGGAGCGGCGCTTCTCCAGACATCGCTTTACTAGAAATCTGAGTAAGCCCTCGGCCAGTTCCATCAGGTCGTCGAGCGTGGCGTAGGCGACCTCGGGTTCAACCATCCAGAATTCCGTCAGATGGCGGCGCGTCTTAGATTTCTCCGCACGAAATGTTGGCCCGAACGAATACACCTTGCCGAGCGCCATCGCCGTCGCCTCGATATAAAGCTGGCCGGATTGCGTCAGGAAGGCCTGCTCTTCGAAGTAGTCGACAGGAAACAACGTTGACGTTCCCTCGCAAGCCGCCGGCGTAAGAATCGGCGGATCGGTGAGAGTGAATCCGTTACTATCAAAAAAATCACGGGCGGCACGAATGATTTCAGCTCGTACCCGCAAAATCGATGCCTGCCGCTGTGAGCGCAGCCAGAGGTGGCGGTGCTCCATCAAAAAATCAACGCCGTGCTCTTTTGGAGTGATGGGATACGGAGTCGCTTCTGCCACGCGCTGCACCACCTGCACGTTCGAGACATCCAGTTCGTATCCGCCCGGCGCGCGCTTATCGGCGCGGACTTTGCCTTCGACGATGACACTTGATTCCTGCGTGAGACCCTTGATCGCATCGAAAACTTCGGGAGCGACGGCGTTCTTGGGAACTACGCCCTGAATCACTCCTGAGCCGTCACGAAACTGCGGAAAAAGAAGCTTGCCGCTTTCGCGCAGGTTGTAGAGCCATCCGCGAATGGTGACGGACTGCCCGTCGTGCTTGCCGATTTCGGCGATGGTGCTGATGGGTGATGACATGATTTCTCAGGAAGCAGGTATTGAATTTTCTTCACGTGCGGCGTGAGCAAAAAGCAGGTCCTTCGCTCCGCTCAGGATGACAATCTTATGTTGATGACAACTTTATTTTAAAGACGGCGTTTGTGATCGTCACTTCTAACGCCCTTTACTCTTCTTCCAGCTTGCGGAAAGTCGCGCTCACTTCTTCGCTTGGATTTTTCTTCTCTTCGCCCTCAATCTCAAGCAGTAGCGGCGGCTTTTGCGGAGCGGTGCGCAGTAATTCCATGGCCTGCTTCCAATCGATCGTCCCGGCCCCGGGCCACAGATGCGAGTCTTTGAATTTGTCGTTGTCGTGAACGTGCGTCGAGCAAATGTGGTTTTTTAAAGTTTCAAAAGCTTCCGGAATTCCGCCCATCATGTTGGCATGGCCGCAATCGAAGCACACCCCCATATCTTCGAAGTGCATCGTCTTGATGAACTCCACCAGACGCTCGGGCGTCGACAATTCGTTCGGAATATTTTCAACCAGAACCCGCACTCCAAGCGGCTTGGCAAAAGCGCGCAGGTGCTCGACGCAAGTCATCGCCGCTTCGAACTTCTTCTCGTCGAAGCTGTCGTTCGGATTGCCGATATGCTGAATCAGAAAGCGAAACGGAATGTGCTCGGCAACTTCTATGGCTCGCTTGATCTCATCCATCGCATCGATGCGGCCAGAACGGTCGGTCGACGCAATGTTCACCGGAGGCGAACCAGTGCGTCCCCAGTCGTAATCGGAGTACAAAGGCGCGTGCAACGAATGCAACGGAATTCCTGTCGACTTGAACCAATCGCCAATCTCTTTCACGTGCTGCTTACGATTCGCGTAGTCGAAGTGCTGGCGGGCAGCAAAAATCTCGATCGCCTGCGCCCCTGCGCGCACCAACTCATCCAGAATCCCGGGATGCAGCCGCTCTTTCACATACAAATATGTCGATACCGCTCTCTGCATCAGTAACCTATCGCCCTTCCATTGTTGCGGCCATCACTGGCTCCGAGGCGCTCGCCTATTTTGGGGTCGATCATAATGCACTCGCCGTCTCCCCAAAAATGCCTGACGTCCAACTTATGTCCCTTGGATTTAAGAATATTCATTGTATCGGGTGAGAGGCGATCTTCGACGAGAATCTCATCCGGCAGCCATTGATGATGAAAGCGAGGGGCATTGACCGCTTCCTGAATGTCGAGATTGAAGTCGACCACTGCAGTGATGACGTTCGCGACCGTGGTAATAATCGTCGGTCCGCCGGGCGATCCGAGCACGAGGAAAAGCTTCCCGCCTTTTAGAATGATCGTCGGAGTCATCGCAGAAAGCGGCCGCTTGTTCGGCCCGATGGCGTTTGCCGGACCTTGGATCAGGCCATAAGTATTCGGAACGCCGGGCTTCGACGTGAAGTCATCCATTTCGTCGTTGAGCAGGAAGCCCAGGCCCTCCGCCGTGGCCCGCGATCCGAAAGAGTCGTTGAGCGTAGTCGTGACTGAGACGGCGTTCCCTTCGGCGTCGACGACCGAATAGTGCGTCGTATTTTCGGGTTCGCGAATCGCAGAATGAGATTGTGCCACGCGCTCCAGCTCGTTAAACGATGGCCGCTTCAGTTCTTTGCTCATGCTGGCATGCGCGGGATCAATCGTGTCGCGCCAGGCCTCGCCATACTTCTTATCGATGAGCGGAGCCACCGGAATCTTCGCGAAGTCCGGGTCGCCCATAAAATCGGCGCGATCGTAAAACGCACGGCGGAACGCTTCGGCCTCAAGATGAATGGTCTCGGCGGAGCGATTACCAGACTTCGCGAGATCGAAGCCTTCGAGAATGTTGAGAATCTCGATCAGCGCCACTCCGCCAGAAGATGGCGGGGGCGCGCTGATGATTTCATAACCGCGGTAATCGCCATGGACGGGCTCGCGCTCTTTCACCTCGTACGCGGCTAGATCTTCCGCCGTGAGCAGTCCTCCGTATTTGTGGACCGCCGCCGCCAGTTCATGCGCCAGCGCTCCGTGGTAGAAGTCATCCGGATTCTTCGCGATTCTCTCCAGCGTGCGCGCGAGGTCGGGCTGCTTGAAAATTTCGCCCGGCTGGTAGAACTTGCCGTCGCGCTGAAAAATTCGCTTCGACTCCGGAAACAGCCCCAGATACTCGTCTTCACGGAATTCGCTGGCATCCTCATAAGCGAGCGCGAAGCCGTCGTGGGCGAGCTTGATCGCGGGTGCCATCACTTTTTCCAGCGATAGCTTTCCATATTTCTTTTCCGCATACACCAGCCCGGCTACCGATCCCGGCACGCCCACGGCCCGGTATCCCACCACGCTCGATTCCTTATTCGCTTCGGGAATCACATTGCCCTGGGCGTCGAGATACATATTTTCCGTAGCCGCTGCCGGAGCCTTCTCGCGAAAGTCAATAAACTTAGCCTCGCCATTCGCCTTGCGCAGCAGAAGAAAGCCTCCGCCGCCAACGTTCCCAGCCTGCGGATAGACAACTGCGAGCGCGAACCCAGTGGCAACCGCCGCATCGACGGCGTTGCCGCCAGCCAGCATCATGTCCACTCCCGCGCGAGAAGCGAGTTCGTGGACACTGACCACCATCGCATGCGAAGCGTGCGCCGCCCGCAGCGGCGCAGCGGCAAGTGAGCCAGTCAGGAGCGCGAGAAGTGGAATGGCTATCAGCCTACGAGGCAAGGGGCAATCCTAGCGGTCAGAGAATTGAAAACAATCGAGACCTGATGATTTTGTGCGACCTTTGAGGCTAGCCTAGGGAGCGGAAGACAGTCAAACTCCGAGTCTCTGAACAAAAAGTGTTGAGAGCACGACGGATGGCCCATTCAAGCCCGTCCATGATCAGCTTCATCAAGGCTTTTCCATCCGCCGCACTTCTTGCCCCTCCGGCAACGCCGCGAGAAGCTCACGCGCCGTTTTCTTCAATGTCGGATGCAGCGCTTCGGGAGCAATCTCAGCCAGTGGCTGCAGAACGAACCGTCGTTGAGCCATTGCTGGATGAGGAATATCCACTCCCGCCTCATTGATCACGCTATCGCCGAAAAGCACGATATCGATATCGATGTTGCGCGGCCCTTTGTCGGATAGCCTCATCCTCCCCATCCCGCGCTCGATCTTGAGGGCAAGGTCGAGCAACTGACGGGGAGTCTTATCCGTTTCCAGCGCGAGGACGCAATTCAAAAACCAGGGCTGGTTCGTGACGTCAACCGGCTGGGTCTCGTAGAAACCTGATACGGCGCGTAATTTCGCTGCCTCCTGCAAGTGTGCGATTGCCGACTTTAGATGAGCAGAGCGGTCTCCGACGTTCGATCCCAACGATAAATAGGCCAATTCAGTCATGAATTGCGGTTCTAACCCTATATTGCAGGTGACTTCGGGACCCAATAGCCCGATACCTCGGTCACTTTTACAAGTGCTCTTCCGCCGTTAGGATTTAAATACTCATGAATCTGGATTCTCTTCTCATCAGCCGCGATTCCGCCTTGTTGGGCGTGCTGCGTCCGGCATTGGAAAAGATTTCCGTCAATCTCGAAACCTGCGCTGAGCAGAAGCGCGCTGACGACTTACTAGCCCGGCGCAAATTCGATGCCGTCATCGTTGACTGCGACGATTTGCAATTCGGCTTTAAACTGCTTCAAGGGCTTCGGACAACGCAGAGCAATGGCAAATCCGTCGCCTTCGCCGTGGTCAACGGAAAGACGACGACTCAGGACGCGTTCAAATCCGGGGCCAACTTCGTCCTGCAGAAGCCGCTCACCACTCTACACGCGTCGCGCTGCTTTAACGCAGCTCTGAATTTTATGGTGCGCGAGCGGCGCCGATACTTCCGCCATCCGGTCGATATGCCGGTTCGCATCAGCGTTCCGCCCGATCAGGAACTGACCGCGGTCGCGACAAACTTGAGCGAAGGCGGAATGGCCATCCGCATCTTGACCAAAATACCGAAAGACAATCTGGTGAAGGTTCGTTTTACATTACCCGGCGTCAACATTTCGCTGGACTTGAAAGGCGAAGCGGCGTGGACCGACGGGACCGGTCAGGTTGGTATCCGCTTCATTGAAGTTCCGCAAAGCTCGCAATACCAGCTCGAAAAGTGGCTCACCGACCGCTTGCAAAACGAAATGCCGGTGCGTTTGCAAGGCTACGCCACCCTGTCCTAACCGCGCTGCTTACCCCTAGTTTGTCTCATGTCGCCCAGGTATCTGCCAGCACCCATCTGGTGACTTGAACTCCGCCCCCAATGTGGCACCGTAGTCTCAATGTAGAGACGCGGCTTGCCGCGTCTCCCGCGCACGCCGTGGGAGACAGGGCTAGCCCCGTCTCTACGCCAGCCTTTCCACAGGAGCCGTATGGTTTTGACTTTCCCTGGGGACTCTGCCAGCACCCATCTGGTGACTTGTACTACGTCCCCGTTGTGGCACCGTAGTCTCAATGTAGAGACGCGGCTTGCCGCGTCTCCCGCGCACGCCGTGGGAGACGGGGCTAGCCCCGTCTCTACGCCAGCCTCTCCACAGGAGCAATCATGATCACTCTCGAAGAAAAAATTGCGAAAACGCAGCGCATGCTGCGCCGGATGCAAGAAGACCAGCCCTATCTTCAGGTCCGCCTATCGCCTCTCGGCGCGGAGCATCGCCAAAGCGCCGTCGCCTTCGCTGACCATATCCGAAGCGAGGCGGAGGCGGAATTGCGGCGTCTTATCGAGGAACGCAATCCTCAAAAAGAAAATTGATTTTTGGGAGATTCGGTTCTTGGTTTATTCAAGAGGTTCGAACTCAGAGGTTCGAACTCAGAGGTTTGAATTCTAGACTTTCGAAATTAGACCGCTACACGCTGAGCGACGCGGCGGAGGCAATTTCCGGCCTTGCCGTCAGATCGTCAAGTGACGTCTCTTCCCAGTAGGAGTGGTCGCGCAGAATGCGCGATACAAGCGCGGTGTGCATGGCGTGCCCGGCCCTGTCCGCAACCACTGACCCCAGAATTTGCTTGCCAATCAGGGCCAAATCTCCGATCAGGTCCAATACCTTGTGGCGGACGAATTCGTCTGCATAGCGCAACGGCGGATTGAGAACTTCCTCCCGGTTCAGCACGATGGCGTTGTCGGTGGAAGCGCCTCGGATCAACCCCTGCTGGCGCATGGCATCGGCCTCATGCAGAAAGCCAAAAGTCCGTGCCGAGGCAATCTCGTTCACGTAGCTGCCATTGGTCAGCCGTACACTGTATTTCTGTTTCCCGATCAAAGGGTGGGGGAAATTGATTGAATAGGCGACAGTATAGGTATCGGAGGGATATACCGCGATAAACTTGTCGCCCTCGCGCAACTCGATCTCGCGAACAATGCGCAAATAAGTGCGGGCCTTTCGCTGCCTGCGAATTCCCGCCTTCTGAATCATTTCGACAAAGGGCTTAGCGCTGCCATCGAGAATCGGGAGCTCCAGGTTGTCCAGCTCAACGATTGCATTGTCGATGCCGACACCGATGAAAGCGGACAGCAGGTGCTCGGTCGTCGAGATGAGCACGCCCTTCTTCATCAAGCTGGTGGCGTAGCTGACGCGGGCCACATTGCGGCCGCTCGCCTCAACTGGGAAACCATCCAAATCGGAACGCTGAAAAACGATGCCGGTACCGGCGGGAGCAGGAAGAATGCGAAGGCTGACGGGAGCTCCGCTATGGAGACCTATTCCGGAACAGGTCACCGCAGAGCGAATTGTTTGCTCCTGTGTCAAAGTGTAGAGGTAAGTCGTTTGCTGTCTATTAGCTTACCGCTCTGCACCAGCAAACGCCTGTGTCACTTTTGCCACACATAGAGCACAAAAGCAGCGATCCCAGCGTTAACCTCTTATTCATGATGGACATCCTGAGGGTAGCTCGCGGGGTAACTCATACAGATTTTTGCTGTTTTATTCGGCTTTAGCTGGTCGTTAACGCTTTTTGGGCGGCGCTTTCGGGTCGTAGGTCACGGCAGCTTCAAATGCCGAATCCGGAAGTTTCAAGTCATAGCTGGCCGTCGCCACAAAGCGTTGTAGTGATGTCTCGCCGTTGTAGTATCGCGTGATCGAGTGCGCGGTCCAGATTCCCTGCACGAGTTTGTAATTGTCGTAAATTTCTTCTTCCGTGTTTTTTTGCTTATCGTTTGGGTCCCGCCATGAGTAGCTGATCTTGATTGGGTAGTGCGTGTTCTGGTCTAAATACACGGTGACGGAATCGTTCTGGCGGTTCAGCAGCGTCACCCCTTCCGTCTCTTTGCTGTCAACCACTGAAGCCCCATCGTAGAAGAGCGCAATCTCAGGGTCTTGCATCCACTTGCGAAATACCGATTCGATGGAATGCGCCCGCCGGCGGAGATACTTCTCCAGATCGATTGGCTCTTGCGAGGCAGTCCCTTTGTACGTGATCTCGTAACCTTTGTCGCCGTTATGAATCACGACGATGTCAGATTTGTTCTTGACCTTGACGTCGCTCACCGAACCGTAAAGAAGAAAAATGTTTCGCTGATGGATGACCTCGAAGCGATCTTTGTCCGGATATTTGGAGAACAAGTTGTAAGGGATGCCGCTGCTCTCAGTTCGCCCGTGGTAGAGGGGATAGTAGCGTCCGGTTTCACCTTTGCTCTGGTAGGTGAGATATGCCTGGCCACCAAGCGCCTGGATCGTCTGGTCGAGCAGAGTGCGGGCCTTCTTCGCGTTCTCGGATTGGTTGAGAGCCCCGGCACTAGTCGTCGAAGGGCTCAGGCTGGGCGACGTGTTCGGGCTTGGCGCCGGCGCCGCCGGATTTTGCGCCGCACCCAAGGCGCACAGCAGAAAGATTGACGTTAAGCGGAACATGGATAATAACTTAGAAGCGCTAAAGGCGATTTTAGCTGTACGAAACACACAGCGCAGGCAGCTCAATTTAGCCGACTAGCACGGCTCCGCCATTCACATTGAAGATTTCCCCTGTAATAAATCCGGCATACTTCGTACACAAGAAGAGAATCGGGCCGGCAATCTCCTCAGGCGTTCCTACCCGCCCCAGCGGAATCGTGCCAAAGATCTTGTCGCGCGTAGGCGGATCATTCAGCGCCGGTGCTGACATGTCAGTATCCACCCAGCCCGGGGCGACGGCGTTCACATAAATTCGGTCGCGTGCCAACTCGGAAGAAAGCCCTTTCACCATACTGATGAGAGCTCCCTTGGTCGCCGAATAATCGCAGTGATAGGCTTCGCCTCGTTGGGCTGAAGTCGAACTGATCAGCACGATGTGGCCCGCTGCCGGCAAAGCAGTGGTCGCGCCACCGTCGTTCTGCCTCTCAGTGGCGCTGGATGACTCGGCCAAGCGAGCGCTTTGCTTCTTCATTTGACCGACCGAATGCTTCACCAATGAAAACACGCTGTCGAGATTGACGGCGATCGTCTTGTGCCACTGCTCATCCGCCATCTGGTCGATGGGAGCATCAGCAGGCGGCCAAATACCGTGGTTCGCGACGAGTATGTCCAGGCGACCAAAAGCTGCGACGGCGCTCGTTACTAATTCTCGCGCCGCGTCGGTGGTCGAAAGATCGCTCTTCACGGCACGGCAGTGAGCCTCGCCAAGCTCGCGCACCAATTCTTCGGCCTGCGCCTTCGCTGACTGGTAGTTGAAAACAACTTTCGCACCCGCCGCGACAAACTCTCGAACCGCCGCCGCTCCAATTCCGCGCGAGCCTCCGGTGATGAGTGCGACTTTCGAATCCAGCCTGAGATTCATAGGAAAAACAGTATCGCATGAGAGATTTGTCCCCCTCTCGGAATTTTCCTCAGGAACTTTTTTCCCTGTGGACTCTGTGTACCCTGTGGTTAGAGTTTTTGTAACCACAGGGTACACAGAGTGCACAGGGGGAATCACTTATTCGTAGCGCAGGCTTTCCACGGGATCAAGCTGCGAGGCGCGGATGGCTGGCACTTAGACTTTCTTTCCTCTGTGACCTCTGTGACCTCTGTGGTTAACAAAAAACTCTAACCACAGAGCGCACAGGGGGAATCACTTATTCGTAACGCAGGCTTTCCACGGGATCAAGCTGCGAGGCGCGGATGGCTGGAACGGTCCCAAACAAAATTCCTACAAGCGAGGAAACTCCAATCGCTATGAAGGCAGACAGGCCGGACACCGGAATTCTGTAATCGGTGAAAAAGCGCACCGAGAACGGGATGGCGAGGCCGATGATGATTCCCAGAAAACCGCCAATCAGCGAAATGAGCATAGCCTCGGCCAGAAACTGGTAACGAATCTCGCGATTGGTTGCTCCCATCGCCTTGCGGATTCCGATCTCGCGAATGCGTGCGCCCACGGTCGCCAGCATGATGTTCATGATGCCGATGCCGCTCACCAGCAGCACCACCAGCGAAACCGCAAGCAACACCATGGTCATAGCGCTGGCCGTCTTGTCGGCGACAGTGACGAGCTGAGTCAGGTTGCGAACGCTGTATACAGATTCCGGCCGATGGCGTGACTGAATCACGCGTTGCACCTCAGCTGTAATAGGCACCACCAAAGATGCGTCCGAAGCCGAGAAGAAAATTTGTTTCACCGACGGCGTTTCCTGAAAATAGCGGATCACCGTGTAAGGAATCAACATGGTGTTATCGGTCACTTCGGATTGACCGAAGGTATCGACTCGTTCACGAAAGGTTCCAATAATGGTGAAAGGCAGGCCGCTCAGCTTCAGGGTCTTGCCCAGGGACTCCTGCTCGGAACCGTATAGCTCAATGGCAAGTTGCGGGGTGATGACGCCAACTTTGTTGTGCGCTTGCGAGTCCTGCGCGTCGAAAAAGCGGCCGGAAAGAATCATCAGGTTCCGTACCTGCTCATACTGCGGGTATACACCCATGATCTGCAGGTCCCGCTCCCGGCCATTCCCGACGGTCACCCGCTCGTTAAGCGGGAGCACGGGCGAAGCGGCGGCAATGCCGATTACCTGGCGTTGCACCGCCTCCATATCCTGAATTGTGAGGGAATCGTTGCCTGTATCGGTGATTCGCTTGCCGCCGCTTTCGTATTCGGCATAAATCCAGTTCGACCCGATCGATTGAATCTGATTTAAAAGGTATTGCTTGCCGGTAAGCCCGATGGTTGTCACCAGGATGAGAGACGCCGTTCCTATAACCATCCCCAGCGCGGTGAGAGCAAAACGCACTTTATTGCTCATGAACGTCTCATATGCAAAGCTGAAGATTTCACCTAAGGCAAGATGGGAACGTCCGTTTTGGGCAACAGCCGTGGGCATAAGGATGAACTGATTAGATGCTACGGACTCTCCCCCGGCACCGCAACCATGGGCGCTGTTTGGGGTTACTAGATTTGAAATTAAATGGCACGCGGCGCCGTTTCAGGGGTGCGTGCTTTATTATTATCTTGATCCTTTCTGTACCTTTTTCTTTGACAGTTACCTCAAATCCGCTCGAATCGCTCGGAAACTCGAATCGCCAAAAAACCACATCCATCTTAATTCCGGCTGTGATCGTCGCACTCGCGATCCGGCTCATCGTGATGTACTTCCTGCTTCCGGAACAACTTAGCCCGGACCATAACCACTGGCACTTCGGCTACGAGGCGGGCCAAATCGCCTCCGCCATCGTGCAGGGCCACGGCTTCAGCAGCCCGCTGTTCGAGGAGACTGGACCCACAGCCTGGATGACTCCGGTTTATCCCTATCTGATCGCTGCGGTCTTTAAACTTTTCGGCACATTCACGACTGCGTCGGCGGTTATTCTCTTGTCCCTGAACGCCTTGATGTCGGCTCTGGTCTGCGTAACGATATTTTTCATCGCGCGGCGAGGATTTGGGGAACGAGCTGCAAAATGGTCCGCGTGGGCGTGGGCATTCTGTCCGTACGGAATTTACTTTCCTGTGGAACGCATCTGGGAAACCTGGCTCTCCACACTACTTCTTTCACTGCTGTTCATGCTGACATTGCAGTTGGAGAGCGACGACTCGGCGGTGAAGTGGGCCGCTTACGGGTTGTTATGGGGTCTCGCGGCCTTGACAAGTTCCATGGTGCTGATCGTGCTTCCGTTTCTCGCGTTCTGGGCCATCTGGCGCCGAGCTCGCAATTCCAAAGGCTGGTTCTTCCTTAACTCAGTGGCAGCAGTTGCTTTCATCGTCGTTGTCGCCCCCTGGTTCATCCGTAACTACGAAGTTTTTCACCGCGTCATTCCGTTCCGCGACAACATGGGTCTCGTGCTGAAAATTGGGACTCGAGGCAATTCCGACTATTGGGGACAATATCAACTCGGCCCGTGGCATAGCGAGCGCGAGTGGAACGAATTCAAGCAGCTCGGCGAACTCGGCTACATGGACGAAAAGAAACAGGAAGCGATCGCCTTCATACGCGCCAATCCCGGCTGGTATGCATGGACTTCTCTGCGCCGGGCCGTTTTTATCTGGACCGGATATTGGAGCCTGGATCGCGAGTATCTCAAGCAAGAGCCGTTGGATCCCCCCAATATTCTTTTCTGCACCGCCCTGACGATTCTGGCGCTGTTTGGCTTCTGGCGCGCCTTGCAGGACAACCCGGCGATGGCTGCGCCGTATGCGATTGCGCTCTTCGTATTTCCGCTGATCTACTACTTCACCAGCCCGGAGGTTTATTACCGCCGTCCGGTCGACCCCTTCTTTGTGATATTGGCGGTCGTTGCGGTTCTACCCCGAGCAATAAAAAAGGCGACCCATGGTCGCCCGGTTATTAGCGAATCTGTTATGCCGGAATTGCAGGAAGCCTGATTATCAAGAACTAAAAGAAGTCCGGGAGACGCGGCGAGCCGCGTCTCTACGGAAAATTAACTACGCCGTTGCGGGGCGCTCGCCACCTTTGGCTGGAGAGCGTTCCGGCTTGATCACTTGCTGGACGCCATCATCCGTCTTGGCCGGAAGCGGTTTGATCGGCGGCAAGTTTTGTCCATCGACGAGCAGCTTGATCTCTGTCGCATCGAGGACTTCGCGCTCTATTAAAGCCCTTGCGATATTTTGCAGGATCTCGCGATTTTCCGAAAGAATCCCTTTTGCGGTGGAGTAGCCGACGCTCACCATCTTGCGAACTTCTTCATCGATCTGGATGGCGGTCGCTTCCGAATAGTCGCGATGCTGGGCGATTTCGCGGCCCAGGAAAATCTGCTCTTCTTTCTTGCCGAAGGTCACAGGTCCCAGGTTGCTCATGCCCCATTCGCAAACCATCTTGCGGGCGAGTTCAGTCGCTCGCTCGATGTCGTTGCCTGCCCCGGTTGACATCTGATTGAGGAAGATTTCTTCGGCAATCCTCCCGCCCATCAGAATGGCAATCTGGGTATCGAGATAGTTCTTGTAGTAGTTGTGTCGATCGTCAACCGGAAGCTGCATGGTCAAGCCGAGAGCCATGCCGCGCGGAATAATCGTGACCTTGTGGACCGGATCGGCATGCGGCAACTTCGCCGCAACGAGTGCGTGTCCGGCTTCGTGGTAGGCGGTGTTTTTCTTTTCTTCGTCCGTAAGCAGAAGCGACTTGCGTTCGACGCCCATCAAAACTTTGTCTTTGGCGACCTCGAAGTCGTACTGCAAAACGGCCTTGCGATTCTGCCGCGCCGCTGCCAGCGCTGCTTCGTTCACCATGTTGGCGAGGTCAGCGCCGGAGAAGCCCGGCGTACCGCGCGCCAGCACTTGCAGATCGACATCGTCGGCAAGCGGAATTTTTCGGGTATGAACGCGAAGAATCTCTTCACGTCCGCGCACGTCAGGACGATTCACCACCACGCGTCGGTCAAAACGCCCCGGCCGTAGTAGCGCCGGATCAAGCACGTCTGGACGGTTAGTCGCTGCCATCAGGATCACGCCATCGTTCGATTCGAAGCCGTCCATTTCAACGAGGAGCTGATTTAAAGTTTGCTCGCGCTCGTCGTGTCCGCCGCCAAGTCCAGCGCCACGGTGACGTCCAACAGCGTCGATTTCATCGATGAAGATGATGCACGGGGCGTTCTTTTTGCCCTGCTCGAACAAGTCACGCACACGGCTCGCACCGACGCCTACGAACATTTCAACGAAGTCGGAGCCGGAGATCGAGAAAAAGGGAACATTCGCCTCGCCAGCCACAGCGCGCGCCAGCAAGGTCTTACCGGTTCCCGGAGGGCCGACGAGCAGCACACCCTTCGGAATTCGTCCGCCAAGCTTCTGAAATTTCTGCGCCTCGCGCAGGAATTCGATGATCTCGCGAAGCTCTTCTTTCGCCTCATCCACGCCAGCGACATCTTTGAACGTGATCTTCTTTTGCTGCATGGAGAGCAGGCGAGCGCGGCTCTTGCCAAACGACAAGGCTTTGTTGCCACCCGTCTGCATCTGCCGAATCATGAAGAACCACAAAGCGCCCAGTAAGACGAGCGGCGCGAGATTCAGAATCCAGCTGGGCCAGCTGCCGTTGCTAATGTCCTTTACGCTATACGTGACGCCTTTATCGCGAAGCGTCTTGTACATGTCGGGAAAATTAGCCGGCGCGATGGTATGAAATGGCGAGTCAGGGTTTTTAAATTTCCCGCGGACTTCTTGACCAATGAACACAACATCGTGGACATTGCCAGAATCGACATCAGCGAGGAACTCAGAGAAGCCGATCTCTTTTTCCTTTTGTCCGTTGCTGCCGGTTCGCACCACTTGCCAGAGTAAAAAGGCCGAAACAACGATGACTGCCCAAAAAATTACGGTTTTAATGGTTGAATTCACTCAAAAACTCCTCTAAGCGAAGCCTGCCAGCACCTAAAACGCCCGCCCCACAATATTGGATGCCGGGGATCAAAATACGATTGGAGAAAGATCGCCACTTCATTCTAGACCTTTTCGGAAGAAAAAGTTGGGTACTGGTGGTGACCGAAGTTAGCCCGCTAACCGCGAATATTAGCGATGCAGACCCGCCAGCATCGCCGGCGTCCCGTTATGGAGATGCAGCGAGGTAGGGAAGGTTTCGCCCCGTCTGCTCCGCGCTGCCCAGCCCGTATCCACAAAGAAACGTGTCATCGACCAGGAAACCGAAATAATCAGGCTGCAGCGGGACGCGACGCGCTGATTGACGATCGAGCAACGTTACCAATCTGACCGAGGCTGCGCCGCGGGCTCGCAGATCGCTCATGAGGAATTCGCTTGTAACGCCCGAGTGGACCAAGCCCTCGATCAGCAGGATTCTCTTGCCCGTAATCTGCAATTCATGGCTAAAAAGAATTTCCAGGATCGGCGAACCGCTTTGCTCGCTCTGTTTGTAGCTTGGCTTGATGAACGAACATACCAGCGGTACGTCGATGGCGCGCACCAGGTCAGCCATGAAAAGAAAGCTGTTCTCAAGAATGCCCAGCGCGACTACGGACTCGCCGCGATAGTCGTCGGAAATCTGTCTTCCCAGTTCTCGAACCCTCTTTTGGATCTGCTCCGCTGAAATGATTTGGCGAAGCACTGCGTTGGCTGAAATCGTCATGTCAGGTTCCCTATCGTTCCGGTTGAGTATCAGCCATGCTTCGGGGGAGCAAAGTATCCGACACTTACTAAAAAATGTTACACCATTATGAATTAAGAACTAACTGGAAACTCACGAATCCAGATGGCTTTCGTTGCACCCTCAGGAACCTGAAACTCGGCTGGCGCAGCGAAGCCGCGCATCCATACAATTGCTCCCTCTGCCGACTCAACCACCGGCCAAAGGCGCTTTTCCTCACCTTTTATCTTTCGATCCGTGAGCAGGTCTTTAATCTTTTTTGGGGATGAGGTGTTAGCGGGCCAGTATCGTTCCCCGACCTTCCAGTTTCGTATTAAAAGTTGCTTGGGTAACAAAGCGGGATTGTGCAAGGTTTGGTCAGGGTTGAGTAAGGCTGGGTCGAGTAAGGCTTGGTTGAGTAAGGTCCGTCGCAACTTCTCCGGAACTGACTGCACCTCGACTTCCGAGGCTTCGAATCGAAGCGCAAGTTCCGGAACCGCTGTCGCACCCGGAACCGCCAGCGCGTAGGCATAATTCTCCTCCGATCGCGCCACGTTACGCTCAAGATGTAGTCGGCCGTCATCGAGGCGCAACGTCCAAAGCGCCGAGAGCTGGAGGGTCGGTTGTTGAGATTTTTTCCCAAGCCCGAACAGCAACGCCTGCTCGATCACGCGAAAAGAAATGCTGACTTCTGGGGCATTCGTCGCCAGCCACTCACGCATCAAGCGCCTCTGCGCGGCGATTGGGAGGGCCATCAATGGTTCGATGGCAAGACCGGAAGAAATCGAAGGGGTCACTTCGGGGTGTACGGCTTTCCAGTGCTCCTCTTCGCCGCGCGCGATTTCGGCAAGTTCGCTAAGGTGCTCGATGGCCGCGTCGCCGAACTCCGAATGAATAAGAGGAAGCAAACGGTGACGCACCCGGTTGCGATCAAATGCGACGTTCGAATTTGACGAGTCCTCGCGCCAGGATTGGCCCAGGTCAACCAGGAAATCTTTGAGAGCGGCTCGGCGAAAGCCCAGTAATGGCCGCACGACCTCGCCGAACGGCCGACCTTCGAGTTCGAACACCACGCGAGGATGAATGCCAGCGAGGCCGCGAATTCCCGTGCCGCGAAAAGCCCGAAGCAAAACGGTCTCCGCCTGGTCGTCAAGAGTGTGTGCGGTGGCAATCTTCGCCACCTGGCCGTCACGAGCCAGTTCGCGGAAGAAGTTGTACCGCTGGGCCCGCGCCGAGGCCTCGATGTTCGGCGCCACTACCGGCGCATCTCTCAGTTGTAGCTGCAGGCTATAGACCGCCGACAGTTGCTTGACGAATTCCGCGTCCGCCTCGCTCTCTTGCCCTCGCAACTTGTGGTTCACGTGCGCGACCGAGAGCACAATCCCGATTTCATCGCGAAGGTCAATAAGCAAGCGAAGAAGCGCCACCGAGTCCGCTCCGCCCGAGACCGCCACGGCGAGTCGATCTCCAGCCCGGATGGATCTCTGTTTCCGGATCGAGACGAGCAGCTTCTGCGCCAATGGATGCACGGGGAAATGGTACAGCAGCCACTGCTTCTCGACGCCGCTGACCGCCGCGAAAGTGAACTTGGCCTGTAGCTTGGTTGCCAAGCCGACTGCTATGCTGTGAGCGAATGGCACGCGCCGCTTGCTGGATCGCAAGATTTCTCACGCTGGCTTTGCTCGCCCCGGCGTTCTCGCCGCTGGTGATGGCGCGATCCATGCAAGCGGGTGGCTCACATTGCCTGCGAAGAAAAGCGGCCTCTGCGAGCGCGCCACCCTGCCATGGTGCGATGGCAGAGATGGAATCGGATAAATCCGCAGATGTCACTCCTGACAGTGCTTCAACCGCGGGCGAAGTCTCGTTTCGCGCGAGCGAGAGTTGCTGTGCGAACCATAATTGTTGTTCGCGAGTCGGAACCTCCCGGCATGACGGTCTCTTTCGTGACTCGTTTCACTCTTGTTGTCCTCTGCTCGTCCGGTCAGATGCCATCCAGAACCCCGTCTTCGTCGTAAACGCAGTTTTCGCGCCCGCTTCTGCCCGGGCTCCCCCGCTCAGCTAAAACATCTCAAGCCACCAATTCCTAAACATCATTTTGGGGATTTCAGACACGCCTGCGCAGCTCCTAACGGGGCATTCGTGACGCGTCGTTTTCGGCATCGCTTTAGCGGTGCAGAAAGGTCAGTTCACCACGAGCCCCTTTTGGGGCTTGCACGGCACCAGACTTGCGAAAAAGACTCGCGGCTCATTAGGCAAACCCATGGAAAATATTCAGGACCGACTAAAGCACATGCGCAACTTTCGCTTCAGCCAGCGGCTTCTACTCAAGATGAAACTCCGCTTAAACGGCTTGAAGCATGGTTCGAACAATTTGAAGCATGGCTTAAACGGTTTGCAGTATGCACTGAACAGGCCACCGCTGATCGTCTTTCTGTTGATCGCAGCGCACTTCTCCGGTTCTTGCGCATTCGCTTCTGAATTCGGCGCCGTACGCGGCGTTGTGCATGACCCCCAGCATCGTCCGATGCAGAATGCAGCAGTGGTGTTAAGAGCGAAGTCTGTTGATTGGACAAAGAGCGCGACAACCGATGCCTCCGGTCAATTTCAATTTAACGCGGTTCCACTGGGCGCATATTCCGTCGCCGTCACTAGCGCCGGCTTCGAACCCGCCTCGCAGGCGGTGACTATTAGCTCGGGAGCGGTTCCCGTCATTCACTTCCAACTGCAAGTTGCGTCAAATAACGAGAAAGTCAACGTCACCGCCACGCCCGACGTCATCCCGACCGATAGCGCCACCCCCACTACGCTAGTCAGCCGGTCCGACATTGAGCGCACACCCGGAGCCGACCGCACCAACAGCATGGCGATGATTACGGACTTCGTACCCGGCGCTTATGTGACGCACGACCAACTGCACATTCGCGGAGGCCACCAGACAGCTTGGCTTGTCGATGGCGTTCCCGTCCCGAACACTAATATCGCTTCCAACGTCGGCCCGCAGTTTGACCCGAAAGACATCGATTACATGGAGGTGAACCGCGGGAGCCTCGGAGCCGAGTTTGGAGATCGAACCTATGGCGTCTTCAACGTCGTTCCGCGAACCGGCTTCGAACGCAATAACCAGGCCGAGCTGACTTTGAGCGCGGGAAATTTTTATCAGACGAACGATTCGCTAAACTTCGGCAGTCACACGCAAAGCTTCGCCTACTACGTCAGCCTGAACGGCAACCGCACGAGCCTGGGACTGCAGCCGCCGATCCCGCAAATTGTTCACGATGCTGCAAACGGCTTCGGGGGGTTCGGGTCTTTCATCTTCAACGTGGATCCCGCAAACCAACTGCGTCTCGTGACCTCGCTGCGCAAGGACTACTACCAGGTCCCCTTTGATCCGAATTTCAATGATCTCGAAAGCTCAGACTTCGATAGCAGTGGCCTTCGTGACAGCAATCGAGAAACTGATGCGCTGATCAACGCGTCCTGGGTGCATACGTTCAATTCCAAACTGCTGCTCACCGTGTCGCCGCTGTTTCATCGCAACACCACCGACTACCAGAGTTCGCGAAACGATTACCCCACCGCGACGGAGGATCACCATTCGTCAACTTACGCGGGCGGCCAGGTGAGCTTCGCGGCCAACTTCAACCACAATGATTTGCAGGTCGGAGTTTTCGGATTTCACCAGAACGACGATCAACAATTGAGCGTGCTCTTTAACTGTCCGTCGAATGGCGATCCCAACTTTGACAGCAATTGCGGAGGCGCTCCATTCGCCACCTCGCAGCCTGAATCAGGCGGCTTGGTAGCGTTTTTTGTCGACGACAAAGTGAAACCTTTTTCCTGGCTGACGCTGTCCGCTGGCGCTCGCCCAACCCACTTCTCAGGCGCAATCAGCGAGGGCGCGATCAGTCCACGTTTTGGAGCCACCGCCACCGTGCCGCGCTTGAACTGGACTTTTCGTGCGTTCTACGGGCACTACTATCAGGCGCCTCCGCTCGTAACCGCCTCGGGGCCGCTTATCAGCCTGTGCTCTGCTAACGCCTGCGGATTTATTCCGCTGCGCGGGGAGCGCGATGAAGAGCATCAGTTCGGAGTGACCATTCCCCTTCGCGGCTGGGTGTTGGACGCCGACACATTTCGGACTCGCGCCCACAATTTCTTCGACCACAACACTATCGGCGAGTCGAACCTCTTTTTCCCACTCACGATCGAAACCGCGCTGATACGCGGATGGGAGTTGACACTGCAATCACCGCGCATCGCGCATCGCGCGCAAATTCATCTCGCCTACTCGAATCAGGTGGCGTACGCGGGCGGAACCATCACAGGCGGCTTGACCGATTTCAGCAGCAGTCTATGCGGGGATGGCGTAACACTCTGCCCCCTGGATCACGATCAGCGAAACACGTTGAACGTAGGGGGCGAAGTCACGCTCCCTTGGCGCTCCTACGCCTCGACGAATATCTATTACGGTTCAGGGTTTACTAACGCGTTTCCCGATCAGCCACCGTTTGGGAATTATCTCCCCGGGCACACGTCACTTGATTTAACTTTCGGCAAAGATTTCGGCGAACGGTTTTCAGCGTCCCTGAGCGCGCTTAACGTGGCCAATCGGCGGGTCGAACTCGATAATAGCGTCACATTCGGCGGGTTCCACTGGAACAATCCTCGCGAGGTGTTTGTCCAGATTCGGTATCGGTTCAAATATTAGAGCCCCTGCGAGCGCTCGGGAAGTCAGAATCACAAAGCATCAACCACAGGGGTTCACAGAGAAACACAGGTTAAAAGTCAAACAGGGTTACCCTGTGTTCCTCTGTGTACCCTGTGGTTAACCGTTTTGCCGACTTGCCGCGCCCCCAGCCCTTAACCCGCTTGACCCCGCGTTTGACGCTGTTCGCGTGCGCTCCGTATAATGCAAGCGTCCCTACCCTGAACACCAAGCTTGAAGGTTTTAGGTGAAGAGAGCCGGGCGTCGTGCGCGCTCGCGCGTTCCTCGCGATGGTTTTCAGGTTTCTGTGTCACGTCTGCGTTCAAGCGTGACTACTGATGAGCTTGGGCCGCTTTCAGCATTCGTGAACGACTTCGCGAGCTGCGAGCTTCCAGCATTTCAACACTCTGAAGGAGTACAAAGGATCCGATGATTAGCGAGTTAATGGTTAGCGAGTTAAAGAATAGCGAGTTAATGATTCGTAACGCGATGAGCAGCAAAATCGCACGCATTGCCGGAACCGTGGTGTTCGGGCTTTCACTTTTCGCAGCTGCTCAAACCGCTCCCGCAAAAAGCGCTCCTGCCGCGACCGCTCCCGACGCACCTTCGGCCGCCGCCGCTTCACCAACCCCCGCTACCGCCAAAGCCACCGGCACCAAAGTTGGGACGATCAACATCGAACAAGCGATTTTTGCCTCCAATGAAGGCCGCCGTGAATTCGAAATCCTAAGCAAAAAATTCGAACCGAAACAAAACGAGCTAAAGGGTTCGGCTGACGAAATCGACAGTTTGAAAAAGCAACTCAACGCCCAGCAGGACAAGCTGAACGAGGAGTCGCGTGACAAACTGGTGAAGCAGATTGAAGCTAAGCAGAAGGTGTTCGATCGCACCACACAAGACGCGCAGGAAGAGTTCCAGGGACAGCAGGGCGAAATCGGAAACAAGATTCTTACCAAGATGGCTCCGATGATCGTCAAGTTTGCCAGCGAGAACGGATATGGCATGATCCTCGACACGTCACAGCAGTGGCCGCGAGGACCGGTGATCTGGTACGGACCGGCAGTCGACATCACGCAGCCAATCGTGGAAGCCTACAACGTGCAGTCCGGCGTTCCGGCGCCTCCAGCGGGAAGCGCGACTCCGAGAGCGGCGCGACCGGCTGGCCCTGGCACCAAGTCTGCCACTCCGGCACCGAAGACTCCGACGAGCACGCCTCCGAAGCAATAGTTTCGAAAAGCAATTTTGCAAAATCAAGCAGGGCCGCGACGCGATCGCGGCCCTTTTTTTGCGGATTTCGCGCCGCTAAACTGTGTCGCCTGACTTTGTCTCCCGAACGCCCAGCGTCTGCTCAGTCAACGTTGGATCAAACTTCGCACCGCAGGTGTCTGTAGTGAATAACGGGCCCGTCCGGAGGAAGTTATGTTCAGCACCCTGGAAAGCAATTGGGACAACTCTGCCCGTCGTCGATGGACAACCCTCGGCTCTTTTACAGCGCAAGCTGTCGGTCTGACTTTTTTGATCGCCCTGTCGCTGCTCTGGATGGAGCGGCCGCCGCAGGTCCGATGGCTGCTCACCTCGCCAACGTTCGCGCCGTCTGCATCCCCTGAGCAGATGCCGAATCATCATCAAGGCTCCGCAATCGGCCGGGCTGTTCAAAAACCGTTAATCGTCCTGCCTTCAGATAAGCCCGATCGTGCAACAGTTATCGACAGCGACGCCGCAGCCGGCCCTCCAACTTTTAACGATCTCCGCAGCCAAACTGGCCGCTCAGACAGTTCGGTTGTTCCATTCGGACTGGGGGCAGGGCCCGCCGCGATCGTGCCTCGGCCAACTGTGTTCAAGCCGGTCATCGTCTCGAACCTCGGCCAGGGGAGCCTGATTTACCGCGTTCAGCCAGAGTATCCCGCATTGGCCCGCAGGGCGCGTATTCAAGGCTCCGTCGAGTTGCGGGCAATTATCAGCAGAACCGGAACGATCGAAAAGCTGGTTTTGGTGCACGGCCACCCGATGCTCTCCGCAGCAGCGATTGAAGCGGTCAGGCACTGGCGTTACCGCCCGTACTTGTTGAATAACCAGCCGGTCGAGGTTGAGACGGAGATCACGGTGAACTTCTTGTTAGGAGGAAGTTGAGAGCTAGTCTTCGTCTGAACTTCGTCGGCACTTCGTCTACTCGCTTCGCAGGAAAGGACGCCAGTTACCATCGGCACCTCCGTGCGACCGCATGCTCGGGTCTTCGCCAATATAATCGGCTACGTGCACGCTCCGCAGCCCGAAATGTCGAAGATGCCTGAACGGCGCTCGCTGATTCTCGACGGCCGAACCTGGGCCGAAGTTTCGCTCAATGCGCTCGCGGAGAATTTAAAGGCGGTACAGAATCACGTCGGCAAAGAGGTAACCGTGTGCGCGGTAGTCAAAGCGGACGGCTACGGTCACGGTGCTGTCGAATGCGCTCGCGCTCTTGAAGGCAATGGCGTGCAGTGGCTGGGGGTGACCGACGCCGCCGAAGGCCTGGCGCTGCGTGGTGCCGGAGTCAAGGTTCGAATCCTCTTGATGACCGGAATCTGGAAGGGCGAAGAGAACTCCGTCATCGCCGAAAATCTCACGCCAACGATTTGGGAGCCCTGGCACATCGAATCGCTCGAGCGCGCATCGCGCCTGGCGTCTCTCTCCTCAAACCGCCTGGCGGTGCATTTGAAACTCGACACCGGAATGAACCGGCTCGGTGCATCAAAAGAATCGCTACCTCGGGTCTGCGAAATGCTCTGCGCGAGCAAGCACCTCGCGCTCGAAGGAGTCAGCACTCACTTTGCCTCCGCCGAAGTGCTCGATGCTGACGATGCCGTGCGGCAGATGAAGCGATTCGATGAGGGCATGGCAACACTCAAGAGCTACGGTCTGCACCCATCGCTAGTTCATATGGGAAATTCCGCGGCGATGACGGCTCGGCCGGAGACGTGGAAGACCATGGTGCGCCCCGGAATCGCGCTCTACGGATATTCGCTCGCATTCACCCGTGACGGGAATCATGCTGCCGTCCCCGATCTCAAGTTGCGGCCAGTGCTCTCGTGGAAGACGCGCGTGCTCTCCGTAAAAGAAGTTGCGGCAGGCGAAGCGATTGGCTACATGGGAACCTTCGTCGCTAAAACGAAGAGTCTGATCGCGGTGCTTCCGGTGGGATATGCGGATGGTTATCCGCGGCTGCTCTCGAACCGCGCCCGCGTAATTGTCGGCGGAGAGTATTCGCCGGTAGTCGGACGAGTCTCCATGGATCTGACAGTCGTGGATGTCACCCACATCCCCGACGTTGCGGTTGGTGACGAAGTCGCATTGATAGGGACCAGCAACGACAATAAAAACGACAAGAGCGTCAATGCAGTCGAGTTAGCCGCCTGGTGCGAGACCGTTCCGTATGAAATTTTGTGCGGACTGTCGCAAAGAGTCCCGAGAGTTTACATCTGATCGCCAAGCGATGTGTCTGATCTCCTCCGTGAACCTCAGTGTCCTCTGTGGTTAAAGCTTTTTGTTAACCACAGAGAACATAGGGGTCACCGAGGAACTGCGGTCGACACTAACGATTTGGTGTCGTGAAATGACTGACCGCTCGTTGCTGCTCAGTGCTGAAATCTACCGTTAACCCGCCCTTACTCGCCAAATTCATCCCTCCTACTGTATTTCTATAGCTGGATGCCCTCGCGCTACGCAAATATGAAATTTTGTGCGGACTGTCGCAAAGAGTCCCGAGAGTTTACATCTGATCGCCAAGCGATGTGTCTGATCTCCTCCGTGAACCTCAGTGTCCTCTGTGGTTAAAGCTTTTTGTTAA
>JBBRNA010000006.1:0-228196 GCA_038230575.1 Terriglobales bacterium | reverse complement strand
CGGACGATATCCCGTCGTCGCCTGCGTCAGTGCCGGTTGCGAATCGATCAAGGTAACAATGTGGTGCGGCTGGATCGTCGTGTAAGCCGTCGTTCCAAAGTTCAGTCGCCCTTTCGATAAGCTCTGGTTCCCGCCGCCGCTTGATGGCCCATCGCTCATGATCGCCGCCGCCTGATTCGGAACGCTGTTGCCAACCAGCGTCACCGTCGACGTGCACGCCGTATATCCTCCGGGCGACGCCGTTCCGTTCCCTGAGCATTGCTTCGCCACCTGCAACGCAGATCCCGCCAGCCCAACGCCAACAATGTTCGCCTGCTCCACGTCGACGCTCACACTCTTATTCAGCGCCACAATGCCGCCCGGCCAAAATGCCAGCATCCCCGCATAGTTCCCTTGCTTGATCGTGTACGCGGAGGTCGTCGACGATCCCGTGTCGGCGTAACTGCAAATCAATCCGTTCGAACAGGCCGCTGCTTGCGTCAATCCGCGCGCCACGTATCCGCACGCGCCTCCTGCTCCGCCCACACAACCGCCCGCATACGGATACACTCCACCCACGCCAACCGGCGTGGTCATGCGGATCACGTCGTAAGTCATGACGTCGGTTACGTTCGCGACCCGCGGCCACTTCACCGGAATCGAATCACTTCCCGTCGATACCCAGTTCATCACCTGCATCGGAGAACTCTGCGTCCCCGCCGTCGCGTCGTTCACCACGATGTAGTACGTGTAGGGCGTCGCACCCGCGCCCCCCGCAGCAAACGCGCCCGACACGCCTCCGTTGCCGGCTATGTCAAAACTCGCCGCCCCGCTCGACGGCCCTGCAATCAACCCCGCAATCCCCAGCCCCGCAAATGGAGACCGCGCCGGCGAGGCCGGATTCAACGACGCATTGCTCTCCGAATAAATATTCTTCAGATATGCGCCCTGATAATTCCCCGTCGTGTTCGCCGAATACACCTGCCACGGCCCCGTCGCCTGCAACACCGTGTTCTCGACATAGACGCCGTTTGAGTTATAGACCGTCACTCCATTCGAAGTGTTTGCCGTGATCGTCGAATCCCGCAGCGTGATCACGGGAGCAATCTGCTGCGCCTGGTTGCCTGCAGAAAATACAAACGATCCCGTCCAGTTCGCATTCCCATTCAAACTGATGGCGTTGTTGTTGAAGTGCGTGATCGACGCGTTCTCGTCGTCCCACAAATCAAAAAAGTTATTGAACTTCCCGTTCTCTCCCACCTTGTCGTACGAGATATCGGCGAGATGCGTGTTCAGTCCGTTATCGAGCACCGCCACATACGCCAGGGCAACCACTCCCGGAGTCGCCTGCGCTGCCAGATCCGCCCCTGCATGCGTATACCGAAATGTCGTCGCACTCGGCACCGCCGTGATGACCGCGTCTCCCCAGTAAGCGCTCGAGTCCGTGAAGAGAATGGTCACCATGTCCCCGACTCGAAAGCCGTGCGCCGCGCTGGTTGTGACTGTCACCACCTGCGAGGTCCGCTGCGTCTGCGTGATCGCCACGCCTGCAAACGACGGATTCGCCGACAGATTCACCGGCGAACGGAAACTCAATCCCAACACCGTCGTATTCGTATAGTCATTCGAATTCGTCAGGTCCCCAATCTGCAAGCAAGCGCCCCGTCCCAAACAATTCAGCGATACCCCATACCCACTCAATACCGATTGATTCGCATGCAAGTAAATCGTCCCGTTCACGTTGTACGTGTTAAGTAAAGATTTATGCTCGGGGCCAACAAGGGGGCCGTTGGGAGGAATCGTGAGGCTGCATTGAGCGTTGAAGTGGGTAATTTTGTCGCTGCCGCAGGCCAGATTGACGGCCTCTTGAATTCCGCTCGAAGCGGAGCCTACGACCGCACCACTTGCATAGGAAAAAAAAGGAACGAAGGTGATCGTGCCCGATGCGATACCCGACGCGCAACTCCCTGACGTCACCTTGGCGGCTTCGCTTTTGCCGCCCCCTGAAATGAAGATGTCGTACCCAGCCCGACTCGTCGTATCGATTCCCGCCGGACAGGGGGTTAGATTGATCGTCGCCGGCTTGCCGCCAGGGATAGGGACAGGAGACGTTTGCTTCCAGTCGAGAGCAGCAATACCGGTTTCAGATAACGCAGAGCCGCTCATACTCACTACGCTCAACAGAGTGAACGCCACAGCCAAATTTATGCGCGTCATGTTACCTCCGCGTTGAAACTTGCATTGAACTGACAGAGATTGGGGAACAGCATTTTGTCGAGTAAAACCAGAAAAGCAACCGCGCGAGTTAAAAAGGCTCACTTGCTTTAAGAAAAATGAAGGCGCCGCGCCTGGCTTGGGCTTTGCGCAAATAGGATTCGGGCACAATTGGCAAAGCGAGGCGACGCAGCGACGATGGCAAGGGGACGGAATCTGACTCTTGACCGCAGACTTCTGACGAAACTTTCTCGAAGAAGGCTCGAAACAAATCTTCAAACTGCTCCCGAACATAAAATCTTGCCGAGAAGCCGTCGGAAGATTGATACAGGGTTTCTTCGAAAGTCTGCCGGAAAAACTTTGCCTTGAGAAGATGATCGCGCAGGAACGAAATTCGAGCAGGCATCCCTTCACGGTTATAGACCATGATTCGGCATGCGCCACTGGTTTTGATTACGCGCGAGATTTCGCGAACGATTCGAGCGGTCCGCGATGAATGATGAATCACGCCCCAAGACCACACGAAGTCGAAGCTTCGACTGTCAAAGGGGAGGAATTCTGCATCACATCGCAATACCTTCGCTCGCAAACGCTTAAGCGCGAGGCGTCGAGTCGTAGCTTCGACCGCGGTAGCAGTGAGGTCGACGGAAGTGACTTCGGCCCCGGCGGCAGCCATTGTTTGCGTGTGTAAACCCATGCCACACCCTATTTCGAGAACGCGCGCGCCTCGCAATTCCGGGAGAGGCATGATTTTGTCGAAGGGTTGCGCTGAGCTTGCGAAGAGCCGACTGGCGTGTAGAAACGAAGCGTCGATGGCCTCGAACCAAGCCGGAGAAAATTTCTCTAATTTAATTTTCCCGTGCCAATCGTAGGCCATGGGGTTCTGCGTCCACCAGGTGGAATTTCCGCTCTGGACCTCATGGGAGGATAGATTCTCAGAACGCTTATTTTTGTCGGGGTGCATTTAATCGCACGTCGTGGCAGCATTCGAGCTCCGGCGAGTCAAGAATGCTTGGGGACTACGGAGACTATAGCATTTGTGTCAGACGCGTTGTCCAAGCGGCGAGGAGAATTTCTCGCTTAGCGAAAGAAAGTCTGGAGATCGGCGAGTCACTCCGGAACTTCATCACTTACGACCACGAACTTCAGCAATCGAGCTCGTCCAAACGAAGTCGTGATCGCACAGTCCGTGGCGTCGCGGCCAGTGGCCATCAAAACGCGGCCGATACGACGAATATTATGACGGGCATCGCAGGTCCACCAGCGCCCTCCCAAATAAACTTCAAACCAAGCACTGAAGTCCATCGGACTGGGAGCGACGATGACACCAATATCACCAAGATATCCGGTGGCGTATCGCGCGGGAATGTTTAGAGCGCGGCAGAAAGTGATGGCCAAGTGCTGAAAATCCCTGCAAACACCGACGCGTTCCGTGTAAACGCCGAGCGCGGTGCGAATCGGACTTGAGAATTCATAGCCGAACGTTACCTTCTTGTGCACCCAGTCGCAAACGGCCTGCACGCGCGCCCAGCCGCGGGGAGCATCCCAAAACAATTCAGCCGCCGTGCTCGAGAGAAGATCGACCTCACAGTAGCGGCTGTTCATCAGGTAGGGGAGAACATCGTGAGGAAGTTGTTCGATTGGAATTTCCTGCGCATTGAGATCAACTTCATCAGGTTTACCGGAGTCCTGCACGAGGGTCGAATTTTGCAAGCGCAGTTTTCCGGGCGGGGCAAGCAAGCGGCAACTATGGTTGCCAAAAGTGTCGCGATAGCTTTCCACTTTTATAAGCGGGTCCGTCTGTAATTCATCAGGCTCAAGCAAATACTTTTCGCGGGAGGGGTGCACGTGGAGCAGCGTAATGATGGGAACTTCCCCAGTGACTTGAAACTCAATATCGTAGCCGAGGCGAATCTTCATAGGAGTGCGTATCTTTAAATACCACGAATGCGTGCCATCAGGTGCGGCATGCATGAGATGCAGAACCTATCACGTAGATGGTTGATTCTCCCACTTTTTTCTTAATGGGAGGCATTACAAAATTGATGTAAGCGATCGGTGTATCATTCAGTATCTTCTTTCCAGAGGGCCAAAGTGACATATTGTTTAGGGATTACAACCACCGAAGGGCTCGTACTCGCTTCTGATTCCAGGACCAACGCCGGGTTTGACCAAGTCAACGTCACCCGAAAAATGTTCCGCTTTGAGCAGCCGGGAGAGCGGATTTTCGTTCTGCTCACGAGCGGCAGCCTGTCGATCAGTCAATCGGTTGTGACATTATTGCGGGATGAATTTGATTCTGGACGCGGCTTGGCCCAAGCCAGCTCCCTGTACGATGCCGCACGTATCGTTGGCGATTGCGTGCGAAGAGTTTCCGATGTCGACCGAGCATCTTTGGAGCGCGATTCCTTCAGTTTCAACGTCCATCTGTTGCTGGGCGGGCAGGTTCGCGGGCAGGAGCACAATCTTTATCTGATCTATCCGCAGGGAAATCCGCTGGCGGCGACGGAAGACTCACTGTATCTGCAACTCGGCGAGTGTAAGTATGGGCGTCCGATTTTGGATCGCGGCATCCAGGCGAGTACATCTTTGGAGGTCGCGGCGAAATATGCGTTGCTGTCGCTGGATGCAACGATGCGTTCTAATGTGACAGTCGGCCCTCCGTTCGACCTGCTTTTGTACAAGAAAGATAGCCTGGAAGTGACCAGGTATCGCCGCGTGTCGGCCGGAGACAAAGACCTGAATCTAATCCACTCCAGCTGGGAGCAGTCGCTTCGCCGGGCTGTGGAACAGCTGCCGGACATTGAATTCCAACCCTCAGGCAACGAAAAGCCCGTTGGAAGCACCAGAGAAGTCGCGCAAGTTCGGGGATAGGCGTTGGGCTCGGCGCGAGCGCTTAACGACTGCAAGGGCGACGTCGACTCGGTTTTTTGCATCTCTTCAATCGCTTTTCTGATTTTTAGTTGGCCCATTGGTGGTCTATTCTTGCAGCGAATGACGCGAACGTTATGATCACCGAGACGGATGCTGCCGATCAGAGCGGCGCGGAAGCGCTTCATCAGTACGAGCTCAACGGCGCCTACGACGAGATGTTCGCGTCGCTCGATCATCCGCGCAGACAGTATCGCCCCCTGCACAATCTGATTCTGAACCTTGGCCCGGAAGAGCTGAGGCGAAGTAAGCATGAGGCTGACCAGTCCTTCTTCAATCAGGGAATTACCTTCACTGTTTATGGCAACGATAAAGGCACGGAGAGAATTTTTCCTCATGATCTGCTGCCTCGGATCATCACAGCCGCCGAGTGGGAGAAAATCGAGCGCGGTCTGACTCAGCGAATCACGGCTCTCAATCTCTTTTTGAAAGACGTCTACGATCAGGGGAAGATCATCGAAGACGGAGTTGTTCCGGGAAGTATCGTCTATACCTGCAAGCACTACCGTCGCGAGATGCGCGGCATCAAGGTTCCGCGAGACGTCTACGTTACCGTCGTCGGCACGGATTTGATTCGGAATCCAGAGGGCAATTTTGTTGTCCTCGAGGATAACCTGAGGGTTCCGAGCGGCGTTTCGTACATGCTCACCAGCCGCCGCGTGATGAAGCAGATATTTCCCAGCCTGTTTCAGAAATGCCGTGTGCGTCCGATTGAACAATATAGCCAGGCGCTGCTTTCGACTTTGCGGTCACTGGCTCCTGAGGGGCGGCCAGAGCCGACCGTCGTTCTGCTCACGCCGGGTTCGTATAACTCAGCTTATTTTGAGCACACTTACCTCGCGCGGCAGATGGGCATTGAGCTTGTCGAAGGCCGCGACCTGGTTGTGCACGACAACATCGTCTACATGCGAACGACCTTCGGACTTCGACGTGTGGATGTGATTTACCGCCGCATCGACGACGATTTCCTGGATCCGTTGGTCTTCGAGAGCGGTTCATCGTTGGGCGCGGTAGGGCTTTTCAACGCATATCGCGCCGGTAATGTGGCTTTCGCCAACGCTTTAGGCACGGGGGTGGCCGACGACAAGGCGATCTATGCCTTCGTGCCAAAAATGATTCGTTACTATCTTGACCAGGACCCTATTCTCGAGGGGGTCGAGACCTTGCTCATGTCGGACCCCGGGCAGCGCGACCACGTTTGTCAGAAGCTCGATGAGTACGTGGTTAAGGCGGTTGGCGAATCGGGGGGATACGGAATGCTGATCGGTCCACACAGCACTGAGCAGCAGCGCGCCGAGTTTAAAGAGAAAATTCAGGCTCAGCCGCGCAATTACATCGCGCAGCCGGCAATCAATCTTTCGACTGCTCCCTGCTTTGTTGACGGACGAATCGAACCCCGACACGTCGATTTGAGGCCGTACGTTTTGTATGGCGATAAAATTACGATCATTCCCGGCGGCCTGACGCGCGTGGCCTTGCGCAAGGGCTCGCTTGTGGTCAACTCATCACAGGGCGGAGGATCCAAGGACACTTGGGTTTTGCAAAATTGACATCAAGACACTGGGGTGATGGGAACTCATGCTTTCTCGAGTAGCCGACAGTTTGTATTGGATGAGCCGCTATTTTGAAAGGGCTGACAATGCCTCGCGCGTGCTCAAAGCCACATACGGCCTCATTCTGAATCCGGCAAAATTTTCTACCGAAGAGCGATGGTTTCGGGCGGTTGCTTCTCTTGCCCCAGGCGCAGCTTCCAATACCGTCGACCCGCAAATGGCTCTGTTTCTAATGGTGGCGGCGCAAGAAGGATCTTTCTCAATCGTCAAATGCGTCGGCGGCGCCCGTGAAAATGCGCGTCAAGTGCGCGAAGAGATCAGCTCCGATATGTGGGAACATCTCAACCGTTTGTTTCACGATGTCACCGGATTTGAACTTGCGCCGAATGACGATGCCGGAGCCATGCGAGTGATAACGCTGATGCGGGAGGGTTCTTACCGGTTCAACGGAATTACCGCCGCGACCATGAATCACGATGAGGCCTGGCATTTTATTCAGCTTGGCAAATACATCGAGCGTGCCTGCAATCTTTGCGTTCTTCTCGACGCATACTTTGTCCCAGGCAAACATGCAGATGACCTGGATTGGGTTGGCTTGCTAAGCAGTTGCACTGCGTTTGAAGCCTATTGCAAAGCCTGTACTGCGGAACTCAAACCGGATCGAATTGCGAATTTTCTTCTTCTGAAACCAGAGTTCCCGTACTCGGTGCGCTATTCGCTGGATCGACTCCACGAAGCTCTGACTGCGATCAGCAATCTTTCGTTGAGCCGCAGAACGGACAAAATCGAGCGGTTGATCGGGCGCTTGCGTTCGATGGTGGCGTATGTGCAGATTGGCGAGATCATAGGCGGCCTGCATAAATATCTGGCGGCAATCATCGAGCAGTGTCGCGACCTTCATGCCGCGGTTCACGAAGTTTATATCGAGTACCCGATTGAGGTTGCTTTCGAGAGCTAATGTTCTACGCCATCCGACATTACACGAGCTATCGCTACAGCCACCTGGTGTGGCAAAGCATGATGGAAGTGCGCATGCACCCCCGCAGCGAGGGCAACCAACGATGCTTCGTGTTTCAACTCTCTGTAAACCCTCGCGCTCGCATCTTCGGATATCGTGATTACTACGGAAATCAGGTCCACCACTTCGATCTTCCCTCTCCTCACGGGCAGCTCACAATCATTGCCGACTCTTTGGTAAATATCGATGCCCAGCCTTCATTTCCTGAAACCATGGAATACGAAAAATGGACGGAACTCGAAGAGATAGTCGAGCGGGAGGACCACTGGGACATGTTGATGGCAAGCCGTTACTCGCGCACCTCGCCCGAACTTGAGGAGCTTGCCAGCGAAATTGGAGTCGACGAACGCAAAGGGCGCAGTCCTTTAGCGTTTTTACAGGACATCATGTCAGGGATTTATCAAAGCTTCAGCTACGTCAAGAAAAGCACCGCCGTCAATTCCCCGATCGAAGTTGCTTTGCGCTCGCGACGCGGCGTCTGCCAGGACTTCGCGCACATCATGATCGCGCTTGTTCGAAACGCGCGAATTCCGTGCCGCTACGTAAGCGGCTATCTATACCAGAGCGCTGACAGCGAAAACACCGTCGCCGAAGGCGCGACGCATGCCTGGGTAGAGGCGCTACTGCCGGGCATCGGATGGCTGGGCTTCGACCCTACGACGAACCGCCTGGCGACCGAGAAGCATATTCGCACGGCCGTTGGCCGCGACTACGCTGACGTGCCACCGACGATGGGCACGATGAAAGGGAGAGCCGAGACGCAATTGAAGGTTCGCGTTCGGGTCACGCCCTCCCAAGCGGTGTTGCCGCCCGATGAAGAGTTCGCGGCTGATGAGGAATGGTCTCAATTTCTGGATGAGACACAGAAGTCGCAACTAGTTGAGGCGCAGCAGCAACAGCAATAGGCGGGTTGCCGCTTCCTAATTGGTCATTCCGCTCCAGCTTCTTTGAGGTCGTATTTTCGCCTGCGAACCGTCGACAACCATCCCGAGAAGATAATTTTGCAAAGCATCCGCGGCTGGTCTCGAAAAGAATAACGAGACGACTGCCCCGTTAGGTCCGCGTCAAGCAAGTGCCGGTTGCAAATTCTCCCTCTATCCAAGCAAGATTGTGCAAGAGCGGAGTGCTGGAGAATATAGATTCGATCAGAGGACGGTAGTGCAGACGGCTAGTATTCACGAAGTATCGGGCGCCGAAGATTTGGCGATCGTTGCGACGCTGCTTGAGGAATATTGGACGGCGCTGGGCTTTGACCGCGCAACGTTCGGGTTTGGAGAGGAACTCGATAGGCTCCCGGGCGATTACCAACGTCCCTCGGGCCGTTTGGCGTTGGCTCTGATTTCGGGCAGGGCGGTCGGGTGCATCGCGTCGCGCAAATTGAATGCGATGTCCTGTGAGATGAAGCGGCTCTACGTACGCGAAGATCAGCGAGGCAAGGGAGTAGCCGTCTCGTTGCTGGAGTGGCTTTTCTCACAAGCGAGAGATGAAGGATATGAGCGGATGATGGCTGACACACTGCCCTCGATGGAAGCGGCGCTCAAGCTTTACGAACGATTTGGATTCAAGCAGACTGAGCCGTACTCGGACAAGCCAACGCCGGGGGCAATTTACCTGATGAAAGATCTGCGATGAATTCGCCCGCGGCCGATTCGGAGGCTTGTGAGGAGACAAATGGATCGGCAAGTGGCGTTCGTCACGTATGAGAAAAATCCGGAAATTACCGACGATGATTCGTTGGCGGCGAACGCTCTGGCACAATCGGGCATTGGTGCGGTTGGAATTCCGTGGGACAGAGCCGGCGTTGCCTGGTCTCGATTCGATGCGGTCGTGTTGCGATCCTGCTGGGATTATTTTCACCATCCAGCGCGGTTCTTGTCATGGATTGCCTCGCTCAACGATCAAGGCGTGACACTTCTCAATGACCACGCGACCGTGCGCTGGAATGCGGATAAGACGTATCTGGCCGATTTGAGTGCGGCGGGAGTGAGCACAGTCCCTACCGTTTATGCAGACCGACATTCGAAGACGTTGATTCGCCGAGTATTGAGTGAGCAAGGTTGGCAGCGCGCTGTAATAAAGCCCACGATTTCCGGAACCTCTCTGCACACGTGGGTTTGTGACCCGATCGGGAAGGAATCCGCCTTGTCGGAAGACCAGGAAAAACTGGATGCCCTGGTCGCGGAACGCAACATGATGTTGCAGGAATACTTGCCCGAAATTGAAACCCAGGGAGAGCTTTCACTGATTTATTTTGAAGGAGAATACAGTCACGCCGTCCGGAAAGTGCCGCGAGCCGGCGACTTTCGGGTGCAAAATGATTTCGGAGGAACGTCAAGCGCGGTCACGCCCAAAGAGACAACAAGGCTTCAGGCGGAAGAGATCGTGCGCGCTTCGGGCCGTGACGCGGTTTACGCACGGGTTGACGGAGTAGAACGCGGAGACGCCTTCCTGCTGATGGAATTAGAGATGATTGAGCCGCATCTTTTTCTAGCGGCCGACCCCACCGCGGCGGGACGCTTCGCGCTAGCAATCGCAAGACGCCTTGGCAATCGTATTCCGCAGTCGAGGTCATGAGCCATGAGCGGAGATATCACTTAGGGTCACAACTTGGTCGAAATATTCTTTTTTAATTCTCCAATTCGCTTCTCATTTCGCTTGTAGAACGTCCATTTCTTTATGCGCTTCCCCTCGAGCAGCTTCGCTTGCGAGAGAATTCTGAGGTGCTCGCTTACGGTGGGCTGGCTCACCTTAAGCTTTTTGGCAATCAGCAAACCGCAGACGCCATCTTTTACCAGATCGCCATCGACCTGAGGAGGAAAGTTCCCCGTCGGGTTTTTGAGCCAGGTGAGAATCTGCAATCTGCTTTTGTTGGATAACGCGTGCAATCCGGCTTCAATATTCATATAGACATTTGGCTAAGTGACGATGTATATTCTAAATCGTGAGGGGCTATGAGCGCCAGCAAATCTTACCGTTACCGGGTGGTCGACGTTTTCACCGAAAAAGCACTGGAGGGCAATCCGCTCGCAGTTTTCCTGGATGCCAAGGGCCTGAGCAGCGATTTAATGCAGAAAATCGCGCTCGAAACAAACCTTTCAGAGACGGTTTTTCTGCTCCCTCCGACGCGTTCTGATTGTGCGGCAAAGCTACGTATTTTCACGCCGCGCCGGGAAATGAAATATGCCGGCCATCCTACGATCGGGACATCGTTTATTTTACTGGATGAGGGGATGGTCCCCAAAAACTCGACTAGTTTCGTCGTCGAAGAGAACATTGGCCCAATCTCCATCAATGTCGATTCCGGCCCTTCGCCAAAACTTTGGCTGACCGCGCCCCCGATTCAGGAAGGTATCGGCGTGGACCGCAAGACAGCCGCGGGACTGCTCAGTTTGAACGTATCGCAGCTTCTCGAAATCGAACCTGAGATATTGGATGCCGGCGGTAATCCGACCCTTTATGTACCCATCGTCGACCGCGAGACTGTTGACCGGGTATCGTTCGATACCTCCGCGTGGAAGAGTTTCATGTCCGAGCATTCCGGGCCGCTGTGCGTCTTTGCTTTCGCACCGGTGCCGGAAGGAGCGTACTCGCGGATGTTTGCGCCGGATTATGGCGTGGTGGAAGATCCCGCGACCGGCAGTTCGACCGGGCCGCTGGCGGCTTACATGATGAAGCACAAACTCGTATCGTCTAAGAGTGGAACGACCTTCTACAGCGAGCAAGGGACGCGGATGAAGCGCCGCAGCATCCTGCACTTGCGAATTCATGGAGAGGCGGGAGCCGAGGGAATCGAAGTGGGAGGAAACGTTACTCCCGTTTTCGAAGGCACGCTGACTTTGTGAATTGAGGTTGAAAGCCGAGCCGGAATTTAATGTCCATCTACGACACACTGAAGCGCCTGAACATTTCGTTGCCGCCGATGAGCGCGCCGGCTGCGGCCTATACGCCGTTCGTCAAGAGTGGAAAGCTGATTTTTTTAAGCGGGCACATTGCAAAGCGAGACGGCAAAGCGTGGGTGGGTCAACTTGGCGCTGGTCTCAAGACGGCCGAGGGGCGAGAAGCGGCACGCGGGGTGGCCACGGATCTGATTGGAACACTGTACAACGCCACTGACAATCTCGACAGCATAAGCCGAATCGTGAAGCTTATGGTCCTGGTTAACAGCGCGCCCGCATTCACAGAACAGCATCTCGTCGCCAATGGCGCGTCAGAGTTACTCATCGAAGTTTTTGGCGATGCGGGCACTCACGCTCGGAGCGCTTTTGGCGTGGCACAAATTCCATTTGGATCGTGCGTGGAGATCGACCTGATCGCAGAGATTAAATAAGTCCGGCCGCGCTTTTGCCTCATCGGATTATTAAACCTGTTGCGGGAGGAATTTTATGATTGCGAACGAAAACCTCAATCCTTACGCTCGATTTATAGAGAACCGCGAGCCGGTCGAGATCATCAGTGCGACCGCAGAGTCGCTTTCACAAGCGCTAGCCAAGACGAGCGATTCGCAGTGGCGGCAGCGTCCGCGTCCGGACAAATGGTCGCTTGCAGAAATCGTGTGCCATCTCGCCGACACAGAAATTGTCTTCGCCTTCCGGTTGCGGCAAACAATAGCGGAAGAGCACCACACCTGCCAACCTTTCGACCAGGACAAATGGGCGAGGGCATATTCATCGACAGACTACAAAGATGCTTTGGAGACTTTCATCGCATTACGCCGATGGAATGTTCGCTTCATTCGAGCTCTCCCGGAGAAGGCTCTGGGTAAGCCCTTCAGCCATCCGGAACGGGGCGAGATGACATTCTCTATTCTGGTCGAGACGATGGCTGGTCACGACCTCAATCATCTAGCGCAGATAGAAACGCTAACAAGACAATAAGTTGTCGAACGCAGACGGGAAACCAACATGACTCGAGTCGCGACTCTTTTTCAGACGCCGTTATTAGAGGTCTTGCGCTTTGACCATCCGACCGACCAAATCCACGTCGACGGTAAGGTTGAAATTGTTCCGGCATACTGCGTCACTTTTCTGAGCGCCGGCCAGTTCAGTATTGTGCGGAGAGCCGGCACGTGGAACTTGGGACCAGGAGATGTGCTTCTTTCCTACCCCGGAATCTCCCAACGAATCTTTCATCCAGCGGAGGGAGCGCGAGATCAGTGCCTGAGCATTCAATTTCAGCAGGATTTGATCGAGGATGCTTTGGGTCGTTTGCCGGATGCGAGGGCTATTCCAAAAGAGCCAACTTCAGCGCGCTCAGCCTTTCAAATGAGCTTGATTGCCGACGCGGTAGAAACGAAAGACGAAATCTTCATGGAGGGAGTTGCTCTGGCGGCCGCGCAACTTCTGGTTCCGGAAGGCAGGCAATTTACTTTGTGGAGTTCGGTCGAGAGCAGCTACGGATGGTATCGGGTAAGAATCAAGCGCGTATGTGATGTACTCACAGAGCAATACGCCCGGAACCACAGCCTCACCTCGTTAGCACAATTGGCACAGATGAGCCCCTTTCACCTGAATCGTGTCTTCCATTATTTAGTGGGCATCCCGCTACACTCTTATGCGATCAAGCTAAGAATCGCGGCGGCGGCGAAAGCGATCCGCGAAGGGAGGCTGGTGACTGACGCCGCGTATGCGGCCGGTTTCAACAGTGCCAGCTTCTTTTCCCGGACTTTCCGTAAACATTTCGGGGTGTCGCCTCGCCACTATCGAGAACTGAAGCAAGCACAGCTGCCCTTGGCGCAAAGTGTGATGCGTCATGCTATCTAAGAATATTATTGGCGCAGATGCGGGAGGCAGCATGGTTCCTGATTTCGACTCGGCTGTTTTACTGGTCATCGACATGCAAGCGGCGTTCGACCATCCTCGGTGGGGTGAACGCAATAATCATCAGGCGGAGTCCAACATAGCGAAGCTTCTCGCTAAGTGGAGAAGGAAAAAGCGGCCTGTGATTCATATCCATCATGTAAATCCGAAACCGGAAAGCTTGTTCAATGGCAAGGGCATTTCGGTCAAGCCGGAAGCGGCGCCGGTTGAGGGCGAGCCGGTGCTCACGAAGAATGTGAACAGTGCGTTCATCGGCACCGATCTCGAAGAGCGGCTATCGTCCATGGGCGCGAAACAGCTGGTGCTTACCGGGCTTAGCACCGACCACTGCGTCTCCACCACGGCACGCATGGCAGGAAATTTAGGATTCAATACTTTCGTGGTCGCCGACGCCACGGCAACCTTCGAGCGCAAAGGCGTCCGCGGCCAGCGTTATACTGCTGACGAAATGCACGACACAGCTCTCACCAGCCTGAATGGAGAATTCGCGACGATTATCAGCACCAAGGAACTCATCGATGGGGCTTGACGAAGTCGACGATCTGTTCGAAATCGCCCGCGCCGCTGCGGTGAATTACATCGCAACACAAAATGCGCGCCCGGTAATGCCGACCGAGGCAGCAGTGGCAAACTTAGCCACATTACGAGAGCGTGTGCCGGAACGCCCGACCGACGCTCGCGAAGTGATCCGGCAACTCGATCAAGTTGGCGCTCCTGCAACCGTGGTCACAACGGGAGGACGCTTCTTCGGATTCGTCGTCGGGGGCGCGCTTCCAGTTGCGATAGCAGCGAACTGGCTGGCCGCTGCCTGGGACCAAAATGCCGGTACTTGGATCTTGTCTCCCGTTGCAGCGGAGTTGGAAGACATTGTCGCCGGATGGCTCCTCGAAATCTTCGATCTTCCGCGAGACGCTACGGTTGGCTTCGTAACCGGGTCGACCATGGGAGCGTTCTGCGCCTTTGCCGCGGCCCGCTCGGCTCTTCTACGTCGACTTGGATGGAATGTGAAGCAGCGCGGCTTGAACGGAGCGCCGAGATTACGAATCATCACCAGCGAAGAACTCCACCCCACGAATTTCGCTGCGCTTGGCTACGCAGGCTTCGGGCTCGACGATGTTGAGCGCTGCCCTACCGACTCTCAGGGGAGAATTATTCCGGAAAAAGTTCCGCCGCTAGACAATCATACGATCCTGATTTTGCAAGCGGGAAATATCAACTCCGGTGCATGTGATCCTTTCGAAGAACTTTGCGCCAGGGCAAAGACTGCTGGGGCATGGGTGCATGTGGATGGCGCCTTCGGCCTTTGGGCACGGGCTTGCGCAAGTACGCGCGGGATGACCCAGGGAATGGACCTTGCTGACTCGTGGAGCGTCGACGGCCACAAGTGGCTTAATATTCCGCAGGATTCCGCCCTCTACGCTTGCCGTGACGCAGAAGCGGTTCGTGACGTATTCGGCGTAGAGGCCACCTACCTGGTTCGCGATGAGCGACGGCAGCCGAACACGCTAACGCCTGAATTAAGCCGACGAGCTCGTGGCGTAGAATTCTGGGCCGCGCTGAAATGTCTCGGACGTTCAGGCGTTGAAGAATTAATCGATCGCTGCTGCCTTCATGCTAAACGGTTCGCTGATGGTTTAGCGGGTGCCGGATACGATGTTCTGAACGAAGTTGTCTTGAATCAAGTAGTGTTTGCTTGTGAGAGTGAGCCTTCGACTCGCGAAGCACTGAAATTTATTCAAGCGAGCGGGGTCACGTGGCTCGGCCCTACGCACTGGAAAGGGCGTTTTGCCATGCGTATCAGCGTCTCCTCATGGGCAACCACTAACCAGGACGTTGAACAAAGCCTCGCGGTAATGGCAGCTGCCTTGTCTACGGCAGCGGCTCGCTGAGTTATCAGTGGTTGAAAGTTGAAAGAGGTTCACCGCACCCCGCCCTGGCGAGTGTCCGTGTAATATCTATTTGGCAAATCTGCTCACGGGGCTGACATGAAGGATTCGCAACTTTCCCGCCGACTTTGTTCTGCGAAACTTTTATTCTTTTCTTCTTTGCTAGCGACACTTCCGCTCCATGCGGCGGAGCTTACGTCCCGGCCGCTGGACGGGGAGTGGCAATTCCGCGCGGTCGCGAACTCTCTTCCAGCCCAAAGCAAAGATTCGCCGAATGCCCTATCGAATGCTGTGTCGCCCGCGGTTACGGAGTGGCATCCGGCGCAGGTGCCCAGCGTGGTCCAAACCGACCTGCTGAAGAACAAACTAATTCCGGACCCATTTGATCGCGACAACGAATACCGATTGCAATGGATCGGCCTCGCTGACTGGGAATACCAAACCGTTTTTCAAGTCGATGCAGCCGCGCTCGGGCGAGACCATTTGGATTTGGTTTTTGAAGGGCTCGACACGTATGCCGACGTTTACCTGAATGATCAGGCGATTCTCCATTCCGACAATATGTTTCGACATTGGCGCGTTCCGGCCAAGGCGGCCCTGAAACCGGGGCCTAACACGCTGCGATTGGTCTTCCATTCTGCGATCACGAAGATGATTCCGTACGTGAGGGCGCAGGCGATTGCCTTGCCATCGATATCCACACACAACGCAGGCAATGAGCAAGATGTGGCCACCGCTCCCTACACCCGCAAGGCGCCTTATCACTATGGATGGGATTGGGGCCCCCGCTTTGTCACAGCGGGCATCTGGCAGCCGGTTCGCCTTGAAGCGTGGGACGCAGTGCGCGTCGACAATTTTCACATTCATCAACAAAAGATCAACGCTGCCGGAGCATTGTTAACAGCGGAACTCGACATCGAAGCTGGCCGAGCCACTACCACCACGCTCGCGCTATCCCACAACGTGTTGGGAACAACTTCAAACGGGGCCGCAGAAAAACGACTCCAAGTCAGCGATGGTACCCAAACAGTGCAGTTGGATGCTGGGATGAATCACGTTTCATTTCCAATTCGCATCCCATCGCCGCGATTGTGGTATCCGGTCGGATATGGTGAGCAGAACCGCTATCAATTTTCTGCGGCGTTGCGTGAAGGGCGAAAGGCTGAAGTGGCACACGCGGACGTCAAGACGGGTCTGCGTTCTGTGGAGTTGCATCGAGCCGCCGATCAATGGGGAAAGAGTTTTGAGTTCGTCGTCAACGGCATCACTATTTTTTCCAAAGGCGCAGACGTTATTCCCTTCGATAGTTTCGCCAATCGAGTCACGCCTGACATTCATCGCACAATTCTTCAGTCGGCGCGCGATGCCCACATGAACATGGTTCGTGAATGGGGCGGCGGATACTACGAGTCTGACGACTTCTACGATATTTGCGATGAGCTGGGCATTATGGTTTGGCAAGAGTTTATGTTCGGAGGAGACGTGGTTCCCGGCGACGTGCCTTTTCAGGAGAGCGTTCGCGAAGAAGCGGTTGAGCAGATCAAGCGACTGCGCGATCATCCGAGCATTGTCATCTGGTGCGGAAATAACGAAGTCGAAACCGGGTGGGCCAATTGGGGAGACCGGCAGGAGTTTAAAGAGGCAATCTCTCCCACCGTCCGCGATCGCATCCAGCAAGATTACATGGTCATGTTCGCCGACATTTTGAAGAGCGCGGTCGCTCAATATGGCGATCCTGTTCCCTACTGGCCGAGTTCGCCGAGCGCCAACTTTGAGGAAACTCCCGACAATCAGCACAACGGCGACATGCATTATTGGGCAGTTTGGCATCGCGAGGCCCCGGCGCTTGATTACACGCTTCAGTTTCCGCGATTCATGAGCGAATTCGGATTTCAGTCTTTTCCCGAGATGCGAACCATTCGTTCGTTTGCCAACAAGCCTGAGGATTTCGATATCCACTCGACCGTCATGCAGGCTCACCAGAAAAACAAAGGCGGCAATGAGCGAATTCTGACTTACATGCTAAGGGAGTATCGTGAGCCCAAAGATTTTGCTTCTTTCGTCTACCTGAGCCAGGTGCAACAAGCGGAGATTATCAAGATCGGCGCCGAACACCTGCGCCGGCAGCGACCGCGCACCATGGGTTCTTTGTATTGGCAGTTGAATGATTGCTGGCCGGTCGCTTCATGGTCGAGCATCGATTATTTCGGGCGCTGGAAGGCGCTGCAATACTACGCCCGGAGATTTTACGATGACGTGCTTGTCTCTCCATTTCAACATGAAGGCAAAGTGGATGTTTATGTAGTCTCCGACAAAATGCAGCCCTTCATGGGCACACTTCACGCCCGGCTGCTGGATTTTTCCGGGAAGCTTTTGATGGAGCAGAAGCAAGACGTTCAGGTACCAGCGCAATCCAGCGCAACCTACATGACGTTGAATAATGCGGATCTGCTAGCGAAAGGCGACGCCCGCGGCAGCTTTCTCGTGGTGGATTTGGAAATCGCGGGCAAGGAGGTCTCACGCAATCTTGTATTTTTCGATGTGACGCACAACTTGAGCCTTCCAATCAAACCCGCGATCAAAGTGGCGGCGAGTCAGAATGGAGGAGTGAATACCCTAACCCTCGAGTCTGCGCAGCTGGCGAGAAACGTCTACGTGTCGTTTGGCGACTTAGATGTTGAGACGTCTGATAATTATTTCGAACTGCTCCCGAACGAACCCGTGACAATAACGCTCAAGAGCGCCTTACCGATGGATCAGATCAAGAACTCGGTAAAGGTGGTTTCCTTAACCGATGCCTTTGAAGCCAAGTGAGGCGGGCTTCTAATCTGCCACCCGCTAAAAAGGAAACCGTACGGACAGAATCGCGTTGTGGTTGCTGGTATGAAAACGGGTTGTGGCGATCTGGTACCCGGCGCCGAACGTGAGACCGACCCTGCCAGCGAGCTTAAACTTCCCCAGAAGCAGGCCCGGAGTAACAAAATTCTGTTTGGCTCCGTCGTTTACGCCACCACGAAAAAACGCGGAGTTCAACTCGACCTCAGGCCACAGCTTTTTGAAAACGCGGTACTGAAAGGCATTGTTCCATGTAACGGTTCGGCCGAATATGCTGGTGTCGGCGGTAGGCAGACCAACTCCCAAAGTCCCCTGGAGATCAAAATTGTGGAAGCCTTTGCCGTAAGCAATCGTCGGCGTGATTACGGGATGCAAAGCTCCGTTGCTGTACTGACCAGTCGGCAAACTCAAGCCTAAAAATGCGGTCAGGATGTAGTTGCCGTGCTGTTCATTGGCAGATAAAAATCGGTATTTGAGCAAAAAAGCTACGTCTCCCCAACCGTCATGTACTTTGGGGTTATTGTGCTGAAGATAGGGCGGGATGTTGAAGATCACTTCGACCTTCTCGAACGGGATTAATTCAAGTCCTTTCCCACCGTCATAATTGTTGGTCGTGACACCTTTGGCATTCTCCTGCCAGTTTTGGTCGTAGCGATATTCTTCCTCCAATCGCGGTGTCGTAGTGGCAATGGGAGTGACCCAGTGCGGCTGTTCCTCTTTGGACTTATCGACGCGTTCGAACCAGTTTTGAGCTAGAGATGGCGACGGAAGGAAACAAAACACGATGCCTGCCAGTAGAAAGACAACTTTACGCATTCAACCCCCAGAATGATTAAGGTTTCTGTAAGAAGTGTATATTAGCAACGGTTTCACTGTCTAAAGATGGGTGGTTTAATACGTTGTTTTTTGATGTATCGATTGACCGCGATGCGACCACGTTGTAAGATTCTGGTTCGATGCCAAGAAACTCGATGCCGAGAAAACAGAGTTCTGCCGGGGGGCGCAAAGAGCTCTTGGGGTTGCGCGATGCGGCTCTTCAGTTGGGGGTTAGCTTTCCAACCGTAAAACAGTGGATCTACAAAAAGAAAATCCGTTCCGTTCAGACCCCCGGCGGCCATCACCGCATTCCGCAGAGTGAACTGGATCGATTGCTTTTCAAGACCCGCGGCAAAACGGAACAGGCGCGCGCGGACATCATTCGCCGCGTAAGCGGTCGCAATCAGCTAGTAGGAAGAATCGACGCAGTCCGTATCAGCGGGCTGATGGCAGAGGTGATGATCTCAATCGGCGGTCAGCAAATCACGTCTATCATCACTTCGCGCTCTGCGAGGGAGATGCAACTGAAACGCGGACAAACGGCCGCTGCGCTCATAAAGGCGACGGAAGTGATGATTCTGCGGATCTGAACCAAGTTGCTTTACTCAACGGACTATCTCCCTCACTGCCTGCGAAATATGTGCTCGCTGTTTCAGCTCCGGCACGTAGCTGCCACTAGCAACCTCCGCGAAGTCTCACACTCACAGTTCCGGCGCTACACTAATACAATTAAGGGAGTGTTGACCGAACAATTGGCGTATTCGCACAGAAAGGTTTATGACTGTGACATCGGAAGCTTCGACCGAAGAGCGACTGAAGGAGTGCATTTCGCTCTCTGGTTCTAGACGAGATTTTTGGGTTGAATTCATCCGTCGCGCCGAAGTTGCTTGCATGGTCGAAGTTGGCGTTTATCAGGGAGACTTCGCTGCTTTTGTTCTGGAACGTTGCGAGGACGTCAGCCGATATTACATGTTGGATCCGTGGCGACACATTGACGAATGGCACAAGCCCGCAAACGAGGACGACTCAACGTTCGAACAGTTCTTTCAGACGGCGAAAACAAAGACCGACTTCGCGGACACTCGTCGCGTGATCTTGCGCGGAAAAACGACGGAAGTGGCCAACCGTATCCAAGAGAACGAATTGGATTTTGCTTACATCGACGGAGACCATACGCTAAGAGGAATTTCTATCGACTTGATCAGTTGTTATTCCAAGGTGCGAACGGGCGGATTTATTGGCGGCGATGACTTCAGTCGAACGATGTGGCAGCATAACTCCAGCTTCGAGCCTACGTTGGTATATCCGTTTGCGGTTTATTTCGCGGAAGCGGTTGGAGCGACGATATACGGTCTCCCGTACAACCAATTCTGTTTACAGAAGACCTCGAATTCTCATTTCAGTTTTGTAGACTTAACCGGCGGGTATGACGAACTTGCTCTGCGGCATCAACTGGTCCCGGGAAAACTTTTGAAGGTGAGGCTGCGTGAACGATTCCCCGCTCTGGCGAAGATCGCGGCACAGACCAGGAAGCTGATGCCATGAAAGCAGCTGCGGGTGGGTTAGGGCAGTGCGGAGCTTTAGATGTTGTCTACCACGAGGTACGCAGCGGGAACCGAGAAAGACAGATCTCCGACGGGTTCCCCCTTCAGCCCGTTGTCCGCAGCGAGCTACGCTGCCTCGTCCATCTCTTGCCCAGGCAAAGGTGAATCATTCCGCCTAAGAGTCCAAGTTCATCTGGATGTCGCGTAGGCGAGCTTTCAGGCGCAGGCTTAAGTTTCCCCCGGTGGCACTCCCTCTTAAGTGGTCAAGCATGGCGTGCGAGAGTCTGTTCTTATCCTCTTTTTGAGTGCCAGACGGGAGAGAGCACATTTCTTCAGGGTCTGCAACCAAATCAAAGAATTCTTCATTCGTCCCGCGCTCCATTCTCACAATGAGTTTGTGGCGACCGTCCCGAGCACTTAGCAGTCTTGCTCCCATTCGGTCTTTTGCCCGAAACGGATTTGTACATCCGTAAACGCATTCGGTGATTGCGTCGAATTCCCACGGTTGTTGACGCTGAAGATTCCGCCAGAGGCTCGCGCCCTTGAAGCATTCCGGAGACTTCAGGTCGAGGATTTCAAGTAACGTCGGAGCAAGATGCAAATGGCTGAAAGGTGTGGATGGGACTTCCCGTTTGGCGATTGAAGGGACGCGAAGCAGGAGTGGCACGTGCACAATTTCTTCGGTTAAAGTCACTGGTGCATGAAAACGTCGCCCATGTTCCAGCAACGATTCGCCGTGATCCGCCGTCAGAGCGAGAGCGCAACTGTTCCAAAGATTTTTTCGTTGTAGATGTTTGACGAGCCGCCCAACTTGGATATCCATCGAACGAATACTTGCGTCATACAATTCGACGATAGCAGTTTTCTCCCGTTCGAAACCCGGCGGCGTTAGATCGGATCGCTTCCAGAATTCATTGAGATAGCGAGCCTCGGTGGCCAACGCGTCTCGTCCCGTAAACTCTCGAAACGCTTGCGGCGAAGGGTAATACGGAGAATGTGTGTCCATGAGATGGAGCCAAAGAAAGAAAGGGCGATGGGAATTCAACGTGATCCATGAGATTGCCTGATCAACAATGATTTCGGCGGTGGGAAATTCCATCAGGGAATGGAAATTCACGACGCTTGGCGAGGCCATACGGAGGCGATATTGGAAGTACAGTTCGTCGTAGACATGGCCGAGTCCGAATTTCCCAGCTGCTTTCCTCAGCCAGTGATTGAGATTGCCCCGGTTTTCGGCGAAGGACGATAGCTGCGTTGAAGCTGGCTGGGCGGCGGGTTTGACGAAATCGAGGAAATCATTGAAGGTCTCAAATCCTGAATCATAACCGAATTGCGGTGATATGTACGGGTTGGCGGCGGAGAATGCTGCGGTGCCATAACCTTGATCGCGCAAGACAGTTGCTATAGTCACTTCACCGGGCGCCAATCCCACCACATCCCTCCCCAACGCAAGAGGCATCCTTGAGGCAAAGATGGATGGAAACGAAAAAAATGTTGGGGCGCCCGCTACGACGGCAGTTGGGACCACGAACGACTCGTCCGCCAGCGAATCGAGAAACGGGGTTGTGGGCCGGGAATAGCCGTGGAAACCGCAATGATCCGCACGAAGACAATCGACGGTGATCAGAATCAGCGATTTCTGGAGTGTAGTTTCGTTCATCTGATAGTCGATTTTGTGACCCCATTCACGTTGATGTTTTTTCCGTTCGTGACGTAAAAACCCTCGGTTGCGATGTGAAAAAGATCAGCATCACTCACGTAAAGCAAGTTCGGCCACCTCATCTTCAAGGTGCTCAAGAATTGATCCAACAAAGCCAGAGTCGAAGTCCTGAAATCCCGAATCGTTGAGTGAAAATTGATGGAGTGAACTGAAACGATCGCCGGCGATCCACTGCGAAAGCACTTTTCCACGCCGTGGAGAAGGTTCTTCAAGTCGCAAGGAGTGACCGCGGGCTCCATCTCTACGGTGCGGAAGGTGTGCAGCATTCCCCGATGATCAAGGAAAGGAGCCTCGCGATCCCCCGGGCCATTCTGTGCGACGCGAACTCCAGCTTCGAACCAAGCTGTGTGCGTGTCCGCATTGGCCCGATAGCCAGGAGCGCATGCGCTGATTGGATCGGAACCAAATAATTTTCGGTAGAGTGCCACCGCCTGCTGAATCGCTGAGCGCTGCTCTTCGAGCGCGAGAAACTGATTCTCGGCGGTTTCTTCGCCATCCCAGTATTCGTATCCAATCCACGGCATTCGCCAGTAAATGTACGGCGTGTTCGCACTCCATAGTTTGCGGATCAACCGACCTCGCTCGCTTTCTCTCCCAATCTCTTGAGCGACAGCCTTCGCGCAAAAGTGAGTGAGCCCGTGGAGCGCAGGGACAAATACTTCTTCTGTTATTCCTCGCCGATATTCCTCAAATAATCCAGGGCGGTTCCAAGGTTTCGGTAGTCCCTCCGAAAGAGGAAGCAGCGACAATTCATGTCCGCCCGACGCGGAGCGACGGGCAAAGTCAACATTGGCGGTCACGAAATTCATTACGATGGATGGACTTCGGCCCGCTGAATCGTTGTGACTTTTCAAAACTGCGCGAAGCGCCGCCAGGTCATCCGCGGTTTCGAAACTGTAGAAATCATAAGGCGAACCACCAAGCTGAATTCCTGCTGCCCGCAGTTCGTCCCAACCCTCGTGGTCGCGTACGCCAACGCGACCCCAATCGTCGCTCTGGAAAATGACCAGCGGTCGATCAAATCGTAAACCATCTTGCGCTCCCGCATTTATGCCGCGAGCCCAGGCACGCTGGAAGAACGTTTTCATGCAAAGGTTCCGCAACGAGAAGAAGCTATCCATCGTGCATCGGGCATCATTTGCGGGCCCACACACTAAAATTTGCGGTAAACAAGTCGTTGTTTGGGCAGAGGCGTTCTATAACATACCCCGACAGGTTTAGCGCCGGGACGAGGGTCCATTGCAGAAGTCGAGCCAAGAGCTGGGGTCTTGCCATCGAAATCAAGAACACATTCACCGTTCGGAATAGACCGCTAACGCTCCCGCCCTCGGGAATGACGTCGACGTGCTCGAAATCCTTCAATAGATGTCGTAACCCTCGCGGCAAAAAGCGCCAATGATCGTGATCGCTATCGCGCAAAAAAATCGCAGGCGCACTCAGGAATGCGATACCGCCCTTTTTGAGAACGCGTCTAATTTCAGAAGTCGCTTGTCGAGGATCCGGGAAATACTCGAGCACTTGAGTGCAAATAACGAAGTCGAACTGCGCATCCCGAAAAGGCAACGCCTCCCCCGCGGCAGCAACATTGACAAGAGGAGTGACGATGAGGTCGACAGCCACATAGCGGACCGCACTTTCGCTAAGCAGCGCGCGATACGGCTGAACCCTTCCGCCAACATCTAGAACACTGAAAGCAGGCTGCGGCAGATTCTTTAGGCCCTCCCGGAATATCTTCCTCCGGCTGCGCAGGATCAACCAGTTTGGATCGGTCAGGGCTGGATTTAGACGGCGTTGGCCTTCGAGAACAACCTGTTCCAGCGTTGGTTTTGGCCGCATGACTAAGGGACTAGAGATAACCCAAGTTTCGAAGCCGTTCTTCCAGCAGCGCCTGTTCCGCGCGGTCTAGAGTGTCCGGGTCATTTTGAAGCAGTTCGCGAAGGACGAATTCGAGGAGAGAATCGACGCTATCGAAACGCTGCTTGAATCGCCGCTCGGCCGCCTGGCAAAGCTCTTCAGGCAGATGAACCTGTCTTTGTAAAGTCATGGCTAGACCTGACAACTCAAAGCGATCTGTCTCTCCTTCGTATTCCTGGCAACCTTTTTTGAATAGCGGCTACGATTACTCGATCATCGTCATCAAGTCCGACCGCCAGGGATAATGCACAAAACGTGGCGTACGACGAGACTAGCGCAACCCCTATCCCGAACCACTGAGGCTGAAAATCAGACCCGAAGAACCGTATGGACAAGACTACCGCAACACTCGCGGCACATGGCCCGAGAAGGCGAAAATATTTACGAGTGTAGGGCGAGATATGCAACGCCGCTCGCACCTCTCTCAAATAGAGAAAGTTGCTGACCGCGTTCGTTAGTGCCGACGCAGTGGCCACCCCGACAATTCCGAATGGTTTTACCAAGATCAGAATGGCCACGACCATGAAGCAAGCCATTATCATTTGAACACGAATCAAGCGCCTCTGGTTTCCGGACATCAAGAGCAAATAGCCCACTGACCCGGTCCCGGTGTTGATGAGTTGTGCGATCGTTCCGACAATCAGCACCAACCATCCCGCTTCGAATGCGGGGCCAAACATTCGCATCAGGACCCTGGAGTAGACGATCATTACAAACGCAAGCGGAAGCGTAAAGCCGATGATCCACTTCGTGAGCGTCTGAAAAATGCGTCCGAGAAGAGCATGCTCCCCGCGGGCATGGAGATCGGCGATCGTGGGGGAGAAAATCTGGTTCACTGACTGAAGCGCAATCGGAACAAAGGCTACGAGCGAGGCAGCAATGGTATAAATGCCGACTTGCTGAACGTCCAGAAGAATGCCCATTACTACCTTGTCTGCCTGAGCGAGCAAAAATTCGAGAGCGCTTACGCCGAACACGGCGGCTGAAAACCAGAAAACCTCAGGTTGTAGCGGTACGGGCTGGACAGGCATCCGCCGAGCCGCAGCCGGCGTCAATTTCCACGTAATTGCTGCTAACAGAACCAGCACGATCAACCCGCTCACGACCTGCGCGAGCAAGTAGCCGCGCAACCCCATCCCGATCGCGAGCAGACCGACGCCTAACACGACATTCAGCGGACTGGCAATGAAGCTTGAGACGACGGTACGGCGGGCGATATCTTTGTATCCGGCTAATACTTGCCCGAGAAAACCGCTAAATGCAGCGGTGACGAAGATAATCGCGAACAACCACAGAAAAGGAATTAATTCTGGTGTGTGATAAAGCTGGCGAGCTAGCCAAGGACCAATCAGCAACATTATCCCGGCAAGAGTTATGTTTGCCACGATAAGGAGCTTGATCGCGCCGCGAAGAAATCCATGTAAGCGATCATCCTGTCGCTTCGCTGAGTAGGCTGCGACAAAACGAACCGCAGATTGCGGAAAACCGAGTCCGCTGAAGAGCCCAAAAAAGCCGACAATTGTCATGCCGAGCGCATAGACCCCCAAAGCCGCGGCACCCAGCATGTGCGCAACATAAAGTTTGAAAAGATATCCCACCGCAGTGGTAAATATCGTACCCGCGAAGAAAACGGCAGAATGCCTTGAAACCTGTCCCATCTCATTGAGAAAGCGCGCTTCAGGTTCGCTCGCAGCTAGCGCCGGCACGAGGGCTGTGTCAGGAATACTCAGAATTTTCTCCGCACGTAGAGCGTCTCTGTTAGTGACCGCCAAATTATCACTTCAGACTATCGCAATCTTTGGAGGGCAGGCTCGCGTTGGCCCTAATATTCTGAGGCGGAATGACGTCGCTAGTCTTCTGGACGCGAAGAAATAGATCAGACCAAAGTCTGCCAATGTCGTCCCAGTCGAAAAGTTTGGCATGTTTGACGGCGGCGGCGCCCATCGCTTCTCTGAGAGAGGGATCCGAGATGAGAATACGCAATCGATCAATCATCTGGTCTAAAGTCTTGACTTGAAATCCGGTTACTCCATCCACAACTGAGGGTGTCTGATAATCGTCAAAGACTACGCACGGAAGTCCTGTCGCAGCAGCCTCTAATGTCACCTTGGGTACTCCTTCAATACGCGAAGGCAAGAGGAAAATATCGCTTTGCTGCATGATTTTCGCTAACTGCTCTTGCGGGACAGGTTGTTCAATACTCACATTGGCTGGCATTGTTGGGTGAGAGAGGCGTTTCAAATTTCGCCCGAACTCATCGCGGGCCAAGCCAACGATGCGAAAGCGAATCTCTGGGAAGGAGCGAGCGGTTTCTAACACCAGTTGCGGTCCCTTACGCTCGATCAGATGACCGACAAACAAAACGGTAGTGGTTGCGCGGCCCCTGATCGGAGGCGGTGAGAACAACTTTGTGTCGACCCCGACCGGGATGATGAAGTTCGATTTCAGACCGCGCGCGTCATCTAGATCCCATGCAAGAAAGTCGCTGATAGCAACAATGATCTGAGCATGACGGCTTACATAATTTGCATGGCGACGAAGGGTCTTGGATGCGCCATCCATATTTCCCCTGCTGCCTTCGATGCAAAATACGGTTTTGGTTGATCGACGGGTCCAGCGGGGCAAATGAAGGTACAGATAAGAAGCCGGGCTAAAATCAATGTAAACAACAAAATCATGGGCCCCAAGCAGCTCCCGAAAAATGACCCAAGTCTTTTGGCGAGAGGGGAGTTTCACCAAGCGAATCCCACGCCGCATCAGTCGCGGATCCGGCTTTGTGATAAAAAACATAGTGGATTGAAACTTTGCAGGATCAAGGCGAAGTGCAATTTCACGAGCGTTCAAGCTCTGAGCGTTGTAGTTGTCCTCATCCGCAATTACGTTGAACAGAATTCGGCAGAAGCCATCACCTTGCCCATGCGAAGTACGCCTGGATATTGATCGGAACACCAAGAATTAGACCGCCTCCAACGGAAAGTCGGTGGGAAGCAGTGTTCTCGATAGAGTTTGCGGAGAAATTTCCTGAATCAGAGAATTTACTATTTTTCGAGCACGATGCCTGCCGATCAACTCTGGAATCTGCAACAAGTCATCTGCAGATTCGAGAAGTTCCGCGACGCCGAAGCGGACGTATTGACTGACGTAGCCCGCCAGAGCGTGCCGTAGCCACCCACACAGAAAGGCTGGTATGCCGCTGGCTGCGCACTCAAATGCCACCGTGGATTCCACGGTTATCGCGCACCATGTGTTGTTTAAGATTTCTCTGGAAAGAGGACCATCCATCACATCAACGAGCTTCTGATCGTCTGGGGTCAAGAGTTGGCTCAATAGTCGTCTGCGCAAGGCCGCGCTCTCGAAGGGATGCAATTTCATGACGACCGACTTGCCCAAGCGGCGAGCAATCGTGATAAGGCGTGGCAGAATTTCCCGGTAGATTGCGTCCACTCGCCAGAAGTCAGATTCGTATGGTTCGGTAAAGAAAGTAATCCATGGGGCACTTTGATTCCAGCGAAGATCGCTCTCACCATGCGGCCTGGCCGGAGCGCCAATCTGAATCCGGCTGCGATCCACTCCGCAAATGTGGTCCAGGTAATCGGCCTCCATTTCTCCTTTCGCCAAGTAGGTTGAGAAGGGGAGACTCTTGAAGGCCATGCGGCCGTCTAAAGCGCCGTGATGGCAGGTCACGGCTGGAATCCCACGTCGCTCCGCAAGCAGCAGTGGGAGCCGGGTATACGGATTCGAGTCATCGGCGCTCAGGCAGCCAACGATAGAACGTGTTTCGAGTAAACGCTGCCACGCATCTCTGATTGACAATCCTCTTCGCAACCAGGCCGCGCCTTTCTGCAGAATACCGGCCTCGATCGATAGCTTGAACTCCGGAACATTTAGAAGTGCGCTTTCCATTTGCTTCCACTTCTGTTCCAACCCGCGCAACTCGCCGCGATCATGCCTTTTCGAAGCAAAGGCCGCAAGTTGCACGTGTTCGACGTTCGCCGGCAGAGGGGATGTCTCGGCCGACTCGCGTGCGACGGCCAGCAAGAATTTTTGCTCGGGCAGCATACGAGCATAGCTAAGCGCGGTCTTTGTCACGTTGGAGTAAGCCGTCGGCAATAAGACTAGCGACTCGAGTTTTGTCAGTCGTCCAGGCGCTTTGGCGAATTTGCTGCGCCACCGATAGTGCGGATCGTATTTGTCATAAACCACCTGGCGCGCTTGAACGAATCCCAGATCGGCGGCGGCCCTGCCACGACGCAAAATAGCGTGCGTCCGACCGGCCTTTGAACCTCCCAGCAAACGAAGGGAACTTTTTAGTTGAATTCGTAAGGCATCAACAATCGGAGAACGCTTTGTCGCCACAAGCTCGGTGCATCCCACAAGCTTTTCCGCCAAGCGCAAAACCAATCGGATCTCTTGCAAATCCGGTTGGATTAATATGCTGAGGACGTCCCACCAGTCGATGCCGAGATGATCGACAACTATTCCCATACCGTGCCGCAATAGAGGTCGCCAACTCTGCAGATCGTGGACTTCGACGGCGAGATCGTAAATGCTGTAAACGGGAGCGCCGAGTCGTTCACTCATCACCTTGTACAGGGATTCAGGCGCCCGTCCAAGATCAACAATCGCGTCATAACGAAGGGCAAGGGGCTGAGTCGGAAACTTGTCTTCGGGATGGAGGAGTAAGACTGGCATCGGGCTCAGATCTGACTGAGGTTAAGTTAACTTGCCAGGAATGACCACTCGAACGGAGTTCCGCGCTCAAGGTCGCGCGCCGCACGCTTTCCGAGGATGTCATCGAAGTGCCTTGGGTGAAGACCATTCGAGGGACGAATCGAGCGCACGTTGTTCGTGGTAAAAATATCGCCCGCTTTTACATCTTGTACGACGAAGAGCGAGCGACGAAACTTCAGGCTGTTGACTTCGCGCGGCGCTGGCCCGAACTGAACTTTACCCAATGCTTTTTCGGCGATGCGCACCGCATCTACCATTGCCTTGAACTCGTTCGGCTCAAGCGAAAACGCGGCGTCCGGGCCGCCATTCTGCCGACTCAGACAAATATGCTTTTCAATAATGCTGGCCCCCAGCGCGACTGCTGCAACGGGGACAGCCAAGTCCATGGTGTGATCGGATAGGCCGACTGTGCAATTAAATTTGCGAGCCATCTCCGGGATCGTCAGCAAGTTCGCCTCCTCAGGAGGCGCCGGATAGGCGCTTGTACATTTCAGCAGTGCGATCTGCGTAGCACCCGCGGCACGCGCCGTATCAACTGCTTCGCTGATCTCTTCCTTGCTTGCCATTCCGGTTGACAAGATCAAAGGCTTGCGGGTCTTGGCCATTTTCTTGATCAACCCAACGTCGACCAGCTCACAGGATGCGATCTTGTGCGCAGGAACGTGAATGGTTTCGAGGAAATCTACGGCGCTTTCATCAAATGCGCTGGAGAACAGATGGACGCCAAGGTGGTCAGCGATGTTCTTGAGTTTTGGCTGCCATTCCCACGGGGTAAACGCCTCTTGATAGAGATCGTGCAGAATCCGACCATCCCAGAGCGTGCCGCCGGCGATGCGAAAGCAGTCCTTGTCGCTCCGCAGGGTAATCGTATCGGCGGTGTAAGTTTGCAGTTTGATGGCATCGGCCCCCGCATCTTTCGCGGCGTGGAGCAGTCGGACGGCCTGTTCGAAATCCTGATTATGGTTGGCCGAGAGCTCAGCGATGATGTAAGTGGGGTGGCCGGTGCCGATGGGCCTTCCGAGAATGCTTATGTCACTCATTGGTTTCTTTCCAACATTCCCATGTGAAGAGTAAAGCCTCCTGGCCATTGGTTTGTGCCCTCCCAGTCTGAAGAAAATTGCTAGCCTCGAAGAGACGAACAGATGGAAGATTGTTCGGTTTTACCAAAGCCTCGATCCGCTGTACTCGACAGGAACGAGCGAGTAGATGAGTAGAAAACAAGATCAGTTCTTGTCCCCAGCCTTGTCCCCGACAGGTTGGCGCGACGCTTACCGAAAGGACAGCTTTTTCGCCGGCAATCTTAAATCGCACGGCGCCCACCGAGTCGCCTGCCTCGTTTTCGCCGACGTAGACTATAGAGTCTGGATCTTGCAGGTTTCTTGTGAACCACCGGACATGTTCATCCCACGCAATCGCACTGGGACGAAACGAAGCTGCGCGTGTATCCGGATCATTCGCCCACTGAAATAAATGGCTACAATCACTGTCGACCGCGAACCTCAACCTCAACGCGCGGTCTAACAATTCACCCCGAACCCTCGCGCTTCCCAGTCCGTCCACTAACTTTCGCGCCTCGCACGACATTGCCTTGCGACCGCGAGCGGACTCAGTCAGCGCTCTAAATTGGCTGGAGAACCGAGCGGCGTCAATTTCAGAACATGGTCCGCCGGTTACTGCAACTCCCAATTTCGATAGGTGTTCGGCGATCCCGACTTGATTGTCGGCGGCTACGAAGAGGATCGACGGCACTCCCATGAAACAAAGCTCATAGGCCGTAGTTCCGGCGCAAGCAATAGCCACATCGGCCCAAGCCATTAGTTTTGGGATATCTTGGACATCTCTAAGCACGCGCACGCGCAAACGCGAACGCTTGACTGCAGACTGCAGGGCCAGCCAGTGTGGATTCGCTGCGCCCACCACCAACGTGATATTTAAATCCTGAGTATTGGGAGCCATCAAAGAAAGGGCATCGAGAATTCGCTCGCTTGCATTCGATGGATCGCTTCCCCCTAATGTGATCAGAACATTTCGTGTTACAGGCGACGATTTGCGATTCCAGCTTATCCACGGCAAGAATTCATCTCTCAAAACGATGTAAGAGGTGCCTAAAAGAAGTTTGGTTTTAGGAGCTACTTGCTGGTACATTTCTGCCGCAGCATAGATATTTTGATTCAATATCCAGGAAACAAAGTAGTTAGGCGAATGGGCGAAGTCGTCCACCGCCAGAACATGCAAACCTGCGTCGTTGAGAAATTGGTGATCCTTCTCCCCGAAATTGTAGCCGTCGAGCATTACTATTGAAGAGCCTTCTCGGCTTGCCAAGCGTAACAGGGCTTGCGGAAAGCGTTCGCCTGCTTTTGACAGTCTTTGGACGGAAATGCCTTGGGCTTCAATCCTTTCCTCGATACTTGGCAGTCCTTCGGAGAGAAAAAACTTGACCTTGCCGCCCCGACGCACCCACGACTGCGACAGGGCGAGGCATCGCATCACGTGGCCGGTACCAATTTCGACTCCGGACTCGGCACAGACCAGTAACTGAGGGACCTTCTCCAACCTAATTCTCCAAGACTTTGGTTGAAGAGAGAGTAGTCATTTTTACGCGCGAACCTTGAATACAGACTGAATGATCTCGCCTTCGAGAAATCTTTCCGGGCGGGGGTCGCTCAACCAGCTCGCGAGAGTTTTACAGACTTGTGCATAGATGCCAAGCGTTTGTTCAATGGCAAGCGGGTCATGCGCTCCAGTCATATTATGAGTAGCCAGCAGCAAAACGCCTCGCTTGGCGCACTCCTGCGTGAACAGACTCCGCACCAGCAAGCTATCCTTGCCGTCGGCATCCAAAAATTTGATCAGGGACCAGAAAGGATAGCCGATACACTTGACGCGATCCTGCAAGCCAGCCTCGGCTGCCAACATATTAAGGCCTTCTTGCAGAACGCGGCCGTTGGCGTTCATCCGAGCGAGGGTGTCAGTGGTCTCCAGGATATCGAGAACTTTCATGGCGGCGGCCATGGAAGCGACTTCTCCGGCAAAGGTAAAGCTGAAAAAAATATCTTCGAAGGCCTTCATTGCGTCGGCCCGACCGACCACGCAGGCAATGGGGAATCCGTTGCCCATCGCTTTGCCGAAGCAGGCGAGATCCGGAGTAACGCCAAATTTATTTTGCGCGCCTCCCAAACCAAAATGAAAGCCGCTGCAAATTTCATCGAAAATGAGCAACGTGCCGTGCTCGTGTGTCAGTTTTTTTACCCCTTCGAGAAAACCGCTGGCGGGCGCCCAGAAATTGACCGGCTCCATGATCACAGCCGCAAATTCGCCTTTGTGAGCACTCAGCACTTTGTCGAGCGATCCTAGATCGTTGTAGACGAAGGCATGGGTCAGTTCCCGTACTGCTTGCGGAACTCCGGCATTTCGAGTCGTGCTGCCAATGAACCAATCCTGCCAGCCGTGGTACCCGCAGCAGGCGATACGTTCGCGGCCGCTCAGGGCGCGAGCGGCGCGCACTGCGCCAGCCGTGGCGTCAGACCCATTCTTCCCGAAGCGAACCATTTCGGCGCAAGGAATTAATTTCGTCAGCCGCTCAGCTAATTCAACTTCAAGCGGATGGGCCAGCGAAAAACTGTGTCCTCGGCTTAATTGAGCCGCCACTGCGGCGTTGACCTCGTCATTGGCGTATCCCAAAATGTTGGGAAGTAGTCCCTGGATGTAATCGATGTATTCGTTTCCGTCTACGTCCCAAACCCGGCATCCCTTACCCTTCGCCAAGAGCATCGGAGCAACACCCAGCACGTGCTGATTTGCTCCCTTGCTGAAGGTTTGCGCTCCGCCTGGGATTACTTTCCTGGAACGCGCGAGCCATGTTTTTGATTTCTCAATGGACCGGGGCGGGGCGGCTGCGGCATCTGCGTCGTCGAACAAGCTTTTGTAATAGCCTCGGTTCGAAACAATCTGCGCGTTAACCTTCTCGAGTTCGGGCTTGTCGCGCAGAAGTTGCAAGACATCGTCCATCAAAAAATCTTCTTTATCTCGAAATTGCCGATAAACGGCACGAACAAAATCAAGGTCTTCCCTCTCGTCTACGGTCCAGCGGCAATGCAAGTAAGAGAGCGCGGAAGTGTTCTCGACATTGGCGGTGCGAAATTTTCCGGATCTCAAATAGGGAGTAACATGTTCGCGTTCAGAAGTCTTACGTGCTTCGTGCCAAGCCCTTTCCAACGCCGAGAAAGAACAAATTTCCGTGTCAAGTCCATCGGGATAGGTTCGTACCATCGCGTTGGAAGCGTAGTCAAGGTCGCCAGTTTGAAAACGACCTACGACTCGATCGATCACCTGGGGATCGATTAACGGGCAATCGGCGGTGATGCGCACCACCTGCGAGGCCTTTTCTCCCTGGGCGGCGGTGTAGTAGCGATCCAGCACGTCGTTCTCGCTGCCGCGGTAGCAGCGGACATCGTTTTCTCCGCACATCTTTTCGATCGCGTCGTCAACTGAAGCGATGGAGGTTGCCACCACAACTCGATCCACCAACTTGGCCCGCTTCACTCGCTGAATGACGTGCCACAACATCGGACGCCCTTCAATTTCAGCCAGGCTCTTGCCGGGCAGTCGACTGGATCCCATTCGAGCTTGGATGATAGCGACGACCGGTCCAGTTTGAGCTTCGTTTTTCCATGTGAGTAACTGTGGTTTGCCTTCCTCCGAAGACTTCTTCGCTGCTTCTACTACTTTAATTACGTCCCTTCCTTGCTCAAGATCGACCATGGGCCCAGTGTCACCATCAATAGATTCAAAAAAATGAACTAGCTCTTTCACATACATATCATTGACTTCGAACGTGTATGGTATCGACTCCCAAGAGGACTGAGCGGCGTTGAAGAGTCGAACTTCTTTTGCCGTAAAGTCCCAGATCGCGGTGCCCTGGTCGCCGACAACTTTACAGGTTCGCGTATACGATCTTTGAACAAAATCGAGATGTAGTTCTACGCGACGCTTATCCGGAAAAGTCAGGTAAATCCAGGCTGAGTCTTCGACGTCTACTTTGAGACTGCTCAATTGCTCCGCCCGGCATATGACCTCGGTGGGAAGTCCGAGCAGCCAGCAGATGTAGTCCAACTCGTGTGAGCCATCGAGGATGATGCCTCCCCCGAGATCCTGCCGTCCGCTGTAGCTCTCACGGTAATCCTGCCAAGGGCGCCAATCGGGAAGATATTGTCCAGCTTCCGCGTTAATCCAAAGAACTCGACCGATCTTTTTGGAATCGATAAGGTCTTTCAAGATTTGCAAGCCGGGATGGAAGCGCAGATTATATCCGACCTGGACCTTGCGGTCGGTCCGGCGCGCTTCCGCGATCAGCGGTTGAATCGCGCTCGATTCGTGGGAGAGAGGCTTTTCGATGAATACGTGAGCGTGGGCATCTAATGCGGCCAGGGCATGCTCTACATGGTGGATCGGCGGGGTGCAGACGAGGACCACATCGGGACAAAATTCACGCAGGGCATCAGAATATTGACTGAAGTTTTCCGCTTGTACCTCTTCGCGGCAACGTTCTAACGCGACGCTATTGGTATCGCAAAAAGCGAGATTTTTTATTCCGAGCGACCGCAGATTTCTGCCGTGCCGTCGACCGATCGATCCGGCCCCGACGATCAGCGTACGGTAGCCGACCCATTCTTCAGCCGTCGACATACTTCTTCTAACCTCTCGCGCCCAGTAGTCGAGAGCGTCCGCCATTCACGTTGCCAACCTGATAATACGACGCCACTTTTAAGACTGCTTCAATCGTATCGTGCAGGTCCTCTCTGCTCATGCCGTGAAACATGGGGAGGCTGATCAAGCATTCGTAGGCATTCTCGGCAACTGGAAAATCGCCCTTCTTCGTGCCAAAACGATCGCGATAGTAGGGATGCAGATGCACTGGTACATAATGCACGTTCACGCCGATATTTTCCGCTCGTAATGCCTGAAAAACTTCGGAGCGGCTCACGCTGAGGGTTTCAAGTCTCAACCGGATCGGATAAAGATGCCAGGCTGGGTCAATGCCATTACGCACCGCAGGAACTTCCAGCGAAGCTAGATCACGGAAAGCTGCTGTGTATGCTGCCGCAACCTCACGGCGGCGGCGCAAATTTTCGTCAAGTTTCCCCAGTTGAGAGATTCCAAGCGCACACGCGATGTCGGTGAGCCGATAATTAAAACCAAGCAGGACCATCTCGTAAAACCACTGCCCCGCGTCTTGCCGCTGCCGAGCTTCGCTGCTGATCCCGTGGTTGCGAAAGCGCCGCAAGGTCTCCGCGAGTTTGGAATCGTTGGTCGTCACCATGCCGCCTTCACCGGTCGCGATGTGCTTTACCGGATGAAAGCTGAACACCGTCATGTCCGCTATGCTGCCGACTCGCTCGCCCTGGAAGACCGCCCCGAGGGCGTGCGAAGCGTCTTCGATCAAAAGGGCGCCTTGGTTTCTAGCCAAGACCTGAAGTTCATCGAGTGCTGCGGGATGGCCCGCGTAATCCACGGCGAAGATCGCTTTGGTGCGAGATGTCAGCTTTTCGAGAACTCTGACAGGATCGAGATTCAGCGTGTCCATCGAAACATCCGCGAATATCGGCTTCGCGCCTTGATACAGGATGCAATTGGCGGTCGCGCAGAAGGTCATCGGGGTAGTGATTGCTTCATCGCCAGACCCAAGCTTTGCGGCAAAGGCGGTGCCATGGAGGGCTGCCGTGCCGGAACTGAAGCTGATGGCGTGCTGGGCGCCGACGCGCGCGGCGAAGCGTTCTTCGAATTCTCCGACTCTGGGCCCGGTGGTCAGCCAGTCCGACTTTAAGACTTCGACTACAGCGTCAATATCAGTGGCATCCAGACTCTGGCGTCCGTAAGGCAGCAACTTGTCGCGTACTGGAACTCCACCAGCAATGGCGAGCTTCTTATTCTCGGGGAGGGAGGTCATTCTACGCGGTCGCCGGAAGCGCCTCGGCCGCTCGCATTTCAGGGGCGACCAAATCTTCCAACTCTCGTTTGGTCAGCCAGCGATCATTGTTGTCGCTGGCGTAACGGAATCCATCGACCAGCGGTTTTGCTCGGTCCCAGTTTTCCGACTTCCACCAGGAGTGGGAGGGCTGGATCACGTACATGTCATCGGTCTCAAGAGTCTGCCGGGACTCATCTTCAGAGACAAGGACCTCATGCAGTTTTTCTCCCGGGCGAATGCCGATGTGCTCAACCTTGCAGCCTGGCGCGATCGTCTCGGCGAGGTCCTGCAAACGCATGCTGGGAATTTTTGGAACGAAAATTTCGCCACCATGCATCTCTTCCAAGCAACGGACAACAAATCTGACGCCGTGTTCGAGGGTCAGCCAAAAACGCGTCATACGCGGATCGGTAATCGTAATCTTCCCAGTTCTGCGCTGTTCCAAAAAGACCGGGATCACACTACCGCGACTTCCGACTACGTTGCCGTAGCGCGCGCAACTGAAGCGAGTGTTTTTAGCACCAGCATAAGCGTTGGCTTGCACGAACACTTTCTCCGCGCACAGCTTGGTGGCGCCATACAGATTGATCGGATTTACAGCTTTGTCCGTACTCAACGCGAGGATGCGTCGAACTCCCTGATCGATGGCCGCGTCGATGACATTTTTGCCACCAATGATATTAGTTTGAATGGCTTCGAAGGGGTTGTATTCACACGCGGGAACCTGCTTGAGGGCGGCCGCATGGACGACGAGAGTAACGCCAGAGAAGGCCCGCTTCAGTCGCTCTACGTCCCTGACGTCTCCAATGAAATATCGCAGGCTGGGATGATCGAATCCGCCGGTTCGCATCTCGTGCTGCTTCAACTCGTCACGGCTGAAGATCACGAGGCGCTGCGGATGGTAGTCACGCAACATCATCTCAACAAACTTCTTTCCAAAAGAACCGGTTCCACCTGTGACGAGTATCGATTCCTGCGACCAATTCAACATTCTTTTCCCTGAGACCGGACTTTGAACGAATTTTGCTGTAGGGGATCCGCCAAGATCAGCATGGTTTAGCGGATCGTTCGGTCACTTTGATAGTCCGCTTGCATGACAGTATAGCCGACCCCGAGACCTCACAGCGGACCGACGGCACCTTGAAGCAAGCACGCTGCTGAGCGAAATACAGCAAGGAACGCCCAGGAGCAATCTTCAGAATGACCAGCCACACTTCGCTTCCACTAATATTTTTATCAATGAGCAGACATGTAAGTTGTCGAACAAAAAACACAAGTGACACCGAGACCGGGCGGCCTGCAACTCTCGATCTGACACGCTTAGCTCTAAGCATCTGAGAAGACACTGCTTGCGGCGTAATGATTCGTGCCTTGCCCGCCCTCTCGGATGTTAAAATCGACGCAATCCTAATACGTGCAAGGTGTGCCTTTTAGAGACGCGTTAACGACGCGGGACGAATGCCTTTCTGTCTGAGGGCGGCGGCTTTTCGGGAATTGTCAATCAGCGATCAAAACAGGCAAGAGCAATCCGGCAAGAGAAATTAAGGAGCAAAGATGTCATTGGGCCCCCTGATTCCGCGACCCGAAGGATCGCGGAATGAAGCACAAAGTGACAACTCGGCTCAGGCCGAGTTTCTACGACCGATTCATTCGGCTGTCTACAACTTGCCGTCGCAGGATTCATCGCTTCGTGAGTACATGCGAGTCCTCATCAAGCGCAAATGGCTAGTCACGTTCGTCGTCATCGGCATCTTTCTGGCGGTCGCGGTGGCCAGCCTGCGCCAGACTCCTGTTTACGAAGCGGTTGGCCAGATCGTTATCAATAAAGCCGATTCCAATCTCATCACTTTTAAGGACTCTGTTCCGGTCGTCGATTACTCCGATCAAAGCGATCTTGACACCGAAGTTCGAGTGTTACAAAGCGACTTGATGGCTTTGCAGGTTATCCGCCAACTCAATCTCGATAAGCGGGCTGAGTTTGGAGGCCACTCCGACCAGAAGCAGGCGAATCTTGTTGCCGACCCGCTGCAGAGCGATTCGAACCGCACCTCTGCTTTACTGGCGCGCTTTCGGGGAGGCCTCAAGGTCACCCTGATTCCAAATACGCGGGTGATGGAGATTCACTACTCAAGCACCGATCCGCAACTCGCCGCAAGCGCGGTGAACACGCTAGCATCGACCTACGTCGAGCAGAATTTCAAGACCAAGTTTGAGTCGACCATGCAGGCGTCGGACTGGCTTTCAAAACAACTCGTCGACCTGCAGATGAAAGTGGAAACCTCGCAGGAAAAGCTGGTGCGTTATCAAAAAGAACATGAGATCCTCGGCGCCGACGAGAAGAACAACATCATCACCTCGAAGCTCGACGAACTGAACAAAGAGATGACAATGGCCGAGTCGGACCGCATGCAGAAAGAGTCGGTCTATCGTCAGACTCAGTCGGACGACCCCGTGGCAGTTTCGGCTGCGATTATCTCAGACGCGGGGATTCAAACACAGGGCTCGGCGCTTCTCGATAAGTTGCGGGAACAGCAGGTGGGCTTAAAAATCCAGGTGGCAGAACTCAGCACCCAGTTCGGACCTTCGTATCCGCGAGTGCAGCAACTCAATAATCAACTTAAAGAAATCGACGTGCAGTTGCACTCAGAGACCAGCAAGGCAGTCGATCACCTGAAGCAACAATATCTCGCTGCGCTTCAGCGCGAGACGATGCTGCGCACTGCCTTCGATAAGCAGAAGCAGGAAGCGAACAAGCTGAACGAAAGCGCTATTGAATACAGCATCCTGAAGCGTGACCTTGACAGCAACCGCACCCTCTACGAAGGCTTGCTTGAAAAACTGAAAGAAGCGGGAGTCACCGCAGGCCTGCGCTCCAACAATTTTCGCATTATCAATGCGGCACGCATACCGTCCTCTCCAAGTGAGCCGAACATCCCGCGGAATCTGTCTTTCGCGCTCGTGCTTGGAATCATTTCCGGCGTCGGCTTGGCCTTCCTGCTCGAGAACATGGACAACACGGTTCGTACGCCCGAGCAAGCGCAGACGATTTCCGGATTGCCCTCGCTTGGAATGATCCCGTTAGGGTCAAAAACTGCGCGTCTCGGATCCGGCGGAAAGCGTCTTGCCTTGACGCCAACCAGTGAAGCCTTCGAGACCGTCACCCAAATTCGACCGCAGTCACAGATGGCGGAATCTTACCGTGCATTGCGAACTTCGCTGTTGTTGTCGAATCTAGGCGCTCCGCCGAAGGTGATCATGGTGACGAGCGCCCGTCCGCAAGAGGGCAAGACCACTACCAGTATCAACACCGCCATCGTGCTGGCGCAGAAGGGCGTTCGGGTCTTGCTCATCGACGCCGATCTTCGTCGCCCCAGTGTTCACAAGACGTTGGGCATGGGACCGCGCAGCGGTCTGAGCAACGTGCTCACGGGCAGCGCGACGGTACAACAGACGATTACGACATCTCCAATTTTGCCCAATCTTCTCATCATGCCGGCCGGCACTCCCCCGCCAAACCCGGCAGAACTGCTGGCTTCCTCGAACATGCGTGACCTGGTCATGGAATTGCGGCAACAGTTTGACCACATCGTCATCGATACACCGCCGACGCTTTCTGTTACAGACGCTGTGGTACTCTCTCCACGCGCCGACGCTACGATTCTCGTGATTCGTTCAGGGCAGACGACGAAGCAGGCGCTGCGCCGGGCTCGCGACATCCTGATGCAGGTGAATGCCCACGTAGCAGGCGTTCTTCTGAACGCGGTCGATCTAACGTCGCCGGATTATTACTATTACTACGAATATCAGGGCAAATACACGCAGTATTACCGTGAGGAATCGGTCGACGTAGAACCGAAAGCGGTATAGTTTCCAACTGTCATAGCAGCCGTCCTTTTTTAATTAGCTGTGATCCATGGATGCAATGGTCATTGCCATTTCAGCTCGGCGACGTGTGCAGTTTATTGTGGGATTCGGTGTGGTTGCTTTCCTGTACCTGCTGCTGACCGCAAAAGAATTTGCTGCGAGCGCATTTGCAGGCGGGGCGACCGAGGCGAGCCTTCATCGATCGGTCAGGCTTTCACCGGGAAACGCTGACTATCGCCATCGCCTTGGGCGCTACTTCCAATTCGCAGGCGGAGACCCCCAGTTGGCGCTGGAGAGTCTTCGTTCTGCCACTGCATTAAATCCCCACGACGCTCGCTACTGGTTCGATCTTGCTGCGCAATATCAAATTCTTGGTGACACTTCTGCGCAGCGCGCCGCACTGGAGAAAGCTCTTGAGGCGGAGCCCACCGCCCCCGATGTAGCGTGGGAGGCTGCCAATTTTTTTCTGGTTGATGGAGAAACCGACCGGGCCCTGCGAGAGTTTCGCGTGGTCATCGCAAATGAAATCTCGCTGGCTGATGCTGCGCTTCGAGCCTCATGGCGAGTTCGTCCCGACACCGATGCCATGTTGCGTGATGTAGTTCCTGATCGTCCCGATTCGCTACTTGCATTCATGAGTCTGCTGGCCAGCAAGAAGGAGACGGATGGAGTAATCAAGGTTTGGACGCATCTCGCACAGTTGCACGAAAAGTTCCCGACTCGATATCTTTTTGATTATGTTCACTACTTGATCGATATGCATCGCCCTGATGCGGCCATGGAGGCATGGGAGCAGTCGGCCGATGCGCTTGGACTCTCCGCATACTTGCCAAGCGACGAAAACCTGATCGTCAACGGCGATTTCAGTCTGGACATATTGAACGGCGGTTTCGACTGGACCTACGTCAACCGCGTCGGGGTGAAGCCCCTTCTGGATCCGAGCGACTTTCGCCAAGGCCACCGTTCGCTTTCCCTGACTTTTGAAGGTCCTGGCATCAACGACGCTGGCGTACAACAGCTGATCCCAGTGCGCGGCTCAACAACATACGACTTTTCGGCGTATTACAAATCGGCCGATTTCGAAGGCGCGGGCGGACCACAAATTGTTTTACGCGACGCCTACAGTGGCACGTCTCTGTTTACCAGCGCCCCGCTGAACGACTCGGATTTCTGGAAGGAAGTACATTCCAGAGTCACTACTTCCAGTTCTACAACACTCTTGTCGCTTGCTATCGAACGCTTCCCATCGGGATCACCGATCCGCGGCAAGTTGTGGCTCGGAGATTTCGAGCTTGATCCGAGAGAGTCCGCAAAAGAAGTATCCGACAAAGATTCGCCGGGATCTTCCGAACGTAATTCGGAAAGCAACAAGGAGACTCGTTGAGCACTGCGTTAGCCACACCGCTCGAACCCGCCGCTGTCCCGGTCGTGAAGGTGGTGCAACCGCGCTTAAGAAATACCGCGCTCCTTATCGGCGTGTGCGGCATATTAATCTTCGCGCCTCTGGCATTCGGAGCCGTCGAGCCGTGGGCTATTTTCAGCCTGGAGGCATCGTCGCTGGCTTTGATCATGCTCTGGGTCTATCGGCAGTGGGCCAGTCACAGAATTGAGATCTTTGACAACGTCCTTTTCCGTCCGATGGCTGCTTTTTTTCTTCTCGCCGCGGTGCAATGGGCATCCGGAATCAGCTCCTACCGGCTCGCAACTTACAAGTATTTATTGCTCTACGCGGCTTACGGCATGCTCGCCTTTGTGGTCAGCCAATCGTTGCGGCGCTCGTCGCACTTTGAATTGGTTGCGAATACCTTCACTGTATTTGGCGGAGTGCTCGCCGTTTTCGCCACTCTTCAAGGTTTGGCGCCGAACGGAAAGCTGTACTGGATCTTCGGCTTGCAGCAGGGCGGTTTCATTTATGGTCCTTACGTAAATCACAACCACTACGCTGGATTGATGGAGATGCTGACTCCTTTCCCCTTGGTGCTCGCGGCTACGCAGGACACCAGCGGAAATCGGAGGTTTGGAATCGGCGCAGTGGCCGCGCTGATGGCGGCCAGCGTCTTTCTATCCGGATCTCGCGGCGGAATGATTGCTATCGTGGTCGAAGCCCTGCTTCTCGGAATCCTCCTCTTGCGCAAGCGCGAGGAAGGTGGATGGCAACGGCCAGCGATGCTCGGCGGGTTTATAGCCCTGGTAGTCATTTTCCTGGTCTGGATGGGCGGCAACGAGCTTACTAAAAGGCTGATCAGCATCCACTCCGAAGCTAAAGAAGAGATCACCGGCGGACTTCGCGTCACGATCGATCGGGATTGTCTGCGAATGTTCCTGAAGCGGCCAATTTTGGGTTGGGGGCTTGGCACATTTCCGTTCGTTTACCCGCAATACCGCAGTTTCTACACCAGCTTCTTTGTGAACCAAGCGCACAACGACTATCTGCAGTTGTTGGTCGAAACAGGCATTGTAGGCTTCGGAATTGCTGTCTGGTTTCTGGTAGGGCTCTTCCGGCAGGGTGCCAGCAAGATGAAAAATTGGACCGAGAATTCTTCGGGATCGCTGACGGTTGCGGCGCTGCTCGGATGCGTCGGGATTCTGATTCACAGCTTTTTGGATTTCAACCTACAAATCCCGGCCAATGCCGCCTGGTTTTTTGTTCTGTGCGCCGTGGCAGCGTCTACTCCACTCCAGGAATCGAAGCGTCGCCGCGTTATGCGACGCCACAATCTTGTAATCGAACCAACGCCGGAAGCGCCTGTACAATGAGGTTCAGGCCAAGGGGAGTACCTAGTTCCTACTTCGTTACTTCGGTAACGGGGACTTCTTTTGGAGTATTTTCCGTGATATAACGCCGATAGCTGCTAAATGACTTGAAGCCGTGGGTTTTGCTCGTTCGAAGGTTTTAAATCAGATTTGCAGAGGGTGTTGAGGAGGCTTTGTGTCCGAAGCGCGTACCGGGAAGAGATTTCCGCTGCACTTGCCGATTAAAATTCATAAAGAAGATAATGCCGATAACACCAGCGGTATGACTGGTAACCTGAGCGCTGCCGGCGTGTACATCAAGGCTGACGCGTCTCTCGAAGTCGGCTCGCCAGTAGAGTTTGAAATTACTCTGCCGCCGGAAGTCACAGGCGGCAAAGATGATGTCGTAATTCAGTGCCGCGGCCGTGTGGTACGGACCGACGAGCCTAACACTCATCCGGACGCCGGGGACAACCGCGGCGTTGCATGTGTCATCGATTCGTACGAATTCGTTCGTAATAGTTAACGTAAGAGTTAATCGGGAGCGACCCATGTTGAAACTCATTCTCGCCGACAACCAGGCAATCTTCCGGGCGGGCATCGCGAAGGTGCTGGCCGTGGAAGACGAGATGCGCATTGTGGCCCAGGCGCAGACAGCTGAACAGATGTTTATGGCGCTCGATAAGTTCCGGGCTGCCGTACTCATCATTGCCGGGGGCTTCCATTCCGACTTTAATTCCATTTTGTCGGCTGCAAATAAAAGTAAGACCCGCGTCGTCGTTCTTGCTGATACCGGTGAGAGCGCTCAGCGCTACATGGCTGCTGGTGCGCACGGCGTCGTCTATCGCAACGTTACCAGCCCCGCGCTGGTCGACTGTGTGCGCAAGATTGCACGCGGCGAAAACTGGGTGCAGGATATGGCCGTGCCCAGCGAGCTGACCGAAAACGATATGGTCGGCCTGCGCGTCCGCGACCGCCTGACGGCGAAAGAACTGCGGATTGTAGCTCTGATCGTCCAAGGCTATAAAAACAAGGAAATTGCCACGCAACTGGGGACCACTGAGCAGGTGATCAAAAACTACCTGCGCAACGTCTACGACAAGATTGGCGTTTCGGATCGTCTGGAACTGGCGCTGTTCACCATTCACCACCGCATCCTGAACGAAGCAGCCGCAGCGACTGCAGCAGCAGCCGTGCCGCAGCCATCGCAGAGTGCGGGCATCAGCAACTAAGCTATCTTGTATTCAAACAAGGCCGCATCGATGCGCGGCCTTTTTTCATTTTTGCTTGTAGAGTTTTAAAGCTTGTTGCGTGGAGCGGTCCCTGAGGCGCTAAAGCGTGTTTGCTTGTGCGGTTTGACGGCACGAGTTTGAACTGGTGCCCTTCCCCTAACTGGACGACTCGATGCTGGCGGGGCCCTTCCGAAACTTGCGAAGCCGCCCACTTCCCTCTCATAACGCCCGCGGCCAAATTTTTCGCAAATTCTTCCACCGATGCGGTATCAGGTCCTTTCCTATTTAGCAGCCAACCCGTTATCCTGTCCCGGATGAAAAATATTTCAAACTGCCTAGGCTTTCTGCTTTCTATCTTCATCCTGTGTTCCGCTGTGGGCTTTGCCCAGACCGACGCCGTCGACGATTTCGTTAAGTCAGAGATGGCAAGGCAGCACATCCCTGGAGTCGCGCTTCTGGTCTCTCATGCCGGGCATCCGGTCCTCACGAAAGGCTACGGCATGGCGAACCTCGAACTCGAGGTGCCGGTCAAACCGGAAACGATTTTCCAATCCGGCTCAGTAGGTAAGCAGTTCACCGCCACCGCGGTCATGATGCTGGTGGAAGACGGCAAGATCGGCCTCGAAGATCCGCTCACGAAATTCTTTCCCGACGCGCCGGCGACCTGGAAACAAGTGACAATTCGCGAATTGCTCAGCCACACCGCTGGCTTTACGGACTATCCAAAGAATTTCGATATGCGAAAGGATTACACCGCGAAAGAGCTGCTGAAAATCGTGGAGGCAATTCCACTTGCGTATCCACCGGGAACGAAGTGGAGCTACAGCAATCTCGGCTTTCTTACGCTTGGTCTGGTCATCCAGAAAGTAAGCGGCGAATTTTACGGGGACTTTTTGCAAGCGCGAGTCTTCAAGCCGCTTGGCATGACTTCAACTCGCATCATCAATGAAGCCGACATCATCCCGAATCGAGCTTCCGGATATGTGCTGGTGAAGGGCGAACTAAAAAATCAGGAATGGGTATCGCCCACGCTAAACACGACGGCTGACGGCAGCCTATATTTCAACATTCTGGATCTCGCGAAATGGGATGAGGCTCTCTACACTGAGAAACTGCTGAAGCACGCAAGCCTTGAACAGATGTGGACCGTCGCGAAGCTAAAAGATGGGCAACCGAATTCAGGGAAATATGGCTTTGGCTGGTTTATCGGCGACAAGAATGGCCATCATTTTGTAGAACACGAAGGCGCATGGCAGGGCTTTGAAACTCACATCACACGCTATCTGGACGACAAGCTCACGGTCGTGGTTCTAACCAATCTCGGTGGATCGAAGCCAAAAATTATTTCCGACGGAGTCGCCGAGAAGTATTTATCAGGCGAAGTGAAATAATTCAGCTCGGCGCACCACTCTGGCTGTAGAGACGCGGTTATCCGCGTCTCCCCACCACTAGTCCGTGAAGAGCGCCTAGACGGGGCAAGCCCCGTCTCTACGACATTTTTTCGCCGATGCTTTTCGCTTGGGTAAAGAGGTATAGATAATCAGGGCCGCCGGATTTCGAATCGGTGCCGGACATGTTGAAACCGCCAAACGGGTGCGCGCCCACCATTGCGCCCGTACACTTGCGGTTCAGGTAGAGATTGCCGACGTGAAATTCGCGGACGGCGCGATCCAGTTTTTCTCGAGAGCTGGAATATACCGCTCCTGTGAGCCCAAATTCCGTATCGTTGGCAATTTCCAGCGCCTGATCAAAGTTGCGCGATTTGATCACGACCAGCACCGGACCAAAAATCTCTTCCTGCTCCAGAGTTGATTTTGCCGGGATGTCGGCAAACACCGTCGGCTTGATGAAGTAGCCTTCGCCTGCACTCGTGTCGCGCTCTCCGCCGGTGAGCAAGCGTCCATCTTTCTTGCCGATCTCGATGTAGCGGAGAATATCTTTCATCGAGCCTTCATTGATGACCGCCGCCATTCCCGGGTTCATGGTTGGATCGCCGATGGTGATCTTCTCCACACGAGTCTTCAACTTCTGGAGGAACTGATCGTAGATGCGCTCATCGACAATCGCGCGCGAACAGGCCGAGCACTTTTGGCCCTGGAAGCCAAATGCCGCCTGGGCAACGCCCTCGACCGCAGAATCGATGTCCGCATCGGCATCGACGATGATGGCGTCTTTGCCGCCCATCTCGAGGACAGTACGTTTGATCCATAGCTGACCTGGCTGCTGATGCGCGGCGGTCTGATTAATATGCAATCCAACTTCGCGTGAGCCGGTGAAGGCGATGTAGCGAACTTTACCATGCGCAACCAATGCGTCGCCGAAGGTTGCTCCGCCCCCAGGGCACAGATTAACCACGCCCTCTGGCATTCCGCACTCCTCGAGAAGTTCGACGAATTTTGCGGCAATGGTCGGCGAATCGCTCGACGGCTTCAGCACAACGGTATTGCCGCTGACGATTGACGCCAAAGTCATGCCGGCCATGATGGCGCAGGCAAAATTCCACGGCGGAATGACAGCGCCAACTCCGAGCGGAATGTAGGTGAGGGTGCCGCGCTCCCCTGGCATTTGGATCGAAGGCTCAGTCTTGGCAAAGCGCAGCGCTTCGCGGGCATAATACTCGCAGAAATCGATCGTTTCGGAAATGTCTGCGTCAGCCTCGCCCCAGTTTTTGGATACTTCGAATACGAGCCAGGCCATGTATTCGAGCTTGCGCTGGCGCATCACGTCAGCAACGCGGTAAAGAAGCGATGCGCGCTCCTCGACGGTGGTGCGGCTCCAATGGGTAAAAGCCTGCAAGGCTGCGTTGACGGCCGGATCTACGTGCTCTTTTCCGGCTTTCTGATGAACACCAACAACCTCAGACGGCTTCGCGGGGTTGATGGAGCGAATTTTGTCGCTGGTTTTGGAGCGCTTGCCGCCAATCACAAGGTCGTATTCACGGCCGAGTTGTCCGCGCACCTTTTCGATAGCAGAGCGCATTTTGCGCACGTTATCTTCTTTCGTGAAATCGAAAAAGGGCTCGCTTTTGAACGGACCTTGATGAAGGCGGACTTGCAGGCGCGGCGGGGCTTCCATGGTTGCCATTGGGGATCCTTTTACTGCAGAGAATAGCGCAGTGACTGCGACCTTTAATTTTACACTTCCGAAGACGGTTTAGAAACGAGCGCCAAGAGAAGGCTGTGATGCAGGTTCAAACTGCCCATTACCCAGCGCTCAGGAAACGTTGACGGAGTCGCGTCGTTCGCTGGGCACGTAATTCACGGCCGCAGTTCTATCGAGTTTGTCCCAGGCGAACGGCAGGCCCTGGATGGCTCGCTTCAGCGTGCGAAACAAAACTAAGGAAAAAACCTGGCGGTAGGCAAAGCGTTGCAGCCATACCTGGCTAAGCAGCCACGCATCTTCGCGGGCCTCTGGGTGGCGGCGCTCCAGTGCGAACGCGATTGAAGACGCGATGAAGTCGATGACCAGGAAAGCACCGAAGAAGATCAACAGGCGATGGAAGCTGGCTGGGTCGTTCGATTCGGGGTGGAAATAATTCTGAACGAAGTACCAGATCACTCCGGTGGCAAACATGAGGTCGATAAAGGGCGAGACTAACGGCAAAAGAATTTGGAATATAAGAATATTGGGCAGCGCAACGAATCCCAGAAATCCCTTTCGTGCGAAAACTGCGCGATGCTTGTAGACGGCTTGCAGAATTCCGAACGACCAGCGAAATCTTTGGCGCATGAGTGCATTGGCGGTCGTAGGCGCCTCGGTGAAAGCCAGGGCTCGGTCTTCGTACTCGACGCGATATCCGTTGCGCAGGAGCGCCATGGTAAGGTCAGCGTCTTCGGCAACCGTATCTACGTGGTAGCCACGCGCTTCAATAACGGCTGAAATTCGCCACGCTCCAATCGCCCCGGGAACAACGCTCACTGCACCCATCGTATTCAGCGCACGCCGTTCGAAATTCTGGCTGGTGATGTACTCGAGCGCCTGCCACCGCGTCCACAGATTGACGCGATTCCCTACCTTTGCATTGCCGGCGACGGCGCCCACTTTTGGATTTAGGAAGTGCGGCACCATGCGCAGGATCGCGTCGGGAGCGATGATGGTATCGGCGTCAATGCCCACGAATAGCTCGGCATCGCCAACGTGCTGCAAGCCAAAGTTAAGAGCCTCAGCCTTGCCGCCATTCGCCTTCGACAAAATTACAACTTTTCCCGCAGCCTCTTCCGCAGCAAACGTGCGATGAGCAATTTCTAAAGTCCGGTCTTTTGAACCGTCGTCGATCACAATGACGCGCAGGTTCGGATAGTCCGAATCAAGTGCGCCTTGGATGGTGCGCTCAATCACCTTCTCTTCGTTGTAGGCGGGAATAAGGATAGCAACGCGCGGCCTGAAAGCTCTTACCTCTTCCGGCGTTCCGAACACCTGCGAACTCAAACGGTCATAAATTGCCAGAACACCGACCGAGATCAGCCGCCCGGTCATCAAAATATCGCCGAGGAAAAAGATCACCGTGATGGCCGTCATCACCGTGCTCGCCAGCCAAAAGCCGATCCAGTTGAGTCTTGCCGACCAATACTCGTTCGCCGGAAGGGGAGGCATTACATCGGCTTGCGTTTTGCCCATCAATTTATAAACCGGAACGAAAGTGAAACCACGAGCCCGAGCGCCGTCGATGATTAACGGCAGTGCCAGCAACGTTCGATAGCGGTTTCCGCCACCATCGTGCAGCAAAATGATGTTGCCGCACTTCTGGTCGGTGGACTGGCATGGCGGCAGGTGCTCTAAGACTCCGGCGGCAATCTGTTTTGGCGTCAGCGCCGGTTCGTCGCTCCAGTCCTTGGGATCAATCTTGTTGCCGACGGTGATGTAACCCATGCTCTGCGTCAGTTCAAGCGGACGAACCTGATCTTCGGTGTCAGGCTCTGCGTCTACCGAGTACGGCGGGCGGAAGAGAAGAGTGCGCATACCCAGCCGACTGGCGAACAGGCGCTCAGTCAGATTGAGCTCAACGCGCATGTAGCCGGTGCCAATCGTGCTGATGTCGGGATGAGTAAAAGTGTGGTTTCCTATCTCGTGCTTCTCCCGAAAAATTCGCTGGGTCAATCCAGGAAACTTTTCAGCTTGAATTCCGATGATGAAGAACGTTGCCGGAACCTGCTCGTGCTTGAGCACGTCAAGAATTGGGGGCGTCCACTCCGGATCGGGACCATCGTCGAAGGTGAGAGCTAACTCATTCTTGCTGGATCCATATCGAGCAACGCGGTATGGTTCGGGCAAACTGGTGAAGGTCTCGTCACCGATGAGTCCAGTCTGCTTGTCAATCGTCAGGTCACGCCAGCCGTTGGTGGGCCGAGCCTCGATGTGGAGAATCTCGCCTCCACCCTCCATGTCAACATCCTGACCAGGCGGAACATCCTTTAACCGATCGGACGCATTCGCTTCTCCCGGCGTATCCCAAACGCGCCACAGCGCGCGGTCCTCAGAGCCGAGCCGCCAGAGAGCGAAGGTCTGAATGCCGAGCGACTGGGCCGCACGCATCTCGTTGAGCGCCGTAACCGCGTCAAGAAACCAGACATCGTGGCGGAGATTATCTTCGTCGAGATAGCTGAAGTGTGGGTTAAGCGCGTCCCCATCGAAATCGATGTCTTCCTCGGAATCGCGAGAGCCTAGCCAGGCCTCTTGCACGGACACGCTCTTGTCGTGCACTCCCTCGGGCAACTTGCCATTCTTCGGCTTTTGCGCCCAGTCGTAGCCATAATTGCCGATGGCGCAGATAAGCTTTGCCTTAGGGATTTCTTTGATTGCCGACTCCAGGTTGTTCTGGAACCATTCCTGCGAAGCTACGGCTCCCGGTTTGCCGCCCGGATAGTGTTCGTCGTAGTTCATGATCACGACGCCATCGACGGCGGCGGCGATCGCCTTGTAGTCGTAGTCTTCATTGCGAACCTGCACGCTCACGTAGAGCTTCATTCCCTTGCCGTGCAGGTCTGACGAGAGTTCGCGGAGCAACGCAACGTATCCCGGCTGCGCTTTCTTCGGAAACGATTCGAAATCGATCATCAATCCGTGATAGTGATCGCTCGCGAGAAAGAGCCCGATCTCGCGGCGAAATCTGGCGCGTGCCTCTGGATTGTTAAGAAAGTCGCCGACGCCGGGGACAAAATCGGTGCCATCGAAGTTTTGTACCACGGGGAAAACTTCCATGCTCGTCCCTTCATTTTTGAGGAACGGCATGACCTTGTCGTCAACGGGATGGATTTTCTGCCCTTGGATGACATCGAACATGGCATTCGTCTCGGGATCGACGCCTTGCAGGTGTCCATCCGCGCTCAGTACCTGCAGCCATGTTGGGAACAGAAGGTCGATCTGTCGGGCGTATTCACGCAGCGAAGAATAACTCGCAGTGTCCCACGAAACGTAGAACGCAGCACGAACGCCTTGCGCGGAATCGAGAGAGACCTGCGACGAGCCTTTGCGCGGAGGGCGGCGATGTCCCGCTCTTGCAACAGTAGCCAGACGACGTTTTTCACGAGCCTTGGCTTTTTCGTTCTCACGCAAGGCGTGATAAGGCTTCTTTTCGGTCAACCACGAGAGGTCGGGGAGGGGCTCGCCTCGCAAGACACTGTAGATGAAAAAAATCAGCAAGAAGGAAAAAGCCAGAGCAGCAGCGTCGAAAGCGCGCCGAATCCGCCGCCAGCGTGCCTGTTTCGGATCGTAAAAGACCTGTTTTGCCATTCTTCTTGTGTGACTCCATCCTAAGATGCAAGCCGCAGGGGGTCAAACTTTGTTTGCGGGAAACATGGTTTTTACCGCCATCGGCAAGTTAGCGCCGCATTTTCGACGACGTTCTGCACCAGAGCGCGTTCGTTCAGCCAATGGGGAAAACCGTCAACTCACGATATATTCAAACGTGCTTCCGTTACTTCGACTGCATAGAAGATTGTTTTTCTCGTTCGCGCTGGCGGGCCTGGTTCTCCGACTGTTCTTCGTCGTGTTTTTTCCGGCGGTGACGGACGACTCGCACATCTACGCCGACCTCGCTACCAATTGGTTGCAACATGGGATTTACGGGCATTCGGACACTAGCCAGCCTGCAACTGCACAAAAGCAGATAACGCCGACCGACGCTCGCCTGCCGGGCTATCCAGCTTTTCTCGCTCTTGTTGTCGCGATCTTCGGTGTCGGCAATATGAAGGCGGTGATGCTGGTTCAAGTCTTGTTCGACCTTGCGACTTGCCTGCTGGTGGCCGACCTTGCGCGCCGCCTGATCTCCGACAGAGCCGCGGATGTCGCCTTTGTTCTCACCGCGCTGTGCCCTTTTCTAGCGAACTATGTTTCGGCGGTGCTCACCGAAACCCTGGAGATATTCTTCACTGCTCTCGCGCTCGATTGCGCAGCGGCGGCGCTGGATAGCATGGGTGGCGCACCCAGGGTTGGCTCCGGTGAAGGAAATCGATCTTATCTATCGCTATGGGCCGCAACCGGAGTTGCGATCGGGATGTGTATCCTGTTGCGGCCGGACGGCGGAATCTTGCTTGGAGCAGTTTTGCTCTTTCTCGCAATACTGGCGGTCAAGAGTGTGGCATCACAGGCTGCGGGAGGTGATCGCGCGCCATCGGTTAGCATCACGCAAATTATGGCCGCCGCGATCGTGGTCGCGGTCTTCGCCCTTGCACCGATGGGTCCTTGGACGATCCGCAACTTCCGCACGCTGCACCACTTTCAACCGCTGGCTCCGCGTTATGCCAACGATACCGATGAACTTGTTCTGCGTGGCTTCAACCGTTGGGTAAAAACGTGGATGGCGGAATATGCGTCGGTCGAAGAAGTGTACTGGAATGTTCCGGGCGAGAAGATCGAGATGGCAAAACTCCCGGCGCGCTCGACCGATAGCGACGACGAGAGGGAGACAACAAGTTCTCTGATCGACGACTACAACGATTCGCAAGACGTAACTCCAGACCTTGACGCGCGTTTCGAGCAACTGGCTGAACAGCGGATACGGACCAATCCCGCTCGTTACTATGCCACTCTTCCTTTGCTGCGCATTACGGATATGTGGTTCCGTCCACGCACCGAAATGCTGCCACCGGATGTGCGCTGGTGGGAATTTAACGATGATCCGGCGCGATCAACAGTGGCGGTAGGATTCGGCTTCTTGAACCTGCTCTACGTCGCTGCGGCAGTCTTCGGGGTGATTCGCAAAAGTTCAATAGTTCGTTGGGTGGGACTGCTGGTTTGCTTTCTTCTCCTGCGGTCCGTGTTTCTCGGAACTCTGGAAAATCCCGAGCCACGCTACACGCTGGAGTGTTACCCGGCAATCATCGTCCTCGCGGCGGCGGCTTTTTCGGCGCGAGAGAAATCTTCGGTGGGTAGTGGAACCCTCGAGTTTCACTCAAGATGACGAGCTTTGATGTGAGCGGTTCCTGTCGCTCCTCTCACCTTGCCGGCGGAGTTGCCTTTTCTGCCCGCGTTCGCTCTAGCGATTCTTCCGATGTCCGTCCGAGTTGCTGGTAGGCGTCGGCAAGAAACAGGTGTGCCTCCCGAGAATCAGGTTCGACGGCAGATGCCTTCTGAAGATTCGCTAAGGCATCGTCCGGCTTGCCGAGCAACGACAGCAAGCGTCCGCGTAAAAGGTTAGCGCGATAGTGATCGGGATTCAGTTCGAGACAACTGTCAAGATGTTCCATCGCATCAGGCACGCGATCGATGCGGGCGTCGACCGATGCCAGCGAGAACTGTGCATCCGCCCATCTTGGAGCTTTTTCTACAGCTGCCTCGAACTGGGGTGCAGCACCTTTCCAATCGCCGGTTTCGAACAGCGCGAGTCCAAATTCGTAACGGCCCATGCCGTTGTCAGGCAGCAGCTGTATCGCTTTCTGCAAAAACGGCACCGCCTCCGCATAATTTTTCAGGCGAGCCTGCGCCATGCCGTATTGCATGTTGGCGATGGGCATATTCGGCTCCTCAGCCAGCACTCGCTTTAGCAGCGGAACCGCATCCTGATAACGCGCATCTTCAACATCGAACATGCCATCATGAAGCAGGTTCGAAATCTCAATCTTATTCTTGGGATCGACCCCTTTGAGGTTTTCGTCGTCTTTGACAGTAGATGTACTCGAGGCAACGTAGCCTAGCGCTTGCAATTTTTGTGCTTGCTCTGCATCCGGTTTCGCCAATTCAACTAAAGTCTGGCTAGTGCGCGAGCGAAAGGCATCGAGCTGGCCGCCGATCGTATCCGCGACCGCCTTGGCCGAGCTTGCCTCATTACGGATGGCTTCTGGGTCGGTCGACTGGTTGTAGAGTTCACGCTCGGGGGCCCTGATATAAAGATACTTCCCTGTTCGCAGAGCGCGGAGAGAGCTCCAACCAAAGGCACGATGCGGATAGTCAGTCTCGGCATATGCCGGCCTCTCATCGGCAGTCTGATCGGGCTTGCTGGCCCCTCTTGAGCCTGCCGATGCGGAGGTTGCGGGCATCATCGCTGAGAGCGACTCGCCCTGCATCTCCTTCGGCACGCTCACTCCGGCTTCCTGCAAAATCGTCGGCGCCACATCAACCAGTCGCACGCGCGCGTCGACTTTGCTCCCGGCGGAGCGGGATGCGGGCAGCTTAAGCAAAAGCGGCACGTGGAGCGTTTCGTCGTAAAGAAAAATTCCGTGCGTATTCTCGCCGTGAGCGCCGAGAGATTCGCCGTGGTCAGCCATGACCGCGATCATGGTCTCGTCATATAGACCATGCTTCCGAATCTCGGTCATCAGCTTACCGACAGCAGCATCGGCGTAGGCAATCTCGCCGTTATAAAGTTGCGAGGCAAAACGCGTCTTGTACGGTTCCGGAGGATCGTAAGGGTCGTGCGCGTCGTAGAGATGCACCCAGAGAAAGAATGGCCCGTTCGGCAACTGGCTGAGCCATGAAAGCGCGTGACTCACAACCTCGTCGGCGCGGCGTTCGACCGACTTATAGCGATCCATGCCGTGCCGCCGTAAGTGGAAGCCGGCGTCGTAGACGTCAAACCCGCGATCGAAGCCAGGGGCGGTACCATCGATCGGATCCAGGATCAGCGAGCCGACGAAAGCGCCAGTGTGATAGCCCTTCGCGCGCAAAAGGTCGGGCAAATAGGGCAGGCGCGGAGACAGCGGTATGCCAAAATCGTTGACGCGATTAAATTGCGGGTAGGTTCCGGTGAGGATAGTCGTGTGAGATGCCGTTGTGATCGGGACGTGCGAGTATGCGCGCGAGAACGCGATTCCCTGCTTCGCTACTTCATCAAGGTTGGGCGTCAGGCCAAGCTTCGACCCGAGAAATCCCATCCGATCAGCTCGGGTGGTATCGAGAGTTATGAGGATGATGTTGGGGTGAAAATTTCGCGGATGTGAAGCCGGAGCGGAGGCGGCCAGTGCGGAACTACCGAAAAGTAAGATCGCAAATGACTGCCGGAAGAACGACATGAAGAAGACAAGAAAAGAGGAGTCTACCATAGGCAGACTCCCTGGATTGTTCGGCACCTAGAACTTGATCTTGATGCCAAGGTTCATGTTTCTAGGCCCCCCTTGCGCGATTACTGGGTTTCCGGCCGCCACGTCGGGCGTCTCCGACAGCTGGCCGAATCCGCTGTCGTTTATCCCGTTGTCGAAGCTGAAGCGAGAGAAATTCGCTCGATTGAGGATGTTATACACTTCCCAACGCAACTCCACAGTCAAGCGCTCATTAATTTTGGTGTTCTTCGCCAGAGTCATGTCCCACTGAGCCAGTCCCGGCGAGATCAGGAAATTGCGAGGCGTATTACCGACGGTGCCGTCGGCGGGAGTTACAAAGTTACCAACTAAGTATGCATCTGGATTGCGCGTGTGGTAAGTGATAGGCCCATCACCATAATTGCCACGTATCGCACTACCAGTCAGCCCTTGTCCTGATGGATCGCTGCCACCGTTCTTAAATACGCTAAATGGGTGACCGCTAAGCGCGGTAAAAATAGTGCTCAACTGCCATCCGTTACCTAGCCGCTTGCCGAGGTGTGGAATGTCGGGGATTTCGTACACTCCGCTGACATTGAAGTTTAGGCGCACATCCTGGTCGCAAAGACCACGATTGTTCCCAAAATTCGGATGAGCCAGCTCCGTGCTTCCGACTGGATTGTCATTGTTGATTTGCGGATAATTCCCCTGGCCCCCGCGATTGACCGAATTCAGATCGAAACACTTGCTCCAGGTCAAATTGTACTGCGTGTCCAACCCATGCCAACCGCGCTGGTTGTAAGAAGCTTGCATGCTGTCATATTGAGAAGTTCCAACATTTGTCGCGGTGATCACGTGTCTTATATCCGGAAAGGTAGCGGCAAGCGGCCGGTTGGGATCACACGCGGCTTCTGACGTACATACATCCCCTGGCGAAGTTGGATCGGGGCTGCCGATCGGCGATGCGTTAGCGTCATAGTAGAGCAGTAAGTCCCGTCCCCTCTGGCCCGAATACGTCAGCGTGAGAACATTATTCCTGAAAAGCTCCCTTTGAAGGCTGAGGTTGAAGTTGTTATAGCGTGGCGTTTTGAAGTTTCTCACGACAGAGAACGCATTAAATGGCGGTGAGCCCACAGGATTGGTCCCATACAGCGGCCCGTTCGTCGCGGAATTAAAGCAAAAGTAATCGCCGACATTGACAGCTGGATCCGGATTGTAACAGGTCGAGGTTGGATCGTTGGGAGCGACACCGGAATTCCCATTCGCAACATCCGAATAATGGGAATCGTTAAAAAACCCCAGATTCTGCTGCGTGAAAACTCCGGTACGGGCGTGGGAGAAAGAATAGGGCGACGCAAATGCTCCGAAGTTGGCTACGTCATACGACAGCGAATAGCCGCCTCGTAGTGCCGTTTTGCCGTTGCCAAAAATATCCCAGGAAAAACCGAGGTGCGGCCCAAAATCTTTGTAGTCCACGTTATGAATTGCAGCAACGTCTGTGCCCACTTTCAGAAAACCCTTGGTCGGGTCGAACACAGCTTCCAGGTTGTTGCTATCCCGCATTGTTCCATTGATCTCATAACGCAAACCATAGTTAAGCGTGAGCCGAGGTTTTATTTTCCAGTCGTCCTGGGCGTAAAAACCTATGCTGTTCTGCGTTATGTGGCGATGGGTGTTGCCAAAGCTACGATTAGCAAAGTCAGCTTTACCCAGCAGCAACTCTTCAATATCGTTCTGGACCGAACCGTACCCGTAATAGCCCGAAACGACTGGTGCGTAACTGCTGAAATATCCGACTGCCAAACCCGTGCGTGCTTCGTTCCTGATACTGTTGGTGTAGGCTCGCTGGAAGTTTCCCCCTAGCTTGATCGTGTGATTTCCCTTCACCCACGAAAAATGTTCCGACCAATCCCAGGTGGCGTCGGGACGAGTAGACAGAGGATAGCCCTGCACTCCGCCGATATATCCTCCGTATCCGAGGTGATACATGTACACGTAGGGAATGCCAAAATCGGCCGCACCGAGGGGGCCCGTATCAATTCCCAGGCTCTTGGGATCGATTTTGTTATTGACGTCAATCAGCTGAGAAAAGCGCGTGTAGCCGAGACGGCTCTCTAGAATCTTGTTATTTCCAAAGTTCGAAGTCCAACTGACACCCGCCAATTGAGCGCGCGACGGCGCGATCGAGTTGAACAAGTTTTGTTGGGAACCTGTGTTTGGCGGCAAGCCGGCAAAAGGCGGTCCATTCTGCAGGCTGTCGCCGAAGATATAACGCACTGCCAACGAATTGCTGGAATTGAACTTGTAATCGAACTTTACTCCAAACTCGTTATTGCTGGCGGTGCTTGGGGTGTGCTGCGTGAAGGAACCAACGTCGGTGCAATCAGGCGTAGAGTGGTCGCACGGGATTTGATGGGCCGGATTCGTGTCCACCGGAAAGTAGTTCAACAGAGTTTGCCCCACGGGATCGATAGTCAAGCCGTTTGCGGCGATATCCGCCTTGGCTGCGTCAATCGCTAATTGCGTTGGAACTCTTCTGCTCTTTATCGACTCCGACTTATTGCGCTGACCTTCGTAGAACAGGAAGAAGAAGGCTTTATCTTTGATGATCGGTCCACCGACATTCGCGTGGAACTGGTTGTTGTGGATCGGAGTCGGGCGGCACTCACCGGGGCCCTGACAGTTGTCGGAATTATGGTTAGCGAAGTAGTTATCCGCGTCGCCAATCCCGCTGTGGTTCACCCATGTTGTTCCTCCGTGCCAGGTGTTGGTGCCGCTCTTCATATTGAGCAAGATCGGCGCCCCGCCCTTAACGCCAAACTCCGCCGACGGCGTTTCCTGCACGCTCAATTCCTGGATTGCTTCAGGCGGGAACGTAACCGCCGGAATACCAAGAATTCCGGTTTGATTAATAGCCGAGTCGCCGTAGTAGCGGTCATTGTTGTAGAGCCCGTCAATAAAATAGTTGTTAGACGTCGTCCGCGCGCCGTTAATGCTGATGGCAAGGAAGCCGCCACCCGGGTCGCGTTGCACGCCTGGAGTAATCGCCAGCAGCGAATTGAAGTCGCGTCCGTTGATGGGCACGTTCTCAATCTTCTCGCTGTCCACATAATTGTTATCGTTGGGAGAGAGATCGACCAGAGGTGCGCTGCCTTCGACTTCGACCGTCTCCGCGCGCTGCCCTACCTGCAATTTGAAGAGGCTTCTCGTCACCGCTCCGGTAAGAACTTCCGCCGGCTCGACCGAAGTCTTAAAACCCTGGGCGGTGACTGTCACCCGGTATTTACCGATCGCCAGATCAGGGACCTGAAAATTTCCGCTGCTGTTCGTGATCGTGCTACGGGTTTGGTTTGTGCCGAGGTTCAAAACCGAAATGGATGCTCCGGCGACGACGGCTCCGGTATTGTCCGTGACGTCGCCACTAATTGTGCCCGTAATCGTTTGAGCGAAGAGCTGCACGCTCATGAAAAAAATGATCAGCGAAGTAACAACTGAGAGACGGGTAATCGACCGCATGTCTTGCCCCCTCGGCACACTTCAAATGGAAATTGATGGATGGCAACCAAGTGTAAAGAGGATTTTCCGAAAGTCAATCGAATCTGAAAAGAGTTGGGATGACTGGCAGTCAAACCGGGATGGAATGCACTGTTGGCGTTGAGATATCAGCGAGAAGAAAAAAAACGAATGCGTGCGCGTCAAACTTTCGTGCCGCTGCTAGCTCAGGGGAGAGTCGCTCATGCGGAAGCGCGTGCGCACATGCTCGGAGAGCAGTTCGATGGCACCGCGGTTCTTTATGGGATCAGCTTTGGCCAGATACTTCATGGCTTCGACCAGCATTTTCTGCCCGTCAACGTAGCGAGGATCGGCGGTTCGCTCGCGGTGTTTCCGCGACAAATCTGGCGGGACTGTGATGGTAAACATTTTTGCCATGCGAACTCTTTTCTCCGGCTGTCTATGCTGTGTATCGGCAGTATATCGTCCTGACCTTGCTTTTTCAGCTTGTTTTTTCTAGCGAAATTTGCTGAAAAGCTAGCTCTGAGGCGAAATTACTTTGGTTTTAGAGGTAGTTTTGAGCTTAAAGGTGTTATCCGGGAGCTTCTGGTTGATCTGGATATCGGAATATTTTGCCAGCCTGTAATTTCCCGATGGCTCAAAGAACTGTTGCTGCACCGAAACTCCGCGAGCAGGGTCGATCCATAATAGGATGCGCGAAAGATTATTGCGGAGGTGGGCCGACTTTGGCGTCAACTCTAGTTTCTGGGCTGTGACGCCAGCTACGTTTTCCGGGCCGGCGAATTTGACGTCGTACGACTTTTGCAGGTCGTGGCCTGCGCCGCCGAATCCGAGGACCAGAAAACTTTCGATATCTCCCCGGTTTTTTGCGGCGTCATATTCGTTCACCTGGTCGATCTTTGGCTGATACACCTGGACCTTGCCGCCGCTGTAGATCACGTACTTCTTGTCAGGCTCGGTAAAGTCCGCCGCCATCTGTATTTCTGTGCCCTCACGGCGATAATAGACTTTTCCCTTCTGGGTTTCGGTTTCGTTAATCACTTTGTCGTATTGATCCCAAACCACGCTGGTCTGCGCCGTACGAAAACTCTTGGCGGCCGCGTCCATTTGAGTCAGGAGATGTTCGAAAGCAGCGTCGTCGCTTTGACCCCACGCCGCCAGTGTGAGCAGGCCAACCAGGGCGACGAGTTTGAGATTAAGGAATTTCAAGAGGAGTTGATCCAATCCGGCGGCGCAAGGAACTATTCTTTCTTCGCCCATACCTTATAACTCTGCAAATGCCCCGAGACATCCTTCACAGTTTCGTAGCGAACGATGCTGACGGCACCAGAGATCGGTTCGATCACGCGCTCCAGTTGACGGTTGATGTCCGCGCCTTCGCCACCGCTCACGGCTGATGCTTGAATCTGGTAGATGAATTCTCCGTTTTCTCCGGGCGCCACTACTACTCCGGTGAGATGCGGAATGCGCTCGACCGGTTTGTCTTTATAGTTCAGGATCCTCGGAGAGAGGAAGACAAACAGAAGGATGAGGGTGACCATGATGTCGTAGTGCAGGCTTCCCCGCTCATACGACCAAAAAATATAGCCGCGAATTGTGCGCCAGATCGCGCCCATTGGTTTGGCAGGACTTGCAAGCGCTGCCGATTCGGTTTCCGTTGGCTGCCAGTGTATGGGGGAATTCATATGATGGCAAATAGCGATGGTGCCAGTCTTAAACGCAACCCTTCATATTATCCGATCCCGCTCTTTTCTCTGACACCTCTAGTCGAAGCCGCGCCTTGGGCCGGAATATGATCGGTTCCCATGTAGGACTGCAGCGCCTCCGGAATGCGAACGCTGCCGTCGGCTTGCTGATAGTTTTCGAGAATTGCAACCCATGTGCGGCCGACCGCTAGCGCGCTCCCGTTCAGTGTGTGGAGAAATTCAGTCTTGCTTTTGCCCTCCGGCTTGTAGCGGATGTTCGCCCGGCGCGCCTGAAAGCTCTCAAAATTCGAGCAGGAAGAAATCTCGCGAAATAGATTCTGCCCCGGCAGCCAGACTTCAATGTCGTAAGTTTTCGCCGAGGAAAACCCCATGTCGGCAGTGCACAACGACATCACCCGGTAATGCAGTCCGAGCTTCTGCAAAACCGACTCGGCATGATGGGTGAGCTTTTCCAGTTCATCGTATGAGTTTTCCGGACGCGCGAACTTCACCAGTTCGACCTTCTGGAATTGGTGCTGGCGGATGATTCCACGCACATCTTTCCCGTACGATCCCGCTTCACTGCGAAAGCATGGCGTGTAAGCGGTGAGCGAAACCGGCAGACGCGCCGCGTCCAGCACCTCGTCGCGATAGAGATTTGTGACCGGGACCTCGGCCGTCGGAATCAGCCACAAATCTTTCTCGCCATGCGGCACGCGAAATAAATCCTGCGCGAACTTGGGCAACTGGCCGGTGCCGTACATCGATTCTGAATTCACCAGGTATGGCGGCAAGACTTCGGTGTAGCCGTGATCTTTGGTATGCAGATCAAGCATGAAATTGGCGAGCGCGCGCTCGAGACGCGCGCCCAAGGCCCAATAAACGGCAAAGCGAGCGCCGGATATTTTCGCGGCACGCTCAAGGTCGAGAACTCCTAACTGTTCGCCAAGCTCCCAGTGCGGCTTTGGGGTGAAATCGAACTTCGGCGGGGTTCCCCAGCGGCGTGCTTCGAGATTGTCGTCGGCGCTCTTACCGATGGGCACGCTTGGATGCGGCAGATTCGGGATCGCCGCGAGCATCTCACGCAGACGCGCCTCTTGTTCGGCAGCTTTCTTATCCGAAGCCTGGATTTGCTCGCGGAGTTCTTTTGTCTCGTTGATTTGGGACGACGCGTCCTGACCGCTTTTCTTGAGCTTGGCAATTTCTTCGGAGGCTCGGTTGCGTTTCGCCTGCAACGTCTCCGCGGCAGTAATTGCCTGCCGCCGTTCGGCGTCGATGGCGGCAAAGTCTTTCAATATTTCGGCTGTGTTCGCGCCGCGCTGGCGCAACTTTTCCTCGACGAGAGGGAGATTATCGCGAACAAAATTCAGGTCTAGCATTCTGTTTAACTTTAGCTGAAAAACCTGCGTTCGTGAATGCAGCGGTTCTATCGCGCATCCAGGGATACGGGCATCAGTCTCGCGCCGTTCGCCTTTGGCCGCTCAACCTGACGGGATCGAGGGCACGCCGGCTTCGCCCTTGTGTGCGATCACAACGGAAATAACTGCTGTAAACTAGCTCGGAATGAAAGTCCCCCAATTCATCAGCGCAGCGCTTTTACTTGCTTTATTAGTGCCCAATGCATTCCCTTCCGCGTACAACGCCCGTCCCAAGCTCGTTGTGATCATCGTTATCGACCAATTTCGAGGCGACTACCTCGAACGCTATCGCGACCAATTTGGCGAGGGAGGGTTCCGCCTCTTTCTAGATCACGGGGCGTATTTTAGCGACTGCAATTACGACTATGCCAACACCCGTACCGCTCCCGGCCATGCGACGCTGCTCACAGGCAGCTACAGCAGCGGGCACGGCATTGTCGCCAATGAGTGGTGGGAACCGGCCAAGAAAAAGCGCGTCTCGTCAGTCGAAGACGACACCACGAAGTTAGTTGGCGGGGGCGGATCTGAACCGGGAGCATCTCCTCACAACCTGGCAAGCGACACGCTGGGTGACGAGATGAAGCTTGCGACCGGTGGTAAGTCTCGAGTCTTTGGCGTCTCGCTGAAGGATCGTGCCGCTGTCTTGCCCGCGGGCTTTTCGGGCGACGGTGCTTATTGGATCGATCATCAAACTGGCGATTGGATCACTTCCAGCTATTACCGTCCGGAGCTTCCGGAGTGGGTCAGCAAATTTAACGCCAGCCATCGCGCGCAAAAATATCTCAATAAAGAGTGGAAGGATAGCGACGGCAACGTGCTCGGCTCTACCGCTCCGACAACTGGCAAAGACGGAGGGGCGGCAGGGTTCTACGACGTCGTCGGCTCTACTCCGTACGCCAACGATTATCAATTTGAGTTTGCTAAAGAGTTGGTTCTGTACGAAAAGCTGGGGGCCGGAGCTGCGACCGATCTGCTCGTTATAAGTCTGTCGGCCAATGACATTCTCGGACATCGGGTTGGTCCCGACACGCCTCAGATGCGCGGCATGGCGCTCGAATTAGACCGTCAACTCTCCGATTTCTTCGGATTCCTTGGCCATCAGGTTGGCATGGCCAACACCTGGATGGCGCTATCCGCCGACCATGGCGTCGCGCTGCTGCCTGACTTTGCGAAAACGCTTCATATACCGGCCGCCAACCTTGACTCGAAGGGATTGAAAGAAAACATCAACGCCCTGCTTTCAAAAAAATACGGGCGGAAAGCGGAGTATGTGCGCGATTTCGATTTTCCAATGGTGTGGCTGAACGAAGAAGCGTTTACCGGCGTGAAAGAAAGCGAAGCTGAGTTCGAGATGGGAGAGGCGATGAAGCAGGTGGCTGTGTCGAGCTACTTCACGAAGTCGCAACTGGCTCGCGGAGAGTTTCCGAATACAGAGATGGGACGCCGCTATGGGCACAGTTACTCTCCCGAAGGCGGATGGTATGTGATGGGTGTTCCTCGCGAATTTCAGGTGGGAGGGAGCAAGGGGACCGACCACGCGTCGCCATTCTCGTATGATACTCACGTGCCGCTCGCGTTTTATGGCCTGGCGTTTCAATCGGGTGTCTATCGCACCCACGCCGAACCCGTGGATCTCGCGGTAACGTTCGCTTCCCTCCTGGGCATCAACGCTCCCGCGCAAGCGACAGGACGAGTCCTGACAGAAGCACTCGCACCAACCCGCCAGCCAGTAAAAATATCGCCTGCTCAAATACCAGCGCCGACGCCAAGTCCGTCGGGCACGCCGCAATGACTCCCGCTTCTCAGCCCGATTTGCGCGTGAGCTTTGCCGGCATCGAGCTCAAGAATCCAATCATCGCCGCGTCAGGAACTTTTGGCTACGGAATCGAATTCGAAGATATCGTGCACCTTGATCGCCTGGGCGGATTCGTTGCGAAAGGGCTGTCAAGAGAACCGATGACCGGCAATCCTCCGCCGCGGCTTTTCGAGACAGCGGCCGGAATGCTCAACGCGATCGGTTTGCAAAATATTGGAGCGCAAGCCTTCCTGAGCGAGAAGCTACCCGCTTTGCGCGAGAAAAAGAATGTTGTGGTTATCGCCAATGTTTTCGGATACACACGCGCCGACTACGAGCAGACGATCGAAATCCTGAATCAAGGCGAAGGCATCGCTGCTTATGAAATCAATGTCTCGTGCCCGAACACGGCGCATGGCGGAATACAATTCGGCAGCGATCCACATCTACTGGACGAAGTCGTAGCTACCGCGAAACGTACGGCGGCGCGTCCGATCATCGTGAAGCTTTCGCCCAATGTCACCTCAATCGCTCAAATGGCTTACGTGGCACAAGAGGCTGGCGCGGACGCAATTTCCTTGGTGAATACGTTTTTGGCGATGGCAATCGATCCGCAGACGCGTCGGCCGAGAATCGCCAACGTCACCGCCGGACTGTCGGGGCCAGCGATCAAGCCGATTGCGTTAAGGATGGTTTATGACGCGGCGCATGCCGTGAAAATTCCAGTCATCGGAATGGGAGGGATTGCGACTCCCGCCGACGTGGTGGAATTCATGCTCGCAGGCGCTGCTGCCGTGCAGGTTGGGACGGTGAGTTATTTTGATCCGGTTGCAACCGAAACTCTGGTCGAAGATCTCACAACGTATTGCCGCGAGCAGCGCATCGAGCGGCTTAGCGATCTGACGGGCGGCATGATTACCGACGGCTAATGCCTGGCTCGATTTCGATGGCGCTGAACCGGTTCTGCAAAAAACCGCTCCCTGCGGTGACTTCCCTCGGGCGCTGAAGCGCTCGTCTATTGGCAATGTTCACGGCACGAGTGGAACTCGTGCCCTTCCCGAAACCCGCTCAACTTCAAATGTTTGCGGCTGTCGTCATGCAACTTGCCTTGCAATGGCTCGCATTCGAGTTGGGCGCGGCGCCATTGGTAACCTCCGGATTACGGGCAAAGTCCCCTTACTTTTGATTGATCCTACGAGTACTGTGCAATTGATTTCACCTGCGTCTCAGCGCGCACGCTGTAAGCCGCTGATTCCGATGCGCTACCAATTTGGCCTTACGGATGCATTTTAGGAATGCATCGGACGATCAACAGATCGAGCCGAGTCGGAACAAAAAAATCGGAAGTAACTTTAGTAACCCAAGGAGATCGTGCCATGAAAAACAGCAAAAGAAATCAAAAGGGATTTTCGCTCATCGAGCTACTGATCGTGGTCGCCATCATCCTGATCGTCGCGGCTATTGCGATCCCAAATCTTTTGCAGGCGCGCGTTGCGGCCAATGAAGCTTCGGCTGTGGGATCGCTGCGCACCATCAATACGGTGATGATCACCTATAACGACAACTATCCAACCGTTGGCTTTGCAACTACGCTGGCTTCGTTGGGTGGAAGCAGCTGCGCTCCCGCTGATCAGACGAGCGCTTGCTTAATCGACAGTTCGCTGGCGTCCGGTACCAAACAGGGATACAACTTCGCGGTGACTGGAATTGGCACTCCTGCAGGACAATACTTCGCCGTCGCTACGCCGATTCAGGGCAGCGGCAATCGCAGCTTCTGCTCAACTGAAGATGCCACCATTCACCTTGATCCGAGCGGCGCGGCCGCGGCCGATCACGATTCTTGCTTGGCTTTGAGCCCGTTACAGTAAGCGCGCACGGCACGACTCCGATTTTACGCAACAAACAAAACGGCGGGAAGCTAACCAGCTTCCCGCCGTTTTGCATTGTCCACGTTCGCGGCCATCGAATCTACTCGCTCAGCAACTAGTGTGCTGGAGCTGGAGCTGGGGCCGGAGCCGGGGCCGGAGTAGCCGGCATTGCCGGTTTGTTATTGAAGTCGACTTTTGGAGCCGTCCTGGAGCCTTCGCTTGCCTGGAAGTACGCAGGATTCTGTTTGAACCCGGCAAAGCCCGCATAAAGGCTATTGGGGAACTGCAACACGTAGGTGTTGTAATCCTGCAGGGTATCGTTGTAGCGCTTGCGCTCCACGGCGATGCGATTTTCTGTGCCAGCTAATTCATCCTGCAACCGCTGGAAATTTTCATTCGATTTCAACTGCGGATAGTTCTCGACAATCACCAGCAAGCGTCCTAGAGCTCCGTCGAGCTGGCCGTTCGCGGCGATCTTGTCGGATGGGCTCTGCGCCGAAAGCAACGCCGAACGCGCTTTGGCAATGTCGCCGAAGACAGTTACTTCCTGCTGCGCGTAGCCCTTCACAGTCGCAACTAGATTGGGAATCAAGTCGGCGCGGCGCTGCAGGACGATATCGACCTGCGACCAAGCCGATTTCACCGCCTGATCTTTCGCGACCAGGTTATTCTTCACGCCGATATATTGTCCAAAGAGGGCCAGCAGAATTACGACCAGCACCGCCACTACGATTAAGCCCTTACTCATTTCTCTCTCCTCGTCGAGTTACGCGATAGCAAAACAGGATTAGCCAATTTGCCCGGATGATTATAGTGGCATATTCGACGCCGTAGCGCGTTACGCAGGGTTGTCTTTTAGCGAACACCTAAACAGCGTTGTCGGGCTTCCAGCGCAGAATCGGCTTGCGGGCGGCTGCGGTTTCATCCAGGCGCGAGATGCGTGTGTTATAGGGTGCGCCGAGTACATACTGCGGATCTTCCTCCACTTCCTCGGCGATCGACTTCATCGCCTCGATGAAGAGATCCAGCTCTTCTTTCGGTTCGCTCTCGGTCGGTTCAATCATCAACGCGCCGGGCACAATCAGCGGAAACGCGGTGGTGTAGGGATGAAAGCCGTAATCGATCAGGCGCTTGGCAAGGTCCATCGTCTTGACGCCTTTTTTTGATTGCAGCTTATCGCTGAATACGACCTCGTGCATGGACGGCGTTGAATATGGGAGATCGAAGACGCCCTCCAGTTGCTTGCGGATATAGTTGGCGTTGAGTACCGCGTCTTCCGTAGTTTGGCGAAGCCCGTCGGGGCCGTTGGCGAATATGTAGGCCAGTGCGCGAATGAACATGCCGAAGTTTCCGTAGAACGCGCGGACGCGCCCGACCGACTGCGGACGGTTGTATTCGAACCCCAGCGTTCCGTCGGCTTTAGTCACAACTACAGGAGTGGGCAAAAACGGCGCCAGCATTTTCTTGACGGCTACGGGGCCAGACCCTGGACCGCCCCCGCCGTGAGGCGTGGAGAAAGTCTTGTGCAGATTCAGGTGCATGACGTCGACACCGAAATCTCCGGGACGGACTTTGCCAACGAGCGCGTTCATGTTGGCGCCATCCATGTAGAGCAGGCCGCCCTTGTCGTGCAGCAGATCGGCGATCTTATGTATCTCCTGCTCAAAGACGCCAAGCGTATTCGGGTTCGTGACCATCAAGGCGGCAACGTCTTCGTTCATCTGCGCGGCAAGCGCCTCGACATCGACCATGCCGCGAGAGTTTGACTTCAAATTCTCTACCGCGTAACCGACTGTAGCGGCGGTCGCCGGGTTTGTTCCGTGCGCTGAGTCTGGAATCAGTACTTTCTTGCGCGCGTTGCCTTTCGACTCGTGGTACGCGCGGACCATCAGCAGTCCTGTTAACTCGCCCTGCGCGCCGGCAGCGGGTTGCAGCGTGATTGCGTCCATGCCCGTAATTTCGAGCAGGCACTCACTTAACGTCTGCATGATGCGCAGCGCACCCTGCGAGATTTTTTCGGCCTGATAGGGATGGCCGTTGGCGAGGCCTTCCACACGGGCGACAAATTCATTCACGCGAGGGTTGTATTTCATCGTGCAGGATCCGAGCGGATACATTCCCAAATCGATGGCGTAATTCCAGGTTGAAAGGCGAGTGAAGTGGCGGATGATTTCAATCTCGCTCACCTCGGGCATATTGCCCAGATCTTTGCGTTCCTGCTTGCCGAGCAACTTCGCGGAGTCGACTTCCGGGACATCGAGAGGCGGAAGTTTCCACGCGGCTTTTCCGGGCGAAGACTTCTCGAAGATAAGACCTTCGTTCTGATTGATGTGACGCGTTGCTTTGCGGGTCATGTGCTTCGTATTCATCGCGCCACCTCCTCGGGTTCCGACTCTCTGCTGTGCTCAGAGCGTTCGCTTTCTGCGACTAGCCCGACTGCCGTATCAATCATCGACCGGGTGGTTAGCTCCGTGCAGCACCAAAGCGCTGCATTGCCTAGCTCGGGATAAAACTTCTTCAGTGAGAGGCCGCCCACAATCTGATGCCCCAGCAATCGTGAGTTGATGGTCAAAGGATCTTCAGTTGTCTGAACCACAAACTCGTTGAAGCGCGGCGCTCCGGTAAAGAGAAGCTTGGAGTGCTTGCTGAATTGATCGGCAGCATACGCTGTCTTCGCTAAATTTTGCTTCGCAAGTTCTTTTAGACCGACCTTGCCATAAACGGTCATGAAAATATTTACCATCAGCGCTACTAGCGCCTGATTGGTGCAAATGTTCGAAGTCGCCTTTTCGCGGCGAATGTGCTGCTCGCGCGTAGCCAGCGTCAGAACAAATCCGCGCTTGCCGTTCTTGTCGACAGTTTGACCGGCAAGACGCCCGGGCATCTGGCGAACAAATTTGTCTTTCGTGGCAAGCACTCCACAGTATGGTCCGCCGAATCCGAGGGGCACGCCGAACGATTGCGCTTCCATCGCGACAATGTCAGCTTGCCGCGGAGGTTCTACGATCCCAAGCGACGCAGCTTCCGCAATCGATACGATCAGCAGCGCTCCGTGCCGATGCGCGATCTCGGCAATCGCCTCGACGTCTTCAATCGTCCCGAAGAAATTTGGCGACTGAATGAGTACGCAAGCCACGTCATCGGTTACTGCTTTTTCCAATTCTTCGAGATCGACCTGGCCCCAGTCGGTGTATGAAACCAACTTTTGTGGAATCTCCTGGTGGGTTGCGTAGGTGTTGATCACCTCGCGATATTCCGGATGCAAATTGCGAGCAATGACGGCGGTCTGCCGCCCGGTGATGCGAACCGCCATCATCACCGCCTCCGCGGCGCCCGTTGATCCGTCATACATCGAGGCGTTGGCAAGGTCCATCCCGGTGAGTTCAGAGATCATGGTCTGGAATTCGAATATCGCCTGCAGAGTGCCCTGAGCAAATTCGGCTTGATATGGAGTATATGAAGTCAGGAACTCGCCGCGCTGCACCAGCGCGTCAATCACCACCGGACGGTAGTGCGCGTAGGCTCCAGCGCCGAGAAAGCTGGTAAAGCCCTCGCCATTTTCTTTGGCTCGTTGCTTGAACCAGTCGACGATCTCAGACTCCGCCATCTGCCGCGGAATTTTCAGGTCGCGAGACAGGCGGTATTCGGCCGGTACGGGGGCAAAAAGCTCATCGATGGATCGAATCCCGATCACCTTCTGCATGGCATCGCGATCCGCTGGGGACTTAGGCAGATATCTCATGGCAACTTTCTTTAGATGTACTGAATGGGCACTTCGATTGTGGCATGTGGAAGGGTACGGTTCACTACAAATCAGCAGCCGGAATCGCGATTTGACTACTCTTCAAATTCTCTTCCAGAAAGTGCCTTTCAATCAATAATCACCGTCGAACAATGACTACATCCATTCCCGGACTGGCTTGCGATCAGTGTTTTTCTTCGCTGATAAACTTCTCGTAGTCCGCCGCCGATAAAAGCGAATTCAGGTCCGCTGGATCTTTAATTTTGATTTTGAGGATCCACGCCGAGTGCGCGTCTTTGTTGACTTTTTCTGGCTCAGTCGTCAGGCCTTCATTGACCGCTGTCACAGTCCCTGAAGCTGGGGCGTTCAAATCCGAAACGGCCTTCACCGACTCAACTGTGCCAAAGGACTTCTTCGCCGTGATCTCAGTTCCAACCTTAGGCAATTCGACGAACACAATATCGCCGAGCGAATCCTGGGCATATTGCGTGATACCGACGGTGCCGTCGGCTTTGATCCACTCGTGTTCCTTCGTATATTTACGGTCGTCCGGATAAGCCATTTTGAAGTGAGCCCCCTAAAATTGTTATGCACCGCGCTTTTACGTAGCCCGGCATTCTGCCTGCTGTCCTGAGGGCGTCTCGCCCTCAGCGCAGCGGAACAAAATTCCCACAGAACACCCGCCGAAACGACAGCGTTACGTTTTTTTCGGACGCTTATAAAACGGCGTCGGTATAACTTGCGCTTTTACGCCTTGTCCGCGAATTTCTACCTTCACAGTCGATCCAACCGCCGCGTGTTCAAGCGGCACGTATGCGAGCGCAATATTTTTCGTTAAAAACGGAGCCGGCGAACCGCTGGTGACGTAGCCAATCTCGTTTCCAGCATCGTTTAATATTTTGTATCCATCGCGCGCGATTCCGCGATCAACCATCTCCAGGCCAACCAGTGTCTTCTTCACCCCGCCAGCTTTCGCTTTCTCCAGAGCGGCGCGGCCGATAAAATCTGACTTCTCCATTTTGCAGAAGCGGTCGAGGCCTGCTTCCCATACGTTGATGGTGTCCGAAATCTCGTGGCCGTAAAGCGGCAACTTCCCTTCCAGCCGCAGCGTATTACGCGAACCCAAGCCGCAAGGAACGACGCCAAACTCTTTTCCTGTTTCAAGAATTGTCCACCAGACGCGAGCGCTGGTTTCTTCGTCCGCTGGAATGTAAATCTCAAATCCATCTTCGGCGGTGTAGCCTGTCCGGCCCATCAAGATGTCCTTCAGGCCACACACCGTTCCGCGAGCCACCCAATAAAACTTTACCGCGCTCAAGTCGGCATCGGTCAACTTCTGGAGCAGATCGACTGCCTTCGGCCCCTGAATCGCAATCTGCGTGAACTGGTCTGAGAGATGCTCGACCTTGCAATCAAAATTGCGCGTGTTATCGCGCACCCAGTTAAAGTCCTTCTCGCGCGTGCCAGCATTAATGACAAGCAGGTATTCCTCTTCATTCAGGCGATGGACTATGACGTCGTCGACAAAGGTTCCGTTTGGATAGAGCAACGCAGAGTACTGCGCCTGCCCAGTTGCCAGGCGGGACGCGTCATTCATGGAGATGTGCTGCACGGCGGCGAGCGCTTCACGCCCGGCCAGTCGAATGTCGCCCATGTGGCTGACATCGAAAATTCCGACTCGGTTGCGAACCGCCATGTGCTCGGAGACGATCCCGCCGCCGACCGATGCTGGGTACTCTACCGGCATGTCCCACCCGCTGAACTCGACCATCTTCGCCCCCATCTGGCGATGGACAGCATTCAGCGCGGTCTTGCGAACCAGGGGGGTCGTTACTTCGGCAGCGGACAAGAAAACCTCGGGCAAAAAGATCTGGCTAAAATCAGTGGCTGGGCTGTGCTCTCAGAAGTTTCTAAGTTAACATCCAGCCCGGAAACGCGGCAAGGCGACGGCCGCGGTCGCAAGCGAGATGTCGTAAAGCCACAAACGAATCTCGCTTCCGTTCGTGATTGTAAAAGTCTTGAGCAGGCAGAGACACGAAAAACACCTGGCAGTTGCTGACCGGTCAATGTTTGAGTAGTCTCAAGCGATGCCAGATTGTCGCTCGTTGAAACCGCTTGCCAACCTGTTCGCCCTTCTAGTCGCAGTCTCTCTTCTTGCAGGCCGAACATGGAGCCAAGGGTATCCCGAGCCGCACAATCAGAATTTCAATTCGGCGCAGCCGTTGCCGCCCGATGCACCAAGCGCGATTCAAAGTGCCAGCGAGATCGCTATTGCGGAAGTGGCTTCCCTCAACGAAAACTCAAGTCCTCAAAACTCGAACTCTGAGCCTCCCGCGGATCAGGCTTCGAGCAAGAAATCGCAACGGTCACCAAACACGGCCTCGTCGAGCAGATTTCCAGGCTCGGGTCTGTACAACGTTTTGCAACGAAAGTCTTTGTTCTTTCCAGATATCGCCAACAGCGACCAGCGTCTGTCCTCCGCACAAAAGTTTGAACTTTTCGTTGATAACAGCATCTCCGTGTCGAGTGTGAGCGTCGCGGTAGTCGGAGCGGCCATCGGGCAAGCCGACAATTCTCCTACGGGTTACGGGCAGGGGTGGGAGGCGTATGCCAAGCGTTTCGGAGCCTCCATGGGCCGTTCAGCCTCTAACGAATTTTTTGGAACCTTCGTGATCTCGTCCGCTCTGCACCTCGATCCGCGGTTTTACCCCGAAGACAACCCGTCGTTTCCGCAAGCCGTGAAATATTCCGTGCAACGAGTTTTCATCGTGCGTAACGACGAAGGCCGCGACGCGGTCGCGTGGTCGCAACTAGTCGGCCCGTTGATGGGAGAAAGCCTCGCGAACGTCTACTGGCCGGAACGCAATCGCAGTGTGGGCGACACGTTTTTTCGCTACGGGGTTGACCTGGCGGTCCGCGCAGGCGGGAACATGTTGAAGGAATATTGGCCGGTCGTCGCACGGAAGATGGGCCGCTCGACCACCACCGAGCGCCGAGACACGAGCAAATAGGCCGGCACCGATTCCGCTCCGCGCATCTAATTTTTCAAAACGCTTTATGATGATTGCGGGATCCATCTTGTTTCCATTACGCCATTGCCCAGTTCGCCCAGTGTTTACTTGCCACAGGAGACCAAGATTTTGAGTCATCGAATATCGCTCGCCATCGTCGTTTGTTTTTTCATTTTCGCGCTTACGGCGCCGGCTTCGGCACAGTCGGACTTCAATCGGTTCAACTTTACGGTTGGAGGTGGCCCTGGTATCGGCCGGACTTACGTGGCCGCCTTTTCCGGTAATTCCTTTAACGGAGTAGCCGGCGGAGGCATCAATTTCAATCGCATGGTTGGCATGGATGTCGAATATATGTACTACGACCTCAGCCTCCGGCGGAGCGTGAGTTTAAATCAGTCTCTGCCAGATGCCAGCGGCAAACTGCAATCATTCAGTTTGAACGGAATCATCAATGTTCCGAAGCACTACAACAAATTGGGAGCTTACGGAATTTTCGGAATAGGATATTACCGCCGCAGCGTTTCGACACGCAGACAGTTGTTGACTCCGGGAACGGTTTGCCAGGACGCGTGGGTTCGCTGGTGGGACGTGAGTTGCACCAGCGGTATAGTCCTCTCCCCGCAAACTTTGTCGTCGAACGAAAAAGATGCCGGAGGATTTAACTACGGCGGAGGCATTACTTACCCTATCGCTCGCCTGCACTCCAAACTTTTCATCGAAGGCCGCTATCACCGTGCCTATCAGAGCGACGTCAAAACAATTGTCATTCCGGTCACGATAGGCCTGCGCTGGTAAACGGCGATTTCAGGTAGCGGATTCAGGTAGCGCCGCCATCCTGCCGGCTGGCCCGTCTCCGGAAACCGCTCTCCTCCGGTAGTGGACCTCTGGACACGCCTTGCTTTCTAAATCTTTCCAACTGCATTTGCGGTTTTTCATCGACGCAAGACGGTCGCACTTCGTAAAGGTCTTACTTCAGTGTGGATGACACGACGGGGCGGCCGCGTAGACCGACTCCCGCCAGGCAGTAGAGAGCTGCGGCCAGCAGCAGCAAAGCCTTCAACCCAATCACGAGCGATGCATTCTCCAGCAAGCCGCCGACGACTGCGCCGAGTATATTAGCGCCCAGGGCAGCGGCGGGAGATTCCGCCATCCGGAACTCCGACGCAAACAGTAGTCCGGCAAAGAAAATTGGAACGGCAAAAATCACAGCCGCGATCGACCCGACAGTGGCCGCCGACCCCGGAATTCTGTTGAACGGAACAAAATAAGCAAACGCGATTCCGGCTAGGATGCCCAACAAATTCCACCAGCGCGGCCACTCAACTTTTTGATGCTCGACGACATAATTGGCCAAGAGTAACGCGGAGAGAATGGCTGCGATTACGAAACCGTTGACTTGCCAGGTGGTCCCAAAATAAAGGGCAAGGCGGCTGACAACTTGTGTCTCCAGCAACAGAAATCCAGCCCCCATGCCGAAGAAGAAGAGAGAAGGCACGCGGCTTCGCGCCTCTGGAATTTGAAAGTAAAATATCGCCGCGAGCGCCACCACCAGCGCGCTAAGCAGATAGAAAATTCCAGGAATCCAATGCCCCTGATGATAAAGATAGGGCCAGTTGTCGGTAGTCACAGCGACCCCGGACTCGGCAGCGTAATCCCGATGATTCTGGCCCACAAATTCACGCAGTCGTGGATCGGAGGCCAGACTAGAGTCCACTTGCGCTGAGGGCGAAATGGCAAAGCAAGTCGCCGATGTGGAGAAATTTGAAACGGCAAAGAAAACTGTCGGGGGCTTGTCAAATGCATGCGTCAGCATTTTCGCCAGGCGCTGGCCAACGAACGCGTGATTCACCTGAAACTTAATGAACATCACACCATCCGGAGCAAGGAGCGCACGAGCCTCGCGAAATGATTCTTCGGTATAAACAAAATTATCCAGCCGCATGTTGGAGTAATCCGACATCTGCGTGTGCGAATCGAGCAAACCGAAGAGAATCAAGTCATAGCGCTTCGAAGTCCTCTTCATGAAGGCGCGGGCGTCGGTGAGGTGCGCGGTGACGCGAGGATCGCTGTAAGGGCGCTCCGGATGGCGGGTTCGCCCTAACTTAAGAATTTTGGGATCGATCTCAACGGCGTCGACGCTGCGACTCTGGTGACGCAGGGCCGCAGCAACATCGTTTCCTGTTCCTGACCCCACGATCAGTACGCTGGGATTCGGAACCGCAAAACGAAACGGAATATTGTAGGGATTATTCTCTGGAGCCTCGTGCAAGATGCCGGGGTGATGCGCCAGAAACGCCGGAGATAAGTTCACGACGATTTGATAGCCCGTGTGATTGACGTTGATCTCCGTTCCGAGCAACTCTCCATTGGGGAGAAATTTGTCGGCGAGTTCAATCTGTTGGTAAGGAGTCCAGAGGTTGAAATGATCTGGGGTAGAGCGATCGAACAACAGCAAGAGCACTGGAATAATGGCGGCGGCGATACGAAGAGAATTGCCGCGTCCATGCTGAAGGAACGCCATTGCCACCAAGACAATCGTGAACCACGCAGTCGGAGGAAGAGCAATCCAGGAAACCGCGAAGAACGCGAGAATTCCGAACAGACTTCCGGCAAGGTTCCACGAGTAGCCGTACAGAGGCCGAGGCGCAAGTTCCAGTTGCCGGCTGACGGTCTGCCCGATCGGAATGAAAATAAACGTGATGAGGATCAGGAGAATTGCCGTTACCGATATAGCGAGGCCAAAACCAAGCGCGTCGTGGGCAGCATGAGTCGCCCAGATCTCGACATCCTGCGCCGCGCCAAGGTATTGCGAGAGGCTCTCCATGACTTGGGGTCCGCGCCACGGTAAACGGACAATCATGATCAAGCCCAGCAACGAGATCGCGGAGGCTTGCCAGCGCGCCTTTCGTCCAGCCAAAGCGCAACCCACGCCAAAGCCGAGGAAGCAAAGCAAGAGGGCCAGATTTTTCACATAGGCGAAGACTCGGACCTCAGTCGCAACCCAGCGGATAAGGGCTAACTCCGCGAAGAGCGTGAGCGCGCTCGCTAGTACTAAATCTTTGAGACTCCAGCAATCGCCGCTCTCTGGCTGAGACCGAGGCTTGACCAGCCGGTACGCGACAAGCAGTAGGGCACCAAAAATAAAACCAGCAATATGCAGGAACATGCGGAAGATCGTTCAAAAGCGTGGGAAGGATATCACGCGCAGTCGAGCGACGGCGCGTGATTGATATTTGGCTCTCAGCCTTAGCAGGCCAATTGGTCGCGAGTCAGTTTTAGGCCGGTCAGATTGCCGAGAATGGTGACGGCGATATTCTCGGTCTGAAAGAACTCTTCCGCCGTCTGCGTCAAATCCTCGACCGTGACGGCCTCAATCCGCTCGATCAACTCATCAAGCCCGTAGAAGTGGTCGTAGTACATCTCCTGGCGGGCGAGATTCGACATGCGCGCGGTCGAGGATTCGAGCGAGAGCATCAGGCTACCCTTCAACTGGTCCTTGCAGCGACGCAACTCTTCTTCCGGCACCGGATTTTTTTTGAGATTGCGGAACTCGGCAATCACGCACTCGACAACCTTGATCGCCGATTCGCGGGATGTGCCAGCATAGACGCACATTGATCCCGTATCGCGATACGGGTTGAGATCGCTGTAGATCGAGTAAGCAAGGCCCTGGCGCTCGCGAATATTCTGGAACAGCCGCGAACTCATCCCGCCACCGAGGAGCGTATTCAGAATGTACGACGCGTAACGCCGCTCATGCGCCATGGGGTGAGACGGAACTCCGATGCAAAGCTGAACCTGCTCCAGCGACTTTTTGTTCCGCAAGTTGATCCGCGAGAAAGTCTTGGGCTGTGGAGAATGCAACCCGTTCTTCGTAGGCTTTACGTGCTGGAAGTGTTTTTCGACGAGTTCAACGAAATTCTTATGGTCCAAGTTGCCGGCGGCGCTGACGATAAGGTTGCCAGGCGCGAAGTGATGTCCATAAAAACGAGATACGACTGGGACTTCGAACTTCTTCACCGTCTCGCGCGTGCCTAGAATGGGCAACCCAAGCGAGTGATCTTTCCAGAAACTCTGGGTGAAGATCTCATGCACCAGGTAGTCAGGATTATCCTGATCCATTTTGATTTCTTCGAGGATGACACCGCGTTCTTTGGTGATGTCTCCGGCATCGAATGTGGGGTGCAAAACGAGATCGGTTAAAACGTCCAAAGCAACTGGAAGGTTCTCATCGAGAACTTTGATATTGAAGCAGATGCACTCTTTGGCCGTGAAGGCGTCCATATTGCCGCCAATGGAGTCCACCTGGCGGGCGATCGCTTCGGCCGAACGGTTCTCGGTTCCCTTAAACACCATGTGCTCGATGAAATGCGATATGCCGTTGAATTCGGACTCCTCATCGCGAGAGCCCGACTTGAGCCAGATGCCCACAGAAACAGAACGGAGATGCGACATCTCCTCGGTGATAACGGTCAGCCCGTTTGGCAGGACCTGACGACGAATGCTGCGAGTTTCCTTTACCATCCTATGTAGATATCCCAGTAAGAATTCACAACTTTATTGTCCCACAACCGGAGACCGAAAATTCCCACGCTATTTAACTCTTTGTTTTGTTAAACTTACGAAAGACTATTTAAGTGAAGTTTAGTAATTTCCGTTCGATTCAGGAATAGCACATCAAGCTCAGCCGCTATGCCAACCCTTCCAAAATCGCTCCTAGGTTTAAGCCTGCAGGAACTTACGAATCTTGCAGTCGAATCGGGCCAGCCTGCTTATCGTGGCCAACAGTTATTCGATGCCATCTACCGCCAAAGGATTGACAGCACCGCGCAGCTCTCCACACTGCCTCTGACGTACAGGCAGCAACTGGTTGAAGATGGATGGATTGTCGGACTTCCCAAGGCGGGGCAGCGCTTTGTGTCGACCGATGGCACCGTCCGCTACCTGATGGAACTCGGGGACGGCGAAAGCATCGAGACGGTGTGGATGCCGGAGGGCGACGGGGGAGAGGTCGGGGATGGAACGGAAGCCGGAGACGACGTTAACCCCAATGCGGAGACGACGTCTGCAGAGGAGCAGCGGCAGGAAGCGCATGGTGGTCGGCCGCGACCTAGAAATCCGAAAGACTGGAATCGCGCGACTATCTGCGTCTCGAGCCAGGTCGGCTGCGCGGTAAATTGCAAATTCTGTTTCACCGCGCTGCTCGGGGTAAAACGCAACTTGACTGCAGGAGAGATCGTTGGTCAGATCGCGGCGGTTCTTAGCGATCACCAGGTGCAACCTCCGATGCAGCGCGTCAACATCGTTTTCATGGGCATGGGCGAGCCTTTCCTCAACTATGACAATTTCATGAAGTCAGTGGCGCTCCTGGTGGATGGAATAGGAATTCCCGAATCGCGGATGACCGTCTCAACCGCGGGCATCGTTCCGAGAATCCTGGATTTTGCGGAGGAGAAAGTGCGTCCCAAGCTGGCAATCTCGTTAAACGGATCGAACGATGAAGTGCGCAGCCAGGTGATGCCGCTCAATCGCAAATGGAATATCGCAGAACTACTGAAAGCCGCGCGCGAATTCCCTCTTCGTGCGCGTGAGCGACTCACTTTTGAGTATGTCCTGCTCGCCGGGGTTAACGACGCGCCGCAAAATGCCCGGGAAGTAGTGGAATTATTGCGAGGTGTACGGGCAAAGGTCAACCTGATTGCAATGAATCCAGGAACCGAATTGCCATACCAAATGCCCACTCCGGAAAGAGTTCGCGACTTTCAGACAATATTAGTCGCCGCCGGAGTACCGGCATTCGTTCGGCGTCCGAGGGGACGCGATATCTTCGCCGCCTGCGGTCAGTTGAAGAGAACCGTGCAGATCTCACCAGCGCCGCCTGTGTAGAGCGGACACTCCTGTCCGCTTGCGTGCAGCGAAAAATTTCCCCGCTAGCGCAGAGGCGTCCGCGCCAAATGAATTGATGGTCAGCGGGACTAAAGACCGCCGCGTGCCGCGGATCTGGTAGCCGCTGCCGCCTGCCGGCTCCTCGAAGCCGCCACCTTCAGTTCCAGGCGAAAGGCACAGCGCGCGGCATCAAGAGGCTCCAGCAGACGCCCGCCGTGCTCCTCGACGATGCGGCAACATGCGCTAAGCGAAAGGCTGGAAGGTTTCGTTCCGCCTTCCGCTTCAAGCATTGAACGGAGTGACGTCGCGTCCGTCCTGGAAAGATCTCGCCCTGGATAAAAGTCGATCACTACTAAACCGTTCTGATGATGTGTGCCGATGGATAAGTACGAGTCGTAGCCGCCGTCGGTTTGTGCGCTGACCTGCCCCGCGAGGTGAAGGCAGACATGAAGAATTTGATTAGCGTCCGCCATCACCGGAGGGAGCGCGGAAGCGAGATCCAAATTTATGTTAGTGTTGTCGACCTCAAGTTGCGGTGCCAGCAAACGCGCCGCTGTCTGCAAGACGGAATTGATGTCCACCTGCGCCAGCCGAGCCGGAGCCTGGCGCGCAAACGTGAGCAAGCTGGCAACTAGAGTCGTGGTACGCCGCACCTGCTCGCCGATTTTTGCCGCCTGCACGCGCTCTTCCGGCGGCAAGTCTGAAACGCTTAACAGATCCGAATATCCCAGCATGGCGGTAAGCGGGTTATTGATTTCGTGGGCCGCGCCGCCAACCAATTGCCCGAGCGAAGCTAATTTTTCCGATTGGATGAGTCGCGCCTGCAGGGCCTTCAATTCGTCAAACGAGCGGCGCGAACGCTCCAGAAATAACGACATTTCGTCTCGGAGCAAGCGCTGTCGCCAAAAAACTCCGACACCCATGATCACCATGGTGATCAGGCTGACTGTGATCCTGAATGACTTTACCCCCGGGGGTAAGGACGAATTAAGCGCAGTACGGGTTGCTGCCCACAGAATGCTGAAGAGCGCGAGCATGCTTAGCCGCGTCACCCACAATCCAAGCAGAGGCTGCGGTGGTTTGGAATCCGATAGATCAAGCTTGTTGGCAATAAGCGGAATTGCTCCAAGCCACGCCATCGACGCGGCGAGAGGAACGTCATAGATGCTGCCGCTGTAATAAACCTTGTGAGCAATCGCCCAGTTGGCAACATAGGAACTCGATGCGTAAAGCGCACTTGCGCCCAGCAGTTGGGCGTAGAGCTTGCGCCAGCCACTATCAGCGGTATAGACCAGCACGGAAAGAGCGCCGAGAAGTACAAGTTTCTCGACCAGATATGCGAGATTGTAGTTTGCGCTGTAGACCGATTCGTTGACCTCGACCACCAGCCAGGGAATGACCGTGTACACGTAAACGAAAACCCACCAGGTAAGCAGCAGCGCGAAGTCGAGCAAGCGAATGCGCTCGTTGCGATCTTCCTCCCGCAGATGAGGAAGGATCGCCAGGGCTGCGATCATAGGAACCAGGTGCATGAATAGTACGACGTCGCCGAGAAACGGATTCGGAACCTCGACCCCTTGCAGCACCTCGAAGTAGTTCCACATGCCCTGATACGTGAGCCAGAGCACCATACCTGCGCTCATCAACATCCAAAAAGCGCGAATATGCAGGCTGGCCGCGCGAGACCCCATGCTGGTGGAGATAAAGGCGGCAGTAGCCACAAGAAGGAGGGCACCCCCAATCATGTCGCTGGTGACCGTTAGGGCATTCCCCAAAGGCATGAGAACCGAGGCGGCCATTTGCGCCAAAACCAGCGCAACAAGCATTCCGACCCATATTTTGCAACGCGACTTCAACCGTCAACTACCTCCATTCCTATTCTAGAGAGTAACGTCGTTTCGGCCGGGTTACTACGGTAACGCTAAAGCGCGCTATCCGGACTAAGAAGGCCACTGCAAAGCCGTCTCGGTTCAAGTTGGGGAAAGAGCCGATTAGAGTTTTTTCAGCCTTTGCCATTACAATGTGGCCCTATCTTTAACAGCTCTTTTAAGTTGCACCTAAAGCGTTTGCGAAGAGAGACCCTTGCCCTGGACACTCCCCCGCTACCGAGACCTTTGGCGCTTTCGTGCTCCCTTGAGCGCGGGCGAGATCCGTCGCACGGAGCGCTGGCTGGCTACCGCACGGGTCGCCCTCATCATCGCTGCCGAAGTCACACTGTGGCTTGAGCCTGCGAATGGTTTCGTCTATTCTCGCTGGCTTTACTGGCTGTTGACCGTATACCTCGCCCATGCGGTTGTGGTCATGATCCTGGTGCGGTTTCGACCGCAATCCACTCGAGCTTTCCGTCTGGTTGTGCATTCCGCTGACATTGTGTGGCCAGTGCTCATTTCAATGTTCGCTCCCGCGCAGCGCGGGCCTTTTTTCCTCTTTTTCGTCTTTGTAATGGCTGCGGCGGCCTACCGTTGGGGCTTGTGGGAAACGGTTGGCACGGCGGTCGCCGCTGTCGCCCTGCTCTGGACAGAGGCGCTGGCCATGCGATGGGGACTGGCCTCGGTCGTCGACCAAGGCGTGCGCGCGTTGCACGGATCCCACCTGGGCGTAAACGCAGGCCAGCTCGATCCGCAACAACTCTTCATGAGCTCGTTCTATCTCATCGTGCTTGGATTTCTTCTCGGATACATGGCTGAAAATCAGAAGAAGGTCCGCGCCGAGCGCGCTGTGATTACTCGTATCCTGAGCGCAACCCGAGTAGAGTACGGTCTCTCCGGCAACATGGAACAGATTCTCGGGGAAGTCACTACCATTTTCGGCGCATCCCGCAGCCTGGCGGCATCGCAGGAGCGCAACAGCTATCGCGTCTTTCTCGCAGAAGTCTTTAAAGACCGCGCCGCGCCGCGGGCCATTCGCTGGCGTGAAGCGTCAACGGAACACCAGAAGACGTATCTGTTTGACTCTCCGGCTGACGCCATGTACGCGGTGCGCAATGGTAGCGGCTTTCAGACAGTGATGCTGGACCACGCAGGCATTCGCTTTCGAAGTGCGGACACCCAGTTCGTCGATGCGCTGGCGCAAGTAGAAAAATTCGATGCCATGATCAGCGTTGCCTTAACGCTGGGAGCGGAATGGTCGGGCCGAGTTTACTTGTTCGACCCTAAGCAAATGGGAAATCCTGAAGAGGAATTGCGTTTTCTTCAGGAATTCGCGCAACAGGTTGGGCCTGCCATCTACAACGTCTATCTTGTACGTCGCCTTCGGGAACGGGCGGGCGCACTGGAGCGAGCACGTTTCGCCCGCGAACTGCATGACGGAGCAATTCAGTCGCTGATTGCCGTAGAAATGCAGCTCGATGTGATTCGACGGCAATCAGGCCCGCAGTCGCCGGTCGTAAAAGTGGAACTTGGGCGCATCCAGAAATTGCTGCGCGAAGAAGTGCTCAAGCTACGCGAGTTGATGCAAACGATGAAGTCATTCGAAGTCGACGCGGACAGGCTGCTCGGCTTTATCTCCGACACGGTCGAGCGCTTCCGAAGAGAGACGGGAATCGCAGCAGAGTTTGTCAGCGAAGTCGAGCGCGTAGACCTCGCGCAGAAGGGCTGCCGCGAGCTGGCGCGCATCGTGCAGGAAAGTCTGGTCAACGTGCGCAAGCACAGCGGGGCGCACCATGTACTCGTACGCCTGGCGCAAAGAAATGGCAATTTACAGTTAACGGTGGAGGATGATGGCAAGGGATTCGACTTTACCGGCCGGAGATCCGGCGTTGAACTGGCGACGACACGTACCGGGCCCGCCATAATTCGGGAGCGCGTCCAACTCTTAGCCGGCGAACTCGCGGTAGAATCGACACCGGGTCACGGCGCCCGGCTGGAAGTCCGGATACCGCCGACAAGAAGGAACGACCATGGATAGAAATTCTCCCAACCTGACAGGCGCTGACGGGCGCGCGATTCGCATCGTCATCGCCGATGATCACCCAATTTTTCGCGATGGCCTGCGCCGCCTGCTCGAATCCGAGTCCGACATGAAGGTGATCGGCGAGGCCTGTGATGGACTCGAAGCCGTAAAACTGGCTAACGAACTCAAGCCGGACATCCTGCTGCTCGACCTCGCGATGCCGCACCACACCGGCCTCGACGCATTGCGCGACCTCAATAACAATTCTAATAACGCGCGAGCGGTGCGCATCATCCTGCTGACCGCGGCGGCCGAGAAGAAGCAGGTTGTCGAAGCGCTACAGCTTGGAGCTCGCGGCGTTGTACTGAAAGATTCCGCCACGCAACTCCTGTTGAAGAGCATTCACGCGGTCATGGCTGGCGAGTACTGGGTAGGCCGGGACAGCGTCTCGAACCTGGTTCAATACCTGCGCAACCTGATGCAGAGCACTAGCGAAGAATCGAAGCAGAAAAAATTCGGCCTGACGCCTCGGGAACTCGAGATTGTATCCGCCGTGGTCGCTGGTTATTCAAACCGCGAGATCGCCGAGTATTTCAAGATTAGCGAAGATACGGTCAAGCATCACCTGAGCAACATCTTCGACAAGCTCGGGGTTTCCACCCGGCTCGAACTAGCGCTCTTTGCGGTGAACCAGGGTTTGCCGTTAAAGACCATCGTATGAGTTGGATACAGGAGAAGTCTAAAGTCGCTTGGCAGATTTCTTACATTCTCGTTAATGGCACCGTAGTGCCATTGAAGCCCACTGAAGTGCCATTGGGTTCACCAGTACATTCGCGATAATTTTGTTGAATAGCAGCATCCGAGTATCACTCATTACGCTGTATATTTTGTGATTGGGGGTCCAACTTGATGAACCTGATGAGCAATCTGTGGAGAGACGAGAGAGGTCAAGACGTGGCTGAGTACGCAGTTATGCTCGCCGTCATCCTGGTCATTGTGATTGGAACGGTTCGGCTCATCGGCGGAAACGCCAATAATGTGTTCTCGTCAGTCAGCAGCTCCATCGCGCAATAGTAATTTCGCCGGAAGCCCTTCGCGCTAGGCGGAAAAGATTTTGTGACAAAAAAGCCTTCACGAAAAGTGAAGGCTTTTTTGCGGTCGCTAAATCCCTGGGGACGATCTTCTTGTCACGAATTTGCTAAGACGCAATCACTGCCCCGACGGCGCGCCGCTCTTATCCGAAGGAGTCCCCGACCCTAAACGCGTCAGGAAAGGAAAGAACGGTGTCACTTCAAACGGCAACTTTTCCGATGCGGCAGTGATCGATACCGGCTTCGTTTTGATCAAAGCCAGTTGATCATTCCAGGAGTCAACCCGCACGCGCCCGCCGAGCGGAAGAGCTGCGACCTGTTCGGCCTTCTTCGGATCGAAAGCGGGTGAGCCCGTCATTAAGGTCGACATCTTGGTTGCGCTGCCGTTGAGCAAGCTATCGCCCAGGTGCGCGCGAATGAGATTCTTCAGAACGGGAGCTCGCCACTCCACCGCCTTCAGGAACAAACCAGCGCTGGCCAGTTTGTCTTTGTATGGCGAATTTTGAAGTAGTTCGACGGCCTTCTTGTCAGCTGCTTCCTCTTCGCCGCGGTCGCGTGCGAAATCCATGCGCTCGAAGGTTCGCTCATCAGGAAAGAACATGCGGTCGTTGAACGCAAGCTTCGTGTCGAGGTGGTGACCGAGCACTATGTGTGATAGTTCGTGCGTCAAAATCATGGCCAACGATGCTTCGTCAGGCAGTACGTCGATCATGCCACGGCTCATCACAATGGTATGGCCAATGGTGAAAGACTCAAGCGGGGTGGTCATGAGCACCCTGCATCTCACGTCAGGCTGAATGTCGAGATTATTCGTCACCATGACGTTATTGACTACGGTCTGGAGTACTTTGTCGATCTCGCCTTCGGGTGCCATCAAGCCGATTTGCTGCAATCGTTCGATAACATTATTTTCCGCCTGACGCTCCCAATCGCGCTTCGCCTCGATCGGAGTTGCGTCTTGCGCTTTCTGGCTTTGATCTTGAACCGATTGGGGCGAGTCAATCGTGATCTCGGTGAATTCCGAATTGTGATTCAAGTCTTTTAAGTTGTATCCCCACAGCCGGGTCTGCGCTTTGTAGTGCAACGACTGGCCCATGCGATATTTCAGGTCTGACTCTTCCGAATAAACTTGGGAGGGAAGCCACATGCCGGGCCGCAGATTCTGCCGCCAGCTATCGAAGTGGAGGTAATAACCTCCGCGCGGATGTGGTGAATAGGTTCCGTTAAAGCGGACAATATTGTAGTCCTGGTCTTCGATCCAAATTCGCCCCAGGAACCGGCCTCTACCCGCGTTTTTTTTGGGAGCGACGTCCATGACGACGCACCGCACCTCGCCGAGAAACTCACGCCTCACAAACGAAAAATTGTAGAACTTCCGCTGGAAATCCTGGTCAAGAACGACCATTTGTGCAAATCCGAGCGGCAGGAACTTCATCGAGTAAGTGTCGTTGAGCTTGTTCATCATGCGCTTACGGAGACCGTCATTTGACGGCTGATTGAAAGTTTTATCGCCCGTGCCGTTCACCATGTCCAGCCGGCCTATGAAATAGACATCGCTCGAGGGGACGGCAGCGTGGATTTCGCGGTCCAATTGCAGATTTTGCAGGTACGTCTCCACGATGGGATGGAGAGTCTTCATCTGCGACATAAAAAAATGCTCGCGCTCGATCGCTTTGTCGACAACCGTGTCGAAGCTGTTGGCGGAGCTGAGCGATGCCGGGTTCGAAGCCTCCCTCGCCGCGGGTTGATTCTGCGGAGCGGGCTGCTCAGCAGGAGCGCTCTGGCTCGGCGTGGGTGCCGTCTGCACGGCGGGATTCTGACTCGCGGGTGCGGGAGTTTCGCTGGCTGGGGCGGCGGCTTGACCAGTCTGCGCAGGCTGAGATTCGTTTTGCTGCGAGGCTGCGTCTGTAGGCGTCGGTGTCGGCGCGGTCTGGGAGAACACAACCGTGGCGCAAACCACGAGGGAGAGAAGCAATGCGGGGCGAGGGAGAAATATCTTCATTTGTTTCATTGGACCTGTTAATTCTCGATTGCGCTATAAAGTAGCGCTGCTCATTGAACCATCAATTTTACCCTTGGTAAACACCCAGTGCCTTGATATTACGATGCAAGCTGGAAGGAGATGTGCAGGACCGCCTCAAAATCCGATGGCTGCCCATCTTTGAGTGCAGGTTTGAATTGAATCTTCTCCGCTGCCTTAACTGCTGACTCATCGAGACCATGGCCCAGGCCGCGAACAACTTTAATCACGTGAATCTGACCGGACGCCGAAAACACAACGTCGAGCAGCACTTCCCCTTCAATCTTGAGCTTTCGGCCCTCTTCCGTGTAGGCCGGTTGCGGCTTGAAGGTGATTTGAGCTGGCAGCGTCTTCGCTACCGATTCTGGAGATTTGGTCTTTGGCCCGGAAGAAGCCACGACCCCGGCATCCCCGAACCCGCCCTGTTTTACGCCGTCCCGCGCACCTGAAATCTTTCCGTTGCTGTTGCCGGTGGCGACACCGCTGCCGAAGCCGGTACTTGCTACGACTCCCTTGGCCCCATGCGCGCCGCCGGTACCGTTTCCGTATCCTGGCCCGGCCGGCATGTCGAACGAACCCGCTTGTGCGATCGTGACCGGCCTGCCATGGGGATCTGAGGCAGGAACGCCATTCGGGTCGCCGAAGCCCCCAGTTTGCACTTTAGACGGTGCAGCAGCCATGGTGGGCGTAGCCGAGCTTCCGGTCGAAAATACGTTCGTCTTTACCGGAGCACGGGGAATTAATGCCTTCGCATCTGGCAGAACTTCTTTCTTCGAGTCCAGCTTCACTTTTGGCGCTTGTTCTTCGGGAACTGGCGGCTTTTTCTGGACTAGTTCCGTCGGCACGCGAATCGCTTCCGGGCGGGGCACCTCAGGCTCAATGATTGTCGGTTTTGGCTCGCTGAAATGTTTAATAGGCGCTGGAGTTTGAGGGACCGGAGGTGGGGTGGGGACAAGGCTTATGAAGTGATAATCGTGAGAGGGTGGAACCAGAACCTCTGGATGAGTGACTGCGAAAATAACGATTGCGGCGAGTAAAACGCCCTGCACACCGTAGCTAACAATAAACCGTCCCCACCTCGTACCTGGTTCTGGGAGCAAGCCTAAAGTCATGGCTGAAGTTTGCGAATTCATAGATTCCTTAGAACTGAAACAGCAGCAACCGGGAGAAGTCTCTCTCTAAATATGATTTTAAATATTATTTCTACTGAATGCACCCTCCCCCACTCCCAAATCGAGCCGACGGATAAGATTCCAAGATGAAAAGTGCACGCCGAAGGCCGCTTGCGGGGTATCACCTTCTCTGTAAGGGACTGATAACGAACCGACTAGAGGATTAGGCGGTAACCTCAACCACCGCGTAAACAACGCTGTGCAATTTTTTTCCTATTTCAGATCCGTCTACTTATTTACAAAACCGGGCAGTTAGCCTTCGTTCGCCTCGTCATCCTCAATTTTGATACGAAGAGACTTTAAGAATTTCAGATCCTGATCACTGATTTTAAGTTCAGCATTGGTGCTGAGGGTCGACACCAAAGATGTCTTATCGGTAGTATTCTCGCCCTGCTTGCTGACCCCGATCGTGGCTTCGAGTACCAAAAAAATGTCGTAGCCACCCTCTTTGATACGAGAGACGACTTCGGCAATTTGCTCGGAGTCGGAGAGCGATTCGTTGATCGCTTCGCCCAGTTCCTTCATGAGTTGCTTCAGTTGCTGGTCCACGAATCCCCCTGGAATCGGACGCCGCTGATCGGGGAACATCACACAAATTTGTGACGTCGCCCACGTTCATTGTACGCCCGGCCACTGCTAAAATCGATTGGATGCTGGTGAGGCGTTGGTCGACAAAAATCCGGACATTTTTTCGAGCTGCAGTGGTCACGATCGAGCGCAGTCGAACCGGAAAAGCTCTTCTGGCCGGAGCTTTCGCGACTTCTCGATCCTTGGGGCGAGTGTTTCACCAACTCTGGCTTGAAGTGACGGGATTCACTTTTCTCGCGATGGCTGCCGTCGGTGCGATGGCTGGTATTCGCGAATTTGAAAGATATCAGTCAGGACATTCAACAGGTCCTGGCCGCTTGCTTCTGGCAATTTGCTTCACGGCTTCATTTGCCTGGTTCGGCGTGACGTCATTCTGGCGGGTAAAGCGCAGGCCGAAAAGTGGATAGTCTGAAGGCGTCATAGCGGTTTCGGAAACCATGATGACAGCCAGGCTCTTAAGTTAGACGTTATGAAAGAAGTGCGCTGAATGGTTCGATCGAAAACGGATAATTCCGCGGCCCCCGAGAGTCTGACTAGCCCCGAAAACTCCCAGTCTCGCATCCCCGTCCGCCCCCTCTACTCTCCCGAAGACCTTAACGAGTGGGATCACGATCGCGATCTCGGCTTTCCCGGACAGTTTCCCTACACGAGAGGGGTTCAAGCGACCATGTATCGCGGCCGCCTCTGGACCATGCGCCAATACGCGGGGATGGGTGACGCAGAAGAATCGAACAAGCGCTACAAGTATTTGCTCGGGCACGGCACGACGGGTTTATCCGTCGCATTCGACCTGCCTACGCAAATTGGGCTCGATTCTGATCACGCTCTGGCCATGGGAGAGGTGGGCAAAGTCGGCGTTGCCATCGACTCCATTGAAGACATGGAACGGTTATTTCATGGCATCGACCTGACGAAAATTTCGACATCGATGACTATCAACGCCACGGCATCGATTCTGCTGGCGTTGTATGTAGCGGTCGCCAGGCGGCAGGGGATGGACATCCGCAAGCTTTCGGGTACTGTGCAGAACGATGTGTTGAAGGAATACATTGCGCGCGGAACTTATATTTATCCGCCGCAGCAGGCAATGCGGATTGTCACCGACATCTTTGCCTGGACGAACGAAAACGTGCCTGACTGGAACACGATTTCGATTTCCGGGTACCACATGCGTGAGGCGGGGTCGACCGCGGTGCAGGAAGTCGCATTCACTTTGGGCAATGGCATCGCCTACGTGGAAGCCGCGATTCGCGCCGGGCTTGAGGTCGACAAGTTTGCGCCTCGCCTCTCATTCTTCTTCAACGCCCATAATAATTTTCTCGAAGAAGTGGCGAAGTTCCGTGCGGCGCGGCGCATGTGGGCAAAGATCATGCGCGAGAAATTTAAGGCGAAAAGTCCAAAATCGTGGACGTTGCGCTTTCATACGCAGACAGCGGGCTCGACCCTAACTGCACAGCAACCGGAAAACAACATTGTGCGCACTGCAATCCAGGCCATGGCGGCCGTCCTCGGAGGGACGCAGTCGCTGCATACGAATTCATTCGACGAGGCGTTGGCGTTGCCTACAGAAGCATCTGCCCGCATCGCGCTGCGCACGCAGCAGGTGATTGCATTTGAATCGGGCGCCCCGAACACGGTCGACCCTTTCGCGGGTTCTTACTACATTGAATCGCTGACTAACGATATCGAGAAGCGGTCTTTTGCTTACCTCGCAAAGATCGAAGCCATGGGGGGCATGCTCAAAGCCATCGAACGCGGGTACGTTCAACAGGAAATTCAAAATGCCGCCTACGAATACCAGCAAGCGGTCGATCGCGAAGAGGCGATCGTGGTCGGCGTTAATCGCTTTCAACTGGAGCAAGAGCACGCAGTTCCCATCCAGCAAATCGATGCGGCACTCGAGGGTAAACAGGTGGAGCGACTGAAGGCGCTGCGCGCAAAGCGAAACGTTGGAGTCTGGAAATCTGCGATCAGCGCAATCGAAGAAGCGGCAGGTTCAGGAGAGAATCTCATGCCGCGTATTCTGGCTGCCGTTCAAGCGAGTGCGACTGTGGGCGAAATTTCCGATGCGATGCGAAAAGTCTACGGTGAATATCGCGAGACGGTCGTGATCTAGGACGAAGGTGATTTGACCAGAACCCGATGTAACTTGATCAATCTACCGTCTTGTATTCGCAAGCCGTTCTGCAGGCGTGGCAATAGTACAACCCATCGAAACACATGCGGACATCGAGCTGGGTCTGGCAATACACACAGAATTTCTCGCAGGCGCAATCCCTCTCGGAGCGTTCGCATTGCGCGCAGACGGTACGGCTGGTGGCGGTTTTAGCGGACATGGATCGAGTCTAATGACTCCTCAGCGGCGAAGAAACGTAACGGAAGTCATGAGAGATGGGCGCTAGCGTGTTCCTCCGGTTGCGCCCTCGCAGCCCCGAATTCTAACAATTTGTCGTCCCGAGCTGAGCGAAGGCTTTACGAAGTGAAGCTTTCGCGGAGTCTAAGGATCCCACTCATCGTGCGGATCTGAGCAGGCTTGGCAAGGGATTCGTACGATGCACTCGTTCATTAAGAGTTGGGAGCACGGTGAGAACTCTCTGCGACAGCACGCGTGCCATACGCGGTGTTGGGGTCTTTCGACTTCACACGACGATCGCCTTCGCCGATTGTCGCGTTCCGCTCAAGATGACAGAGTGTTTTCTTTCGCAAAGGCACAATAACGCGAAACGCCCGGCGCTAGCGCTTGCTCATCAACTCCATGATTGCGGCCGTTTCGACCTCCATGCCGGTCTTCAGGCTGGGCTCGCGATCGGGTGCGAAATATGGCGAGTGCGGGCCGGGCAGCGGCTGGTTGGCTTTCTTGGCTTCGTCATATTTCGCTGGATCGACCGCGCCCAACTCGAGCATGACGCTTGGAATTCCCGCGTAGCGATATTCTGCAAAGTCGTCACTTGCCATCATGGGCCTTCCTTGAACGACGTTTGCATCGCCCATTAGTTGCTTGAGGCGGGCTGCGAGGCGGTTCGTGGTGTCGGGATCGTTATAAACCGCGCCTACTCCTTCCGCCACTTCAACCAGGGGCTTCTTTGGGGCGCCTGCTGCTTGCGCTTCAGCCACGGCGATGCGTTCGATCGATGCCAGCAGATGTTTCCGCACGTCGTCTTTGTATGAGCGAACGGTCAACTGCATCAGGACCTCGTCGGGAATGATGTTGTTCTTGGTGCCTCCGTGGATTGCGCCGACAGTAATCACTGCCGCCTCCTGAGGATCGATCTCGCGCGCGACAATAGTCTGCCAGCTAACGATGGTGCGAGCCGCAATCACGATCGGATCGATCGTTTCCTGTGGAGCGGACCCGTGGCCTCCGACGCCGTAGACGGTCACGTTGATGGAGTCGGAGTTAGCAGCGCTAAAGCCGGGCGTGTAGGCAATTTTGCCAGCGGGCTGGGTGTTGCTGTCGTGAACGGCGAAGGCGAAGTTGGGTTTGGGGAAGCGCGTGAATAGTCCGTCTTTGATCATGGCCCTGGCGCCGCCGATGCGCTCTTCCGCGGGCTGTCCGGCATAGATGAACGTTCCGTGCCAGCGATCTTTATTTTGCACGAGCAGGGCGGCAGTGCCGATTCCGATTGCCATGTGCAGGTCGTGCCCGCAGGCGTGCATGACGGGGACTTCGGCGCCGCGATCGTCTTTTGTGGTGGAGTGGCTCGCATAGGGAAGCCCAGTTTTCTCTGGAACGGGCAAGGCGTCCAATTCGGCACGCAGCATGACGACGGGACCATCGCCGTTTTTGAAAATACCGACTACGCCGGTTCCGCCCACGCCGGTTGTCACTTCGTATCCCAGCTTGCGAAGCTGCTCGGCGATTTTGGCAGCGGTCTTTTCTTCGTGGTAGGAGAGTTCTGGATTGCGGTGCAGGTCCATGTATAGAGCTTCGACTTGGGGGTAGACGGCGTCGATCTGGGCTTTGGGAACGCTCGCGGAATCGGCAGCCCAAGTGGAAGCTACGAGTTGAATCAGCGACAGCGAACCAAGAGAAAGGAAGCGAAGAAGTTTCATGCGTCACCCGATTGGAAATTATTGTGACGGCATTAGATCATAAAGATGCGAGGGGTGCGGATTGTGTGGGGACGGGCGACGCGCCCGGCCCCACACTTGAACTTAGCTTACTGGGCGACGGTGGCGGCGCAGTGCTGATCGAAGGCGGCTTTCAGGTCGGCGGCGATGGCGGCTGCGTCTCGGGTCTCGATCTGATGACGATGCATCATGTAGACCACCTTGCCGTCGCGCAGAATCGCAATCGATGGCGACGAGGGTGGATATCCGGCAAAGTGAGCGCGGGCGCGAGCGGTGGCTTCGGTATCTTGTCCGGCAAAAACGGTCGCCATTTTGGTCGGCTTCGTCGCGTTCTGCAAGGCTATACGAACTGCGGGACGCATGCGTCCGGCGGCGCATCCACAGATGGAATTTACGACCAGCATGTTGGTGCCGGACTCTTTCTGAATGAAGCGGTCGACGTCGGCAGCGGTGCGTAATTCTTCAACTCCGAGCCGCGTTAACTCTTCGCGCATCGGGACTACCATAATTTCGGGATACATGAATTCTCCTGTTGTTCCTCTTACTAATATACTTGGCGCTTGAGCAAAGCCAAAGCCAAGTCCAGAGACCGCTCGGTGCGTTTCGCACGAGCTCGTTGCCCAGATCCTTCGCTGCGCTCAGGATGACAGCGCTTCTTTTTACTTATTGGCCGCTTTTCGAGACTTAATTTCTGCATGACGATTCAAGAACATATTCCGCTCGCGCCGCTGACCACTCTGCGGGTTGGGGGAGAGGCGCGCTATTTCGTAGAAATACGGCGAGAGGACGAGTTTGCCCCGGCGCTGGAGTTTGCCCGGAGCCGCGATTTGCCGGTCTTCGTTCTCGGCGGCGGCAGCAATGTGGTGGTCGCCGACTCGGGATGGCCGGGGCTGGTTTTAAAAATTGCCATCGGAGGAATTGCGACTCCGAATGCGAAAGAAGCGAGTGGCAATTCGGTGCTCTTCAGCGTGGGCGCTGGCGTTTCCTGGGATGATTTTGTGGCGCAGGCTGTGGTGCAGAACTGCGCGGGAGTCGAATGTCTGAGCGGCATACCCGGGAGTGTAGGGGGAGCTCCGGTACAAAACGTTGGCGCTTACGGGCAGGAAGTTTCGGACACGATTGAATCGGTGCGGGCGCTGGATCTAAAGACTGGCCAGCCTGTGATTTTGCCGAAGCCTGCCTGCGGATTTCGTTATCGCACAAGCGTTTTCAATAGCTCGGGGCGCGGGCGGTACATTATTTTGCGGGTGAATTTTCGGCTGAAACGCGGCGGCGCGGCGAGTTTGAAGTATGCGGATCTGCAAAGGCATTTTGCGGAGAAACGATCGGGCGATGGAAAGACGCCATCGCTGGCGGAGGTTCGCGAGGCTGTTCGCGAAATACGGCGGAGCAAGGGGATGCTGATTGTCGAAGGAGACGAGGATTGTCAAAGTGCGGGATCTTTTTTTAAAAATCCGGTGCTTGACGAGAAGCGTTTCGGTCTGTTGAACGAGAAGGCTGCGGCCGCGGGACTGATAATTCCCCGCTATCCGGCACTTGATGCGCAGCACAAGATTTCTGCGGCCTGGCTGGTGGAGAATTCCGGATTTGCGAAGGGATACGTGTCGGGCAGGGCTGGAATTTCCGGCAAGCATGCGCTAGCACTGATCAATCGCGGAGATGCGTCGGCCGTGGACATCATCCAACTTGAGAACGAGATTCAGCTTGCGGTGAAGACGCAATGGGATGTTGAGCTGGAGGCGGAACCGGTGTTTGTTGGATTTGGATCTCTCGCTCGCTCGGGATGACAATCTCTTACCGGGCGGTCGCGAAAGGGCGGTCGCGAACGGACGGTCAACCGTGGCGGGAGACGCGGCTAACCGCGTCTCTACGTTGGGTGGGTTTATGTAGCGCCGCCGTCTCGGCGGCTGTCCAGTGTGTGACTCCACCGCGCTGACGGCGAGGACGCCGTCAGGACAGCCGGCGGGACGCCGGCGCTACTTTATTTGTGGTTTGTTTTGGCTAGGTCTTTGGCTCTCGTGAAGATGGCACGAAACATTTCTTTGGTTAGTTTTTTGGTTTGCGTATTTTGGTTGGAGGGGTGGTAGGAGGCTAGCAGAACGCGTCCGTCTGGAAGGGCGTATTCGGCGCCGTGGCGAAATTCGTATCCGCGGCGGTTGGGGATTATTTTTTTTCGAAGCTGGTAGTTGAGGTAGGCGTCGAAGGCGATCTTTCCTAAAGCTACGATCACGCGCAGGTTCTTCAGGCCTTCTAGTTCGGTTTCAAGATAGGGGGCGCAGTTGGCTAGTTCGGATGGCAGCGGCTTGTTGTCTGGAGGCGCGCAACGGGCTGCGGCGGTGATGTAGAGGCCGGTGAGCGCCTGGCCGTCGTCGCGGCTGAGCGCGGTCGGGATCAAAGCGAATCCTGCTTCGTGCAAGATGGGATACATGAAGGCACCGGAAGAGTCCCCGGTAAAGGGGCGTCCGGTGCGGTTGGAGCCGTGGGCTCCGGGAGCGAGGCCGAGAACCATGACGCGGGCGGCGGGGTCTCCGAAGCCGGGGACCGGCTTTCCCCAGTAATCATGATCGCGGTAGGCACGGCGTTTGTCGCGGGCGATCTGCTCGCGGTATTCGACCAGACGCGGGCAGCGGGTGCAAGTGATCACCTCTGTATTCAAAACCTGTAACCACTTCGGCGTCGCCATTCGTCTTTAATTGTAGTGCTGGATTGCAGTGTCAGATTGTAGTTTCGGCGTGCTTCCGCGGCCAGTGTAGCGCCGTACGTGTAGAGCGGACACTCCTGTCCGCTTGCCGGGGAGCGATGGCGGACCGGCAACATTTCCAAACTCACACTTATTTTTTAGTGCCGACAGGCGCGGACAAGAGTGTCCGCGCCACACGTGCCGGGGAATGCGTACCTCCGCCGTTTGACGTTGCTCTTCATCAGTCTTTACACTCGAACTTGCGGCTTGATCTGTCGTTGCGGAGCGAGATTACAACTCTGCCGGCACGCCGTCCATGGAAAGGTCATTGTGAGCCCCGCTGAAACCAAAGATCGAAAGACAAAGGACGTAGCTGCGGAAAGCGACGCGCCTGAGAAGAAGAACACCGAGCAAGCCGGAGACGAGAGTCTTAGCGCCTCCAAGCCTGCCACCGGGCCTGCCACCGGGAGCGCAACCAAGCGCGAGATTGAGGTGGAGATTCCGGTCGAGGCGGTGAAGCGCGAGACCGATTCGCTAATCCAGAAGTATCAAAAAGTGGCGCGCATTCCTGGCTTCCGTCGTGGGCACGTGCCGGCGTCGATCATCCGCCAGCGCTTCACGGAAGAGATCAAAACCGACATGGTGGAGGCGCTGATTCCGCGCTTTTTCAGGCTGGAAGCGCAGCGGTTGAACCTGCACCCTGTCTCGCAGCCGCGGGTCACCGATCTTCATTTGCATGATAACGAGCCTTTGCGCTTTAAGGCCGCATTCGAAATTCTGCCGGAGATCAAGCTCGAAGGCTACAAAGAGCTGCGGGCGGAGAAGGCAGACATATCAATCTCTGAAGCGGACGTGGATCAAGCGGTATCTGACTTGCGCGAGCGTCATGCGACATTTACCGACATTCAGGATCGCGCGCTGGCAGATGGCGACTTTGCGCAGGTTTCGCTGGATGGAAATCCGAAAGCTGGCGCCGAACCTGCGGCAGGCGAAGAGAAAGCAGACCCTGGCCAGCCTGTCCACATGGATGAAGTTCTGGTTGAGATGGGCGGTCAGAATACGATGCCGGAATTCAGCGAGCACCTGCGTGGAGCGGTGGTTGGCGATGAGAGAACGTTCGACGTGAAGTATCCAGACGACACCCAGGACAAGCGACTGGCGGGCAAAGTTTTCACCTATCAAGTGAAGGTGAAGGCGCTCAAGACAAAAAGCTTGCCTGAGATGAACGAAGAGTTCGCCAAGCATTTGGGCGAATTCCAGTCGGTCGATGACATCAAGAAGGCAATTCGCGAGCAGATGGAGTCGGAAAAGAAAAATCAGGTCGAGCACGATGCCAAGGAAAAGCTGGTTGGCGAACTGATTCAGAAGAATGATTTTGAGGTTCCCGATTCGTTGATCGAGCAGCAGATCGACATTCGTCTGGAGCGCGGATTGCGCGCCCTGGCGGCACAAGGTTTGACTGCTGAGCAGATGAAGAAAATGGATCTGAACCGCCTGCGTGGCGGGCAGCGGGATCAGGCCATCCACGATGTGAAGGCAGCGTTGCTGCTGGAGCGGGTGGCCGAAGAAGAGAATGTGCAGGTCAGCGACGATGAAGTGAGTCAGGAATTGGAATCTCTAGGGCGACAGTCGCAACAGACTTCAGAAGCGGTACGCGCCCGATTGACACGCGATGGGGGCCTCGATAGAATCCGAACAAGAATCCGCAACGAAAAGACCCTCGATTTTTTGTATCACCAGTCCGCGTAATCGCATGATTGATGCGGACCATTTCGATTCTCCCCGAGCTAATAGCACTGACTTGAGCGGAGAAGTGTGGAAAGGGTGAACGTGAATACGAAAGACCCACAAATGATGCTCGTACCTATGGTGATCGAGCAAACCGGGCGCGGAGAACGCGCTTATGACATCTATTCCCGGCTGTTGCGGGACAACATTATTTTTATCGGCACTCCGATCGACGACAACATCGCGAATCTGGTCATCGCCCAAATGCTGTTCCTGGCACAGGAAGACCCGGAAAAAGATATACAGCTTTATATCAATTCGCCGGGCGGCTCAATTACGGCTGGTATGGCAATTTACGACACGATGCAATACGTAAAGAATGACGTGACCACGATCTGCATCGGGCAGGCGGCGTCGATGGCGGCTCTGCTCTTATCCGCGGGCCAGGCGAAGAAAAGATTAGCGCTTCCTAATTCACGCATCCTGATTCACCAACCTTCCATGGGAGGACTTTCAGGGCAAGCGACGGATATCGACATTCACGCCCGCGAGATTCTCCGCATGCGAGAGATAACTAATCAGTTACTGGCCAAGCACACGACCCAAAAGCTGGATAAAGTGGAGAAGGACGTGGAGCGCGACTTCATCATGAATTCGCAGCAGGCTAAGGAATACGGAATCATCGACGATATCATTTATAAGACGCGATAGAGGGTATGATCGGCGATTGCGAGACGGGAAGGGCCGGGTAGAGCTTTCGGTTCGCGGCAGTCGTTAAAAAAAAGGAGTCAGTCCGAGTGAAAACCAGATCGGGTTCGGAAGAGATGTTGCGTTGCTCGTTCTGCCACAAGTCGCAGGACGCGGTGGCCAAGCTGATCTCGTCGCCGAGCGATTATCCGCGGGCGTACATCTGTGACGAGTGCGTGGCGGTTTGCAACTCCATTCTCGAAGATGATCGTTCCACGACTCCAGCGGCAGCAGTTCCGAATCAGTTGCCCAAACCGCAGGAGGTAAAGACCTTCCTCGATGAGTATGTGATCGGGCAAGAGCAGACAAAGAAGAAACTGGCGGTCGCCGTCTACAACCACTACAAACGTATTTACATGAATCGCCAGCGCACCGGCGACGGCGTGGAACTTGCCAAGTCGAACATTCTTCTGATTGGCCCGACCGGTACCGGCAAAACGCTTCTAGCGCAGACCTTGGCCCGCATGCTCGACGTTCCCTTCGCGATCGTGGACGCAACCACGCTCACGGAAGCTGGCTACGTCGGAGAAGACGTAGAGAACATTATCCTGAAGTTGCTGCAGGCGGCGGAAGGCGACGTGAATCGCGCCCAGACCGGGATCATCTACATTGACGAAATCGACAAGATCGGGCGCAAGGATGAGAATCCTTCGATCACCCGCGACGTGTCGGGCGAAGGCGTACAGCAGGCCCTGCTGAAGATTCTCGAAGGCACTATCGCGAACGTTCCGCCGCAGGGTGGGCGCAAGCATCCGCACCAGGAATTCACGCCTGTAGATACGACTAACATCCTTTTCATCTGCGGCGGCGCTTTCGTCGGCCTTGAGAAGGTAATTGGGAAGCGTATTGGCAAGAAGGCATTAGGATTCCGCGCGGGAGAAGATCCGGAAGAAGCGGAGCTAAACTCCAAGCGCAGCTTTGAGACAGTTTCGGAAGCACAGCCAGAAGACTTGATTCGCTTCGGGCTCATCCCGGAATTCGTCGGGCGCCTGCCGGTTATGGGAGTGCTCCAGGACCTCGACGAGAACGCTCTAGTCGAAATTCTTACCCGTCCGAAGAACGCTATCGTTAAGCAATATCAGCGTTTATTCGAATTCGAGAATGTCCGCTTAAAATTCAGCGATGACGCCAATCGCGCCATTGCGCGCCAGGCCATGGCACGCAAAGTGGGAGCTCGTGGCTTGCGTATGATCCTCGAAGAACTCATGCTGGAACTCATGTATAGCCTTCCCAGCCAGAAAAAGGTCAAGGAATTTGAAGTGACCCGCGAAATGGTTGAGAAGCGCAACGTGTCCCTGGCCATGATCGAAAAAGCAGCCAGCTAATCGTCGTCGTCGAGCAGCGGTTCTTGATAGCTGTTTTGCATCTAATAATGGCGTAGAGTTGAGTCAGGCATCGAACATCGGTGCCTTCGAGTTGCGCAGTTTTTCATTCACGGTGCTGCAGACCAGAGGACGGGAGATCGAGTTGTCAAACCCTAAAGAAAAGTTCGAGAGCAAGAAGTTACCCATGATGCCGATCCGGGACGTGGTCATCTTCCCTTACATGATGACTCCGTTTGTTGTGGGCCGGGAGTCAAGTGTTCGCGCCCTCGAAGAGGCTCTGGCCAGCGATAAGAAGATCTTTCTAGCCACCCAGCACGACGCGAGCATCGACGAGCCAAAAGCGGGAGACATCTTCCAGGTCGGAACAATCGTCAACATCGTGCAGAGCTTGAAGCTTCCCGACGGCAACATCAAGGTTCTGGTTGAAGGCATTGAGCGCGGCAAGATCCTGCAAGTGATCGAGACCGATGGCTACCTGCAAGCAACCGTGCGCGTGGCGCGTTATGCCACCGAGACGACGGCGCAGATTGAAGCGGGCATGCAGCGCGTTACTGGCATGTTCGAGCAGTACGTAAAGCTCTGCCAATCTCTGAATTACGAGACCATGATTGCCGCCGTGCGCATGGAAGATCCGGCCAAGCTTACCGACACCATCGCCGCCAACTTGCAGCTTTCGATCGAAGAGAAACAGGGATTGCTTGAAATTTTCGATCCTGCCGAACGACTGAACCGCATCGGCGACGTTCTGGACGTTGAGATCGAAAAGCTGAATATGGATCGCACCATCCAGTCGCGCGTCAAGCGGCAGATGGAGAAGGCGCAAAAAGAGTATTACCTCAACGAGAAGATCAAGGCGATCCAAAAAGAATTGGGACGGGGCGAGAAGAGTGAATTCGACGAATTGAAGAAGAAGGTCGAATCCGCCGGGATGCCGAAGGATGTTCGCGACAAGGCGATCCAGGAACTGAAGAAGCTGGAAGCGATGCCTCCGATGTCGGCGGAATCCACCGTCTCCCGCAACTATCTTGACTGGCTGCTGGCCGTTCCCTGGAAAAAACGCTCTAAGGAAATTCGTAACATCACGCGCGCCGAGAAGACTCTCAACGAAGATCACTACGGTCTGGAGAAAATCAAAGAGCGCATTCTCGAATTTCTCGCCGTGCGTCAGTTGGTCAAAAATCCCAAGGGATCGATTCTTTGCTTTGTCGGGCCTCCCGGAGTTGGCAAAACTTCGCTAGGGATGTCGATCGCAAAAGCCACCGGACGCAAATTCGTTCGCATGTCTCTAGGCGGCGTGCGCGATGAAGCGGAGATTCGCGGCCATCGCCGCACCTACATTGGCGCTCTGCCGGGCCAGATCATCCAGATGATGAAGAAGGCCGGCACCAAGAATCCGGTCTTCATGCTCGACGAAATCGATAAGATGTCGATGGACTTCCGCGGCGATCCATCTGCCGCGCTGCTTGAAGTTCTCGATCCCGAGCAGAATTTCATGTTCGTCGACCACTATCTCGACGTCGAATACGATTTGTCGCAGGTCTTCTTTGTGGCGACCGCGAACGTCATGCACACCATTCCTCCGGCGTTGCAGGACCGCATGGAAGTGCTGCGTCTGCACGGTTACACCGAGCCAGAGAAAGTAGAGATCGCGAAACAATTCCTGGTCAAGAAGCAGAAAATTCAGGCGGGATTGACCGACGAGAACATTCAGTTTTCGGACGATGCCATTCGCCAGATTATTCGCAGCTATACCCGCGAGGCAGGAGTTCGCAATCTGGAGCGCGAACTCGGCAACGTCTGCCGCAAGGTCGCGCGCAAAGTTGTTAAAGAGGGCGCGAAATACTCCGCGGCGATCGAGGGCAATAAGATCGGGGACTATCTCGGTGTGCTCAAGTTCCGCGACACCTTGGCACACGAAAAGAGCGAGATCGGATTGGTCACAGGATTGGCTTGGACCGAGGTTGGCGGCTCCATCCTCAGCACTGAAGCTACCGTGGTCGATGGCAAGGGTAAGCTCACTCTAACTGGCAAGCTGGGTGACGTCATGCAGGAATCGGCGCAGGCCGCGATGTCCTACATTCGTTCGCGGGCTTTGCGACTTGGTCTATCCCGAGACTTCTACCGCAATCTCGACATTCACGTGCATGTGCCGGAGGGAGCGATCCCGAAAGACGGTCCGTCCGCTGGAATCACGATTGCCACTGCTCTCGCGAGCGCGTTGAGCCGCATTCCCGTGCGCCGCGACCTCGCGATGACCGGTGAGATCACTTTGCGAGGCAAGGTTCTCCCCATTGGGGGACTTAAGGAAAAACTTCTGGCCGCTCACCGAGCTGGATTGTTCGAAGTGATTCTGCCACAGGAGAACGAAAAGGATGTGGCCGAGGTGCCCGAGAATCTGCGCACCGCGATGAAACTTCACTTCGTCGATAACATGGACCAGGTGTTGGGCATTGCTCTTGAAGGGCCGCTGCCGCAGCAGATGACTCCCGATGCGGATAGCATGGCCCCCATTGCCACGCCGCCGCAGGGAGACATTCCTGCAGCCCGGCAATAGGCTAGCCGGGGCTTTCGCTGCTTAGCGCAGGTCGATAAATAGTTTCATGGAAGCCAAGCCAGAAAAGCGGTTTGCCTTCAGCCTTCGGGGATCGGCTGGTTTGATTGTTGCGATCCTGGTGGTGGCAGTGCTCCTCGTTACGCTTCCAGCCTATCGCTGGTTTTTTCTGGTAAGCGCGCTGGTAGGTTTGGTCATCGCCGGCGTCTTATCGCTTTGGCATAAGCATCATCCGATCAAAGACGAGGACCTCGAACCCAAGCGCCCGCTTGGACTTTAAAGTTTGCCCCTTCTGAACAGGGTAGGTTCCATTACGACGGCATTCCGGTCGCACGGTCAAGTTTTGGGCGGTCAAGCCGATAGCACTTGTAGGGGAAACTGCGTGTCAGCGGCCACCAAACTTCTTCTAGTGGAAGACAGCAAGTTCTTGAGGATTGACGGTGAGCGAGCTTTGAGCAAAGCTGGCTACACTGTCATTAGCGCCAGCGATGGCGAAGAGGCGCTTCGGCTTGCCAACGAGCAGCACCCCGACGTAATTCTGCTCGACATGTTGCTTCCGAAACTCAGTGGGCTGAATGTCCTAAAAGCGCTGAAACTAGATCCCGAAACCAGTGAAATTCCGGTCATCATTGTCAGCAGCTTGTCACAGGCCAATGCGGAGAAGCTCGTCGCGGAGGGCGCCATCGCATACTTTGAGAAATCAGCCCTCGCGCTGGATAAAAGTTCTGACAAGCTCGCGGCGACAGTCGAGCGCGTGCTCGACCAGTTTGGGCATCGAAAAGAAGTGACAAATCGGCTGCATGAAGTGGCCACGAAAAAGAGCGCCGGATGCTGAGGCGCGCAGAGCGCCATGCAGCTTACAGGCCTTTGAAACACTTCTTCAGATTTGCAATTGCCTGATCCGCAGTACATCCCCGTCACGCCCACTACGCATCTGATACCCGCTGTGAAGTGCCACTATCAATTTCAGCGAGGAGAGTCTTATGACTGAAGCTAGCAATTCTTTCCCGGAGGCAGGCGACCCGACCGACCAGGGACGTAACAAGGAAATCAATCCTTTTAGTGAAGAAGAAAAACATGGAGACGAGGCGAAGCGCCGCGATCCTTCCAGTGAAGAAGAATATCAAGGCGATCCGTCGGTGCAGCGCCGGGCGCCTGGAGTGGGCGACGATCCTGATGGCGAACCCGAAGATGCGGACGAACGAAAGATCGCCTAGAGCTCGAAGTTAGCTGGTTGTGCTGTCATTAGTTAGCGGAGCTTGGGTCTTTCGACTTCCCACGGTAATCGGCTTCGCCGGTTGCCGTGTTCCGCTCAAGATGACAGTTTGATTTATTTGCTTAAGATGACATCACTATCCGTATGAAAGTCTACAGCGGAATATTCCCATGCTTTTTCGGCGGGTTTTTGTCGCGCTTGTTCTCCAGCATTTCCAGCGCCTGAATCAGCCTCTTGCGCGTTTCTCTTGGATAGATCACGGCATCGACGTATCCGCGATCGGCGGCTACGTAGGGATTGGCGAAGCGGTCGCGGAATTCTTCTATCTTTTTCTGGCGAGTTGCTTCGCGATCTTCGGCGCCGTCCAGTTCCCTCTTGTACACGATGTCTACAGCCCCTTCCGGTCCCATCACCGCGATCTCTGCACTGGGCCAGGCGTAGTTGACGTCGGTACGGATATGCTTGGAGGCCATGACGCAATAGGCGCCGCCGTAAGCTTTGCGCGTGATGACAGTCACTTTCGGAACGGTGGCTTCGGCGAATGCATAGAGCAACTTTGCGCCATGGCGGATGATGCCGCCGTACTCCTGCTGCGTACCGGGCAGAAAGCCAGGTACATCTTCCAAAATCACCAGCGGAATATTGAAGCAGTCGCAGAAGCGCACGAAGCGCGCGCCCTTTACGGAGGCGTTGATGTCGAGCGTGCCAGCCAGCATCGCCGGTTGATTGGCCACAATGCCGACAGATTTGCCGTTGAGGCGTGCAAATCCGACGATGATATTTTTCGCGTAGTGCTCGTGAACTTCGAAAAAATATTCGTCGTCGACAATGGTGTGAATCACGTCTTTCATGTCGTACGGAAGGTTCGATTGATCGGGGATGAGTGTGTCCAGCTTCTCGTCCAGGCGATCGATAGGGTCGGTGCAAGGCTTGCGCGGAGGGTCGTCGAGATTATTGGATGGAAGAAAACTGAGCAGTTCGCGGATCATCGAAAGGCACTCGGCATCATCGCGCGACATGAAGTGCGCCACGCCTGAGATTTCGTTGTGAGTGTGCGCTCCTCCGAGTTGATCTTTCGTGACCTCTTCGTGAGTGACGGTTTTGATGACGTCAGGGCCGGTGATGAACATGTACGAAGTCTGGTCGACCATGAAGATGAAATCGGTGATGGCGGGCGAGTAGACGGCTCCGCCGGCGCATGGGCCCATGACGGCGGAGAGTTGAGGGACGACTCCGCTGTAGAGAGTGTTGCGCAGGAAGATGTCGGCGTATCCGGCCAAGGACATCACGCCCTCTTGAATGCGAGCGCCGCCGGAGTCGTTGAGACCGATTAGGGGAGCGCCCATTTTGGCGGCGAGATCCATTATCTTGACGATTTTGCCGGCGTTCGTTTCGGAAAGCGAGCCTCCGAACACAGTAAAGTCCTGGGCGAATACGAAAACCAAGCGGCCTTCGATGCGACCGTAACCTGTGATGAAGCCATCGCCGTAATATTTTTGCCCTTCCATACCGAAGTCGTGGCTGCGGTGCGTGACTAACTTATCGGTCTCTTCGAAGGTTCCGTCGTCGAGTAGAAATTCAATGCGCTCGCGGGCCGACAGCTTGCCTTCTTTGTGTTGGCGTTCTTGGCGCTTGGCGCCTCCGCCTTCTTCGGCCGTCTGATCGCGTTTCTTGAGCTCAGCTAATTTTTCTTCTAGCTTCATAAGGGGCATTATAGGCGAGCGAGATAGGCGCATCGGCAACGGGGTGCGGACGGGGAAACCTAACCTTTAACCACAGGGTACACAGGGTACACAGAGGAACACAGAGGAAGCAAAAACTAGGCGTTCGGTTCCCCCTGTGTCCCTCTGTGTACCCTGTGGTTAAAGCTCTAAGTTTTCGTGACCGCAGCATCGAACAGATTCAAGAAAGCAATTTTCTTGTCTGCTGGCAAGAATGATGCCTCGAAAGAATTCCGAGCCAGTTCACGAAGATGTTCGTCGGTGAAGCTGAAGGCCTCCTGCACCAGCGCATATTCTTGCAGTAGCGAGGTATGAAACATCGCTGGGTCGTCGGTGTTGAGGGTCAGCATCAGTCCCTGATCGAAGTAGCGGCGCACCGGATGCTGCATGAGGTCGGTACAGCAACCCGTCCGCATGTTGCTGCTTACGCAAATTTCTATCGGGATCTGGCGCTCGGCCAGCTCTTCGATCAACTCTGGATCCTGCCCCGCCGTGAGCCCGTGGCCGATGCGTTCCGCTTTCAGGTTGAGCGCACCCCAGATGGAATCCGGGCCAACGCTCTCCCCTGCGTGTGCCGTGAGATGAAGGCCGTGTTCAGCGGCGCGAGCGTAGACTGCTGCGAACCACTCTGGAGGCCCTGCTTTCTCATCGCCACCGATGCCGAGGGCGATTACGTTGCGATCGCGAAACTGGACGGCCAGGTCGAGAACGCTCTGTGCTTTCTCGGCTCCAAACTGGCGAATGGCGTCAAAAATCCATAAGAGCGAAACACCAAAGTCTTTCTCCCCGCGCTGGCGGCCGCGTTCGAGGCCTTCAAAAATGGCGGAGAAATCTTGTTTGCGCCACAGGCAGACTCCGACAGAGACCGTCACTTCAGCGTGCAAGACGTTCTGGAGTTGGAGGCGCTCCATCAATCGATACGTGATGAGTTCGTAGTCTTCTGGCGTGCGCAGGTGTCCAGTGACATCTTTGAAGGCGTTGAGGAAGTTGGCGAAGTCTTTGTATTTATAAAGTTGCTCGGCTTCGTGAAGCGAAGCGCCATCCATGCCGTGGCGGCGGCGAAGTTCTATGAGGGTTGAGGGTTCGACGGAGCCTTCGAGATGGAGGTGCAGTTCAGCCTTCGGCAGCGTAATGATGAAGCTGGAGAGGTCCGGAGCCATACGTCGATTTTACAAGTGCGGAATGGGATCGCATAAGTAGTTTGGATATACCGGAGGGCAGACCAATCACGGGCGTCCGGATTCGGCGTGATGGTTAGGGAGACGCGGCTAACCGCGTCTCTACGGCGGCTTAACGTAGAGACTTTTTAGAAAACTCGCTGTGATGACGGCTGTAGAAGATGTAGATCATCAGTCCAAGTACCAGCCAGATCACAAAGCGGAGCCAGGTGATCAGGGTGAGACCCAGCATCAAGCCTCCGCACAAAACGACCGAGATAATAGGGAATAGCGGAACGAAAGGAACGCGGAAAGCGCGTTTGCGATCCGGTTGACGGCGTCTTAAGAAAATTACTCCCAGCGAGACCAGGACGAAGGCAAAGAGGGTTCCGATGTTGGCGAGATCGGCTGCATCGCCGATGTCGACGAGGCCGGCGGGAATTCCAACGGCGAAGCAGGCGATCCAGGTTGACCAGTGCGGCGTTTTATATTTGGGATGCACGGCCGAGAACAGCTTCGGCAATAGTCCGTCGCGCGACATCGCGTACCAGATGCGAGCCTGTCCGTATTGAAAGACGAGCAGCGAAGAGATCATTCCGGTGAGTGCGCCGATAACGATGACTGAGCGGAAGATGGGGTGTACTCCCAAATATTTCATCGCGTATGCGACGGGAGCTTCCGCGGCCTCTCCTGAAACAAAGGTCGTGTACTTCATCATGCCGAGCAGTACGAGGGCGACGCCGACGTAGAGCAGGGTGCAGACGATGAGCGACATGATGATGCCGAAAGGCAAATCTTTCTGTGGATTGCGGGATTCTTCAGCAGCGGTCGAGACCGAATCGAAGCCTATATACGTAAAGAAAACGATGGCGCCGCCGGTGACGACTCCCGCAAATCCGGACGGGGCGAACGGGGTCCAGTTTGCAGGCTTCACGAGCATTCCGCCAACAACGAGAAAGGTGAGGATGGCCCCGATTTTAACCAACACCATGATGTTGTTGGTTTTGGCAGATTCTTTTACTCCGCGAACGAGAAGGAGTGTGAGAAGAAACACAATGAGGAAGCCCGGCATATTAAAGTAGGCGCCAGTCCACTGCCCACCTGCCCACACGGGGCTCGCCCACTTATCGGGAAGTGTCATGCCAAAGGCTGCCAACTGGGCTTTGGTATATCCCGCGAAGCCCACAGCAACTGCCACATTGCTGACTACATACTCGAGAATCAGGTCCCATCCGATGATCCAGGCAAATATCTCGCCCAATGTGGCGTAAGAGTAGGTATAGGCACTCCCGGCGATCGGAATCATCGAGGCCAGTTCGGCGTAACAGAGCCCGGCGAAACTGCATGCGATCGCAACCAGGAAGAAAGAGATGGCGATAGACGGCCCCGCCGGAGGGCGGCCATGCATAAGCGCTCCGGAGGTCGTTCCGGTGCGCAAAAAAGTTACGAGCAGATCAAGAGCCTGTGCGTGCAGGATAGAAGGTGCTTGGAAATATTCTCCGGCGGCGGCAGTACCGGTGAGAACAAAAATTCCTGAGCCGATGATGGCTCCGATCCCGAGTGCGGTGAGCGACCATGGGCCCAGCGTTTTGCTAAGGCGGTGCTCAGGACTCTCCGATTCCGAAATCAGTTTGTCGATGGACTTGCAACAGAACGCCTGCGTGTCGGAGGTGCGGATCACGCTGTCGGAAGGCTGAATAACTGGTTGCGACAAGAGTTGAAAGTCCCCTTAGATCGGAATCGGGCATGGGCTCGTGCCCATGCCCGCAGCGTCAGGCAGGCGCAAACCTTACCGCTTGGCCTGGCCGCGTATCAGTTTCTTAACCTTCGGTTTCTTTGACCCGCGCGCATAGTCACGGGGTTTCTTCGGCTTCTCCGCTTTGCTCTTCTTGCGGGAGGCGCGCTTGCTCTTTTTGCGTTCGTCTTTGCTCAGCTTTGATGTGTTTGCCATTTGTAAGATTATTTTCCTCTAACAACAGTTTATCGTGTTATGCCTTCTCCAGTTGAGCGTACCGCTCCACCAACTTCTTCAAACCGAAGCGAGGGAATTGTACCGTAATCTTGGCATCTTCCCCATCTCCTTCGCGCTGATAAACGGTGCCCTCGCCATATTTTGGGTGCTTTACCTTTTGGCCGGGGCGAAATCCGCGTCGTCCGGTCGGCTCTTGCGGCTGAAGTTTTGGGACCGAAAACTTTTTGCCGCGTGAAGCGAAGAATTCCGCGATGTTGTCGATGGAGTTGTAGTTGGTCAGCGGAGTCTGCGTCTTTGGCTTTACTTTAGCCGGATCCCACGCGGCGCTTTGATCTTCATCTTCATACGAGTAGTGCGTGCTTTCGCCGCTATCCCGCGCGGCGGCTCGCCCCGCTGGACGGGCGAGAGCGCCCGTGCCCACACGGCCTGATCCTGTTCGATCTCGTGCTTCGCGACCGTAGGTGCCTGTGCTTCGACGCGACCCGCCTAGCTCTTCTATGAGCTGTGGGGGGACTTCTTCAAGGAAACGCGACGGGACGCTCGCCTCGGGCATGTCAGTGCCGTAGCGACGGCGGTAGACGGCCCGCGACATGATCAAAGAGTCCATCGCTCTCGTCATGCCGACGTAGCAGAGGCGGCGCTCTTCTTCGACGGAGTCGGGCTCGAGCAGGGTGCGCGAATGCGGGAATAGGCCTTCTTCCATTCCAGCTAAAACAACCACGGGAAACTCAAGACCCTTCGCAGCATGCAGCGACATGAGCGTAATCTGGGCGCCCTCGTCGTACTGATCGGCGTCGCTTACAAGAGCTGCGTGATCGAGGAACTGATCGAGCGTCTCGCCACGGTCGCGCGAATCCATCGCAGCGTTGACTAGTTCGCGCAAATTTTCTACGCGAGAGTGGGCTTCTGGCGTGTCTTCTTCTTCGAGTTGCTTGATGTAGCCAGTCCGGTCGATCAGAAATTTGAGGAGTTCTCCAGTATTCGCAGCCCCGCCCGGGGAGCGAAAACCTTCGATAGGGGCTTCGGCCGCCTCGGATGCAGACATGAGCGCGGTTGGCTCACTTTCGGACTGATCCTCATCGTTTAAGTTGGCCGGATTAAAGTCCGTGTCGTCGGTCGAGGACTCACTGGCATCGGGGAGTCGGTCATCTGCTTCGACTGCCGGACTACCGGCGGCGAGATCGAGTGCGTCATCGACGACGTCGGGGCCAAAATCAAAACTAAAATTACCCGGATTGAAATCCGTGCTCTCTTCAATCGTCGCCGAAGCGTGTGGAATGGTGGGGACGGGGGCCTCGCCCGTCCGAGCCGAGCGCACCTCGGCGGAGTTGTCGTCTGTTGCAGTCCCAGCGACGCGCTCAACAAATGTCCCGGCGATCATGGCGCGGCCGTCGTCGATCAAGTCCCGAAAACTCTTCAGCGCTGCCAACGCGCGCGCTGGCAGAAGCTGGCGATTAATGGCCTCGCCGAGCGCTCCCCACATCGAGAGCCCGGTTTCGAGCGCTAACCGTTCGATCGTCTCGATCGTCGTCCTGCCGATGCCCCGAACCGGGGTGTTAATCACGCGCAGCAACGACACCGAGTCATCGGGATTGTGAATGACTTTCAGGTACGAGATCAGGTCTTTGATCTCAGCGCGCTCATAGAAGGAGAAGCCGCCGACCACGTGATACTTGAGCTGGTAGCGGCGCATCGCCTCTTCAAACAATCTCGATTGCGAGTTGGTGCGATACAGAACGGCCGCTCTTGCAGTCTCGCCGAGCTCTGCGGCCTGCCGTACGTATTTGCTGATGGTGTCAGCGGCAAAGAGCGCTTCGTTTTCGCCATCGGGAGCTTCGTAGTAGCCGACCTTTGCTCCGCCCTGCCGGGACGTCCAAAGATTTTTACCTTTGCGGCGAACATTGTTCGCGACTACGGCCGAGGCTGCGCCGAGAATGTTTTGGGTCGAGCGGTAGTTCTGCTCGAGCCGCACGATTTTTGCTTCGGGAAAATCGCGCTCGAACTCGAGAATGTTGCGGATGTCCGCTCCACGCCAGGAATAGATCGACTGATCTTCGTCTCCGACGGCGCAGACGTTGTGGCGCTCGCCGGCGAGAAGGCGCATCAATTCATACTGCGGGCGATTGGTGTCCTGATACTCATCGATCATCAAGTACTGAAACCGCCGATTGTAGTACTCGCGAACGGCGGCCACGGATTTGAGCAGGCGGGCGGCTTCGAGTAGAAGATCGTCGAAGTCCATGGCATTCGCTTTGAGCAACTCTTTGCGATAGTCCTCATAAATGTGGGCTATCTTTTCGCTCTTGGGATCAGCCGATTGCAGATAAATTTCCTGCGGATCAAGCATGTGGTTCTTGGCCCATGAAATTCGCGAAAGCACATTGCGCGGCGTGAGTTGCTTATCGTCGAGGCCCATGCGCCGCATGATGCCCTTCACCACCTGTTGCTGGTCGCTCTCGTCGTAGATAACAAAGCTTTTGGTCAGTCCGATCGGAGGCTGACCCGGCACGGTCGAAGGAATTCGCATCGCCTCGACATCACGCCGCAAGGCGCGCACACAAAAAGAATGGAAGGTCGAGATTACCGGCTTGGCGATGCTGAGGCCTCCGACAAGCTTTTCAACGCGTTCGGCCATCTCCGCTGCGGCCTTGTTGGTAAAAGTCATGGCGAGGATCGACTCCGGCATCACACCCATCTTCTCGATCAGATAAGCGATTCGATAGGTGATAACGCGAGTCTTCCCGCTGCCCGCTCCGGCGAGGATCAGCACCGGGCCTTCGGTGGTCTCGACGGCTTCGCGCTGTTGCGGGTTAAGTTTTTCGAGGAACGACAAAAGGAAACGGCTCCGAAGTGCGTTTAGGGGAATTTTACAGGAGAGTGGCGCTGTACTTTTTTCAAAGCTGGGCGGGCACTACGAAGTGGCCAGTTCCCATTGAACTCGCGAAACTCGGCAAGCTGTCGAAAGTCGCGCTCATTTAACGTGACAACCCGAATGCCTGTGCGAGCGGCAAAATCCAATGCACGATCAAGGGCTTCTGTTTCGGCTTTGCTTGCAATACTCGTTGCGCGCTTCAGCATCACTGCATCGAGTTGAAAGTGCTTATGCGTTCGATCCTTAGCGGATGGCAATGCACACCTCCTCTACCAGATAAGCCGAGATCAACACTAAGAGCATTTTTATGAACATGCACAACGCTATCCTCGCCCGGTTGTATAATTAAGAATTCCGCTCATGATGAAAAACACAGTAGAAGTAGCTGACCCAGAAGATACCGAACAAAAACCCCGCCGGCTGATCCGCTCCACCACCGTTCTTTGCGTACGCCGCGACAACAAGGTCGTTATGGCCGGAGATGGTCAAGTCACGCTTGGTGAATCCGTAATTAAGCACGGGGCGAAGAAAATTCGCCGCCTGTACCAAGAGAAAATTCTTGCGGGATTTGCCGGCTCGACTGCAGACGCGTTTACCCTTTTCAGCCGTTTCGAAACGAAACTGGAACAGTATCACGGCAACATCGGCAGGTCGGCCGTAGAACTGGCGAAAGACTGGCGCACCGACAAATATTTGCGGCATCTCGAGGCGCTGTTGCTAGTGTCCGACAAGGATGCGACGTTTCTTCTAAGCGGCCAGGGGGATGTGATCGAACCGGATACGGGGATCGCGGCGATTGGCTCTGGCGGCCCGTTTGCCCAAGCGGCGGCGCAGGCGCTGGCCGATCACACGCAGCTTGCTCCGCGGCAGATCGCGGAAGAAGCGATGAGGATTGCCAGCCGGATGTGCATTTATACCAATGACAAGATTACGATTGAGGAATTGTAGGTAGCTTCGAATGGCCATTTATTTACCGGGAACTGCGGAAGAAGAACAGGTCACGCTCGACGAGTTGACGCCGCGCGAAATCGTCACCGAGCTTGATAAATATGTTGTCGGGCAGAAAGACGCCAAGCGTGCCGTGGCTATTGCGCTGCGCAACCGCATGCGGCGGCAGAAGCTGGCACCTGAGATGGCTGAAGAGGTCATGCCGAAGAACATTCTGATGATTGGGCCGACCGGAGTGGGCAAGACGGAAATTGCACGCAGGCTGGCGAAGCTGGCGAATTCTCCGTTCCTGAAGGTGGAGGCGTCGAAATTTACCGAGGTTGGTTATGTCGGTCGCGATGTGGAGTCGATGATTCGAGATCTGGTCGAAATCGCGATCGAGATGGTGCGGGAAGAAAAGCTCGAAGATGTTGCCGACAAGGCCGAGCTCAACGCGGAAGAACGGCTGCTCGACATTTTGTTACCTCCCACGACTCCTCGATCGGGCGATAACGGTTCACCGAGTTCCAATGCCTCGAATGGCGGAGTGGTGATTGACGCTGACGCGCATCCAGTCGACTCTTCCAACCGCACCCGAGAAAAACTGCGCCAGCAATTACGCGAAGGCAAACTCGACGACCGCACTGTCGAAATCGAAACTCGCGAGCGCAACTTCCCTTCTTTCGAGATCATCTCCAATCAGGGCGTTGAAGAGATGGACGTCAATCTGAAAGACATGTTGCCCAACCTCTTCGGCCAGCGCACGAAAAAGCGGAAGATGAAGGTCAACGAGGCCTTCGAGTATCTGATTCAGGAAGAAGAACAGCGCCTGATCGATATGGAGCAAGTCACGCGGACGGCGATCGACAAGGTCGAGAACTCGGGAATCATATTTCTCGACGAAATCGACAAGATTGCGGGGCGTGAGGGCGGCCACGGGCCAGACGTTTCACGCGAGGGCGTGCAGCGCGACATTCTTCCCATCGTCGAAGGTACGACCATTAATACTCGCTACGGAATGGTGCGCACCGATCACATTCTCTTTGTCGCGGCGGGCGCTTTTCACGTTTCGAAGCCGAGTGACCTGATTCCCGAGTTGCAGGGCCGCTTCCCGATTCGCGTGGAGTTGCAATCGCTCACCATGGAAGACTTCGTTCGGATTCTGACTGAGCCTAAGTCTTCCTTGACTCGGCAGTACATCGCCTTACTCGAAACCGAAGGCGTGAAACTCGAGTTCACTCCGGATGCACTCGATGAAGTCGCGCGATTCGCTTTCCGCGTCAACGAAGGCACGGAAAATATCGGTGCACGTCGCTTGCACACCATCATGGAGCGCGTGCTGGACGAGATCAGCTTCGAGGCTCCGGAGCGAAAAGGCCAACCGTTTACCGTGGATGCTGCCTATGTGCAGAAAATGCTGGCTGAGATTGTTAAGGATCAGGACCTGTCACGATACATTCTTTAACTTCGATGTTGGCGGTTGAGCGGGCGGGGTCGCCCGCTCCCACACTGCAACTTCTTTCTCTCTCGAAGTTTTTTCTGCTACCCTACACACTCTTCCCCTCATGGCCATTGACCGCGGTCGCATAACATCTCTCTTTGAGCGCGAGCAGAAACGCTTCGTCGCTGAGCACCCTAAATCGAAGTCAATTTATGACCGGGGCAAGAAGTCGTTGCTGTCGGGCGTTCCCATGAACTGGATGGTGAAGTGGGCTGGAGCGTTCCCTCCCGTGGTTCGTGAGGCGCAGGGCGGGCACTTCTTTGACGTAGATGGCAATCGCTACATCGATTTTTGCCTGGGCGATACGGGAGCCATGACCGGACATTCTCCGTCGGCCGCAGTTAAAGCGATCGAAGAGCAGGCCAAGCGCGGCATCACCTTGATGCTGCCCTCGGAGGATGCGGTCTTTGTCGCCGAGGAATTGCAGAAGCGCTTCGGGTTGACCTATTGGCAATTCGCGCTCACCGCGACGGATGCCAACCGATTCTCGATTCGGCTGGCGCGGCAGATTACGGGACGCCCGAAAATTCTCGTATTCAACTGGTGTTATCACGGCTCGGTGGACGAGACTTTTATCACGCTCCATCCTGACGGAACCACAACTCCGCGGCGAGGAAATATTGGTCCGCCCGTCGATCCTTCACTCACCACCCGAGTGGTCGAATTCAACGATGTGCCTGCACTTGAGCGGGCGCTGGCGAGCGGGGACGTTGCCTGTGTGTTGGCTGAGCCTGCATTAACCAACGTCGGAATCGTGCATCCGGTGCCCGGCTACCATCACGCCCTGCGTGAATTGACTCGCAAGTACGGCTCTCTACTCATCATCGATGAGACACATACCATCTGCGTTGGGCCCGGAGGATACACGCGTGCGGAGAAGCTGGATCCCGATTTTCTCGTCTTCGGGAAACCGATTGGCAGCGGAGTTCCGGGTGCGGCCTATGGCTTCACAGAAAAGGTGGCAGAAATGATTGAAGAGCGCCACTGCTTGGAAGACTGCGATACGGGAGGCATTGGCGGAACGCTTGCCGGTAACGCGCTTTCGCTTGCGGCGATGCGCGCTACCCTGACAAAAGTCCTCACGCAAGAGGCTTTCGATCGCATGATTCCGATGGCGGAACGTTGGGCTGCGGGGGTAGAAAAGGTGATCAAGGACTTTGGCCTGCCGTGGAATGTGACCCGACTTGGATGCAGGGCCGAATACATGTTTGGGGCCGACGAGCCTAAAAATGGGACGGAAGCGCACGATAGCATGGACTTTGAACTTGAGCGCTTCATGCATCTCTACGCAATGAATCGCGGAATCCTGCTTACGCCATTTCATAATATGGCGTTGATGTGCCCTTCAACCGCGCCGGATGACGTTGATTATCACAGCAAGGTGTTTCGGGAAGCGGTTCGTGAATTGACAAACTGACAGACGGCTCGCTTCATGGCGCTCTGGTAGTCTTTGGCTGCCGCTCGGAAAACATGAAATTGTTATTCCCAAACCTGGTGTTGGCAGGCGCGCTCTGTTTGCTGATGGCGGGTTGCGCTCAGGAAGGACCGCCGCTTCCACCGTCACTCGAACTGCCGAAACCGCCGACCGATCTTCGCGCTACGCGCAAGGGCAATGTGGTCGCACTGACATGGAGTGCGCCGACCACCACTACGGATCGACTGGGCGTTCGTAATCCCGGATTGACTCTCGTCTGTCGAAGTTCGAAAGCTCAATTCACAGCCTGCGGCGATCCAGTGGGGAAGTTGGCTTCTCCCGCTGCAACTGCCCGCCCGCGTAAAAAGAAGTCCGCCAAAAAAAACCCCTCGACTCCCGCGGATGTCGAAAGCTTCACCGACACGCTGCCGGACAATTTGATACGTCAGGATGCAAGCGAGGAAATTAGTTACGCCGTGCAGGCCCAAAATCGCAATGGTCGGGCTGCGGCCCTTTCAAACATTGTGCATATTCCGGGAGTGGCGACCTTGCCTGCCCCGAGCGATCTCACGGCCAAGCTGAGTGGAGAGGGCGTGTCGCTTTCCTGGAGCGGGGACATGGGGCAATCGAACAGCGACACTGCTGGGCGAACTGGAAGGATTCAATACCGCTATCGAATCTATCGTCGCGACGAAGCCTCTGGCAAAGATGCCGTTGCGGGAGAGGTCCGCGTCAACGTCGGCGGCGGTCCCGCAAGTTTTACAGACGCGGGCTTCGAATGGGAAAAAACTTATTCGTACCGCGTAACGGCTGTCACCGTCGTAACGGGACTGCCGGAAGGCGAGATGCAGGTGGAAGGCGATGACAGTTCATCGGTTCAGGTCGTCGCGCACGACATCTTTCCGCCTGCGGTGCCGTCCGGGTTACAGGCGGCGTTCTCGGGCGAAGGGCAGAAGCCGTTCGTTGACCTTATTTGGGCTCCGCTCGTTGCAAGTGATCTCGCTGGATACAACGTTTACCGAGGTGAGGAAGACGCGCCGGAGAAAGCAGTCAAAATTAATAGGGATCTGGTGAAATCGCCTTCGTACCGCGATGTTGACGTGGTGCCTAAGAAGTCTTATACCTATTCTGTTTCATCGGTTGATTCGCGTGGAAATGAGAGCCAGAAATCTGAATCTGCCAGCGAGACAGTGCCTTAGGAATTCCAATTAATTGTGGCTGAGACATCGCGGTTGTCTTTGCTGGAGGCGTGATGGCCGATTCCGTAGATTCCGTAGATTCCCTCAATTCGAAAGCTGCATTCGATTTGTTGAAGGCGGGCGACGCCGATGGGCTGCGCCGCTTCCTGGAAGAGAATTCGGACGCGGCTGAGGCAGTCGACGGCAACGGTGTCAGTTTGTTGATGCACTGTATGTATCGAGGACTGCGTGATCTGGCAGGCTTGATCGGGCGCAAAAAGACAACTGTGGATATCTACGAGGCCGCGTCACTTGGCGATAAGGACGCTCTCAAGCGCTTCGCCGGGCAGCCTCAAGATGTGAACTCTCACTCGAAAGATGGTTTCACGGCGCTTCATTTCGCGTGCTTTTTCGGGCAGCCCGACGCGGCTAAATGGTTGATCACGAATGGCGCTGCCGTGCATACGGTGGCAGCAAACCCCACGTCGGTCATGGCGCTCCATTCCGCCGCCTCGGCGCGAAACCTTGAGGCTGCACGTGCTCTTCTTGAGAACGGAGCACCGGTCAACGCCCGGCAGCAGGCAGGGTGGGCTCCGATCCACTCGGCGGCTCAAAATGGGGATCGCGCCATGGTAGAGCTTCTGCTCCAGCACGGGGGCGATCCGAAGGCGACGAATGATCAAGGCAAGACTCCTGCGGCGGTAGCTCGAGAGGCGGGACACCCTGAAATTGCTGCGCTTCTCCTTGAGAAAAACTCGTAACTCCTGACGATTAGCCCACTTAGGGGTTTGAACGAATACACAACAGTCGAAGTTACCCAATCCATTACTTCGGCGCAGCTAGTTTCCTGAACCAGGCATCAAACCATCTATAATTGATGCAGCCGCGCCTGCGGTCTCGAAGGCTCCCTTAACCTATGTCGACAAAGTTGAAGGTCATTGTTATCACCAGCTCGCTGGCTATTTTGATGTTCACCGTGGTTGGAGGTTTTGTGAGCGTGCGTGCCTCCTCCAACGATGGCGCCTATCGTCAATTGTCGGTGTATAGCGAAGTTCTGTCGCGTATTCGGTTGGAATATGTTGAGGAACCGAATATTCCCGGCGTCACCGTTGGTGCGTTGCATGGCCTGCTGGAGTCTCTCGACGCGAATTCGAGCTACCTATCTCCCGACGAATACAAGCACTACAAGAGCATGAAGAGCGGCGGCAAGGCAGACATCGGCGCGACCGTTTCAAAGCGCTTTGGGTACGCCGATGTGGTGTCGATCGTTCCCGGCGGTCCTGCGGAGAAGGCCGGCATCGAGAACTCCGACATCATCGAGTCGATTGAGGGCAAGACGACGCATGACATGTCGCTAGCCGAAATCCGCGGCCTGATGTCCGGAGAAACAGGTTCGACTATCACCGTGGCGGTCGTTCGTCCGCGGAAGGCTGAGCCGCAGAAGATTGTCATCACTCGCGACATGGTTACGATCCCTCCGGTCACCGAGAAGATGCTGGCCGACAACGTCGGCTACATTCAGGTGGACGCGTTCCCTGAAGGCAAGTCTCAAGAGGTCGCCGGCAAGATTCGCGACCTGCAAAAGCAAGGGGCGAAGAAGCTAGTTCTTGACCTGAGAAACTGCTCTGCTGGAGCGGAGTCCGAAGGCATCGCGACGGCGAATCTGTTCCTCGATCACGGGACGATCACATACCTGCAGGGGCAGAAATATCCGCGCGAAGCGTTTAATGCTGACCCGCTGAAAGATATTACGAAGCTGCCGGTGGCCGTGCTGGTAAACCGTGGGACCGCGGGACCGGCTGAGATCGTGGCCTCCGCTATCTTGGAAAACGCTCGCGGCGACGTTGTGGGCGACAAGACCTTCGGCGACGGATCGGTGCAGAAGCTGATCGAGATGCGCGACAACTCTGCGTTGATTCTTTCCGTAGCGAAATACTATTCGCCCGGCGGCAAGGCGATTCAGGACGCGGCGGTCACTCCGAACGTAGTGGTGGCAGACATCGCGGACGACGATACTGGCCTGCCGGACGAAGATCAGGCAGCGGCTCCGGACGACAAGAAAGAGAAGAAGCCCAAAAGTCAGACGGATGAACAGCTGAACAAGGCTCTGGAAGTTTTGAAGAATCGGGAAGCCAAGGGGTAGTGGTCGATCAGAGATTTTGCAAATTCAATATTCCTAGTTTCAAAATCGCTCGCTTCGGCGGGCGATTTTTATTGGGGATTGTGACTGCGTAGTTACGAGTTATTGCTGGCCACTCCGGTAACATGAAGTCGGTTGGTTGTAGCGGTGGATATTTTCTTTGAAACTTATTTACAAACGCTCCGTGGACGGCGAGCCCTGCGAACCGATGCTGGTCGGTTATTTGCTATTCGGCTTGCTCGTACTGTTTGCGGCTGCTGTTGGGGCTACCGCCGGGCTCCTGCTCGTCTACTCCACCGATCTTCCACAGATCGATCAGTTGGAGCGCTATAGGCCGAGCGCCGTGACTGAACTCTACGACGGACGCGGGCGGGTCATCGGAAGCTTTGCGTTGCAGCGTCGCGTAATCGTGGGCTACGACGATTATCCGCAGGTCTTGCGCGATGCATTGATATCGATTGAAGACAAAGATTTTTACCGCCATTCCGGTATCAATCTGTGGCGTATCGGGGGAGCCGCGTACCGGGACATTGCGTCGGGAGGCAAAGTGCAGGGCGCGTCAACGCTGACGATGCAACTGGCGCGAAACCTGTTTCTTTCTCCCGATCGCTCGTTTTATCGCAAAGTGCAAGAGTCACTGCTGGCGGTTCAGATCGAACGGCGATTTACTAAACCTCAAATTTTCACGCTCTACGCCAATCAAATCTTCCTCGGACACGGATCTTACGGTTACGAAGCAGCTTCCGAGTTTTATTTCAGCAAGCCCGCTAAGAAGCTCTCGTTGCCGGAAGCCGCCCTGCTAGCGGGGCTACCGAAGGCTCCACAATATTATTCGCCTGTGACTCATCCCGAACGCTCAGTGAAGCGGCGCAACCTTGTGATCAACGCCATGCTAGAAGACGGCAAAATTACGGCAGCGCAGGCAGCCGCCGCCAAGAGCACTCCGTTAGAACTGAATCTGCAAAAAGACCAGAATTTGCTGGCTCCGAACTACGTGGAGGAAATACGGCGCTACCTCGAGTCGAAGTACGGTAGCGACCAGGTTCACGAGGGCGGCCTGCGCGTCTACACCTCGCTCGACATGGATTTGCAGAAGTCGGCAAGACAGGCGGTGCTCGACGGATTGGCCGCTTACGAGAAGCGGCACGGCTGGCGCGGCAAGTTGCTGAACGTTGTGGCGCAAGGTCAAGACATCGACAAATATCAAGACCCCGATTGGGATGCGGAGACGGAGATTGATTCCTACACACACGCTTTAGTTACGCGCGTGTCGGCGGTCTCCGCGGACATTCGATTTGGGAAACACGTTGCCACTATTTCGCTGACAGATTTTGCATGGACAAAATCGAAAGCCAAGCTTTCCGAATTGCTGCGCATGGGCGACATCGTGTATGTGAAGGTGTTGGGACTCGAACCCGACGCAAAAGCACGCGTCAGTCTGGAACAAGATTCGGGTGCACAAGGAGCGTTAGTCGCGATTGATAACGCAACTGGCGACATTAAAGCGATGGTGGGCGGACGAGATTTCAACCTATCGAAATTCAACCGCGCCACCCAAGCCTTGCGCCAGGTGGGATCGTCGTTCAAGCCCTACGTCTACACGGCTGCCATCGACCAGGGGGCAACTCCAGACGACACGATTCTGGATTCGCCGGTCACATTTCAAAATGCGTCAGGACCTTACACTCCACACAATTACGACGGCAAATTTGAGGGAACGATTACCTTGCGGCGTGCGCTGGCGCAGTCGAGGAATATTCCCGCTCTCAAGTTGGCTGATCGACTTGGCATCAAGAATGTGATCGACTACGCTCGCCGCTTCGGCATCACTTCGCCGATCCCCGCATACTTGCCGGTGGCGCTTGGCTCGGCTGAAATCACTCCACTGGAGCAGACTTCGGCCTACAGCGTATTTCCCAATGACGGCGTCCGCGTCGCCCCGCGTTACATCATTAAGGTCACTGACTACGAGGGCCGCATTTTGGAGGAAACGTATTCCGATATCAAGGATGTAGTGAGTGCTCGCACGGCTCGCGTTATGACTTCAATGTTGCGTGAAGTTGTTCTGCACGGCACGGGAATGGCAGCATCCAAAATGCCTTATCCGCTGGCCGGAAAGACCGGCACCACCAACGATTTCACGGACGCGTGGTTTGTGGGCTTCTCTCCGACCGTGACATGTGGAGTCTGGATCGGGTATGACGAGAAGAAATCTCTTGGTGCGAAAGAAACAGGTGGGCGCGCCGCGCTGCCGATCTGGATGGACTTCATGAACGTTGCGCTGGCTGGCAAAGAACCCGGCGAATTTCAGGAAGCGCAGAGCCAGGGCACGTCGGTGGCGAGAAAAGTTGATACTCCTGACGTGGCGCCCGGCGATGGTGAGAGTCATTGATCAACTATAGGAGCTAACTTTTGCCTGCTTCTTCGGAACAGTCTTCCTAAGCGAACGATTCGTATAGCGGGAACATGCGCTCGGGCAGCCTTACCGCATCCAGATCGCTTTGCCCTGGAGTCGGAAGCCGCCGCCATTCATACCTGAGCGGATCTATCGGCCTCTCCTGCAGCCCGAAAATCAGTTTGAAATATTCGGTCGAGTCGAAGTGTAGGTAGTCGAGCGCGATACGCGATCGGCAAGGGTCGCTCCAGTACAGCCATTTAGGAATTCTGATCACCATTTGTTGGGCAGCTGGCGGCAGCACTACATCGAGAAGACTCTGCAATAGCTAGAAAGTGACTGCCACCATTCGCGCCACTCCAAGCTTGGTCGCGCTCGAACGCAGCGATCCTCACTTTTTAACGCTGTCAGTGTGGCGCAATCTGATCGCGGATTCAGATCTAGATGGCGTCGCCAACGAATATCCGAAGCGCGAATCGCCTCTATAATACAGTCTCTCTGCTGGCAGCCCGCGAGCAACGCTATTGTAAATACGACTCTAAACCTTCACCATGGAAGCAGTGGTTTTCGAATCCGTTCAGAAGATTTTTCGTCATCGTCCCGCTCTCTTTAACTGGTTGGGGCGCGAACGGGCCGGCGAGACTATCGCGCTGAAAGAAGTTTCGTTCTCCGCCAGGCGCGGCGAGGTCCTGGCGTTGCTCGGCCCGAACGGGAGCGGAAAAACTACATCTCTCAAACTGATCTCAACCGTGCTCCTGCCCGATGCCGGCGTTGTCTACGTTGAAGGTCGCGACGCAAGCCGCGATGCCTTGCAAGTGCGACGCAAAGTGGGGATTGCTATCGCGACCGAGCGCTCATTCTTCCCGCGACTCTCGGCGCGCGAGAATCTGGAGTTCTTCGCCGCGTTAGACGAAGTTCCCCGGAAAGAACGGAAGCAACGAATCCGGGAGGTCCTTGCCGATACTGCGCTCGAGCAGCAGGCAGATACGCTGGTCGTTAAATTTTCGAGCGGTATGTATCAGAGACTCGGAATCGCACGGGCTTTAGTGAAGCGCCCAAGTATTCTGCTGCTCGATGAACCAACGCGCAGCCTGGACGCTGCCAACACAGCGCATTTCTGGAAGACTATTCGCGCGCTTACGGCGGAGCAAACTGCAATTCTGCTTGCTACTCACAATTTTGCTGAGACGGCGGCGGTAGCGGATAGGCTTTTGCTATTACATCGCGGGTGCGTTCTTGCGGATAGAAAAGTAAGACACGAAGAGACGGCTGAGGAGTTGCGTGCGTTCTATTTCCGCACGACTGGCGAAACGGACGAGATGGCAGGTGCGGGCTCGCGCGGACGAAGCGACGTTTGAAAACTACTGATTTCTTGTTTTCTACGATGAGCTTTTGTTTTTTAAGATTGCCAGGTAATCGGCAGACAATTCACGAATGCGCTTGAGGCGGTTCTCCTGTTGCTTGAACCCTTCCTGGTCGAGTCCACCGAACGTTTGTTTTTTCAAACTCTCGATTTCTTCTGCCAAGAGCCGGTTCAGCTCATCTCTTACTTCGTCTTCATTCCTGCCCGCCACAGTTCACTTCTTTCATTAGGAGTTACCCTAGCATAACTGCAACTGGGCAGTTGTCCAATACCGTGTCCAATCTAGATGAAACCAATCAGACGCATCGCCATACGCCTAAACCCTCGGGTCCATGTCGTTGCCGTTCAAATCGACGACAAGTCAAGCCGCTAGAAGAATTCGAGCTGTTGGGGGAAGATTTCCCGCCTCACTAATCTATAATTTGGCGACCCGGATTCGGCTCCCAATTCTCGATGACGATAGACAAGCCCGTTCACCTCACACGCGCCTTCGGCCTGCTTGACGCCACGGCGCTCAATATTTCCAACATGGTGGGAGTCGGGCCATTCATCACGATTCCCTTGCTGATGGCGTCCATGGGCGGACCGCAGTCGATGCTGGGATGGTTGACGGGCGCGCTCATTGTGATCTCGGACGGCCTGATCTGGAGCGAACTCGGCGCCGCACTGCCGGGGTCCGGGGGCAGCTACCACTTTCTTCGAGAGGCTTACGGCAAACAAAGCTGGGGACGCCTGATGGCTTTCCTGTTTATCTGGCAGTTTGTGTTGAGCGGTCCTCTGGAGATCGCCTCAGGCATGATCGGCTTCGGAAGCTACTCGGCATATCTTTGGCCCGGCCTGACCCCGCGAGGTCAACAATACGTGGCGGTGGCCGCCGGCTCGTTGGCTTTATTGCTTTTGTGTCGAAAAATCACTTTTCTTAGCACGGTGACGCGCACTCTCTGGATCGGTACCATGTTAGCCATGCTGGCAGTCATCGTCACCGGCATCCCTCACTTCAACGTTCACATGGCTTTCGACTTTCCTCCGGGAGCATTGGCTTTCAATCGCGGCTTTGTGCTCGGACTTGGCAGCGCCACTTTGATCGCCGTGTACAACTATCTCGGCTACTATGACGTTTGTTACATCGGCGACGAGGTTGAGAATCCCGGCTATGTAGTGCCACGCTCGATCCTCTACTCGCTTCTCATCTGCTGTATCGCATACTTCACTCTTCATCTCGCAGTGATGGGAGTGGTGCCGTGGCGCGAGGGTATTCACTCCAACTTCATCATCTCTGATTTTATGGAGCGCTTGTATGGCCGTGGAGCGGCCATCGCGGTGACCCTTCTGATTCTTTGGGCAGCGTTTGGCTCGGTATTCGCGTTGCTTCTCGGGTATTCGCGGGTGCCGTACGCCGCGGCCCTGGATGGATATTTCTTTAAGCCATTCGCGAAGCTGCATCCCACGAAAAACTACCCGCAGTTCTCGTTGCTGGTTTTGGGCGGCGTTTCGATTGCCGCCGCTTTTCTTCCGCTCGCTCAACTGGTAAGCGCGTTGATTACGACGAGAATTCTGGTTCAGTTTCTCGGGCAACTATTTGCCGTCCCACTTCTGCGAAAAAAGTTCCCGGACAGTTCACGGCCTTACAAAATGTGGTTTTATCCGCTGCCAATGGTCATTGCTTTTTTCGGATGGTCGTATATTTTTCTGACTTCGGGATGGGTGTACATTGAAATCGGCCTGGCGACGCTACTCACTGGATTGGTAGTGTTCATGGTCTGGTCTTACATGCAATCGACCTGGCCGTTTGCAACCCATGAAAAGACATCCACTTCGTAACTCAGAATCAAGTGACTGAATCGACAAGTACTGAACCTGCAATCGCGGAGACGTCGTCCGTCAAGAAACCCAGCCTTGCTCGCCAGTTGGGACTTTTCGACGCCACCATGCTCGTCATGGGCGGCATCATAGGCTCCGGCATATTTATTAATCCCTATGTTGTCGCACAACAGGTGCACACTCCCGCTCTGATTCTGGGGGCGTGGATCCTCGGCGGCGTCGTTGGTATTGGCGGCGCTTTTATCTGGGCCGAACTAGCGGCGACGCTGCCCGCAGTGGGAGGGCAGTACGCGTACCTGCGTGAGGCGTACCATCCCGCAGTTGCGTTTCTTTACGGATGGGTTTTGCTACTGGTAATTCAAACTGGCGGCATGGCCGCTGTGGCGATCACCTTCGCGCGCTATTTTCTCGAACTCACCGGCCTGCACGCTCCAGACTGGATGATCGCCACGATAGCACTCGGCACTTTGACGCTCATAAATTGTCTCGGGGTAAAGACGGGAGGCCGCACGCAAAGCATCTTGATGGCTTTGAAGATCGTCGCCATTGCGGCGCTGGTTGTCGCCGGAGCAGCGCTCGCCGGCAAACATGTTGTCGTCTCGACGGCAGCCGAGCGGCACTGGTCGGTATCATCGTTTGGCGGCGCTATGGTCCCCGTGCTGTTTGCTTATGGCGGATGGCAAACGGCCAATTTTCTTGCTGAGGAAGTAAAAGAGCCAAAGAAAAACCTGCCGCGCGGCCTATTGCTCGGGGTTCTTGGCGTTGTGCTGCTCTATCTCGGAGTCAATTGGGTGTGCTTGCGCGCTCTCGGACCACAAGCGCTGGCGGCCACAACGACCCCAGCAACGGCGGTAATGCGTCTTGCTCTTGGCCAGTGGGGCGCTACATTTGTGGCCGCCGCCATTGCGATCTCTACCCTCGGCTTCCTCAGTCAGTCTATTCTGACAGCACCCCGCGTCTATTTCGCGATGGCGGATGACGGATTATTCTTTCGCGCCGTGGCGAAGCTTCACCCCCGCACACGCGTGCCGGTTGCGGCCATTGTTCTCCAGAGCATCTGGACCATTGTGATCGCGCTCACCGGCCGCTATGAGCAGATCCTGAATTACGTGATCGCGATGGACTTTCTATTTTTCGGGCTGACTGCGACAACGATTTTTGTATTTCGCAGCCGCGCCGCTCGCGGGGAGATGGAAGCTCGCGACGGTTATCCGATGCCCGGGCATCCTGTCAGCACGGTCATCTTTGTCGCGCTTTGCTGGTGGGTGGTCGGGAATACGGTGTATCGATATCCGCAAAATAGTCTGGTTGGTTTTGCGCTGCTCCTGGCGGGCATTCCCGTCTACTGGTTCTGGAGCAGACGACAACATCTTCCATCGTCGAGTCTCTGATCTTTTTGTTTCTCCGATTTATATTCGTGTACAGGAGAATTTCTTGATAACCGATACCCGCCCGGCCAATGTAATCCGCTACCTCGCCTGGGCAAAGTTGCATTCGAGCGCCCGGTTCAGCCTTGCAGCCAGTGGAGTGATGGACTATCCGCTCGCCGAGTTGCCGGTTCGCATCGAAAACCTTGAACTTGGCGGCACCGGGCCGTATGGATATCCGCCGCTGATGCAACGGTTGGCGGCGAAGGCGGAGGTGCACGAAGAGTGCCTTGTCTACACGCTCGGCACCTCGATGGCGAACTTCATCGCGTTAACCGCGCTGCTTCATCGCGGAGATGAAGTCTTGGTGGAGCGCCCGACTTATGACCCTTTGCTGAATATCCTGGAGCATCTCGACGTCAGAATAAAGCGCTTCGAACGACTCGCCGAAAAGAGCTGCCGGCTTGGACTAGGCGAAGTGGAGCGGAAGCTTACGGCACAGACGAAGCTTGTCGTCCTCTGCAATCTGCATAATCCAAGCAGCGCCTTGACCGATGACAACACGATGCGGCAAGTCGGTGAAATGGCGGCGGGAGTGGGAGCGCGCGTCCTAGTCGACGAAGTCTATCTTGAGACGCTATTCGATCAACCGTGGCGCTCGGCGTTCCATCTTGGCCCGAACTTCATTACCACTAACAGCCTGACAAAAGCCTACGGTCTAAGCGGCATTCGCTGTGGATGGATTCTTGCGCCGCCTGATCTCGCCCGCCAAATGTGGGAAGTGGTGGATTTCACCTATGGAAGTCCGGTGCATCCAGCCGAGCTTCTGGCTGTGGTCGCTCTCGACAACTTAAGTCGCGTTCGAGATCGGGCCCGCGCCTTGCTCGATGCCAATCGTGCGCTGATAAATACTTTTCTTAAGGCGCATAGACAACTCGAATGCGAAGCGAGCGTCTATGGCACAACTGTTTTTCCCAGATTGCGCAGCGGCGACGCAGAAGTATTCGTGAAAAAGTTGCGAGAGGAATTTGAGACCAGCGTCGTACCGGGAGATTTCTTCGAGCGACCACAACACTTTCGTATCGGGTTTGGTGGAGCGACCGATACACTGCGCGGCGGACTGGAACGGATCAGTACAGCTCTCCAGGCATTTCGCTAGATTGCACTCATCAAACATTTTTATGTTTTGTAACGGTGATTCAGCGCTTGCCAAAAGCTCACGCTCGTTTTTTTAGCCTTCCGCAGGTTTTCCAAACGCCAAGCATTTAATCGCGCACTCTTGTGGTTTGAGCGAACATCTCGGAGGGAACTTCGATGCCCGCAGCCTTGAGCTTTGTGGCAAATTGCGGTCTGCCGGTCGCGACAAAAGATCCTAGTGTGCGACCGTCAGGCGAGATGCCCTGCTTCTGAAACACAAACGCATCCTGCATGCTGACGACCTCGCCCTCCATGCCAGTGATCTCCGTAATATGCGTGAGTCGACGCGTTCCGTCGCTAAAACGTGAGATCTGAAGAACCACAGTAATTGCGGATACTATTTGTTTCCGAATTGCTCTCTCAGACAAGTTGAGGTTCGCCATCATGGCCATTGTTTCCATCCGGGCGATGGCATCGCGCGGAGTGTTGGCATGTACCGTTGTGAGAGATCCGTCGTGACCGGTGTTCATGGCCTGTAACATATCGAGAACTTCCTCACCTCGCACCTCTCCAACGACAATTCGGTTAGGACGCATTCGAAGGCTATTAATCAACAGTTGCCGTTGTTTCACTGCGCCCTTCCCTTCCGCGTCAGGAGGCTGGCATTCCAAGCGGACGACGTGCTCCTGCTTCAGTTGCAATTCAGCAGAATCTTCGATAGTGACGATGCGCTCTTTTTCTGAAATAAATCCGGAGAGCACATTCAACAACGAAGTCTTCCCGGCGCCGGTACCGCCAGAAATTACGATATTGAGGCGAGCCATCACCGCCGCCTTTAGCAACCACATCATGGCTGGAGAGAGCGTTTCGTTGGCCAAGAGATCTTGCTCCGAGATCGGAGTGTGACCGAAACAACGGATCGAAAGATGAGGCCCGTCAATCGCCAGAGGAGGAATGATTACATTAACGCGAGAGCCGTCCGCCAGCCTGGCGTCCACCATCTGGGACGATTTATCCACTCTGCGCCCGATCGCGGAAACGATTTTATGAATGATGCGCATAAGATGAGCATCATCCTTGAACACAACCTTGGTGTCTTGAAGAATGCCGCCGCGCTCGACATAAACTTTCTTCGCTCCGTTTACCAGTATTTCGCTGACAGTAGGGTCCTGGAGCAATGGTTCGAGCGGGCCCAGGCGAAAAACTTCTTCTAACAACTCTTGCGAAAGCCTCGCCTTTTCAGCATCACCGACCGGCCTCTTGAAACTCGCAAATATGTTTTGGATCACGGCAGCCACTTGCCGTCGCGTTTCGTCAGTTGGTGCCGTTATGACTTTCTCGAGATCAATCTTGTCCAGAAGATAACGGTGGATTTCGATTTTCAGTTGTAGGTAGATGCGGAAATCAGACTCCACACCCGGTTTCGTTTGATCTGCAGCGCGGGCAATAATCGCCGCCGAAGCTACTTTTTTAGGCTCGCCCATCGATCATCTTTCCCCAATGCGGTTACTAAACCGATTTCTTGCCGAATGCATAGTTTACAGTTCGGAAGCGATCCACCGCACTGCACGCAATATTGGACATGTGAGTGCACAGCTACTGAAAATAGATCGGTGGAGAAGCTTTCGAGAGACGGGTAGAGCGGCAGCTTATTGAAGGGCGGGCGCCAAGCTCTTCGGGTCTTGGGGAAGCGGTTGCTCCACCGAAGCCTGACGTGAGCTAATTAATCAAAGGAATGAGAACTACTCCTTGAAGGCGGAATTCTGGTTGTCATTGGAGTGAGACTGGTGAGCGCGGTAGGAATCGAACCTACAACCTACTGATTAAGAGTTGTGTTCCAACACAAAGTCAGTCACTTAGCAGGAATACTCAACATGAATCACAGGACCTCTCTACTTATTGATTCCTTGGCGCCTACTGTGTCTCTCGATCACTCCTGAGCAATAGGGACGATTAGAGGGTGGTTGCCGAGGGTGGTTACCACTCTCGCTTGAGGACCTTGGCGATGATGACTGGCTTTGAGCGGTACGCGAAGAAGAGGTGAAGAAGATTGATGTCCCGACCTTGATTCTGCGTGGCGATGACGATCAGATTGTGCCCTTTGCGGACGCAGGCCTCTTTTCGTCCAAACTGGTGAAGAACTCGAAGTTGGAGATCTATCCGGGATTTCCGCACGGCAAGTGCACTACGAATCCGAAGCAGATCAACGCCGACTTGCTTCCTTCTTTGAAACAGCAGTGAGGACGAGGGTGGCGTAACCCAATCCTCGACCGATGAAGCGACGGGCAGGACACGGTTGTTTGAAATGGCCGCCGCGTAGACGTGGCACGCGTCAGAACCCGCAACAGTGGCTGTGGGAGTACGCCACTGCATCTCGGCAGTGGCGCTCATTGGTTGAGGGGGCTGGATTTGAACCAGCGACCTTTGGGTTATGAGCTCAAGGACATTAGTAATTAAAACAACTTACAAGACGCGGGTGGCCCTAGAAGGAACGTTTGGGAATCGTTATTGGACAGCTAAAGGACAGGAGAGTTTGGAAGCTCTTTAACGCCGGTCCGGTTCGGCTTTTCGCTGCGGCCAATTCGTCCTGCCGCAGGTCATCATTATTCAGTGGGGGCCCACTTCCCATACATGCGACTTCTGGCCCGAAATAATGTCGGATTAGCTCGTCATCCATGGGTAGTCGATGGCAAAGGCCACGGACGTTCCAATCTCCCCCAAGGCGAACCCACTGCTCAGTGTGTTCCGTTCCGCCGCAGATGTTACATTTAGCCAAATGCGTTCTGAAATAGAACAAGCCGTTGTGCTTTTGCAGCGAGGAGATGATGAGGCATTGGAGCAAGCGTTGGCTCTGCTCCAAAACACTGCCTTCTCTTTCAGCATGCGGGTTTGCGGCCAGCGCCAAGACGCCGAAAAGATAAGCTTCCATGTTCTTTATTCGCCAGTTTTTACCGTTGGACCGCTGAATCGCGAGTACAGTCGCGTTCGCATGGCACAACCAGTCCCAGCCTACGCCCCACAAAATTAAGCTCCTTGCATGTGGGCTTGAGCTGCTTGGTTCTAATCCAGCCGCAGCCGCAAAATTTGGAATGCAATATTAGTGACCTCGGAAGCAGTCTTAGGAGCCGTTGATGTGGCACACAGGACCATCGGGTCAAACCATTCGCTGTCTCCTGGACGGGTTGATGGTTCGGCAGAGTCACCACGAGACAGATAGAATGGTTACACCTTGATCTGGGGCGAAGTTTTTGAAGCGGTCGGGAACATGGTTTGTACATTGCGGAAGCTGACGGTTGCATTATTTGTGCTGTTCTGCTGCCTGCAGGGAAAGCGACTGCTTGCCTCAGACCAATCTTCCGTAGAGTATTTCCTTGCTGAAGGTCGACAAGCTATTTTGCAGCGCCACTACCGAAAAGCAATTCACGTTCTTCACGAAGGTCTAAAAAAACACCGCAACGATGACCGGCTGGAGTTAGAACTTGGCCGCGCGTATCTGGCAGGGGGAAGCAATCGGAAAGGTCGCAAATTGTTTCGCGAAATTCTCTTGGCGGAGCCCTCGAATCGGTTGGCCAAATTGGAATTGGCTAGGTGTCTAGGATATGACAGCGAATACGAACAATCTAACCAAATCTACGAGGATCTACTTCGCGCCAGCGAAGCGGACGAAGCAGCTGCGATTGGTTTAGCCAGCAATCTACTGCACGAGCATCGATCCCGTGATGCACTGATTGTTGTCAACCGGGCGCTCGCTTTCCACTCCGATAGCCTTCGCTTGCAAGAATATAAGGATCGGGTTGAGAGCGGAAGCTTTGTTGGCGAAGAACGTGAGCGCACAGAGCCGCGTAATCTAGTGGAAGTGGGCGCTGACTATATCAATGATTCGGCTGGAAACCACTCTTGGAGCTCAATCCAACGCGGAGATTTCGGTATTCGTTCAAATCTTAGTAACCGATTTCTCTTCGAGCAACGATTTCAGCATAGTCGCGATGATTCTTTTGAAGCGGTAGAAATCTTCTCCGAGCAAACTCGATGGAAGCCTCTACCATCACTCTTGCTCTCCGCCGGAGGAGGCGCAGTAAGATTCAATAATCACGACGTTCACGCGATCTATGACGTCGCGCTTGCATTTCAGCTAAGGGAACATCTGGTCGTCGGGGCAACCTTCGCGCGGGTGCCTATTATTCCGGATGCGGAAGCTACCGAGCACCGACTGACTGCGCAGGGATGGGAAAGCTTTGCAAACTGGACTCCAAGGCGCTGGCAGTTTGACGCGGTATGGTCGCGGCAACACTACTCCGATTCCAACATCGCCAGCCGCCAAAGTGCGGGAATGATCCGGGAATGGGACGTCCATCGAGTCACGCTCGAAACTGGATATCGCTACCGCCGTTACAGTTTTGAGAAAGATTTAGAGCACGGCTATTTCAGTCCGAACAGTTATCAAAGTCACTTGGCTGTCTTAGGCGTGCGGGCGCGCGTTAGAAACCGATACCGAGGCGCCCTACAATATCGAACCGGCATGGAGTCGGCATCCCTGGACAGCCCATTCCGTCTGGCTTGGGAAATATACTGTCGAAACGAAGCCGTGATCGCGAATTGGACCGTGGGAATCGATTACACGAAATATCACGTAGCGCAGGAGACGGGGGCGTTCAACGCGGACGCCGGACGCATCACACTCACGTACCGTTTTTAATCAATCTTTGTTCATGCGCGCGGCGTGCTCTTGCCTGCTGGAATACCTATGCCGACAGAAATTCTGGTGGTTGATGATGACCGATCCACTAGGCAATGGTTATGTTCGGTACTGCAAGCCGAAGGGTACGTGTGTCACTTAGCGGGTAGCCCTCAAGAAGCGGAAGAGATTTTGCATCGGGAAAAAGTAAATCTGGCTTTGGTCGACATTTATCTAGGCGACGCGAATGGCGTGGATTTTATTCGCCGGATCAAAGCACTTTCGGAGCATTGCGACTGCGTGATCATGACTGCTCACGCCAGCGTGGAAACGATGGCGCAGGCCGTGAAGGACGGCGCAACCGAATATCTAGGTAAACCACTACGCATCGACGATCTACTGAATCTTGTCAAACGGCTGGAAAATTGTCGTTTGAAACTGTCGACCGCAGATGGCCCGCTAGAAGACTCCGAGCCTGAGGGTTTCGCTGGCACGGCCATTGTTGGACGAAGCCAGAAGATGTTGGAGGTCTATCGCACCATTGCGAGGGTTGCGCCCACCAACGCCACGGTCCTGCTCATGGGGCCGAGCGGGTCGGGGAAAGAACGGGTAGCGCGCGCGATACACGCTCACAGCAAGCGGTCTGACAGACCGATGACCGCTATTGACTGCGGAGCTCTCGCCGAAGGCATGCTCGAGAGCGAATTGTTTGGTCATGAAAAAGGAGCATTCACCGGCGCGGATGCTCTTCGCCGCGGACTATTCGAGAGTACGATCGGTGGCACTCTCTTCCTGGATGAGATTTCTGAAACCACGCCTGCATTTCAAGTCAAATTGCTTCGAGTCCTACAGGAAAAACAAGTGCGCCGGGTAGGATCCAACACGTACTTCCCTTTGGACGTTCGCATTGTGGCCGCTACCAATGCGGATCTCGGCGAGCGCATTCGAGCAAAACAGTTTCGAGAGGATCTGTTCTACCGCCTGAGCGTGGTAACCATTCAAATTCCCTCGCTCGATGAGCGTCGCGAAGATATCCCGCTGTTGGTTCGTCACTTTCTCTCTAGGTTCAACCAACGCGAATCAAGAGAAATAAGTATTAGCGCGGGAGCAATTAATTTGCTTGGCCGGATGGCTTGGCCCGGGAACGTGCGCGAGTTGGAGAATCTGATCGAACGTGCGGCTATCCTCTGCAGCACGGGCCAAATTGCCGAAGAGGAGATCCAGCGTGCCAGCACCTCCGGCATATTATTGGGATCGAATGGACAAACTGGCTCCGCCGTGGATGAGGCTTCAACCACGCTCAAGTCAGCCGAACGGCACCAGATCGTGCAAGCGTTGCGTGACGCGGCGGGCAATCGTTCTTTAGCGGCGAGAACCCTCGGAATCGAACGTAAGACTCTATACAAAAAAGCGCGTCGGCTGGGCATCGATTTAGATGCGCCCGAATCATGATTGCGGTAGTTGGTAATTTGGCGCCGCCTCCCACGTCGCGGATAAAAACGTGGCTGACCCTGAATATCTTGCTACTAGCCATCGTTGCGGCGCTAAGTCTAACGTACCCCGTCGAAGAGTTGAGCCGCCGTCTAGCCGACATTTACTTTCGCCTCCGTAGCCCTCTTCCCACTTCCAAGTCAGTTGCTCTCGTTTTGATCGACGATCAAAGCTTGGGCAAATTAGGGAGGTGGCCTTGGCCGAGAGCTTTGCTGGCTCGTGTAGTTCGAGCTACTGCCGCCCAACGTCCGGCGGTAATCGGCTTAGACGTGCTGCTTCCTGAACCGGAAGACGTTTACAACGATCAAGATCTTGCCAGCACGTTCCGGGAGGCGGAAAACGTAGTCTTAGCTACGAAGATTACCGGATCTCCACAGCACTTATGGATGGATCCGTTGCCTCTCTTCCTTACTAACTCCGCCGGACTCGGTCATGTGCAAGCAGTGCAGGACCCAGATGGAATATGCCGCAAAATCCCGGTTCGAGAAATGAGTATTGACGGACCGCGGTGGGCCCTATCCGTCGAGGTTGCACGCCTGGCGAAAGAAAGAATAGCGGGGCGTAATTTACGTTTGCCATCAGGACAGGCCCCGCAAGCGGTGCCCGCAGCAAGTTGGGAGAGCTTTCATCCGGAGTTTCTCACGGTGAACTTTCGTGAGCAATACTCTGCCGATCAGCGCACCCCGCCCTTCCTGGTAATTTCGGCGGCGGAGTTACTGGCCGGGAAACAATTCCCAGCGCTGGCTGGTAAGGCCGTTCTGATCGGATTTGGAGCGACCGAATTGAGTGATCGCCTAGCAACTCCAGTCAGCGCGCAGATGCCGATGCCCGGAGTCGAGATCCACGCTAACGTTATCGACGGCCTCATGCGCGGCGACACGCTTCAGCAGGTCAATCTGGTTTCGCAAATATGTTTCATCTCAGTGTTCTCGCTGATTTCGACTTGGTTGATCTTACGGCAGCCGGGCTGGAGCGGCGTTATCCTGCAATCCGTATTTTTGCTTGTGACATATGCTGCCGGTTATTCGCTTTTTGTATTTGCCAATCGCTTGGTTGCATTTGGTCCCGTTCTTGTCGCCGGGCTTCTCTCGGTTCCCTTAGCACAATTGCAGAATCTGATTACGGTCAATCGCGGCCTAAGTCGCGGTCTGCACCAACTGCAGGAGACTCTGCGTAGCACACGGAGCACCGAAGAACTTGCGAGCTTCAGCCTTCAGCCCACGAGTCACGAATCCGTGAGCGATCTGCAATGGCGAGTCAATCTTGTCAATGAGCTCCAAGTGGAACTCGCGTCGCTCTACACATTTCGCCAGCATTTACTCGAGTCGATGCAGGAGGGGGTCGCGGTGTTTACGACCGACGGCAAGATCCTGTTTCGCAATGCATTCTGGGAAACTTTTTGTAGAAAGCAAGGATGGGATCCGGACATCAAGTTGATCGAATTTGGCAGACTGCTCGAGCATCCGAGCTGGGCAAATATTCAACAAGATATCAAAGGCAAAGCCCTCGCACTGGAAAGTGAAGTGTATCTCGGAGGCGGCTTCTGGCAGATACGCGGCACACCAATCGCTCCCAACAAAACCGGCGATCCCTCACAGTGGATGGTGGTTGTGACCGATCTCACCGCCAGGTTGGAACGCGACCAGGCTCGGGCCGAGGCGCTCCGCTTCGTCACCCATGAGTTGCGAACGCCGCTAGTATCCATCCAAGGCTTTTCGGAATTTCTCCTTCGCTATCCGCAAGCCGCAAGTTCCAAGGAAGCCGCAGCCACGATTTTTCGAGAATCGCAACGGCTGGTTTCATTGATCAACACTTATCTTGACGTGTTGCGTTTCGACGCCGGCGCGCGCTCATTGCGGCGGGAACCAGTTGCTATCCCTCCAATGATCACCCAAGCTGAACGAGTTATGTCCCCAATCGCTGAAGCAGCAACAGTTAGAATCGTAGTGCATGTCGATTCTGACGTGCCTGTTTTGGAGTGCGATGGGCCAATCCTGAGCGGCGTGATCCTGAATCTTCTGAACAATGCGGTTAAGTACAGCCCCCCAGGCAGCGAAGTGAATCTACGAGTGACTTCCGTATTCGGTCAAGTAATCTTTGAAGTCAGTAATCCCGGACCCGCAATTCCTCCAGACGATCTCACCCATTTGTTTGAGCCGTTTTATCGTGCGCGCGGTACCAGCGATTCTGCTCCTGGCTGGGGACTTGGTCTAACCTTCGTAAAGCGCGCTGTGGAAGAGCACAAGGGAACAATCGAAGCATCAAGCGATCACGACGTGATCCGAGTGACGGTGACTCTGCCGGTTCCAAAGAGTCAAAAGCAAGTATCTTCCAATTCGCATCCAGAACTGGGGCCGATCGACCCGCCCACTGGGTCTGCCTGACCCGACCAGACTGGGACCGCGCTGCAAATTTGATGTAAACGCAGGCAGGGAGCAATGGCATTGCGCTTGCTTTTAGGTAAAGTGCGAGCCAGAAAACCTGACTCGGCTCAGCCCTACCCCAGGAGTCTTGAATGAAAAACGCTATCTCTCTCGCAATGTCGGCGCTGCTGACTTTGACAATGGTTGCCTTATTGATCGAATCCGCTTCGGCGGGAACTTCCACCTTGATCACGAAACAGCAGGCAGAACAAGACGCGTTAATGGCAGTGGGCGGCGGCACGCTCACTCAAGTTTTGAAAGAAAAAGAACTCGGGCGAATCATCTGGTCGGTGGACGTGACTGGCGCCACCCACGAGTATGAAGTGTGGGTCGACGCCCACGATAACGCGATTCTACAGATCCTGACCCAACCGCTGACAGCGCAGGTCGGCTTCATCACCAAGCAGCGAGCCGAACAAGTCGCCTTAGCCAGAGTTGGTGGTGGCACTGTGGTGCAAGCTCAGCGCGACCAGTGGAAGGGGTACCAGATTTGGGACATTACTATCACCAAGCCTGGGTTTGAATTTGAGGTATTTGTGAATGCTCGTAACGCAACCATCCTCCAGGTGTCGAAACAGGTCAACACCAGCACCGTGAGTCCCTATATCACAAAGGCGAGAGCCGAACAGATCGCGCTAGCTGCAGTCGGTGGAGGCAGCATTCTTCTTATTCGCTTAGAAACTAACGACAGCCCGGTAGACTGGTCGGTAGACGTTCGCTCGAGCAACCACAAAGAATATGAAGTCAAGATCAACGCCGTCACTGGGAAGATCATCGCAATCATCGTCGGCGGTTAAGTGGATGCTGGTGTTCTGGTTGTGGAGGTTAACGTGAAACATAGCCGTGTGTTCTGCACCATGAATGCGTTTACTGGAACTCGCCCACCCTTAGGTCTGGGTTGGCGAGTTCCTCGTCTTTGCAGCGCTTCGTTTCGTTGCAAGTTAATATTGCGCTCGCTTCCCATTTGGTTAGTGCTCGTAGTTTCGACCGTGCGAGCACAGGTACCAGGTAGTGGCGTTCCAAGCGCGCCCTTTGCGGGCGCCATCATCTCCGAGTGGAAAGGAGAGGTTCGCATTCAACTACCGTCCGCCTCGGTCTCTAACCCTAAAAGGGGGCAAGTTCTTTCCGCCGGCACCGTAATCGAAACAGTCAACGGCAGGCTAGTGATGGTACTACGGTCGGACGAGAGTGAAATTCTTGTTCAACCCCACACTCGCCTTATCATAGTAGAGCCCGCGCCCGGCAATTGGAACGCACTTGAAATCATTCTTGGACAGGTAAGAGCTTACATTCGCAAGCGAACCGGAGGCGCCGCATCATTTCAGATGGGAACTCCTAGCGCCGTAATCGCGGTGCGGGGGACGCGCTTCGACGTTGAAGTTAATCGATATCAGGTAAGCGAAGTAGATGTGTTCGACGGCTTGGTGGAGGTAGGCTCAAGAATAAATTCCGGTACTTCAGTCCTTGTGAGCCCCGGATTCTCAACCCGAGTTGGCGTTGGCACTGCTCCCGAGACGCCGGTTCCTACGAGAGAACTGCGACCTGGCGTCGAAGTCCCTGCGGAGATCGCCAAGCTGGAGTTTGCTCGAGAACAAGCAGCACATATCAACCACTTGCGGGATAGCGAAATGGGCGAGCGACCAGACTCCGAATTTGACGAATCGATAGACGAAAGCCGCGAGTCGGAGAAAGAGAAACACTGAGATCCGCTTAAAACCACCCTCTTGGCACGGGGCGCGAGCCCGTCCTCACGTGCTTTTCGATATGTAAAGTTCTGTAAAGAAGCCCCATCACTACCCTTGTCGTACCAGAATCTGAACCTTCAGCCCAAGGAGCAATCCTGTGCAACTGACTGACGAGATAAAATCCAAGACTCGGATCCCCTACGCACTTCGGCGCATTCCGGCGGCGGCGTTTGCACATCTGCTCTCTACTCCAAGCCTTCCCGCAATCGGCGATGTCGCGCTGGCGGAAGTAATGCAAATCGGAAAGAACACGGCTTTAGAGCTGAACAATGGACGACGCTGCGCTTTGCACCAAGGAGACCTGCTGGTGGTGGCGTTTGGAAATCGCTACGCCACCATGCAGTTTGAAGGTTACGCCCGGGTTCGAGATGGAAAGTGCGATCTCCTCTCTATGGGCGGCCTCTGCGGCATTGTGGAAAGTAAGCACGACGGTGTCGCCGAGCCTACCAAGTTACACATTTTGGGAGCCATCGGAGACGAACACCAGAAGGCGCTCAATTCTGTGAATTTCGCTCTTCCACCTGCTGAATCGCGCAACAGAATTCATGTGGCAGTGGTCTGCGGCACATCGATGGACGCCGGTAAGACTCATACCGTCATGTGCACAATCAAGGGCCTGCGTAATCAGGGTTATCGGGTAGCCGGTGTGAAACTCACGGGTTCAGCCACGGGCCGGGACACATGGAGCATGCTCGATGCTGGTGCGTGTGTCGCTCTGGACTTCACGGACGGCGGCTGGCCCTCCACTTATCTCTGCAGTCGCGAACAGCTCATCAATCTGTATCACTTGCTGATCGGTCACGCTCGGACGCAGCGGGCAGAGTGGGTGGTGGTGGAACTTGCGGATGGCCTGCTTCAGGTAGAAACTGCAGCGTTGTTGAATAGTCCGCAGTTCCGCTCCACGGTAGATCACTTCCTGTTTGCTGCCGGCGAACCCATGGCTGCGGTAGGAGGGGTTGGAATGCTGCGCCAGTGGGGAATCGAACCCATCGCGGTTTCCGGCGTTGTCTCTATGAGTCCGCTCAACATCCGTGAAGTGGAGGCCGCGGTAAAACTGCGCTGTTTGACGGCAAAGGAGTTGCAGAACGGAGCTTTGGCATCACTGATGAGGCGGCCTCCTGCGCCAAGCGCCCCGGCATTCCCAAAGCCCGAGCTGGTTGGTGAGGCCTGCTAGGCATGGGCCACGGCCGCATTTACGTGTGGACTCCAGACTGCCGGGAGTTATTGGGAGGGCGCATCGAAAAAGCGGTCCTGCCGCTTCCGGGTATAACTTCCGATGCGGAGGGCACGCCGCGCCTGTCGGGACGGTTTGTCTGTGTGCGCAACGGCGGTTGGGTGAATGTTCCCGACTCGAACGGCGGCCACCGGGCGACGCCGATCGGTGATGCCCAACCGGACGAGCATGGCAACTTTCTCTTCGAGCCCGGACGCGGTGGCGGGCGTATAGACAAAGTCACCCTGGCTGAGCCCGATTTCCGTTGGCGTTATATCCAGGCCTCCCATTTCGGAGAGGTCAACACCTACTATCACCTTTTCCGCATTGCGTCCTACGTCCACGGAATGCTGGACGAACTGGGCGCGTCCAGCCTGCCGCAAGTGGTCGCGGTAGTTAACGCTCACCACGGAGCAACCGAAGCGTGCGGGATTCGAGACGGAGTTCGTGGGACGCGACAATGGTTGCCGTTTCAGGGCGGACACTATCGACTCCCCTGCCGCAGGTGCGACATACCTGAGCTGAGCCCGCCTAGATCGGACGGAGAGATTCACCTCGGTCCGGGTTGGCAGTTGCTGACCGATGGCGCGCTGGTCCGGGCTGCCGGCGGCCGGTACCGCGCCAATGCTTCGCACAATGCCGGAATCATCTATCATGAGTATGGCCACCACATCACGCGTCACACGGCGGATTTCCGCGGCAACTCCTTGAAGACGCCGCAGCGCCAGAGCAACCGCAAGGCAGCACTCGACGAAGGGTCTTGCGATTACTGGACGGCCGTCATGCTGGGAACGCCCCATATCTGGGCGTGGCATCGACGTCACGATGAGCATGAAGTTCATCCTCGCAGTCTGATTTCCCGCAAGACGATGGACGACTTCGCTCCGAGCCTTAGCGCCGATCCCCACGCCAACGGCACCATCTGGGCAGCGGCCCTGTGGGATCTGCGGACTGAACTGCAGCGCAGCGAGCATGACGGAGCACGGAAATGCGACGTGCTGGTGCTTAAGAGTTTGCTCTTGATCGGGCAATTCGCGGCAAACGGGATCCGGGAGGTGCGGCGCGTCCGAGCCGACTACTCGCGGGCCTTGACTACGCTGTTGGAAGCCGACAAGGCTTTGCACTCGGGGCGGCATCAAGGGCTCATCGTGGAGTGTTTTTCGCGCAGAAAGATCTTCCAGCCAGAAGCGACTGCAGGTAAGAGCCGCGTCAGCTCACCGGCCTCCGTAATGAACATCGTATTGAAGGGTGTGCCTTCGTGCAACGTTCCGAATGACGAAGACATCTGCTCCGGACCAGAACTTGAATCATATCTGCAGGAGCGAAACGAGCCCGCTCTATCCCTCCTGACAGTGGGTGACATCATGCTGGGGGAGCGCACCCGCCAGGTCATCCGTGAGCAAGGAGCGGATTATCCGTTTGCAGGGCTGCTGCCGCTTTTGCGCCGGTCAGAGATTCTCTTTGGCAATCTCGAAGGGCCATTCGCCAAAGAAGCCAAGAAGACGGTCAGAAGCTTCTCCTATCGTGTGAATCCGAAGCTGGCAACAGCGCTGGCTCGTGCCAACGTGAACGTGATGACGCTGGCCAACAACCATCTGACGGACTGTGGCCGGGCGGGAGTGCTCGAAACCTTGGCTACGCTTGCTTCGGCGGGAGTGGCAGCCGTGGGTGCAGCGGAAAACGAAGAAGCTGCCCATCGTCCCGTCGTTCGACAAGCAGGCCGCTGGCGCGTGGGCCTACTGGGCTACTACTGGAACCGCCGGACGGCCGCAACCAGTGAACTTCCTGGAAGCGCCATGGACAGTCCGGAACACTTGAGAGCTGATATCGGCGCTCTCCGCAAACAGGTGGACCGCGTTGTCGTGGAGTTTCACTGGGGAATTCCTTACCAGCCCGAACCGCTGCCGGAAGACCGCGAGAAAGCGCGTCTCGCAGTTGAATACGGAGCCGACGTTGTCGTCGGCCATCATCCTCACGTGATCCAACCGATGGAGGTGTATCGCGGCTGCCCGATTTTCTACAGCGTGGGTAATTTCACGTTTGGTTCGGGGAACAGCCGGGCGGAAGGTCTTATGGTGGGGTTCCGGTTTGAAGAAGAAGAGACAGAAGTGCAGGTGTACCCCATCTATGTGAAGAACCGCGATCTGCGCGTCAACTACCAGCCCAAGGTGTTGCGGGGCGCAGCTGGTCACAAAACCTTACAGTACCTGGCAGAGATGTCAGGCGAAAGTGGGTCCCGGCTGAGGCTGGAATCTGCCCGGGCGACTTTTTGCCTGCCACGGCTGGGGCGGGAGGAATGCTGCGCATGAACCAGACCCGTCCAGCTGGCAAGGCGTCTTCTCCTCGCGGGCATTGGCGACTGTTTGCCCGGCTGCTGCGTCCATATCGCTGGCCGCTGACTGGGGCGGTGATTGCGATGGTGCTGGACGCTGCGCTGACGGTTCTGCGCCCGTGGCCCCTCAAGATCGTCATTGATCGGGTAATTTCTCACAAGCCCACAGGAACTCACGCCCCCTTTATCAGTCAGTGGCTGGACAACGCCTCGCTCGATCGGATGCACATTCTGTATGGAGCCTGTGCCGCGACGCTGACGATTGCGATCAGCACGGGCCTGCTGACCTATCTCTACACGCGTGTATTGGGTGTCGTGTCGCAGAAGTTCGTGGCTGGCCTGCGCGGAAATCTGTTCGCGCACATGCAGCGCCTGTCGTTGCGTTTTCATGATCGCCAGCGGACCGGGGACCTGATCACGCGGCTAACTTCCGATGTCCAAGCCATCCAAGACGTGCTCGCCAATGGGGCGATCATCTTGTTCGGCAACCTGTTCCTGCTGCTCGGAATGATGAGCATGATGCTGTGGCTGAACTGGAAGTTTGCGCTGGCCGCCCTGTCCGTTTCTCCGCTGCTGTTTGCCAGCGTATTTCTTTACACCCGCCGCATCCAGGTCGCGTCGCGCGCCGCGCGCAAGAGCACCGGATTGCTGGCGTCGCTGGCGCAGGAGACGTTGGCTTCCATCCGCATTGTGCAAGGGCTGGCGCAGGAAGATCAGCAGGATGAGCGCTTTCAGATGCAGGCGGCCACCGGTGGACAGGCATATCTGGAGAGTGTGCGGTACCAGGCGCGGGTAGCTCCAATGGTGGACGTGCTGGCTGCCGCCGGACTGGCCACGGTGATGTACTACGGCGCCACGCGCGTCATGTCCGGGGATCTGAGTACCGGGGACGTCATCGTGTTCTTCGCCTACGTCACCAACCTCTATAGTCCCATAAAAGCTCTCTCTAAGCTGTCCTACGCGCTGGGCAAGGCGGCCGTGGGCGCGGAGCGCGTCGTCGAGGTCTTGGACCAGCGAAGCGAAGTCGTGGACCGGGAAAATGCCGTCACGACAGGCGGTTTTCTGGGGTGCATCGAGTTTCGCAATGTTGCCTTCGAGTATGAAAACGGGCAGCCTGTCCTCTCGGAGGTCAATCTCACGATTGCGCCGGGAGAGACGGTGGCCATCGTGGGGGCGACGGGGGCCGGCAAGAGCACTCTCGTCAGTCTCGTACCTCGCTTCTATGACCCAACCAGCGGCGTGGTGCTGCTGGACGGCAAAGACATCCGTAACTTCAAAGTACAGTCGCTACGCGAGCAGATCAGCCTGGTGCTGCAGGATGCTCTTCTGTTCAGTGGTACGGTGCGGGAAAACATCGCTTTCGGACGCCCAGATGCGACCGAGGAAGAGGTGGCGGCAGCCTCGTTTGAGGCCAACGCGGACGAGTTTATTCAGCGCCTGCCGGAAGGTTACGACACCCAGATAGCAGAGCGCGGCGCCACGCTCTCTGGAGGGCAGAAACAGCGGATCGCCATTGCACGAGCCATCCTGCGCAATGCACCCATCCTCATCCTCGACGAGCCGACGAGCGGACTGGACGCCGCCTCAGAAAGGTTGGTGGTCGAGGCATTGGAACGTGCGGCCCACAAGCGTACCACTCTAGTCATCGCCCATCGCCTGGCTTCAATCCGCTTCGCCGACCGAGTCATCGTCATGGAGCGGGGGCGAATCGCCGAAGAGGGGACGCAGCGCGACCTTCTGGCCCGCAAAGGTAAGTACGCACACCTTTATTCCTTGCAGGTGGGCGCGTTGCCTGCGACGGAAATGGCGGCCGCCAACATGCCTCCTTTGAGAAGAAAAACTGCGGCGGGCCCCGATTCTTCTTCGGCTGTTGTCGGCAAGGAGAACTGAGATGTCACAGCCAATCAGGAATGCTCTCTTGCCGGTGTTTTTTGCGGCGATGCTGACAGCGGTGCAGTCTCGTCTCCCAGCCTCGCCGCTGTCTTCGTCACACGCAGTGAGAACAGCTGCCGTGAGCGGCACGGTGGAAGATCAGACCGGCGCGGTGATCCAAGCAGCAGAACTCTCTCTTGTTGATCCCGCCAGTGGCGTGTCGCGCAAGGCAGTTTCCGATAATGGCGGACAATTCGTCTTCGAGAACGTGCCTTCCGGCCACTATGTTTTGAACGGGAAGGCCGAGGACATGCAAGGCATGGCAACGGACGTCACAGTGGAGGGGCTTGGGGTCGATATCAAGCTGCTGATGAAAGTGACGTCGGAAGAGCAAGTCCAGGTCAGCGCCTCAGAACCGGACCCGCTGGCTCCGGACAAAAACTCCGAAGCCGTGGATCTCAGCGAATCGCTCCTGCGGGATCTGCCCACTGACAGCCAGAATATCGTGCCTTTACTCAGCAACTTCGTAGCGCCCGCGGCAGGAGGGAGCGAGGGGGTTTCGCTGGTGGTGGATGGCGTGGAAGCCGATCAGATCGACGACTTGCCGGCCTCCGCCATCAAGCAGGTCACGATTGACCGCAATCCGTACGCAGCGGAATTCCGGCGGCCGGGCAAGGCCCGCATTGAGATTACGACCAAGCACGGTTCGCCGAAGCGGTACCACGGTCAAGTGGGAATCTTCGCGCGCGATTCCGTCTTTGACGCGACCAACGCCTTCGCCGCACGAAAGCCGAACCTGAGCCGCCAGTTGTACGAGGGAACATTTGGCGGGCCGCTCGGTGCCCCCGGTGCTTCTTTCTTCCTCTCGGCGCAGCACCGGGACAACAAGCAGGACGCGTTTGTCAACGCCACCGTTCTTGGTCCGGGGGGCGAGCCCGTCGATCTCATCCAGAATTTGCCGACCAGCGACGCGCGCAACGACTACCTGGGCCGGCTCGATTTCCACCCAGGCAACATTCACACTATCACCGGCTTCTACAGTTTCGATGAACTGTTCCAGAGCAATCACGGAGTGGGTGGTTTCAATTTGCAGAACCTGGGGTATACCACCAGTTTGCGCGGGCACAAGCTGCAACTGATGGACCAGGTCCTCCTTTCTTCCACCCTGCTCAACGCGGCGCGCCTGCTCTTTCGGCGGAGCAATTCCCGGTCGGGACAACTTCCCACGACCTATGCCATTGCCGTGAACGGCAGTTTCTCGTCCGGTCCCACGCAAACCTCGCAGCAGCAACGGGAAACAGTGGTCGAATTCGAGGACATTGCCGCGTATACCCGCAAGAGTCACACATTCCGTTTCGGCGGAGGAACCCGCTTCCGCGGCTTCGATGTGACCGACCAGTCCAACTTTGGCGGCACCTTCGAGTTCGCCAACCTTGCTCAATTCAGCACCGGCGTGCCCTATGTGTTTACGATCAACCAAGGACAGCCGCACCTGAACTACGGTATTCACGAAGCAACCGCGTTCGCGCAGGATGAGATTCGCTTCCACTCCGCGCTGAGCCTGGTTGCTGGCTTGCGCTACGATTGGCAATCCACGATCCAGAACCACCGGAGCCTGGCGCCACGGCTCGCGCTGGCTTATTCGCCCGGCAGTCGCAAGACGGTATTTCGCGCGGGCGCCGGCATTTTTTACGAGCATCTGCCGCAATCCGCAACCGAACAGGCGTTGCTTTTCGAAAACGGTCACGTTCAGCAGATAACAATCTCAAATCCCACCTACCCGAATCCTTTTGCGGGCGGGACGCTGCCGCCGCCTGGTGTCGTGCGCATCGCTCCCAGCCTGTCCACGCCCTATGTGATCCAAGCCAGCATCGGGGTGGAGCGCGAACTCGGCAGCAGAAACCACATGACGATCGAGTATCAGCATCTGCGAGGCTTGCATCTGTTGCGGTCTCGCGATATTAACGCACCGCTGCCGCAGACGGGAGTGCGTCCGAACCCAAACTTCTTCAACATCAACCAGGTGGAATCAACCGCCTCGATGAATAGTGATGCCGTGACGCTCGGTTATCGGGGCCGGGCAGGCAAATTCTTCAGCATGATTGCCCAGTACACCTATGCGAAAACCACCAACGATACTTCCGGTGTGCTCAGGCTTCCCGCCGACAACTACGATTTGCGCCCCGAGATGGGGCGAGCCGACTTTGATCGGCGCCACCGCTTGAGCCTGGCCGGTACGGTAAAGCTGCCTGCCAATTTCCGTTTCGGGACCGTTCTAACTACTGCCTCCGGAATCCCTTTCAACATCACGACCGGCGAGGACAACAACCATGACAGCGTGGCCAACGATCGTCCCGCCGGTGTCACCCGCAACACGGGAAATGGCCCGGGGCTGCTTCAGCTTGACGTCCGTGCGACTAAATTGTTGCGCGTGTGGCGGCCCGCAAATCGCGACCGTAGTTCCGCCAACCTCGCGTTCAGCGTGGACGCGTTCAATGTTCTGAACCACCCCAATTATCCCAACTACGTTGGCGTGATCACATCGTCGCGCTTCGGCCGCGCGAACACGGCCTTACCGGCGAGAGCTCTCCAACTATCGGTAACCTACCGATTCTGAAAAGTCAGATGCGAAGCACAGTCGTAAGGCGGTTGAAGAAATAGTGGAGCGGAGCGGTTCTCGGACTGAAGTCCGCGAACTTGTTGTTGACCGGGCTGCGGGGGTTGCTGCTCTTTATTATGACGTCTCACTGATCTTGGGGATCGAACAGACCTACTGCCCAACCAGTAATTGTTGTGGATTCTGCCCCTCCCTTATCCGGATTAAAGCTGTGGTCTTTACTCTCGACGAACCACCCGGTCGTTCCCTCGGGGCGGGACGCTATAAGGAGACTTCCTTTAGTACGCCAGTTGGCAAGAGCACCTCCGCCGATCACCTTGTAGCCTTTTTTCATTGTGACTGTGACATGCGGATGATTCGCTGGGGAGCTCTCTTGGGGGAACATTCTAGGCTATTGGGAGTTGCGCGTTGGCCACTACCTGCCAACCACCGTCTCGCTTCTGGAAGACATGAAGGCTGCGGTGCGACTCAGTGACCTCTTTGCCATTCTGCATGCCCTTGGTGGTTTCGCGGTGCGTCATGACGACAACGTCAGGCCTGAGCATCTCGAACTTATATTCATCGGGTGTGTAAGAAGCACTCTGCATACCGGAGCTCGTAGCTTTATTGTCGGCAATCAACTGCCACGGAGACCCCTACGACGGAACAAAAACCTGATCAAACCTGTCGCGGATAGACCAGCATCTCGCCGCGTCAATTGGCAGTTTCTACTCCTCGGACTGTCCAAGCTTGTTGCGTTAACTTCAGTCGGAAACGGGGTGCCGAAGAATGAACGCCTCAAGCTGCACGTCTGTAAGATCAGCAGCTCTACCGTCAAGCATCACGATCTCCATGATGATGCCTTCTGGCCAAATCTTGCGCTGGCAGGTTGAAGTTTCTAAGCTAAGTGGCCTTTCCTCGCAGGAAAAAATTAGCTGAAATCGTCTTTGATTCTGCAGCAGCAAATCCCTTGCCGCGGCGCGCGATTGGACCGAGCTAACAGGAAAGTCCCCTGGGCGTGGATGCCCTGTCGGTGTTGAGCACCATTTATGATTGCCCTTTGAATGTGATCCTTTAGTCATTTTTTGTCGGCACCAGAGTCGTAAACCAGCCCGGCAACTTGCCGTCCTTGGCGTAAGTCTCTAGCTCTTCCGGGGACATACGCTGGTAAAGTTCGTGCATATTGAGTCGTTCGCTAGGGTCAATCCATTGACCAGCAGCGTTGATTTTGGCGTATGCCTGGATCGCTGCGACTACTGCTGAAGAGGTAACTTCTACCTCGCCGGCCTTCTCGATAATGCGTTCGAGGGCTGCACGCACATTCCTTTGCCTTTTTTCAAAAAGTCCGAGCGCATGTGCATGGCGGTAGACGCTCGCTCGATCTGCCAGCCCATACTGTTCCGCGATCGCAGCAGGGCTACGCCAAGAAATGAAGTCCGCTTCAATCTCGGCCCCATGAGCATGCGCACATATAGAACAATTTCGACGGTGTCGACCGATACTTACGGGTTTTGTCATCTTTGACATGTTCGTTACAGTTTCAACACAGGGCGCGACACATTTGACGGCTTCCGCCTTTGCTAATCATTTGTCGCGTTGCGCGTGGTTCTCCTGTTAGTTGTGACGGTGCCAAAAGGGGGGCGCCCCCCTCACTTCGCTCACCCCGTTCGTCCGCGCACCCGCCTTTTTTTACCAGCGCAATTACGTGATTCCTCTTCTACAATCCGCATCAGCGCCAGGTCCCAGCACAGCGTCGGCTGTCGGTTGAGCAAATCTCGCACCCGTCTGCCGAGGTCGGACGGCGGCCCGTCGGCGTCGTGATCGCTTGTTTCTTGGTTCATGACGCGGGTAATGGCCGAGTTCACTCTTGTGATGCGTCGCGCGCGTCGCCATGCGATCTCAAGTGTCGGCCTGTCCGGTACGACCTTGCCGTAGCCGTGCTCCGTCAGTTTCGCCTCGAGCCACTCCACGAATTGGCGGGCCGTCATCGCGTTCAGCTCGACTCGCTGGCCCGCCCAGTGACCGCCATCGATCCGCTGGCCGACGAGAAAGTCGATCTCGTCAGTACTCAGGTCGTCGCACTTCAGCAGCGCGTGCCCAGGATTCTTCTTCTGCGCGTAGACAACCGGCTCGCTCTGTAGCTTCATTCTCTCCACGTCGGCAAGCCTCAGACCAAGGTCGATTACGTTGGGCGGCCGCTCGAACTTGTAGCGCTTGCTGTCGTGGCCCAGCCAGTGCGCGATGAGCAGGCCATAAAGGTCGAAATCGTGGACAACCAGCACCTTTACGCCCGCCTGCGAGTGCTTGTCGACCAGAGCACGCGCGGCGGTTACAGACTCCCCCTTCGAGCTGAAGATTGCGACGTCGAAGCGCTCGGCGATCTGGGCACGTCGCACCAACTCCCCAAAGCCTTCTTTTTCGATGTACACCAGAGTGCCATATCGGTTCGTCGGCCCCATGGTGGGAAAGGACGCGTCGATCTCCGGCGCGCTCACTTCCCCGCCCGCGTGCTTGTTCCACGAGTTGATGAAGCTGCGGACCTCCAGCGTCCCGATGCCGATCATGTGATGTGAGTGCGGCTCAGTGAAGTGCCCGCGCGCGTCCGCGAGCACGTCCCAGCCCTTCGTCTCCTCCTGGTGCTCGGCCATGTAGTCCGGCAGCAACCTCTGCGTGAACGTGTTGCTCTTCGTCCAGCAGCGGCCAGTGGTTATGTGTTTCACCAGCGGGCTTGCCTGGTACATGATCTGTCGCATGTTCGCGGGAAGCGTTCCATTGTCGGACGCGAGCATATACGCCTGCAGCATCACGCGCCACGCCGCGTCCTTGATCGTGAGCTTCTGCCGCCTGACACGATCGCGATCGCGTAGCCGCGCGATCCGATCGGCCCTGAGCGCAGCGTTGTAACCCTCGCGCGCAGCGCGCTCCTTCTCCCGCACGAAGCGCTTTGTCAGTCGCTCCACCAGCGTCTTCAGCGAGTCCTCTATCGCGCGCAAATTACACCGACCCTTTCCCGTGCCCGGTGAAGGCGAAGCGTGGACACGATTGATGAACGATCATTGCCAACGGCTCGTCGCGCTCGATGTAGCACTCACTGAGTATCCGGTAGAGATTCGGCGAGGGGACCCGCAACACGACGCTGTGGTTTAGCCCGCATACCAGCTTCCTCGTGCGGTCCTCGTGTGTGATGCCGAAGCCGCACTCGACCTGGAAAGGCAAGTTGTCATCGCCGATCTTTGCCTCGCGGCCATACTCAATGCTATGCGCGCTGGCTCCGTAGCCGACAAGCGCGGCTTGCATGTGCTTACGCCCGATCACGCCGAGTCGCTCTGGCTTGGTTGGCTTGGAGACGCTCTGCATCGCCCGCAGCAGCCGCTCCACGGCGTCCATATCGATGTCCCCGTCAATTGCGAGGCTGGCAAGCTCGCGCCCAGCAAGTCCCGCAGCCTGTATCACTCGCTTCATGTAAACCGTTCCAGCAAGCCCGTCGAACTGCCCGACGAAGTCGCGGACGGTCTTGTGCACCCCATCTGTCTGCCGCTCCTCGGCGATGTGGGCGCCAATAAGCTCGCGCAAATCATCCTTCGAGTACCAGTGCGCACTCGTGCGGTCCGTCGGAAGCCACTTCCGCCAGTTCGGATCCGACGCTTTAAAGTTCATCTTCCTGCCGAATAGCGTGAGGCTGAATGTTGCGTGCGGATTTAGCGCCGCAAAGTCGCGCACCATGTCCACAAGGGCCGACGGAAATAGGCCTCGGTAAAATTCAGCGTGATTTTCCGTGCTCCGAGAGCAAGCTATCCCTGACCAGTGGATGGTGATCGTGGTCCCATTTTTTACCATGGGCGTCTGGGCGTGATTGATTCGCGGCTTCTGTGCGACGCGGTCGATGTCGGCCTCGATGCGGTGAAGGACGCCGCAGGCGGCGATCTCGACGAGGCTCTTCTTTCCGGTCGCCACAAAGGCGGCGGGGAAAACGCACTTTAAGGCGTTGCCTAGTTGTCCCCTGCTCGGCGCGCAATAGTGCCGCTTATCCGATGTCCTGGTCTCATAGTCGAGCGCCTTCGCGATTGTCGATGCCGGCAGCCCCGGGCCGTTATCCTCGACGCGCACCGAATTGGCGTCGAGAGTAATCGCGATCTGCGGCGCGACGCCGAGTGTTTCGGCGGCGTCGAGGCCGTTGTCCAATAGTTCTTTCACGATGACCAGCGGCCAGAGTGCCCGTGGATGGCCTAGCTGCATCTGCAGTTCCTGCGGTGTGAAGAATTCGGCCTGCCTACTGGTCGTGAACGTGGTGCGGATGAGGTTTGTCTTGTTTGTCATTCTCACTCTTCACTGTTGTCTCAAGTGCAAGCGCGCCATTCGGCACTCCCGCCTACCGCGTCCTCGCTGGCACTTGAGAGCAGAGACAGCGAGCCACCTCGAACGGCTGCCCGCACAACGTCGCCTGAACCCTAATAACTTCAGCGAAATAGAACTCACGCAACAGACGGGTTATCTGCTTGCAACCTCCAGATCGCGTTCCAACCATCTACGACTGGACTACCAAGTTGAAGGATGGCTTCCCAGGCGTTCTGGACACGTCCGAGTGCGGAGTCGATTGCCCTGCTGAAAACATGCGTTGCGCGTTTCGCAATAGACGACGCCGTTGTCTCCGGTTCCTGTTCATCGCCTCAGGGGGACACAGGTAGAAATCGAGATTCTTGAAGGCCCAGTCTCCGTCTGGCTGAAAGATCAACTTCAGGCAGTACCCGATACCATTCTTTTTGGGGTCGTAGGCATCGACCTTCGCGCCCTCACCGTTCGCCCCAAAACCTGCCATCCTCATCCAGGCCTTAGCAATAAATTTGCTATCGAGTGGAACCGCAGCGGCTAACAAGACGTGAAAATGTCGCGGCGCGGCCGGCTTGCCGCAGCCCGAAAAACGTATTTCGTCGCCCCGAAGGTATGTAATCGGACAGCGAAGAGATCGTTCGATGAGGTTTATGAACGCATCGAATACTTTTACAGCTTGGGGGTCGGAGACCGACCAGACAAAGGTTAATGTTCCGAAGAGCTGCCATGGCACTTTTCCGAACCAGTGCGCGTAGGCCATGAGATCGCCTCGGCTTGCGTACCCTCGACTGCGGGACACCGGTGTCATATCGATGACCTCAAATTGAGTTCTAGCCGATTCGCAACTCCGGATGTTCCACCGGAGTTCTCGGACTATCCATCTCATTGCACCAGCGAGAGCCGCGCACCTCGCGCTCGAAAATGGGCGGTACCATCGCTGTTGCGATACAACAATAGCCAGTCTGTTTGTCTCAATCGAGAACAACCGAGGGCGCCCAGCTTCCGACATTGCCACCCCAGCGGCGGAATCTCGCGTACATACTGACGGTCCGATAACGCAGGGGGGCGCATCTATTGCTTTCCCTCGGTGACCCCGCTGTGGCCAGTTCCCCTGGACCTGGCTGCGGATTGGCTCTGTGCCGCAACCCATTCCTCAACATCGGCAAGTCTGTACCGCACCGACTTGCCAAACCGGACGAACTTTGGGCCATTGCGAAACTGGCGCCAGCGCCTTACGGTTGAAAGTGAAACCGCCAACGTCTGAGCCAAAATCTTTTCATCGCAATATCCGAGTTGTGCCGTAGCGCTGCTCATTCCCTTCATCTCCACCAACGAGATACTTTGAATACTCATTGGTCATGTTTGACAATTCGATTACTTTATCGTACGTTTTCTGCGTATGCAACGTTCACCGTTACAAATCGTTGCAGTAGACATTTTAGTGCGCGCTCATAAGGCCAATACCTGTGATGGATGGGCTTCGATACCTCAAGAGCGAACAGCAGCCTCCCGCGTTGCGCGTTCGAGAGTGGGGCCGGTTATCACGCACCTCACAGGTGGACTGGGCACGGCGACATTGCATTTCCCGGTTCGCGTGATCAAGGATTCGGACATCGTTAGGAACGGGGATCTGAATTCGCAACTACGGAAGCTACTGCCAGCAGAGGAATGGGACATGATCCGCGCGATGAACCTGCTGTTTCGCGCTGAGGAAGTGCAAGATTCTAAGGTCGCCGAAGAAGCTTATGAGCTTTGCAGCCCGATACTGTTCGGGCGTCCTCAAAGCGCGCAGGATCGCGACGTAATCAAACTGATCATTTCGATGTTGTCGATGCCAGGCAATATCGGAGCAGATCTTGATGTGCTCAGTAGCCACGCGCTGGCGAATGCGCGAATCGTTTGCTGGGACCACTGGAAATTGGCCACTGGGGAGATCGACCGCAAGCGACCGAGATCCGCGAGGCGTGCGATCGGTATTTACTGTTCCGAATACAAGACTGCAATCGTCGCCAAAATGATTTTCGGTAGCATTCGGATCTGTTTTCGTTGTCACAAGCCGTTCATAGCGGAGAGACCTAACCACAACTGTTGCTCGGCGGTGTGTAGAGAGGCTCATCGTTTGGCGCGCTGGCGCAGGAGGAAGAAAGCAGAGGCGCAACAGCAAAAGAAGGCAACGGAGATGACGTCCCGAAAGAAAGGCACTTACAACATTCGGAGGATACGGGGGGCACAATGATCCACAAACCAGAAGGTCGCCGATTCTACAGCATCAAGTTCAAACTTCACGGCAAAATAGTCCAGAAGCGCACCAAGGCCACAACGGCCAAGGATGCGCGCACGATCGAAGCCAAGATGCGATCAGAGCTCGCGCGTGGTAACTTCAATATTCTGCAGTTCCAGCAGGCACCCACCCTGGCCGATTTTTTGCGGAAGGACTTTGCTCCATTCAACGACGCGAGGTTCGCCGCAAAGACGAAGTCTCGCGATTACTACCGGTACGGTGTCAAGCGCCTCGTAGGTTCTGACCTTGCTCGATTGCAGTTGGATCAAATTACGTCCCAGCATGCGACGGCATTTACTGCGTCACACTTGAGCTTTAGTCCCAGCACGATCAACTGCTCGCTGCGGACCCTCAGGCGCGCGCTCAACCTCGCTGAGAAGTGGGGCAAGCTAGCGAAGGCAGCTGATATCGAACTCGTTAAAGGCGAACGGCAACGCGATCGTGTTGTCACGGACGCAGAATTTGCCGCCTACATTGAGTTATGTCGGCAGCCGTGGCGCGACATTGCCTTGCTGATCCGCCACGAGGGGATGTGTCCAGGTGAGTGCTACAAATTGGAGTGGAAGCATGTTTTGTTGAATGGCAACGGCGGCCTGATACAGATCGCAGAGGGCAAGACAAAGGCCCGGCGTCGTGTCTTGCCAATGCAGCCAGTCGTTTATGAAGTTCTACTAGCTCGCTGGAAAGAGCATGGACAGCCGGCAGAGGGCTGGGTATTCCCTTCCCGTTCCACGTCAGGCCATTTTGATGGTAATAGCGCTAAGAATCAGCACGTTGCTGCACTGCGCGTCCTGTCGCTGGCACACAAGGCTCGGGGGGAACAGAACTCGCCAGAATGGATTGCTAGACGGGCAAGCACTAGCGAAGATTTCGCCCGTAAGCATGCCGCGGCAATAACGGCAGGAGTTAAGCCCTTCGAGCCCTATTGCCTGCGTCACACGGCTCTGACGCGGCTCGCGGAAGCCGGCTGCGATGCATTCACGCTGGCGAAGATCGCCGGCCACAGTTCGGTCACCATCACTCAGAGATATTGCCACCCGCAAGCCGAAGCAATCGAGAGGGCATTTGGGAAAGTTGTGCCGGAGCCCTCACGCTTGGAGTTGGCTTCAGAGTGAAGCCTCTTCTATTAGAGTTATTCAGCTTAGGAGTTATTTCAGCGTTCGGGGCTCCGGGAAACCACTCGTCGCCGATGCACGGGCGAGCCATGGTTCGGATTGAGAGGTTGGGAAGCTGAGAGAAAATTCCAAAAAACATTGACGCTCCGCCCTCGTGTAGATGGTACAGACCAAGAAATGTTATGAAGGGATAAAAAGGGGTTGCCGACGGGGGTTACCACACGTCAATGAGATGGGCCCGCCCTTAGCCAGGTATGGCGCAATCCGTTGTCTTCTGAACAGAATAGGTGGTGAGCGCGGTAGGAATCGAACCTACAACCTACTGATTAAGAGTCAGTTGCTCTGCCAATTGAGCTACGCGCCCGCTGCGAATGCAGGGTGAGAACAGAGGTTGATTATAGCATTCTGGCCTGTGGCGTTTCGCTCGCGCTCGCCTCGCGGATCGCGGCTTCGGTGCGAATTTGGTGCGGCTTACGCGGAGGCGGCTTCCCTGCTGGCTTCGTCTGCTTCGGTTGCGGCCGCGGGCTTGCGCAGCGGGACGACTTCGACTCCTGCTTGGGGTGGGCGGCGTTCGAGCGTTCCGATCACGGGGCGGTCCAGCATTCCCGGAGATGATAGGGATACGAAACGGTCTTCGGTCCAGAGCGCTTCGATCATGCGGCGCTCCCACGGTCGCAGCACGGATTGTGGAAGCGAACAAAAATTGCGGAATGTCCAGAGCAGAACGACGCGCTGTAGAAACGTGGGCTGCAGGTAGCGCGGGCCGATGGGCGTTTCGAGTGCAAGAACGCCTTCGGCGAGCTTTCGAATCAACATAACCTAACTCACCTGGGAGACTGCTGGTTGTCTCTAATTGTTTTTAGTTGCCAATTATTGCATCGTCCGCAACCAGATTGGAAGATGTTTCTACAAAATATTTCGACGGTGCTCAACGTGTTCAAATAGCGATGGATACTGAGCAAAACGCACGATTGCCAGTTCTTACCCGCAACCGGCAAATTTTTAAGGACGCTATTTCCACAGAATCGCTCATGCTCTACGAGGCTGCGGCATTCGCGAAATAACGCCCGAGAATTAGATCAGCTCCGGCAACACTTCAATGCGATCGAGCGTCGCGGCGATACCGACGCGATTGTCTTTCGATTCTTCCACGCGGACGACCGATGCTTCGCAGAGTGTCCAACCGCCGGAGCCAAAACCCAAGCCTGGCGGGAACATTACGACCAGCTCCAGCTTCGAACCGGCCTTCAGGCCAGACTCGGAATAAAGGAATATGCCGGAGGTACTGAGATCGCGAGTGAGTCCGGCGTGTTCTGCGCCTTCGTGTCGAACCTTGACCGGGATGCGGACTGGTGTGCGTGAGCCGGCGCGGCGATCTGCAGTGGTGTGTTCAGGCATGTTTTTTGGAAGTGTACTCCAGTTGAGGGGAAATCGCAGCGGCTGAAGCCGATTATGGCGCGGCGGGTTTGCGGCATCGCTGAAGCGATGCCCTGATACGAATCTCAACCCCTGAGGCATCGCTGCTACCCCAGGGGCTGGTTTAGAACGTGAGCTTTAAGGCGAACTGTGTACCCCTTGGGCCGCCTCCGCCCAAGAAGGGATTGCCAATGCCGACGTCGCCGGTGGCGCTGAGTCCGAGGTTGCCGATGCCTCGGCCCGTGGCGTCAAGACCATTGTTGGCCGGGTCGGTAATGAAGTTCGGCAGATTCGGGTTGGCGAAGTTTGGATGATTGAAAATGTTGAAGAACTCCGCGCGGAATTGCAGGATTGCGTGCTCGGTAAGGTGCGTATCTTTGAAAATGGAGAAGTTCATTTCTTTAAACGCCGGACCGCGAAGGCTGTTGCGTCCCATGTTGCCGAAATGACGAGTGACAGCGAGGCAATTGCTGTCGCCGGATGACGATACTGCCGTTGAGTTTCCAAAAGTGCATGGAACTTGGAACGACGAGAGATCGATGCTCGTCGGTCCAGAACCATAGCGGATCGGGCCGACGACGTCGGGACGGTCGAAGCCTTCGCCTGAGCCTGAGAAATCACCCTCGAAGTTGTAGTTGAGTTGGAATGGCTGCCCGTCTTGAAGATTCAGCACTCCGTCGATACCCCAACCATTTTTCATTGCCGACATGGAACCATCCATGTGAGGGAGCTGGTAGCCGAAATTCCAGCTGAAGCGGCGGCGAATATCGAAGTTTGAGTTTCCTCGTTCGAGATTCGGCGCGAAACTGTTGTTAGGCTGGGCTGCGTTGGGAATAAAGTCTTCGCTGTCGCTCGCGTTATCGATGGAGTGCGACCACACGAAGTTTACGGCTGAAGTCAGACCGCGCCAGTTGTTGGTGCGAAGGCTGGCCTGGAAGGAATGATAAGTTGAACCCGCCGTCGACTCTTCCTGATTGACGTAAAAGAGCGCGGGATATGCGGTTCGGGGGACGTTGAAGTTGGCTCCGTCGGGGCCGTCGAAGCCGGCGATTGGACAGTTCGGCAGCACAGCACCGTTACATTGCACTGCCGATGTGTCATAAGCCGTGATCTGCGCTTGCGTGGGCTGGTTGATATCGCGGAATCGAAACAGCTTGGTTCCGCGCGCGCCCACGTATCCCACCTCAACCACGGCTTTGCCGAATTGCTGCTGAAGATTGAAGTTGAAATTCTGGGTATAGGGCGTGCGGATATTTCGATCCGTTCCGAAAAAATCGCTCAAGCCCGAGAAACCCGAAAAAACCGGCGAGTTGGGAACAATTGTCGCTACGGGCGATGTCGATGACAGTATTGGAGCAGGGCCGATCCCGGTGTACGCAGGCCCGGGACAGAAGGCACAATTGTACGGGACGTGTCCGAGGAAAATATCTTGAGCAAACGCGTCGTAGAACAATCCCCAACCGGCGCGGACGACCGTGTGCCCTTTTCCACCGATGTCGTAGGCCAAACCGATACGCGGGGCGAAGTTGTTATAGTCCTTGTTGTAAAGCTGATTCGTCGGCGAGAGGTTGGTCGCAGAGCTCGGGTCGAGTTGATAGAAGAGATTGTTCTTTTCTCCTACCACGCCGAAGTAATCCCACCGCATGCCGTAATTGACCGTCAGGCGCGGCGTCCAGCGGAAGCTGTCCTGGAAATAAAATCCGGGATTGTTTTCGAAAGAGTGGCGCTTGCTGTTGCCTTGCGTCTCTTTGCCACCACTGAGATTGCCCAGGAGGAAGTCGGACAGGCTTCCGAAACTCAAACGACCACGAAACGTGTTGTCCTGGATCAGCGAAATGGTTGTGCGACGGTATTCGTAACCCACCTTGAAATCGTGACGGCCCGATTTCCATCCGTAGTTGTCGATGAAGTGCCAGTTGGAATCAATACGCGAACGGGGCACCGAGTTCGTTGCTCCGATGACAGAAAACCCAGTCACCGAAATTTTTGGCAGACCGAAATCGAAGGGTGAAGTAACGCCTGTATCGAGGCCAATTGATCCCGGATTGAAGTTTTTATCTTCCGGGAAAAATCCTTCTGCAAATCTGTTCCATCCTAAGCGCGCCTCATTCAACGAAGTCCCCATAACTTTCACGTACGACAACGAGATTAACTGCACGCGCGTGGGAGTGATGGTATTGAAGCCGGGAAGTAGTCCGCCGGCCAATTGTGCGAAAGGAAAACTCTGATCGCTGTCGCCGAAGTAATAACGTCCAGTGACCAGATTGCTGGAGTTGAAATTGTGATCGACCTTCGCGATCATGCTGTCGACGCGATTTTTGAACAGTGTCGACAGGGCTAGGTTAGGGCCGTTCGGGCAGCCGACGTCATAGCCCGTGGCTGTTGGACTTGGGGTAAACGATGGATCGGCAATGTTTGGAGTTGGATAAGGATTGCGCGCTAAAAGAGCCGCTATAACCGGATTAGGCGCGCCATTCGATGCATTGTCGGCGGCAATTTGACGAGGATCAGGCACGCAACTCGTTCCAGATTGTGCTCCGGATTCGCGCTGGCCTTCGTAGTCGACGTAGAAAAATGTTTTGTCTTTGATGATCGGGCCGCCGAGCGATCCGCCGAATTGATTGTTGTGGAATGGGTCTTGCGAGCCCTGGGTGTTGAAAAAGTTTCGTGCGCCGCCGACGCCACTGGTGCGATTGTATTCAAGCAGTGAGCCGTGCAGTTTGTTCGTGCCGCTCTTCGTGACGATGTTGATGACGGCGCCGCTGTTGCGGCCGTACTCGGCTTCCATGTTCGAGATGACGCGGAGTTCAGCAACCGCATCGAGTGGAAGAATCGTGGCGGGGTCGCCGAAGACTCCGGCTTCGTTGATGGCCGGATCGTTGCGGAAGCCGTCGTTCATGTCGGTTCCGTCGAGTAGGAAGTTGTTAGCGCGGCCGCGGGAGCCGTTCATCGAAAAGGTACCGAACGAGCCTGGCGAGTCGGAGATTTGGTCGGGCGATCCGGAGACGCCGGGATTGAGATAAATCAGCTTGGTGTAATCGCGTCCGTTTACGGGAACGTTCTCTATTTGCTCGGTCGTTAGTGTGCCGCCCAACTCAGCTGAGGTCGATTCGACCAGTGGCAGTTCGTCTCCTGCGACCTCGACGCGGGTCGCTACCGATCCGGTGCTCAGGGAGGCATCCACGCGACGCTCGCTGGCGACATCGACCGCGACGTTCGTGGCGGCGAAGGTTTTGAATCCGGATTGAGTGACCGTCACGGTGTAGGTTCCGATCGGCAGTTCCGCTACGGAGTAGCTTCCGTCGCCGCTGGTCGTGGCGGTGCGTTCCTGCCCGGTGCCAACGTTGAGAACTTTCACGGTCGCGCCGCCAACCACCGCACCTGATGAATCGGTCACGGTGCCGAGGATCGTGCCGCGAAAAGTTTGCCCGAATGCGGTCAAGGCGATGAACATCGAGCACAACACTAAAAGGCGAAGTCTCATTTTTAATTCTCCTTAGCGATCACGCGAGCGAGATAGATCAAAACTGCGCGGGCACCAAAATTATCTGTTAGTTGAGTTTCGCGGAATTATATATGACTCTCTGCCGAGAATCAGTGACGAACACGATGCAAAGAGTGGATAGCGGGGATCAATGGCGGAGATCGAAATCCATGAAACTGCGGAGCGTTTGTGCGGAGTAAGGAGGTGGGGAGGCCTAGAAGTTAAACGCCACTCCGCCGCGCACCGAGCGAGCCGCTTGCACGAGATATACGGTTTGCCCGTCGCTGCCCATCACGGGCACGTAGCCTTGTGCGAGCAGGTTGCGGAGGTCCATCAGAATTTCCATGTGGCCAGCCAGAAAACTGGCGGGAATTGGCTGGTGCAAGCAGATATTGAGGTAAGGCTCCGCTCGGCCCGCTGAACTATTAAACTGGTCAACCGGAGTCAATGCGTTGCCGCTGGAATGGCGGTAAGAGGCCACCCAGCGCGTCTTTGACTTGGGCAGCGTTCCGCTAAATTTTGCAGCGACTGACTGATGGCGTCCAGACCGCATGTAGCTGCGCGCATCCTGCAACTGGATGTCATCCTGCCGGAGATCTAACGAGCCACCGTAAGCGTAATCGAGGGTCGCGGTCAGGTCGGAGAGAAGTTTGCGCTGTACCACTACTCTCATGCCACTCGTCGAGAAGTTGTTGCCCTGATAGCTGAATACGCCGGAGTTCAAGTCGGGCAGAACTTCGCCGGATTCGGAACTCATGTCTCCAACTCCGGCCAGGACGGGGTCGGAAAAGCTGTCGGAGTAGTATGCGACCTGCAAATTGTTTTTTCCCACGCGTTGCGAGAGCGAGATTTCCTGGTGGCGTCCACGCTCAACGGCAGGAGAGAAGGCCGTGATGCTCATCCGCGGCATTGCTTCGCTCAATTGCGAAAGTCCGGTTGCGAGGCGATCGCTTGAGTCTTCATCGAGCGCAGCGCTCGGGACTGAACTTGCGAACTGGTACTCAACCACAGTGTTTGGAGTAACGTGAAAATCGGCTGATCCAAAAGGCTTGAAAGCGTGCGCGCGACCCATGAACTGGATCGTTTGCAACTCGCTGCCCAACTTGATCTCAACACGATCGCCCAGAACGATGCGATCTGTACTCGTCAGCGAGAGGGCTTGCAACGAGGCTCCCGGCATGATGCTGTGATCGGGAGAGTTCAGCCGGAAGGCAGTAATCGATACGGAAGGCTCGAAGACGCCGTTAAAGCGGTTGGTGTAGCTTGTTCGTAGCACCGCGGCAGGCATGCCCTGGAGTTCGCTTCCGTAGCCGAGGTTGCCGTTCAGACGCAGCGTGCCGCCTGATAACACTGAGCGCTCAACATCGAAGCCAGCACTCATGTCAGAGGCGCTGCCGTAACCCTGGCTTGGCGAACCACCCATCAAGGTGAGCGTACCCTTCAGATTGTGATCGGCGCCTTCTCGGCTGGCTACGACGGTCGAACCGTCTTCAAGCACCCGCAGGATAGGCCGGTTTGAGACTGAGCGCAGCGTCCACTTCCAATCATCGTCATCAATGGGGCCTCGTAGCGGCACGAGTTGAATGGCCTCGAAGAGCGTGGTTAAAGTCACGTTGACGAGCGCTTTGGCTCCGCCATGCACATCAATTTTTTCGCGAAGAGAGGGCAGAAAAGATGGAGCGCTTACTTTAACCGTGTATGTGCCGGGAATCAGGCTTGCCGCCGAATAAAATCCGCGGTCGTCGGTAAAGACTTTCAGCGCGCGCGCGGCGGAACCGAGGACTTCAACGGCTGCACCCATTTGCGGCGAGCCTCGGCCGTCGCGGACGTAGCCGCTGATCGCTCCCGACAACACATGAGAGTTTTCGCACCACGCCGGAAAAGCCATGCTAACTGCCATGGCAGCGACGAGCGCGAAAAAGCCAATCTTACGGTGCATGTCGCCTACACTTTTTAACGAGACAATAGTCTACTCTACGGCGAAGGTTGCCGTCGGCCCTACAGTCTGCTTCGACAACTTGTCGTTCACTTTAATCTCGATCTTGTACATCCCCGGCTGAAGGTTGGCCGCGGAAAGCGTCTTCTGCAACGTCACCTGATCACCGACGTTACCCATAGTCTCTGTGGACTCGATGGTATGGATAACTGCTTTGTTATTAGCGTCAGTGACATTATATTCGATGGTCGCCGAGGGCTTGTGGGTCTTTTCGTCCACGCTGAGATTGTAGACCTGCATCCAGAAATTGAGCTTTTGGTTGCGTTTGAAGAGAATAGGCTGGCCGTTCGAAGGAGCGACTCGCGGGCGAACCTTCGTAGTACCTATAACGAAGTTCCCCGTGCCCACGTTTTTGGTCGGGACCGGTTCCATCTGGTCGGCAATGATCAAAGTTGAGTTGCTTAGCTTGTCATCGCTGAAATCTGGAATCACGATAGCGTGGCTCCAACTGCCGGTGCGATCTCCGTTGACGTCTTTTACTACGACATCGAGGCGGTAGCGGTTCTGGGCGATGCGCAGCGGCAAAGCCTTCCAATAGACGGATGAATTTTCAGCGGTCTTAGGCAGCAATTCCACCGGCACGTCGACTTGCACCGTGTCTTCGAAGGTCTGAACGATTTTTCCGGCTAGAGTAGTGACCCGGCCGAAAATGTTAACCGTGCCGCGCTCCACACCATCTTTGTTCTGGAAAGTAACGTCGCGGTTTTTGATCTGAATTGTGACCGGAACCAGCGCCGTGTCGCTCGTGACCTTCACGTAGTCCGCGCGCACGTCGAAGGGCATCAGGTTCACGTTGATCTTGTGGCTCACTACCTCTTCAAGATCCTTGAACTTTACAGCCGGAGCGGCCTGCAGTTTCGCGAAAGTCTCGAGGCGGTCGAACTCCTTGGTCTGAAGATCTTTGTTGAATGGAGACTGACCTAATTGTTCAACGCCGCCGTTTGTGAAACGGCTGGCCTTGTTCGAAATCCCCATCTGTTCGTAAAGAGTCAAGCCCGCATTCGGGGTGTACTTGAGGGCATCTTTTTCGGATCGATCGAGCGTCATGTGATAGTCGCCACACATACAGGAGTCGACAAACTCGATCATGATCTCCTGCCCGATCCCTTCCAGATATCGATAGCGCCAGGTTTCAAATGGAAACGTGGAAGTCTCGCCGCCGCCCTCGTCCATAGGACGCTCGTAACTTCCTCCGGAAGGGTGCGACTCAATTTCGTCAGCGGGGCCGAATACGATGTAGGTACGCCCGCGATCGGTCTTCCACCCTGGGATGCCGGCGGCATAGTGTTCGTTGGCGTACGCGATGCGGCGATAGTGCTCTTCTTTAAATTCGTTTTCTTCCGTGTCAGGCGTCGGGTCGCGTCGCTGCCAGAAAGCTTCGATGAACTGGTCGCGCTCCTCGTCGTTCGAAAGTTGCATGAACGCCGATTTTTCCTGGTCGGTGATGATCCAGCGAACGTCTTCGTCCAGCCACTTGCGGTAAGTCTTGCTTAACTCTATCTTCAGGGCCTTGGCGTTAGCTTTTCTCTGCTTTTCGGGTATCTGGCGTTTGAGCGGGTCGGCCTTATTTCCTTGCGGTGCGGAGTTCTTGTCATCGGAGCCCTGCGCAGTCTTGTCTTGCGCGGAGGAAATGCTCGCAAAACCAAACGACATCGCCGCGACGAGCGCGCCGATAAAACAGCGGTTCCGAAAAGCTGTGTATGGCATAGAGGGGCCCACCTTAAGAATACTGCAGTTGCCTTATTCTATGACCTTTGTAACCGTCTAAGCAAGAAGAAGAGCCTCGTGAGGACAAGTTTTACAATTCGCGCCGTCGAGGGCATTGCGAGCACAGGAAACCGCGTCGGGAAGGTGCATCTCCGTCGAAATACGTTTTTGCTTTCCGACTTCCGCGACTATTTCGCTAGAGGTAGCTTTACCGAGTTTCCGGAGGGCGAGAAGTACCCGTCAGAGGGGCCGAAATTCGCATTTTAGCTATATTCGGGCTCATCGCTGGGAACTTTGGAACTTTCCCTAATCCCGTCTCGTAACTATGAGTGGGCAGGCACCGCTCGATTCGCGTTCCCGAGATTGTTCTGTAAACTAGGGGATGAAGCACCGAAGAATCAGCAAAGTTGAGGTTCAGTGTTACGGGTATTCCGACCCCGACTCCTGAAGTCTAACTTCTGCAGTCTTGAAGCGTCTAACCTAGATCGGCTATAGGAGCGTGCGTGCCTCAGCCCGGCCCGGAGAAGGAGAACAAGATGGCAACTGCCGAGGTTCTATCGATCGCTGATCGCGCGAGCGACCGGCCTAAGAATTTGGCCGACCCCGATTCGTGCATGATCTGTACCGAAGACCTGTGGAAGAGCTACGACATGGGCGCGGAGCAGGTGCATGCGCTGCGCGGCATCAACCTGCGCATTCAGCGAAACGAGTATGTAGCCATCATGGGCCCCTCGGGCTCCGGGAAATCGACGCTGATGAACTTGATCGGCTGCCTCGACTCTCCGAGTAAAGGGCAGTACTGGCTCAATGGGCAGCAGGTGGCCGAGCTCGACGACGACGAACTGGCCCGTATACGAAATAAAGAAATTGGATTTGTTTTCCAGACCTTCAATCTTCTGGCGCGCGCCACCTCATTGCATAACGTCGAACTGCCGCTGATTTATGCGGGAGTGCCATCCGAAGAGCGCACCAACCGAGCGAAACAGGCGTTGGCATCGGTGGGGATGGAGACGCGCATGACGCACAAGCCGAACGAGCTCTCCGGCGGTCAGAGGCAACGAGTCGCGATCGCGAGAGCGCTAGTGAACAAACCGGCCATCATTCTTGCTGACGAACCCACGGGAAACCTCGATTCGCAAACCGGGAACGAGATCATGGCCTTGTTTGATCGCCTCCATTCGGAAGGAAATACCATCGTGCTTGTAACCCACGAGCATGACATCGCCGAATACGCTCATCGCATCGTCTACATCAAAGATGGCGTGGTGGCGAAGGACGAAGTCAGGCGCTAGGCGCCGCAGGTCTCGCGAGGTCTTCGCGGCTTCAATTGTTCGCTTCGGGAAGGATACGTCAGGAGCCCTAGCTGTAGAGACGCGGTTAACCGCGTCTCCAGTGTGCTGCAGGCACGGGAGACGGAGCAAGCCCCTTCTCTACAATTATTTCTTTTGAGGCTGCTCGCTCCTCGAGGCTAGCGTGCGGATGACTTGCCTGGCATTAATTCTCTCGAGCAACTTACAAGAAGAAGGCGGAGAGACTGCGAGTTTCCGCAACCTCACGCGGTTAGTTTTCAGCGAGAGTTCAAGATGATCTCAACCGTTTTCCCGGCCTTTGCGGAGACACGTGCGCTCGCCTGACCTTTCTTTGCTCTGACTTCGACGATCTGACCGTTGCTGGCATGCGCGGCAACCACGAAGTTGCCTCGGCTATCGGTGGTCGCGGCTTGTGGATTGCCCTCGACCGAAACCTTCGCGCCCTCAACGGCTCTCATATCTTCGTCGACCACGACGCCCCGGAGCATGGCCGAGGTAATGGCTACTAGCCGGACGGTTGCGGTCGGGTAGAAATCCTCAGCAAGAATGAGTGAAGATTCGCCAGTCAAGAATTCGTCTTTCACCGATGCGGAAAAAGTAATCTTCCGGTCGATTGGTCGCTCCTTCACAGGAACGACGAGGTCCCAACCACCGGGGACCATCTTAAGTTCTCCGGGTTGCGACGACTTGAGTTGAGCGATGTCGGCCGGGGATTCATCCGGACGCAAGACTTCTATATGCACCTGATAGACGGCGCGCGACTTGGCGTAGCTGGTCGCGGCGAGGGGAACGAGTCCGAGCAAAACGATAGCCGCGGCAGATATCCCGGCCAGTAGCGGCTTCTCTGCTCTCCACATCAAAATCAGAACGATGGCCGCGACCGCAGCGGTACAAGCCGCCACGATCAAAGGATGCTGCATCTGGCTTAGAACTTTGAGTATCTCGACCTGCATCGGCTTTTCTCCCTAGACAAAAATCAAGACTTAAATCAAAAGATCTAAATCAAAATTAAAATTCTTGCCCACCCCTGATAACAATCACTAGTTCCCTAGAAGTTCCTTCGCTTCTTGTTGTGCATGGGCGAAGTGTGGTGAAGCTGCCAAGCGGGCGTAAATTGCCTTGCTCTGTTCTGAGTGACCGCCCTTTTCGAGCGCCTCGGCAAGAAGAATGTTTATGGTGTCCGAGTTTTGCACCGAAGCAGCTCGTGAATATTGGCGAATTGCTTCCTCTACATCGCCCGCATCCTGGGCAACCAGACCGAGTCCAATCTTTGCCCTGGCCCTGGAGTCGTCGAGGTGAGCCGATGTTTCAAAGCATTGCTTTGCTTTGGCTGTCTGGCGCATCTCACGATAGACGAAGCCCAGACTTCCATATGCTGTAGCCCGCATGCCGATATCTCCCGCGCGATCCGCCACTAGTTGGTAGTGCTGGATGGCGGCGGCAAAGTTGTGGCGACGGTCTTCGTATGCTCCAAGATCGAGGTTTGCGATCAGTCCGTCCGGTCGCAGTGCTACGGCATTGCGCAGATGCGCTGCGGCTTCGTCGTCCTTGCCTTGACTGAGAAGAACTTCTCCCAGATTAGCTTCGGCTGGGTAATTTTCTTGCGTGACCGAAAGCGTATGCCTCCAGAAGGTGGCGGTATCGTGCCAATATCCGATTTGGTGGTAAGTGACGGATCCGAGCGCTGCTAGATAACCAACCGCGGCCACCGCAAGCCACGGGCGCGAAATTCGGTGCGCTTGAACCCAATCCGCAACCGTCCACACCAGCATGAGAAACAATCCAACAACCGGGATGTAGGCGTAACGATCCGCGATCGATTGAAAACCAACTTGTACCAGCCCGATCATGGGTACCAGGCTGCCAAGAAACCACAACCAGCCTACTGCGAGATAGCGTTGTTGACTCGTTCTCAGAACGACTACCGCTGTAACCAGCAGCAATGCCAGCGCTCCTGAAGCCACTTGCCATACTGGATAAAGTGTTGTCGGGTGCGGATACATGCCGGCCAACTTCGACGGCCAGAACATTTTTTCTACATATCGAACGTAAGAAATGAGTGCGGTTTCAATTCGCAAACCGAAGCTGTATTCCGCCAAATTTTTTACCGCCGCGCCTGCATTTTGCGCTTTCATGGTAATGGCCGCGCTTGCTGCTGATAACAAGAACAGAGGAATTTTTTCCAGCAAAAGGTGCGGTCGAGTTGGACGTTCTGTTCGTTCAGCAACTTCGCGGTTAGTTTTGGTTGGCCAACGGCAGAGCGGCCAATAATCCCAGAGCAACAGGAGAAATGGAAAAGTGACGACCTGCGGCTTGCTCAGCAGGCTCAACACGAAAAGTCCAGCCACCGCCAGGTAACGACTGATACCAGGTTTGCGCCCGTACCAGGAGTACGCATACAGAGCGCACAGAAAGAACAGCATGCTGAGCACATTCTTCCGTTCCGAGGCCCACGCTACCGATTCGACATTCACTGGATGCAGAGCAAAAAGGGCGGCAACCATCAGGCTGCGCCATCGGAATCCGGTGGCATATTGCAACAGCAGGAAAATCAGCACTGCGTTGAGGGCGTGTAGCAGCACGTTGACGTAATGATGTCCCACAGGGTTCACGCCAAAGATCTGGCAGTCGAGAGCGTGGGAGAGCCAGGTGAGCGGGTGCCAGTTTGCTTCCTGGTAGGTCGTGAAGGCCCACTCAACCGCTTCGCGAGTCAGGCCCACCTGGATGTGCCGGTTGTCAACGATGTAGCGATCATCATCAAATTTGATAAACGCGTTCTTCGCAACCGGGCTATAGCACGCGAGCACTGCGGCGGTTAAAACCAGGCAACCAAGCAACGTCGAGAACGCCGATATCTTATCCAGCTTTTTCGCGGCCGAATTCTCCGAGGGTGCCATAGCCGGTGCTATCGCAGCGGAAGAGTGCGCGTGCATGCCTCAATTATTGAATAAGGCATGCAGGAATCGCGAGTGGTAACTGCTGGTGGAAGTCTCCATGGTCACAAAGAAAACGGCCCCTGATGGGGCCGATAGGTCTGTGATGCCACTCGTTTGCGATAGCAGGCCTGATTCGTGGTTCAGGAGGAGGGGTGAAGCTACTGTCGCGGAGCAGGACCGCTCAGCTTCTCCAGTGCGGAGGTGGCGGTGACGCCGTTCGCTCCAGCCACGAAGAAGTTGTGATCATAGAGGCTGCGGTACATGCGGCCGGCTATTTCGGCGGCTTTGGGTCCGAAAGATGGACGTCCACCTTGAATGAAGACTACCGTGACAATGCGGCCTTTGTCGGTGTTGGCGTAGGAAGCGAACCATCCGTAGCGGGTACCTGCGTGAGAGCAGGTTCCCGTCTTGCCCAGGATCGATTCCTCGTTGAAGTTCAAGCGAAGCTTACGCGCGGTGCCATATTCGACCGCTCCAGCCATGCCGTCGGACATTTCAGGAAGCACTGGAGCGATATTGAGTTGACGCTTGATGCGCGGTGTAAAGTTCGTGACCTCAACCGGGTTCGTTGGATGCTGAAGATAGTAGAGCGTCCCGCCATTCGAGATCGCGGTGACCAAGGCGCCGAGTTGCAGCGGGGTCATGGAAATGCCTTCCCCGAAGGAGCACATCTTGCTTACGCCGCCAAGTTTTGAAGAAATTTCGGCTTCCGGGTAGGTACCGAGTTGCTCACCAAGAATGTGGTATCCGGCAAGTTCGCCAAGCCCGAACCGGTGAGCGTAGTAGCTAACTTTCTCGAAGCCAAGCTTGAGGCCGACCGCTTCGAAGTAAGCGTTGTTTGATTTCGCGAGGGCGGTGGTCAGGTTCATCCGTCCGCCGCCGCCGAGCGCGACTTGCGTATCTTCGTCAATTGCGCCTTCGGTAAGAGCGGCCAGTGCGACGGAAAGTTTAATGGTTGAGCAAGGCTGAGCTCCACCGGAGAGTGCGAGCTTCTGGTTAACCATCGCCAGGATGCGTCCGCTGGTTGGTTCGATCGCTACCACGGTGCCATTCATGTTGCCGAGAGCTTCGATCGCCGCCTGACGGACAACCGGGTCTTCTCCGCCGGTCAAGTCGCCTTCGGTGATGTCGGTTGCGAATGAACTGGTGTAAAAACGCTCAGAGTAACGATGGCGGCGGCCCTTCGCTAAAACGTGGGCTGCGGTTGGTGTCGGTGACGGGGTGGCGGCAAAGTGAGAACGTGGCGCTCGGCTTCTTGCCAGGGTGCGCATACGCCTGCGGGCCCGCTGATTTTCGGTCACTTTACGGGTTTTGCTGTGGCGCGGTAACGCCGGAGGATTGACGCTGGCGGCGATGCCGCTGGCGTCCAATAAAATGACTACTGCAACGAAATACGACAGACGAAGAAGGCAAGACCTGAACTTCACTAGAATCATCCCCGGTTATGCTCTGCTGAACTATGACCCAGCCGGCGGATTCCCAGCTAAATTGTCTAGATCGGCTGATTTTTAAGATGCAAGAGGGTCGCCAAATCCCTCGGGACTGGCGTTCATCCACTGCAACTGACCGATAATAGGCGATTTATAGATTTTTAAGCAACTTGAAAGTGTAAGGCTTTTGTTAACAGCAAAATCTGGCTAACCTATTATCTCCATTACACTTAATCTCAAATGCTACAAGGTTCACGAACCTCGGTAATCGCTTGGTTGTTACCTTCAAAGACACTCCCCCTCGTGCATAGATTTGCACTTCGGAGGCATCGCGTCGTGAGTTGGAACAGACATGAGGTGGGCGGCGAATTGACGGAAACTGGCAGCGAAAACTCAATAAATAACTTTTTCTGGTATTTTTGACGGCGCGTTTCAATCGAGTTTTACGAGGTCGCACCTTGCGCACTCTTCCAGTGATGGCCTGTCTCAGCTTCGCTCTTATGCTTCCTCTTTTCGCTCACGCTTCGGAGCAAAATCTCGAGTCCCGGCGATCCGAATTCAATCGCTTGCTTGCTGACGAATGGGAGTACACGCTGCGGACGCAACCGGAACTGGCCACGCGAGTGGGGGACAACCGCTACAACAATCGCCTCAGCGATTTTTCGGACAAGGCAGTTGCCGACGATCTTGAACATTCTCGCCAGTCGCTGGCTCGCTTCGAGAAAATTGATGTTGCCGGGTTTCCGATAGCAGAGAAGATCAATCGCGATCTCATGGTGCGGAATCTGCGGCTCACGCTCGAGTCTGCGAAATTTAAAAGCTGGGAAATGCCGGCCACGCAATTTGACGGCATTCATCTCGGATACGCGGGGCTCGCTTTCGATTCGCCGTTCCGCAATGTAAAGGATTACGAAGATTACATCGCCCGCCTCCATCAAATTCCGCGCGTGCTTGATCAGGCAATGGATCAAATGAGAAATGGTCTCCGCGACCACCTGATGCCGCCCAAATTTCTCTTGGAAAAAGTTTCCAGTCAGGCACAGAAAATTGCGGACGACTCGCTCGATGAAAGCCCGTTCTGCTCTCCGCTGCAGAAGTTCCCTGAATCGGTTTCGGAGCCAGATCGCAAGCAGCTACGCGAAAAAATTGAGGCTGCGGTAAAAAACGAGGTCGCAGCTGCCTACGCGAAATTCGCCAAATTTGTGAAAGATGATTACGCTCCGCACGGCCGTCTTGATCCCGGCACATGGGCGTTGCCGGATGGTGAGGCGCGCTATCGCTTCGCGGTTCGTTACCAGACGACGACGGATATCCCGGCGGAAAAGATTCACGAGCTCGGAATGAAGAGCGTGGCGGAAATTGAAACGCAAATGCTCACTATCGCCAAGGCGCAGGGCTTCAGCGATTTGAAGTCTTTCAACCAGCACATCCTGCAAGATCCGAGGCTGCACGCAACGTCAGGCCAGCAATTGTTTGATCTTTACTCGCACTATCGCGACCAGATGTACCCGAAACTGCCAGAGCTTTTTGGACGCCTCCCGAAAAACAAGCTCGACGTCGTGGTCATGGAGGCTTATCGCACTGCTTCCGCGCCACCGGCGGACTATTCGATTGGGGCAGGCGACGGTTCTCGTCCGGGGCGCATTAACGTCAACGAATCCGCGCCTGCAAAGCGCTTAATGCTAAACGTCGAAGCGATTGCCTATCATGAAGGCGTGCCCGGGCATCACCTGCAGTTTTCGATTGCGCAGGAACTCACCGATTTGCCCGCGTTTCGCAAGTTCAATCTTGATGTGAATGCCTACACCGAAGGGTGGGCATTTTATTCGGAGCGGCTGGGGAAAGAAGTTGGTTTCTATCAAGACCCTTACAGCGACTACGGCCGCCTGCAGAACGAGATGTGGCGCGCGGTGCGATGGGTAGTCGATACCGGCGTTCATTCACAGCACTGGACACGCCAGCAAATGGTCGACTTCTTCCACGAGCACACCGCAATGGACGACGAGAATATCAACACCGAGGTCGATCGCTATATCGCATGGCCCGCGCAGGCGTTGTCCTACAAAATGGGACAAATGAAAATTCTGGAACTTCGAGCGCGAGCGCAGAAAGAGCTGGGCAATAAATTCGACATTCGCGCCTTCCATGATGCGGTTCTCGATCGAGGACCGCTCCCGCTGGACGTCCTTGAATCCGAGATTGATCGCTGGATATCAAGCCAAAAGCCGCGCTAGGCGGCCTGTTTGGATGAACTTCTCATTTTGACGCATTCGCGCAAAGGGGTGATACTTACACTAGACAGTCCAGCCGCTCTCGTACTTTTCTCCTGAGGTGAAGCACCACGGTGTTTAACTCCCCCCGCATTCTTTTACTTTTGCTCATCGCTTCCGCAGCGAGCGTTGGCCAGACTCTTCCGACTTTCAAGCACGTCTTTGTCGTCATGGAAGAGAACAATAACTATTCCAGCGTTATCGGGAACTCTTCCATGCCGTATCTCAACAGCCTGGCCAATACCTACGGGCTCGGGACGCAGTATTACGCGAATACGCATCCCTCGATCGGCAACTACTTCATGCTTACGACCGGCCAGATCATCACGAACAACGACAGCTTTACCGGGACCGTGACCGCCGACAACGTGGTGCGGCATCTCATGACTGCGGGCAAGACTTGGAAAGCGTACGAAGAAAGCCTTCCCTACGCTGGTTATATTCAGCCGGATGTCGGGAATTACGCACGACGGCATTGCCCGTTGTCATATTTCTCGGACGTCATCAACAGCTCCAGCGAGAAACTGAGTCTTGTGCCCTTCACGCAATTTTCAGCCGATCTCGCCAGCGGGCATTTCCCCAGCTATTCCTTCATCACTCCCAATCTATGTAACGACGCTCACAGCTGCACCCTCGCAACTGCCGACGCGTGGCTGAAGAAGAATATTGCTCCGCTGATTTCGAGCAGCGTGTTTAAAGATGGTGGATTGCTGGTGATTCTGTTTGACGAGTCAGGTAACGACAATAGCCACGGCGGCGGACGCGTGGCTTGGGTAGCGGTCAGTCCGCAGTTCTCCAAGGCAAAATACAAATCAACCAAGTTGTATCAGCACCAGAACACACTACGTTTGACTTTGCAGGCGTTGGGTTTAAAGAGCTATCCGGGAGCTGCGGGTTCGGCGTCCAACATGATTGAATTTTTTAAGTAGCTGGTGCTGATGGCAGAGTAATTCCGCTAGGATGATCTAGCGTCAGCATTTCCCCCTGTGAAACTCTGTGTACCCTGGTTAGAAAAAACTGTAACCACTGGGTACACAGAGTTTCACAGGGGAGAACCGTTTAACCAGGCTTAGATCAATCCACTTACATTACGTCAGTGCGCTTCCGTAGAAACGCTGGGACGTCTAGATCCTCTCCCTGATAGTTGGGCGCGACTGTGCGCATTCCATCGAGAGAGATTACGTCGGCTTGCGACTGGCTTGTTTGGCGGAAGGCGGAAGGCGATGGCTCCGGCTGGAAGGCGGGCTCGGGTTCGAACACGGGATCGGGTTCGGAAACGTCCGACAAGTGAAAGCGTCGCGAACTCTCTCGCGATGCGTCTCTCGACAGGATGACCGGATCGAAATTTTCCTGCTGCCGCAGCCGACGCATATCTTCTTCTTTGAACCCGGTTGCAATCACCGTGATCTTGACCGCGTCTTTCATCTTTTCGTCGAGCACCGCTCCGAAAATAATGTTGGCATCTTCGTGGGCGGCGTTTTGAATGATCGTGCAGGCCTGCTGGACTTCGGCAAGCTTCAGCGAGTTCGATCCGGTGATGTTGATGAGGATGCCGCGAGCTCCGTCGATTGCCCCCGCTTCTAGCAGAGGAGAGGCAATGGCTCGCTGGGCGGCCTCCACGGTGCGATGATCGCCGGAAGCAGTCGCCGTGCCCATTACCGCGTAACCCATGCCCGCCATAATCGCCTTCACGTCGGCGAAGTCGCGGTTGATGATGCCGGGGATGGTGATGATGTCGGAAATTCCCTGAACGCCTTGGCGGAGAATATCGTCCGCGATGCGAAAAGATTCGAAAAATCCGGCGTTCTCTGCCACGGCTAGCAGCTTTTCGTTTGGAATCACGATGGTCGTGTCGACCGTTTCCATAAGCTCGGCGATGCCGCGTTCTGCCTGCTGCATGCGGCGTTTGCCTTCGAAGGCGAAGGGCTTGGTAACGACCGCAACCGTGAGTGCGCCCATTTCGCTCGCGAGGGACGCAATGATTGGAGCAGCGCCTGTTCCCGTTCCCCCACCGAGGCCGGCGGTGACGAATACCATGTCTGCGCCCTCCATCGCTTCAATTAATTTGTCGGAATCTTCGAGGGCGCCTTTGCGGCCGATTTCAGGGTTCGCGCCAGCTCCGAGGCCGTTCGTTAATTTGACGCCGAGTTGAATTTTGGTGGCAGCGCGCGACATGCGCAACGCCTGCAGGTCGGTGTTGGCGACGATGAATTCGATGTGTTCCATGCCCGAATCAATCATGCGATTGACCGCGTTGTTGCCGCCGCCGCCGACTCCTATCACCTTGATGCGAGCATCGTTGCGGGCTTCTTCGTTGAAAGAGATGCGCAGTGCGTTGTCTTCAGTCATGAATCACCTCGTAAATTGTGTTCTCACTTCTCTGCCCCGGTTTACAGTGAAGAACCGCGCGTCCTCGCCTGGCTGGTGAGGCCAGACGCCCGTTTCCCGCACCAACAAAACTCTTCGTGCTGCAAGTCCTAAGCGCCCTTGCGTGCAAACAATGCTTTCATGCGCGAGCCAAAACCTGGCTCCTGCAATCCACGAGCGAGGCGCGCGCGATGGCCGTAATACACCATCCCGAGGACTGTCGCGAATTCCGGTTCGGCCATGAACGACGGCATCTTTGCCATCGGCATTGGCCACGCGAGCCGCGCTGCCTTTCGCAATACTGATTCGGCGACGTCGAGGATTCCCGGTAGTCGTGATGCCCCGCCGCTGAGCACGAGTCCGGCGATGCAGTGCTCCAGAACTCCAGCGTGGCGCAGATTGTCACGCACCAACTCGAAAAGCTCGCGCGCCCGGGGTTCAAGAATTTCGCCAGCCACGCGCTGCTGCATCATGCGCGAAGGGCGCGATCCGACCGACGGGACTTCGATTTCGTTGCCTTCCGGGATCAGTGTCGGAACGGCGTTGCCAAAATTTTTCTTCAGCGCCTCTGCATCCGCGAGGCCGGTACACATGCCGACCGAGAGATCGCTGGTGAAGTGGTCACCGCCAATCGGAACAACGGCGGTATGCGCCACCGCTCCCTGCTGGAAGACGATGAGATCACATGAGCCCGCGCCGAGATCGGCGAGACAGATTCCCAATTCGCGTTCGTCGGAGCGCAGGACGGAATCGGCGCAAGCCAGCGGCTCAAAAATAGTGTCATCCACATGCACGCCGGCACGGTTGACTGCCGTCACAAGATTTTGCGCCGCGCTCGCGGATGCGGTCACGATATGCACGCGTACTTCGAGGCGCGTCGCCATCATCCCGGTCGGATCCTGCACTCCGGGCTGGTCGTCGAGAATGAACTCTTGCGGTAGCAGGTGAAGAATTTCGCGATCGGCCGGAAGCGGCAGTGTGCGTGCTTTGTCGACAGCTTGGCGAATTTCGTCGCGCCCGATTTCCCGCGACCGCGTGCCGAAGGTGATGCCACCGTGACTGTTCATTCCGCGAATATGGGCTCCGGCCATTCCCACCATCGCGTGCTCGATCGGAATGCCGGCAACGTCCTCGGCGTGCTCGACCGCTTTCTGAATACTGTTGATCGCCTTGTCGAGTTCGGTGATGACACCCTTGCGCATGCCACGCGATTCGCTCACGCCGTGGCCGCGATAACGCAGGCCGTTCTCGTTGATTTCCGCAACCAGAACCGAAGTTTTGGCGCTGCCTACGTCGATGGCGGTGATGAAGTTGGGATCGTGATTCGGCATAGAAATCTAGTTGTGCGGAGTCTCCTTCGGAACGTTGGCGCTCGGCTTTTTTTGCGCAGCAGCTGAATTGTGAGCTGCAGGCTTTGCTGACGTTTCGTGCACAGGCGCAGCGGCGGGCGATGGCTTCCACTTCGTCTTCTGAACAGCTGGCGTAGCGGGTGACGCTTTAGTTGTGCCGAGCTTCGTCGATATTGGCTTCGCTGCGGCGTGCTTAGGCAAAACATTCTTGGTGAGCGCGTGATGAGCCGCCGCACGAGCCGCAGGCTTTGCCTGAGCCGCGGCTGGTTTCGTTTCTTTCTTCGAGCCAGCCGCCTTGACCGCTACTGGCGTGGTTTTAGAAGACGTGGGCGCAACATACTTTTCGTAATTCACGATCGCCGCCGACTTTACTCCGGCTGCCATGGCGGCTTTGGCGGCGGCGGGCGTCAAAGCCGGAAGGCGCGTCATCCCGGCGAGATCGGGATTCACGATGATTTGCCCGTCGTAGCGCAGGTCGACTGATTCAAGCTTGTCGAATTGCTGCCTCCATTGGAGAACGTGGGTTACGAATGTCTTGTAACGCTGAAGGTAGTTGGAAGAACCGAGGTGAACCAGGACTTCTCCGCTGGCGTCGGAGGCGAGGATCTTCACGTCCTCCGGATCGCTGAGGTCGACCTCGCTGAGTTCCTGCGAGTAGCGCGCGCCGCTGGCATCCAAGGCACGGACCAAGCCGTTGTAAATCTTCATGCGCGCGGACCGTGTGGATAATGGCTCGCCCGCGTTCATTCCGGCAATGACCGCAAAAGAGTATTTGTGCTTCAGGCCGGGGCTCAGCTCCATCAGCGTGCCGCCCTCGTCGATCAAAGAAATATGTGAGCCGATACGGGCGAAGGCTACGGGAGTTCGCTCGTGAATCTCGATGCGCAGGCGATTGGGAACAAAACGCATCACGCTTGCCGACTCTACCCACGGAATCTGTTCGAGTTGTTGCTGCCGCTCGGCCAGGGGAATAAAGAAAATGTTGCGACCAATATCGCCGCCCATGACATCCATAATCTGCGCGTGGGGAACGTGGACGGCACCCGCAACTTCAATCTGATCGCTCGAATCGATGCGGAAACGCCAGGAATGCTTGCCGTAACGATAAAGATTGAGGGCGGCGACTGCAAGAATCGCCAGCAAGACAATCGCGCCGGCGACCCACATCAGTCGATTGGCAGTTTTTTTAGGGAGCGGTCCGCGCCGCGCCGAGACTCGCTTTTGCCCACGCAGGAAGGGAGATTCTTGCTCAGCCTCTAAATCAACGAGCCGAGCGTCGTCGAAGGCCTCCCGGTCGGGAGCCTCGTTAGGAAGCGCATACAGCTCTTCCTGAACCGCGCTGGAACTAGATTTCCGCGCCACTCTTTCGAGTCAATTGTCGACAGAAAACCGCTGAGCAAAATTACTATAACTCCTTTTCGCGGAATGAGACAGTGCGAAAGTGAATGCGCGACGGCGTCGAGCCATTGATCTATTTAGAACGGCTGAGATGAAGCCCAGATTTCCACAAGCGTCAGAACAGAAATCGAGTCTCACCTTTTCATAGGCGATAGAAATTCCCGCTTGACATATTCCTATATCGGTATATATTGCTTTTATGCCGAGAGCAGCAGCAACTACCGACGCATTCAATGCAGTGGGAGAGTTACGACGACGGGAAATTCTTAGCTATCTGGCGGATCGGGAGCGCCAGGTTGGCGACATAGTCGTGAAACTGCGCATGGAGCAGCCTTCGGTCTCAAAGCATTTGAAAGTGCTGCGCGATGTGGGACTGGTACGAGTGCGGCGAAGTGGGAGGCACATGCTTTACAGAACAAATGGCGAAGCGATCCGTCCGCTCTATGACTGGACGAAAACTTTTGAACGCTTCTGGACACATCAACTGCAGCGCGTGAAAGAGCGGGCCGAGGCCAAGGCTACGGATTCGAAGAAAACTTAAAAAATCAGATCACAAATCCAAATCACAAATCCAAAATAATCAGGAGGAAGCAATGATTGAAGCAGCAGCAGGAATCGAAAGTTTGACACTCAACATCGCCCGTGAGATCCATGTAAAGGCGAGCCTCGAAGATACGTTTGCGGCTTTGCTTGAGCAGATTGGCCCGGGGAATGAAAGCCCCGACGGCAAATCTATCCCGATGACGCTTGAGGCGTGGCCGGGCGGTCGCTGGTTTCGAGATTTAGGTGAGGGCAACGGGCATTTCTGGGCAAACGTGCAGGCCATCAAACGGCCCACGCTGCTCGAATTCAGCGGACCGCTGTTCATGTCCTATGCCGCAACTTCCAATGTGCAATACAGGCTCAGCGAAGTGGACGGTGGCACGCTAATCAAATTCCATCACATGGCGCTGGGCTTTATCGCTGAGGAACACCGACGCCGCGTCCATGAGGGATGGAACTACATTCTCTCGTGCGTGCAGGCCCGTGCCGAGCGTGGCTCGCGCAAGAACAGATGATGGCACAACGCTGGGTCGGACTGTACTGATGTTTTGCAGTACGCACCCGCCCCTTGCAAAAGGCGCAAGGAGCGGGCCACCCTTTTGTCGGGCCACCCTTTTGGCGAATGCTTTAGCGGCCGGCTACTGCGGAGCGCTTCTCGAGTTTCTCCAGGATGGCTGGGCCAAGTTGCGAGATGCTGCCGGCTCCGAGGGTGAGAATCATGTCGCCCTCGCGGGCCAGGCTTGCGGCACGATCACTCGCGCTCTCGAATGACGATGTGTAAGCCGCGTCTTTTTTCCCGGTTTGCGTGATACGCGAGATCAGGGCTTCCGATGTTATGCCTGCGATCGGCTTTTCGCTTGCCGGATAAATATCGACAACGCTCAATGAGTCGGCGTCGGTGAATGCGGTGGCGAATTCTTCCATCAGTTGTTGGGTGCGGGTGAAGCGGTGCGGCTGAAAGATGACGTGAACGCGGCCAAATCCGCACTGGCGCGCAGCGGCGAGTGTGGCGCGGATTTCGGTGGGGTGGTGACCGTAATCGTCGATGACCGTAATGCCCGCGCATTTACCTTTGAACTGAAAGCGGCGATCGACTCCGCGAAAGGCATCCAGCCCAGCGCGAATCTTTTCTGCCGGGATGTCGAGCGCGATACCTACTGAAATCGCAGCCGTAGCGTTAAGTATGTTGTGAACACCGGGAACATGAACTGTGAACTCGCCGAGATCTTTTTCCTTATAACTGACTCCAAAGCGAACGACCGGACTCGGCTCCCCTGCGCACTTTGGTTTATCCTGCGGATTCAGACGAATCAGGAAGTCTGAGCCGTCGCTCGTTCCATAGGTGGTGACCCGGCGGTGGACACGCGGAAGCAACCTCTGAAGCACGGGATCGTCATTACAGGCCACAACGGTTCCATAAAACGGTACGCGCTCCATAAATTCAAGAAATGTGCGGCGCACGTCGCGCATGTCGCGGTAGCAATCCATGTGCTCGCGATCGATATTCGTCACGACCGATAAAATCGGGGACAATTTCAAGAAAGACCGGTCGCTCTCGTCGGCCTCGGCTACCAGGTATTGCGATTTTCCCAAGCGCGCGTTGGAACCCATGGCATCGACTCTTCCACCCACAACAACGGTCGGATCGAGTCCGCCTGCGGCCAGTACCGCCGCCACCATCGATGTGGTTGTCGTCTTGCCATGCATTCCGGCGATCGCGATGCCGTATTTCAGGCGCATCAACTCGGCCAGCATTTCGGCACGTTGAATGACTGGGATGTGAAGCCGGCGCGCCTCCGCTACTTCCGCGTTGTCGCTCAAGACCGCGGACGTCACGACTACTACATCCGCTGCGGCAACGTTCGATGCGGTGTGTCCGGCGAAAATCGACGCGCCCAGTCCGGCCAGGCGATGGGTGACGGCTGTAGTTCTCAGGTCGGACCCGGTGATCTGGTAGCCAAGATTCAGCAGCACCTCGGCGATGCCGCTCATGCCGATGCCTCCGATGCCTACGAAATGAATGCGCTGGATCTTGGCGAACATACGTGCTGGAACTTAATTGTAAGACTTGGCCCATTGGCGGGCTGGTACTTCAGATTCCTCACTTAGCTTACTTCAGTACCGCAGACATCGGTCCGGCAGAAAATATTTAGTCATCCTGAGCAGAGAGGACGTATGCAATTAGCCGGAGCAAGGAAGTTTCACAGGTCTTCGCTCTGTTCAAGATGACAGCGTAGAGGGCGAGGTGGCGGCGAATTTTTCGTGCCGCGCCAGACGATCTACCATTTGTGCAATTTCTTCGACAGCTCTCGGATGCGCCAACGACCGCGCCGCAGTGGACATGCTCTGCAATCGCGCTCCATCCGAGAGCAACGCAGCGACGGTGTCGACGAGATAAGCGGCGTCTAGATTACTTTCTTCGACCACGACGGCAGCGCCTGCTTGTTCGAGCGCTCGGGCATTGACGTTCTGATGATCGTCGGCCGCGGCTGGAAATGGAACGAAAATAGCGGGCTTCCCTGCGGCGGCGATCTCGGCTACTGTGCTGGCGCCGGAGCGGCAGACGAGCAAATCGACTTTCGCGAATGTTCCCGGCATGTCGTCGATGAATTTATGAACTTCGGCGGAAACTCCTGATTGCTGGTATGCGGCGAGAACGCGGTCGTAGTCGCGCTGGCCGGTCTGATGAATGATATGGATGGCGGGAATCTTGGCGCGCAGCCCGGGAAGCGAGTCGATCATCGCTTGATTGATGGCGCGGGCGCCCTGGCTTCCTCCGAAAACGAGGAGGGTCGGTGCCGTGCCAGAATTTCTGCGATCAAATTCGGAAATCTGAAAAAACGCTTCGCGCACGGGAACTCCGGTGACACGGCAGCGTGGAAAGTAGCGGCAGGTTTCTTCAAAATGCACGGCGGCGGCTGAGACCCAGCGCGCGACCATGCGGTTTGCGAATCCGGGAACGACATTCGGCTCGAATGCGAGAGTGGGGAGTCCGCGGCGAATTGCCGCGACCATAGCGGGCCCGGAGGCGTAGCCTCCAACGCCGATGACAACCTCAGGATCGAACGCGGTAATCATTCGCGAAGCGGCTGCGATGGCGCGAGGCAAATCGAACATCGTTTTTGCACGCGTCATCAGGCTCACATTCTTGAGCGCACCAACCTGAACCAACTCCAGCGGAAAACCGGCTTGCGGGACGAGACGCGTTTCGATGCCGCGAGCCGTCCCGATAAACGAAACTTCGGCGTCGAATTGTTTCTTCAGCTGATGAGCGATGGCGAGCGCTGGAATGACATGACCGCCGGTGCCTCCGCCCGCAATGATGACGCGCATGAGATCAGTATCCAAAATCCAATAAGCTCGCGACTGGCGGAGCACAGAGCATTCCAAGTCGAAAACTTAGCGGCTAACTTAGTTGAGAGATTCGTACCAGGTCATGCCTTCAGGCATAACGCCGGCTCATCCAGAATACAGCGCCTTCAGGCGCTGGGAAACGGCCGTCCGTGCGAAAGAAAAATCTAGCGCAACATGGCCGCGTACTTCCCTCTCGCCTCTTGCAGCAACGAGAGCACCGACTCCTTCTCTTCATCTGTGTTCCACGATCTATTCGTTTTTGCGGATGCGATGAGCCGATCAACCCAAGCTACAAAATACGCAGCATCGGCAGAGCGATTGAGGGGCGCGTCGGTCATATTCACATATACCGGGCTCGTCGTCGCATACGGGTACAAATCGAGAATCGGATATTCGGCATGAGTGCTGAAGGCGCGAAGCACGCACCAGCCGCCAGTTTCCATCGAAATTGATCCATTCACGCTCGTCGAAAAATGAGTCGTGTCGATCAACAGGTCGCGGACGACCTTACCGTCACAGACGATTTGCAGATGATCGACTGGGACCATTGACTTCATCTCAGCGGTGAATTTCACTTCCTGCTTTTTGTCAGCCGGAGCCTTGTCTAGATGCACTTCGCCGCCGATGCCCTGTCCCCCTAGAGAAAAGCGCAGCAGCGGGCCATTCGTCGCAAAGGTACGCCCCGCCTTGATTGACGCGAGCCACGGGTCGATCTTCAGCGGCACTGATGGCACTTCAGCGTAGACGCGATTCAAGCCGACGGGTCCTCGCAACGAGGCGTAGTTACCCATGAAGTCAGTGCCCGCCGCGGTCGGCAGGCGGAAGCCGCAGTTTAGAAGCTTGTACCAGACTTCGGCGGTCGACTCGTGATCGGAGAAGCCGAGAACCTCAATGTAGTCGACCTTTCCGAGCGCAACATCGGCGGGCAGTTCCGATGTCAGCGGGTCGGGCTTAGCAGGATCGGGAACGCTGTCGAAAGGATGAACGTATCCGACGAGAGCGCCTTGCGCATGTGCCATGTCGGCGACATTTGCATTTGCGGGATAGAGGCTCGCGGCGGCGGTGTTGGGGTACCCGGCGTATCCGGGAAGGATGAAATTGTTCGTAAGATGCAAGAGCCCGAGGTGACCCCAATAGCTGGTGTGAAATTCCTGAGCGTGTAGCAAAAGATGATCGGCGGTCGAGGCCGGGTCAGGCAGCGGAGAAAAATACGAAATATCTGGGACGCGTTGCTCTTTATTAACAACCAGGTCTTCGACGATGGCGAGATTCTCGGCCGCGGCCTGCTCGATCAAGTGCGCGGGGGTGTTGCGATATGTGCCCGCGTAATTCATGTGGGTATGAACGTCTCCGCTGACCCAGGTTGTCTTCGCGGCGACTTCTTTCTGAAGTGGCGCGAGGCGCACTGTCAATTGCGCTGTACCATCGGCTTTTACTTCGACCTTTTTCTGCGCGAACTGGTTTTCGAACCCGCGCATGACATCGACCTGCGCTTCTCCTGCTGGGACGGTGATTTCGGATGATCCGGCGGTGTCAAAGTAGTGGGCCTCGAACGGGCGTTCGGCGCGGATGAAACTATCGTCGGCTTGCATCCAGGCGTTGTCGGGGGCATAGGCAAGTCCGTCAGCAGCGGTGATGAACACACGCGCCGCCGCTGGCTTGCCAAGCGCATCGACAACTTTTAACGCGATATGACCCATGGGCTGGAGATATTTGCGATCGCGGGCGACGACTTCTGTCTGCTGGCCTCCGGGAATCTTCTGCACCCAGAGCGAGGTATTTCCATTTCGATTGGAGATGAAACAGATTTTCGAGCCGTCGGGAGACCAGCGTGGATTGACGTTGTCGAATGCGCCGTAGGAAATCGGGAAGGCGTCTCCGCCGTTCGACGGCATTATCCAAAGCTGGTGCCACTGCTGGCCGAGATAGGAGGAGTAGACCATCCGCTTTCCGTCGGGAGAAAAATCGGGACGCGACTTCCAGTTCGTTTCCTCGTAATGAATTTCTTTGTAGCTCGCGGCGGCGGAGTTTGCGGCGGCGTCTGCTTTCACTGTCCAGAATCCACCGGTGCCGTGGATGTGCCCGCGATTGGAGACGAAGACAATCTCTGAACCGTCGTGCGTCCATGCCGGGCTAATTTCATGGTCGACCTGGCTGTAGTAGTAACGCGGCAACGTGCTGACGTTTTCGGGAGTGAGTTGGCGAACATCGGTGAGCGCTCCTTCTTCGAAGCGCCCAACAAAAATATGGAAGTGGCCCTTGTAGGAAGTCGAGACGAACGCGAGTTTCCTGCCGTCCGATGAGAGGCGCGGCTCGACGTTGACCGCCCCACCCGAAGTCATTTTTTTCGCCTGGCCGTTGGTGATGTTCAGCGAATACAGTTCGACCGCGTCGTGCTCATAACGGGCGAATACGATCCAGCGCCCGTCGGAGGACCAGTCGGGCTGGTAGTCGTAGCCGGAGCCAGCAGTCAACTGTTCCGCATTAGTGCTGCCGAGTTCCTGCCGCCATAGAGAGCCTGCCATCGAATAGACGAGGCTTCGTGAGTCAGGAGACCACGCGGCGGCGCTCGGCCCGGTAGTAAGTTGGGGCAGGTACATTTCGCGAAAGTAATAGGGGTGTGGCAAATCAATCTGCTTGAGGACTGGCTGGCGTTGCGCAGGCGATGTGACCGCTGCAATGCAAACGAAAACATAAAGACCGAGGGCCTTGTACAAGGTTAGTCTCCAAAAAGTTCGGACAGTGATGGTGCAGGTGCACAGGGCATTCACAAATCTAATTGGAGTTCGTGACGAATGGCAGCACAATCTGCGATGGGTGTTGCGCGTCGGTCAGAATGCGGATGCGGGCTTTCTTGACTTCGGCGCTCTCGACTTCGGATTTGCCGCTTTGGAGATTGCGAGAAAAATTGGGGTAGAAAGTCCCTGAAATTTGCACGCGAATGCGGTGGCCTTTAAGGAAAACATTACTGGTAATCAGGTTTTTAAGATTCAATTCGTAAATCTTGTTCGGTTCGAGCCACTGGCGCCCGCGATCGAGATCGCGATAAGAGGCGCGCAGAACATCGAGTCCGGGGCTCATCAGGTTGAAAGCGGTTCCGTCTTCGGAGACATCTTCAAGCCGTACCCACAGATCGAGGTCACGGCAATCGCACGATACAAACATGCGCGCAGCGATGGGGCCGGTTATTTCGGTATCGACTCTTATTGGCTGCGAGTCGAAGGTCAACACATCGTCGCGATCCGCGAGCTTGCGATAATCGTGGGCTCCCGACGAAGCGTAGTCATTCACGACGGGATTCGCGGGGTCGGAAACAAACTCGCTGAATGCAACGACATGGTCGACACTTTTCTCTTCTAATTTGCCGATGTGCGCGCCGGATGCTGCCGGAGCAAGGAGCAGAGATTTACGTTCCGCTGCGGGCGGCCATACATCGGCGTCCCGCCACTGATTCGCCCCCATCACAAAATAGCGCACCGGCTTTTCACTCTCTACGCCGTCCTGCGTGCCCTTGAGGTAGTGGTCCATCCAGCGCAGAATGACCTCATCGTAATCGATCGCAGCCGACGGGCCGAACTCACGTTCGCCGGACTTCGTTTTCGCGGTGTTGTCGACTCCATGCACCCACGGCCCGAGCAGCAGGTGGGTCCGCTTGTCTTTTTCTTGAGACTGCTCTTGAGACGAATTCCCGCCGGAGCGCGATCTGAGCAAACCAGCATAGTTCGTGGTCGCGCCTTCAGGCCCATAGTTGTCGTCATACCATGCCGAAAGATTCAGGACGGCGGCATGCGTCTGCCCATACTTGTTGCGGAGCTCACTCCAATTCCACCACGGGTCTTCCGCCGGATGCTTCAGCCAATCAAAATAGAACGGCGCTACATCTTTCAATTGAGGAATGTTTGTGATCGGCAGCGCAGCCAGCATCTTCGGGCCTTCGACCTTCCACGCCCCCTCCGATTCTTCCCCATTGCGCGGGCCAACGAGATTTTTCTTCACTCGAATGTCCCAAGCGATGTTGTCCCAGATCCATTCCATCCACGACATGTCCCAGGTACCGCCGGCGAAGAAAAAATTCTGGGGCGTTGAAAAAGTCATTACCGGAACCATCACTTTCAGGTGCGGAGGATTCTCAACCGCTGCCAGCCACTGCACCGCTCCGGGATAAGAAAGGCCGAACGTTCCCACGGCGCCGTTTGACCATGGCTGTCGCGCTGCCCACTCGATCGTGTCATAGCCATCGCGCCCTTCATTCTCATAGGGACGAAACTCGCCATCGGAATGGTAGCGTCCGCGCACATCGACGATCACCACTGCATACCTGCGCTCCACGGCGTGAGTGAAAGTCTTGTATTCCTCTTGTGCGGCATCTTTGCCGTATGGAGTTCGATACACCAGCACCGGGAACTTCTCGGATCCGGCTGGCCGCAGTATGTCGGCACGCAACACCACGCCATCTCGCATTGGAATCGCGACATTTTTTTCGGTTGTGTGCGGTGCTAAAGGCTGGGTACTAGCCGAAGGCACTTCCTGTGCCGTGGTTTTGAACATTGCCCAAGAGCAAATGAGGAGAAAAAGAAAAACCCTGCGGGATCTCATCCCGAAAAAGCCTACCACACCTACGACGATGGGCTCGGAGCCTACTCTTGCTCGACCGCAATCGCTCGATTCGCATACGTTGCCCACACCCAATTCAGTAGAGCCGCGACAAACGTGATGCCGAGGATGACGGACTTGCTCAAATCGACCTGCGTCGCGAGGGCAAGGCAGATGCAGATTCCCAGGATCGCAAAGAGGGGGCCTGCAGGCAGCCGAAAACCGGCAGTTTGTGGCGAAGAACGCCGCAACGCGATCAGTGCTGCGCAAACAATTGCGTAATAAAGCAATCGCGCCACCACCGACAAGGTTACATTCCAAGTGAAGCTGCCCACCATCGCGAGTCCCCAGACGGCCAGCGCATAAAACAAGATCGAGAACCACGGAGTCTGGAAGGTGGAATTCACGGTCGCAAAAATCTGAGGCAAGTCGCCATTCTTGGCAAGGGCAAATGTGAGGCGAGGCATGCCCAGCATTTTGGCGCTGAGGTATCCATAGACGGAGATTAATGCCCCGATGGCGACGAGAGTTGCGCCGCTATTTCCCATCGTCAATCGCGCTACTTCGGCCAGCGGACGATCGGATGTGGCGGATGCCCCCAGAACTCCAATGACTACCCACTGAACGAGCGCGTAGATTGCGGTGCAGGTCAGAAGTCCGGCAAACAGGGCAAAAGCCACGTCTCGCTTTGGGCGTTTGACCTCGCTCATTGGAGTTAATGCGGTTTCGAAACCACCATAGGCGAAAATCAAAAGCACCATCGCCTTCATCCAGATGTTCGGCGGCTGTGACGGTGACGTTGCCAATGGAGCGTGGTGCATGATGGTCACCGCGGCACCGGCGGTTATCACCATCAGCAGTGGAAGCAACTTAGCGACCGTGAAAACGTTACTAACAATCGTGCCCTGCCGCGTGCCGATGACATTGACGATGGCGAGAATTCCGATCAGAAGCGTCAAGATGATGGCGCGCGGCCAAGGTTCCTTTGCAGCCGGCCAGAACTGGGCGACATAGATGACGAACAGATTGGCATTGGCCGCGGGGGCCGCAACCTGGGCAAGATAAAGCATCCAGCCGACGATGATTCCAGTGAGGCGTCCAAACGCGGTTCTGGCGTAGAGATAAGGGCCGCCCGCATTTGAAAAATGCGAGGCCACTTCGGCAAAGCACGCGATGATGACACCGATGGCGGCCCCGGCGACTAAAACCGCTACCACGCTTCGCCTGCCAAGCAGCGCCGCTACCGTGGCCGGCAAACCGAAGATGCCACTGCCAATCACTGAGTTCACCGCCAGTGCGGCCAAGCTCCAACGGCCAATCGCGCGTACCAGGCCGGTTTGCGGGGATGTCATCTCGCCTTGTTTGTATCACACCGGCCGTCGCCAGTTCATGAACAAGTGGGGCGTGAACCTCGCCTTCAAACCCCCCTTTACAACCTCCAGAACGCCTTATTTCATGAGGCTTTTGACCTAAGGTAACTTCAATTACCGAAGCTCATGAACACGGGGAATCTTTGCCTGCGGCCGCCTGAGTGCGATCTTGAATTAGGAAGACGGAAGCTCGTTGCACTGAGAGGACTGTATGGATCCCGAGAATAAAGAGACGATGGAGCAAATCCGGCTTCGCATTGTCAGCGTCACCGACGACTTGCGGATGATTCAGCGTGAATTGAATTGCGCCGCCATGCAAGCGCCCACCGATCCTGAATTGATGGAAGCTCTCGCTCATCAACCGGAGATGGAATCGATTCAGACCTTGAAGTCTGCGGTCGACCAGATGCGGCATTTCCTCTGGTTCTACATGCAGGTGGTGACGAGCGACTCCGAGATGGGCGAGAAGTTTCGTCAGACAGTTCGGCAGGACATTCAGACTCCCGCCGTGCCGGATCTGCAGCGGCAGTTTCAAAGCGCCACCGATGCCATAATGCTGCGCTACATCGCCGACAGCAAATTTCGCAAGCCGAATTAGCCTCCTTATCTGTAGAGACGCGGCTCGCCGCGTCTCTCTTTTCGTGCCGATGCTCGTGGCGGGAGACGGGGCAAGCCCCGTCTCTACAGGCAGGATTGAATTAATTTTTTTAGACTTGTAGAAGCCGGGCTTCTCGTGGGCCTCACTCCTCGATAGAATTCTTTCTTGAATTCTTCTTTAAAACTCTCAACCGCTACGACGGATGACGCAGCCGCGATTGCGCGCCTGGTCAACTCTGCTTTCATAGCTGAGCGGGCGTTTATTGAAGGGGATCGCATCGATCCGGCCAAAGTGAAAGTGCTTATGGAGAAAGGCATCTTTCTGTTGCTCTCGGACGTAGAGGCCCTGGCGGGTTGTTTGTACACGGAACTGCGCGGCCAGCGTGGCTATTTCGGGCTACTTGCAGTGGATCCGCAACATCAGGGCCGCGGGGTTGGCACCAGGCTGGTTGCGGCCGCAGAGGAACATTGCAGGGATGGCGGCTGTCGCTACATGGATCTGACCTACATAAATCTGCGAGAGGAGTTGCCCGGTTACTACCGGCGGCTGGGATATTTAGAGAATGGGACGCTAGAGCTTTCGCGGGATCAGGTCCCTAAAATTCCCTTATATCTGATTCGGATGTCGAAGGCTCTCTGAAGCCAAAAAAAGAGGCGCACCCCAGAGTACAGAGCGCGCCACCCCAAGCAAGATGTTTACCGTCGTTTAGCGCCCAAATCCAGCTGACTGCATCGACTGTCGAGAGATGTCTGAGGTCGAAGCAATGCCCTGCATTCGCAGCTTGAATTCGTCGGCGTTCGAAGCGCTTTCGAGAGCGGTTTCGTAGTTGACCAAACCGGCCTGGAATAGATCCCAGAGCGATTGATCGAAGGTCTGCATACCATATTGCGAAGTACCCGCAGAGATGGCTTCGCGAATGGCGCGAGTCTTCTCCGGAACCAGAATGCATTCCCGGATATACGAGGTGGTTACCATGACCTCAACCGCTGGTACTCGCCCTTCTGAATCAGAACGACGCACTAGCCGCTGGCTGACAATGGCTCGCAGAACAGCCGCCAACTGCAGACGAATCTGTTTCTGCTCCGGCGGCGGGAAGATGGCGATAATTCGGTTAATGCTTTCGACCGCGTCCAGCGTGTGCAGGGTCGAGAACACCATGTGGCCTGTTTCGGCAGCGTGCAGCGCGGTTCCGATTGTTTCGAGATCGCGCATTTCGCCGACTAGGATGACGTCGGGATCCTGACGAAGAGAAGCTCGCAGCGCCGATGAGAACGACGGCGTATCGACTTCCACTTCGCGCTGGTTTACGTAACCCTTCTTGTCGCGGTGCAGAAATTCGATAGGATCTTCGATGGTGATGATGTGTTCCGCGCGCGTGGAGTTAACGCGGTCGATCATGGCGGCAAGAGTGGTCGATTTACCAGAGCCGGTCACGCCCGTCACGAGCACCAGTCCACGAGGCATATCGCAAATCTGCTCAACAACCTTGGGCAGAAATAGTTCGTCGAGCGCCCGAATCTTCGTGGGAATCACACGAAGCACAAGGCCAACGTTGCCGCGCTGCTGAAATACGTTCACACGGAAGCGCCCGAGGCCAGCCACGCCGTAAGCCATATCGATTTCGGTGGTCTCTTTGAACTTCTGCTTTTGGCGCGCCGACATCATGCTAAACGCCATATTCAACATATCTTCAGCGGAGACGCGCGGCTGATCGGTGAGCGGCACAAGATCGCCATCGATGCGTAGATGCGGGTAGTTCCCTACCTTCAAGTGAAGATCGGAGCTGCGGCGCTCCATGGCAATACGGAGCAAGTCGTCGATATTCATGCGGGGTGAACTCCAGCCGCTATGATGACGCGAATTGAGAGCTAGCACGAGATGACGGAAGTCACCTGTCTTTGGGAGAGATCGGAGGGACCGTAGAGCGTGCAGACCTATCTCACCAGAAAAGACTGTCATCTTGGAGCGAAGCGCGGGGACCCGGCTCATCCGATCGCTGCGCGAAGTCGAAATATCCTGTTACGTTCGCTCCATGCGAGGGCGCTGAGGGAGCCCTGACGATGGCGTTCGGGTCATCGTGAGGATGCCTTGATGCGGTTCGTAGCGGATTAAAGAGCGATGCGGGCCTTTGGCTACGCCAGAGCTCCACTTTCGTGAAGCTCCGGTTACGCTCAGGATGACTCGGTTTCGAATGGAGTTATGCGGCGGGCTGCATTGGCTCGTCGAAGCTCCCGCCATAAATGGCTGGAACTTTCGAACCCATGGGCCGAAGATAAGTCGCCAACTCTCCACGGTGATGAATGCTGTGGTTGTTCAGGAAGCCTAGATAGAACACGTTTGGCAGGTTGAACATCATAAATTGGACCGGTTCGACTAATTGTTGCGGAGTCAGCGCTCGAACTCGGTCAAAACTTGCTTTGATGTTCTCGCTGTACCACGACACGAGCTCAGTCACGGTTGTAGGCTTCTTAGATGGAGCGCCCATGGTGAATTGTCTGTCCGCAATCCCATTCAGAAATTGGACATCAGTATTGGCAAGGTGCCAGCCTAATTCCCATGCTGACCGGGCGTTCTGATCAGGGCGGTAGTCTTTCTTTCCTTCAGGGATGGCGGCTAAAACTCGCTTAGTGGTTTCCACTTCGCGGCCAAAACCGTCAAGCATCATGGCACAGTAAAAAGCGGCAAAATCGGGGGTTAGACCAGACATGAGGATCTCCTTAAAATCATTGGGGCTCGGGTGAAGCGGGCTGTACCTGACACACAGACGTCTTAACCAACGACCGCTGAGTCCCAGTAAATATAGTCGTGGCCGAGTTGGAGCGCAAACGGAGACAGACTTCTAGCCCCCTAAACTCCGACTGGCTGTTTAGCGGCGCCTACTTGAACCGGAGTCAGCCAATCATAGCGATCAGGTTTCTCGCCGTGGACAATTCCGTAAAATTCCGCCTGCAGACTCTTGGTCATTGCGCCAATGATCCCGGTACCGATGTTGATCTTGTCGACCGACCGTATTGGCGTGATCTCCGCTGCAGTCCCAGTGAAGAAGACTTCGTCGGCAATGTAGAGTGACTCGCGCGGAATCTGCTGCTCGACAATCTTGATGCCCATGTCGCGGGCGATCTGCATTACGGAATCGCGGGTGATGCCAGGCAGCACGGAGTTGCCTAGAGGAGCGGTATGAAGAACGCCGTTGCGAACGACGAACAGGTTCTCACCCGAGCCTTCACTGACGAATCCATTGACGTCGAGCGCGATACCCTCGGCGTAGCCGTTGGTAATGGCTTCCATCTTGATGAGTTGCGAATTCATGTAATTCGCCCCCGATTTCGCCATTGCCGGCAAGGTGTTTGGCGCAATCCTCGTCCAGGAGGAAATGCAGACGTCGACGCCTTCGCTCGCATCCGACCCGAGATATTTTCCCCACGGATAATTGCAGACGTAAACTTCGGTCGGTGAGTTAAAAGGATTCACTCCCGCTTCGCCATAGCCGCGAAGAATGATGGGGCGAATGTAGCAGGGCCAAACGGCGTTGTGCTTCACCAACTCGACCATCCCGCGCAAAATCTCGTCGCGGCTGAACGGAACCTCGATTCGGTAGATACGGGCAGAGTCGATAAGCCGCTGCATGTGCTCGGTCGCGCGAAAGATGGCCGGCCCGGTCGGCAGCGCGTAACAACGCACTCCTTCAAAAACAGAAGACCCGTAGTGCACGACGTGCGACATCACATGAAGAGTCGCGTCATCCCAATTGATCAGCTTGCCGTTGTGCCAAATTTTGTCGGTCTTTTGAATCGCCATGCAGACTCCTCGGGAACAAGATTCGCGGGTTAATGAGATTCGCGCCGTTGGCCGAAGGTTTCTTGCGCGCTCACGGAAACAACCCTGAGGTCGATTATAAACGCTGCGCGAGTTCGGCCGTCTTGCACATAAGCGAAAGTTTGTCGTCTACGAGCGGCGCGCAGAGCCCGCTAGTCGCTGTTAATTGTCTTGCCTGCACGAGCGTGGGCGGCTGTGATGTTTCAAGAGGTTGGCCATTCCGCCGTGCACGTTTCGGCGATTCAACGTTCGTAAGCGTGGGCTCTTTGCCGGCGGACCGTCACTTCACTCGCGTTTCGTCGCCACTCATTCCGGTTGCCCATTCGACGCCATCCTCTGAAGACTGGAGCTCGAAATGAATCTTGTTGGAGCCGGAGAAGACATTGATCGTGCGATGGTAAGTTTTCTTTCCCTTGTCGTTGTCTTCACTCGAGTACACCCATCGATCCCCCACGATTTCAAGATCGCCCCAGGTGCCGCCGCTGTTGCCGCTGCTCCGCAATCCTTGATTGCGATAGGCATAACCGCCTTTGTCGAGCGCGTGGGTAGGCAAAAAGACCACGAGTGCTTCGTTCTTTCCATTCACAAATTGATTGCAAGCAAAGAACTCGCCAACCTTCGCGCAGTGATTTCCTATATGCACCGGCGTAGCGGGTTTGTCCGCTCCCGCGGAAACGAGTTCCCAATTGCCGTCATACAAGCGCAACGGCGCGTATGGATCCTTGGCCGCATCGGGAGCCTTTGCCGATACAGGCGAAGACTCGGCCTGCGGATGCTGAGTGTGTGTAGCCATGCCGGAATTTGCGGGCAAGGTCCCTGCGCTGAAGACTAGAAGACTGAAAATGAGTGCAGCTAGCATGGGTGGCCTCCACAGCCGTCGATCATAGCTTAAGCGCCTCAGAACCAACAAAAGCACTATCACCAGAACCGCCATTCCCCGACAATCTAGGCTTAAGTGGGCGCTGGAAATTCGGTTCCACGTCGACGCGCGAGAAAGTCAGCCGGGAGAGAAGTTATATGTCTGGACAAGTCGTGCTCTACTTTGACGATCAAGCTGCCGCTCTTCGCTTCGCTCTTGCTGCCGGGTCGGTGATGTCAGGCGGCGAGCCTCGCGCTACGGATGAGTTGGTGCAGGAAACGGCGCGGGCGACGCGTATCCGCGTCGATTCTGCAAGTGACTCCGTTTCTAGTGGTGGCAAGGGCAGGAAGGGTACGCCTCCCGAACGCGCCGCTTAGGTTGATCTTCACTTCACTTCTTTGCCATCCGCGTGCACAGTTAGGCCCGCCAAACCAGGCTCGTTATTTTCCCGACGCCGCACGCGGCCTCCTAATTCACCAACCCAACTCAATTACAATGTCAGCCTATGCTCGCCGCTGACCAGAAGATCTCCTCTTCGCACTCCTCTTCGCACTCTGACAAGTTAGACAAACATTTCGACGTGGATTGGGTGCGCTCGCAGTTCCCCTCCCTTTCGCAGACCATTCACGGACCATCGGGCGACTGTCCTGCGGTTTTTTTCGACGGACCGGGTGGTACGCAAGTTCCGCAACGCGTGATCGACGCGATTTCTGGTTATTTGGCGAGCAACAACGCCAACACTGGAGGCGCCTACGCGACCAGTCGCAATACCGACCGCATGATCGCCGAAGCGCGCGCCGCCATGGGCGATTTTCTAAATTGCGATGCGGATGAAATCGTCTTTGGCGCCAACATGACAACCCTGACTTTTGCCATCAGCCGGGCCTTGGGACGTGATCTCGGGCCGGGAGACGAGATTCTACTTACTCTGCTCGACCACGATGCAAACTTTTCTCCGTGGAAGGCGCTGGAAGAAAAAGGCGTGACTATTCGCACCGCTAAGTTCAAGGAAGAAGATTGCACTCTCGACATGGGGGATCTGGCGGCGAAGATTGGTGAGCGAACCCGCATTGTTGCAGTCGGATACGCGTCGAACGCGGTCGGGACCATCAACGACGTCGCCGAGATAGTTCGCCTGGCGCGGCAAGCGGGAGCGTTGAGTTACATCGATGCCGTCCATTACGCTCCGCATGGAGTGATCGACGTGCGCGCGCTTGATTGCGATTTTCTGGTTTGCTCAACTTATAAATTTCTTGGTCCGCATATGGGTGTGCTTTACGGGAAACGCGAGCACTTGAAGAAATACCGTCCTTACAAAGTGCGGCCGAACACGAACAACATCCCAAATTGCTGGGAGTGGGGCACGCTCAATCACGAATGCATCGCCGGCGTTAGAGCCTGCGTCGACTATTGGGAAGATCTTGGCAAGCGCGTCGAAGGGCGGCTCGCCGGTTCTTTACCGCGAGCGGATGAAGGAACGAGCGCCACTGCACGCCGGAAGGCTATCTTGTCGGCGCATCGAGCAGTACATGCCTACGAACGCCAAATGATGGACAAAATGATTTCGGGATTGCTGGCGATTCCGAAACTGAAGCTCTACGGCATCAGCGATCCGGCGCGTTTCGAAAATCGCTGTGCCACCTTTGTCGTACGCATTGAGGGTCACACTCCGCTTGAATTGGCAACCAAGCTTGGCGAGCGCGGATTCTTCACCTGGGATGGCAACTATTACGCCATGAACCTTACAGAACAACTTGGGGTTGAAACTTCTGGAGGATTCTTGCGCATCGGGTTGGTGCATTACAACACGATGGAGGAAGTCGATCGACTGCTGCACGCGCTGCGCGAGATAGGGAGATGAACTAATCCAAATTCGTGATGCTGCTCGAAGCGGAGCAGTCACGGCAAGTGTTTTTTGAACTGGCGGGGTTGCACAGGTGCTTCGTTCGCTCTCAGGATGACAGCTGTTTTTCTGTTGAGGTGTATTCGAAAGTTAGAGATTTCTACTATCTGATTTCTTCAACTTTGCCGCTTCGCCCTAGCAATACAACGCTCGCCAGCCCGATGAATAAGCCGTGTTCCAACACGCCTGGCATGTTGCCCAGGCTCGCCGCCAATTCTTTTGGATTTTGTATCTTTCCAAAATTGCAATCGAGAATCTGATTACCATTGTCGGTCACGAAGACTTTGCCGCCTTTTGCGGTTCGTAATTTGGGGACAGAACCAAGCGCCGCAATTTTCTTTTCCACGACGCTGCGGGCAAACGGAATTATTTCGACCGGCAATGGAAAGTTGCCGAGTACTTCGACCATCTTGCTTGAGTCCGCGATGACGACCATTTTTTTTGAGGCCGACGCGACGACTTTCTCTCGCAGTAACGCGCCCCCTCCGCCCTTGATGAGATTTAGGTCGGGAGCGATTTCATCAGCTCCGTCAATGGTGATGTCGATTTCTGGATGATCGTCGAGAGTCGTCAGCGGGATGCCCACGGCGCGTGCCAAGTCGCCAGTATGCGATGAGGTCGGGATGCCGAGAATTTTCATTCCCGCCTTCACCCGCTCGCCCAGGGCGACGACAGCGAAGTAGGCTGTCGAACCCGTGCCCAAACCTACTATGTCGCCTTCACGGACGAGTTTTGCTGCAGCGCGTCCGGCGGCTTCTTTTTCTTGTTCGTTCGCCATCCTCGCTTACGCTCCCGACTGGCCCTCGTTGATTTAGAAATTACCTGTTTACGATTTCGATGTATGCCAAATATCCGGCTAGCACCAAACCCAGAAGCCCGAGCAGATACGAAACCAAGTCGATGACATATCCCGCGGGCTCGAAGGTGTTGGTCTCGAGTTGGACGCGAGTCTTGCGGTAACGCATGAGGCCGGCAAGAATCAAGAGCACTCCACCAACAGCAGAAATTATTCCAAGCCAGGTTGTGAAGCCGGGAGTATTCGCTTCGTGGCCCTGCAGTTTCAGGAATTCGCGCAGTGCAATGGAGAAGCGGCCGATGGCGAAACCGAACACAATCGTGGCCACTCCGGTACGAAGCCACGCCAGAAAAGTTCGTTCATTTGCAAGGTGGTCGCGAGCGCGATTGGGATTGAAAGTATCAGGCATGCTTCAGCCGCCGCTATTATTCCACAGCCTTTTGCATCAAGGCACTGCCAACAGAAATGTTTTTCATGAGTTCTTCAGGAAATCCGTGACGTTGCTGCAGATATTCGGCGGAGTTGTAGGAAAGCCAGACTTTGCCTGCTTCATCCTGCCACGCGAGTGCCTTTAAGGGCAGATCGATCGCGGCGCTGGGAGTTGCGACCATGATCGGCGTGCCCCCTTTTGGATTGCCGAAGATCAGCAATTGTGTCGGGCGCATCTTCAGACCTGCCTTCTCAGCCTCGCCGCTGTGATCGACAAGGGCAAAAACAGTAATGGATTTTTCCTCGAGCATCGACTTCAATCGAGCCAAAGTTTCTGGCACCGAGTATCGGCTGGCGAGATTTACGATTCCGTTTTCCATATTGCTTTCTTTCTCTTGATCCGTAGAGTCACTCGAAGAGTTATTGGAGGATGCAGTTTAGCAGCGGGGGCGGTCGCAGCGGCACTAATCAACGAAGACAGGCACTTGCCACGGCCCGCGGGCGGCTTCGAGCTTCGCCGCTACCGATAGAACTAGTTCTTCCTGCCACGGTCGCCCTACAATCTGGACGCCAATAGGCAGACCTTCCGGAGAACGCCCCATTGGCACGACGACGGCGGGGAAACCGAGAAGGTTGAACCACTCGCAATAACTCCATGCATCGAGATATTGCACCCTCTTGCCCTCAATCTCCCACTGACGTTCGCCGTGGCGAAAGGCAGGGATGGCTGCCGTCGGGCAAAGAAGTATTGGATAGCTTCGCATTTGCGAAAGAATTTTTTCGCGAACTGCGTCGCGCCCTAGCCATGAAGCGAGAAGCGAGTCGGCGGTAAGCGCAGGCCGGGATTTCGCCCAGCCGCGAAACTCGCGCATGATCGGGCTTAGCTCTGCTTCGTGGCCGTCGAGCATCGGCTCTAAAATCATCCCACCAGCAGTGACGAAGAAATCGGCCCAGAGCTGGCGCGCTTCTTCAAGGCCGTTCGGGCGAAATTGGTCGACGGTAAAGCCACCGTTGATCAAAAGCGATACTGCATTTTTTATAGCGGCTCGCGTCTCGGGAGTCACCGGGGTTCTGCCATCATCTTCAAAAAAACCAATCGTGATCTGGTCGAGCTGAGCTTGATATTGCACGGCATTTCCAGCGACGACGGGTGCAGCGCAGGGGTCTCCGTCGTCATATCCGGCTGTCGCCTCGAACAACAGCCTGACATCCTCGATGGTGCGCGCCATGGGACCGACAACTCCGATCAACGCGAAAGGGCCGCCCGCCTTGGGATAGTGGCCGGTGGAGGGAATCCGTCCGGGCGTGGGCTTTAGTCCGCAAATACCGCAGAAGTGGGCTGGTTCGCGAATCGAGCCTCCGCCATCGCTGCCCACTCCGCCTGCGGACAGGCCCGCGGCAATTGCGGCTGCCTCCCCGCCGCTCGATCCTCCGGCAGTACGAGTTAAATCCCACGGATTGTTGGTGCGCCCGTACAAAACGTTGTCGGTTTCCCAAGCCATGAGGAACTCGGGAGCGTTTGTTACTCCGAGGATGATTGCGCCCGCTCCTCGAAGACGCGCAACTAGCGGAGCGTCGTCGGTTGGGACATTTCCCTTGCGCAAACGTGAACCGGCTTCGCAACGATGGCCGGCCACATTGATCGAAGACTTGATCGACAAGGGCACGCCGTGCAACGGACCAAGCTCGGCTCCGTTTTGAACTGCGTCTTGCGCTCTCTGTGCCTGAAAGAGGACGCGTTCGGGGCGGTAATCAACGAAAGTGTTCAGTATCGGATTAAGTCTCTCGATGCGATCCACGTGGGCGCGCGCGACTTCCACAGCAGAGACCTCTTTTTTTCGAATCAGGGCTGCGATCTGGTGCGCCGGGGTAAGACAAAGGTCTTTCATTGCATCTTCCGATTAGAAGCCAGCATATCAGTGCATGTCATTCAACAATTTGACGCATTGTGAAAACCCCTCTATTTTCCAGTCTCGATGTTTTTCCAGTAAAGTAAGTTAGACCAATTTGACATCACTGCTTCTTTGTTTATGCCCAGTATCGTTCTATGCCGAGCATCGTAAACTGTGAGGAAACGCCGAGCGTGAGAATCCCGCGAACTACGCACGTACTTCTTATTGTCATTCTTTTGGCCGTGTCGACTTTTCCAGCTTTTGCGACGTCGCGCAAACACGCCGTGAAGCCCGATCCTCCCCTGCAGCCCGACTATGTCCCGGCGCTCGCGGCGGCCAACCGCTTTTTGCATGCCTGGCAAATCGGAGACATCGAGCACGGTATCGTGCAACTGAGCGATGGAGTTCGCCGCTCTCAGGATGCGAAACGAGTGGAGCAATTTTTTATTAATCCCCATGACCGCGCTTACGAAATCACGCGCGGGCACGGGCAGGCGGGACGATATAGTTTTCCAGTCGTTCTGGTCGGGATAGATGGTCCTCAGGTAACCCGCAAAACTTCTGAAGTGATCGTGCAAGAGACCGGGAAAAACGATTGGGTCATCGACAAACTTCCTTAGCAATTGTCTGAGCTGTCTAAATAATCAGGAGCGGGCACTGATGAAGCGAATCAATAAAGTTGCAATTTTAGGAGCAGGCACCATGGGGGCACGCATTGCGGCCCACTTCGCCAACGCGGGAGTGCCGTCGCTGCTGCTCGATATTGTGCCGCCCGATGGGGGTAGCTCGGCTCGCAACAGGTTTGCTGTCGCGGGATTGGAGGGCGCGCGAAAATCCAAGCCTGCGGCCTTCTTTGAGCCATCGCTCTCGCGACTGGTAACGATCGGGAATTTCGAAGACGACCTGAAAAAGCTTTCCGAAGTGGATTGGATTATCGAAGCAGTTGTAGAGAATCTTGAGATCAAACGGTCGCTTTTGCGGAAGGTTGAGGAGATCCGCAAGCCAGGGACCATTGTTTCTACCAACACCAGCGGGCTTCCGGTCGCAAAAATCGCGGAAGGATTTTCCGAGGATTTTCGGCGCTCGTGGTTTGGCACGCACTTTTTTAATCCACCGCGCTACATGCGATTGCTGGAAATCATTCCGACTCCAGACTCTGATCCAAAGCTGATCGAGGCCGTCGAGCGATTCTCTGATGTTCAATTGGGCAAAGGAGTGGTGCGGGCGAAAGATACGCCGAACTTCATCGCCAACCGCATTGGAATATTTTCGGTGCTCAATGTGATGCGGCTCATGCAGGAAATGGATCTGAGCGTCGAAGAAGTCGATGCCCTCACCGGGCAAGCGGTCGGGTGGCCGCGGTCGGCGACGTTTCGCACGATTGATCTCGTGGGGCTCGACATTCTGGGGCACGTCGTTGCGAACATGACCGAGAATGTGCGGGACGAACGCAGCGAGTTGAAGATCCCTGATTTCTTTCGCCAAATGCTGGAGCGAAAGTGGCTCGGAGACAAGACCAAGGGCGGCTTTTACAAAAAGTCAAAAGGCGGCGGCAACAAAAAAGCTGACGGCAACAAAGAAGGCGTGAATAAAGAAGATGAGCGCATGGCGCTCGACTGGAAGACGTTGGAATATCATCCTCGGCAGAAACCGAAGTTCGCCGCGCTCGACATGGCAAAGAATGTGGATGATGCTGGCGCTCGCGTTCGCATGCTTCTGGGCCTGGATAGCGGCTCTTCTTCGCAGAAGCCCGACAAGGCTGGCGCTTTTCTATGGGCGGCGCTTTCAGATCTTTGGACTTATTCCGCAAATCGCATTCCTGAAATTTCTGATTCGGTCGTCGAAATCGATCGCGCCATGCGCATGGGTTTTAACTGGGAACTGGGCCCGTTCGAGTTGTGGGACGCGGCTGGGGTGCAAGCCACAGTCGAGCGCATGAAGAAGGAAGGCCGGCCAGTAGCCGCCAACGCTGAAAAATTGCTGGCGAGCGGCAAGACGTCTTGGTACGCGGACGCTCCATCCGCTGCTTCGGGCCGGGCCTATTTTGACTTGTCTTCAGGGCAGATGAAGCCGGTTGATGTTTCCCCCGGAGTGTGGTCGGTCGAAGTAGCGAAGAAATCAAGGTCGAACGGTGTGGTGAAGAAGAACTCGGGCGCTTCTCTGGTTGATCTGGGAGACGGGGTCGGTTGCATTCAGTTCCACTCCAAAATGAACGCGCTCGGCGGCGACATCATTTCCTTAATTCAACAGACGCTGAAACCGGGCGGTGCGGGCGATGCATTCGAGGCTTTTGTGATTACCAACGACGCCACGAATTTTTCGGTCGGCGCAAACCTGATGTTGTTGCTGATGTCGGTGCAGGAGGAAGAATGGGACGACGTCGATCTCGCCATCCGACAGTTTCAAGGGATGACGCAAGCGATCAAGTTCTCCGCAAAACCGGTGGTGATAGCGCCTTTCGGGCTTGCGCTGGGCGGTGGCTGTGAAGTTTCTCTCCATGCAGCGGCTCGCCAACCGCACGCCGAGCTCTACATGGGATTGGTCGAGGTGGGAGTTGGGCTGCTTCCTGGAGGCGGTGGTTGCAAGGAGATGGTGCTGCGCGCGATTGACAGTGCGACTTCCATTCGTCCGGACGGTCGCGGCGAATCGGTCGAGTTGATGGAGGCGATGAAGAAGGCCTTCGAGATTATTGCCACAGCAAAAGTCGCGACATCGGCGCATGAAGCCAGCGGTTATGGATTTCTCTCAAGTTCAGATCGCATCACGATGAACCGAGAACGGGTTCTCTCGGATGCCAAGGCGCGCGCTTTAGAGCTGGCGCGCGCAGGCTACGAACCTCCGGTCATGCGGACTGACATCCCGGCTCCGGGAGAAAATATTCTTGCCGCGTTGAAGATGGGAGTTCACCTCATGCGCCAGGGTGATTTCATCAGCGACCACGAGAAGAAGATGGGCACCAAAATCGCGGAAGTTCTTTGCGGAGGCGATGTCACGCCGGGCACGCCAGTGAGCGAGCTGTATTTCCTCGACCTGGAACGAGAAGCCTTCAAATCTCTCTGCGGCGAGAAGAAAACGCAAGAGAGGATTCAGTTCACACTAAAGACGGGCAAGACGCTGCGCAATTAGCCGTCAGTGCGGGGACGGCGATTCGCCCGTCCGCGCCTGCCCACGCACGCGCCAATAGAAGCTAAGGCTTACTTGCGAGCGCACGATCAACGGAAAACGCCCCCGCTCCTCGCGAAAGCAACACCCCGGCTATCGCAATCGCGAGCAGATGATACTCGTAGCCTTCGCCTTTTTGATTCCCCGCCCAATTCATGAAGAATCCATTTGCCATGTGAACCATCATCACGGCTCCAATCATTTCGACGCCGATTCCGAGGGCGGCAATGCGAGTGAGCAGTCCGACGATCAATCCCAAGCCGCCAAAGAACTCAGTGCAGATCACCAGAAAAGCGGCGGGTGCCGGAAGATGCTCCGTGTGGGCCAAGTAACCCATGGTGCCATTGAATCCGTAACCTCCGAACCATCCCAGCATCTTTTGCGCTCCGTGCGCGAAGAAGACAACTCCAAGTACGAGGCGCAAGGTCGTCAACGAGATATCGTTCGCGGTAATCATCAGTTTCTTCATCGTTTCTCTCCAATTATGGGTTACAACGACAATACTCCCGGCTCGCTTATTTCTTGGAAGATCTAATCGTGAGGGATTTATTTCCTCGCTTAGCTGCGGGCCGCCTCTTAACTTTTAAAATCTGCCACGCCGTTCCAGATCAACTGCACCGCGATCGACAGGATGAGAAAACCGAAGATGCGATTGATCGCACCCATGGCGCTCGGCCCGAGGCGCTTGACGAAGGGACCACCGAGATTAAGAAAAAGATATACGGTTAATCCTAAGGCAATGATTCCCACAATCATTCCCATGTATGAAACGAAATGATCGGCGTGAGCAGCCAGGCCCATGACTACCCCGATCGATCCGGGTCCCGAGAGCATCGGCATAGCCATGGGCGTCAGCGAAATGTCTTCTTTAGTTAACGCCTCACTGCTTTCAGCCATCGTCATGCGGCTGGAGCCTGTGACCATTCCCCATGCTGTATTCGCGACGATTAACCCTCCCGCAATCTTCAGCACCGGAAGAGTAATTCCAAAAAAGTTAAGCAAGAAGCGGCCGACAAGCATGAACCCGATCAGAATAGCGATCACATAAGCTGTGGTTCTCAAGGCGGTGCGGTGCCGTTCTTGGGACGAAAGTCCGGTTGTTAGGCTGAAAAATAGAGGAATACCACCAAGGGGATTAACGATAGGAAAGAGTGCAAGGAACGTCGCGGCTGCCGCTGAGGGCAGATCGTGCAGCACTTGACTAATAGCAATTTGCGCGTTCGAAGCGATGTTCATTTCGAGGACTGAGTATACCGCGAGCGAACGGGCACTCACTCCAAGCGATAATTGCAGGCTTTAGGTTGCTCTCTACTTCGTAGGCTTCGGCGATGGCCTAGCGGAGGGTGCGGTCATCCCATTGAGATAGATCACTGTGTTCTCCGCAATTTCTCCGCTGTGACGAGTCCTCGTGCGTGGCGCGGCCCCAGAAACCTTTGCAGTGGCTTTTTTAGCAGGGCGGTCGAGGTAAGTGACGGTGTCGCGGGCGATGAGATCGTCCGTATGCTTTTGCAAATCCTTTGCACTGGCCGCAGACTTTTTGCCGACGAATACTTTGGATTGCTGCACGGCCAGTTTCGGGGCTGTCGCCTTTGCAATTATGACTGGCTTCGCGGCTATCCTTTTACTCTCTGGTGCGTGCGACGTTCTAACTGCAGCGCTGGATTTTGCAACGGTTGTAGCCGGACTAGCGACGGCGGGTGCAGAAGGGCTGCTTACAACTGCTGCGGGAGCATTGGCGATTGGTGCGGCGGCCTCCGTACGACCCGATCTAAAACCGAGAACTATTCCCAATAAAAGACAGAGACTAGCCATCGAGGCGACGATAATTCCGAGGCGCGAGGAAATCCGCTCTGAGAAGTGCTGTTGCATGATTGCCGCCAACAGAGGACGGAGCGGGGTCTTTGGCCGCTTCTTGACTTCCGGGGCTGGCGATACTTTTCCCAAAGGATGCTGGTTCAATACCGCACGATTGAACTCGGTTTGGTCGAGAACGGGTCTATCCGAAACTGAACTGGCAAATGCGGGACGACGGGTGATCGGCGGGGTAATCGCCGGGCGCGCGATCCTAGAAGATGCAATTGCCATTCCGACCGCAGAAACGTCTGGTGGAGAATTCCATCGATTCAGTGCCGACATCGGAAACAAGCTGTCTTGATCATCGAAATTGGCATCGGGCTTAGTGACGGCTCGGACGCTCGCGTCGTCTCTAGGATCCACTCTCGCTGAGGCTGTGGATGCCACCGCCGATCCGCTTGCCGCAGGCGCCGCTGAGTCGGAATAAGCCGGAACGGAATTCGCTGCCGAAGAGGAACTGGGGATCGGGCACATCGCAGGAGCCGATAAATCACGAACAAAATCGAGCGAGGTAGAGCGCTCGCCGTCGCGAACCACTACGTTGGCTGTAAGCCTTTCGCCCGACTTCGCCTCGACTCGCAACTCCAAATCAGCTTTGTGGGTCGGGACGGCATCGGGGGCGACGACCTCGACAGTGTAGCCACGCGAAAGAAGGTCAGCAGCCAACTCGCGCGAGCAGGCTTCGGAGAGGGTGATGATTCGAGCTAGTGCCATAGCGGATGGCCCCCGGCGTTCTGATGTTTCATTGTACTGATTGCGCTCAAAGAGTGTTCCGAAAAATTTGATGCGCAAGCCTGGATTTTCGTCTACCGCTCCTGCTCCAAAACTTTGGCCGCCCGGTTCAAAGCCGCGGCCAGCGCCGCAAGTTGTTGCTGCGTTCGGCTCAGGTCTGACCGATCTATGGCCTCAGTTACTCCTGGGATTACCACCGCCGCGTAGCCCGTATATTGCCCCGGCGCATAGATGGAATGGTGATACCACGGCCGGTTTGGCAGCCCTTCCGGAATCAGGAGCGCTCGCTCTGCCTCACGAAGCCGGGCGTTAAGAGCGTCGGGAGATCCTGTCGCCTTGCGTTGCTTCAGCAGCGTCTTCGCTCCAGCATCCCGCAAGTGGCGTGCACCCTCGATGGCGGCCGCAAAGTTCGGTGACTTATCTCCGAAGCGATCTTTGCTCTTGCCCTGAGCCGAATCCAGATACACAGCAATTTCTTTGCCGTAGTTAGCGTAGTCGTAAGGCAGGACGTCGGCACTCGACATGCGTAACAGTTCCAGCCCATAAACTCGAGCCATTTGTTGTTCGTAGACGAAGTCAGGATCTCCAAATTTCTTGAACCACGCGAAATTATCAAAGGCAGAGTGGTAGACACCGTAGTCGCCACTCGAACTGATGTCGGTCGAGGGCACTCCTAGATGTTGAAGAAATACGGTGTAATCGGAGCCACTTCCGAGATCGCCTACAGGCACATCATTGTGGGTGGCTGCCGGCGGCGGACGGAATGTGCTGGTTTCTTGCGGCTTAGGGGAATCAGGGCTCGGCTGACTCGACTTTTTCCATGCCTCGTAAACCGTCCCGCCCTCGGGCGAAGGAACCGCCTTGGCAATCTCTCGAATGAATTCCTTCAGGCTCGGAACGCCGGACGCGCCGAACTTCTTGCCGGCAACCGCGACGTCCATATTGAAGTAGGCTGCAGCGTTTTGCAGATCATGGGCATGATCTTCACCCCACTCGGTCGAGCCGATCAGTCCTTCTTCTTCAGCGTCCCAACTGCCGATTACGATAGTGCGCTTCGGCTTCCAGCCCGACTTGATCAGATCGCCCAGGCCATGGACAGTCTCAAGCATGGCGGCGGTACCGCTGTTTGGATCGACCGCTCCAAAGACCCAGGCATCGCGATGATTGCCGGCCACGACCCATTCGTCGGGGGCGGATGACCCGGGAACTTTGCCGATCACATCCCATATCGTGCGGTACTGATAATCCTGCTTCAGGTGCATCTTCACCTTCGCTGGTCCGGGACCGACGTGATACGTAAAAGGCAGCGCTCCCTGCCATTCTCGCGGAGAGGCCGGTCCGCCCAGGTTTTCGAGGATCGGAGAAGCGTCCGCATACGATAGCGGCGTGACTGGAATTTTTGGCATCTGCTCCGACACAGTGGGAGAGATGCGCTTCGAGTCTTCAAGATTTGCAGTAGAAGCAATACCCGGAGTAGTCGGGTCGCCGGGAAACTGAAACATGTACCCAACCGAGCCGCGCTGCACGCCGCTTGCCGGACGCCACGGCCCCTTGGGGTAGGCATCGCCGCGATAATAGCCGTCATCTTTCGGGTCGGAGTAAATAATGACCGCCGCTGCACCGCGCTCCTGGGCAACGAATTCTTTCACACCACGAAAATTCTCTCCGTAGCGTACGACGACGACCTTGCCGCGGACATCGACATTCATCTCCTTGAGCTTGTCGAAATCGGCAGGCGAGCCGTAGTTTGCATAGACGACATCAGCCTCAGCGTCGCCGGAAGGTGCCATTCCGTTGAAAGCGTTCACGATGCGCGGGTCATTCTGAAACGGATCGTCACTCACTTTCTCAGGCCGAGGTCCGTGCATCGAGACGCCAGCGGGCGAAGTCATATCGACGCTGATCTCAGTCGGATAGTTCATCCAGACTTTGTACTCGACAATTTGCGTATCTAGGCCGGCATCGCGAAACTTGCCGGCAACATAATCGGCGGTCGCTTTATCTTCGGGAGAGCCGGCAATGTGCGGCGCTTGCGTCAAAATACGGAGGTGCTCCTCCGCCAGCTTTGGATCGGGCGCAGCGATAAATTTTTTCTCGGCGGCTCGCTCGGCGGAAGAATCGTGGAATCCCGTGATGGACGAACCATCCGACAACGGTTTGGCTCGGGCTGTTGCGGCTGAAGTATTCTTCTCCGCTTTCTTACTTCCCTGGTTTGCTTCGTTGATCTGACCCGATAGATGCGCCTGTGGGGCAAGGAGTATGGAAAACAGAAACAAGCCGGCAAGCAATTTCATTAATTCCTCATGAAGACAAAACCAGATTTTAGGGTGCACGCTTTCGAGGGGAGCAAACTGCACCAAGAATTGTATCGTGCGAGCCCGGAACCGGGACGCGTTACACTGTTGGCGCTATGACTAGATTGGCAACCACGCGCTTTTCTGATCGAGTAGAGAATTACATTCGTTACCGCCCCGGATATCCGCCGGAAGTGATCGAAGTTCTTCGCACCGAGTGCGCACTGGAACCCGAACACACCGTGGCGGACATCGCGTCCGGCACTGGTATTTTCACGCGGCTTCTGCTCGAGAACGGCAATTCGGTTTTTGCGGTTGAACCGAACGCTGAGATGCGAGAAACGGGCGCTCGATTGGTCAAGGATTATCCAAGATTGACGACGGTGGATGGCACTGCGGAAGCAACAACGTTGGAGCCTCACTCGGTAGACTTCGTCACTGCAGCGCAGGCCGCGCACTGGTTTGACCTGCCGCGAGCGCGAGCGGAGTTTGTACGGATTTTAAAGCCGGGTGGATGGTGCGTATTGATATGGAATGAGCGGCGCACGGAGAGTACGCCTTTCTTGAGAGACTACGAAAAGCTTCTGCTGACTTACGGCACCGACTACAAAGAAGTTCGGCACGAAAAAACAACTGCCACCATCAATACCTTTTTTGACCCAGCGCCGTTTCACGAGCGCGATTCATATTCGCGGCAAGACTTCGACTATGACGGTCTCGCGGGCAGGCTCGGATCTTCTTCCTACGCGCCTATCGAAGTGGACGGGAACTACGCGCCAATGATGCAGGAACTGCGTAGGATTTTCGACGCGCACGCTAAAGATGGAACCGTTGCGTTCGAATATGACACTCGCGTTTTTTACGGACGATTGTAACTTTGGTTTTTTGTAACAGCCTCATCCCCGGTGGTTCTATCTTTGTCCGTCGTGCTGAGGGCGGGACGCCCTCAGGACAGCCGGCGGGACGCCGGCGCTACCATTTCCTTTTAGGTTCAAATTACAAACTTTAAGCACAGTGAAAATCCATGGCTGAAACTAAGTCTTTCCATATGTCTCCCGAAGAATTCCGGCGGCAGGGCCACGCTGTCATTGACTGGATCGCCGACTACCACCAGCGCATAGAAAGCTACCCGGTGTTATCGCAAGTACAGCCGGGAGAGATTCGGGCCAAAGTTCCACCCGACGCGCCCGAGACGGGCGAGGCGTTCGAGGAAATCCTCGGCGATATCGAGCGCGTGATTCTGCCCGGAATTACGCACTGGCAGTCCCCCAATTTCTTCGCCTACTTTCCCGCGAACGCATCTGGCCCGGCTATTCTTGGGGACTTGCTTTCTTCAGGGCTGGGAGTGCAAGGCATGCTGTGGTCGACGAGTCCAGCCTGCACGGAACTGGAGACCCGCGTGCTCGACTGGCTCGTGCCTGCTTTGGGCTTGCCGGAAAAATTTCTTTCGACCGAAAAGGGCGGTGGTGTAATTCAAGACACGGCATCAAGCGCGACCATGGTCGCTTTGCTGGCGGCGCGCGAACGTGCCACCGAATTTGCCAGCAACAAGCTGGGTTGCAATGGCCGACTGATTGCCTACTGCTCGACGCAGACTCACTCGTCGATGGAGAAAGCGGCAAAGATTGCGGGCATTGGAAGCGACAATCTTCGGCACATCGAAGTCGACGAAAACTTCGCTATGCGTCCCGAGAAACTGTCGCTACAGATCGAAGCAGACGTGAAGGCCGGATTGCTTCCCTTCGTGGTTTGCGCAACCGTGGGTACAACCTCCTCTCTCGCAATTGACCCTGTAAAGGACATTGCACGTGTGTGCCGCGAAAGAAATATCTGGCTTCACGTGGACGCTGCCATGAGCGGAACTGCGGCATTGTGCCCCGAATTTCGCTTCATCCATGATGGCGTTGAATTTGCCGATAGCTATTGCTTCAACCCACACAAATGGATGTTCACAAACTTTGATTGCAACTGTTTCTACGTGGCCGACCGCAAGCACTTGATTAAGACTCTCACTGTGTTGCCGGAATATCTTCGCAACCAGGCAACTGAGTCTGGAGCGGTAATTGATTATCGTGACTGGCACATCCAGCTTGGGCGGCGGTTTCGTTCGCTCAAATTATGGTTCGTCCTCCGTCATTATGGACTTGAAGGCCTGCGGCACCACATTCGCGAGCACGTGCGATTGGCGCAAGAATTGGCCCGCTGGGTGTGCCGCGATCAGCGCTTCGAAATTGCGGCGCCTTGTCAGCTCAATCTGGTTTGTTTCCGCTTGCAGGCGGGAGACGAATTCAATCAGCAATTGATGGAGAACCTGAATCGGAGCGGCGATCTGTTTCTTACTCACACGAAACTTGACGGCAAGTTCACGCTTCGCCTTTGCGTAGGCCAAACCAACACTCAAGCGGAGCATGTAGAGCGGGCCTGGCGACGCATACAAGAAGAGGCTGCGAAGCTCGGGATTTCCTGATACTTTGTCGGCGAGGGACAAAGGCCACATGGCGCGCGAGATTTCAGCAGGTGGAGTGGTCGTGCGGCAGATCGACGGAGTTTGGCAGGTAGCGCTCATCGAACCGCGTAAAGATGATCCGCCGGATGAGGAAGAATTAAAGGAAGTAGTTCAAGAGGATCAGGATCCAAAGAAGAAACGCGCCCCGAAAACATCTGCGCGAAAACGGAGCGCGGTGCATGCCCTCCCAAAAGGTATCGTCGATGCGGGGGAAAAGCCACAGGCAGCGGCGGTTCGCGAGGTCCGCGAAGAAACCGGCCTGATCGCGGAACCCGTAACCAAGCTTGCGGACAACAAATATGTGTACGTGCGCAGCTGGGGTGATGGCGAGCGAGTTTTCAAAATCGTCAGCTTCTACCTGATGCGTTATGTGTCGGGAGAGATTGACGACTTGAAGACCGACATGCGCGTCGAAGTGAAGCGAGCATCGTGGGTCCCTTTGCTGGAGGCCGCAAATCAGCTCTCCTACAGCAACGAGCGCAAAGTGCTTCGCGAAGCGCAGGAATACATCGAAGCTCACGGACTCTGAAAGAAGACGGCTTCGCCAACGCGATAAAGGGCATTCAGCGGCCTATAGCGCGATCGATGTCTCTTTTTTCTTCGGGAGTTAAGTGGCGCGTCGCCCCCTTCGTGAGATCGCCGAGTTGTAGTGGACCAACGGAGACGCGAATCAACCGCAGCACCTCGACTCCAACAGTTTCAAGCAATCGCCGAATCTGCCGGTTCTTGCCTTCATCGAGCGTGATCTCCAGCCAACTATTTGTTCCGCCGTGGCGAATCAAACGAGCAGACTTGGCACGAAGATCGTCAGGCCGTTTCGAATTTATTTTCTTGGGATCACGATCAAGAGCGATTTTGGCAATCAACGAATCGCCAGCAACGCAGTTCACCTGGACGTGATACATCTTTTCCAGATGATTCGATGGTGAGCTAATCTCGGCAGCCCATTCCGAATCATTGCTCAAAAGCAGCAACCCCTCACTTGCCTTGTCCAGTCGCCCAACTGGCCCCATCCAGGGCAGACCATCGGGAAGTAAGCTGTAGATTGTGTCTCGCTGCTTTTCATCCGACGCAGTCGCGACTACTCCACGCGGCTTGTTCATGGCCAGGTAAATGAAGCTGGCTTGTTTTATGGGAGATCCATCGATTTCTATTCGGTCCTGCGGAAACCGAACGGGGCTTTCGGGATCGCGAACGACGCGCCCATTGAGAAAGACGCGCTTTTCGCGAATCAACACCCCTGCCTGGGACCTCGAACAGTATCCGAGCTTCGAAAGCGCGCGTGCTAAACCGATTCGTCTGAGCGTCGGCACTTTACCACGCTTACTGAGCAAGTCGGAAATGTCACGTCGATGGGATCGACCGATTTGCATCTCGGCCTCATCGACGAGCTGAATGTTTTGTGACGCTCCAAGTGCGCTCGCATTATTTGGCTCGATGCTGCTTGCGGACGTAGGAAAGTCCTCGCTGCAATTCCGATTTCAGGTCGGTATCTTCACTCGCAATCAAAACCGGCTCCCCGGCGGATTCTCTGCCCAACCAACCGTTCAACTTGGCTGGCTCAGCTACCATGCTGCGCCCAGAGCGGCTTACAGGCATTCCGGATTTCGCCCACCGTTGCGCCACCGAAACCGTCTGGCCCAAAAACGCGGCAATCTCTCGCCATCCCTTTAGTGGCTCGGCTGCGGGCGGCTTTTGCTTTTTCGCCATAAAATTTGCGGTGCAATCCGCATTAAGGCAACTGGATACGGTAGAGGTTGCGGCGAGTATTCTGCTTGACATATGCGTGCCGAGACGTGCCCGTGGACGAAACAGCCTCCCAGGGAAAGGAAGCGACGGGCTTGGCTGCCGCGACGTCTTCTTTTGTGTCAAAGCCACGCTTCGGCATCTTTGGCATCCCGGTCTCCGAAAGAACTGGCAGGGCGTAGCTTCCTTGATGAAGTTCGGGTATGTGAAGGTATACAAACTTTCCGCTAGTGTCCCAGATGAAACCGCAGTACGACAAACACACTTGAACGCTCTGGCTGCCATCGACTGCGAACGCTTTAGTTGCACTCGGGTTTTCCTGGTCGGAGCTTGGCGCAACCGCAACAAACCACTTTCCGTCTGGCGACAACGTAACCGGATCGAGGACGCGCTCCGTTGTGATTTTGTGGCGAGCACTGCCATCAGGTTTCATACGATACAGGAAGCTGAGGCCGCCTTCGACCGCACGGTAGACGATGTCGCCGTCAGGAAGCAAGAAAGGCGAGTCTTCTATTGGTGACGACACCAAGTGTACGGGCGAAGAGCGATGATCGGTGCGCGCGATCCATAGACTGGTATGTCCTCTGCGATCGCTCTGAGCAAAGACAACCTGCTTTTCATCGCTTGAAATCGAATAACTATCAACATCGTAGCCGGGTAGAACACTGTCGACCTTTCCCGTGCCGAGGTCTTTAACGAAAAGTTCGTCACCATGCTTTTCGCCACCACTACGCATGAGGAAATAGAGGCGCTTGCCGTCAACTGAAAATGCGGGTAACCAGGCAGATCCTTCGGAGGATACCTGGTGATCCCCGTCCTTATCGTTCAGCCAGATCGTAAAGTCGCTAGAGCCCACGGACGTGATAAGAGACTTCCCATCCGCCGCCATCGCGATACCTTCCTGAGAGGTCGGGCCGAACGTTATTTGTTCAGGCTCTCCATCGGGAAAGCGCTGGCGCCAGATGTGATAGTCATCTGTCTCGGCGTTTACGTACAGCCATTTGCCGTCCGGCGACCACGCTCCTGAAAGGCATGGACGATTAGGGGGGCCTACGAGATGAACTTGTGATGATCCAGTAAATGGAACTACGCGACACGCTGCCATTTCGCCCCTATTATCCATCTCAACCACAAGCACCCATCGGCCATCGGGGGACAAGTAGGAGTGGTGGGCCATGCTGCGTTCTCCTTGAGGCACGTAGATGTCGCGACTATTGCCTCGGCTCTGGTCGGTCGTCACCAAAACCATGTGGAGGCCTTCTTTGATTTCAGAAAAAAGAAAGTTTTTTCCTCCGTCGATCGGGGTCAACGATGACGAGTTTGGAAGAAGCAGATTAGGCTCGCCCCCGAGGACCGAAACCTGCCATGTGTCCCACGGCCCGACCACGCTGTAAGTAATTTTTGATCCATCGAGAGAAAACGTCGGGCTGAGTTTCGTTCTGCCATCGTGCGTAAGCTCGACCGGTTGACCGTCGGGCAAGAATTGAACATAAATCTGTCCTGGGCCCAGAAGCGGCTGTGAGCCGCGAATATATGCGAGCATGCGTCCATCCGGCGACAACGCCGGATAGACGACAGAATCCGTAAAATAGGTAAGCTGTTGCCAATCGTTGCTGGAGGTCTGCTTGTGCGATGGGGAGCGATACAGGAAGAACGCCACCACGACGGAGGCCAACAAAAGCAGAGCGCCAGCGTAAAAATAAACTTTTTTTCTCACATTTTGATGCCGCGCACTGGGCTGGGCTTGGTCTCGGGCCGGAGCCGAGGTTGATATCGCCACGCCAGCGGAACTGCTATCCCTTTGCAGGCGCTTTAGCTCAGCCCTCATGTCGGAGGCGTGTTGATAACGGAGAGTGCGGTCTTTTTCCAAAGCGCGGTTGAGGATGTCCTCAAGTTTTTGCGGAAGATCCGGTCGCAATCTGACCGGCGCGACGGGGGCGCGATTCAGAATGGCGTCGGCGATCAGCCCCGAAGTGTCGCCGCGAAAGGGCGCGGTACCGGTCGTCATTTCATAGAGCACGACGCCAAAAGAAAACAGGTCGGTACGAGGGTCAAGGTCTTTGCCCGCAACCTGCTCAGGAGACATGTAGGCGACGGTTCCGACGGCGGTTCCGGGACTCGTGAGGTGTTTCTCTTCCGTCGCAATCGTTTCATTTTCAGCGCCCTCGCTCGCGGAGCGATGTGGCACCGCAATCTTGGCGAGACCAAAGTCGAGAATCTTGGCGTGACCGCGTCGCGTAACAAAGATGTTTGCAGGCTTGATGTCGCGGTGGACTATACCCTCGGAATGCGCAGCGTCCAGAGCGTCTGCGATTTCGAGCGCGAGGAAGATGAGAAGCTCAAGGTCCAAAGCGCGGCCGGAGATCTGATGCTTCAATGTCATGCCATCGAGATACTCCATGGCAATGAAGCCCTTACCGCCCTCTTCGCCAATGTCATAGATGGTGCAGATGTTTTGGTGGTTGAGAGCGGAGGCAGCTTTGGCTTCACGTCGGAAGCGCTCCCATGCACTGGGATCGTTGGCCATTTCTTCCGGAAGAAACTTCAAGGCGACAAATCTATCCAGGCGAGTGTCTTCCGCTTTGTAAACAACACCCATTCCGCCAGCGCCCAACTTCTCGACAATCCGGTAGTGGGAGATTGTTTGGCCGATCATACGAAGGTGAGCAATGGTAGGCGAGACGACCGGAGAGGTCAACGGAGCGACGCGCTTATGCGAGAGGGATAACCGCTGCTGGATGTTGCAGCGGGAGTCGCGCTGAAGCACGGCCACGGCGACTCATGGACTGACCTTTATTCGACAAGCCGATCGGGTTGCTTGGACGGGCCGGTTGAGAACGACATGCCGTCCGCGAATCAACGCCGCAGCCTCAGATCTCGGCAGTACCCCAGTTTCGAAGGCGCGCGTGCGATACCAATTTGTCTGAGTCCAGGCAACTCATTAGACACTTGATCATGCCGCGTGGTGTCGCTCTAGAGAATACGCTGGGGGGAAACTCGAGTAGCCGAACGCTTTACCGCAAGAGCTTTGCTAGATGTCGTTGGGGACCTGGCTACCGTAGATCCAGCACTTTGTAGATGTCGGCTCCGGTCATTTCCCATTCCGCCAATGCAACCGGAATCATCCCCGAGGCTAAGAATTGATCGTGAAAAGTCCCAAGATCAAACTTGTCGCCCAGTTGGTGAGCTTGCGCCGCGAGAAGCTGTTCAATCTGTTGCTTGCCCGCAACGTAGTTCATTCCGTACCCCGGATTGCGAAAGTATACTTCCAGATCGTAACGGGCCAGATTTGGATCCATGAACGGAACAGTCTCAACCATGAAATTGATTGCTTCCTGCATTGAGAATTCGCCACTTTGGATCTTAAGTTCCGCTGGAATTCGCGCTGCACGGGCGATCTGAGCGATGTAAAACAGTTCTTTCGCTCGCGGTCGATCTCTCAACAAGCCCGCCTGCAGCATCATTTCCTCACAGTAAAATCCCCAACCTTCGATACGGCCACCATCCTCGTAGTCGCGGCGGATGGGACGAGTATCGTGCTCATGCATGAGAAAGTCGAGGCGGTGCCCCGGAACGGAGGCGTGAATGTGATCGACCAGAGGATCGCGATACTGTAGCTCCTCCCAAAAATGGCGCTTGCCACCGGGCCGCTCGATCCAGAAGGCATCGGTTTTTTGCGGGCCGACATAGTCCGGAATGGTAAGCAGGTGGTTAGCCGAAAGAAACGCGCGAATCATATCCTCGGCTTGGCGGACGCGGGCGATATACTCCTGCTCGCTTCGGGCGAGTTCGAGTTGGGGGAGGTTGCGGTTGACGGCCTGCTGAATCTTAAGAAAGGTGCGAGCCCGGCTCGATTCGACGTCAGCGATTACGCGAAGGTCGTCGGCGGTATAGGGCATCAAACGAACGTGTTTGATATACCAGTTGTACTCGGTGAGGCCTATTGCGCTTGGGTGGTTAAGCTTCGATCGATTGGCGACTAACCAATCGTGGTATCCGCGGATGGCTTCGAGCGCTCGTGTGACATCCGCAGAAATTTCGGGTTGCCCCTTTTCAGAGCGAGACTGAAGGTCTTGATACCACCCGACAACGCCTTGGGGAGGATCCTTGCGCAGCGGTTCTCCTTGACCCACGCCGTCGTAGTGATCGAGGTGGAATAACGCGATGTCGGTAAGGTCTCCGCCAGCTTCGGCTAGGTTCAGCTTCGCTTGCTGAAGCAGCGGTTGTATGGAGCGCAGCTGGGATCGGAATTCGTTGAGCTTATCCGCTGGGATCGGGACCTCGGCGTACGGCAAGGTTCTGAAGAAATCGATATAGAAGCTGGGATCGCGGGACCACGGCTTAAGCACGCGATACCGAAAACTTACATCGTTCAGCTCTGTGCGAACCAACACCCAGTCCACTTTCTGAGTTGTTGGCCAATTCGAGGGATCGATGCCCTGGAGGCGGCGCTGCAGGTCCTTCAAACTCGCCGCGCGGTTCTGGACCGAGGATGGCGAGAAGTCGTGGACCGTGTCTTTCATGCCGGCGTCCCGAAGACTCAAGAAATCCTGGTGCAACTGCAGCAGGTGATCCCAGTTCCCATCCTGGGCTGCGCAGGTACCTGTGAGAGCAAAGACTGAAAGTAGAAAAAATATTACGCGTTGCATCCTGTTACCTTTCGAGACGGCGATTTCAGATCTGCAAACCCTCGCTTGCGATGCCTGCCGCAAACCGCTGCACCGAGAATTCTTCCAACGGCGAATCGATTTTCGAGCCCGTGATTAGGCCCGCCATAATCTCGCCTACTGCCGGAGCCAGCATAAATCCGTGGCCACTAAATCCGGCGGCCAGAAATAGGCCGTCGAGTCCGTTGACGCCGCCGAGGATCGGCCGGTGATCTGGGGTCGAATCGTAGTATCCCGTAACTACCCGACGGACGGGAAGATGTGCGATAACGGGCAGCAGACTAGCGCCGGCGGTCAGCGCTTGTTCCGTGAACGTCAGGTCATCACTCTCGGGCGTTTCTCCGAGCCATCCCATGTAGAAGACGCCATTCTGTAATTGCTTTCCTGCGAAGCTGCGTTCAAGGGCGACAACGAGAGGGTGCATGAGCGAGCCATCCCGAGGCTCGGTGAATGCCAAGCGTCGCCGTTCCACCTTGATGGGCAAACGGATTCCTGCGTAACTTGCCAGAGACGGATTGTCGATGCCGCCTGCCAGCACCACGTTCCCAACAACCCACGACCCGGTCGTAGTATCAAGCCGCCAGGTTCGGCCTTCCTGTTGCAGATTTACAACCTCTGCGAGCGCAAGTTCGAAACCTTTCTCTCGGGCGCGACGCAATAGGCTATGAGTGAAGCCATCGCAGTCTTCGAGAAATCCATCCTCAGCGCAAAACGATCCACCGATTACGCCCTCGCAAACCAAGGCTGGCACCATCGTGGCAATTTCGGAGGGCATTATGACGCGAGAAGGAATGCCCAGACGATTTTGGAGGGCCACATTGCGGTGGAACTGCGAAAGCAGCGCCTGGCTTTCGGCCAAGAACAGATATCCTGAGCGCTCGAGAAAAAATGGAAATTCGGGTTCCAGTAATTCGTTCGCTTGCTCGAAGAAACGCATAGAACGTCGCGCAAGGATGCACTCCGCCTCGCCTTCAAACTGCTGTCGGATTCCGCCAGGGCACACGCCGGTCGCTCCGCTGGCAACATGTTTGCGTTCGAACACCACACCACTGGTCACACCCGATTGAGCGAGTTGGTAGGCGATAGAGCAACCGATAACACCGCCGCCAATAATAGCTACGTCAGCAGTGCGCATGTCACTCCGGAGGCAAGTTGCTAAAGATCTTGCTTTGCGCCCCCGGACCTTTGGAGCTTTGCCGCGTCCAGAAACGCCAAAAGCAAATGCACGCCGTGACTATCACCACAAGCCAATTTGTAGTTGACTTCAGATACCACGGAACCGCGGAAGAAACATCGCCTGTAATTTGCACGATCAGGAGGGCGCCGAGCAGCAGAATTGCGCTGAAAGAAATCACGACTTGGGCGCGGCGTGACTTCAAAAAAGTAATCTGTCTGTGCAGTCCGGGATTCACCCTCGGGAGCATCAGGAGCGCGCCTGCCATCAAAAGGAAATTCACGAGCATTGAAACCACCAGCAGATCGACACCGAGAAAGAAATCTCGCGCCAGGTTGCACCCGAGAACGCATAAGCTGGCTGCGACTGCCGTCACCGTTAAGGCGTAATGCGGCGTCTGAAACCTGGAGTTGACGCGCGAGAACGCTTTGGGCAGGATGCCGTCTACGCCGAAGGCGTAAAGCGAACGAGAATTGGCCATCATCAAGGCTGGCAGCACTTTGAGAATCGCCACTCCCACAGAAGCGAGAATGGTCAGGCTCAACCATCTGGGGAGCAGTGGAACCATCAATCCGGGCGCAGATATGTCGTGCACCAGCGAGGCACGATAGACGTATTGCGCGGGAATCGCGTGGTAGAAGCTCCAGGTAAAACAAACGTAATAAAGGGTGACGGTTCCAATTGCAATCATAATGGCACGAGCCAGGTCACCGGCTCGGCGTGCCTCTCCCGCCGCCTGGGCTACGGCGTCGAAGCCAATGAATGACGAGAACAATATGACCGCAGTTCCAAGAAAGGTCGCGGGAGTTATCCGCGGCATGCCAGCGTCGGATAGCGCAACAGAGCCTATCGATTGAAGTTTCAACAAGCTGGTTTGTGGTGAGTACCATATGCCAGCAGCTGTCATGATGACCGGAGCGACGATCGTGATGGCCGCCATCGCAACCACGCTACGCTCGTAGAACCGTATTCCGGCGAGATTTACAAGCCACGCCAGCCATATCGATATGAGCGAAATCCAGAGTCTCGGTAGCATCAGGTCCAGTTGCGCCGCGGCACCCGCCTGCTCCGCGATGGAAAGCAAGTCGCGTATCACGGGGACAAGGAAGTACGCCACGACGCCCATTGCCATGCAAAGTCCAAACCACTGCGAGAAGCTGGCAATGAAACCGGCAAACGGACTGAGACCTCGACTCACGATCACGTAGCTCCCGCCAGCCCGTGGCATGCCGGACACGAGTGCCGCATAGCAAAGCGCGGCGAGCACTGCGGGGACGGCTGCAAACACATACGCCAGTGGGACCCATTGGCCTATTCCCGGTTGGGATCGCTGCACCATGAACGGTAGGATATTAACGCCGACTCCGACCATCGCAGCAACCGCCGTGGCTACCAGCCCTAACAAGCTGATCTCCCGCCGCAGATGAAACGGAGAATCGCTCGTGGACCTCTCTTCGGGAGACGTGCCTCGGGCTTGTGCCGTCATTCAGAGAATCGCCGACAATGAATGACGTTGCCACTGGGAAAATAAATTTGCAGCGTATCGGAAGTGAGCACAATCCGGCAGGCTTCCACTGTGGTTGAGTGCAGGTCGATCAGAAGACTTTTCCCCCCACCCCCTTGGAAGGTGAATTCGTGATGGAACGTAAGCCGATCGCTTTCGCTTGTGTATCGACCCGACTCGGCGCTGCCCCAATGCTCACTCGTTGCGGGTTGCGGAATGAAATACAGAGTAGACCACCGGCCCTGGGCCATGATGAGGATCCCAGTAAGCAGAGTCGCCTCCTCGTCCCGGACGTAGGAGTCGATTCGCCACGCTCCCTCAATGACTATCGAATTTGGCTGGCTTGGCATGAGGAAACAACGATCGACGCAAAACGCGTCTTCTCAAATGAGGGAATTTTATATCACGCACGAGGCCCGGTGGCCGCCTATCGAAAATCCGGCGTCTTGTTCACGTGCTAGTTGGTTCCGATTCGCTATCGTCTAATGAGGTCTGGCAGACGATTCTAGATTGTGGGCTACGGTAGGTCGTACCGGAAGGCTGAAAGCGATCCGTTCCCTTGTCTCAAGTCGAGAGTGAATAGGTAGCGCTCGGATGCGGAAACGCCGAACCGCTTCTTTACCCAAAGTACTTGGTGGCAAATGAACGAGGCCTGGTAATCGTTCAAACCGTCCTTGTTACGACTCGGATGAATCCGCGTTGCCTAGTCTCACCTTGCTGTGCTTGCGACCGTAACCGAAATAAATAATCAGTCCGATCCCCAGCCAAATAAAAAGCCGCGCCCAACTTTCCCATCCGAGACTGATCATCATTGATAGCGAGATAAGAATGCCCATCAGCGGAGTGAACGGGACCCAAGGCGCTACGAACGAGCGTGGGAGTGCCGATTCTCGCCTGCGAAGAATCCAGACGCCGCCGCAAACGATGATAAACGCAAGCAGCGTTCCGATCGAAACCAATTCGCTTATTACATTGATCGGGGTGAGTGCGGCGACCGATGCCACGCACAACCCGACCAGAATCGTTGAAATGTAGGGAGTGCGGAAGCGGGGATGTACCACGCTCGCCCATTTCGGAAGCAATCCGTCACGCGACATGGCAAAGAAGATGCGTGACTGCCCTAGCAACGTAACTACCATGGCGGAACTGAGACCGCAGACTGCGCCGAGCTTCACCAGTTTGCTCCCCCAGCTGACCCCAGTAATTTCTATGCCTGCGGCGATCGGGGCCGGGGCGTCGAGGGATGTGTACTTCACCAATCCGGTCAGAACACCGGTGACGAGGATGTAGATGACCGTGCATATCGCAAGAGACCCGAGAATGCCTATGGGCATGTCGCGGCTGGGATTCTTAGATTCTTGCGCGGCCATCGATACCTGATCAAAACCGATATAAGCGAAAAAAATTATCCCGGCAGCCCGGGCGATGCCAGACCATCCGAAATCGCCGTAGTGGCCAGTATTGGCGGGCAGGAAGGGAGTCCAGTTGGCTACCGCCTCTGCGCGGTGCCCCATGATGTAGTTCGCGCCAATGCCGATGAAAATCAGAAGCACACAAAGCTTCACTATCACGACAACCGAGTTCAGAGTGACTGACTCCTTGATACCGACCACCAGAACGGCTGTGACTAGCAGAATGCCGATGAATCCGAATAAATTAAAGGAGGAATACTGATGTGGAAGACTTGCGGCATCGACGTGAGAAAACTCCAATGCCTTCTGAAGCTGTGCGGTCGATCGTTCCCAATGTCCGTTATAGAGTAAGAAAACTGTTCCTGGAGCGCCGGCGAGCCTCGGGGGAAGATGAATTCCAAAATCCTGCAGCAGACTCAGCACATAGCCACTCCAGCCGCTCGCTACCGTCGCTGCTCCAAGGCCATACTCGAGGACGAGATCCCATCCGATGATCCAGGCGACGAATTCGCCGAAGGTCGCATAACCATAAGTGTAGGCTGAACCCGAAACCGGAATCATCGAGGCGAATTCTGCGTAACAGAGGCCGGCAAATACGCAGGCGATCCCCGCCAGAACGAAAGAGAGCATGATGGCGGGTCCGGCATGGTGGGCTGCTGCGGTTCCGGTAAGAACAAAAATTCCGGTACCTATAATAGAGCCGATTCCAAGCGCAATCAGGTGGCCCGGGCCCAATGCTCGCCTCAGGGTCTGATCGCCTGTCTCCTGTGCTTCCGCAAGGATCGCGCTTACAGACTTCGTCGCAAAGAGACCTGCCATTTCTCCTCCTGATGAGTCTGTACAACACAATGTTTGCGGGTCGGCGAAGACTTGGTGAACATTCGATTCAGCGTGGCAATCGGTCGTTCATACTGGCCAGGGCGTAAGACAATACCGCCAGCGCAGCGGCGTTCTCGCGCAATTCCACCGAGGAAACTTTATCGAGCGTGTCAGCCGCCGTGTGGTGATAGTTGTAATACGTGCGAGTATCTTGCATCGAGCCCAGGACAGGAACGCCTTGCTCGGCCATTGGGGCGATATCCGTTATGCCGGGCGGATGCAGAGAGTCTTGAAAGACGGAAGCGCCAAAGCTCGTGAGCACTGTTTGAATCGGTTTCAGCGCTTCCACTGCGGACTTGCTCATCCTGGTTACAAAACCTAGTGGGTGCCCAGCGCCAACGTCACTTTCAATAGCAGCCACATAGTTGGGGAATTCGTTTTGGTTCTCTTTTATATATCGATTGCTACCAGCACCATCTGTCTCCTCGTCCATCCAGGCAATCACCCGAAGCGTTCTTCTTGGGCGGAGATGAAGTTGTTGGAGTAGCTGAACAGTTTCCATGGCGGTGACTACTCCGGCACCATCGTCCAGAGCGCCGGTGCCGAGATCCCAAGAGTCAAGATGACCGGAAACCAGCACAACTTGTTCGGGGTGGTCAGTTCCTTTTAGATCGCCGATAACGTTGTAACTCGTTTCGTCGGGTTCCCTTCGCGGAGTCAGCGTGAGGTGTATGCGGACTAGACCTTGAGCAGCAAGGTACTGGATCAGATCGGCATCCTCGGAAGTAATTGCTGCAGCCGGAATTCCCGCAGCGTCGCTGTCACCCGCGTGCGGCAAGCGATAATCCGCACCACCAATCGAACGGACGAGCGCGGCTACGGCTCCGAGATCGGCAGCTACCTTTGGTCCAGTTTCGCGATAGCCAACGTTCTCACGGTAGGCGGCAAACCCGAACCCAGCATCCTCTTTTTGTTTGTCGAACTTCTTGTTAAGCAGAATGACTCTGCCCGCCACTTTTTCGTGGCCCAGCGCCTTAAGCTGATCGAAATCGTTGGCGACCACTATCTCGGCGGCAATGCCGTCGGGTCCTGTCGATGTGCTCCCACCGAGAGCGGTGAGCACGATTCGCTGCTGAATACCCGGTGCGAAGCCTGGGCCGGTGATGAGTTCGGCAGTCTCGGTGCCGCGAATCCAGTGGCGAACTTTCACTTCTTCCAAACGGACATCCAGTCCAAGACTGCGCATCTGGGCCGCAACGTAGTCGACGGCGGCTTTCGCACTGGCCGATCCGGCCGGACGTGGGCCAATCTTCTCCGTCAAATGGGCTAGTTGTTGATAGGCGTAGTCGTCAGTCAGAGCAGCGGCCTTGATCGCTTCAAGTTGCTGCATGAGTTCGGGAGTAAAGTTTTCCCGTTTCAATTGTCCTTCCCCGGCTTTAGACGGTTGCGCGAGCACAGCAGACAAAGGGGACGGTGATTGCGTGCCTTGACTGAAGAGCGAGGCAGAGAAGGCAATTACAAGAAGAGCCGCGCTTGCCATAGTGCGAATCGAGCTCGTCGCCAGCGTCATGAATTGCCGTCACACATACGCACCGAAGAGGCGACAAACACCTCAGCTAATGTTGCGGAGAATCTAAAATGTATAACGTCCTGCAAACTCAAGCACGCGCGGGTTTGAGAGTGTCGAGCTAAAATTTCCAAATGAGCTACTGCTGGTGATGCTGTTACCCGCGAGTCCGAGTTGCATGGAACCGACGTCGAAGCGCGGCGTGTTCGTGAGATTGAACGCTTCCATACTCAAACGGAAAGCTTGCCTTTCCGTGATCTTCCAGTTTTTGCTCACTGAAGCGTCAACGTTGAAGGTGCCGGGGCCACGCAAGTTGTTGCGCTGCCCCGACTCGCCGGGGAGGGCGGCGCGGAACTGATTGATGGCTGAAGTGGGGTCGTTCACGTTATTGGGATTGCCAAACACGTTCGGCTGCCCGTTGAGTATATAAGTGCCCGTTTTCGGTCGTTTGCCGTTCAATACCGCCAAGGATTGCTCATCAAAATTCGTGGCCCACCCGAAGCCGCTGCTAATTGAGAACGGATATCCGGAGGTCCAGCGCCAGAGGCCAGAGACGGTCCAACCACCAACGACCGCGTCGACGAGTCGGTTCACTCCGGCGCCAAAGCGCTTGCCACGGCCGAAGGGAAGTTGATAAACGACGTTCGTGTTGATCTGGTGAGTGACATCGAAATCGGATGGTCCGCGCAGCTGATTGGGAAACCATGAATTGAGAATCTGGCTGGCAAAACCACTGCCCTGAAAGTGATTGATTCGCTCCGCATTCGAGCCGATGTCCATCGATTTGGAGTAAGTGTAATTCAGATCAAACTGCAGACCGTCTCCGACGCGGCGGCGAAGGCTGAACTGGCCTGCGTTGTAAGCGCTGCTGCCTACACTTCGCCACGCGTATAAAGATGAGTATTGTGGAGAGTAATACGTGAATGGCGTTTGCTGGCCGTTGATCGATGCGCAGGCAGGATAACAGCCGTTAGCGCTGACGAGTCCGGGCACATCGGCAAACTCAAGCGCCGTTGTTTCATTTCCGGCGTTAAACGCAAACAAGTCATACATGGCTTGCGTCGCCGTCACATTGGCGGGAAGCGGGCCGCTCGTAAGGCCGCTGCAAGAGACGCCTGGCTGCCCACAGTCGCCACCAATTTGTGTAGAAGAGGCACCGGCCGCTGCAGGATAGATATGCTCCCAATAAGGAATCGGCTGAACGTTCTGAATGGGCACGCCTGCTCGATACTGCTTGGCCAGCAGGGTGGCGGCGGTGAAGTAATCCATGCCTGAGGCCGGGTCCCGCAGGTTCGTCGGCATCGCCAAATCTTCTTCCTGAAGTAGGCGTCGCGCGAACCGACCTACATAGGCCGCTTCGAAGACAAAACCTTTTGGCAGTTCGCGCGTGATTGAGACATCCATTACGTGCGAGTACGGAGTCTTCAGGCGGTCATCTAGTCCCCAGGTTATGGCGTAGCCGCTCGCCAAGCCCGCGGGCGGGGTCACGGGGAATGACCCCATCGGGGCCGCCTCTACCAGCGGACAAGGCGCAACTGGGCAACTTCCGCTCGTGCTCGCACTGCTGGTGGGGATTGTATAGAGACTGGAGAATCGCGCCGAGCCATCGACGGTCTGCACACCCGCCGGATTGTTTAAAGAAGTCGTAAGTCCGAATGAACCTAACTGATCAAAGCTGTTAATCACCGCTTCGCCGAAGTGATCGTAGTAAATGCCATATCCGACCCTGATCGAACTCTTCCCTGCACCTCCCCAGAGCCATTTCGAGAAGCCACCTTCCGCCTTAGGTGCGTAAGCGATGGAAAACCGTGGAGCGATATTTTTATTATCCCAATTCCAATACGGCTTCTTACCGTTTGCCTGTCCCGATAAGCTGAACGTGAGGACAGGGTTGTAGACCTGACCTTGACGCATAGCGGCCGCGCGTTTGTTAAACCAATCGTCGAGGCTGATATCCGGGGCGACCTGAGTCCCTGTGGTCTCGTAAGGAGGCTGCAGAAGTGTGTAGCGCAAACCGTAGGTGATGGTCAAATTCGGTTTCAGGCGGTAAGTATCCTGGCCATAAAATTCTAGTTCGTGATTGCGGAAACGCCGGTTCACTGGAGTTCCTTCCGGCGATGGCGCGAGGTTCTTCATGAGGTTGTAATTTGACCCCACCGTCGTAATCAGGCCCGCCAACGATGTGACCGCGTAATCGTAACTGGTGCTGAAGCTCGAATCTACAGCCGGGAATCCGAATCCCGAAGGATCGAGACTGCCGGGAATCCCGCAAGTCGAAATGCAAGATCCCAAGAGCCAAAAGGAATCCGTCTGCGCTGTGAAGAAAGAGGTACTGTTGGAATCTCGCATGTTGTTGATGATGCGGAGATTGCCTCCGAACTGCATCGTGTGCGAGCCTTTGCTCCAAGTAACGTCGTCCACAAAGTTGCTGACCGGAACTCGCGTGTGGGTGGAAGGCGATTGAGCGTTAAAGTTATCGAGCCCCCTAAAGTTGACGTAGTGCTGCGACTGCAGGCCAACGTCCACGAATCCCTGGCGGATGTAGCCATAGCGGAAACTATTCAGCAAATTGCTGCGGAGCGCAGCCGTGTATCCCCCGATGATTCCCTTGGTGTTATTGAGATGGCTGATATTCGCCGGCTGTCCGGGGAATTCCGCTCCCCCGCTGCCCGTGATCGAAGTTGGATCGTTGCGCGACGCGCCTTTATCGTTCATCAGGCCGCCGCGGACGAAGATCTGGTGGTTTCCGTTCGCCGTCAGGTTGTAGTCCAATTTTGCGACGTACGTGTCGAGCTTCGAGGGTAGCGGTGATGAGAACGTGAACCCCTGCAAATTGTACCCATCGCCCAACGAATTGGTGTTGGGTAGGGGGTATTGTTGAAATATCGACATCACCGCAGGGTTTGCCCCTGGCCCCAGGGGACACGATCCCAGGCTCGTGCAGTTTGGATCCATCTGCGCAAGGTCAGCTGGCGTAAGAGTGAAGACTCCAGACGAAGGGCACGTTGGATCCTGAGCACACGTATAAGTCACCGACCCGTTGCGCAGGTCACTGCTTGGCACGACTCGGGACACTTGTAAGCTCTCTCGCGTTCGCTGCCCTTCGTACGCAAGAAAATAAAATAAGCGATTCTTCTGAATCGGGCCCCCTACCGTTGCGCCGAAAGTGTTGCGCAGCAGGAATGCAGGTTTGTTTGGAAGCCCTTGGCCCACTTCGGCATTTGCGTTGAACCAATCGTTGGCCGCTCCAAATGGCGGACGATAATATTCGTAGGCTGTACCGTGAATAGAGTTTGTGCCGTTCTTTGTAACGAGCGACACCTGACCTCCGGAAGACCTTCCGGCATCTGCGGTCGCGTTACTGGTCGTGACCTTGAATTCCTGGAGAGAGTCGAGCGTGGCGCGCAATGCGCCTGTGAAGGCGAGCCCTTGAGTCTGATCATTGTCGTCTACACCGTCGAGCGTCACGTTCGTCTGGTCACTGCGGGCGCCGTTGACCGCTCCGCTGCGGCTATCTGAGGCAGGGCTGGTATGGCTGCTGTTGCCGGTGTAAACAACTCCAGCCTGCAGACTCAAGATGCTGGCAGCCTCTCGCCCTTCGAACGGCAAATATGAAATCTGATCGCTGTTGAAGGCATGTCCGAGGCTCGCGTCCTGCGTGTTTACGAGGGGAGCGCTAGCCGTGACTTCTACAACGGCTTGTGACCCCGCGACTTGCATCGCGACATCCAGGGTAGCTGGTGTATCCACCATCAAGATCAAGTTGTCTCGCTTTTGAGTGGCGAAACCGGAAGCGCTGACGCTCAGCTCATACGTGGCGGGCGGGATCTGCAAAAATTGATAAACACCCTGACCGTTGGTCTTCGCATCTCGGTTGAACCCTGTCTCCCGGTTGGAGAGGGTCAGGCTCGCGCCTGAGATGACCGACCCATGGGGATCTTTTAAGGTACCGTTTAACGAACTGCTCGCGGTTTGCGCCCGCAGTGCGACTGCCAGCAGATTGACTACAGCGAACAATGCAACCAGTTTTGCGATCCGCATCTGCTTCTCCAGAATTGTCCTTATGACGGCGGCGCAATTTATAATTCCTAATTGGTCATGTTGTCAACAAGTTTTTTATCTTACCACTTTACCAATTTACCAATTGACAACTCTCTTCAGTGGCTATATAAAGACGCGTCCGCGCATTTCGGTTGAGAGAATCCACGCATGCCGTTGTCCCTTGATATTGGTCCCCGCATAAATCGAGTGGCTATCCCGGACGAACTGATCGCTCGTTTCAAGGAGTTGATCGGGAAGCGGATTTTTGTTCCCGGCAAGCGACTGCCGCCGGAACGCGACTTGGCAGAGGCATTAGCAGTTAGCCGTCCTACTCTACGTCAGGCAATGCGAGCGCTTCAGATCATGGGAGTGATTAAAGCGCGGCAGGGGTCAGGTTCCTATCTCGCAGACTCTGCAAGCGACATCATGCGAGTGCCGTCGGAATTTGCGCTCGCCCTGCAGAATGTGTCAAAGACTGACTTATTTGAAACGCGGTACACGCTTGAGGTGAAGCTCGCTAGTCTTGCGGCGGAGCGGCGGACTGAAAAAGACCTGGAGTCGATGCGCGACGCTCTCGCCGACATGGAAAAATCAATGGGCGATCCGGAAGCCTGGTGTCAGGCCGAGCCTCGATTCCACGGCTGCATCGTTCGGGCGGCCCGCAACGGCGTAATGGCTACGATGATCGAAATGCTTTCTCAAATGCTTATTGAGAGCAGGAGAGAAACGGTCCGACTGCTCACGGACTACAAGAGTTCGTACCGCTCCCACGAGAATATTTACGTGGAGATCGAGAAGCAGAATCCAACCGGCGCTGCAAAAATGATGATGGAACATTTCTCCCTTATCGAGACAAGAGCGACCCAAGCCGACACGATGCCCGCTGCGGTCAAGGATTCGAAGTAGTAATTGTGAGGCAGGCGCTTTTTGCCTAGCTCGAGGTTTCTATGCGAATTTACAGCCTGGCGCTGATTTTCGGATGTTTATGCTGCTCGATTGCGGTCGGCGCACAACAAACCTACCGGGTTACAGATCGAATCGCTTTCCCGGGTGATGAAACCTATTGGGATTACCTTGTCGCGGATGTCCCCAACCACCACCTTTACGTTACCCGCGAGAACAAGTTGCTGATATTGGACCTCAACTCCGGCAAAGAAGTGGCCAGCATCTCAGATCTCAAACGCATTCACGGCGTTGCGCTCGCGCATGATCTCAACAAGGGATTCGTCACGGATGGCAGCGACAACACAGTCGTAGTTTTTGATCTTAAGTCGAATGCGGTGACGCACAAAATCAAAGTTGGTAATGCTCCGGATGCCGTTCTTTATGAGCCCACGAAGAAACGTGTCTATGCATTCAATGCTCACAGCCACAACGCGAGCGTGATCGATGCTGCCACCGATAAGATTATCGCGACGGTTCCGCTGGGAGGCATTCCCGAGTTCGCGGCTACAGACGGCAAGGGGATTGTCTATGTAAACATCGAGACTAAGAACTCTCTGGTACGCTTCGACTCTGAGGGCACGAAATTGGAGAGCGAATGGCCGCTGGCTCCATGCAAAGAGCCCGCAGGGCTGGCGATGGACACGAAAGGTCGCCGTCTGTTTTCAGTGTGTGCCAACAAGGTAATGATTGTTACGGATGCGGACACCGGAAAACAGATCGCCCAGGTACCTGTCGGTGTGGAACCCGATGCGGCTACTTACGACGAGGAAAAGAGATTGATTTTTTCATCGAACTGCGACGGGACGCTCACCGTTGTGAAGCAGGAGAGCCCGGATAAGTACACAGTGGTGCAGACTCTTACAACACAGAAAGAAGCGAGAACGATGGCTCTCGATTCCAAAAGTCACAAACTTTACTTGCCGTACGAGGAGGTGAAACCTGGCCAGAAGCCTACACCTCCAGGAGATCTTCCCGAATTTACGCCGGGAACGTTTCGCCTCATGATTGTTTCTCCACAGATGTAAACCCCAAGACTTGTTGAGAGGTGGGAGGGAAGAATGTCGAGCCTGGGATCCGTTCACGTGCCACTGGAGGCGTCCGTCCCGACTTCGATCCCCGAGATGACCGCTGCTGAGATAATCCAGCGGCATTCGCTCCTGGTGCGTATCACCCATTGGATCACCACATTTTGTTTTCTCGCTTTACTCGTCTCGGGCAGCGAGATTGTTCTCTCTCATCCGCGCTTTTATTGGGGCGAAACCGGAAATGTCTTGACAGAGCCGCTGTTTAAGTTGCCCGTGCCCTCGTCCCGGAGGTTGGTTCCCACGGGTTACGGGTACGTACTGCCTGATCAGAACGGCTGGAGTCGCGCGCTTCACTTTCAGAGCGCATGGCTGCTCGCGCTGACCGGAGCGCTCTATGTAATCTCCGGGATTTTGCGAAGGCACTTTCGCAGGAACTTGTTCCCACAGAAATCCGACTTATCTCGACAGAGTTTCACGAGAGTCATCTCTCACCATCTCCGCTTCGCACCCGCGGATGAATCTGACGCCTGGTCTTACAACGTTCTTCAGCGCCTGACATATCTATTCGTGATCTTTGTTTTATTCCCACTTGTGATCTGGACCGGACTGGCCATGTCTCCGGCCTTCGACTCCGCTTTTCCCGCGACGGTCCTATTGCTCGGCGGACGGCAATCCGCACGAACAATTCACTTCTTCGTTTCAATCGCGCTGGTTGGCTTCATGCTTGCGCACGTAGTGCTGGTTTGGCTAGCCGGATTTTGGGACCGTATGCGCTCAATGATCACGGGTCGCACCCAGGAGAGGAGCGAACATGAGCAAACTCTCGCGTCGTAAACTGATCGTGACCGGACTTGGCGCGACTGCTGGTGCGTCCGCGATCGGCGTGGCAGCGCGTTTGGCCCAAAAGTACGGACTAGTTGCGCCCGACCACGGCGGACTCTACGGGCCCGGCGAAACTCTGACCTACGCATCACTGCGACTTCTAACGAAACATTCTTTAGCTCGCGAATTTTCCCGTGACCAGATCTCGAAGCGACCGCTGCCGAATGAAGTTGGTCCTTTCAGTGAAGAATTCAAACGCCACCAAGCTGAAGGATTCGCCAACTGGAAGCTCACGGTTGACGGAATGGTCGCTAAACCAAAAACGTTTTCGGTTTCACAGCTAAAGAGTTATCCGTCTCGCAGCCAAATTACGGAACTGGTGTGCGAAGAAGGATGGTCGTACGTCGCAGAATGGAACGGCGTTCCTCTTTCCCATATTCTCGATCTCGTTGAAACAAACCCGCGGGCCAAATACATCGTCTATTACTCCATCGAGCCGGACTGGTGGGAGAGTATGGATTTAGCCGATGCCTTGCATCCGCAAACCTTCCTCACCTACGGAATGAATGGCGACGATCTTCCGGTAGGCAACGGCGGGCCTCTTCGCGTGCGATTGCCACGCCAACTCGGCTACAAGAGCGTGAAATTTATTAATCGGGTAACGGTCACAGACGACTTGAAAAAGTTCGGCAAGGGCTTGGGCTCCTCATCTCCAGAAGGCGGGTATGCGTGGTACGCGGGAATATGAGGATCACATCGCTTTAGCAAGGGTTCTTGGGTTTTGAAATTGGTTTCTATGGACGATGACGTACAAAGCCTGATCGCACAGCTGCGGGAGTTCACGGTGTGCCAGCTCATGGATGGGCTGGGGCGTTCGTATCCTGTCGAAACGACTATTCGCCCTGTTGATCGGCGATTTCGTATCTGCGGACCGGCACTGACTGTCGAATGTTCCTCAGAAGACAACCTAACCATTCACCATGCCTTGCACGTCGCACAACCCGGTGACGTTCTCGTTGTAGTAGGACCGCCGAATTGCCGGGCTGCGCTCTGGGGCGAACTCATGTCAATCTCTGCCCAGTCAAAAGGGCTCGGAGGAACTATCGTTGCGGGACCTGTCAGAGACCCGTTGGAGATCCGAGCGCTGGGATACCCCGTTTTCTGCAGTGACATCAATCCCAGCAGAGCAAAGAAGGAAACTTACGGGCGTATTAACGTCCCAGTTCGTTTGGGAGACATTTCGGTTAGCCCCAAAGATGTCGTGTTTGCTGATGCTAACGGGATAATTAGCATCGCCTACAGCAGCGCACAAGATGCGGCGCGACTGGCGTCTGAAGTTCTACGGAAAGAACAAGATATTAAGGAGCAAATTCTCGCCGGACGCACGCTTTTCGACATCTTCGGTCTCGCTGACTGTGTCGCCCAGCAACAGACAACGAAATAAGATGAGCCTCGCTGCACCGCGGTAGAAACGCCGCCCTATCACCCATCATTAAATTTTGCAGCAAAGAATTCCTCTCGGTGTCATGCGCTCTGAGTCTCGCGAGGTTTGTATCAAAGCGTTTCCGGTATCACCGCCATTGCTACCACGGAGAAAACCAGCTCACAGTTTGGACTGTCGCGTTCGGCCATCTCTCGCTCGTCAGCGAAGGATGCAGCAAGAGCTTATTGCAACTAGTGACGAACGTGAATACGCCTTCGAACTAGGATTTCAGTATTGACGGCCGCATCATCTTTGTCGGCTTTGACCTCTGCCGGAGCCGACACTACATCGTAGAGGTTGTTGGTAAGGAACTCGTCGAGCGCTACGCTGACCACAAATGGGCCGCGCTTTGAAAAGCGAGCCATGAAGTGTCCGGAACTATCGGAGTAAACAATCTCTTTTCCAATATGCAGCGCGGCGCCTTCGAGCGGATTCCCTTCGTCGTCCTTCACCGTACCCCGCACCATATATCTTGCAATGGAAAACGAATCGGACTGCGCGCTCGTCATACCCCGATTTCGATATAAATAAGTTGTTACCCCAAATGAATAGCGCAATCGCCCGTCCGGAGCTACGTTCGAGGCCGCGATCACCTGCCAGGGGCCACTCACCCGGAACGAAGCGTTGAATGCTAAAGCCTGCTGAAAAGGGTTTGCTGGGCGAAACGGCAGGTACACATTCTGATAATCAGCTCGCAACATCAATCGATTGCCGGTGATGTCGCCGCCGAAGGCAAACGTAGTTTGTCCATCTGTACGGGAGACCAGTTGCAGCACGCTCAAGCGCGGTGAAAGATTCTCTCGAAACGTGCCAGAAAGAATCGTTGTAGTCTGTCCGCCTTTCGGCTTGCTCTCAAACCAGTTAGTGTTGATCTCAAAGCGCTGACCGATGCGGCGCCCGCCGTAAAAGTTTGTGCCCTGCGTACTGCGGCCCTCCGCGCTCGATGCGAAAAGCCCGGTACCAAAATAAAATTTCTCGATCCGAAAATCTGTTGACATCTGGTTGACCGAAGCTTGCTGCATCGGTCCGCCTATCGTTAGCGGCTCGAGAATATTCTCGTGTCCGGCAGTAATAGAGACAAAGTCGTTGGGTTTGTAGAGCACCTGCACATTTCCTTTGTCGACCTCGGAGCTTATCGGGCTCAGCACCGTGACACGCTCAAAGCGGTTTCCGGTGATAACGTAGTTAGCCTTGAATGCCAGTTTCTGGGTTTCTGCATCGATGCCGCTGGCAAAGTATTTCTGGTTCGATCCGACGCCCCCGGTCAGGGATGTCTTTAGCCACTTTGCAGGAGCGTATTCCACGCCGTTAAGGATGGTCTGCTGGTTGGAAAAGATATTTCGGGAAACGTAGGTCAAGTGTTCAGAAATTCTGCGCTGGTAAAAGAAAATCGCGACCGGGTTATCGATCGATGCGGCATTGAAAAATCCGGCTCCCAGCATGCTTGAGGTCGCGCCCGCAAATGCGTAAAGGCTCTCGCCTGGATGGGTGCGGGTAAATCCTGCGCCCCGCGCAGAAAAATAATGGCTAGCATCAAACAGGTCGGTGGGAAGCGTGAACGGAACTGAATCGTCCCCCGCAAGCAGGGTGTAGCCGTGATATAGGTAGCGAGTCTCCGCGCCCAATTGAAATTTATGGTTATAGAAGCCGAGACCGACGGTTCCATCGTAGTTCGGGGCCTTGAATTGCACCGAGCCGCCTTCGGCATTTATAAGTGTGGAAGTCCCGCCCTGAACCATGAATACCTGGGCGTAAGAGCTTCCAGCTAAGAGCACCGCCAGTCCGATCAGCGCGCATTTAGCTCGCAGTGGCATTTCGGCGGCAGCTAGGGATTTTTCCCAACCGCCGGAGGCGGCGGTGACGACAAATTTGAAACTTCGGCAGGTGAAAAGGTATCGCGGCGACGCAATTTCTCCTCAACCTTAAACTTTTGCAATTGCAGGCTGACTTCAACCGGGACATTCTCTCCTTCTGCCTTTTGGTCGAGTGTCACTTCGAGAATTCGCTTGCTGTGCGGGAAGACTGGAAAGCCAGGCGCTTCTTGTTTTTTCTTCGAGTAGAGAAGCTGAGTTTCGAGTACGCGGCCAAAATTATTTCCGGTATTCTCCACCTCAATCGTCACCTTATTTTCGACGATGTTCAGTTCGGCACGATTCACTCGCAGTTCCAGCTTTTCCACCGATTGCTTCGGCAGAAGGTAAACCGTGTGGGGTAGCTCAAGGCGCACATTCATGCCTTGCGCGGTGCGAAATGGAAAGCCGGAGAACGCGGCATAAATCACAAACCACGTCGGACTCTGCGGCGCGTTCGCTTCATAAAAAACGTAAAACGTCTGCTTTGGCTGAATGCGGAAGCTGGTCGTCGAAAGCTTAAGATGAACTCCCTCCTCTAACGCGCGATAGGCGATGCCTCCGTGTTCATCGACTGTAAAACTCTTCGCCTCAAGCACAACGTTGAGCGGGGTAAGGCTGTCGTTAACATATTCCACCCGACCCTTCGCCGGATTGCCAAGTTCGTTGATCAGAGGGCGCACGGTCTGCGCAGGGAGTGCCAAATCTGCGGCTAGCGCAAACAACGCGAAAGCGAGCAGCCGCCGCTGGGTTTTCAAGAAAATTCGTTTCATCTTTCCTTACCTTCGAAATCAGATTGCCTGGGCCTGGATGGTCAGCGTTCCGGTGTAAATTCCCGCCGGTAAGCTTGGCAGCGTGGTCAGATTGATATTGAAATTCATGACGTCGTTGCGAGTGCCGGTTTTGTTGTTACCGAGAATTTTTATCGAAGACAATTGCAATCCCGCGTTGGCGCCGCCAAAGGGCACCGTATTCGTGAGCGCGGCGAAAGCTCCGGCGTTATCCGAAACCTGAAAATCAGCCGACGGAATCTTGTTTCCGGCGCTATCGTTCAAGGCGGCGGTTGAGGTACTGAAAAAAGCGTACAAATTCAGATTGCCCACATTCGGCTTCAGCGCCCATGAAGTTGTGGCCGTGATGGAAGTATTTCCCGGATTGCTGGCGCTGCCTGCGACCAACGTGAAGTTGACTGCGTTCCCGGATAACGTCAGCGTAATGGAATCGCTGAGCACGGCCTGCAACGCGATCGTACTGGCGCCGGAGTTCTTGACTTGGGCGTGAACGGGCGCGGCAAACATCGCCACCATCAGCCCAACCACGGCCATTACTCCGATTTCGTTCTGCTTAGCCATCGATTTGATTCGGTCGTACCTGGAAAGCTCAAGGGCGGAAGAGAACTTCCGCCCTTGCTTACGGCGAAAAGACGTTCAATAAATTACGGAGTCGCCTGCGCCTGAATGTTCAGCGTTCCGGTATAGGTATTGGCTGGAAGTTGCGGCAGCGTACCACCAGTCAGGTTGATGTTGAAGGTCATAGCATCAGTCCTGCTTGCGGTCTTATTGAGACCGGTGATCGCAACATTCGCCATCTGGTATCCGGCATTGGCAGCGCCAAAAGCGACGGTGCTGGTTAGGGCAGTCGAAGCGCCACCGTTATCCGAGATGAAGAAAGCAGAAGAGGGGATGTTGTTGCCTGCGCCGTCCGTCAATGCCGCCGCTGAGCTGGCGAAATAAGCGTAGACGCCGACCGCGGTACGGCCAGGTTTCAAGCTCCATGCAGTCGTCGCAGTGATGGTGGCGCTGCCAGCGTTGGCCGCGCTGCCGGCGGCCAGCGTGAAGTTAACCGCGTTGGCCGAAAGGCTAAGAGTAAGAGATTCGGCTAGAGTAGCGTTCAGAGCAATCGTCTGCGCGCCAGAGTTTAATTGGGCGGATGCCATTGATGCTGCGAAAATCATCGCTACTGCCACTGCTGCAATCCGCGAAAATCGTCCCGTATTCATTTTTCCCCCTCGGAATTTGTAATGCCGTATCGCTTGGTTGTTCAAAATCTCGGTCGAAAGCGTGAACTCTGCGACCTGAAGCGAGTGTCAACGAAAACGTGAGATGAGCAAAGGGTACGCAGGTAACAGCGCTTTGCAGATTTGACACCGTGCTCAAAAATGGGAAGCGAGGCGGACACGTCAGGGCCGACAGGTAAGTCTCAGAGAACACACGTTTTGGGACAAATGTCCCAGAGGGCGCGTTTTAAATTGAGGTTACCCAAGTCACCGCACCTCTTGGGACCTTCGTTCCGTGCATCGACTCAGGATTACGGAACTTGTTTGTTGACCGGGCCGGTTGAAATGACGTCGCTGGAAAGCCGCGTGAGAGTGTCAAACCCGTAACGTGAGCATTGCCCGCGCTGTCGATCTCAGTGGCACCCGCCCCTCCGCCCTGCTGCCGCCCAGATAGATCGAGTAAATCAGCGGATCGATGTATGGCGGTCGGTCTTGGGTCGTATTTGCCAATCTTGAATCGCACACGTCTCGTGTCCGCCATCACATGATGTGCTGCGATGTATGCCGCGCTCCGTCTTTTTCCTGATGGACGGCCGGTTCGTCCCAGCGAATTTCTTCGGCCATCTTGCGGGACGAGACAGAGCGAAGAAAGCTATCACGAAGTACGATTAGGGGTCTGATCTAAGATCGGCCTCGACTTGCTTGCTCGAACAGAGGGAACATCCGAAGATGCAGGAACTTGAAGTTTATTCCATGATTGGCGCGAAAGGGTTCACGCGCCTGGTCGCAGCCTTCTATCGGCAGGTCCCGCAAGATGACCTTTTGGGACCTATGTATCCAGCGCAGGATCTTTTGGGTGCGGAGCAGCGCCTTCGAGATTTCCTGATCGGTCGCTTCGGCGGGCCGCAGACTTACATCGAACAAAGAGGCCATCCGCGACTGCGGGCGCGTCATTCTCCGTTCCATATAAATCCGGCAGCTCGCGATCACTGGATGCGCTTGATGAATATTGCTTTTGGGGAAGCTGCACTACCGGAAGAGGCCGAGCAAGTTCTTCGGAAGTTCTTCGATGAAATGTCGACCTTCATGATCAATAGCCCTGAACCGGGAACGCGTTAACGCACAACAAAGCACGAACCCAACTCAAGTCGTTGAAAATATGGCGGAGAGAGTGGGATTCGAAAATATGCTCTCATTACAAAAGGGTTGCGCGCTAGCTTGTTGAAACGACGAGCCCATTAAATTGTTGCAATTGTTGCGGTCACGATCCGTCGCCGTGGCCGGAGCAATAAGGCGTATACACGGTATACATCTGCGGTGCTCCTGCAGCCCCCCTCGTTGCGTGGACTTCACCGTCAACGCTGTGGAAGCCGTCAATGAAGCAATGGCTTCCCCGCCCCGCCCCGCCGGCGCCGGTTAATGTTCAGGCGAAAGGAAGATCCACATGTTGATACTGATTATCATCTTGGTGTTGGTTCTAGGGGGCGGTGGCGGGTACTACGGTCATAGCCGCTGGGGTTACGGTGGGGGTGCGGGCATAGG
>JBBRNA010000005.1:0-228597 GCA_038230575.1 Terriglobales bacterium | reverse complement strand
TGACCCAAAACCCAAAAACTGACACAGAGGGAATTAGAGGTAAGCTGGGGCAGAAGTCCGGAACAGGAGAAGAGGACGATGCCCAGGAAGGCGCATACGGAAGAGCAGATCGTGGCGGTATTGCGGCAGGTGGAAGCTGGAGCGCGAGTGGATGAGCTATGTCGCAAGGTTGGAATCAGCCAGGCGACGTACTATCTGTGGAAGCGAAAATATTCCGGAGTGGGGGTGAGCGAGTTACGTGAGCTGCGGCAGTTACGGGAAGAGGTAGGGGGACTGAAGCGGCTGGTAGCGGACTTGAGCCTGGACCGGCAGATCCTGCAGGAGATTGTGTCAAAAAAACTGTAAGGCCTCGTGCGCGTCGGAAGTTGGCGCGCTGGGCGCAGGAGGCCTATCGAATCAGCGAGCGCCACGCAGCCAGGGTGTTGAAGCTGGCAATCGGCACGTTGCGCTACCAGAGCCGGAAGGTGTTCGATGAAGTTCTGCGAAAACGCTTGCGGGAGCTGGCCGGGACATATGTGCGTTACGGGTATCGGAGGCTGACCGTGCTGCTGCGGCGAGAAGGCTGGCATGTGAATGCGAAGCGCATCTATCGATTGTACCGGGAGGAAGAGTTGATTGTGCGTACGAAGCAACGACGAAAGATGGCGCGACGACGGCCCGTCCCCACCGGAGTTGCCTCGCGACCGAACCAGTGCTGGAGCATGGACTTTGTGAGTGATAAGTTGGCGGACGGACGTTCCTTTCGCATGCTGACAGCGGTGGACCAGTTCACGCGGGAGTGTGTTGGGCTGGAAGTCGATCGTTCCATGACAGGGGAAAAAGTGGCGCAGGCGCTGAATCGGTCGAAGCTAGAGCGTGGCCGCTTGCCAGAGAGCATCACCGTGGACAACGGCAGCGAGTTCTGCAGTCGGGCGCTCGAAGTTTGGGCGATGAGTAACGAAGTGCAGTTGTGCTTTATTCGGCCAGGGCGTCCGGTAGAAAACGGATTCATCGAAAGTTTCAATGGCCGGCTGCGCGACGAGTGCCTGAACGTGGAATGGTTTTCGTCGCTCGATGACGCCCGGCAGAAGCTGGCGAGGTTCCGCGAGCATTACAATCGGCAACGCCCGCACAGTGCGCTGGCAGATCGGACGCCCGAAGCGTTCGCGGCGTTGCATCGGGAGAAAGCTAGTACATCGCTGAAGCGCGCATTCCAGAGTCTCTTGATCGAGCCTCTAGAGTGCGCGAAACCCGCGTCAACAGCAGAAGAAAGGACTCTCACTGCCCAGAACCTCTATCTTCGTTTGTGACAGAAAATGGGAGCGGATCACGCATGGAAGAACCATTCGCGAGCTACTGAATCACTCCATTCCATGATCCCACTGAACCGACGGTAGACGGTAATGGACGCCGACTCAACGAATGGTGGTTACGCACCGGTCCCAAAGGCCACGCGTCGCATGGTTCGGCTTCGTTGCCGTGACGTTCGAGTGGCCGGCACACCCCTAACCGATCTCAGGCAACAGCGCGATTAGGCGCGGCATCGTCAAGAGACCTGATTGCGCTCTCTTCATCTTTTTCGATGTCAAACACAGAGGACAATTTTGTCATCTGCAGCAGATCACTAACTCGTTTGCTCAAGTTGGCAAGCTTCAATTGCCCGTCGAGGTTGCGCATGGTGGTGTGAATCCTCACCAACTCCCCCATGCCTGAACTATCAACGTATTGGACCTCTCCGAGGTTCAAAACTATCTTCTTGTTACCTCTGGCGGCCATCTCGCGCACGATGTCGCGGAGCGCTACGTTGCCTTCGCCCGTTGCGATCCTTCCACGAAGTTCAACCACAGTTACATCCCCGACTTGCCGGGTATTAGCCTGCATTTTGTCCTGCGAACGGTTTTGCAAGCCGAGCCCGAGTCGGTCGAGAACTTCACATGACAATTTGGAAATCTCTGGTGAATTAGTCCGAACCACGATGATCGAACGTCCTTCGCTGAGCGCATCGCGGAAGAATGCGACATCCCCGGAACGCTCTGCCGAAGCTGGTATTGGCGCGTCTTCGTCATGTGCGGAGGCAGAACCTACTTTGGCGCCAGCGCCTGCACCTGCAACGCCGAGCAGGGCCGCGGCTCCGAATCCCAACGCGAAGATCGTTCCTAGTCCGGGCAGTAGAAGCGACGCAATAGCGACGCCGGTTGTCATCCCGGCTGCACCGCCGACGAAGCCGCCGACATATGCGCCGAACTCCTTTGCAATCGACCGAGCCTCTGTTTCCGATCGAGACATGTAAACAATCGAGTCTTCCGGCACACCGCGCACCCGCAACTCTTTTACCGCCTTTTCAGCTTGATCTCGTGAGTCAAATACTCCAATTGCAGTTTCCATATCGGCCTCCTCGGTGGCGGCGATCGTTATTGACGTCGGCGTCCCGTTTCGGGGGAGCAGCATAACAAATCAACCCGGGCTTAGCCAGATCAAAATTCCGACGAGAGGGTTGCAGGGCAATGGCGAAATCGCGTCATTGGACGAAGAGTCGTGACTGTTCCAAAATCCTATTGAAATTGCGCGAATCTTACGTGCAGGAAAGGATCAAGTCAATGAAAGCAGAGGGATGGCGTGGAGTTGAGCGAATTGTTGGCGAACAGATCGCCGCTTGTACCATCTATCGATACGTCTCAAATTGAGCCTCTGCGGGCCTGCGGAGCAGTAGAGTTCGAAAATCGTCCTCTAGGGCCGACCAATCTTTTTCAAGCACACAAACAGCATTCCTGGGATTCTCTTTACGCTGGATAAACAGCGCGTTTGATCTGGGTCGTGCAGGGAACGTTCGGCTACGTCAGGGGTCGGGCGAACCAACCTGGCATCCGCAGATTTCAATTACGTCCCAAATACGTCCCAATAAATCAGCGGATTTTGGATGTTGGTTCCTAGGCTAAGTTGTTGAGTCAGTAAAAGGGAAAGGCTGACTCCATCGTTCGGCAGCGATGAGGTCGTCGGTTCGATCCTGACTCGCTCCCCCATATTTTCAATCACTTGCAAGCCGTCTGTAGTTCCATTCTGTCCCAAACTGGTCCAAAACATTCTGCAGATGGTTGCCGGAGTTTGCCTCGGACAAAACCACAGAACCCGCCTATACAGCCGGCAAGAGGGTCACAGGTACAAGGGTACAAGTGCGGTGTCACCGCAATTCAAGGATCGCGGGTGAAACCATCCGTCTGCCACTTCCCGCAACCGAACAAGTGGAGGTGCGGGGCGGGCAGGCGCTGCTAACAATTGCGGTCAGTGCCGCGTAGCCTGATCGCACGGCGCAATCGTGTTTTCCAACCCACAACCTAACCCACAAAACGCGGAGTCTTATACGACTTCCGCGAACTTGGCAGTCCTCGCGGTTGTGTTAAGTCGTTGTAATACCTAATAACGGTAGACTGTCACGGCAGAGGCCGCGGGTTCGAGTCCCGTCGTCCCCGCCATTCTTTGAAATGTCTGCGAGAAATTTCGTCATAGTAGTTAGGTCAGTGCTTCTCCCTTTTGGAGGGCCACTCGAACAAGCTTGCTCTGCGCCAACTTCTTGTTCGGCATCCCCGCCTGAGCGTAAAGATCCAGCGTAATGCGACTGTTCGCATAACAATGGAGTCCTGCGCCACCTTCACTTCTTCGTTGGTCTGGAGGCAGCTAAGTTGTGTACGTGAGAAGGTGTGGAGCCCAACTGGCTTCTGGATCTTCGCCGCCTTGCCCGCTGGTCTCCGGTGCCGTCGCCAGAGCGTTTCCGGCCAGAGCGGTTGATTGCCCGAGTGCTGCGTTCGCGGATTGAGAAGTCGGAAGAAATTAAACGATCAAATTATGAACGGTAGTTTGCGTTCCACAAGAGAAAGCCGCCCTTGAAGGCGTTTCGGTTCGATCCTAGACGAACATTTTCGGGTAACGTGTGAACGTGCTTGGCGTTCCCACCGCCGAGCACCACATAATCACTCTCGAGGACTTCTGACAAGGAACAGATCGCTTGCAGCACCCGTTTTTCCCAGCGCTTTCTTCCATCTTTCTTCAAGGCGGCATCTCCAAGAAATTCTTCGTAAGTGCGGCCTTTTTTCCAGGGAAGATGAGCCAACTCCATCGCTTGCAAAACACCGTCCACCACCATTGCCGATCCGAGCCCCGTGCCCAGCCCCAGGAACAACATGCGCCGGCCTTGATAACTTCCCAGGGCCTGCATTGCGGCATCGTTAATGATCCGTACCGGCTTTTTATCAAAGGCCTTCTTGAAATTAAATCCTACCCAGCCTTTGCCGAGATTGAACGGATCTCGCATCGGGACGTCATGTAAAACTGGTCCGGGGTAGCCGATAGATACCCGGTCATACTTCCAATCCTTGGTGAGTTCAAGAATTTTCTTGACCATTGCCTTCGGCGTCATCTTCCGTCCTGACTTAAAGGACGTGACTTCGCGATGTGCCTGCGTCCGGAACTTGATGTGGCTTCCGCCGACATCGATGGCTAGTATGTTCACTCCTGCTCCAGTGTGTGCCACTTGTGGCGGGAAGCCGCGAGTAATTCGTCGGCAGATTTTGGCCCAACTGAACCCGCGGGATAGCTGGAAATCTCTGCTGCCGAGGTGTTCTGCCATGCATCCAGGAATGGCTGCACCCAGCGCCATCCCTCGTCCACAAATTCTGCGCTAGGAAAAAGAATTGGCTCGCCCATCATCACGTCGTGCAGCAGCCGCTCGTACCCTTTGCCTTTATTGCCAAAGGGACCGGGAGGGAACTGGAAGCCCATGCATTCGCGATTGACCTCGGTTCGAAGTCCTGGAGCTTTTGCTGCAAAATTAAATCGTATTTCTTGTGTAGGCTGAAGATTAAACACCAGCGTATCGCGAGAATGATCGCTCTTCTTGGCGTTTGGGAACAGCCGAGCTGGCGGGCGCCGAAATGTTACAACAATCTCCGTCGATGCCTTGGCGAGCCTCTTGCCCGTTCGTACAAAGAAAGGCACGCCAGACCATCTCCAGTTATCGATTGCGACTTTCAAAGCAACATAAGTCTCGGTATTCGATCCAGGTTTTACGTTAGGCTCGTCTCGGTAGCCGGGTACTTCAACTCCACCAAGTTGGCCCTTCGCGTATTGTCCTCGGACACCAAAGTGCGGTACATCTTCTGGCCCAATCTTCCGCATGGATGACAGAAGCTCAACCTGTTTAGCGCGTAGATGGGATGCGCTGAACGATATGGGCGGTTCCATGGCGATTAGGGAAAGCAGTTCGGCCATGTGGTTTGGCACCATATCCCGCAATGCACCAGCGGAGTCATAATAGGCCGCGCGCTTTTCTACGCCGACGGTTTCGGCGATCGTGATCTGAACGTTATCGATGTGCGTGCGGTTCCATAGCGGTTCGATGATGGCGTTCGAAAATCTAAAGACGGCCAAGTCCTGCACGGCATCTTTGCCGGCAAAATGGTCGATCCGGTAAATTTGGTCTTCGCGCAGATTTTTTTGAATTTCGGAATTCAGCGCAATCGCAGACTTCAGATCGTGGCCAAAAGGTTTTTCGATGACCAGTCGCCGCCACCCATGATCATCTTCTTTGAACAGACCAACTCGACTGAGCTGCGAAGATAAAAGGGCGATGAACTTGGGATCGACGGCCAGGTAGAAAAGGATATTTCCACCGGTATTATTCTGGTTTAGTGCCGCAAGCGAGCGCTTGAGCGAGTCGAAGGTTTCCGGCTTGTCGAAATTTCCCTGACTATACGAAGATCGATCTGTGATCCATCTTACGACTTCCGCGTCAGCATCCTGCCCCCAAAATTCTTTGAGCGTCTGCTCGACGTGACCCTTGAATCTGGCGTCATCCCACGGTTCAACAGCCACGCCCAATAACTTGAAGCCTTCGGGCAACACTTTGTTTGCGGCCAGGTTATAAATGGATGGCAGCAACAGGCGCTTCGTGAGGTCGCCCGATGCCCCGAAGATCGTCATAGTGCACGGAGGCACTGCTCCGTGGTTCAGTGGCTGATTGCTCACAAGGTGCCCCTTCTTCTTTTCAGCGGCAAGATCCTAAAATGACTCATTGTTTTCGTATGCTCTAACGTAAGCTTCTCGTGCGATTGTTCAAAGTTCAACTCGACAAGCCGCAGTGAATCCATTACGCGGATCCGATTTCGCGGACAGTACTTCAATGCGCATTTCACCCGAGTTGATGTTAGGCTCGCCGTAAGTTTGCGCAATTTTCGGCACGAAGTGTTCAGTTGCCTCTGGCTACCAAATCGGTACTTGAAAGTCGCATGCGCGAAATTAGTGCGTAGATATCGACCATACCATTAAAAGTCGAGCCAAACGGACCCAAGCCGCGAGGTACGTTTTCGATAATTGCGCTTGCGACGCCATCACTCTAGAACTCCCTTGCAAACAGCGCTAAGCGCTTCAGCGCTGAGAATCCGTATCGCCGTAGTAACCAAATAGGCCGCACGAAAATGTACAGGAACGACAAAGCCGAGGGAAGCGGCAGAAAGCGCTCTTCTGCGCCCGAATATTGCGTGCATTGAAGGAAAACGTAGCAAACCTTGTCGCGCAAGCGTTCCTTGAGTTTCAAGCTGAAAATCTGACTCTCAATTGGTTCCACCTCTCGGGGCTCCTCTATACGCACCAGAACATCTTGGGCTAGGTGCCTGACTTGAGCATCCTTCTTGGCCGCACAGAGAAAGCTTGACGGCACATCGCATTGCAACAACTCCGCAGCAAGATAGGTTCCAAGCCGACATGTTCGTACCGCGCCCAAGGCTTCGGCGCGATCGAAAAGGCGGCGCCAATCCAGTCGAGGATTAGATCGAATGAATTCCGCCAGATCGCAAAGCCATTTCAGTGCGGACCAGCTATGTTTCCCGCCGTGTACGGCCAGAAATAAAAACATGTCTTCAGCCGAAAAAGACCAGATTCGTCGCTCCCAGAGGACAATCGGCTCTATGCCCTTCCAAACATGTTCGGCGGCCAAACTGGATACAAATCGCCGAGGTGAAAACTGCCAGTGGAGTTCGACCATGATTCCTGTCGATGCAGAGCGCAGTTCAACATTATTAGAATCTGGAACGATGGCCGTCCCTGTGACTTCCGATCGATAACCCTGCTTCGATAAGATCTCGCTCGCTTTGGGAATGTCTCGTTCTTGGACTAGAAAATCTAAATCTGCAAACTCCCTCATCGCCAAGTTGCCATAGAGTGCCGCAGCCAGCACGGGTCCCTTGAAAGGCACTGCGAGAATTTGGTCGGCCTCAAAGAGCCTAAGAATGTGGAGCAGTTCGCCGGCTAAGAAACTATTCTTGGCCGCATTTGCAGAGTAGAAACTACTCAATTCATGCCGAGTCGCTTCGGGCACCGCTTCCCAGCAGGTTTTGCGTAAGGTTTGGTAAACGAGCGGACGAACTCCATGGTATGTGGAAAGTTCAAGAAACAACTGCCAATTAACATCGCGAGTCGCCATTTCTTTAATGCGGAATGACCCCTCGGGCGTGCAGACCATCCGCGCGCAGCACAGCAGCAGATCAACTTCCGTTATCGGCGAGCCTCTCGTCTTTGAACGCATCTCTGTTCGGTTGTTCGACACAATCAACCGCGTATTGTTACATCAAGAAGGTCAATTCGTGATGTCTTATACTCGAAACCAATGAGTGGAATCGCCGGAATTGTTCACGTCGATCGCAGTCCCATCGACACCCAAACCTTGAAAAGAATGACTGACGCCGTTGCCCACAGGGGCAAGGATGGATCCGGGATGTGGGTCAAGGGTTGGGTTGGTCTCGGTCACCGCATGCTCATTACAACGCCAGAGCAACTCCGCGAGCGTCAGCCCCTACGCGACGAGAGCGACACAGTATGCCTCGTCTTTGACGGCCGCGTCGACAACCGCGAAGATCTCGGCAAAACTCTCAAGAGCCAAGGTTCGGTGCTGCGCGACGACACCGATGCCGAACTGGTTCTCAAATCATACTTGCAATGGGGAGAAAAGGCCCCCATCAGGATTTTGGGCGATTTTGCCTTCGCTGTTTGGGATGGTCGCCTTGGAGCTCTCTTCTGTGCACGCGATATCTTCGGAATCAGGCCGCTCAATTACTATCGCGGCGCGAACTTCGTTCTGATCGCGTCTGAGCTTCACCAGTTGTTTCATGACCCCAGAGTCAAGAGAGTTCCCAACGAAGGCATGGTCGCCGAGTATCTCTCCGCTGAAATTACACATTGCGAGGAAACGCTGTGGGAAGGAATTCTCCGATTACCTCCGGCTCATTTCATGTGGGTTAGACCCGATGGCGTCGAGAAACGTCGCTATTGGGATTTCGATCTCTCAAAAGAAGTTCGATTCAAAACCGACGAGGAATACGCTGCTCAATTCCTCGACCTTTTTCGTGATTCGGTCCGCTGCCGGTTGCGCAGTTCCGGTCCCGTAGGTTCATACCTTAGCGGTGGACTCGATTCCTCTTCAGTTTCCGTGATCGCCAGCGAACTCCTGCGCGAACAAGGTCGAGTCGAGCCTCTCGACACGTTCTCCCTCATATTTCCCGGGATGATCTGCGACGAAACGGAATACATCCAGGCCACAGTACAGCACGCGGGTTTGCGCTCGCATCTGTTTCCACCGGTTCAGGCCAATGTGGAGTACTACCACCAAATAGCGTCACGTTATCAGGACTTCCCCGGTTGGCCAAATGGGGGCGCGATGATGACACTTCCGCTTCAGGAGGGCCTTCGTGATGCCGGAACTCGCGTCATGCTGACGGGCTTTGGGGGAAACGAATGCGTGGAGGGCATGGATGACGATTTGGCGGTTCTTTCCAGCGAAGGAAGGCTTCTTGAATTGGTCTCGACAGCAAGGTCCCAGGCCGCGGAAGGAGGTCCGTCTTGGTGGCGTCTCGCATTTGATTATGGCGTCCGGCCCCTCGTCCCTCGAACGATGAAACAAGCCTTGCGATCGCTCCTTCGGCGTGAGCGCAAGTTTGAATGTCTGCCTTGGGAGTTTCAGCAGCGCACCGAGTTGCGCCACCGGCTAGAGGCTTCAGCCCATCCTGCTGGTGCGAGTCCAGTGCAACAAGTTATGTATTCATGTTTCTGTTCGGGTTGGGCTAACCTTTTTCACGAGATTACCGATCGTGAAGGCGGATTTCTAGGCGTCGAGCTGAGACATCCGTTCTTGGATCGTCGTCTCGCCGAGTTTTGCTTTGCGATTCCGGAACAGCAGCGCTCCCAGAATGGGCTAACTAAAATTGTGCTGCGAAATGCTTTGCAAGGTCGCCTGCCGGAGTCCGTAATTCAGCGCAAGATTCAATCCGAATTCACGCCCGTGATTAAGAAAACTTTCGACACGATAGATTTCAAAGGGTGCCTTAGCTGCGTCGCGATTGAGGGGCGCGGTTGGATTATCCCGTCCCAACAACTTTCTTGTGTTGAAAGATTTCGAGCCGGAGAATCCCTCAACGTATGGAAACTTTGGGCTGCAATCGGGATGGAAATCTGGTGCAGTCGCACGCAAGATCAGGGGTAGAGGTCAGCTTATCAAACTGCACCTCTACCAACTCAGGCTGCCGATTGACTAATTGCATGAAGCTGATTAACATGACCGGAGGCAAAAGGTGGAAGGTTTGTTCCTATGCAGATTCGCGACACAGACTCTGAGGACCGTAGCATCCCACAGCCTCCATCTACGAGACGTCCTTACCAGAGCCCGGTTCTCGCCGAATATGGTCAAGTGTCCAAATTGACTCAGGGGGGCTCGGGTACTGCAGCTGACGGCTTCCACAGTACTAAGATGGGCTGCCTCTGATCCCAGTGGCTCTCTAGCGGGCTTTGCTTCTTTGTCTCTCATAATCGACGAACACCGAAAGTTTCTCGCCGATAACTCTCGGCTGATTGTTTTCAAAGCGGCGGTTGAGTCCGTGGTCCGCCCCGGCCACGTGGTCCTCGACCTTGCTTCCGGAACCGGGATCATGGGTCTGCTTTGCTGCGCCGCAGGAGCCAGCCGCGTCTACTCGATTGAAATGGAAGGAGTGATCGCGGTAGCACGCGAATTAGCTTATGCCAATGGCTTTGGAGACCGCGTAGTCTTCATCAAGGAATTTTCCTCTCACGTGGACCTGCCAGAAAAGGTCGACGTTGTGGTCGCCGATCAGATAGGAAATTTTGGCTTTAACGCCGGCGTTATCCAATATTTCGCCGATGCCCGACAGCGATTCCTGAAGCCCGACGGGGTCACGCTTCCACTTCGGATGAACCTCATTCTCGCCCCGGTCGATGCTCCGGATTTGTTTGGCCAAGTAGATTTCTGGAACAGTTCGCCCGCAGGATTCGATTTCCGGTCCGTTCGTCCGCTCGCGGCCAACACAGGCTATCAGGTCAACCTTCCTGCTCAGAGCGTTTGCGGCGACGCGGTGGTCATTGCTGAAATCGATCTCAATCATGCCACCACTGACCCCTTCCACGGGGAAGCGACGGCCGTGATCCGTCGGTCTGGCACAATGCATGGGCTGGGCGGATGGTTCACCGCAGAACTCGCGACCGGAATCTCGATGACAAACTCGCCATGCGTTCCCGAGCACATCCAGCGCCGGCAGATCTACTTCCCGATTGAACGCGCAGTCCGGGTTGCCGAGGGCGACCTAGTGCGGATTCGTATGATGGTCCGGCCCACCGATTCTTTGGTGAATTGGAACGTTGAAATTCTGGATAGCACCACCAACCTCAAGAAGGATTCTTTTCGGCATTCGACGTGGAAGGGGATGTTAATTCCCGCGGAAGACCTCAGACATACACAGCCCGGATACAAGCCAAAGCTCACTCCCCGCGGCGAAGGAAGACGAACCGTCGTAAATCTTTGCGACGGCATTCGGACGCTCAACGACATTGAGGATGAAGTCTTCCGTGTCCATGCTCACCTCTTCCGCAACCGCGAGGAGGCCGCCGTTTTCGTGGCGGAAGTGGTCACGCGATACTCTAAATGAGCCGAAGTTACACCTATCGCATCTGCGATTTGGCGCTTGCCAGCAATATCCCTCTGCCGGAACTTACTGAAACCACCATCTCTGCCGAGGCTTGCCAGTTTGAACTGCTGCCCCCTGGAACCCCGTCGCCCGGCGATTTCGTTTGGTTTCACCATTGGACGCTTGAGGAAGATAAGGAAGAGGAAGGCGGCAAGGAAGCCTGGGCTCATTTTGCCCGTACCAGTGATGGCTATCTGCTGCGTTTTCCTTCCTGCGGAGATTTTTTCCTCTCCGCGGACACGTTGCGAATTCAATGTCGCGCTTTGCCAGGGACACCAGAAGTGACGGTGCGGCATTTACTCCTCGATCAAGTGATTCCGCTCGTTCTGAGCCAGAAGGAATCCATGGTCTTGCATGCGAGTGCTGTGCTCACCACCCACGGCGTAATTGCTTTCGCCGGCAAAAGCGGCCAAGGGAAGTCCACGCTCGCCGCGAGTTTCGCTCGAAATGGATGCCCAATGGTTTCCGACGACTGCCTGGTCTTACGTGCGCAAGACGAAAACTGGATCGCAATCCCCAGCTATCCCGGTGTTCGCATGTGGCCGTCGACAGCCGAACAACTTTTCGGGAACGGCACTTACAGTACGGATGTGGCGCACTACAGCCTCAAACGCCGCGTCAGTAATGCGGACCTGCTGCCTTTCGCGAACACCCCGGCTCCGATACGGAGCCTTTTCTTCCTGGCCGACGAGACCTCAACCATCTCTATCCAACGACTCGAACCTGGGAGAGCATTCGTGTCATTGATAAAATTCTCCTACAATCTCGACATTCACGACGCGGCATTTCTGCGCCGCCAGTTCGAGGCGGTGGGGCATTTGACGGCGAACATCCCGGCGTTTGCGATTCATTATCCGCGCGAATTTGCATCCCTGCAGGCCGTGTGGGACACTGTCGTCAGCCAACTGGGAGAGGCCCCGAGACCGTGACGCTGAAGGATACTTTGCGCATTCCCGATAGCATTGCCACTCGCCAGATAGGCGGCGAGACAATCCTGTTGAACCTGGAGACCGGAACCTATTTCGGCTTGGACACCGTCGGATCACGTTTTTTGGAATTGTTGGAACACAACGGCGAAATCGCCTCCGCGCACCTGACGATGCTCAAAGAGTTCGATGTCAAACCAGAAACTTTAGAAGCCGATATCATCCGGCTCGCTGAAGAGATGCGCTCCAAAGGGTTATTGGAACTGTCAGCTACTCCACTGCGATGAGACGCGAGTAGCCGGCGCCTCCGCCCCCGAGCACTGTTTGACCTTCGTATTCCAACCATGCGTGCGCTGAGAACTGGCCCTTATCCTTCGCAACTCCGATATGAATGCGGCCATGGCGGCCGGAACGTTCAAGCTGATATTTCGCAGCCAAAGCCTGCGTGAGGCAAGTGGCGCCTGGAACGTACGCAGCCGCGGTGCGGACCGCCCACACAATCTGGTCCACGCTCACGCACTGCGGCATCGGATGAAGAACAGCGCGACGTGCCAAGTACTTCTTCAACCGGACGAATGACGAAAGGCTGAGCGCGACGCGTAGGAGCGCCAGCAATACAGACGTCCGCAACAGCAGGCGGCGTTTCTCCGAACTCAAAGACCAGAACTTTCTCAGGAGCGTCATCCCATTAAGAGGCTAGCATGTTACCGAATCTGCCGCGCCCGCGTCACGACCTCGGCCGCGAGGCAGCCCTTTAGAACTCGCCAAGACTGACACCTGAGAAATCGAGGGAGGTAACAAAAGCGAAGGCTCGCGAGTTCCTTCGCGAAATTCTTGTCGCTTATGGTCGCACTGACGCTTCACCTCAGTTGAGTGCTTGCCACCCGCTCTACGCTTCCCACGATGTGGGTTGGTTCGGTATTGCTTATCGCTCGCGCAACATCGGCACCGTCGATTTGCTGGTGAACGTCCAACCGCGGCCTGTCGCTCAACTGCCTTCTTTAAGTTTCTTGAGAGCCGCCTCAAAACCCGCCGTCCGGCTGACCATGTTCGGAGGAACATTGCGGAGAACGATCTCCCAGTTGGCTACCGCGTTTTTCTTGTCGGCGGCCGCGGTGTAGCCGCGGGCCAGCCCCAGACTGGTCCAGAATTTTTCTTCCGGGTGCTGCCGCTGGTTGAAGGTAAATACTTCCATCGCTTTCGCAGTTTTGTTATTGCGAAGGAGTCGCATGGCGTACATGTAGACGAACACTGCGTCGGTTCCGGGCAAATGCAACGCCCTCTGCATCACTGAATCGGCGTCAGCCTCTCGCCCCATAGCCTCGAGCACGGCCGCCTTGGTTTGAAGCGTGGTGAAGTCTTCGTGGCCGACTGTCGCTCCCCGAAACGGCCCGGCTATCGCTTTGTCTGCCCAGACCAACGCTTCTTCCAGATTGATCTTGTTGTCGGCGCAGAATTGCGCGGCCGTCTGCCAATCCTCATTTCGAAATCCCGCCCATGACTCAAGCTCCTGGCGCATTTTCGCGACGTATATTTCATTCACGTTGGCGACTTCAATCTTCAGTGGAATTCGCTTCTTTTCCCACTGGAGAAACGCCACCGTGGAATCCGGCTTCCGCTCGTCGAAGCCGTACGTCAGGAATTCCGTGAAAGGAGCGTCTTGCGGCGAGACTGGCACGCGCAGGACATCCTGTTTAGCGTCATATTGGAAGCTACCCCACCCGAGGTGATTGGATAAGATCCAATACCACGGCCCGGTCTGTTCAAGTTCGAGGAAGAGAGCGTAGGTTCCGGCTTTCAGATCTTTGCCTTCGACCTTTATATCGTGGGAAAACGTGATGGACGTGCTTTCGTTCGCGCCGGCGCGCCACGGCGCGGCTTTGGTTGGCCCAAATCCTTCGTCGAAGAACCCGTAATGCGCGAGCTCGCCCCAAATGTGTCCAGTCCGATCGTTCGCAGGTGGATTGTGCACGTGCGGGCTGTGATACGCGATTGAGATCTTTACCGGCCCGATCCACTGTGAGACTTCCGATCTTTCAGCGTCCCCATTGGGAGGCGTTGACAGTTCGGAGGTCTCCTGGCCGAAGACAGTTACTGACAACGTCAGCAGCATAGCCGCCGCGAGCGCAAGTTTCACGATGTTCTCCTTCACAACTGCGGTGCTTGGCAGGAAATCAGTCAGAGGTCTGCCTTCTATCGCTCGCTTTAGACTGGCATTAAGGGAAAGCGTTAGCGAGCGGTGATGCCCATTTCGCCGGAACGAGTGACCTTGATCCTCTATAGCCAGAGCTGGGGCCGTTGACGAAACTCATCCTGGAAGATCAACCACTGGAGTGCAGACTCAAGGCTTCTCCAAAACTAAGACTGGTGGTTTCTGGCGCCAACTTCCTGCGAGGTCGAATGCTATCGGCCAAATCAAGTACAGAAGTACGACGATGAACATCGATTCTAATCCTTCGCCGAAGGCCCACATGCCGGAGGAGGCGTTTTGTTGATCGATGATCTGCGCGACCGGAACTCCAGTTCTGGCGGACTCATACCTGATCATCAGGTTGCGCTTGAGAATGATGGCCTGATCGGCGAGCATCCAGATGATGACGAAGAGGCATACGTGGTAGCCGATGCGCACAAACTTGTTCTGCTTCTGCAGGAAGCGTTCGTGCCGATTTTTATCGGAGGGTGCCTGGTGGCGGAGCATTGCCAGAGCGGCGAAGCCGAATGGTCCGAATGCGGCGCAAAGGAGCCACCACGGGGATCGCTGCTTGGATTGAATCAAGAAAAAACACGACAGCACCCACAGGGCGGCGGCTACCGCGAACATTCCGAAAAACGACGAAATCTTCAGGGTGTTAAGAAGATGGTAGTTGACCACATAGTTCGGATGGCCGGCCGCAATTTCGGGATTGATGAGACTGAAGACCAGTCCGCCCAGCATGAGGACGACGGGAATCATTAACAGCAGGACAAGGGAGATGACCGTCTGTTTTTTCATCATCCTTATCGTGGCATGGGGGGAGGGGCTCGACCAGTTACCAGTGTTTGGTCGGGGCAGGGACGCGACGCTATCAGGGAAGCGGCATACGTCTTTCTACCTGCCGAATGATGCTACGTACCCCCTCCCCCCTCCCCCCCTGATCTTTTGGAATCATTAGGTTAGCGGGAGACTATCACCCAAATCTTTGGGTTTAAAGGAGTTGCGGGCAAAATCTAGAGCGCAAGGGACTTAGCGATTTCGCGTCTGCGATCTCTTGTGTACCTCTGTTGACCGTAGCTAGGATGCGATGGCAAAGTCAATCTTAATCGTGAAAGTTTGGAGAGACGGGTTCCTGAAACGGGAGACGTGGATAGGGCGGTGCTGGAGTCGCGGTTCCGGTAAGGCCCACACATCGCAAAGTGCGCGATGTGTGGGGCACCCGCTTCGATTATGGGGATCGCGACGGGCATAGAAATGAACATCTGAACGAGAATCGAAATGAGAATCGAGGCGAGGATATGTGGCAAAATCGAGATCAGCTTCGAGATCAGATTCGAGATGATCCGTTTGGTGGGCGGCGGCCGACGAGTCATGAACGGATGACGGGACTGCCGTGGGATGCGTCTTATCACGACGGCCCGGCGCCATGGGATACGGGCGGTCCGCAGCCCGCGATCGTGCGACTGGTATCTGAGGGCGCATTCGCGCGGGGAGCTTCGGTGCTCGACGCGGGGTGCGGCACGGGCGACAACGCTTTGGAAATTGTTCGGCATTCTGCTCTCAACACGACGCCGGTGAGACTGTCAGTTCTGGGCGTGGACGTGGCCGAGACGGCATTGGCGATGGCCAGGGAAAAAGCCAAGGCGTTGATTTCGAGTCTGCCGGAAGATGACGGGCGTCGAATCGAAGTTGAGTTCGCCGTTGCGGACGCGTTCCAGTTGGAACGGTTGGGGCGCAGTTTTCAGACGGTGCTCGACTGCGGACTGTTCCACACGTTTAACGGTAATTCCGCTGGTAATTCCGGCGGCAACTCCGATGGCAAAGATTCCGATGAGCGGGCGCGATACGTGGCGAGCCTGGCGTCGGTGACTGAGCACGATGGAACGTTGTATCTGCTGTGCTTCAGTGACGATGGGCCCGAGACTGGGCCGCATCCAGTTAGTGAGGAAGATCTGAGGGCGGCGTTCAATCCGAGCGCGGGATGGAATATTGTCTCCATTGATTCTGAGCGGATACTGACTAGATACCACGAGGATGGGGTTCCGGGGTGGTTAGCGACGATTAGGCGGGGTTAGGGTGGTGGTGGTGGAAATGTGCGGGTTCGAAGTTTAGGAAGGGCTGCCTTTGCTTTACCGAGAAGAAATGATGCGACTTGCCCGATGGGGAGAATACGCTGCGCGCTTAATTAGGACCAGTTCCGTCTGTCCCGATTTGCGCCGACGCCTTATCCTCCGACGAGTATCAGCCCTCGCTTGAACGCCCACCAGTTGTTACCAGCGATCTCCGCTGCTAGTAGCCGACGGAATCGGAATCTCTTCGTTCAGGTGCTCGAACTAGTTCGCCGTCGCTATCGCTTTGCCGTGCTGGGTTACGTCGTGATGCTTTTGCATTCCTATGAAGCGGGGTGGTGCTGGTGGATGAAGTTCAGATGGCGGCGATGAGAAATCTGATGATGCTCGCTTAGTGTTTTTGCGGTTTGAGTTGACCGCCTTTGGCTTGGAGGATCGTGGTTCCCACTCAAGGCGAAGGAGGGCTTGAATGGGGCACACGCCCTCCGCTAGAGGATGAAGGGTTAGGCAGGTCAAATCGGCGCTGGCAGCATCGTGCCCACCCTTCGCAAAGAACGCGAAGAATGGGCCACCCGGCCTGGCGGAATCGGGATCTCTTCGTTCAGGTGCTCGAACTAGTTCGCCGTCGCTATCGCTTTGCCGTGGTGGGTTACGTCGTGATGCTTTGCATTCGTATGAAGTGCGGAGTGGTGCTTGTGGACTAAGTTCAGATGGCGGATTTGCGGATGAGAAAATCTGGTGAGGTCGCTGACTGTTTCGCGGTTTGAGTTGACCGCCTTTGGCTTGGAGGATCGTGGTTCCCACTCAAGGCGAAGGAGGGCTTGAATGGGGCACACGCCCTCCGCTAGAGGACGAAGGGTCAGGCAGGTCAACATCGGCGCTGCTGGCAGCATCGTGCCCACCCTTCGCAAAGAACGCGAAGAATGGGCCACCCGGCCTGGCGGAATAGGGATCTCTTCGTTCAGGTGCTCGAACTAGTTCGCCGTCGCTATCGCTTTGCCGTGGTGGGTTACGTCGTGATGCTTTGCATTCGTATGAAGCAGGGTGGCGCTGGTGGATGAAGTTCAGATGGCGGAGTTGGGGGATGAGAAAATCTGATGATGCTCGCTTAGTGGTTTTGCGGTTTGAGTTGACCGCCTTTGGCTTGGAGGGCGGTGGTTCCCACTCGAGGCGAAGGAGGGCTTGAATGGGGCACACGCCCTCCGCTAGAGGGTGAAGGGTTAGGCAGGTCAAATCGGCGCTGCTGGCAGCATCGTGCCCACCCTTCGCAAAGAACGCGAAGAATGGGCCACCCGGTTTCGTTTTTCTCTTATTTTTTTGCTCTTCTTGTTTGCTCTTCTTGTTGATCTTTTCAGCAAAGGGCAAGGTATGGGGCACGGTGGTTGAGGACGGAGAAGTCGGAGGGTGATCCCTCCTGCACCCGCTGTACTGTTGCGTTGATGAGTGAACTAAAAAAAAGCCGTCCTTTCGGGCGGCTTTTCTTTTTGCTGGCTGGAGTGTTTTATTGGCAGACGGGGCCGGCGTCGGTTAGGAAGGTGCCGTTGTTGGAGTCCCATCCGTGGATGCCTAGAGATGGATCGCCGAAGAACCAGGAGAAGAAGGCTAGCTCCTGCAGGTGGTAGGTGTATCCGTTTGGCATGACTACTCTCGGGGCTTCGGTTCCGGAGAGCGGATCACCCACTTCGTAATTGTTTTGACAATTCGCAACCTGGCCGGTGTGTCCCCAGGCGGGGGTGGCGTTAACTACGTATGGGTCGTTCATCCACTCCGCGACTTCGTGTGATGCGGTGGCGGTGTCGTTGTCGGAGGGGAAGAAGAATCCGCTGACGTCGAAATCGAAGGGTGAGTAGGTTTGAAACTTCAGGCCCTCGGGATTGATTCCGTGGTATCCGCCGGCGCAGCAGTTGTTGAGGTCAGCCGGGTCGCCGAATGACAATGATGAGTTGTACAGCATGAACATGGGGAACGTGCCTGGATTGATTCCCGGCAGTTTGGTGGTTTCGTTGACGGCGATCGCATCGAAGAAGTTGATGTCGACGAGGCTTTCGGCGCCGCACATGGGAAAGTAAGCGGCAAAGACGCTGGGCGGAATCAGGATGCCCTTGGATGCGGGCACATCGACGACGACGGGAGCGTAAATCTGTACCGGGGCGAGGCGGACATGGTAGTTGGCCTTGTCAATCGTCTTCCAGAAATTGCCGCGCTGGAAGGCATCGACGTATTGGGTGGTACCGACGTCAGTGCCGCCGAAATTGAAATCTGCATTGCGAAAAATTGGCGACTGCGCCATTAGTTGCAGGGGAACATTTGCGGAGCCGGCGAAGCATCCGGGATCGGCCTTGGTGGGATCGGAGGTGGCGATGCCGCTGCGGGTGGAGAGGCGTCCGGTGTTCGGATTAAAGGATGTGGCGATGCGATGGAATCTCAGAACGATGGGGACGAGCTGGGTAGTGACTGAAGCGGACGCGCCGGAGCCGCGGACGCTGGGATCATGGCCGACGATGATGCCTTCGTAGAGGTTGCCGTCCCGTGGGGAAGCGACTTCGTAATTCCATAAGGGTAGAGTGTTGGTGGCGCTGCTGGCGCCGTTCACTACCGATCTTCGAAGTTCTTCGGCGGACTGTGAACCGTGGTTGATGGCGGGCGCAGATCTGAGTCTAAAGCGGTGAGGCGTGTTCGCTGCTTGCGCTTGCCCAAAGGCATTGATGGCAGGCAGGCACAGAGAGGTGGCAAGAAGGATGGTCAGGATAGTGGTACGTCGCATAGGGTCTCCTAGAAGTTGAGTACTTATTCGGGCCTTACTGGCTCTGGAAAGTGAAGCTTGCGTGAGGGCCGCGACAGCGGGGAGCAGTTGCGACGGTCACAGTGCGCGTAAGTACTGTAGCTCGACTTGGACATAGCTTGTCAATTGAAATCTCGCGTTGGACGCGGGTTTTCGAGCATTGGTGGAGGGATGGCGTATAAACGCTACAACATAACATTGGTTGGGTGTTGGCCTCGACTATTGAATCGGTGCGTTGAACTAGATAAGTTGGTTTGTGCAGACAGTTAGTGTAGACAGATGGTGGTCCGCGTCTGGCTTCACGGGTTCCCACGCCTCGTTAATCGCGAGACATTGGCACTCTCTGGTTCTTTATATCCTTCGGATATACTTCGGTCGAACGGGAAAACATTATGAAACCTCCGCAAGATAATTTAGGTAAGAAGCTGCGGCTTGGCGGGTTGGCATTGTTGTGGCTTGGGGCTTCGCTGGTGACAAGGGCGGAAACACCGGCGGTCAAGGATGGGAGCTCGGCGGTCTGGCAGATTCCGGCGGAGTTTGTGGGTGCGGCGCATGCGGCCTGTGACAAATCGGGGTCTCCGGTCGCCGAATGCATGATTGGAGAGATGGCCAAGGCTGGCGCTCCTGGCGATGCGGTGAGTTTCTCGCGCAGGCTTTATAAGCAGAGCCATGGGCGATTTTGGGATCATGACCGGATTTCAGGATGAAGGTGTGGTGGGGTTCGCTTGGATTAGTTATCCGATCCGGGCGAATACTAACAATGGATTGTTGCTGGTGAATGGCGAGCCGCGAATCGTCAACGTGGAAGATGTAAAGGCGCTCGATGCAAAAACCATGAGACAAAGCTTTCAGTTCAGGGATTTGAAGGGGCAGTTTCCGAAAGTTGATGTTTGGCCGGGAGATCGCGACGGCAAGACGTGGCCGAATTCGCAAGCTGGGCCGAAAGGTGGCATGCAGTTTACGGTGGGGTATCCGTTACTGAATGGGTGCCGGGCGTGCGCGAGTGCGGGGATGGCAATTTTCAATTGGAATTTCGATAGCAAGGGGAAGTTTTTGGGAACTACGTTTCAGGGGATGACTCCGCCGCGGCTGCAGTAGTGAGTAACCGAGTTTCGAAACGGCAAGTGAAGTTTGGATTTTACGAGTAAATTTCGCAAACCTTAATGTTTGGAAATTCTTCAACAATTTCGGATGGAACGGCGGGCTGGTGGTTCCCACTCAAGCCAAAGGATGGCTTGAATGGAGCACGCTCGTTAGACAATGAGAGACCTCGTTAGACTAAGGGTTGGAGGGCAACATGAAGACGAATCGGCGTGAGGGTGGAGAGGCGGCTAGTGGGGCTGGGTCTGAGGTCGCTGCTGCGGAGGCTTCGGCGAAGATCACGGAGCGGATTCGGGGGTTGGGGGATTGGCGGGGGGAGATGCTGGCCGAGGTGCGGCGGCTTATTCATGAGGCCGAGCGTGACATTGTCGAGGAGTGGAAATGGGTGTCGGCGACGAAGCCGGGAACTCCGGTGTGGTCGCATGGGGGGATCGTTTGCACGGGAGAGTCGTATAAGGAGGTCGTGAAGCTTACGTTTGCGCGCGGGGCTTCGATTGCAGATCCGAAGAAGCTTTTTAATTCGAGTCTGGATGGGAACATGCGGCGGGCGATCGACATCCGCGAAGGGGAGAAGATTAAGGCGGCTGCCTTTAAGGAACTGATACGCGCGGCGGTCGGGACCAACGCTGGAGTGGGCGCGTCGAATTCAGAGAAGAAGCTGGCTGGAAAGAAACGGACGACCACGAAACGCGTAGCCAGGAGTAAGTGAGGCGCGAAAAGCAGGGTTGGCTTGGGATGAAAAGCGTCGCTTTCGTTTCGTTTTACAATGTTTGCAGCTATGAACGTGCTATCGGGATGGCAGAATTTTTATGTGATTGTCGGGTCGTCAGCGGGAGCTTTGATCGGGCTGCAGTTTGTCGTGCTCACGCTGATTGCGCAGCTGCCGAGCAAATCAAACCAGGAACAGGTGGGGCACGCTTTTGCTACTCCGACGGTGGTGCATTTCGGAGCGGTGCTGCTGATCGCCTCGATTCTTTCGGCGCCGTGGCGCGGGGTGGTGGGGGCGGCGATTCTTTGCGGAGCGCTGGGGCTTATCGGCGCTATCTACGAGATCGTGGTGGTGCGGCGGATGCGATCGCAGAAGTTATATCATCCGGAGTTTGAAGACTGGCTTTTTCACGCGCTGCTGCCGTTTGCGGCGTACGCGGCGATGGCCGCTTCGGGTTACGAAATTCGCTTCCACGCTCACGAAGCTATGTTTGGCGTCGCCACGAGCGTATTGCTCCTGCTTTTCATCGGCATTCACAATGCGTGGGACGGAGTTACGTATCACGTTTTTGTGAAGAAGCCGAAGGTTGAAATTCAGCAACAGCGCCAGGAAGCGGCGGCGAAGAGCGAATAGGCATGTGGATGCGGCGAGTAGGATTATTTTTTGTTATCAAACACTTTTCGCTCGCGATCGCATCTGATCTCACATTCCCGCTGTGGAGAAATAATTCATGTCTGAAAATGCACCTGCCAAAGCTGCAATTCCACCCGATGATCCCAACCGCAAGCTAACGATTGCGCGCGTCGATCAAGATTCGAGCCTTCCGCACATTGGGTTAGTAGGGGACACCTACACGATCACGGTTAGTGGAGACGATACGGCCGGGCAGTTTTGCGTGATTGATATGCACATTCCGCCGGGCGGAGGGCCGCCACCGCATCGCCATGACTTTGAGGAGACTTTCATTTTGCTGGAGGGCGAGATTGAGGCGATTTTCCGCGGCGAGAAATCCGTGGTTCGCGCGGGCGGTACGATAAACATTCCTGCAAATGCGCCGCATGAATTTCACAATGCGTCTGGCAGGGCAACGCGGATGCTCTGTATTTGCTCTCCCGCCGGACAGGACAAGTTCTTCAAAGAAGTCGGAGTTCCGGTGAAGACTCGCACGACGTCGCCACCCGCGCTTGATGAAAAAGCGATGGCGGAATTCATGAAGAAAGCTCAAGAGCTCGCTCCAAAGTATCGGACCGAGTTGTTGGCAAAGCGCTAGACGCCGCAAGGGCCGGCGAAGGCAAGATGATTGCATCTTCCTCGTCGTTATCTGAGTTCATCGCTACATCAGTTTGTCGCTACATCAGTTTGTCTAGCGTGATGGGTAGTGTGGTGATGCGTTTGCCGGTGGCGTGGTAGATGGCGTTCGCGATCGCTGCGGCCACTCCTGTGATTCCGATCTCACCGATGCCGTGCGCTCCGAGCGGCGTGATGGGGTCGGGGATATCGGTGTAGACGACTTCGATATTAGGGACGTCGGCCTGCACGGGGAGATGATATTCGGCTAGCGTGGCATTCATAATTCGGCCGCTGCGGTCGTCGAACATCGTCTCCTCGGCCAAGCCCATACCAATTCCCATGATGATGCCGCCGCGGAACTGGGAGACTGCCATTTTCGGATTCAAGATGCGCCCGGTATCGAACGCGCCCAAGAATCGGCTGATACGGAGTTCGCCGGTCTGCTCGTTGACGCGCGCCTCGCAAAATTGTGCGGCGTAGGAGTGCATGGAGTATTTCAGGATCTCGAGGGGAGCGCCGGTTTTCTTTTCTGCTGCGAGAAATTCCTTCCCAGCGCGTTTGAGAATTGTGGCGTAGGTTTCGCCGATGGTGGGACGGTCTTTAAAGAATATTCCTTCTTTGGCGGCGCGAATATCGTTGAAGCTTGCGTCGGTGAGGACGGAGTCTTTGCTTTTTTTCGCAAGCGACAGAAGGTCTTTTAGAAGTTTGTCGAAGGCCTCTTGAATCGCCAGCGCTATGCTCACGGTTTGGGAAGAGCCGCCGGCGACTCCCGCGGCGGGGAGGGAACTGTCTCCGTATTCGAAGTGAACCTTTTCCATCGGCAGGGCCAGGCGCTCGGCTGCGTGCTGGCTTTGGACGGTGGCGGTGCCCATGCCCATCTCTTGTGCGGCGGTTTGAATGAGCGCGGTGCCGTCAGCGTTGATGCGGACTCGGGCCGCGGTAATCATGCGATAGACGGGATAGGTGCCAACCGCCATGCCCTGTCCGATGAGCCAATTGCCATCGCGTTGGGTGCGAATTTCGGCGGGCCGTTTCGACCAGCCGAATTTGTCGGCTCCCATTCGGTACGCTTCGCGAAGATGACGGCTGGAAAAATCGTGTCCGCTGACCGGATCTTTTTCGGGCTCGTTGCGGAGGCGGAGTTCGATGGGATCCATCTTTAGTTCGTAGGAAAGCGCATCGATGGCACTCTCGATAGCAAACGTGCCGATGGATTCTCCTGGGGCCCGCATGAAAGTATTCGCAACGCGATTCACTTCCGAAACGGTCTGGCTGATGCGATAACTCGCCATCGAATAGAGGTGGCGGGGCGGGAAAGTGAACTGCTCGGGAAAATTGTTGTCGGTCGATTGCGCGGTCACGCCCTCATGAATGAAGGCAGAAAATCTGCCTGTCGAATTGGCGGCAATCGCGACGCGCTGTTGAGAGGGGGTTCTGCCTCCGACGGTACGGAAGACTCCTTCGCGGGACATCGCAAGGCGTACGGGCTTTTTTGCGATGCGCGTCGCCATTACACAGAGCTGGTTGTACGCCCAGAGGGCGCCCTTACCGCCGAAGCCGCCGCCGACGAAAGGAGCGATGAGGCGGGCGTTCTGGGCCTTCAGGCCAAACACGATGGCAATGCTGTTCGCTGTGCCGACGGTGAACTGGCTGGTGTCATACATCGTGACTTTGTCGTCGCCATCCCAGACGGCGATGGTTGCGTGAGGTTCGATGGCGTTGTGGTTGTAGGGCGGAGTTGTGAAATGAAGATCAACCTTGTGCTCTGAGGCTTTCATCGCCGCGTCCGGGTCGCCAGTTGTTACTTCGGGCGATTCGCCGAGAACATCCTTAGGCTTCTTTGCACTGGGGATGGATTCTTCGAATGAATTGACGGCAGGCTCGTTCTTGTAGGAGAAACGGAGCAGGGAAACGGCATGTTCGGCGCGTTCCTGCGTGTCGGCGACGATTACGGCGATGGGCTGGCCATTCCATGTGACATGGTCGGTGTTCAAAATCGCAACCGCAGTTGTGCCGGAAGTAGGGTCTCCCTGCGCCGAAAATGGAGGTGCCACTTTCATTTTGGGAGCGTTCAAGTGGGTTATGACGTGGAGCACGCCGGGCGCGCCTTCTGCCGCGGTGGTGTCGACGCTGGTGATCGAGCCTTTCGAGATGGTGCTGAAGGCCAGGGCGGCATGCACTAACCCTTCGATTGGATATTCCGCGGAGAAGAGAGCGGTGCCCGTGACTTTGGCGCGGGCATCGAGGCGATCGACAGGCTGGCCGAGGTAGCGATGCTCGTCTTTCAATTCGTCGGCGCGTCGATCGGGCATGACCTGAGCAACGCCTTGCATGACTTTCTGCACGATGCTCATTGTCCACCGCCTTGCTTCGAAGTAAGTTCACTGAGAACGGAAACGATGGTGCGCTTTGCCAGTTCGATTTTGAAGGCGTTGTCTCGTCGCGGTATCGCCGGCTCGAGCTCGGCGGTTGCGGCTTTCACGAAGTTTTCGTGGAAGGGCTTCGCGCCGCGAAGTATCTGCTCCGCGATGGATGCGCGCCATGGCTTGTGGGCGACGCCTCCCAGGGAGAGCCTGATGTCGCTGATCGTGTCGTTCTGCAGCTTGACGGCAGCGGCGACGGAGACGATGGCAAAAGCGTAGCTGGCGCGGTCTCGCACTTTGCGATAGATGGACGGCAGACCGGCCGAAGAGGAAGGTAGATCGACGGATGTAATCAGTTCGCCGGGCTGCAAGTTGGTGTCTAGCTCGGGCGTATCACCGGGTAGCCGATGAAAATCTTTGAAGGCGATGGAGCGGTTTCCGCTAGTGCCGGTGACGTTGACCGTCGCGTCTAGCGCCGCGAGCGCAACGCACATATCGGATGGGTGGGTTGCGATGCATTGCTCCGAAGTTCCCAGGATGGCGTGAATGCGATTGAAACCATCGATCGCGTCGCATCCGGATCCCGGCAAGCGCTTATTGCACTTTGCGGCCGTATCGTAGAAGTAGTAGCAGCGGGTGCGCTGCATGAGGTTGCCGCCGGTGGTTGCCATGTTGCGAAGTTGCGCTGAAGCGCCCATCAGGATCGCCTGGGACAAGAGCGAATATTTCTCGCGAACCAGCGGGTGCGCTGCCAAGTGGCTATTGCGAACCATGGCGCCGATGCGAATGCCGCCTTCGGCGCGCTCTTCTACCTCGGACAGAGGCAAGCGAGTGATGTCGATCACTGACTGAGGCTGTTCGATGTTTTCGCGCATTAGATCCACGAGGTTCGTGCCGCCGGCGAGAAAGCGCGCCGGTTTATCTCCGGTCGAGTTGTCGGCAAAAATCTTTAACGCGGAATCTGCTTCGGTTGGGCGCTGATAAGAGAAGTTAATCATTGTGCGGTAGCTCCATAGACTTTCTGGATTGCTTCTCGAATGCCGACGTAGGCGCCGCAGCGGCAGATATTGCCGCTCATGCGTTCCCTCAACTCGGCATCACTTAGGATTGGGGCGGCGGCGCTTGCAGCCCCGTTGCCTGTGACCGCGCTGGGAGCACCTTTGCTGAACTCGGTCAGCATGCCGATTGCGGAGCAAATCTGGCCGGGGGTACAGTATCCGCACTGGAAGCCATCATGCTCGATAAACGCGGTCTGCATGGGATGCAACTCGCTGGCTTGAGCCAAACCTTCGATGGTGACTATGTCTCGTCCTTCGTACTGCATCGCCAACGCCAAGCACGAATTGATTCGCTCGCCATCGACGAGAACGGTGCATGCGCCGCAGGCTCCCTGGTCGCAGCCTTTTTTGGTTCCGGTTAAATGCAAGTGATCGCGGAGGGCGTCGAGCAGAGAGACGCGGGGTTCGATTTCTATAGATTTGTCCGCTCCGTTGACTCGAAGCGAAATTGTCTGAACGGTTTCTTGCGCTTCCACTGAATCTCCTCAGCGTGGAGATGCCTCGCCAAGAGTGCCGTCTCACGCTTTATAGAAAGTTGAGGGAGTGAGATGAGAGAAGGTGGAGATCAGTGGTCTACGATCGTAGGGAAAGAAACTTTTTATTTTTGAATCTTTTCGGCAGCGTGGGTGCACTTGGCTAAATTTGTATTGGCCCGTTGCTCGCATGCTCAGTGGGGTGGGTCATATACCGAACTATCGGGAGTGGGGTTGTCGTAGCTGCGGCCATATTTGTTTTTATGGGCCATGCTTTGACTCGTGGATTCCGGAACACGAATGTTACCGAGCGACGCGGAGCCTTCGGCGATGGTGACGTCGCGCGTCATAGGTTGCGCGTTCTCGGCACCCATGCCTTCGCTCCACACATGCAAAACATAATGGCCGTAGGGGACGCCGGGGAGCATGATCTGACCCTCGGGATTTGAGACTCCATATAAAGGAGTGGTGACGGTGATGACGATCGCGCTCATTTCCGGATGAATGTTGCAGAAGATATAACTGATGCCCGGCCGGTCAAAGCGGACGACACGAGAACTGCCAGCCTCATACAATCCGAGGTCGAAGCGCTTGCCTTCGAAGAGTGAGAAAACGTTGTGAAAGAAAGGATCGCGGTTGGGAAACTCGACATCCGATCCGGCGGGAACGACGAGAACGTGAGGCTGAAAACTTTTGTTTTTCTGCACCAGCCGCAGCGGTGTTTTTGACGGAGGGGCGGACGGTGGGTCGGAAGAGCGGTCGCTGTCGGCTGAGGGAGTCAGCCAGATGACGGTCTTTGGAGCAGGCTCGCGGCGCTTTTTGACATTTGCGCCTTGACCTGCGACTTCGACGCGGGCGTGGACCGCGGTGGTTGGCGGCGCCGCCACCTGTGCCGGGGCTGGGCAGGCGAATCCGCAAATGGCGAAAGAGATTAAGAGTTTACGCATCGTGCTTGCAGGCCTTGGCTTCAGTTGGCCGGCCGTTTCGTCGCTCGTCTGGTTTCGCCATCAAAATAACACGCCCATCATCAGGTTGAGATGCCCTGCGTCGTTAATTCCGTCGTTTAGTGACTTGGTGGAGAGGCGGCGGTATTCTGCGGAGAAGAGAAGATCAGATTTCGGACGGTAGATCACGTTGATAAAGCTCGCCTGGTTTCTGACGAGAGTCGGATCGCCGTAGGCTTGGGCGTAGGCGAAATACTTGAGGTCTCTCGCGAAGGCGTTGTCGACTCCGCTTGCAAGGTTGAATTCCAATTTGTTTGATGGGCGATATTTGAACTGGGCCCATCCTCCGACATCATTCAGTGCCTGAAGGTCGGTCGAGGGCAAAGTGGGATCGCCGTTGAAGAGCACGCTTCGCCCGATTCCTCCATAGAGACCGCCCAACGCCTGGCCGCGGTAAATTTTGCCGCTTAGCGAGAACTTGCTGCCGAAGGGGAGTTCTAAGTCTGTCATTCCAGCCCAACCTTGAATCTTGCGGCTGAAGCCGTAGTCCTGATGGTTGTAATATCCGCCGGCTCCAATGTGGAAGGGCTGACCGAAAAGATTTCTGGTCCAGGCGATCCGTGCTCCGTACGCCGGTTGACGCGAGGCTTCTCCGGGACCCGCACGCCGATAATATGCGGAACCGGGCGACCCTGCTCCACCGGGAACCTCGCCGGTCACTGGGTCTAGAATGCCGGCCTGCAAAAGAAGGTTCGAATCTTCGCCGAGCTGAAGCCGGTGCTCCACACGCACCTGAGGCACCCAGCTCCAAAGATTACCGGCGTAGGAAAGGGCGGGCACCGCGAGGGAAGCGAATGAGGTGGGCGTACTTGGAGAGAAGAAGAGCGAATCTTGACCCACGACGAGAGAAGTATTCGTCCAATCGAGACGCATTGTGCCAGTTCGCAGGCGCATCAATCCGGAAGTGATTCCGTTCGGCCCGGGGACGAAGCCTCCGGCCAGGTCAAGTTGCAGATCGGCTCGGGTTCGTGCCCCGGCGATGGTTGGCCCAAAGGTTTCGATGCCGACTTCAGACTGCCGCAGGGTTGCGCCGAAACTGCCGCCGGAACTTCCAACCGGGCGAGCGTAGGCGATGGTTGGGAGATCGATGCTATCGACTGCGCCTTGATTGCTGGCGAGGTTCATGAGAACGATTCCCGACAAGCGCAGGCGATATTTGGATGCGCTCTCTACTTTTGTTTGATACTGGTCGTCTACTTTACCGGCGAGGAGTTGATATTCTTCTTCGACGCTGGCGGAGCGTCCGGCCGGCTTCTGAGTTGATTCCTGCGATGGGGCGGCTTCAGCTACGGATTGCTCGGTGAGCGCTTGCGAACTTGACGTCGCGATTGCGGTATCCCTTTGCAGCGGCAGTCCCGAACTTCTTTCAACACCTCTCTGATCACTATGTCGCGCTTGTTCAGCTTGCTGGCGCTCTTGCGCGAAATCCGCGCGCATTGCCGTTAGCTCGGTCTTGAGCTCGCGAACTTGCTCTTGCAGATCGCGCACTGAGTTACTCAGCGATTGCAGGTTTTGGCTATCGGGGGAGAGGGTGCCGCGAGGTGCTTGCTGGGCGGGAGATGAGTTCGATGCGGCACCGATGATCACGAAAGCCAAAAATCGTACCCACTTCTGTTTCTTTGCGTCGCGTCTACTCATCTCTCCTCCTGCCGATTGAAACCTAGAAGTCATTCTTCTGGGAACGCATTTGCTATGTGCGATAGATTAACGTTTTTGATATCAAAGTTTTAATGAAGAGAGTGGCAGACGGGAAGCCTAGGTAACCTGCTTGGCCGCCAAGCTTTGCTCCACTGAGTGATCGAGAGGGAGCGTCAGTCGGAACGTGGTGCCGGCTTTGGAGGAGCGCTCGACGGAAACGTCGCCACCGTGGTCCTGGAGAATTTTCTGGACGACGGTCAATCCCATGCCGGTGCCGTTTTCCTTGCCGTAACTCACGAAGGGCTGGAAGACGCGATCGCGGATGGTGTCGTCGATCCCCGGGCCGTTGTCGTCCACTCTTATCTCTAGGCTGTCGCCGTCACGCTTCATGACGACGTCGATCTTGCCAGAGTCGGGCGGCACAACTTCGCAGGCGTTCAGAAACAGGTTCAGTAACGCTCTTTCGAGCTTCTTGAAGTCGAACCAACCTTCGGATGAGCCTTCTCCGGAAATGCGAATTCTTATGCGTTGATATTCGGGATGCGCCCTTACCCCCTGGATCGCGCGATCGACCACGGAACGAACGTCGCCGTAGGAGGGGCGTAGAGACTCGCGGGTTCGGGAGAATTCGAGCAAAGATTCAATGAGCTCCGTCATCTGATTCACGGCGAAACGAATTTCGGCGTAGAGATCCTCGCGTTGCCCTGAAGAAAGATTGCTCTCGCACAGGAACTCGGCATTTGCCATGACGGCGGCGAGCGAATGACGCAGGTCGTGCGAGATGGAACTCGCCATTCGGCCGATGGTCGCAAGCCTTTCGGCGTCGAGCAATTCTCTTTGGGTCTTCTTCAGGTTGGTACGCATGCGATCAAAAGTGGCGGTGACTTCTGCCACCTCATCCTCTCCGCGGACTTGCAAGGGATACTTAAAATCACCTTGCTCCAATGCGCGCACGCCGGCCACCAGGTTCTCCAACGGACGCGTGAAGGTGTGTGAAATCAGAAACACGAGCAGGCTGCCGGCCAGCACCGCAGTCAAGCCGAGAGCGAGCAACAATTCGTTCAGGCTGCTCAGGAATGCGGTGGCCTGGTCGAAAGATTTCAGCACCCAGAGGTTCAAGGCGGGAGCACCGGGAGTGGGTAAATCGACGGAGGTGGCAAGGAAGCGCTCTTCGCCCAAGCGAATTTCGTCGCCCTGCGGCGGGCCGCCGTTGCTGGTGCGCGGCGGGACGCGCAGGAGTTCCGATTCCTGGGCAGGCTTTAACGTGCTGCGGACGATCGAGTCGCGGTATCGGAACGCCACTTCGCTGGCGGCGATACGGCTGAGTTCACGGGCGACGCGGTCGTCAATCTCATAACCGACGAGCAGGTATCCCAAAATCTGGTGCCGGCTGGCAGGACCAAAGTAAATATCCTGAAGAAAAACTTCGTAGAGGTGGCCTTCGACGGACCACCAGTGACGTGTGGCTTCCTGCGAAACGATAGTGGCGAGAAACTGCTGGCCGTCGCCCACTTTAATTTCCTCGGGCGTCCCCTGGAGTGCCATGACTTTGCCGGAAGAATCGGCGAGCAGGAGCAAGTCGCTACCGGCGAGTTGCCAGAGATCGAGCGAAGCGTCCTGAATGGTGGTCGGGTCGTGCGTGGTCATCAAGGCGCGCACATTCGGAAGATCGGCCAAGAGCGCGGCTGAGCGCTCCAAAACCATTTCGCGTTGCTTTTGTAGATTGCGAAAAGCGGAGACGGAATTTTCCAGGTCGCGCTGAATGCCGAGGCGAACCTGGCGTTGGACGGTGCGCCTGACAACGAGGAGAGTGGTGAGGGTGAGGGTCGAAGAAACCAAAATCATGGAGAGCAGAAATTTGGTACGCAACCGAATTCCGCCCATGGTCTCCTCTTGGATAACTGCGTGTTGCCCTGTAGTGGCGCCCGCTACAGCGGACTTTGCTTTTATTGCAAACGAGATGCGTGAAGCTATGCGAACTCAGGTATCAAGCTTCATGATTCATGCTTAAGGCACAAACTTGTAACCCGAGCTGTGGACGGTGCGAAAATGCAGCGGGTTCGCCGGATCTCTCTCCACCTTGTGGCGCAAACGCAGAATGTGATTGTCGACCGTGCGCGTGCTCGGGTAACTCTGATATCCCCACACATGATTGAGAAGCTCTTCGCGGGATAAGACGCGCTCCGCGTTCTGAATCATGAACTTCAGCAGTTTAAACTCCTGCGACGTAAGTTGTACGGGGACACCGTCGCGCCATAGCTCCATCTTGGTGAAGTCAACCTTGACGTTGCCGAAGGTGCATGTTTCGGTGACGGATTGACGCGTCGAGCGCCGCATTGCGGTGCGCACTCTCGCCAGCAGTTCGCGGGGACTGAAGGGTTTGGTTACGTAGTCGTGGGCTCCCAATTCGAGGAGCAGAACTTTGTCCATGACCTCCGTCTTTGCGCTCAGAATGATGATCGGCAGGGACGGGGCAAGCTGGCTGATTTCGCGACATATATCTTGGCCGGGAGTTCCAGGCAAACTCAGGTCGAGGACCAGGACTGATGGTGGCGCAGCGCGGAACATTTCCATGCCTTCAAGCCCGTTAGCTGCAATATGCACCATGAAGCCCTCAGCTTCGAATAGGCGCTTGAGAGCTTTCTGGACGGAGCGGTCGTCTTCGATGACCAGAATTCGTTCGGCGTTGGACGGGGATGCGTCCATGGTCGCCGCTGCGGTGCCTGATTCTTTGTTCGAGACTGTGTTTTTTTCGATCATGTTGCCTACTCCCGATTGCGTAAAATCATGTGGCTGAAAATCGAAACACTTGAAACAGGTTGATGGTAAGGCCAGTAAGTCGTTTTTTCACAGAGAGAAGTGGAGGATTTGACAATTTGTTGACAAACGCTCCATTTTGCATCGTCTGCGGTCCCGACTCTGCGCTTGCGTTTATTTCACTGCACTGACGGCGGGACGCCGTCAGGACAGCCGGCGAGACGCCGGCGCTACTTTTTTGCTGCTGCGGCGATATCGGAGGGTTAAGAGGGCCGAGTTTTGGCCCTCTGTGCGCTTTGTTTAAGTGACCTTGTGTCGGGTTTACGGTAACGAGATTACTCCGAATGTGCCGGTCAGGTTGTTATGTGGTCCGGCGGTGAAGAAGAGCTGGTTGGTGCGGCCGTCGTTGGCCGAGCCGCCGCCGAATTCGATTCCCCAAAGTTGATCGATCACGATGTCTTTGCCGTTGGTGTCACGTACGGCTCCAACGAATTTTCCTGTCGCCGGATTGAAGGCATTGATTACTCCTCCGTTGGTGTTGTTGGATACGAGAAGAGTGTTGCTCAGCTTGCCGAAGTTTGCCGGTGCCATGGCGAATCCCCAGGGCTGATTGAGGGGCGGCCCTTGTGCAAGATGACGAACGAAGGTGCCGTCTTCGCGAAAGATGTCGACCACTCCGCCGAGCGCGCCGGTCGATGGAGCGAATGAAACGTACAGCATGCCGTTAATGTCCTGGATGCCGAAGGGAGCGAAGCCATCCGGAACATCGCTGTCGGTAAAAGTCTTTACCAATGTGAATGACGCGTCATACATCTCGACTCGACCGTGCGCCAGGTCTGCGGCGTAGAGAAAGTTTCCGGTGGGCTTGTTCGTAACCGCGAGACCGGTGTAGACGTTGCCCGAAGCCGAATTGTTCACGGCGATGATGGCAGCGTTTGGATTCGATTGCGGCGCCCATCCGCTGATGGTTCCATCGAGGGTGGCAAAGAGGAAGATAGCTTTCCAATTCTGGACCTGGAAGTCGTCGGTCGAACCGTTGAAGACGATTCCGGTCGGCGATCCCGTTCCTGCTCCGGCTGACGGAATCAGAACTTCGAGGCCTTTCTTGTTTCCCTGGCCGTCGTACAGCGTCGACCAGCCCGTGCCTTCATCGCTGACCCAGAAGGGGCCGCCGGGGCCGTAGGCGAGTCCCCATCCGTTGACCTGTAAAGGATCGATGTGTCTGGCCGTCCCAACCTGGTTCGAATCGAGGTTCACTTTGTGATACTGCGAGAGCGCGGCGGTGGACAATAAAAGGACCGCAAGCCCTGAGAAGAGAGAGGAGACAATCTTGTGACGTTGCATAAAAAAATCCTCCTTGGATTTTGTGTGCCGGACCGGAGCGAGTCAGTGCGAGCCTGGGTGATAAAAACTTCTCAGTCCTGCTGAGGAAAGAATGCTAGCGGCGAAGGGGAGGGAAGTTGTCAATGCGGTGTCACGAGGTTGCACAATTCTGAGCCCTGTGGCGGCTGTCGGTGTGGGCGGCCTGTGTTACTTGTGCGGTGGATCGCGTGACGATGGCGGTGGTCAGACTTTCTCGGCAAATCCGGCCATTTTCTAAGCTTCCAGACATTTCCCCGGCATTTCCCGACACGAGTAAGCAACTAATCTGGCCTTATCGGGTTCCCAACTTACTACAGCGTCGTTTTGGGTTGAAGGCATTGGTTTAAGTCACAGATGTAAAGGATTTTGCGAGGTTTATTATGAAAGTGCACCAGCTTGTGTTCTCCCTTCTCTTTGCGAGCTTCGCAATTCCCGCAGCCAACGCCCAGCGTTCGGTGGAAGGCATTCCGCAGGGAATCGAATCGTTGCGCTTGAGCGCATCGTCGAAGACGGAATTTACGCTGGACCACTCTATGCTGACGCTGGCGTCGAAGCTGGACCCTGACAATGAAGATTTGCGCCGCGTGATTGCCGGAGTGAATGGCGTCTCGGTGCATAGCTATCACTACCCGCGGCCGTGGATGTACGAGCCAGCGGCCCTCGAATCAGTGAAAGCGGAGTACGGATTAGCTGGTTGGAAACACGTGATGAACAAGCACGAGCATGATGGGGAAGGCGGCACGGACATCTGGCTGCGGTGGGAGAACAACGCCATCAGCAACGTGGCGATTCTGGTTTCGAAGTCGAACGAGGTTGACTACATCGTTGTTTCGGGCTCGGTGAGCCCTATCGATCTATCGCATCTGGGCGGGCACTTTGGCATCCCGAAGATTGAAGGCGGGGTTACGGTGCCGAACGAGGCTCGAAACAAGTAATTCAGAATGGGTGGGATGAGCAGTTCGGGGGAAGTGCGGGGACAGGCAAAGTGTGCTCGTCCCCCTCGGGCGAATGGCCCGAGGCGCTACTGACTGTATAGGGCTCCTCAGGGCGCGTTTTATTTTTGCCTATTGTTGCTGGCGAGGGCTTCGGGGCGATGGGGCGCCGCTTTTGCGGAGACGGTCTTTGGCCTGGGCGGCTTCGTTTGATCGCGGATAGCGCTGGATTACGCGTTTGAGTTCTGCGGCTCCATCATCCTGCTTGCCCATTTCCATCAGCGCGAAGCCTTTCTTTAGTCCGGCTGATGCGGCTTTGTTGCCGCTGGGAAAATTCTGCATAACCAGATCGTAGTTTGTGATCGCTTTCTGGAAGTCTCCACCCTTGAATTGCAGCTCGGCCATGTAGAAGTACGAATTGCCGGCAAGATCGGTATCGGGATAAAACTTCACGTAATCGCCGAATTCCTGAATGGCTAAATCGTTCTTTCCGCCGTTGTAATCGCGCAGGGCGTTGTTGTAAAGGACATCTGGAGCGGGGGCTTGCGCAACGGCTTGAGCCTGTTGCTGGGCTTGCGTCTGCTGCTGCGCCATCGACTGTTGCGCGGCCTGCATGTCTTCCAGTTGCTTGCTCAGCTTGGCGAGGCGGACTTTCAGCTCGTCCATGGTGTCGTTGAGCGTCTGAATCTGGCCGGATAGCTGGTCGCCCTGGCCGGAGCGGTCGTCCTGCTGGCGGTTGATGGAGGTTTGGAGGTTGTTGATCGCCGAGATCGCCTTGTTGGTGACGTCGGTATTCTGCTCCAGCATGCTTCGCATCACGCCCATGCGTTCATCGAAAGACTGCTTCATCTGCGTCATCTGCTGCTGGAGTTGGGTAACTTCTGTCTCGAGCTCGATGATTTCTTTACTGGCACCGAAGGCGGGCGCTGCGGAGAGCACGTTGAGGAATACGAATGCCGCTAGAGTCGAGCCGATACGATTCAGTTTCATAGTTGACCTATTTGAGTTCAGTTTCATAGAAGAAGGAGAGACGCGGCTAGCCGCGTCTCTACATTCGGTGCTTATTTATCTAGCACCATTTTATTTTTCGTAGACGAAGTGACCGCGGCGATTTTGCTGCCAGCAGGTTTCGTTCGATACGGAGCAGAACGGCTTCTCTTTTCCGTAGCTAATGGTTTTGATGCGACTTCCCGAAATGCCGGCTTGGACGAGTGCATTCTTGACGGCATCGGCACGGTTGGTTCCGAGAGCGAGGTTATATTCGGTTGAGCCACGCTCATCCGAGTGTCCCTCGATCGTGATGCGAATATTGGAATGCTGTTGCAGGAATTGTGCGTCAGCCTGCAACGATCCCTGATCGGTGGAACGGATGTCGTACTTGTCGTAATCGAAGTAGACGTCCTTCACGTTTTGGGCGAACAGCTGTTCTTCGGTGGCATTCGAGGTGTTCTGCATCCCCTGATTGCTGTTTACGGTGACGCGCGCGGTAGCTTCCTGCGTGCCGCCGGAGCCTTTGGCAATCAAGTGATAAGTGGTCGAGTCGGTCGGGGTGACCTGCTTCTGTCCGCTCGGGTCGACCGGACCGATGCTATCGATACTGACGTCTGTCGCGCCCGTGGTCTGCCAAGCCAAAGTGACGGGCTGACCGGGGTCAACGGCATTCGGAGTTGCCGAGAGCGAGGCGGTCGGCGCGGGCGCTTCCGGCGGTGGAGCGGGCGGCGGTGGTGGAGCAACTTTCTTGTGGCAGGCTCCGAGTAACATCAGAGCGCATAGTGAAATGGCCAGTCCGCTTGTCTTGAACGCTGTCGACTTCGACTTCTTTGTCCGCATCATGCTTTGGTTCACTCATCCCTCCAGTTTGTTTGTGCGCCCGCATTGTGGCGGCTGTACAGGTTGACGGCAGGGCGCACATTCGGCCGGCCGCAAATCCAATGCTGCTCCCCTAAAACTCCAGCAACTACGTGATTAGAAAATTACTTCCAACTCCAGTTGGGTTGTGTGTTTGAGCCTTTAAATGTTAACTGCTTCACATTTGTGCCGTCGGCGAGCATGGTCCATATTTCGTCGCTGCCGGAGCGGTGAGATTGAAAGACAATGTGCCGGCCATCGGGAGACCAGCAGGGAAAATCGTTGCGTCCCGAGTCATGCGTGAGTTGCACCCACTGCTTGCTCGCGATATCCATGAGATAGAGGTCGTTCGAACCGGGCTCGCCAGGACCGTACTTACGCATCCAGGAGAAGGTCAGAAACTGGCCGTTGGGAGCCCAGTTTGGCGAGACGGCATAACCCTGATCGGTCATGCGTTGCACGTTGGTTCCGTCGGATTCCATCGTGTAGATTTGCGGCAGGCCGCTGCGCCCGCTGACGAAAGCGATTTGCGATCCGGTCTTGCGATTCCAGGTGGGAGAAACGTCCGGCCCCTGATCGTTGGTCAAGCGATGCGAATTTCCGCCCGAACCATCGATCGTAAAAATATTGGGATAGCCATTGCGGGACGAGGAAAATGCGAGCTTGCCATCGGGAGACCATGATGGCGATAGATTCATGCCTCCGAAGCGCGGGAAGCTGATGACGCGGTTGAGATCGAACGAGTACATCATGATCTCCCAACCGTTTTTGGTGACGGAACTGAAAGCGAGACGCGAGCCGTCAGGGGAAATGCGCGGGGAGAGGGAAATGCCTCCCAGTTTGGTCAGGGGCTGCTGGTTGGCGCCGTCGTAATCCATGACCCAGATTTCTTTGTGTCCGGTACGTTCGCTGACGAAATAAATTTTCGTTTCTGCGATGCCCGCGATACCGCCGCCGAGACGGAAGATGATCTCGTCGGCAAACCGGTGCGCGATGACGCGAACCGCTTCGCTGGTCGCATTGTCGGCATACTGCTTGCCGAGAACCTGCGGGGAAGCGGTGTTCTTAACGTCGTAGAGCCAGCCTTGCACGGTCACTTTGCCGGAGGCTACGCCGAGATTTCCGAAGGCGAGCATGGAGGTGTTCGGCGGCGGCGAACCCCAAGCGGAAGAGTTGACTTCCGAGGGCTGACCGGGCTCTTGCAGGGGATAGAAACTTTTCGAGACGAGGTCGAAAATTCCGGCGTTGTCGAGGTCGTTCCAAAGAACCTCGTTGAAGGTCTTTAACAATTCTGGATTCTTGGCGTCGCTGTTCGAACCCTTGAAGTCGGCCGCAGCCAGACGAACGCGCTCGACGCCGAGGCCGGTGCCGGTACGAATCCAGTCTTGCGCGGAGCTTGAGGCGGCGAGCAAGGCCAGCAATCCAAATATGATTGATGCACGATAAATTGCGCGAACTGAGTAACTCAATTTAACGCTCCTACTTCTTGTTGTAATCGAACCAAAATTCAACCGAAACCTTGCTGCCTGAGTAATCGGGCGGCAGCGGGCCGAAAGTATCTATACGCTGCAGGGCTCGGGCTGCTGACTGGTCGAGAGATGGCACGCCGCTGGACTGTTCCACTGAAACGTTCATCGGATGGCCATCGCGCGCGATATCAAACGTAAGATAGACACGCTTTGCCTGTGCGATTCCTGGATCCACTTCATACTTCAACCAATTCTCGGTGACCTTGCGCTGCACTCCCTGCACGTACCAGGAAAAACGGCTGCCAAAGTCGCCGCCACTTCCGGTGAAACCAAAGCCGCCCTTGGTGTTGCCGGCGGTCATGCTGTATGGGCCGCTAACGGGGCCACCCTGGCCGTAGGGAATTTTGTTGGTCTCCTCCGGTTCGGGTAGAGCTTTGCGTTGCGTTGCCGTCTTTACCGGTGCCGGCTTTACTTTCTTGGTCTTTACGTCTTTATCAGGAATCGGAATTGCTTCCGGCTCAACTTCGGGAACCGGCTCTGGTTCCGATTTTGCAAGTCCCTTTGACTCGGTGGCAACGACGTTTGTCTTTTCCGCGGTAGTCGCGGGCAAGGGAACTGAACTTACGAGCGTCGCTCCCATCGCCTCGCCGCCACCGCCGCTGCCCCACCCTTCTCCTCGAAAGCCCTGAATATAAGTGGCGTAGAGAATGACGAAAGCGGTAAACGCGATGTGCAATCCTATCGACCAGGCAAATGGCCGACCTAACCCCGCGTGCTCCGAATAAATGTTACTGATGGCCGCCATGAGCATCCATTGGCTGGGTAACGATACTGACGTTGCTGACGCCTGATTGCTTGATCGCATCCATAACGGTGGCGAAGGCTCCGAAGGGAACGTCTTCGTCAGAGCGCAAATAAATCGCCTGATGTTGCGGATCGCGAACCTTCTGCTTGATGCGGGCGCCGATCTGATTAATGTTGATGGGATCGTTGCCAAGAAAAACTTTTTGCGATTTATCGATGCTGATTACGAGACGCTCTTCGGTAATTTCTTTCACGGTACGCGTGTGCGGAACGTTCACCTCGATGCCAGATTGCAGGACCGGTGCCGTCACCATAAAGATGATGAGCAGCACGAGCACCACGTCGACGAGGGGAGTGATGTTGATGTCGGCGAGTGCAGTCTGCGTGCGTCCGTTGGCGGCGGTGAAGGCCATTAGTGACGCGCCTCGGTGGCGGCCAAGGACTGTTGACGTTCGACTGTCTGACGTTCAACCGTCTGACGTTCGACCATGTTGAGCATCTCCATGGCGAAGTCGTCGTTGCGGGCGGCTAACTCGCGGATGGAACCGATGATGAGGTTGTAGGCGATGACGGCTGGAATCGCGGCGGCGAGTCCGGCGGCGGTCGTGACCAGCGCTTCTGAGATTCCGGGAGCGACGGCACGGAGTGTTGCTGCGCCCGCGGTGCCTAAGCCGTGAAAGGCGTCGATGATGCCCCAGACTGTTCCGAATAATCCGACAAACGGGGTGACAGCTCCCGTGATGGCAAGCCACGGCAGGTTGCGTTCGAGGCGCGTGATTTCTTCGGACGATGCGATCTGCATGGTGCGCTGAATTGCGATCGGATTATGCACGCCACCGGTAGTCCCCATCTGGCGCTTGAACTCGTCGACGGCGCTGTCGAAGACTCCGACTAACGGGCTGGGGCGAAATTGATCGGCGACGGAAGCGAATTCCTGGAGCCTTTGCGCTTTGCGAAAGGCACGCACGAAGCGGACGCTTTGGCCGCGTGCGCGGCCGATCATCCGCCATTTAGAAATGATGACTGCCCAGGAAAGAATGCTGAAGGCGATGAGAAGTATTAGTACAGTCTTTGCGACCGGACCGGTCTGCAGGACGAGATCGACGATTTCGCCGCCAGCAAAAAGCAGGAGGACGGTAAACAGGTGCATGCTTTGGGGAACCTTGCTGTGATTATAGTCCAGCTTACTGGGGAGGTTTGATGAGGTATCACATCGGTCAACGCACGTAAGTGCATGGGGATTGACGGATTAAACCAGCTTAAACTCATTTGCCCGTGTCTTAGGAGCGTGGAAATCCTGGCGCGGGGGACAGATAGTGCCGCTGCGTGGTGTGCGGGACGCGCTTGTCGCTGCATCGTGAGAACGCCTAGCGGCGGTTCGAAAGGCTCGGGCGGTGCTGGGGTCCTTCGACTGCATCGGTCTCGCGCTTCTCGCGAGACCGATTTCGCTCAGGATGACAGGGTGGTGAAGACACGGTAGTAAAGACTAAATCAAATTATTTCAGGCGAGTGCCCAAGGGCACATCTTCCAGAAAGCCCGCCAGTACGGGTTTGCCGCCTTCGGGAGATGCGGCGACGATCATCCCGTTTGATTCCAGGCCGCGCAGTTTGCGGGGAGCTAGATTGGCTACGATTACCACTTTGCGGCCTATGAGGGATTCTGGTTCATAGGCTTCGGCGATTCCGGCGACGAGCTGGCGAACTTCTGTTCCTAGATCGACCTCGATACGCAACAACTTGTCGGCACCTTTCACGCGCTCGGCGGTTTTTACCTGGGCTACGCGCATTTCTACTTTTGCAAAATCGTCGATGGTGATTTTGCCGTCGGGAGGGGCGGCTGCGGGATTAGTTGCTTGAGGTGCTGGTGGCTGCTTCGCTGCGCTCGCCTGGACGGGCGAGTCGCCCGTCCCCACACTGGCTTGGGTCGCGCCGGGCGGCACTGCTTTGCCTTTGTCTGGTGCGGCTTCGGCGGGTTGTGCTGCGATTGGAGGCGCACCCTGGCTTGAATTCTGTTCTTCCATCTTTTGCATCCTCTCGACAACGGATTTATCTGCTCGCGGGAATACGGCTTTGATTTCGGCCAGTTTAGTTCCTAGATGGAGTTGGCCCCACTGAAGGGTCGTCGCGTCGAATTTCTTGATATCTCCGAGGCCTAGCTGCGACCAGATTTTTGCCGTCGCGTCGGGCATCACGGGATACGCGAGGGCAGTAACGATTCGCAATGCTTCGGCGCTGGTGTAGAGAACGGTTCCGAGCCGCGCCCGGCTGCCTTCATCCTTCTTCTCATCGAGCGCCCAAGGCTCGTTCTCGACGATGTATTTATCCACGGCGGCGACCAATCCCCAGACGGCTTCGAGCGCTCTCGAGAATTGGTACTGATCGAAGAGAGAGCCGAAATCAGCGATCGTCTTTTTTGCAGTCTCGACGATGGCGAGGTCAGACTTGCTCTGTGCCGAATGCGATGGGTACGGGACCTCGCCCTTGAAATAACGATTGATCATGGTCAAGGTTCGGCTGGCGAGATTGCCCAGTCCGTTCGCGAGGTCGGAATTGTAGCGCTGCACGAGGGCGTCAAAGCTGAAAGAGCCATCCTGCCCAAAAACAACTTCACGTAAAAGGAAGTAACGCAACGCATCGGCGCCGAGGACGTCGACGATAGTTTCGGCGCGAACGATGTTGCCTCGCGATTTCGACATTTTGCTTTCTTCAAATAGAAGCCAGCCGTGGGCCGTGATGCCTTTCGGCAAGGGCAAGCCTGCGGCGAGCAGGAATGCGGGCCAGTACACGCAGTGGAAACGAACAATTTCTTTGCCGATCATGTGCACATCGGCCGGCCAGAATTGCTTGAATTTGCTTTCGTCGTCTGATCCGTAACCGAGCGCGGTGATGTAATTCGCAAGCGCGTCAAGCCAGACGTAGACGATGTGCTTCGGATCGTCGGGGACGGGGATGCCCCAGGAGAACGTGGAGCGGCTGATGGAAAGATCGCGCAGGCCTCCGCGCACAAATGCGAGCACTTCGTTGCGTCGCGTTTCGGGGCGAATGAAATCGGGCTGCTCGGTATAGAGGCGAATCAGTTGATCCTGAAAAGCGGAGAGCTTGAAGTAGTAATTCTCCTCGTGAACCGTCTCAGTTGGGCGTCCGCAATCGGGGCAGGGAGCGCCGGGCCCGACGACATCAACGTAGAGTTCGTCGAACACGCAGTATTGCCCGGTGTAGGTGCCTTTGTAGATGAATCCGTTGTCGCGAATCTTTCGCCATAGCGCTTGCACGCCCTTCTGGTGGCGCGGCGAGGTGGTGCGGATGAAGTCGTCGTAGGTGAGACCCATGTGGTCCCAGAGCGAACGGAACTCGGCCGAGATTTCGTCGGTGAATTGTTGTGGAGTTTTCCCGGCGGCTTGGGCGGCGCGCTCGATTTTTTGTCCGTGCTCGTCAGTTCCCGTCAGGAACCAGGTGTCGTCTCCGAGCATGCGGTGGCGGCGCGCGATGGTGTCGCAGGCGATGGTGGTGTAGGCGTGTCCGATGTGCGGACGGGCGTTGACGTAGTAGATGGGGGTCGTGATGTAGAACTTATTTTTCATGGTGAGCGTGACAGCCCCTAAAGGGGCCATCGGAACTGCTTTCTATCGGCATCGCTGAAGCGATGCCCTGATATGAATCTCTTTGGTGCCGCTGAAGCGATGCCCTGATACGAATCGTTAGTTTGGCAACTTATTAATTCTTGGCGGTTCGAAGATACTGCTGAATCGCTTCCTGCATTACATTTCGCAGTGGGACTTGTTTCTCTTTTGCCAGTTTGCGGCAATCTTCGTATTCGGGAGCGTAGTTTGAAATGCTGCCGTTGATGTTGGCGACTTTTATTCGCACCGGTCCCCAGGTGGTGTCTACTGACTGCCATCTTCGAATCAAAACCTGACGGTGTTCGTCGCGGCGGCGGATGCCCAGAGTTGTCGTCTCGGCGAAGATCAGCTTTGACAGGCGGTCGGCGTCTTCGGTTTTGGCGAGCACGGTCAGGATTGCTCCGGGGCGATTTTTCTTCATTTGGACCGGGATGCTGAAAACATCCAAGGCGCCTTCGGCCAGTAACTTTTCCATGGCATAGCCCAGAACCTGCGGGCTCAGGTCATCGAGATTGGCCTCAAGCACTGCGATAGTGTCATTCGATGCAGCGGAGGGAGCATTCGGACCAAGCGCCTCTGCCGCTTCACCAATTGTCAATCGCAGGAGGTTCGGGTGATCGGGGAATTCGCGCGTTCCGGCTCCGTATGAAGCCTTTTCAATGGTCATAGCCGGAAACGAAGCGAAGCGATGGCACAACACGCTGACAATCGCTGCCCCCGTTGGAGTGACCAATTCAACTTGCGGTCCGGAGGAGTAGACGGGCGCGCGGTTGAGTAATTTGAGAGTCGCGGGTGCGGGGACGGGGAGGGTTCCGTGGGCGCACTTGACGGTGCCGCCGCCCACGTTGAGCGGCGAGCAAACCCATTCGTCGATGGCCAATGCTTCGACTCCGACGGCGGCGCACACGATGTCGACCATGGCGTCGACAGCTCCAACTTCGTGGAAGTGGACTTTGTCTGGCGTGGTTCCGTGGATTTCGGCTTCGGCTGCGCCGAGGGCTTCGAAAATTTTTATGGATGTTTTTTTCGCCGCCGCGGGGATGTCTGCGTTTTGAATGATGGCGCGTATTTCGGTTAAGCCTCGACCGTGGCCCGGCGACTCGTGAGTGTGGCTATGCGCATGTTCGTGACTGTGATCGTGCTCATGACTGTGGCTGGGAGATTGGTGATCGTGAGAGTGGTCGTGCTGATGCTCTTGCGCTAAAAAAACTTCTCGCGGCAAATCCTTTTGGCCGTCGACGTAGACGTCGACTTTTACGGCGGACATTCCGCCGCGCATCACTTTGGCACACTCTAATCGAGCTCCGATATTGAGCGCCGCGACCGTTTCCTCGAAGATTTCAGGAGACACTCCGGCATCGACGAGCGCACCTAAAAACATGTCGCCGCTGATGCCGGAGAAACAATCGAGGTAGGCTATTCGCATAAGGTGGCCACTTCTAGACAGAATCGTTCGTCGTTTTCATCATAATTTCATCCCCTTTTCATCATAGGGAACGCTCGCGCTTCCGGTCAAACCAAGTGGTCATGGTCGAGTTTGTTAGAATCACTTTTTCTTCAATGGGTTAGAGGGCACACTTGTATCACTTTCTAGAACGCCGACTGGTCGATCATCTGCGCGAGTTCCTGCGCCGGTCTTACGATCTGGAGAACGCAAATATCGTGGTCGAACAGCCGCCCAAGATTGAATTGGGGGAGTTCGCGCTGCCACTGGCGTTCGAGTTGGCGCGAAAGCTCCGCAAGGCTCCTCGCAAGATTGCGGAGGAGATAGTTGCCGGCATCGGAGAGATTCCCGGCTTCGACAAGTTCGAAGTGGCGGGCGGCGGATATATCAATGTGAGGGTCGATCGTGCCGCGCTGGCAGCGGCGGTCGTGGATGACTCGCTGCCGCAATCCGATGGGGTGATGTCAACGGCTGCCACGAGCGGCAAGGTTCTGGTTGAACACTCCAGCATTAACCCCAACAAGGCCGCGCATATCGGGCACCTGCGTAACGCCATCCTTGGCGACACTTTTGTGCGGCTGCTGCGGTTTGCGGGCAGGGAAGTCGACGTTCAGAATTACATCGACAACACCGGGGTGCAAGTTGCGGATGTCGTGGTCGGTTTCATGCAGATCGAGCGCAAGTCGATGGTTGAAATTCAGGCGCTTGCCGCGAAGCCGAAATTCGACTATGTGTGCTGGGATCTATATGCTCGCGTCGCGAACTGGTATGCGGAAGACAAGGCCAACCTGCAAACGCGATCGGCTGCGTTGCACGCGATTGAAGAGGGGAATAATGAGACGTCCGCGATTGCAGAGCTGATATCGATTGCCGTTCTCAAGCGTCATCTTGAGACCATGGAGCGGCTTGACATTGAATACGACTTTTTGCCGCGGGAGAGCGAAATTCTTCACCTCCACTTTTGGGATGCCGCTTTTACGAAACTGAAGGAAGCTGGCGTTCTGACCTACGAGGAGCAGGGGAAGAACAAGGGCTGCTGGGTGATGCGGCGCGCGGGGACTGGGAAGCCGGCACCTGTCGAAAGTTCAGAAGGCGCGGACGCGTTGGATGTCATCACCGAAGAGGATCAGAAGGTAATCGTGCGCTCGAACGGCACCGTCGGCTATGTCGGCAAAGACATCGCTTACCACATGTGGAAGTTTGGGCTGCTGGGCCGCGATTTTGGATATCGAAAATTCTTTCGTTATCCGAAAGACCATCAATGCTGGATCTCTACGGCGGACGGGGAGAAAGACCATCCACATTTTGGTGACGTGGCTGAAATTTACAACGTCATCGATGCTCGCCAGTCGGAGGCGCAGAGCACTGTGATCGAGGCTCTGCGCGGGTTGGGGCACAGTGAGGCTGCGGACCGCTACACGCATTTTTCATATGAGATGGTGGCGCTGACTCCGCGCTGCGCGGCTGAACTGGGATACGCGCTGAGTGAAGAAGATAAGGCGCGCTCGTGGATTGAGGTTTCAGGCAGAAAAGGGTTTGGGGTGAAGGCGGATGATCTTCTCGACGCGCTGATTGGGTCGGCGGGGGGAGAGGTGAATTCCCGACATCCGGAACTTGCCGAGCGGGAGCGCCTGGAGATCGCGACGCAGATTGCGATCGGCGCGCTGCGCTACTTCATGCTGAAGTACACCAAGCCGTCGGTGATCGCGTTTGACTTTAAGGACGCGCTTAGTTTTGAGGGGGACACTGGTCCGTATGTGCAGTATGCAGCCGTGCGGGCGTCGAACATTTTTCGTAAGGGTGGGTTGGATCCGGACAATTTTTGCGCTGGGGCGGGAGTTTCTGATGGCGCAGAGTTTCGTTCTCCTGGTCGGGGAGACGCGGCTAGCCGCGTCTCTACGGGGGAGTTTCGGAAATATTTTGAGGGTGATTCGGTTTGGGAGCTTTGGCTGGCGGCATCGCAAACTTCGCAAATCGTTGAGCAATGCATTGCCACCACGGAGCCGGCTCATATGGCGAAACATGCATTCCGGCTGGCCCAGCTTTTCAATGTCTTTTATCATCGGCACCCCATCCTGAGCGAAGCTGATGATAAGAAGAAGATGTTTTTGCTGGCTACGGCCGCAGTGGTTCGACGCGAGCTGATTCGAGTTTTGGCGGTGATGGGAATTCGCGTTCCGGCAGCGATGTGACGGGCCATGATGATTGGCCGGAGCGGACATGTATTTCATTCCGGTTTGGATAACGACAACCCCGTCCTGCCACAAGGCGTCTAACTTTTTGCGGATGGAATGCCAGGTTTAGGCGGACGTACGCGAGCTAGCTCGAAAAGGGTATAAAATTTCTACATCTAGTTGCACGATTGGTGATGTGCAATCTATATACCTCCCCCAGGATTGCATCCCAACGTGTTGATATATAATCGGTTAACGGATTATGTAAAAAGTGGCGAATGGCATCACCCGTGCATTGAGTCATAGGTGGTCGAGTTTGCAAAGTAGTGCAAGCAAGTTAAAAGACTTTTGCGGCACGTAACACCTGGGCAAGGAGCCCCGAACCCTATGAATCGCACTTCGTTAAGCTTGATGCTGGCAGCGACCCTGGTCGCCTCGATCGGATGTACAACCAAGAAATACGTGCGTAACGAGACGACACCGCTGATCAACAAGACGAACGAACTGGACGACATGACGGCGAAGAACTCCCGGGACATCAAAGACGTTGATCAACGCGCCCAGAGCGGAATTCAAGCGGTGCAAGCTCGCGCGGCGGAAGTGGACCAGAAAGCGGTAGCAGCGGGCGGCGAAGCCGACAAGGCGCAGGTGGCAGCTAACGGTGCCACGCAGCGTGTCGACACTCTGACCAAAGCGGTGATCAATCTTGATAATTACCGTCCCGTGGTTGAGACGGCAGTTCATTTCGGTTTCAACAAAGACAACCTGACGAAAGAAGCGCGCGAAGCGATCGACCAGCTCGCGGCTAGCGTGGCTACCACCAAGGGCTACATCATCACCGTCGAAGGGGCTACGGACTCGGTAGGCGGCGCGGATTACAATTACAGCTTGAGCGAGCGTCGAGCCAATGCCGTGATTCAGTACCTGGCGGCGGAGAAGAGCGTTCCAGCTTACAAAATTTATTTGATCGGGCTTGGCAAGGACAAGCCGGTTGAAACGAACAAGACGGCTGACGGTCGCGCGAAAAACCGTCGTGTTGAAATTCGCTTGATGACGAATACTGCCGGCACTGACAGCACGCCGACTCCAGCGGCTAGCGGGACTTCGGCTCCGCCATCGCTGTAGACGTTACCTCCCCACTCCTAATTGGAGAAATCAAGGCCGCCCTCGGGCGGCCTGATTTTTTTTGGGGACTTTTGCTCGTGGATAAGCAGCATAGTGGACTGAATGGCTGGTTCTCTGCGCGATACAATAGCTGGGTGAGCATTCGATTTGGTTTTCTTTTTTTTGGCACGATCACTCTACTGGCGACGTTAGCGCTGGGCCAGGACGCGTCCGACAAAGCGGCTCAGCAAAGGGCTGCGGATCGCAATCGTGAGGCGCAGGAGAGTTCGAGTCACGACACGCGTGTCGATATCAGTCCGCCCAAGGACGACGCCAAAAATCATCCCGGCAGCAAAGAGGCGGTTGAGGGCCTTGACGGGAGTGAAGCTCCCGACACGACGGGAGTGCAGGAGTTCCATCAATGGAGCCCGTTGAAGGCGCTGAAGAGTTCGGAAGTTGGAGATTTCTACTTCAAGCGCAAAAATTATCGTGCGGCGCTGGAGCGTTACAAGGAAGCGCTTACCTATAAAGAGGGTGACGCCGTGGCCAGCTACAAAGTTGGTTTGTGCGAAGAAAAGCTTGGCGATAAAGGGGAAGCGCGGAAATTTTACGAACAGTATTTGAAGATTCTTCCGGAAGGGCCGTTGGCGAAGGATGCGCACTTGTCATTGGCGCGACTTGATAAGGGGCAGTAAGTTTTGGCGTGCGGTGCATGTCGCAGAAAACGTCACGAGCGCAGTGGACTTTCTCGCGTGGTGAAGTCAAAGTGCTCTCTAGCAATGCAAACATAAAGTGACATCGCGGGCATTGGACGTGCTGCTCGCAGCATCGTGAGAACGCCTTGCTGTGGCGGGGGTGGATTCGGCGATGATGGGGTCCTTCGACTGCATTGAACTCGCGCTCACGCGAGTCCAATTTCGCTCAGGATGACAAGTAGCTGGAGAAGTTTTGTGGAGAAGTATTAGCCAAAAGGTTTTGGTTGAGAAGTTTATTTTTCTACGCGGGAGAATTTTTCGGTTGTGGCATTGACTGCTATGCGGAGTTTGGCGTTATCGCGATCGGCGCCGTAGATAACGTGCCAGATAAGTTCGTTCTCCTGGCGGTTCCAGTCGAGGCGGAAAACGACGGGAGTATCGGGGGATTTCTTCAGCAGTTTTTCTCCGCCATGCTCCTGGGCGATGGAAAATGCCTTGTCGGTATCAACTTTCAGAAACTGAACGTTGAAGACTTTGGTGCTGGAATTCGATTCGCTGTAAGCGTCTTCAACGCCGTGCGATACCTCGCCGGAGTTCCAGGTGTAGGGGCGGGTTGAGTGCTTCGAGGGAGAAGCAAATCCGACTCTCCACTCGCCAGCCTTGCCGTCGCCGCCTTTTGATTCGTTGGAGTCGACGCTGTAGGGTTGCGCATCGGGTGCCCATCCGCGGGCAGAGATATAGCATTTATAAAACGCGGCGCTTCCGGTGATCTGCTCGGGAGCTTTCGGTTGCGCCTTCTCGGCAACTTCCGCGGGCTTGGCTGGTTCGCTGGAGCATCCCGACAGGAATGCGGCTGCTAGAATCACGACGAAGAGATTTAGCTTCATGGTTGTATTATCGCCTCTTGTTCTGGAACAGTTGTTGCCTTTGTCGCCGATTATTTCGCCGCGATGATTGTACTGAAACGGTGCTATGAATTCCTACCTGGAACGGTTGCGACAGGAACTCGAAGCGACAATGGCACCACTTAGCGCCGAGGGGTTGGCGCAAACGCCTGATGGAAAGTGGAGCGCTGCGCAGATTGCGGAGCATCTCTTTCTGACCTATAAGGGAACGAGTGCCGGTCTTGCGAAGTGCCTGGAGACAGGGCCGACGGCGCGACGCGCAACGGTGAGAGATCGTATGTCGGCGATGTTAGTGGTGGGATTTAGTTATCTGCCCGGGGGACGAAAATCTCCGGAACGCGCGATGCCTAAAGGGGCTTCACTGGACGATGTCCGAAGGGACATCCAGGTCCAACTTCAGAAAATGGGAGCCGCGCTCGATGACTGCGAGCGGCGTTTTGGGCGTCGCACCAAAATCATGGACCATCCGTTTATAGGGCCGTTGACTGCGGACGAATGGCGCAAGTTTCATTACGTCCACGGACGGCACCACATGCGCCAGATCCGAGCGCGAACAAAGTAGGCCCGATCTCAACGGGATCCTTGCTTCCCAATGTCAAATGCCGCGCGAGGCGGCAATTCCTGCCGGACCATTCGCGCGGCCCTCAACCTCCGGATCGTTATTTATTGTCGCTTGCGTCTTTGTCTTTGTCTTTTTGCGGAATTCCGGCTTTGCGCGCTTGTTCCTGCATTTCGTCCAGCTTCTGGCGAGCGGCATCGAGTGCTTTTTGTTTTTCGGCCGCATCGCTCTGATTCTGGGACTGCTCTTTGTTCCACTCCGCTGGATTGCGCAGACGTGAACCGGCATCCTGATAATAGGCGGCAGCACGCAGACGCTCTTCGCGTTGATCGAGATCGACCTCGCGATTGAGAGAATTGATCTTGGCCTGCTGCTCATCAATTTTCTTCTTCATCTCTTCGGCTTCTTTGGACTTGTCGGCGGCGGCTTGCTTGGGTTCTGCTTGCGTCGCGCTGGCAGTCTTCGGGTCTCCCGCTCTCGCGTCAGCGGCCTTTGGATCGGTAGCGTTCGAAACGGTGACGGCCTTCGCGTCGGCAGCTGCTGTTGTTTCGGGCGCCGGGCCGACCACGCTCAGCGCATCGGTGGTAGGTAGATTGTCGTTGTCAAAATGGCGGGTCGCGGGAGCGGGTTCCGACTTATCCTTTCGAACCGTGCGCGCATAGTCGCCTAGCGATTGTGCCGAAGCAACACCTGACGCCAGGACGAGTAAGCCAGCCATCATCGTTAACTGGATTAACTTTGTCTGTTTCATAATTCTTCCTTTCGGATAAGGGGCATCACTGCGAAGCCCCCCTATTCACGCACCTGCTGCCGAACTTAAACTTGCTTCTGAAGCTGTCGGGAAATTGTTGATGGTCGTGTCGTTAAACACCAACGCCGTCTCGGACGGAGCGTCTCCGTCGCGGGGAACCGGGGTGGCGGCGACCTCAATGACCCGCTTTTTGCCGGCGGGAGTTGCGTAGTCGAAAAACAGACCGCGAATCCCCGACTTGCCAGCCAGGGCGGGCGCTAAAAGATCTCCAATGGACTGATCGTTATGGCCGTGGCGTTGTGCGGATTGAACCATCCCGCGCAAAATGTCGCTTGTGTGAAGTCCGATCGGGGAAGCGAAACCGAGAATGTCACGCGCCGCGGGATTTGCCTGCCGCACGAGCCCCTTGCTATCGACTACGACGACTCCGCAAGAAATGTTTGCCAGGATCGTTGTATTCAGAGTTTCGGATGCTTTCGCTTTACGGCGCTCCAAAAGATTCTGCTCGACGAGTTCCTGCTTCTGCTGCTTAAGCTGCTGAATGACGGCGTTGTAGGCGTGCAGGGGAAGAGACTCGCCGGAGGCAAAGCTTTGCGCGGGCAATGTGCCATCCGCGAGCAAATCTTTGTGAAGGTAGCGTATTAGTAGAAGTCCCATCAAGAACGCGGTGGAAGCCCCAACCAATAGAAAGGCGGCGCGAAGCAGAATTGGATTGGCTAGAAGATTCACAGGCCCCTCCAATACCAGTTGAGTAGACGGTTGCCGAACAAGAAGCAAGCGATGGCCATGGCTCCAAGAAACACTCCGAATGGCATCTCGTAATAGCGGAGCGCGAGCCTTGCGGAGTTCCAGGCGCGACGCCGGGCGTCACTGCTTGAGTTGCCTCGCGCCTGATTGCGCCGCGTTCGCTTGAGCCAGATGGCGAGAACCGTACTCAGCCCAAAAGCGGAGCCAGCCAGGGAAGAAGCAAAGATGGTTAACACCGTAAGCCGTGTGCCGAGAAATGCGCCGATGAGGCCCATCAACTTCACGTCGCCGAATCCCATGCCTTCGACGCCGCGCGCGCGCAAGTAAATGGCTGCGGCTCCATAAAGAAATGAGGCGCCGATGGCTGCGCCGAGCAAGGAGTCCGAAAGCGACCACAGACGCCAGGAGATCTCACTCCGCATCGCGGGAGAAACCAGACCGGGCATGATTCGAGAAGCTAGATCATTCACCGGCACGAAAAGACTGAAGGCGATGCCCAAGACGATTCCGGGCAAGGTCATGGCGTCCGGCAGCAATTTTGTCTCGGCGTCGGTAAAGATTAAGCCGAGCAAGAGGTAGCCGAATACGGCACACTTGAGCGCGGCGAGGGTTAAACCAAAGTAGGCGTAACAGCCCAGAAATAGCAGACCGGTAAGGACTTCAATCGCCAAATATCGAGGCGATATCGGCTGCTTGCAGGCGCGACATTTGCCGCCGAGCACCATCCAGCTGATGACTGGGAGATTGTGGTAAAGCGGAATCATGTCTCCGCAATGCGGGCAAGCGGAACGCGGCGTCACTACCGATTTGCCGAGAGGCAGGCGATAGATGCACACGTTCAGGAAGCTGCCGAAGCAGAGCCCGAGAACGAAAACCGAGATTGCGAAAAACGAGTCCACGATTGCTAAGTGTCCAACGGGGCTAGACTTTGATGATTATATGCGGGGGTGGCGCGGGGCTTCTAAGTACGAAGGTCACTGCACTTTTGCGGAATGTAAGTTGTTGTGAGCTAAGGAAGATGCGGATTGGGAACGGTCCCTTGAGTGGCGCAGATGTATCGGAAGGAAGATGAAAAATACGGTTCCGGTTTTGGGTCCGGAAGTCCGGCTGCGAACTCGAATCGAGCCTTCGTGCTTTTCCACGATTCCACGGGAGACCCACAAGCCGAGGCCGGTGCCGGCGTCTTTGTTCGTTGTGAAGAAGGGTTCGAAAATGTGTTCGAGATCCTTGCGGGAGATGCCGCTGCCGTTGTCGGAAATGGTGAGGCGAACTCCCGCTCTTCCGCTTGACCAGGCATGACCGGGGGCGACGCGAACTTGCAACGATCCCCGCTCCGGCATGGCATCCACGGCGTTCACAACCAGGTTTGCCAGCAACTGCCGGAGTTCTCCGGAATAGCCTTCGACCTGCAACTGGCTACGGTAGCGCCTTGTGACCCGGACGCTTCGGTTATCAAGCTTGCGCGAATAGAGTTGCAGGATTTCATCGATGAGCGCGGCGGGATCGACCGGCTCGGCCGCGTGGCCGTCGCGAACAAAGCCTAAGGTTTGCTGCGCGATTTGGGCGACTCGAATGACTTCACGCTCTGCCATGGAAAGATATTTCATGGAGTGATTGGAATCGTGTCGCGCGAGATAGAGAAGATTCAAGATCGCTTCAAGCGGATTATTGATTTCATGTGCGACGGACGCAGCCATCCGCCCGGCGGTGGCTAGTTTTTCGCTGCGGCGGATCGCTTCTTCCGACTGCTTTTCTGGAGAGATATCGCGAGCGATGGCGGAGGTTCCGACGATTTCGCCTTTGGCATTGCGCAAAGGCGATACGGAAAGAAGAACGGGACAGAGCGTGCCATCTTTTCGCATACGCTCGGTTCGGTAAGAATTTACTTCGCTGCCCTGGTTGAGCACGGCGAGGTTCGCTTTGACTTCATCGCGCCGATCGAGTGGCGCCAATCGTTCCACCGGCAGACCAACGGCTTCTTCGGGAGAGTAGCCATAAAGCTTTTCGGCGGCGTGATTCCAGCTGGTAATGGTACCGTCGGGGCGGCATCCGTAAATCGCATCGCAGGAGTATTCGACGATCGCGGCCATTTCGCGCGTGGTGCGATCGGCGCGTGATTCGGCGAGCTTCCTCTGCCTCGCCATACTGGCGGCAAAGACGGAAATAAAAAGGAATACGCCAAGTCGCTCCGCCTCTGCTGGAGATCGAATGGCGAAACTGTATACCGGCGGGCTGGCAAAAAAATCGAGGCTGGCGGTCGAAAGAATCGAACAGAAAATGGACGGTCCAAAGCCGAGAAAACGGGCGGTGAACAAAACCGCTGCGAGAAGGAGCACGAAGAGGTGCCGGTGCAAAACTGGAGACAGCGCCCAGAGGCTGATGACCAGCCACACGGCGATGGCAGCGCCGAGGTATTGCAGAACCGGCGAACGCCTCTGCCGAGCGATCCAAGAGTTGAGATTTGGTTGAATGCCGAACATGTTCTTGCTGGAACGACCCAGCTTTCTGGCCTGCGGGCAAACCCTAGGCAGGAACGCAATTTCTTTGACGTCTTTAGAAACTGTAGCAGCCGGCGGCGTGTGCGGCAAGCGACAGAGGATCAGGAGTCGCGAGCGCGCTCAGCTTCGGAGCATGCCCGCGCTTGCTGGTGGTGGATTGTTTCTGGCCTGGCCTACTGTTTGTGCAGGAACTTGTAATCGAGAATGGAGGCGACCAGTCCGAATAATTGTTTTTCTTCTTCTTTCGACGGTTTTTCAGCCGTCTCTTTGACGCGAATCAGCCGGCCCTGGCAGAGAACGTTTTTATTTTTCTGGCCGGAAATTTCCTCGGGCATTTCGAAGATCAGCTCAACCAGCGCGTTCGGAGGCAATTGCTGCGATCCTTGAAAAAGGACCCCGGACTGGCTGATGTTCTGAATCGTGCCTTCATACCAGGTACTGAGATTTTTTCCGCGATAGCGGACGGGAAGATCGGAGCGCAGTCTTCGGGCGCGCGGCATCCAGCTCGGTTTCTTTTGGCCGGTGCGGGTTGGGCTCACGGTGGCGAGTTCGGCTACGGGAGCGTCAACTCGATCTCCCCGCCGCATCGTTTTCCAGTTGTACTGGTACGCCGTCGCGCACAACAAACAGACCTGATAATATTCCCCGCTGGTGGTGCGACGAGGCCAAGAGAACTCGTGCGAACAACGGGCTAGCATCAATACATCCATTAATTTTTGCGACATGATGACGAGAAAAACCCCCAACAACTCTCGATTCCATCTTCCTCCGGCGGCGCTTTTCTGGATAGGTTACTTTCGGGTATTAGCCGATTAAGTCCAAAAGCATCATATGTATCCCAACGAACACAGTCGCGTCGGGTTTATTTTGGCGGGAGGAAAAAGTGTCAGGATGGGAACGGACAAGGCATTTCTTGACTTTGCGGGAGAAACGCTTTTAACTCGAGCGCTTCGAATCATGTCGGAAGCTTGCGAAGAGGTGAAGATCGTTGGCGACCCGGCAAAATTCACGGCTCCAAATTACGAGACTATTGCCGATGTTTTTCCTGAAAGCGGTCCATTAGGAGGCATTCACTCCGCGCTCACCTGGTCGTCGTCTGAGCTGAACCTGATGCTCGCGGTCGACATGCCTTTCATTTCGGCTGACTTGCTTGGTTTTTTATTGAGGGCAGCCGGAACCGACACCGCTGCGATCACGGTGCCTAGCGTTGATGGGCGCCTGCAACCGCTTTGCGCGGTGTATCGACGGGAATTCGCGGCTTACGCGGAAGACGCATTGCGCGCGGGGAAGTTCAAGATCGACGCCGCATTTGCGGGGATAAAGACGAGGGTGATTGAAGAGGACGAACTTGTGGCTGCCGGATTTTCCGCGCACAATTTTGTGAACATGAACACGCCGCAAGATCTCCGCAACCAACGGTGACGGCTTGAGCCGAACGGCCCTCTCGTGCCATGCTAGCCGCCATGGGTTCTGCGCCGGCAATTTCTCCGTACATCGAATTTAAGAACGTTTACAAGGCGTTCGGCGATCGCGTCATTCTTGACGATGTGAGCTTTGAGGTATTGCCGGGAGAAATGGTGTGCATTCTTGGCCGCAGCGGCGTGGGGAAATCGGTCTCGCTGCACAACATCATGGGGTTTCTCAAGCCTGACAAGGGGCGGGTCATCGTCGCCTGCCAGGACATCACGGATTACACTGAGCCGCAACTGCAGGAGATCCGAAAAAAAGTAACGATGGTGTTTCAGAATGGCGCCCTGTTTGATTCGCTGTCAGTGGGCGAGAACGTTGCCTTCCCGCTGCGGGAGAAAGGGGAACTTTCAGAAGAACAGATTTATCAGGTCGTCGACGGCCTGCTGGAGATGGTCGGAGTGAAAGAGATGCGCGACCTTTTGCCCTCGGACCTTTCAACCGGGATGAAACGATCGGTCGCGATTGCACGCGCGCTTTCGGCGCAGCCTGAATGCGTGCTCTATGATGAGCCGACTACGATGGTTGATCCGATGATGGGGAATTTGCTGGGCGATTTGATTGCCAGGCTTAAACTGCAACTGCATCTGACCTCAGTTGTGGTTACGCATGACATGCGTTTGGCTAAGAAGCTGGCCGATCGTATCGTTTTTTTGCATGAGGGGCGAGCGATATTTTTTGGTCCGTATAAAGAGATGGAGAAATCGAACGAGCCGATCGTTCACGAGTTTTTGGAACTGGATGAACTGAAGCTCGAAGCCTAAAGGGCGGGACTGCTCGTCGCGAGGCTGTGATTTTGGAGGAGAAAAGTGCCGCTCGTACGAATCGATCTGATGCAAGGGAAGTCGGCGGAGTATCGTCAACAACTTGGGCAAATTGTTTATCAGGCAATGATTGCCACATTGAATATGCCGAAGGATGATCGGTTTCAGATTATCGCCGAGCATACTTCCGATGGCTTGCAGTATGACCGTGATTATCTTGGCGTGCATCGGACTGACGAGTGCATTTTTCTCCAGATCACTTTGAATGCCGGGCGTTCGATTGAGACGAAACAGCAATTCTATAAGGCGGTTGTGGATGGTCTGCACGAAGGGCTGAAAATTCGCCGCGAAGATGTTGTGATTAATTTGATCGAGGTGCCGAAAGAGAATTGGTCATTCGGCAATGGAGTGGCGCAGTATGCGGACGCGGCGACAGGACAAAAGTCAGCCACCGATGCAAGGAAGTAGCCTCCGGCGCAGAACTCGACTGCAAAGCGCCTCAGGCGCTAAAGCGCAACGTAGGGGACGCGTGGCGGCACGACTGGAAGTCGTGCCCTTCCCAGTGTGTGCTTGACGGCACGGTTCGAAGTCGTGGCCTTCCCGGTGTGTGCTTGACGCACGGTTCGAAGTCGTGCCCTTCCCGGGATATGCGCGATGTGCGATTGGAAGTCGTGGCCTCCCCGGTGTGTGCTTGACGCACGGCTGGAAATCGTGGCCGTCCCAGTGTGTGCTTGACGCACGGCTGGAAATCGTGGCCGTCCCGGTGTGTGCTTGACGCACGGTTCGAAGTCGTGCGCTTTCCGGTGTACGCGCGATGTGCGATTAGAAGTCGTGACCTTCCCGGTAAACGTTTGACGTGCGGCTCAAAGTCGTGCGCTTTCGGGGATACGCTTGGCGTGCGAGCGGAAGACGTACCCTTCTTTTTATTTGCCTGAGGCACGACTAGAAGTTGTGGCCGTCCCGCCTGGTAGATGGGTTGCGCTCTTGCAACAACAATATCTCTTGACGCGTTACAATTGCGCACCGCAATCTCTCCGCGATTGCGGCATATCGTATGCCAACCAGCAAGATTTCGGCAGCAATGCGCCAGAAGCTCATGCGAGCCTCACGACAGGCGATGAAGAATGCGTATGCTCCGTTCTCGAACTTCAAGGTTGGCGCGGCGATTCTGACGGCACGCGGGCATGTTTTTGTCGGGTGCAATGTCGAGAACTCTTCTTACGGGATGACGAACTGCGCCGAGCGGACAGCAATTTTTTCTGCGGTTGCGAAGGACGGCCCGGATCTTGAGATTGTTGCCGTCGCGGTAGCGAATGCGCAAGGCGTGCCGTGCTCGCCGTGCGGAGCCTGCCGCCAGGTTATTTACGAGTTTGGGCCGCGCGCGGTTATCTTTTATCAGGGAGCTGAGGGAGACAAGCAATCCACGATTAGCGAGCTTCTGCCGGAGGGCTTTCGCCTCAAGTGAACCAGCCGACTGCGTCTCCATTTCGAGCCATCGACCTGATCCGCAAAAAGCGGGATGGCGGATCGTTGAGCAAGGCCGAGATTGGGCATCTCGTGGAAGGCTGCACCGATGGCAGCATTCCCGACTACCAGATGTCAGCGTGGCTGATGGCGGTTGTGTTGCGTGGCATGACTCGGGAAGAGACAGCCAGCCTCACCGACGCCATGTTGCACTCGGGCGAGGTGCTTGACCTCAATTTTCTTCCCGCTATAAAGGTCGACAAGCATTCAACAGGCGGTGTGGGCGATAAGACGTCACTTGTTCTTGCGCCGCTGGTTGCTGCCGGCGGCTTGTACGTCCCGATGATCAGCGGTCGCGGACTTGGCCACACGGGCGGGACACTGGACAAGCTTGAGGCGATCCCCGGTTTCCGCGTCGGCTTATCGACGGAAGAGTTTCATCGCGTACTGAAAGCCTGCGGCTGCGCGATGATTGGTCAAACGGAAAAGATCGCTCCCGCGGATCGCAAACTCTATGCGCTGCGAGACGTGACCGGCACGGTCGAGAGCCCTTATCTGATTTGCGCTTCCATCATGAGCAAAAAACTTGCTGAGGGTACGGACGCGCTGGTGCTCGATGTGAAGACGGGCTCTGGCGCGTTCATGAAGAAAGAGGAAGATGCTGTGTTTCTCGCGGAACTCATGGTCGAGACCGGCGAGCGCATGGGCAAAAAGATGGTGGCGCTGATCACCGACATGAATCAGCCGCTCGGACGCATGGTAGGCAATGCACTTGAGGTGCAGGAATGCATTGAGGTGTTGCACGGCAACGGTCCGGATGATTTGCGCGAGCTCTGCCTTGAGCTTGCGGCATGGATGTTTCAGCTTGGCGGCGTGGTCAAGAAAATTGAGGAAGGGAAAACGCTGGCGGCGGAAATCATCTCTTCGGGTAAGGCTTTTGATCGCTTCCGGCAGATGGTGGAGTTGCAGGGCGGCGATGTCAGCACTATTGATGATCCGAGCCAGTTGCCCGCGGCAGACTGTCGCGTTGAGGCGCGCAGTCTGAAGGCAGGATACGTGAGTGCGATCGCTTGCGAACAAGTGGGCACGGCGTGCGTGATTCTCGGCGGCGGGCGCGAGCGCAGGGAAGATTCCGTCGATCCGGCTGTGGGCATTGTGGTGCAGAAAAAAATTGGAGATAAGGTGTCGGAAGGCGAGCCGCTGTGTATGATTCACTGTCATTCGGAAGCTCAGGCAGCGCGCGCCACGAGCCTGCTGCGTGAGAGTTATACGATCGATTCTGAGCCGCCAACGAGCAGGCTGCCTTTGGTGCATCGGGTGATTACGTCGTCGGGAACGAAGTGAGGATTGTGCAGCTGGCGTAGATGCGGATCCCTCACTTCGTTCGGGATGACAAATCACATTCACGTAAGCACTTAAGGCGAGAAGGCGAAACTCTAAGCGGAGAAGGGAATAAGAATGGGACGATTCACGGGCATTCTCGGCCTTTTGACTATGCTGGCGCTCGCCTATGCGTTCTCTACCAACCGCCGTGCCATCAATAAGAAGACAGTCGCGTGGGGTTTGGCGCTGCAGATTGTTTTCGCAGTCTTTGTTCTGAAAATCGAGATCGGCAGGGTGCTGTTTCAAAAAGCGGGAGACGCCGTCAACCGGCTGCTTAGCTTTGCGTTCGTCGGATCGCAGTTTGTATTTGGGCAGCTCGGCGCGCAGGGCTCGTCGATGGGATTCTTTTTTGCTTTTCAAGTTTTGCCTACTGTAATTTTCATTGCCGCGTTCTTTGCTGTTCTCTATCACTACGGGGTCATGCAATTCATCATCAAGATCGCCGCCAAGATCATGACTCGTTTTATGGGCGCTAGCGGCGCGGAGTCCTTGAATGTGGCGGCCAGTATCTTCATGGGGCAGACGGAAGCTCCGCTGACGATTCGACCTTTTCTGCCCGATCTTACGCGCTCGGAGTTGATGACGGTGATGACGAGCGGGATGGCGCATGTGTCCGGCGGAATCATGGCAGCGTACATCGCTTTCGGCATCGAGCCGAAGCATCTGTTAAGCGCGGTGATCATGACCGCCCCGGGAACGATATTGATGTCAAAGATGCTGGTTCCGGAAACGGAAGTGCCAAAGACTGCGGGCCGCGTGGTGATGAGCGAAGAAGAGAAGAGCGAAGAAAAAAGCGAGAATCTGCTGGGAGCCATTGCCCGAGGAACGACCGACGGCCTGGGGCTCGCGCTCAATATTGCCGCCATGCTTATTTCGTTTCTTGCACTGATTGCACTTGCCAACGGCATTCTCGGCGGCATTCATAACAGGCTGGGAATGGTGTGGTTTCCCTCCAGCCTGCAGCAGATTTTTGGAACTTTGTTCGCTCCCATTGCGTGGGTGATCGGCGTTCCTTGGCGGGATTGCGGAGTTATTGGCAGCTTGCTGGGTACGCGGATGGTGCTGAATGAGTTGGTTGCGTTTTCGATGCTGGGTCCGCAGCGGGCCGCGCTCGATCCGCGGTCGTTTACGATTGCTACGTTTGCGCTCTGCGGATTTGCGAATTTGAGCTCGATTGGAATTCAGCTTGGTGGCATCGGGGCGCTGGCTCCGAATAAACGAGGAGAGTTGGCTCGGTTGGGAATTCGGGCGATGCTTGCCGGTACGATGGCGAATCTTATGTCCGCGTCGATTGCGGGGATGCTGCTTTGATCGAGGATGCGTGAGGGCCGCGTGGTCTAGTAGAGGCTGCGGCGGCGGTTGGCCCCAGCGGCTAAAGCCGCAGTGATTTTGCGGTGATTACGGCACGAGTGGAACTCGTGCCCTTCCCGACCATTTGGCGGCTCGTATTTTCTGTGGCAAATCGTATCCCACGTTACGGAGCATTTCCCTGTGGCGAACCGTATCCCACGTGCGAACCGTATTCCCTCTAGTGCATCGTATTCCACGTGCGTACTATGTTCCATGCGGCGAACCGTATTCCATTTTCGAATCGTATTCCATGTGCGGCTCGTACTGATATCCGGCATGCTCGGCCTAGCGGCTACGGTTGGAGAGGCTGAGCACGGGTCAGATTGGCGGTGGAACGCGGTAGGAGCTTTAGCTTGGATGGGTCGCAGCTTCCACTTGTTGCAGAATTTCGGCGGTTGTCACGAGCTTTGCTCCCAGGACGGTTAGCTCGGTGAGAGTTTTGGTTCCTACTTCGCCTGCCAAAGTTTCTATCGCGTCTTTCACCACGGTCACTCGCCGCTTACGTTGCAGCAAGCCTTTTACGGCGCAACTTACGCAGTATTCCGTCACGACTCCGAAAACTACGAACTCGGCGCCTGCGGGCAAGCGTTTGACTAAATCGTCGGCGTGAACGGTCTGGAAAATATCCAGTGTCTGCTTCTCCAAAAGAATTTGCTGATATTGGAAGAGGTCGTCGGGAAGTTTGGCGGACGGGTCGTTCTCTACCCGCACATATTTATCGGCCAGAGCTTCCGGCACGAAGTCGGCTCCGGGCGTGCCTTTTACGCAGTGCGGGGGGAATTGTTCGAATTCGGGGTCGTCGGCAGGATGAAAACAGCCGTGGGAGACGAGAAAGACTTCTCCGCGGCGAGCTGCGTCGGTCAGCTTGCGGATGTTGGGGAGGAGTTTTTCGGCTCCTGGAACGTAGAGCTTGCCGCCGGGCAGCATGAAGTCGGCTTGAACGTCCACTTCCCAAAAAATAAAATCGTGCGATGGCATTTGTGCTCCGTTCGGTGAGAAGCTTTGCGGGCCGGGAGGGCCAGCGGCTAAAGTCCGATATTGTTGAGCTGTTGGCGGCATCGCTGAAGCGATGCCCTGATACGAACCTTTCCGGGGTACGACGTCTTCGGATACGAACCTTTTTCTAAAACGAATCTATTTCTAATGCGAATGTTGTTCTGGGGCGATTGTTCTGCTCCAGCGCGACACTTTTTCGAGCACGTAATTTATTCGAGCACGTAGTTTAGTCGAGCGTGCAGTTTATTCGAGCACGCAGTTTGTTCGAGCACGCAGTTTGTTCGAGCACGAAGCTTCTCGAGATCGAACTTTCTTCTGATACGAACCTTATCATTGGTGCTGGTTCATTTGTATACTAGCGACCTTCGAGGTTGCGGCAAAAACGCTAGAAGGGTTGCTGGAAGGGAAATATGGCTCACGACGAACCTGCCAAGGCTGCATCGTCTTCTAAGCTAGTTATCCGAAATATAGGGCTGTTGCTGAGCGGGGATCTTGCGCGTCCGATTCTGGATGCTGACACGATTGTCGCGATTGATGGACGCATTGCGGCCGTGGGCAAAGAGAAGGATGTTGACGGCTCGCACGCGAAGATCGTTATTGATGCCAAGGGCACGGCAGTTGCGCCGGGGCTTATCGATAGTCATGTGCATCCGGTGTGCGGCGACTGGACTCCGCGTCAGAATCAGCTGGGATGGATCGACAGCTATATGAATGGCGGCGTCACGAGCATGGTTTCCGCGGGCGAGGTCCATACTCCGGGTCGCCCGAAGGATGTTGTGGGGCTCAAGGCGATGGCGATTTTTGCGCAGCGGGCATTTCATGCGTTTCGGCCAGGAGGAGTGAAGATTTACGCTGGGGCTCCGGTGATTGAACATGGGATGGTGGAAGAGGATTTCAAGGAGTTGGCCGCTGCGGGCGTCACAATTCTTGGCGAAGTCGGGCTCGGGAGCGTGAAGGATGGCAAGACGGCGCGGCAGATGGTTGGGTGGGCGCGCAAATATGGCATCCAAAGCACGATTCACACGGGAGGGCCGTCCATTCCGGGATCGAGTCTGATCGATAAAGATATGGTGCTTGAAACCGATGCGGATGTCATTGGCCACGTGAATGGCGGGCATACGGCGCTTCCGGATGAACAGATTACCGAACTGTGCGCGCGCTCGATCCGTGCTCTTGAAATTGTTCACAACGGAAACGAACGTGCCGGATTGCTTGCGCTTAGAACAGCGATGGAATTGAAACAGCTTCATCGCGTCATTCTTGGAACGGATTCGCCCGCGGGATCCGGGGTGCAGCCGCTCGGCATCTTGAGGCTGATCTCTTTACTCTCATCGCTGGGAAATATTCCGGCTGAAGAAGCGTTCTGTCTCGCTACCGGCAACACCGCGAAGATTCGCAGCCTTGATTGCGGACTGATTGCCGTGGGGCGGGAGGCGTCGTTCGTGCTCATGGATAAGGCGCAGCATTCAGCCGGGAAGAATCTGCTCGACAGCATTCAAAAGGGAGATCTGCCGGGAATCGGCATGGTGATTATCGATGGAGCGGTGAGCGCGCACCGGAGCCGTAATACGCCTCCGGCGACGGTCGCGCCCGAGGTGGTCCAATAATCTGCTCGGCTAACAATTAAGAGGCGTCATTGCATGCCAAGCGATGCTGCTACGGACTTTTTGTATTCGCGGGCTTTGGCAACCGCGGCTTTCTCGTCGACGGTCAGGAGCTTGTGATCGTCCAACACAACGCGGCCGCCGATCATGACGGTCTCAACGTCGCTCGCTTTCAGGGCGTAGGCGATCTGGGCGTAGATGTCGTACATGGGGACGGCGTTCGGAGCGTCGAGGCTGATAAGGATGACGTCGGCCTTCTTACCTTTTTCCAGGGAACCGATTTCTCTTTCCATGTGGAGAGCGCGTGCGCCGTCGATGGTTGCCATCTCGACGACTGCCTGGGCATTGAGGGCGAGCGGGCTCATCTTCGTTATTTTGGCCAGTTTCGCGGCGAGATCGATTTCTTCCATCAGGTCGAGATCGTTGTTGCTGCCGGCGGGGCCGTCAGTTCCGAGGCCTACGGCGATTCCGGCGGCGCGCATCTCGGGGACTGGGGAAACGCCGCTGGCGATCATCATGTTGCTGGAGGGATTGTGGACGCAGCCGACATTCTGCTTCTTGAGAATGGCGCGGTCGGCCTCGTCGACGAAGATGCAATGCGCGGCGACAATGTCTGGCCCGAGGACTCCGATCTTGTTGAGGTATTGCACCGGAGACATTCCGTTTTTCTTTTCGCTGTCTTCCCACTCTTTTTTCATCTCGGCGACATGAATCAGGATTGGCGCGTGATACTTGCGCGCGAGTGCGGCGGAATCCTGCAGAGTCTTTTCGGAGCAGGTGTAGATCGAGTGTGGAGCGGGCGCGGCGTGAATCAGCGGGTCACCCTGCCATTTCTGCAAAAACTTTTCGGTGTAGGCGAGCATGGCTGCATTGGTTTTGTTGTCAGGGGCGGGAAAATCGATAAATGTCTCTCCCAACACTCCGCGCATGCCTGCTGCTTTTGTTTCTTCGGCGACGGCGTCTTCGAAGTAGTACATGTCAGCGAAGGTGGTGACGCCGGCACGAATCTGTTCGGCGAGCGCGAGACGGGTGCCCCAGCGGACGAACTCCTCGGTCACGTTCTTGGCTTCGGCGGGAAAGATGTATTTGTAGAGCCAGTCGTTGAGGGTCACATCGTCGTGCAGTCCGCGGAAGAGAGTCATCGGGACGTGGGTGTGTCCGTTGATAAAGCCGGGCAGCACTAAGCGGGTTGGGCCTCCGACGGTGTGTTGGGCTTTGTATTGCGATTCGATTTGGGAACGTGGGCCGACTGCGACAATGGCATCTCCGGTGACGACGACTGCGCCGTCTTCATAAATCTGGTGAGAGGCATCCATTGTGACGACGATGCCTGTGATGATGGTGTCGACGGCATTGGGGGCTTGTGCATCAAGAAGGAATGGAAGGAATAGCGTTGAGGTAACGAGAAGCAGCGCAGCGCATTTGTTTGTCATTCTGATTGGTTCACTCGTGTTTTCGTAAAGTTGTTCGTGAAGCTTAGGACTCGGGGACGCTTTGATTCAGGGTTCGACCAAATGCGTACACCACAGAGGGCACAGGGGCCACGGAGGAATCGAAGCATCGACCAAATTCCTCTGTTGTGTGCTTACCTGAGCCCGTCCTCACCTTTAATTTGATCTTTCGTTAAACCGCCCACGCGCGGCAATGGCCGACCGCTATCTGTGACGGCAACAGCCACCATAATTTCATTGGCGCGGGGGGCGTCGCTGATTCGTACTTCCATTCCGTCGAAGTGGCTGCGCACGAAAGCGGCGTCTTTGTGGCCTAGCGGGATGTCGAGCACGACGCCGAGGCCGCCACGCTTTTTGGACGACGGGATCAAGGCAGCGCCTTTGCCGAGTACGCGTCGGACCGGGGTGCCGAGTTTTGGGTGGAGGATGGCGGCGGCGTGTTCCAGTTCGCCGTTCTCTCCAACGGCAGCCGCTTTGCCGTAACTTTCTGCGGATGGTCCGGCGATGCCGAGCGCGGCGACTGCGCGCTCGGTCAGCATCTCACCCAACTCTTCGCCGATAGACATCAACTCCGATAGATCGTCGACATACTTACCGGCGAATGGATTTTCAATGACCGCAACGGCAGCGGCGCGCCTGGTCGGCGGTTTTATGGGGCGATCCATCTCGGTCAAAGTCTCGTCGACAAAGGTTACGATCTTTCGAATCTTTGCTTTTTTCTGGATATCGGCGCTCATCGCAGACCGTCCTCTCCCTTGATCTCGGATGCTTTCAGGCCGCCGACGCGCGCGTGGATACGGGGGCCGGTGGTCATGACGAGCGCGAGCAAGAGTTCATCGGCGCGAGGAGAGTCGGCGATTCCGACTTCCATGGCATCGAAGTGGCTGCGAACGTACGACGCGTTGATGTGCGTGATGGGAATATCGAGGCGAGTGCCAGGGCCGCCGACCTTTTTGGTGGAGGCTACGATGGCCTTGGCATCGCCTAGCAGTTCGCGCATCGCGTATCCTCCGGGAACGTGCCAGAGCGCGCCGTGCTCGAGTTCTCCATTAGAGCCGACGATGGCGCCCTTGCCGTAACCTTCGACGACTTTTGCGTTGCCGCCGAGAGCTTTGATCAGGGAGCGTGCCATTTCGAGGCCGAGAGGTTTCAGGTCCTCCATGAAGCCTTCGATCTGTGCAACGTATCGTCCGGCGAATGGGTTTTGGATCACTGCGAGCGATGCGGCGCGTCGCAGAGGTTGTGACGGAGGGGGGCCGCCTTCGTGAAATATTTCTTCGAGCAAGAGAAGGCGCTTTCGGATCTGGATCTCAGGCATGCACGAGCATCCTCTGAGCAGAAATCATTGGAGAAGAAGGAATCTCGTGGGCGTGAGGTGAGAGTTGGCCGCCGACGATTTGAGTTTGGCCTTGCAGAGTAAGCGCTGCGGAGTCGATTAATTTCGAGGCGCGGAGTGATTCGGCAACGCGGCATCCGCCGGCCAGGGCGCGATGGATGTCGTTGTGGGCTAACTTCTCGACTGACTGGGTGACCAAACGCTCTCCGAGATCGGTATCGGGCGCAAGGTCGCAAGCGCGCACGCGGCGAATTGCGGAATGGCCAGGAAGGTCGACGGCATTCGCGATTACGGTTGCGGCGGCGTCCGCCATCGAGGCTGTCTCGGCGAGGACGGTTACGGAATCCGCGATGCCGAGCGAAAAACTGCGGCCACGCCATCCGCTGGTGGCGATGCCGCGAATCGAGTGGCGGTGATGGATGGTGGCGGTGCCAAAAGCATTCTCGCAACTGACGCTTATTGCTCGGAGAGATTCAAGCGGCTGGTAGGTCGCTGCGTTGGGAAGGGTGGCCATGCCGACCGTGAACTGCTCGCCGTTGGCTAGGTGAATGGCGATGTCGCCTCCATTGTTCACGTAGGCGCGCGCTAGTTTCGAGGCCTGAGTCATGGATATGAGAATTTCCTCGGCCACGGCACCTGCTACAGCGGCCATCGGAGTGATAAATATTTTAGCGGCGTAAGGCTCAACCGCGGCGCACATTCGTTGCGCGATGATTCCGGTAGCGATTTCTCTATCTCTGCTCTCGCCAGATGGGCGGCGGAGCAAGGTCAGTTCGCCGCACAGTTCATCGAGCACGGTTTCAAAGCGAATGGAGGCTGCACGGTACGCGGCTCGGACTTCGGCGGCGTCGCCAAAGGCTTCGACGATGAGGTCGATTGGTCCGTCGTGCAGATGCAGGCGGCGGCTGTCTGGGAGCATGCGGATTTGGGCTCGCTGATTCACTTGGCACTCTTCTCGGAGGGCAGTGGCCACGGGTTGTCAGGCCGGGCTCCGATTCGGCGGAGGCCATCTTTATTTTTATTTTTATCTTTATCTTTATCTTTATCCTTATCTTCCTGGATTGAGCTGAGCGGACGCACGTGATCCATGTATCCGCCGAGTGCGGCGTAATCGCTTAACTTCAGTGTGAATTCGATTGGAGCCACCAGGGCTGGAGTTGGCACGTATCCGAAAGCGTTCTCTGGCATGCGGCTCACGTCGGCCATGATGGTGATGCCACCGCCGGGCCACACGTAGACGGGCGCCCCTCCGCAGGTCACGCGGGTGAGCGCATCTCGCACCGAGTGAGTTAGCTTCACTGGATTTTCAGTCACGCCAGCCCGCAAGGACCCTCCTGCACCGCCCATGAATAGTACAGTGCAGAGGGCGGGCTCACAATTTTCTCGGATGCGTGCGACCGACTCGCGCAGGGGTTCGGGGAGTTGCCGTTCTTTTGGATGCAGCTGATCGTCTAGTTCGAAATAAGCATGGTGCTCGCCGGTGGTGCTGACCATGAGCAGACGCATGCCGGGGCGCGCAGCTTTGGGATCAAAGGTGCTGAGAATTGAAAGCGGATCGTCAATGTTGGTGCCGCCCCATGACGTTCCGGGCTCAGCCACGCGAAAATATCGGCCGGGAGTGGAGCGTCGGCCTTTCAGCTTGATGCCGGTCTCTGGCACTCCTAGCAACTTTCCGGCTTGATGCTCTGACAAGACTCCGGTGATGTGATCGTCGACGACGACAACTTCGTCGACCTTGCCGAACCATTGTTTTGCAAACATACCGATGGTGGCTGAGCCGCAGCCGACGCGCATGCGCTCTTCCTGAATTCCGTCGACTACAGGAGGCTTATCGGCTTGCACGACGACGGTCGCGCCATCGTCAATTTTGAGTTCGACTGCTTTGCGGTTGCACAGATTGAGCAGAGCGTCACAGGTGGCAACGCCTTCGTGGCGGCTGCCTCCGGTCAGGTGGCGAACGCCGCCGAGCGAGAGCATCTGTGATCCGTATTCGTTGGTGGTGACGTGCCCGATGGCTTCACCGGCGGCGCGCACGGTGCTGCATTCCGCGCCGAGATGGCGGTCGGTGTCGATTTTCAGTTTGACTCCGCAGTAGCTGAAAATGCCTTCAGTTACCACGGTGACCATGTCGACGCCGGCGACTTCGGACGAAATGATGAAGGGTGCCGGTTTGTAATCGGGATAGGTCGTACCTGCACCGATTGCGGTCACGAAGGTGTCTCCGCCGGCCAGCAGCGTGCCATCCCACTCGCGCGCTTTTTCGAGGAAGGGAACAACGTCGTCTCCTCGGGAGACGGCGCGCTCGAGAACCACGTGCGGATCCAGACGAATTAATTGGCCCGCGTCGTTGGCGTAGCGATCGCAGGCGCCGGTGCGCCCCGGCTTGATGTAGCAGAGGACGGGGCAGGCGTCGCACCGGATGGCATCATCGGGCACGCGCCACCTCGGTTGGAGAATCGGGTGCCCGTGCGTCTAATTTGTCAGCAGCGAGTTTGGTAGCGGCAAGTTTAATGGCAGCGCGCACGCGATCGGGAGTCGCCGGAATTTTTCTGATTCGAATGGCGATGGCATCATGAAGGGCGTTTAGAATCGCGGGCGCGGTCGGAATGACTGCCTGCTCGCCGATTCCTTTCGCTCCAAACGGGCCGACGGGCGACGGGTCTTCAATCAGAATTGATTCGATCGGCGGGATGTCGCCTGCGGTTGGGATCAGATAATCGTGCAAGTTCTCGCCCTTGCCGGGGAAGAATTCTTCCATCAACGCCATGCCGAGCCCTTGCGCGACGCCGCCTTCGATCTGGCCTTCTATCAAGGTGGGATTGACGGCGCGGCCGACGTCGTGCGCCGCTGTAACCTTTAGCACGCGGATGGTGCCGAGTTCGGTATCGACTTCGATTTCGGCCATGTGCGCTCCGAATCCGTACACAGCGTAGGGTGAGCCTTGGCCGTTTTCGTCGAGTGGACTGGTGGGCGGATCGAATGTCGCTTCGCTGGTGATGACGTATCCGTGCTTATCAAGCGGAGAATCGGCGAGCGACAACGATCGCGACGTGTTGCCGTCACGCACGGTTATGCCGGCGTCAGTCCAGACTAGTTCGGCGCACTTGCACGCTGTTGCCAGGGAGAGGATTGCGCGGCGCAACTTTTCTCCAGCCATCTGCGCGGCTTTGCCGGTTACGAGTGTCTGTCTGGAGGCTGAAGTCTTGCCACAGTCGGGAGTGATCGAGGTGTCGCCGGAGACGAGGTCGAAGCGGTCAATCGGCGCGCCGAGAGCGTCGGCGCAGATTTGCGTCACAATCGTGTTGGATCCTTGCCCGATGTCGACCGCGCCCTGATGCAATGCAATGCGGCCATCGCGCTTCAATCCGATGCGGACCGTGGATGGATTCGGCAGGGAAGTATTGCCGCACCCGTACCACATGCCGGCAACACCGACTCCACGACGGAGGGGCTGCTTTGTGGTTGCATTGAATTCGGCGGCCTCGGCGTGAGAGGCTTCCCAACGCGGGCGCAATGCTTCGAGACACGCTTTAATGCCGACACCCTGGCCGAGAACTTGTCCGGTGACGGTGGGAGTTTGGCCATCGAGCGCGTTCAGGATCCGAAATTCTAATCGGTCGATTCCCACGCGATCGGCGAGTTCATCGTATAGCTGTTCTTGCGCAATGGCGGCTTGCGGAACTCCGAAGCCGCGAAAGGCGCCCGCCGGAATGAGGTTGGTGTGGATGGCCCGTGTCAGCGCGCGGTAATGCGGAACGTAGTAGGGACCGGATGCGTGAACGGGCACTCGGGCCGATACGGTTGGTCCCCAAGATGAATACGCTCCGGTGTTAAAGTCGGCGGCAAAATCGAGGCCGACGAGCTTGCCGTCTTTGTTGCAGCCTGCGCGGAGCTTCATGCGGGCAGGGTGGCGCTTGGTTGTCGACAGAATTGATTCGGTGCGGGAATAGACCATTCGCACCGGCTTCTTAAGATGCCACGCTGCGACTGCGAGAAATGGCTGCACCGAGAGATCGAGTTTGGAACCGAAACCTCCGCCGACGGCGGTTGGGATGATGCGCACGCTTTCGGGGGCGATGCCGAGGATTGCGGCAATGTCGTTGCGATCCATGTAAGGGGATTGGGTGCATGCCTGAATCTCGACCGTGTCGCCGACGCGGCGCGCAAAGCCGGCTTCCGGTTCGATGTAAGCGTGTTCGACGAATCCGGTTTCGTACTCGGCGTCGGCGACCACGTCAGCGGCTGCCAGGGCAGCGTCGACATCGCCACGCACGACGCGGCCACGAACCAGAATATTTTCGGGGCGATGATCGTGAATGAGGCGCGTGTGTTTTTTTAGGGCCACGTCAATGTCGTGAATCGGTTCTCGGATCTCCCATTGGACGGGGAAGTCGGAGATATCGATGGCTTCGACCACCGCGGGATCGCCGACGATAGCGGCCACGGCCTCCCCACGGTAGCGAGCCTCCGCTTCAGCGAATACAGGTTGGTCGGCGAACTTTGGAATTACGCCGTAACAATTCTTGCCGGGGACGTCTTTTACGGTGAAGACGCGTTCTATGCCGGGGTGGTCGCGGACAAATTGATCGAGATCGGTGAAATGAAATCCGGCGCGGTGGTGTGGGCTACGGATCACGCGCAAGGCGAGCGCGCCGCTTGGAGTTTCATCCGCGCCAAAGATTTCGCTGCCATCGATTTTGCGCTTGCCATCCAGGCGATGCATGCGGCTGCCAACCGCGAAGCCGGCGACGGGGGAAGATGCGGACGCGTGTGGCTTCGAGTTCGCGTTGAGATCGACGATCGCCGAGATGATCTTGCGATAGCCGGTGCAGCGGCAAAGTACGCCTCCGATGGCATCCATAACTTCGGCTTCATTCGGAGAAGGATTATCTTTCACCAACGCGGTCGCAGCGATGAGCATTCCGGGAGTGCACGCGCCGCACTGGGCTGCGCCTGCGGCCAGAAACGATTCTTGCAGCCTCGACCCTATGGGGTCACTCGCGAGTCCCTCTATCGTAGTGATGTTGCAACCTTCGGCTTGACCGGCAGCGACCAGACAGGCGCATACGGGACTGCCATCAAGCAAGACAGTGCAGGCGCCGCAGTCTCCGGCATCGCAGCCGACTTTCGTTCCAGTCATGCCGAGTTCGTCTCGCAGGACGCGGGAGAGGCGCTCCAGCGGAGAACTATGGACCGATACGGGGCGGCCATTCACGTGAAAGGCGAGCGACGACTGGAGACTTGTCGTGTCGGGTTGGTGGGCGACTTCCATTTAGCGTTTGGCTTTTAGCTTTTAGCTTTTAGCTTTTAGCTCTTAGCTTTTAGCTCTTAGCTTGTTTCTTTCAGTTGTTTTCTTCCATCTTTCCCGCTAGAGATGTTTCCGCACACAGTTGTAGAGCCTTTTGCACTAGGTGTAACGATGCTTCCTTGCGATATTCCGCGGTCGCTCGCACGTCGTCGATCGGAGAGAGCGACACTCGATGCTTCGGTTGAACGACGTTCTCGATTTCTTTCACTTTGCGGCCGACTAGATCGTGCTCGAGTTGGCGAAGACGTTGGGCGACAGCGGAGCATGAGCCGACCGATACACGCGCGGCTGTGATTGTGCTTTCGTCCGTCGAGCGGTTCATTCTTAAAATTACCGCGACCATCGAGATTGAGATGACCAAGTAACGCCTTGCGCCGAGTTTGAGGAAGATGGAATCTGCGTCGTCCATGTCGCGAGGGATTAAAACAGCTGTCAGCAGCTCATTGGAGTTGCGTTGCGTTCGCCGGTTGCCGACGATGAATTCAGCAAGTGGAAGCTGTCTGACTCCGGCTTGCGAGGTCAGTTCGACTTCGGCGTCAAGCGCCAGGAGCGGCGGGACGCCGTCTGCGGCGGGAGAGGCGTTGCATAGATTGCCGGCAACCGTGCCGCGATTTTGAATCTGGACGGAACCAACTTCGCGAGCGGCGCTCTTCAGAGCGTCGAAGCTGTGCGGCAATGGTGCGCGAATTATGTCGGTCCAGGTGGTGAGGCCACCGATGCGCGTGTGGTCGGCCTGATAAGAAATCCCGCGCAAGGCACCGAGCGCGGAAATGTCGACCACGTGGTCGCGTACGACCCGATCTCCAAGGCCGGGGTAAAAGTCAGTACCGCCAGACAAAATGCGCGCAGGAGTCGCGGCGAGTAAGGCGATCGCCTCGCTTAAACTTCCTGGCCTGCTGTACAACGCCTTGGTGAACACCGATGAAGTCCCCGGAATGACTGGAACGCTTGAAAGCGGTATGTTCGGTATTTGTATCGCAAGCGATCTCAATTGTACAGAAGAGTTCGAAGGCCGATCGGGCGATTCAGCTGATCCGTAATGCGATGATTAGGGTGAGTGAAGGAGTGCTCTATAAAATGAAAATGTTGGCCGGCGCGATATCGGTCGGCGCGATTTCGGTTGAAGCAGGAGGCTGGGGAATGCGGCGCAAATTCTATCTTGCCATTATTGGGTGTATCGGGGTTGGGTGCGTCGTGCTTGACGCGCGAGCCGCTGACAAGATCACTCCCCTCGACGTGAAACTCGGGCTTTGGGAAGTGACCACGACGAATTCGATGAGCGGCGAGATTCCGATTCCTCCCGAAAAGCTTGCAAAGCTGACTCCCGAGCAGCGAGCGCGGCTGGAGGCGTCGATGGCGAAGTTGACTGCCCCAACCACCGACACTCACAAGGAGTGCCTCACCAAAGAAAAACTCGACAAAGACCTGCTGTTTGCGGAGGACCGGCAGGAATGCACGAGGACGATTGTGAACTCTTCTACTGTCAGGCTCGAAGCAAAAATTCATTGCGAAGACGAAGAGACGAAAACGGATGGTACGCTGGCTCTGAACGTCGAGAACTCAGACAGCGTGAAGGGCAATATGGAGGCCGTCGTCATTTCGGGCAAGCGCACGATGAAGATGCATATTACATTCGCGACAAAATATCTCGCCGCGTCTTGCGGAACGATCAAACCCTGAATGGCGAGATTGAGCATTGCCGCTACTTGAGTCCTACTCCGTACAGGTAATCATAAGGATTGCTGCCGGACGGGGGCAGGAGCTCGGTGAAGGAAGCAAAGAGCATGGCGTGATCGACGAAGGTCACGAAGACATCCTGTTGCTTCGAGGCGCTGGCGATCCGGAAAGTAAAGAGTCCAAAGCACGGGTCGGTGAGTTCGTTGGCCGATCCGAACAAGTAAGGCGTGTCGGCAACCGGCGTGAGGGCGGTCTGCACGATAGTTGCGCCGGTCTTGTCCTGTATCGTGATTTGGCCGGTGGAACCTACGATGATGGTTGCATTGGCGAGGCTTGGAGTGCCAGTTTCAACGTTTCCTGCGCCAGTTGTCGCGCCGGTTTTCTGGTAGTAGATCGCTTTATAAGTTCCGGCTGCGGTTGGGTTGAAGGCTTTCGTGGACGCTTTTTTCAATCCGATGATTGCGCCGTTCGCCGTATCCACGGCGAAGACACCGTTTGGCGTGCCGAAGACGTAATCGGTCTCATCGCCGTTGGACATGGTCATGAAAGCTCCGGAGGGATCCGGAATGAAGAAGCTGGAAAGAAACTGGCCGCCGTTGAAAGGCGGGCCTCCGCTAGTTGCGCCGTAGGGCCAGTAGGATTCGTGAGTCACGTCACCTTGTGAATCCATCACGACCGAGCCGACTTCAAGGCCTCCGGCAGCGGTTCGAAACTGCATGTAGTTGAAACTTTGATTGGCCCAACTTGTGGTTGAGATGGACGTGCCTTTTGCGACTGCAGTTACCAAGGCGGGGGAGTTGTGTAGCGGCCCGGCCTTTGCAGCCTCCACCAGAAGTCCGAAGCCCGGCACTTCGTAGGCGGCGATGAGATTTCCCTGCGGATCTTGAAGTGTGTCGGTTCCATCGGCATTGATGACATACGGGATGTCGCTGCCGGTATCGCCGTTCGAGAGATTTTTGTACGAAAAAGTCAGGGAAGCGGGATCGAGGGTGATGCTGAGGAAGTCGCCGACCGAAGCAGTTCCGCTGTACGAGCGAGGCGCGGTGGGGCTGACCAGGGGATTCGAACTGTTCGAGCAACTCAATCCGAAACACAAAGACAGGGCTAGTGCGACGAGGCGAATTTTCATGGCGAGGCTCCGCCTAAATTGATGGGCAATTGCGCCCAAACACTTCAGAGCCTAAAGAGCACATTTTGGTCGCTACGCCCGCGGGCCGGGCACTCATGCGTGAACGGCGGTCAGCAAGGGCCGCAGGGGAGCGCTCAAGCCTTTCATGACAGTCTCAAACTGGGCGAGGTCGAGCGATTGGGGACCATCGGAGAGAGCCCGCTCCGGGCAGGGATGGACTTCGATAATGATGCCGTCCGCGCCCACGGCGATGGCGGCGCGCGAGACGGCTCCAATAAGACTTTGCTTGCCGGTACCGTGCGATGGGTCCGCCATCACGGGCAGGTGCGATAACTCTTTTGCGAGCGCGACTGCGGCGAGGTCAAAGGTGTTGCGCATGCCGGTCTCGAAGGTTTTAATGCCGCGTTCGCAGAGCACAACCTGGTCGTTTCCTCCTGAGAGAAGGTATTCAGCCGCCAGCAGCCATTCCTTTACAGTTGCTGAGGGACCGCGCTTGAGCAGGATTGGCTTCTTCAGCGTAGCCAAGCGGCGGAGCAGCGCGAAATTTTGCATATTGCGGGCGCCTACCTGAAGCATATCGGCGTAGTCGCAGATGAGATCGACATCTTCGGTGCTCATCACTTCGGTGACTACGGGCAGGCCGGTGAGGTCACGAGCTTCGCGCAAGATTTTCAGCGCTTCGATGCCGAGGCCCTGAAACTCATAGGGAGATGTGCGTGGCTTATAAGCTCCGCCCCGAAGCATGGTCGCGCCCGCTCGCTTCACGCCGCGCGCGGTCTCCAGCAGTTGTTCGCGCGACTCCACAGAACAAGGCCCGGCGATCACGACCACTTCGGGGCCGCCGATGCGCACTCCGGCAACGTCAACGACTGAAGGGTGCGGGCGCGTCTGCCGGCTCACTAGCTTGAAAGGCTGGGCAATGGCGACGACTGTGTCGACTCCGGGCGCAACCGAGAGGGCTTCAATCTCGTGGCGGCGCCCTCCGCTGCCGACAGCGGCGACGATGGCGCGCTCGGTACCGCGAGTGACGTGAGGCTGGAAGCCAGCTTCGCGAATGCGTTGGATGATGTGTTCGATCTGTTCCGGAGTTGCGGTATCCGACATGTTGACGATCATTTTGTTGACCTCTCTGTGTTGCTCTCTCTGTTTTAACTTCAGCGCGTCGAACGGTTATGCGGTACAAAAGCAAAAGCCGCGAACTTCTCGCGGCTTGAGTGCAATCTTGAGCTGTTTTGCTTGCTATCTAGTGTTGGCTCCGATTCTGCACCTTCGCCGCTCTGGAATACCAGAAGCGGCTAAAAAAGTTGAAAGTGCTAGATCGTGGCATAAATTCTTTCAGGCGCAGTGAGTCGAAAGATCGACTAATTGTTTACGGCGCTAGCTACATTTGAGAATGCGTTATTTGCATTGGTGCCAATCAATCGAACGGTTCCGATGACGAGCACGAGAATGACTGCAAGCATGACAGCATATTCGGCGATGTCCTGCCCCTGTTCGTCTTTCCACAAACTATTGAGCAACTGAACCATATTTCCTCCGTCGGGGGATTCGGCAAAGAGTTTTCGGAAAACTCGTGTGACCTATAATGCCGAGACTAGCCTTGATTGTCAATGATTAGTGAAGAACCGTTTTTCCACCGGCCACGATGGAAGCACCGTCGAAACGCCGCTCTGGGAGAGGCTTTTGGGCGACCTGGAACCTCAGTCAATCGCTCGTGAGGAGAAATAATTATTGCGAGGAAATTGGGGGATTGGAAACTGGAGTTTCAGCAGCGAGATCGTGAGAAACGGTATCGGTCGTTAAAGTTTTTGCCGCAGCGGTCGCATAGTTGAGCACGCGACCAGGGAATACTCCCAAGTAAAGCGTAAAGAGCATGCAGATGGCGACAGCTATGGAAGTAGTCAGCGGCACGCGCGAAACAGGAACCTCGCCGTGCGGCTCACGCATGTACATCATTACGATGATGCGGAGATAGTAGTAAGCGCCAACGGCGCTGTTCAAAACAAGAATGATTGCTAGAACGACCAGATTGGAGTGGAGAGCGGAAGTCAGGACGTAGAATTTAGCGAAAAAGCCGCCGGTGATCGGAATGCCAATCAGCGACATAAGGAAGAACGTGAGCGAGGCGGCGAGAATCGGGGAGCGCCGGCCAAGGCCTGCGTAGTCTTCGAGGGTGACATATTTCTCGCCGTAGCCGGCGATGTGGCTTACGACGGCAAACGCTCCGACGTTCATGGCTGCATACGAAGCGGTATAAAACATTGCGGCAGATGTGCCGATTTCCGGCTGCGCCGCGAATGCCACGAGCAGATAGCCGGCGTGGGCAATCGAGGAGTAGGCCAGCAAGCGCTTGACGTTGTCTTGAACCAGTGCCCCGATGTTGCCAAGCGTCATCGATAGGGCGGCGGAAACCCAGATCAGCCAGAAGCGGCCCGGCGCGTTGGCCTCGAACATGATGCGTAGAAGCACCGCGAAGGCGGCGGCTTTTGGGCCAGTCGACATGAGCCCGACGACGGGCGAGGGAGCGCCTTCGTAGACGTCGGGAGTCCATACATGAAAGGGCGCCGAGGCGACTTTGAAACCTAATCCGATAAAGATGAGCGCGGTGGCGACGTAAGCCAGAACTAGAACGTTGCCCGATTTCAACGACTGGCTGATCGCGTCGACGTTGGTTGAGCCGGTCGCGCCGAACATGAGAGCGACGCCGTAGAGGAAAAAGGCGGTGGCGAAGGAACCGAGAAGAAAATATTTCAGCGACGACTCGCTGCTGGAAGCTTCTCGGCGACGGAAGCCCGCGAGAATGTAGGTTGAGATGGAAGAGATCTCAAGTGCGATAAAAATCAGGACCAGTTCGATGGCCGAAGACATCAGGCACATTCCTACTGTGCCAAACAGGATGAGGCCGTAATATTCGCCAGCGCGGATCCTCTGCACTTTCAGATATTCGAACGAACTGAGAATCGCGACCACCGAAATAGCGATGACCAGCACGTGAAAGAAAACGCTGAAGCCTTCTACCCGCACCATGTTCCAGAAGGCGGTGCCGGGATAGCGCGCCATCCAGAAAGTGGAGGCGAGGGCAGCGATTGTGCCGACGAGGGCGATTGTGCCCAGCGATTCGTGGCTGCTATCGGGATCGAGCAACGGATCGACGACCATGACAATCATGCCAAAAATCGAGAGGACGAGTTCCGGCATAACGCGGATGTAGTCGATGCCGCTAGGCGGTATCCACGCAGCGTGTGGAGCGTACCCCGTCACTGCCTGCGCCAAAAGAGAAGGAAGCCAGTTGACGAGGGCCGCAGCGTTCAAGATGGGGGTGATCATCATTGCCCCACCAACTTGCTGGTAAATTGCGCGAATGGCGCGAGGGCCACTTGCACTGCGGGATCAATCGCGGTGAGCCAAACCATGGGTGCGACGCCCATTACCAAGGCAGCAACCGCAATCGGAGTCAGCGCCGCTTTCTCGCGCAGGTTGAGATCGTGCAGCGTCTTGTTGACATCCTGCTTCACTGTTCCGTAGAAGACGCGCTGGTACATCCAGAGGAGATAGCCGGCGCTCCAGATCACGCCGGTGGCGCCAAGAATTCCATAGATGGGGCGGGCTTGAAATGCTCCGCTCAGAACCAGGAACTCGCCGATAAAGCCATTCATTAGAGGCAGGCCGACGGACGCGAGCACGGTGACGAGAAAAAACATCGCGTACATGGGCATGGGTGTCGCGAGGCCGCCGAATTCAGAAAGTTCGTAGGTGTGGCGGCGCTCGTAGAGAATGCCTGCAAGCATGAAGAGCCCGCCGGTTGCGACTCCGTGAGCCAGCATGACGAAGACTGCGCCGTTCAAACCGGCCGCAGTGAAGCTGAAGATTCCGAGGACCACGAAGCCGAGATGGCTGACCGAAGAGTAGGCGATGAGCTTCTTCAGGTTCGGCTGCACGAGCGCTACGAGCGCGCCGTAGATGATGCCAATCAGCGCAAGCACCATGATCCATGGAGCATTACGGCGAGCTTCGTCGGGGAAGAGTCCAACATTGAAACGCAACAGGCCGTACGTCCCCATCTTTAAGAGGACGCCAGCCAGCAAAACCGATCCCGCGGTAGGAGCTTCGACGTGGGCGTCGGGCAGCCAGGTGTGAAGCGGGAAAAGCGGGACCTTGACGGCAAAGGCAATGAAGAATCCGAGGAACAGCCAGAGCGACGCGCCTTCGAAGCCTGCCACTTTTCCGTTACGGATTGCCTCCTGGATGACGATGAAATCGAAGCTGCCCACCTTCGCATACAGCCACAGAATCGCGGCGAGCATGAACATTGAGCCGATCATGGTGAAGAGGAAATACTTCACCGCGGCGTAAATCTTGCGCCCATGGCCGTACATGCCAATGAGCAAGGCCATCGGGATCAGCGTGGCTTCCCAGAAGAAGTAGAAGAGGAAGAGATCGAGCGAGGTGAAGACGCCGATCAGCGCGGTTTCGAGAATCAAGAGCAGAATGAAAAATTCTTTCACGCGTTCGTGAATCGAGTTCCAGGAAATCAGCACGCATAGCGGCGTGAGGAACGTGGTAAGGACCACGAGCCAGACCGAGATGCCGTCGATGCCCATGTGGTAATGAATGTTGGGCGAGGTGATCCAGACGGAATCGATTTCGTACTTAAAGACTCCTGCCTCGCGATGCATGTGGACGGGCAGGTGGAGGGAAGCGATGAAGGCGAGGATTGAGACGACGAGCGCAAATAATTTGATATCCCGTTCGCGGCGCGGGATCAGGAGGATGAGGAGTCCTCCGCCAGCGGGAATGAACGTGACGAGAGTGAGAATGAAGGGACTGAGTGTGTCGAGATTCACTTCGTCACCCCCATCCAGACCATATATGCGATTACAACTGCGCCGCCTGCGGCGACCCACCCCGCATAGGATCTCAAGTTGCCCGATTGCATGTGGCGGGCGCTGTCGGAAACATGCCGCGCGGCGCTGGCCGAGTCGTTCACCGCAGCGTCAATCACTCTTTGGTCGACTCCATGCCATAGGACGGTGGTTGAGCCATCGAGGAGCGGCTTGACGAAAAGCGCTCCATAAATCTCATCGACGTAATATTTATTTGAGACGGCGCGATAAAGTCCGCCGAGACTGGTGGCAATGCGGGCCGGAAGTTGGGGCTTGCTCATGTACAGGAACCATGCGAAGAATAATCCCAAACACGCAGCGCCGACGGAAATGATCATCAGCAGGGTCTCTTTGCCGGCACCTGCTGCTTCGCTCGCAGTTTCATGGGCAAGTTCGGACGCTGGGATAGATTGAAAAACTGGCGCCAGAAAATGTTCGAAGCGACCGCCGATTCCAACCCATCCGCCGACGAAAGATAGCAAAGCCAAAATGACGAGGGGGGCGAGCATCACCCACGGGCTTTCGTGGGGAGTGCCATGGCCGTGACCGCCGTGAGTGTCGCGTGCTTGGGCGGCGATGTCGTGAGTGCTACGGCCATGACCTTTTTTGTCATCCATGGCGTGGGTGTCGGCTGATTCGTGGGTTGCGTCGTGTGCTGCGGCGGTTCCGCGGTAGTCGCCGAAGAAGGTGAGAAACCACAGCCGGAACATGTAGAAGGAAGTGATGAACGCTGTGGTCACGCCGATTAACCAGAAAATCCAGCTACCGTTTGGGCTGGAATATGCCTTCCACAAAATTTCGTCTTTTGAGAAAAAGCCCGCTAGCGGCGGGAAGCCGGCGATGGCAAAGGTGGCGATCGTCATGGTCATGAATGTCCACGGCATGTAGTGGCGCAGTCCGCCCATCTTGCGCATGTCTTGCTCGCCTGCGATGCCATGGATCACCGAGCCCGCCGCAAGGAATAACAAGCCTTTGAAGAACGCATGCGTCATCAAGTGAAAGACGCCGGCGGAAAATGCTCCGACGCCGCAGGCCATGAACATGTAGCCGAGTTGCGAAACGGTGGAGTAGGCGAGAACTTTTTTGATGTCGGTCTGGGCGATGCCAATGGTCGCGGCGAATAGAGCAGTCAGCGTTCCGACGATGGCGACGACCATCATTGCGGATGGCGCATGCTCGAAAATGGTGTGCGAGCGTGCCACCATGTAGACGCCTGCCGTCACCATGGTCGCGGCGTGGATCAAGGCGGAGACAGGGGTCGGGCCTTCCATCGCGTCTGGAAGCCATATGTAGAGCGGAATCTGCGCGGATTTTCCTGCCGCTCCTACCATCAGCAGCAAGCCGATGGCGGTGAGGAACCCGCCGCTTCCATTCTCTACGGGCAATGGCTGAACAGCGCCGAAGACGCGGGTGAAGTCGAGCGATCCAAAGTGCTGGATCATCAAGAACAAGGCAATGAGAAATCCGAAATCGCCAATGCGGTTGACGATGAATGCTTTTTTGCCTGCGGCAGCGGCTGAGTCTTTAATGAACCAGAATCCGATGAGCAGGTAGGAGGCGAGGCCGACGCCTTCCCATCCGATGAACATCACCAGGTAGTTCTTCGCCAACACCAGGGTCAGCATGAAGAACATAAAGAGGTTCAGATAACACATGAAACGGTAGTAGCCATCGTCGTCCCACATATAGCCGACGGAATAGATATGAATCAGAAAGCCGACTCCGGTGACGACGAGCAACATGACGAGCGAAAGTTGATCGAGATAGAAACTGAAGTCGACCTGGAAGTTGCCGGAGCGCATCCAGTGGGCGAGGTCGTAGTAATAAGGAGCCGCCTGCGAGGAGAATCCGGAGGCAACGAACAAGGCCATGGCAAACGCGGCGCCGCAAAAGAAGAGCGCGACGGTGGTGATCGCCTTTTTGGAAGAATGGCGGCCCAAAAAGCCGTTGATGCCCGCTCCTGCCAGGGGGAGCAGCGGAATCATCCATAGATAAGGATTTTGCGTCATAGCTTGAGCAGATTCACCTGATCGACATTCAGAGTTTCGCGGGTGCGGTAGACGGCGATGATGATGGCGAGGCCCACGGCGGCCTCAGCCGCGGCGACGACCATCACAAAAAATACGAAGACTTGCCCGCTCAGCGCGTGCCAATGCGCGGCGAAGGCGACGAACGATAGATTTACTCCGTTCAGCATCAATTCGATCGACATGAAGATGGTGATGATGTTGCGCTTGATGAGGAAGCCAAGCACTCCGCAAGTAAAGAGAATTCCGCTCAGGATGAGGTAGTAAAAAAGGGGAACCATCAGCCGTCCTTTCTTTGGCCGAGCACTGTGCTCGGGCCGCGGACTGTCGTCGCGGTGCGCACTATGGCCTCGGGGCGGCTGGCCAGGACGACGGCGCCCATGATGGCGATGAGGATAAGAACTGATGTGACTTCAAAGGGAAGCAGGAAATCGTGGAAGAGCAAGCGGGCAATCGCCGGCGGATCGCCTTTCAAGGCGCCGATGGGAATTCCGGCCTGCATGTTTGAACGTCTCAGCAGGGTCCACGCCACTAGCACTCCGCCGATCACAACGCCGGGTACTCCGAGCAGGGTCGCGACTCGGCTGCTCTTGGTGCGCTCCTCCTTGCCCGCGTTCAGCAGCATGATCGTGATCAGGAATAAAACCATGATGGCGCCGGCATAGACGATGACCTGCACGGCGGCGACGAATTCCGCTCCGAGCAAGAGAAATTCGGCGGCGAGCGCGCCCATCACCACGATCAGCGACAGGGCGCTGTTGATGGGATGGCTCTGCACCAGCAGGTTGACCGCTCCGGCGACGCAGATGGCTCCGCAAAATAAAAATATGATCAGGTGAAACATTTTGTTTTATGCGCCAGGCTGCGGCGCTTTATTCCGTGGTGCTTTATTTCTGTTGATACCGATTTGCCGGCGACACTCCGGCGCAACACTTTAAGCTCTCCACGCTACGATGAACGCGGTGACTACGATATTTGCGATTGCGGCTGGCAACAGAATTTTCCATCCGAAAGCCATGAGCTGGTCATAGCGAAAGCGGGGAAGCGTCCAGCGCACCCAGACATACAAAAACATGAAAAAGAAAACTTTCAGACAAAACCACATCACCGGCATCAGGGCTTGCAAGAGCGGTGCGTGAAAGATGAGGGGGCCGTTCCATCCGCCGAGGAACAGGAGAGTTGCCAGGCAGGCGACGGTAACCATGTTCGCGTACTCCGCCATGAAAAACATGGCGAACTTCATGGCGCTGTATTCGGTGTGATATCCGGCAACCAGTTCTGATTCTGCTTCGGGCAAATCGAAAGGCGTACGGTTGGTTTCGGCGTACGCAGAAATAAGGTAAATAAAAAATGCGAAGGTCTGGCCGTGGAAGACATTCCACCTGGGGATGATGTAAAGAAACCTTCCACTCTGCGACGCGACAATATCGCGCAGGCTGAGGCTGCCGGACATGATGATGACCCCGACCAGCGAGAGTCCAAGTGAAACTTCGTAGCTGATCATCTGCGCGCTGGCGCGCAATCCGCCAAGCAATGCGTATTTGCTGTTCGAGGACCAACCGGCGAGCGCTACGCCGTAGACGCCCATCGAAGTGATGCCGAGAACGACAAGCAATCCGATGTTGAGGTCGGTAATCTGGAGGTAGGTTCCCCACGGGCCGATATCAATCCAGTTGCCAAACGGAATCACCGAGATGGAAGTGATGGCAAACACCACCGCAATAATCGGGGCGGCGATGTAGAGCGGTTTGTAGACGTGCGGCTGCGTCAGGTCTTCTTTGAAGATAAATTTCACGCCGTCAGCCATCGGCTGCAGCAGGCCGAATGGACCGACACGAGTGGGGCCCCAGCGGTTCTGGATGCGCGCGGAAACCTTACGCTCAAGCCAGACACTGTACGCCACCGCCGTCAGCAGCACAAAGACGACGGCGATCGACTTGATGAGCGAAATGATGATGAAGGTCGTTATGCTCAATTGTGTCCGTGTGGTGCGGGCGCCCTCGCCCGCGAGCTATGGATCTTTACGTTGAACTGCTGTTTACGCTGCTATGTTGGACAGCCAATGGTGCACGTGAGATGGATCAGTCCTCAGCCAATCAATCCGCCGCCACTTCAGGAACAGCGGATTTATTTTCCATGACTGAGTTTAAAGTTTTTGAGTACCGGCCCAGCGTTCCCGACGAGAACAAATCATCGTTGGCTGGAACAATCAAGTTCGGATCCTGCGTGACGCTCGGCCCGGCTTCGGCGATCTCAAGATGTTGATCGGCTCCGGCCAGCAGATTGACGCGCGAAACATCGTATCCGGAAACCACGCGCTGCAACTCGTCGAGAATGGCCATTGGATCGAAGGGCGTCATCTTCGGTTCGAGGTTATGCGACTCCAGCCATACCGCGTGACGGTCGGCCTCTCCAGATTGCGCGCCCCGGGTTTGACCCATGTCAGAACGCGTGCCGCTGCCAAACGGGACCAGGTGACGAACGTCGAAGCCCATGGCGTCGGCGATGCGAACGATCATTTCAAAGTCGGGCTTCGCGCTCGTGACCTCGCCAGCTTTTTTGACCAGTTGGAGATCACCGCAGGTGTTGGTGTAAGTTCCGCTTTTTTCGTACGCGTTCCCGGCGGGCAGCACAACGTCGGCCATGGTCGCGGTTTCGGTTAGGAACATATCCTGCACGACGACAAAACTCTTCGAGAAGATGAATGGATCGATTCCTAATCGCCCAACGGGATTCGAGCCGATTACGTAGAGAGCCTTCAGCATTCCGGCTTTTGCCGCATCGACCATTTCTGGCAGGGCCAAGCCTTTTTCGGAGGGCAGTTCGCCCCACTCCTGCTTGAACTTGCTGGTCGCGGCGATGGGCTCGTAGCCAGGTAGCAGATCAGGGTACAGTCCCATTTCGCTGGCGCCGCGGGAATTCGCATAGTCGCCGAGGCAAATCAGTTTCGCACCAGTGAATGAAGCGGCGAAGGCAACCAGTTTTTGAACATCCGGGCCGCGGATTTCGGAACCGAACGCAATCACGATGTTCTGTTCAGCTTTGATTTTGTTGCGCAGCTCGGTCCATGCTTCGCGATTGGTTCCGGCTGCGTCTGAACTGGAGAGCGAGTCGAGCAGGGAATCGTCTCCCGCCAAAAATGCGATCGCCTTGGACTCGGAGCCGGGAGGAATTAGTCCAAACGCCGTCGCTTGCCGTCGCAGCTTGATGGGCGCGGAGTTGATGGCAAAAAGCTTAGCGCGCCGCAATCGCACGTTTGTGCGAATCTGCCAGGCCAGCATCGGGTGCTGGTTGGTGGGATCGTTGCCGATCAAAAGAATTGCTGGAGCGGTCGCGACGTCGCGCATGGCCGCGGTCTTGCCGGGCTTGCCATGCAAGGCAGCCGCTAGCGCGGGATAATCGGCGGTGCGGTGGTGATCGACGTTATTAGTCTTGAGCACCACGCGGGCAAATTTTGAGAGCAGATAATTTTCTTCGTTGGTGGTGCGGTTCGATCCGATGACGCCGATCGCGCTTCCCCCGTTCGTATCGCGGATTTCGCGGAAGCGCTTTCCGATGACCTCGAACGCCTCTTCCCACGTCGCGGGCGTGAGCTTCCCGTTCTTGCGGATCAGCGGCTGTGTCAAGCGGTCGGTATGATTCGCAAAGTCGAAGGCGTAGCGACCTTTCACGCAGAGAAAGTCGCCGTTGATTCCACTCTTGTCGCGATTGTCGCCGCGAACGATTTCCGCACCTGTCTCGGAGCGCCGGACGCCAAGCGTCGTCTTACAGCCGTCGCCGCAGTGGGTGCAGATCGTCCCGACGTGGTTCATTTCCCAGGGGCGCGTCTTGTAGCGATAGGCGCCTGAGGTCAAGGCTCCGACGGGACAGATGTCGATGCACATGCCGCATTCTTCGCAATCGAGATGATCTTCCTGATTAGGAGCGATGATCGAGCTGACGCCGCGATTCTGCACGCCGAGTGCCCAGACGTCCATGCCTTCGCCGCAAACACGAACACAGCGATAACAGAGAATGCAGCGCGGGCGATCGAAGTAAACGACGGGAGACCACTGCTGTTCTTCTTTGTGGTTCTTCGCCTCCATGAACTTTGACTCGGCGGCGCCGTAAGAGAAAGTCATGTCCTGCAGTTCGCATTCGCCGCCGGCGTCGCAGACCGGGCAATCGAGCGGATGATTGCCGAGCAGCAACTCGACCATCGCCTTGCGCGCCTGGCGGACTTCTTCGCTGTCTGTCGTAACGATCATTCCCTCGCCGACGACGGTTGTACAGGCGGTCTGAAGCTTCGGCATCTTTTCGACTTTAACAACGCACATGCGGCAAGCGCCCTGCAACGAAAGGCCAGGGTAGTAGCAAAAAGAAGGAACCTCGATGCCTACAGTCTTGCAGGCCTCAATGAGGAGCGATCCGCTGGGAGCGGTGATCTTCTTTCCGTCGACAGTTAAATTTACGTCAGGCATCTTTGTGATTTCCGTAGCGCCGGCGTCCCGCCGGCTGTCGAGCGGGCGTCTCGCCCGCTCCGTAAATGCTTTTGCGTTCTAGAAATTGTTTTGCGTTCTACAAATTGTTTAGAACTTCCAAATCGTTTCTGACTGCTTACCGTGTTGCCGGCGAGACGCCGGCGCTACCAAAAGCGAACCTTTTAGAACTTCCAAATCCGTTTCTGACTACTTACCGTGTTGCCGACGAGACGCCGGCGCTACCAAAAGCGAACCTTTTAGAACTTCCAAATCCGTTTTTGACTGCTTACCGTGTTGCCGGCGAGACGCCGGCGCTACCAAAAGCAAACCTTTTAGAACTTCCAAATCCGTTTTTGACTACTTACCGTGTTGCCGGCGGGACGCCGGCGCTACCAAAAGCAAACCTTTTAGAACTTCCAAATCCGTTTTTGACTGCTTACCGTGTTGCCGGCGAGACGCCGGCGCTACTAAAAACTTACGCTAGAACTGGTTCTCTTGCTGCCGACTTCTCGAAGGGGCAGGGCTTGCCATCCAGGTGATCTTCAAATTCTTTTCTAAATTTTTTTACGAACGCCATCGTCGGCATGGCTGCGGCATCGCCGAGCGGGCAGAAAGTCTTGCCCAGCATGTTTTCGGATAGATAGTAAATGTTGTCGATGTCTTTCTTCACGCCGCCGCCGGAGTGGAATCGCTTGAGCGTCTTTTCCAGCCAGTCGGTACCTTCGCGGCACGGGATGCACCATCCACAACTTTCGTGCTTGTAGAACTTCATGGTGCGCAGGGCGAATTTGACGATGCAATTTGTGTCGTCGAGCACGACCACGCCGCCGGAGCCGAGCATTGATCCCGTTTTCGCGACGGAGTCGAAGTCCATGGCGACATCGATTTCTTCCGGTAGAAGCACGGGAGTCGAAGATCCGCCAGGAACGACAGCTTTTAAAGTGCGTCCGTTCGGGATGCCACCACCGACGTCGTACACCATCTTCTTCAGGTTGTAGCCCATGGGCAATTCGTACACGCCAGGCTTATTGAGATTTCCGGCCAGGCAAAACAGGCGCGTGCCGCCGTTTTTCGGCGTGCCTAGCTGCGAGTACCACTCGGCGCCGCCCAACATTATGTGAGGGACCGCCGCCAACGTCTCGGCGTTATTGATCACGGTAGGCCCGCCCCACAATCCGACAACTGCGGGGAAGGGAGGCCGGATGCGCGGGATGCCGCGCTTGCCTTCGAGCGATTCCATCAACGCCGACTCTTCGCCGACTTCGTAGGCTCCAGCGCCGCCGTGCCAGTAGATATCGAGGTCGCGCCCGCTGCCAAAAATGTTCTTTCCTAAAAAGCCCTTGGAGTAAGCGTCTTTAATCGCCTTCTGCATGATGACGAGCAGGTAGCGATATTCGCCGCGCACGTAGATGTATCCCGTCTTCGCGCCGACGGCGAGGGCGGCAATCATCACGCCTTCGATAATGGCGTGCGGATCGTGCTCGAAGATCAAGCGATCTTTACAGGTGCCCGGTTCGCTCTCGTCGCCGTTGCAAAGGACGTATTTTGGCTTCGTTGATTCCTTGGGCACGAACGACCACTTCATGCCAGTGCTGAAACCGGCGCCGCCGCGTCCGCGAAGTCCGGAATTCTTGACCTCGGTGATGATGGCATCCGGCGCCATGGATATGGCCTTCTGCACGGCTTTGTAGCCGTCCAGTTCGACATAGCGGTCGATGTTCGTCGCGCCTTGTCCAAAGCGCTTCGAGATCACGCGTATTTCGTCGGGATGGGAAACCAGGGTGGCCATTTGTAATTTTTAATTTGTAATTTGTAATTTTAAAACTCTTTTACTTTGCTCTGCATCGCTACTTGGTATGCTAAATTTCTTTGCGGCATCGTGCTTCCAAATCACACTTTTTCTTTTTTCTTGTAGCTGTCTAAAACCTGATCCATTTTGGCGGGTGTTAAGTTCTCGTGAAAGTCGTAATTGACCTGGACCGCTGGAGCCCAACTGCATGCCCCGATGCACTCCACTTCTTCGAGTGAAAACATCTTGTCGGCGGTGGTGCCTTTGTTCTTAATCCCTAGCTTGTTCTTGCAGTGTTCCAGCAATTCTTCACCGCCCACCAGCATGCAGGCGATGTTTGTGCAGACCTGCACATTGTACTTTCCGCGGGGCTTGGTGGTGAGCATTGAGTAGTAACTGATCACGTTTCGGACTTCGAGATCGGTCAGGCCCAGTCGTTGCGCTAACTCCGCGATGACTTCGTCGCTCAGGAAACCGATTTCGTCCTGCGCATACAACAACGTCGGGACGAGTGCGGACCGCTTCGTGGGATAGTGAGTCGCCATCTCGGCGAATCGGGTCTCGAACTCGGCTGAGAATTTCATGATGATTATCGGTCGATGTCTCCGAGTACCACATCAATGCTACCGATCGCCGCGACTACGTCGGCGAGCAACTGCCCTTCACACATCTTGGCGAGGGACTGCAAGTTTGCGTACGACGGGCCGCGCATGTGGACGCGATAGGGTTTCGCCGTGCCGTCACTGACGATGTAGTATCCCATCTCTCCGCGCGGAGACTCGACGGCCTGGTAAACCTCTCCCGCGGGAACGGTGAAGCCTTCGGTAATAATTTTGAAGTGGTAGATGAGCGCTTCCATCTGCGTCTTCATCTTCTCGCGGTCGGGCAGAACAACTTTCGGCGAGTCGGCTTTCACCGGGCCTTCCGGCATTCCAGCGAGCGCTTGTTGCACGATGCCGATTGATTCTCGCAACTCCGCGACGCGGCACAAATAACGAGCGAAGACGTCGCCTTCGGTGCGAACCGGAACCTTGAACTTAAAATTTTCGTAGCCGGAATAAGGAGCGTCGCGCCGTAAGTCGATGTCAACGCCGCTACCGCGTAACGTGGGTCCGCAGGCTCCCATGGCAATCGCGTCTTCAGCACTAAGGTGGGCAACGCCTTTCGTCCGCATCATGAAGATGGGATTTCCGGTGAGCAGATTTTCGTACTCATCTACATTGCCTGGGAAGCGGTCGGCGAACTTTTTCACCTTTTCGAAAAATCCGAGCGGCGGTTCGAGCGCTATGCCGCCAATGCGGAAGTACGAGGTCATCATGCGCTGTCCGCTGACCATTTCGAAGAAACGGAGGATATCTTCGCGCTCGCGGAAGCAATACAAAAACACTGTCATCGCCCCGAGATCCATGGCGTGGGTTCCCAGCCACACCAGGTGGGAATTGATGCGGGTGAGTTCGTTCATCAAAACCCGCATCCACTGGGCTTTTGGCGGTATCTCCATCCCCAACAATTTCTCTACTGCCAGGCAGTAGGTGAGATTGTTGGTCATGGGGCAGAGGTAATCAATGCGATCGGTGAGGGGCACCACCTGCTGGTAGAACTTTGCCTCGCAGGTCTTTTCGATTCCGGTGTGAAGGTAACCGATCTCGGGCTTCATGCGAATGATGGTTTCGCCATCGATCTCGAGGACAAGGCGCAGAACGCCGTGAGTCGACGGATGCTGGGGACCCATGTTCAGGATCATGGTCTGGTCCATGCCGCCGTCTACGGACTCGATTACAGGTTGACCCGACGCGGTGCCCTTCGAGAGAACTGTGTCCTGATCGTCAATGGTGGTAGGGGAATTTGCCATGTTCTACCGATAGCCTTCCACCGGGTAGTCTTTCCGCAGAGGATGACCTTCCCAGTCGTCGGGCATGAGAAGCCGCGTCAAGTTTGGGTGTCCGGTGAAACGCACGCCGAACAGATCGAAGATCTCGCGCTCGTAAAAATTCGCGGCTGGCCAAACTGAGGTGACCGATTCGATGACTGGGCTCGAGCCGTCGAGGCGAGCTTTTAGCCTAATTCGTTCTTTTGTCGAAATCGATAACAGGTGGTACACGATCTCGAAGCGCGGCTCGGAAGGATGCCAGTCAACGCAGGTTACGTCGCACAAGAAGTTGAAGGGGCAATTCGGATCATCGCGCAGCATCGCGCAGGCTTCGCGAATCATTTCCTTTTGAAGCCATACAGTCAGTTCTTCGCGATCGAACTTCGCCTGTTGCACGACGGCGGCGTTCCAGCCGACGAGGCGCGCCAGGGCAGGATGCTCTTTCAGTTGTTCGAGATCGGTGATGGGGGGGGCGAGAGCCATTAGACATCGCCTCGCTTCATGGCCGTCAGGCCCCAGTCGAGAACGCCTTTTTTCCAGACATAAAAGAGGCCGACGAGCACGATGGCGATGTAAACCATCATCTCCCAGAAGCCGAACATTTTGAGTTCGCGCAGGATGACCGCCCAGGGGTAAAGGAAGACCGCTTCCACGTCGAAGAGGATGAACAGCATGGCGACCAGATAAAATTTGACGGAGAACCTTCCGCGCGTGTCGCCGATAGGCTGCACTCCGCATTCGTAGGGGGACATTTTGGCGGCGCCGGGCTTATGCTGGCCAATGAACCAGGAAAGGGTGACAATGACGCTAGCCAGCGCAGTCGCGATGCCAAAATGCATCAAGAGAGGGAGGTAGCGAGCGAAATAATTGTCCGGCATAGGAAGAGGTATATATAATCTGCGCCAAGCACAGTAGTAAACGTTCCAGATTAGTTTCGTAGCGCAGAAGTGTCAAGTTAAGCAGGGATTGCTGAGCCTTTTAGTATTCGTTTTTGGGAACAGTTCGTGATTTAATCGGCATCTTCAAATAATTCGTTCGAGGGATGGAAATCCGACCCGCATGATTTTTGGTTTCAACACTGATATCAAACACGAAGATACCGTTTACCACGTGCAGAGCGAGGCGCGCGAGGCAGAGCAACTTTTGCAGACGCAAGTCTTTGTGCGCGGCCGCTGCATCGGCAAGCGTGCGGTGCCCTACGCGGCAGGCGGCTCGGGAGAAAACGATCAGGATAAAGAAAAGCGGCTCCGCGATTTGCACCGCGAAATGCTTGATTCGATCCGCGACGGCAAAGTCGAATCGATGTTCGACAAGCGCGAAACGCCGGAGACGCTTGCGGCGGTGAAAGAGCTTGATGTCGAGTGGGTCAACGCCAAGTCGGTGCACGAGAGCGGGTCGTTATCCATGAAGATACGCGTGACCGACGGCGGCGCCATCGTCGAAGGCGCACGGTTGACGCTGCGTTTTGCCCGGACCGATGCGGCTCCGTATTATGCGCAGGTGCTGACCGACGCCAAGGGCAACGCAGAGATGAACATTCAGGTCGAAGAGAGTGCGTTAGCCGATTCTTCCGTCCTGGTGCAGGCTAACTTCGCGGGACGCACGGCTACACGGAAATTTCAACTTCGCGCCGCCATCTAGATCGCCCTATCGCTATTACCCCCCGCCAACCTAAGGATTTCCGCAATGACAGTCACGATCAACGGCAAGGCGCAAACTGTCTCCGCCGAGACTCTCGGCGCGCTGGTCGAGTCACTCGGGATGAAGCCTGACCGGGTTGCGATCGAGTTGAATCGCGAGATCATCGCGCGGGATCGCTGGGGGCAGACAGTGCTGAGCGATGGGGATAGCCTGGAGATCGTTCACTTTGTGGGCGGTGGTGCGGGAAAGCTTTGAGACGGGCAACGTTTTGTTTCTGTCTAAGTAAGCTACTTATAATGAATCGCATAGAAGGTCTATTGACAATGTACGGCAAAGTGCCGTACATTGGTTAACGGGCAAACAAATGGCGACAAACGCGTCACGACGAGATGTGAGACTCGATGCGAGGGTTACCCGCGAAGAGAAAGAGGCGATTGAAACTGCTGCCAGCCTCCGCGGCACGTCCGCTTCCGACTTCTTGCGCATGGCAGCGAGTGAAGCCGCGCTGAACACCATACGTGAGCATGAAACTTTAAGACTGGCGGCAAACTCCAGAAGAATTTTTATAGAAGCACTTCTTAACCCACCAAAGCCAACCGATTATGCCATCGCGGCAGCTAAGCGATTCAAGGCGGAGATCGGATAATTGTCGAACCAGCAAGAGATCAAGTTCAGGTTTGAGCCGCTCGATAAAGCAAAACATAATCGAGCGGCTTTTTCGTGCGAGCATGAAGCCTTGAACACATATCTGCAGCAGCGCGCGAATCAGGACATCAAAAATCGTGTGGCTGCGGTGAATGTGCTGACGCCGGATGGCGAACAAATCGCTGGATATTACACGCTCTCGCAATACGTAATAAAAACGGACGAACTTCCTGCCGAGGTGGTTCAGAAGTTGAAACTTCCAAAATACAATGAGCTACCCGCGACGTTGTTGGGACGCCTGGCGCGGAGCTTGGAATTTAAAGGCTTAGGTCTCGGAGAAATTCTCGTGGTAGGGGCTCTTCGGCAAGCATTCGAGCATAGCAAGCATGTTGCTTCGATGGCGGTGGTGGTGGATTCCAAAGACATCAAATCGACGGCCTACTATCGGCGTTACGGATTTATCGATCTGCCCGACAACCCGCATCGACTTTTTCTTCCGATGCGAACCATTGGTGAAATATTCCGATAGCGGGCGGAAGCCTCGCCGCTGGCGAGGCCTCCGTGCTCAAGCGCAAGATCTGCCTGCGAGTATCTCGTGGCCTTATATAATCAGGAAATTCAGTCTTAATCGTGGCCCCGTCGTTCAACGGATAGGACTTCAGTTTCCTAAACTGACTATGCAGGTTCGATTCCTGCCGGGGCTACCATCCGTTTCTTCTCATTTATTCCCTGAGCGACCTTATCGCGCCTCTTAGTTTGTGCCGCCTTATTGCGCTTCGTAGACCAGCAATTGCAGTTTGGCATCTGGCTTTCCCTTGCCGGATGCGGCGATGTACAGCCGGTTGAGATCAGGAACAAAGACGGACGATTTGGCGCGGAAGGCGGTGGGTATATCCGCGACGTGCACGTAGTGGTCTGGGTCGCGCTGCTCAAAGACGGACGCAATTTCGCTGCCGGTGACGTAGATACGCTTTCGAGCGACGTCGAATGACATATCGCTGTTGACGCCAACGCAGGGCAGGGACGCGACAACTTTTCCGCTGTCGCCATTGAGCACGATGAACCGGGCGGGTTGACGCGTGGCGACGAAGACGCGATGGTTGGGTTCATCCAGAAAAATAGCATGAGCCACGTGCGCATCCGGAAGCGGCCATTTGGCGACGAACTGGCGAGTTTTCAAATCGATGACGCCGACCTCGTCGGTGCCAGTCAAGTTAACGTAAAGCTTCTTGCCGGCGCGGTCGATGACCATGCCTTCATTCGAACTGCCGGGCAATCCTGCAATGTCGCCGACTTGTTTGAACGATTTTGCGTCGATGATGCTGAGCACGTGAGTAGGGCCGTTGGCGCCACCCCCGCTTTCTACGTAGTAGTAGCCATCGACCGGATTCAGCACGGCGTGGTCGACGCCCTCCCCCAACTTTATGGACTTAACGATCTTGTAATTCTTGCAATCGACGAGGCGCACCGAGCTATCGCCACCATCGGTGACTAACAGCTGATCGGTGTCAGGCAAGAACACCATCATGAGTGGCTGGCTGAAGCCCTCGATGCTATGAACCCTCTCTCCTGTTTGCAGGTCAAACACTTCCACTGATTTGTGTTCTTCGGCTGCCAGAAAGAGACGGTTGCCCTTTACGTCGACACCGAAATGGTCGAAATCTCCGGTGAAGCCGGGCATCGGGGTGGCTTTCACAAGTTTTAGAGGAGCTTTCTCCTGCGCCGACACTGGAAGGGGAATTAGAGTCAACATTGTAAAAACTAGTAGTGCCACGACGGGTCGTCTCAAAATTCTCCTCCAGAAAAGCTTTTAGGTTCATTAAGTGCGAACGATGGGATTACACCGAGCACGGACGGTTTGCATGGTTGTTTTCACGACGCGCTTTGAAAATCGCCCCGTGATAGGACACCAGCCTACGCCATAAAATAGATCCAAGCCACGAACTTATTAGTCGAGGGGGCGACAAACTGAGATAAAATTAAGAACTAGTTCCTGCGGTCCCATACACTTAGCGAACAACCCGGATTGTTACAATCGCGTCAAAGCTGGCGCTGAGGTGGGTTGTCGTCGGAAAGGCGCGGCATGAGATTGCTGAGTATTCGACTGATTGTCTCGCTGATACTTGGCATCACCCTCGTCTCGTTTGGATTCTCCTACTACGAAGTTCTCGCCAAGAAGCGCTCGCTCCGTAACGACCTGGATGGCCGGGCTGAAATGCTCGGCGAGAGCCTCGTCGGAAACGTCGAGCGCGCCTGGAATAACGGATCCCAAAAAGACCTGCAGAAGGTGTTGCAGCGTTTCGGCAACCGCGAGAGCTTGCTCGGCGTCGCTGTTTACAACCGTCAGGGCGGTTTGGTGGCTATCAGCCCGGCGCTCGCGAAAACTCTGACGGTGAGCCCACCCTCGGTTTCGCAGGCAATGAACGACGGCCACCAAGAGAGCGTCTACGACCGCGTTGGGAACTTGCCGATTCACATCCTGGCGCTCCCCGTCAGGCGTCAGGACGAAATCGTCGGCGGGCTGGCCATCGTGCACGACGTGAGCTACATCCGTTCGCAGAGCTTGCAGGTGTGGCGAGAGAGCTTTGTTCGCGTTCTGGTGCAAGTGTTTCTGATCGTGCTTATCACTCTGCTCATCGTGCGCTGGAGCATTACCGGTCCGATCGCCCGGGCTGCGCTCTGGATGCGCGCGCTGCGTACCGGCAAGATCTCTTTTCGACATGCGCCGCCTGACCTAGCGGCGTTTCGTCCACTGGCCCGTGAATTTGCGACGTTGGCCGAGAGCCTCACGAACGCCCGAAGTGCGGCTGAGAACGAAGCGCGTCTCCGCGATACAGCGCAGTCGTTATGGACGGCGGACCGGCTGGCGGTGCAGCTTCGCACGCGGCTGAATGACCGGCATCTTTTCGTCGTGTCTAACCGCGAGCCATACATGCATCAGCGCAATGGTAAAAACATTGAAGTGATCGTGCCGCCGAGCGGCCTGGTTACGGCTCTTGGGCCGGTTCTCGACGCCTGCGACGGCACGTGGATCGCTCACGGCAGCGGCAACGCAGACGCTGAGGTGATCGACGCGCATGACCGCATCCGGGTCCCTCCAGACGATCCGCGTTACACCTTGCGCCGGGTGTGGCTGACGAAAGAAGAAGAAGAAGGCTATTACTACGGGTTTGCGAACGAAGGATTGTGGCCGCTGTGCCATATCGCGCACACGCGTCCGTTATTTCGCGCGGACGACTGGCAGGCTTACCAGGACGTGAATCGTAAGTTCACCGAGGCCGTGCTCCAAGAAATTGCCGATGTCGAGAAGCCAGTTGTCCTGGTGCAGGATTATCACTTCGCGCTGATGCCAAGGTTGATCAAAGAAAAGCGGCCGGACGCGCGCGTGGCAATTTTCTGGCATATCCCGTGGCCGAATCCAGAAGCGTTTGGCATTTGTCCCTGGCAGAAGCAGTTAGTGGATGGTCTGCTCGGCGCCGATTTGATTGGGTTCCACATTCAATCGCACTGCAATAACTTCCTGCACACGGTCGATCGCGTGGTCGAATCGCGCGTGGATTGGGAGCATTTCTCGGTGCTGCGAAAAGAGCATCGCACCCTGGTGCATCCATTCCCGATCAGCGTTGCGCTTACGGCCGATGATGTCGACGACGCGACGAACGCGGCCAACGCCAGCAAGGCTCACTCTGACCGTTCGTCGCTCCTGCGAAGCCTCGGGGTGGAGGCGATGTACATGGGCGTCGGAGTTGACCGCGTCGATTACACGAAGGGAATTCTGGAGCGCTTTCTTGCCATTGAGCGCTTTCTGGAAAAGTATCCCTCGTATCAAGGGAAGTTTACTTTCGTACAGATCGGGGCTCCCAGTCGCACTCACATCAAGCGCTATCACGATTTACTCGCCGAGGTTGAGGCGGAGACGGAGCGTATCAACTGGCGCTTTCAGAGTGGAAATTGGAAGCCGATCGTATTCCTCAAGAGGCAGCACAGCCACGAAGAGATTCTGCCGTTTTACCAAGCCGCAGATCTTTGCCTGGTCACTTCGCTGCATGACGGCATGAACCTGGTGGCGAAAGAGTTTCTCGCTTCGCGCCACGATGAGCGCGGAGTGCTGATTCTCAGCCAATTCACGGGCGCAGCGCGGGAGCTCCGCGATGCGCTGTTGGTGAATCCTTACGATATTGACCAGACAGCAGATGCGATTCGAGCGGCGCTCGAGATGGCCCCGGAAGATAAACAGTTACGGGTACACCGTATGCGCCAGCTCATCAAAGAACGTAATATCTATAGATGGGCCGGTGATTTGATTACCGAGCTCTGCGATGTTCGTTTGGATGAACCAGAAGACAGCCACGAAAAATTCCGTTCGAGTGTGTCCGCCGCTTGACTGACCGAGCCCAAGTCGAGCGAGCGTCGCTGAGACGACAGTTGTCAGCGGAAAGGAAATCTTGCAGTTGAGGCCCGAAGTTAAAACCGCACTGACCCCGTTTTTAAGAACTGTTGCCGCGTCGTCTGAAGCCGTCCTGCTAGTCGATTACGATGGCACCCTAGCCCCGTTTCGCAAACAACGCGACCAGGCTTTTCCCTATCCGGGCGTGGCGCTGATTCTCCAGGAGATCGTACGCGATTGCCGCACGCGAGTCGTGGTTATGTCGGGCCGCGATGCCACTGACGTTCTCCCGTTCTTGAATATCCATCCGCGACCCGAGGTTTGGGGAATTCACGGCTTGCAACGCATGAAAACTGACGGCACCATGGAAATGCCCAGCCTCGACGACCGCACTCTAGATGCGTTATCGGATGCGGACCGGTGGCTTGGACACCAGCAGTTACGACACAGCGCGGAGTTCAAGGCGGGCAGTATCGCCGTACATTGGCGAGGCATGAGCGATTCGGATGTTCACGACTTGCGCTCTCGCGTGATGCTGGGATGGCGTCCGATTGCGGAGCAAAGCGGCCTCGATCTTCTGGAGTTCGACGGGGGCCTCGAAGTGCGCGCTTCTGAAGCGGACAAAGGCGATGCGGTTCGAACCTTTCTCAGCGAGATCGACGACAACATTCCGGTGGCATACCTGGGGGACGATACGACCGACGAATCCGCTTTCCGAGCGATCGAAGGCCGCGGCGTCAGCGTACTGGTGCGTCCGGAATGGCGCGAGACGGCGGCGCAACACTGGATCAAACCGCCGGAAGAATTGTTGGACTTTCTTGGCATGTGGCTGAAGACCTGTTCAGATCAGCAAACTTCCGCCAAGAGCGTCGCCACCAGCCGGCAATAACGCTACGGTGGTGCAATGCGCTCGGTCGCAGTCATATCTTCAGCCTCAGCAAAGGCACTCCAGGACGGGCATGGAGTGCCGTATAATTAAACAACCGTGCTCAAATATTCAATCGTAGTTCCACTGCATAACGAGCAGGAGAACGTCACCGACCTTTATGCGCGGCTTAAGTCCGTGATGGAAGCGAGCGGCGAGACGTTTGAGATGGTGTTGGTTGATGATGGGTCCATCGACGGCACGTTCAGTTTGCTTCGCGAGATTGCGGCCGTCGACAGCCGCGTGACCATCGTTAAGCTGCGTCGCAACTTCGGGCAGACTGCCGGACTGGCGGCAGGTTTCGATCACGCCCGGGGCGAGTACATCATTGCCATGGATGGCGATCTGCAACACGACCCGTCCGATATTCCGATGTTCCTGGAGAAGATTGCCGAAGGCTACGACATCGTCAGCGGATGGCGTAAGAATCGCGTTGACAATTTCTGGCTTCGTCGCTTTCCTTCCCGCTGCGCTAACTGGTTCATGGCAAAGTTGAGCGGCGTTGACATTCATGATTTCGGGACGACTTTTAAAGCTTATCGCCGCGAAATCCTGGGCCAGGTACCGCTTTACGGCGAGCTTCACCGCTTCATTCCGGCGTTGGCTTCATGGTACGGCGCGTCAATTATTGAGGTTCCCATCAAGAACGTGAACCGCGAACGCGGAGCGTCGCACTACGGAATATCCAGAACTTTCCGCGTATTCTTCGATCTGATTACGATTCGTTTTCTGCTGAAATATCTATCGCGCCCGCTGCACTTTTTCGGAACGGTGGGAATGTTCAGCATCATGGGCGGATGTGCGGTTTCGTTATGGCTGGTCGCTCAGAAAATCTTCTATCACACTGACGTGATGTATCAGCACGGGCCTTTGATGATGTTCTCGGCGGTGCTTTTACTTGCCGGATTGAACATGCTCGCCGTCGGTTTACTTGGCGAGATGCAGGTGCGTCACTATCACGAACCGACGCAACGCGCGCCCTACTCCGTTGACCGGGTGCTGCGAGCGCAGAGCGAAGAGAGCACGATCTCAGAATAGGGAAGCGCGCGACAACCATCCACAACGCGCTATAATCTCAGCCGCACGTTTGCCGTTCACTATGCCATCCACCACTACTCACGAATTGCGGTTAGCAAGCCGCATGTCTCGTCTCGGAACCGAGACGGCTTTTGAAGTTTTAAGTCGCGCCCGCGCCCTTGAAAAGCAAGGCAAAGAAATCATCCATCTGGAAATCGGGGAGCCGGATTTTGACACGCCCTCGAACGTCATTGAAGCGGGCATCGGCGCGCTGCAAAAAGGGTGGACACATTACGGACCGGCGGCCGGGCTCCCTGACCTGCGCCAAACTATCGCCGAATACGTGAGCCGCACGCGCAATGTTCCGGTGTCGAGCGAAGAAGTGGTTGTGGTGCCAGGCGGCAAGCCAATCATTTTCTTCACTATGCTTGCCTTGATTGATGAGGGGGATGAGGTCATTTATCCGAATCCCGGCTTCCCTATTTATGAGTCGATGATCGACTATTCGCTTGGAAAGGCGGTGGCGATTCCACTTCGCGAAGATCGGGATTTCTCTATCGACGTCAAAGAACTGGCTGGACTGATCACCGAGCGGACGAAGTTGATCATTTTGAACTCGCCGCACAATCCGACTGGCGGAATTCTGACCAAGAAAGACATTCTGGGCATCGCCGAGGCAATTGGCGATCGCAATATTTTAGTGCTGTCGGATGAGATTTACAGCCGCCTGATTTATGACGGAGATCACTTCTCGATCATGAGCGTACCTGGATTCAAAGAACGAACCATCCTGCTGGATGGCTTCTCGAAGACCTACGCGATGACGGGATGGCGCATGGGCTACGGGGTTATGCGTCCTGATTTGGCGGTACATATTTCTCGACTGGTAACAAACGCAACGTCGTGTACGGCTAGCTTCACGCAGATTGCGGGAATCGAGGCACTGCGCGGGGACCAGTCATCGGTCGATAAGATGAGTGAGGAGTTCCAGCGCCGCCGCGACGTTTTTGTTGCCGGCCTCAACAAGATCAAGGGCTTCTCTTGCCGCGTGCCGAAAGGGGCGTTCTACGCGTTCCCGAATATCACCAAGACGGGCTGGACGTCAAAGAAATTAGCCGATGCGTTGCTTGAGCAAGCTGGCGTAGCGTGCCTCTCCGGCACCGCCTTTGGAGCTCACGGAGAGGGCTACCTTCGCTTCAGCGTGGCGAATTCGCTTGAGAACTTGAATACGGCGCTCGATAGGATCGGCGGGTGGGCCGACGCAAATCTGTAATGCAATCCTGATCGGGCGTGGCAGCTGGCAACCTCGGCCTCGAATCCTCACTGCGGGTCCCCACCCAAAATTTACGTGGCAGTCGCTATCGGAGCCTCACCTTGGTGTAAACTTCCGTCGCCATGACAAACATCGACAGACACTCTGCCGGATCATTCTGCTGGATCGAACTTCACGCTTCCGACCAAAACGCTGCCAATAAATTTTATAGCTCTCTTTTCGGCTGGCAAGCCCATGACGAGCCAATGGGGCCAGGAGAGGTGTACACCATGTTCAAGCTCGATGGCCGCGATGCGGGTGCCGGTTGCAGCCTCCGGCCAGACGAGCGCTCGCAGGGGATTCCGCCGCATTGGTTGCTTTATATCGCTGTCAATAATGCTGACGCAACGGCGGCGAAGGCGGAGCAACTTGGGGGTAAAGTTCTCGCTCCGGCATTTGACGTTATGGACGCTGGCCGCATGGCGGTGATTCAAGACCCCACGGGAGCCATCTTTTGCGTGTGGCAGGCGAACAAGAGCCAGGGAATTATGATTTCGGGAGTGTCGGGAACCTTGTGCTGGGCTGACCTGAGCACGCCAGACCCGAAACAAGCATCAGATTTTTACTCGGGCCTTTTCGGATGGCAGGTGCATGCGGACGCCAAAGACAAGTCTGGGTACCTTCATATCAAAAACGGCGAGCAGTTCATTGGTGGCGTTCCACCCGCTTCCCACCGCCAGCCTGGCGTTCCTCCGCACTGGATGATCTACATTCAGTCCGACGACATCGATGCGACGGCCACAAAAGCGAAGGAAATGGGAGCCACTCTGCATCTGCCACCCACCACCATGGAGGGCGTCGGTCGCATGTCGGTGATTGCCGACCCGCAAGGCGCGGTGTTTGCAGTTTTCAAATCGGCGCGATAGGGATCGTCGGTATCGTTCTAACGCTCAGCCTCTACCAGTCTTGCTAGATATACACTGTAGATACATTGATATACAATGTATAGCTGGGGAGCCCAAATGAAAACCAAGATGGTGAAGTGGGGCAACAGCTTCGCCGTTCGCATCCCGAAGCCGATCGTAGAGACTGCAAAACTGAAAGAAGGGGATTTTCTGGACGTGGCAACCGCGTCGGAGGGGCAAATCGAATTGGCGCGCCCGACGCGAATTCCTTCACTGTCAAAGCTGGTTTCGCAGATCACGCCTGAAAACCGCTATTCTGAAGTTTCCGTAGGTCGGGAAGTTGGCAGGGAAGTTGTTGAATGGTGACCAACTACGTTCCCGAGGCAGGCGATGTGGTCATGATGGATTTTGATCCGCAGGTTGGCCGCGAGCAAGCCAAGCGGCGTCCCGCGCTGGTCATAACCGATCAGCGCTACAACCGGGCCAGTGGACTCGCTGTCGTTTGCCCGCTGACGAGTAAACGGAAAACCTATCCTTTCGCACTTCCAATCACCCTCGACGAGATTGACGGGGCCGTCCTGGTCGACCAACTGAAGAGCCTGGATTGGTCGCAGCGCAACGCGAGATTTCGCTCGAAAGCGGAGTCAGCGCTTTTGTTGAAAGTCCGGCAATACATCGCCGCCTTGCTCAGCATTCGCTAATTCACACCGTCGACAAGGCACGATGTATACTATACATCGTGCGACGAACTCAGCTTTATCTCGAAGACGATTTATGGGCTGCGTTGCATACTCGCGCTCGGAGCCAGGGAACAACCATTTCTGATTTGGTGAGGCGGGCTGCCCGCGAGCGTTACCTCGGTAGTTTGGAGGAGCGCCGCGAGGCGATGCAGGCGATAGTGGGCATCAGTTCTGATCGCAACGAGCTCACCACTCCCACAGAATATGTGCGTAGTCTCCGGCGAGGACGTCGGATTGAGACCGTAGTCAAGCAAAGCAAACGAGATCGCAAGTGACGGTGCTTGTCGATTCCGACATCGTGATCGAAGTTTGCCGCGGCCGGGATACAGAGATTCTGGAGCGATGGGCGGCACTTGGCCAATCCGACAGCATCATCCTTTATTCGCCGGTGACGGCAGCCGAACTCTGGACCGGCGTGCATGAGCGGGAGAAAGTTGCTTTGAGCAATCTGTTTCGAACTCTCTTCTGCGCCACTATCGATTACGAAACTGGTCGCCTCGCCGGCGACTACCTTCGACAATATCGGAAGAGCCATGCGGTTGAAATGAGCGATGCCTTGATCGGAGCCGCGGCAACCATCAATCGAGCGCATCTGTGGACCCGAAACCGGAAGCATTATCCGATGAAAGAGCTGGCGTTTTATTAATTCACGGGATATTCGTTTACCAGTGGTCTGCCGGTTTGCCTTCGAGACCGGCGGGGTGATACAACACGCTCGTGAGAAAGCTAATTGTTGTAACGCTGGTCGCTCTTTCTGCTGCGTCATGCATGTTCATAGTTGTTCGTGCCGCCGACCGATCCCGGCGCATTAACCTGCCGACGAGCAAAACTCTTACACTGCCGGTCCCGGGCTACATCGGACGTACCAACAGTTTCCCCGCGACGATTGCGCTCAGCCCTGACAAGCGGTACGCGGCGCTTCTCAATCAGGGATACGGAACGCAAGAAACGGGCGCACGCCAGTCGATAGCAATTCTCAATCTCGCGAACAACGAGCTGCACGACTTTCCGGACAGCCGCCTCAGCGACGAATTCTCCACTCGCCAGAGTTATTTCATCGGGTTGGCGTTTTCGTCGGACGGCAAACATCTTTATGCTTCTATGGGATCGGTGACTGATCCAACCGGGGCGAAGCCCACCAGCACGGGAAACGGAATCGCGGTTTACAAGTTTTCTGACGGGCAGGTTGCTCCTGAACGCGTCATCAAGATTGCGCCACAGGCGCTGGCCCGTGGGAAAGAGGTAGCGTTTGGACTGATGCAAGCGGCTGCCGGAACCGCGATTCCTTATCCTGCGGGAATTGCGGTGCTTCCAGGTTCCGATGTTGATCGGCTTCTGGTGGCGAATAATTTATCGGATAACGTCATCGTTCTCGACGCGACGACGGGAAAGATTTTGCAGTCGTTCGACCTTAGCCGCAGCCGATTTATTCCGGCCTCTTTTCCTTTCACCGTTATCGCTAACAAAGCCGGCAGCAAGGCATGGGTGAGTCTGTGGAATGATTCGGCGATCGCGGAGTTGAATCTCAAAACAGGGAAGGTAATTCGCTGGATCAAGTTGCTTGCGTCAGACACGCCAATCGATCCTGGCTCCCATCCGACGGCGATGTTGCTAAGTCCGGGTGAGGACACGCTCTATGCGGTTCTTAGCAACATGGATGCGGTAGTAGCGGTGGCGCTGAACAGCTCTGGTCAAGGGGAGAAGGACGTTGAACTGAAGCCCTCGGATATGCGGAATAGCGCTGGGCTGAAACTCTACGCCCTGGATCTGAACTCGCTCCACGACAAAGGTTCTGTGCCGCTGGCAATTTCGCTTTCACCCGATGGCAAGCATCTTTTTGCCGCGGCCGCTTCGCTCGATGCCATTGCAGAGTTCGATATCGCGGGCGATCTTCGTGCCGGTCCAGTGGAACATATCCAGCCTCGCGGTTTTATTCCGACCGAGTGGTACCCGAGCGCGCTGGCAATTGCCGGCGGTGATCTGCTGATTGCGACCGCCAAAGGAGAGAGCAGCGGTCCCAACAACGGGCAGGGAAAATTGAAAGGCGAGCGCAAGCGTAAGGAGCATCCTTACATCCCGACCTTGATTGGCGGTTCCATTCAGCGTTTGTCTTTGGCGGAGATCGAGAAGAATTTGCCGGCTTATACGCGTCAGGTGGAAGAGGACAATTTGGTGCGATCCGATGGCGGCAAGTTTCAATTTGCCGGCGGAAAGAATCCCATTCGCCACGTCATTTACGTGATGAAAGAAAATCGCACTTACGACCAGATTCTGGGAGATCTGAAAGTAGGGGACGGCGATCCTTCGCTCACCATGTATGGCAGAGACATCACGCCCAATGAACACAAATTGGCTGAGCAATTTGGAGTGCTCGACAATTTTTATGATAGTGGAGAGGTTTCGGGCGACGGGCACATCTGGTCGACGGCTTCAACAACCTCCGACTACAACGAGAAGATGTGGCCGATTGCATATCGCAGCAAAGAACGTACTTACGATAGCGGCGGCACGGTGGCAGACGCGTATCCACTCGAGCAGGGAATTCCCGACGTAGATGATCCTGCGACCGGGTTTATCTGGGACAATCTGGCTCGGCGGGGGCTGAGCTACCGTATTTATGGAGAGTTCATCTCGGCTGTCTGGTGCAAGAAAGTGGTGATCGCTAAGGCGACGTCGGCCGATTCGACATCACCCAAGGAAGGCACGTTGTCTCCGGTCGCGGCACCCTGCCCGATCGCGGATATTAAAAAGGGAGAGGCGCTGCCCTCGAATGTCGGTAATCCGCCGGGTGGGCCTAGCCCTTGGACGTGGCCGATCCCGCAGATGAAGCGGACGCGCCCGACGAAGGCGGCACAGCGGGATCATTACGATCCGCTGTATCCGGACTTTAATACGGATTATCCGGATCAATTGCGCGCCGATGAGTTTTTGCGCGAGTTTAACGAGTTTGTGAAGGCCAAGGGAACTGCCAAGGAACTTCCGCAGTTCATGTTGTTGTATTTGCCCGATGACCACACGGGCGGCACTCGTCCGGCCCGGCCGACGCCTCAGGCCTCGGTTGCGGATAACGATTTAGCGCTGGGACGCGTGGTGGATGCTGTTTCTCACAGTCCGTATTGGGATGACACGGCAATTTTTGTGCTTGAAGATGATGCCCAGGATGGAGCCGACCACGTTGACGCGCATCGCTCGACTGCGTTTGTCGTGAGCAAATACGCAGCGAAGCAGAGCCAGCCGGTTGTCGTACACAGCTTCTACAACACGGTTAGCGTGATACACACGATGGAGGCGCTGCTCGGGCTTCCTCCGATGAACTTGTTCGACGCGCACGCTCCGTTGATGACGGAATTCTTCTCGGGGCCGGGGGTGCAGGCTCCGTATCAGGCTGACGATTCCAATCTGCGAAATGGCTTGATCTATCGGGTGAACGTCAAGAATGCTCCCGGGGCGAAAGAGTCGTCGGAGATGAATTTTTCGCGACCAGACGCCACGGACGCCAAGAAATTGAATGCGGTGCTGTGGAAAGACGCAAAGGGCGATGCCCCCGCACAATAAATCCCCTTCTCGCCAGCAGGTGCTGCTTAGTGCCGGCGCGGATCCTGTGTCGGATCGACGTAGGCCGTTGAAGAGGGACCGAAGCCCGTGATCTGAACGACAACAGGTTGATCGGTCGTTTCCGCAAAATGGGCCTGGTTCGGTGGTTCGGTGTAGAAGCTGCCAGGGGGAAGCGCTTTCAGTTGTGCCTCTTCGAATTTTTCTCCATACCCAAAGTGCCAGGTGCCGGAGATTACGGTCGCAACCCGGTCATCCCCATGGGAGTGGGCTGCAATCTTTGTGTGCGCGGGGACCCGTAGCATGATTGTGTAGACGCCAGCTTTGTTTGGATCACCTTTGAGCACCACAGTCTCGATTCCTCCAATCCCGGCACTGCCGGTGCCCGGGTTCCCGTGTTGGGGAAACTCGTATTCAGAGAGGGCAAGACGCTTTTCGCCGAGGTTACGCGCGGAGTTGCTGGCGGTTGGCGTGGCAACTTCCGGCGAGTCGAGGAACTTGCGAATGAGCGTTACGGTATATGCGGGGCGCTCCTCCATCAACCAATGCCCAGAACCTGCGACAACCGCTTCTTGAACATTGGTCGCCACGTTACGCATGATCACAGCTTGCAGAGGACCAAACGATTTCTCTCCACCGATGGCAAGCACGGGCATGGTTAGTTTCTTCTGCTCAAAGATTTTGTTGTCTTTCGCATCCTGAGAAAAGGCAGTGAATTGGGCAAACCCTGCCCGCATGCCACCCGGTTGCGCGTAGGTGGCGGCAAAAAAGTTTCTGGTGGCCTCATCGGGCTGGGAGGGATCGGCGGTGAAATCGTTCCATATCCGGTCGAGGTAGATGCGCTCCCGTCCCGCTACGAGCCTTTCGGCGTCGGGCCCGTGAAAGTTGAAGTGCCACACTCCGGGATTGAGGAGAATCTCAGACCAGGGCTCGATGCCCGGAATCGGCGCGTCCATGACCACCAATCGCTCAACCTTGTCCGGGTAAGTTGCAGCGTAAGCGTAAGCCACCATGTTCCCGATGTCGTGCGCGACCACAAAAGTCTTGTCGAATCCAAGCGCAGTTACGACGGCGCGAATGTCCTTGGCCTGCGTCTTCTTGTCATACCCGCCTTCAGGTTTGGACGACTTTCCGATTCCGCGAAGATCAGGCACGACGACGGTGTGATCCTTCATGAGATCTGCCGCAAGAGGAGCCCACGAATCGCTGTTCTCGGCATAACCGTGAATGAGCACGACTACCGGGCCTTGGCCTCCCCAACGCACGAAAATGTCCGCTGCTTCCGGGCTGTGAACGGTTTTTGCCTGAAAACTAGAAGGTAGGGACGGTTGCGCGTGAACGAACGTCGCGCCAGCAGCGAGAAGCAAGATTACAAGAAGATGTCGAAACATGATTTCCCTTGGCTAATTGGTTTGAGCGCTCATTTGGATTGCGCGGATCCCCGACATAATAAACCGTTTTATCCTCTCCAAGGCGATGAAGCGCGAGTGGTCCGTGATGGAATTAAATCACGGGACGGTGTGGGAAATTATCGCCTGCCCTGAAGTGCGGGAAGTCGGTAGGTTCTTCCAACCCTATTCTGGCTCGAATTGGGGTTCGAAGCGGGGACGATGGGCCGCGCCGCAACAAATCTAAGTTTTTCCCAAAATAACGGGTATCTTCTTGAGGGTAAATGGCGTCCAATTAACCAAGCGGCCTCTGTCCTCTCATCTGCGTGCTTTGAGGACTATCAGAAACTATCCGATCCGGTCTTGTGGGGTGTTCAATGGCGTTCCGTAAATCGCTGATTTCCGTAAGTTTACTCTCGTTATCATTCCTTGCTGTTGCGCAGGAGCCTTCTTCTACCTCGCCATCTTCAACGGCGCCGTCTTCGGCGCCATCGGCGGCGCAGCCTCAGACTGCTCCGACGCCGCCTGATCCGACTAGCCCTACTGCTCAGCCTGTGCCGGAGACGCAGACCACCCCAACCGCGCGACCTTCGGATACGGCTCCGGCGAATTCACAGCAGACGCCTGATCCGACCGGGAATCCGCCGGGAGGTCAGGTTCCCGGAGTACCGCCTTCGCAGGATCCGGTTCCGACTTCGCCGCAGACGCCGGACTCGACGACGCCACCCAGCGCGGGGCCAAGCAAGACTGCGCAAGTCCCAATACAAGAGCCCGACGACAGCAAAGTGAAGCACGATGGCACCAAGAACGATGTCGATGCCATCGGGAATCGCAAAGTGGGCGGACGCGGCATGGGCAACTGGTACTCGCTCGAATCCGAAATCAGGATGGGCAAGCAGTACGCGATGCAGGTTGAGAACAGCGTGAAGCTGGTTCAGGATCCGGTCGTAACGGAGTACGTCAACCGCATCGGCCAGAACCTTGTGCGCAATTCAGACGCGCAGGTGCCATTCACGATCAAGGTGATCGATTCCGATGAAGTGAATGCGTTCGCGCTGCCTGGCGGGTTCTTTTATGTGAATTCCGGGTTGATTCTAGCGGCTGACGAAGAGGCCGAGCTTGCCGGGGTCATGGCGCACGAGATCGCGCACGTAGCGGCTCGTCACGGAACACGTCAGATGACGCGCGCACAGTGGGCCAACATCGGGACTATTCCTCTAATTTTTGTCGGTGGTGGGGTAGGCTACGCGGTGTATGAAGCGGCAGGGTTGGGATTGCCTTTGACATTCATGAAGTTCCAACGCAGTTTTGAAGCTGAAGCTGACTATCTCGGTCTCCAGTACATGTACAAGACGGGATATGATCCGCAGGCTTTCATCAGCTTCTTCGAAAAAATACAGGCTAAGGAAAAGAAGAAGCCGGGAACTCTCGCGAAGGCATTCGCATCGCATCCGCAGACTCCAGATCGGATCGAGAAGTCGCAGCAGGAGATCGCTAAGATTCTTCCGGCGAAAACACAGTACGTGGTTTCGACGTCGGAATTCGACGACGTGAAGTCGCGGCTGGCCACGATTGAAAATCGGCATAAGGTGAATGACGAGAAAGATGGAAGCCGTCCGAGCCTGCGTCGCACGTCGAGCAGCGATAAGTCTGGAGATAAAGATAAGAACGGCGATGGCAAGAGCGATGATGATCGTCCGACGCTGAAACGGCGTGACGATACGCAGAACTAAAGCTAGCCGTTGTTCATCGAAGATTGAAAAGACCGGCGGACAATCCGCCGGTCTTTTTGTTTGCTTGTTTGCGATTTTAGTAGCGCCGCCGTCTCGGCGGCTGTCCGGTGGGCGTCTCGCCCACCGTGCTGACGGCGAGGACGCCGTCAGGACAGCCGGCGGGACGCCGGCGCTACAAAAACCAGGGGCTGCTTAAGGCTTGTTCTGAGTGGACGGACTTAGGACTTGCGGACGATATATCGGCCTACGCTGAAGGGCAGAAGGGATAACCAAAAGCAGAACTAGCCGTCCAGTTATGAATTGCAGATTAGGACCGGCGGACATTCCGCCGTTTGTTTTTTGTGATTTTGCGCGCGGCGTCTGGCCGGCTACCCTGAGGCGTCATAGCCATCAACGCGGTGGGCGAGACGCCCACCGGACAGCCGGCGGGACGCCGGCGCTACGAAAACCTAGCGCTGTTTGAAGCGGACTGCCACGTCTACGGTCTTGTCTCTTGCGTCCGGAGTTTCTTCGACTTTGATATCCCATTCGTTGCTGGGTACGAATTGCTGGGCGTCTTTGACGAATTTATTTTTGTAATCGGCGTTGTAGGGCTGGCCTTCCTGAAGCGTCCACGCAGCTTGCAGCTTGGCCTTGGTTTGATTGTCCAGGCCAAGGATCTCGAGTTCTCCCATCTTGTAGAGATCGCCTTCGATGACGTTGATGGTGTAGCGGACGGTTTGTTTGGCATCGTCGAATTGCGGGTCTGCCTTGATGTTGACCGTCATAAACCCCTGGCTGCGATAAAGCCTGGCGAGGTTCTCCGCGTCACGCTGAAGGCGAACGGAGTCGGCGGGTTGGCCGGCATTCAGGTGCAGCAGCGACGTAATCCGATCGGTTTTCAGGGCGGCGTTGCCTTTCACATCGACTCCGGAGGAGAGATACAAATCGCCAGGCCTAACGGGAAGGACAGCGGCGACTCGGACTTCAGGTGTGTCGCGATCTTCTGGCGTTCGCGCGTCCGCAGCGGGAGGCGCTATTACCCGCGCGCTGGATTCGCCGAAGTTGGCTTTGAGATATCCACGCTGAAAATACACTGGCAGAAGGTCAAATTTGGCGGCGGCTTCAAACGTGGATCGGACGTACTCTTCGCCGATCAGATTGTGGGCGGCTGATTCGAGGAGTGACGCCTGCTCCGGGGAAGCGCCGGTGAATTCGACGCTTTCGATTCGAATGCTGATCTCTTCTACCCGATATACGATTTCTGACAAACTGTCGGAGTTTGCTTCTGACGAACGCATATAGTCGACGTGGCCGGGAAGTTGATGCTCGCTGAGGAGGGCTCGAAGCGCTTCGGAGACGCGGTCGGGAAGACTGCCCGTAAGAGGTACCAGTCCTTTGAAGAGCGGCACGCTCTTGCTGGTCGCAGCGAGCAGGTTATCGTCGCTAAACCAGACAAAGTTTTCAAAGCGGGCGGGAACCAACTTGCTTGCCTCTATGTCCGAGAGCTGAAACTGCAGGTTGGTGCCTTTGTCGGAAATGGAGTAGGTGTAGGCGGCGTTCGCAAACATGCCGGAGACGCCCAAACGCTGAATGGCCTCTTTGAAGTCGGCTTCGTTGGCATTACGCCCGATTTGCAACCCGCTTGCGGCGAGAATTTCTTTGTCGCTGTAGCGGGAGGTTCCGGAAACTTTGAACTCAAGGAGCTTGGTGGAGGAATCTGCCAGCGCTTTTGGAGCCGACTTCGGTTTCTGCGCGATGGACGGGGTGACGAGCAACAAGCAGCAAATAGCGATCGTGATTCCAAACCCGAACTTCATTTCGATCGCTTTCCGACTCCGGCAGTGGAGAAGTTCTTTTGCTTGACGGCAATGTCCATAAAGGCCTTGGCCGCGCGGCTTAGCGATTTATCCTTGCGAAAAACAATCGCCAAATCGCGCCGTAGTTGCACGTCTTCGAGCTTGATTGCCACAAGCGCCCTGGCACGGATGTCTTCTTCGATGTTCGACCTGGCGATAAAGCCGACGCCGACGTCGGCAGCTACGAATCGCTTGAGCAGTTCGCTGGAGTCGAGTTCCATGGCCACGTTTGGCTTTAGATGATGATCGTAGAAGAGGGCATCGAGCGCATCGCGGGTGTGTCCGAGTTTGGGCAAGACCAGAGGGTAGGCGAGAACTTCCGCCAGCGTAACAGTCTTTTTCGTCGAGAGGGCGTGTTGTGGCGGCGTGATCACCACCAGATCGTCGCGATGGATCATCTGCGCTTCCAGCCGGTTATCGTTGACGGGCAGCGAAACAACCCCGAAATCGACGATGTTCTCAAGAACTGATTCCAGGATGCGGGAGTAGTCGGAGCGCTTTATGCCCACGGCGACATTTGGATAGTCACGCTTGAACTGTGCGAATACTTCGGGAAGGATGTGGAGGCAGGTGCCTTCGTTGGCGCCGACTACGATTTCTCCGCGAGGCACGCGTTCGGTCTCGGCGATCTCGTTGAGGATGATTTTGCGGCGTTCGAGGGTCTCCTCGGCGTACTTAAAAAACAATTTGCCTGAAGCGGTGAGCGAAACGCGGCCGCCGGAACGGTCGAGGAGGCGAGCGCCTACTTCTTCTTCCAGGGCGCGAATCTGGGATGAAATCGCCGGCTGGGTGCGGAAGCGCTTCTCCGCTGCGCGGGAGAAGCTGGAGAGGCGGGCTACCTCCAAGAAAATTTCTAGCTGGTCGAAGTCCATTGTGTGCTGTGGTCTCAGACACTATAACGACCGCACCGCCGAGGCGAAAGCGAAATCACCGATGTGGCACGAGGGGTTGGTAGCGCCGCCGTGTCGGCGGCTGTCCGGTGGCTGTCCGGTGGGTGTCTCGCTCTCCGCGCTGACGGCGAGGACGCCGCCAGGACAGCCGGCGGGACGCCGGCGCTACTCCGAACCGTCGGCTATGTAGCGCCGGTCCTGGAACGTGGGCTACTTTGTGGGCTCGGGTTCCAGCGTCTTTACCAGCCAAGGGATGATGACTTCTTTGAAGATGCGGGGGTCGGGCCAGACTCCGACCTGGCGGCCTAGGTGTCCGCCTTGAGGATTGACCCACGCCGTTTTCGGGACGTCTCCGGAATTCATCAGCAGATAGATATCTTCGATCGGAACCTGCGTGTCTTTGACTCCGGCAAGAATGAGCATCGGGGCCATGGGTTTGCCCAGAAGTCCCTGTTGCACGAGCGAGATTTTTGGGAGCTCGATCGCCATCTGGTCGATGGTGGTTACGTTCTCCATGATCGCCATCAAGGCTGGAACCTGATCGAAAAGATATTCGCGGTTACCGAGCAGGGAATTTTCGAGGAATTCTTTCTGGAAAAACTTATTCGTCGGCGGTGATTGCGCGCTGCATCCTTTCAGGCGCGCTCGTTCGACGATCGCCATCTTGGTCGCCCAGTATGCTCCCCAGCTTACGCCGTGCATGGCGACGCGGTTTTTGTCGATCTCGGGGCGGGTGGCGATGTAATCCAAAACCTTCGAGAGCACGCGCTCGCCGTTCACGCTGACCTTAATCGGGTTCTGTCCGGTGCCGGGGCCGTCGACGGCGAGGTATCCCACGCCGAAGGGGAGAATTGCGCTGAAGCTCTCAGTCAGATCTTCTTTGCGGCTGTCGAGGCCATTCACCGCCAGCACCAGCGGCACAGGGCCCTTCGCGTTCTTCGGCAAGCGGAGGTAGCCGGTGATTTCTTTTCCTTCAAAAGGGATTTTGACGATCTCAAGTGGGGGATCGAAAAATTTTGCGTGCGCGAGAAAGGCTTCGAGGGCCTTCTCGTAAGAACGCTGCTTGCCAGGAGAAGCTGGGATCGGCCAACGACCGAAAGAGTAGAGGCGCCAGGCGCGAATGTAATCGGCATTGGCCTTGGTCGGATCGGTTTTTTCCAGCGACTTGGCTTCGTTCATATAGCGGTCGGCAACGCCCATGAAGGCCGCGGCCCATTCGTCTTTGTTTTTGGTGTGAATCGACTTCACCGCTTCGGAGATGTCGGCGGGATCGAGACCGATCAGGGGGTACTGTCCGACCTGGGCTCGGCGAACGGATTCGGTTTTTATCTCTTCAATGGTGCGTTCCGTACGCTCTGGTTGCGCTTGCGAAAAAGACGGGACGGCAGCAACGAAGAGCAGAGTCGCAGCGATCGCCGCTTTTGTAACCGATGCGCGAAACAACGCTGTTGTAAGTCGGGAGCTCTGGCCGGAGAAAAGAGTTGGATCTGTAACCACGCTGAATTTCCTTTCGCAGAAAAAATAAGGGCCGGATCGAGATCCGGCCCAGTTTTGGGGGGAGGGATCCCGGTTTAGAAAATAAGCTTCAAGCCAAGTTGCACGGCGCGGCTTCCGCCTGAACCGATGACGGGGTTGGCGGCGGCTACGTCGGGCGTTGCGCATCCGCAACCGAAGGGCTGCACGGATGGATCGTTAAATCCGAATCCGTTTTGTCCACCGTAGGGGTTAGCAAGATTAGGGTGATTGAAGACGTTGAAGAATTCAGCACGGAACTGGGCGCGTAAGCGTTCGCCGAAATGGAAGTTCTTCGCGACGGAGAAGTCGACGTTGCGGAATCCAGTGTCGGGGAATGTGTTGCGTCCCAGGTTGCCAAAGCTGCCGAGGGCCGGAGGAATCATGACCGAATTGCCCTTGGCATAACAACCAAAGAAATTCAGTGCCGTGCTGGCGGGGCCTGCCGTGTCGCCATTGTCGAGTGCAAGCGCTCGCGCGTTGCAAGCGGCGTTGTCGGTCGGATTTCCTTGCACCAGATTACCTTGAAAGAAGGGAATACCGGTTGGGCTCGACTTAAAATCGTTGGGATTGCCGAAGAAATTCCATCGGATCGGGCTGTTTGCCGGAGGGCTTACCGGAAGCGGGCCTACGCCGGCTGCGTCCGTTCCCAAGTCGATCGGTCCCCAATGCTGCGGACTTTGCAGCGTGACGATCGAGTTGAGTTCCCATCCTTCAAAAGCTTGCCCGTAACCCTTTGTTCCAGGAATCGCATAGGTCAGCGAAACCGTCAGACGATGACGCACGTCGAAATCGCTGTTCGCATATTCGGCGCCGGGATTGTGCGCATCCTGCGGAAGTCCTGAGCCGTAGCCGAAGTCCCAGTTTGCGCCCACGTCGTCGAGAGAGTGGGAGTAGGTGTATCCGGCGACCATGCTCAACCCGTGAAAATTTCTAGAGTTCAAGGTGGCCTGGAGACCGTTGTAGTTGGAGCGATAGACGTTCGCCATCTGGAAAATATTGCTCAAGTAGGGGAACTTGGCGTTGAAGGGCTGGTTGGCCTCCTCTAGTCCAGTGCTGTCGGGCGCGCAGAAAGTTGGATCGGTGTAACCCGAGGCGACGCAGGAGGCGACGCTGGCGGCGGGCCATCCAGAGCCGACCGTGGGCTGGTTGATGTCGCGAATGCCGGTGAGCCTTGAGCCGTGATTGCCGACATAAGCCAGCTCCAACGACAAGTTTGGAGAGAACGCATGTTGCACGCTCAGGCTCCAATTCCAAACGTAAGGAGTCTTGATATTCCGGTCAACAGTCATGATCGGGCACGGACTGTTGAAGCAATTGATCGGGTCAGTGCCGACGTTGCCATAGAGCGGGCCGATGTCCCATGGAACTGGGTTAAGGAAATTCTTGACGGTCACGTTGCCGGTGCTGATGGTACCGCCGGAAGTATTTCCTGCGGCGTCGATAATTGCGGCGGTTGGAACGCTACCTAAACCAAAGGCGTTATTGAAAGCGATGAAGGATTGCCAGTTAACTGATTCGAAAGTAAGACCAGCGCCGCCGCGAACGACCGTCTTGCCGTTGCCGGTGACGTCCCAGGCGACACCAAATCTCGGAGCGAAATTTTTGTGATCCGGGTTATAGACGTTGCTGAGTTGCTTGCCGACCTGAACCAGACCTACGTTTGGATCGAAGTTTCCAAGCTTGTTGTCCCGCTCTTGGACTACGGTGCTGTACTCGTAACGGAGGCCGAGATTGAAGGTTAATCGCTTGGTAGCACGCCAGTCGTCTTGGGCAAAGAGGGAATAGGCCCAGTTGTGTAAGTGGAGAGTGGGGTCTCCAACTTCAACCGACGATTTGAAGGGCAGACCAGCGAAGAAGTCTTCAAGCTGAGTGGAGTTGCCCGCGAGAACTCCGCCGAGGAAGGTAATGCTGCCGCGGGAGTTGCCGTACGAAGCGTTGGTGACATTGTTTCGGTGCAGCTCGCCACCAAACTTGATGGAGTGTTTGCCTGCGGTGTAGGAGATGTGATCTATGAACTGAGTGATTGAATCCGGGCCTTGAAATTTCGGCCACTTAAATCCACCGAGGCCCGGGAAGTAGTAACCGCCAAAGCCGATGCGCGGAAGACCGCCGGTGAAAGCGCCCGACACACCGGTATTTAGACCAAAACTTGAGGCGAGCGTATTGAGATCTCCCGGCAGCGTCGGCTGATACAAGCGGTTGTATCCGACACGAGCTTCGTTGACCCAGCGCGGACTCGGCGTCCAGACCCAATTTCCGCCGACGACCTGAGCCCGCGTGTGAATGTCGGAGCGCCACTTTGATTGGTATTCCGGAAAGTCTTCTACGGTGCCAGTGTTATTGCCAAAGAAATACATCACGCTCAGGCGGCTGTTTTGCGACAGGTTCGCGTCGACTTTGGTTACGAAGTTGTAAACCTTGACGTCGTTCGAAAAGCCGTTGGTGATGTCGATTCCCTGCGAGTTGTTTGTCGGGAATCCGGTGCCGTTGCAGTTGACTGTGCCTCCAGTCAGCGCACAGCCAGCGATGTTCAAACTTGCGGGGCTGACGGTGACTCCTCCGGCCTGAAGGTCGGCAATCACGTCGGGAATGCTGTTGGCGCAGTCGCCGGTATTGAGGAACACGCAGTTGCCGCCAGCTAGCGCTATCGGCTGCATTGACGGGCTGGTCACGCCATTAAAAGAATTACCGACGTCATAGATCTGCCCTTCGTAGGCTCCGAAGAAAAATATTTTATCTTTCTTGATGGGGCCGCCGACGCTGCCTCCATACTGCTCGAGAGTTCGGGGCACCTTCGCGTTGGGGACGGTATTGAAATAATTTCGCGCGTCCAGCACGCCATCACGCCCGAAGGCGAAGGCGGTGCCGTGAATCTGGTTGGTGCCGGCTTTCAATCCGACGTTGACGACAGCGCCTGGCTTCCAGCCGAATTCAGCGGGAGCTAATTCTTCGATGTTGAACTCCTGAATCGAATCGATCGGAAGGATGGTGGCTGAATCGCCTGCGATTCCAGCTCCGTTTACGATGGCTTGGCCGGAGTAGGGCTCGCTGTTGAAGAGACCTTCAAGGAAGTAGGAATTATCTTCCGCGCGCAAGCCGTTGGTGCTCGTTGTGGAGAATCCGCCGCCGGGATAACGCACGACTCCGGGACGTAGCTGCAGGAGGTTTTCGTAGTTTCGGCCGTTGAGCGGCAGGTCGTTGATCTCGACGTTGCTCAGCGTGCCGCCGAGCGTGGCCGAAGTGCTGTTTACCAAAGGCACTTCGTCGGTAACAACGACGGTTTCGGATATTTGTCCTGCCGGGAGAGAGACGTCAACGCGCAAATCCTGCGCGACTTCGATCGTGATGTTGGGCCGCTGCACTTTCTTGAATCCCTTGGCTTCGGCATCGACGTTGTAAATGCCGGGCTCGAGTTCGGTCGCAGCGTATTCGCCGGAAGCATCAGAAACGACGCTACGCTTCGTGCCGCGTTGCGTATCGGTTATGACGATGCTCGCTCCGGCTACTCCGGCGCCGGATTGGTCGGTGACCGTTCCCAGAATGCGGCCGGTAGTTGTTTGGGAGAAGGACGGCAGGCAGAGAAGTGCCAGCGAGAAGATAGCGGTAAAAATCCGCATGCCATTCGACGGAGAATGCATTACGACCTCCAAAGCCTCTTGACGAGGGTTGAGCAGATTGGTCGATAAGTTTGCGATCGGTACAATGTTTGATTGCAAAGTAAAAAAAATGAGACGATTTGAATGTATAGCTTGACGCGGCCTACCCGTCAAGTAGTATTGTGGTTCGACCACAGGACAGCTTCCGGCTAGAGAGGCAGCCTTGGGCCCGCCACAATCCGTGCAGGAGAAAATCGAGCAATGGCAATCGCAACCATTAATCCGGCCACTGGCGAAACCGTAAAAACCTTTGAGGCTCTCACCGACGCGCAAATCGAGGAGAAGCTGGAACTCGCGGTCAACGCATTTCGCAAGCATCGCAAGACTTCGTTTGCCGATCGCGCGAAAAAGATGATGCGCGCTGCTGAAATTCTCGAAGCCGAAAAAGATGAATGCGCCCGCTTGATGACGCTGGAGATGGGCAAGCCCTTGAAGGCAGCGGTTGCCGAGGCCATGAAATGCGCGACGGGTTGCCGTTTCTATGCCGAGAACGCGGAGAAATTTCTCGCCGACGAAATCATCGAGACGAGTGCCAAGCGAAGCTTCATCCGTTATTTACCGATCGGGCCGATTCTTGCCATCATGCCGTGGAATTTTCCTTTCTGGCAGGTCTTTCGTTTTGTCGCGCCCGCGCTCATGGCGGGGAATGTCGGCTTGCTTAAGCATGCTTCGAATGTTCCGCAGTGCGCGTTGAAGATTGAAGATATCGTTCGACGCGCAGGATTTCCCGAGGGAGTCTTTCAGACACTTCTCATCGGCACGGGACCGATCGACGGCATCCTCAACGATCCGCGAGTTGTCGCTGCGACGCTGACGGGGAGCGAGAACGCCGGAATTCAGGTTGGCGTTTCTGCGGCGAAGCGCATTAAGAAAGTCGTGCTTGAACTGGGCGGCAGCGATCCGTTCATTGTGATGCCGAGCGCCGATCTCGATGCCGCCGTCGCAACCGCAGTCGATGCACGCGTGCAGAACAACGGGCAATCTTGCATTGCCGCGAAGCGATTCATCGTGTCGGAAAAAATTGCGGATGAGTTCCAACTAAAATTTGTGAAGCAGATGCAGGAGCTGCGCGTCGGCGATCCCTTCGATGAGAGCACTCAGGTCGGTCCGCTCGCGAATGCGGACGCGGTCAAGACGCTGGATGAGGATGTGAAGAAATCGGTGGCTGCAGGGGCGAAAGTCTTGACTGGTGGCGAACCGCTGAAACGCCCTGGCAACTTCTACGCGCCCACGGTCTTAACGGATATACCGAAGACTTCGCCTGCTTACAAAGAAGAATTTTTTGGGCCGGTTGCTTCGATCTTCCGCGTGAAGGATATCGACCAGGCCATACACATTGCGAACGACGTCCGCTTCGGACTGGGAGCGAGCGCCTGGACGAACGACCCGGCCGAGACAGAGCGATTCATCAACGAACTTGAAGCGGGAATGGTGTTTCTGAACAAGATGGTCGCTTCTGATCCGCGGCTGCCGTTTGGTGGAGTAAAGTTTTCCGGCCACGGGCGTGAACTTTCCGAGCATGGCATTCGAGAGTTCATGAATATTAAGACAGTGTGGGTTCAATAACGGAACAGATTCGACTTCAAAGCTACGTTGCGGTATAGTGGTTGGACCACTGGACCTAGTTGATGAAGGCCGCTGTGCCTACCCCGGGTTACTTCGGCCGAGAATGAGGATAAATGGCAAATGAAGTTGTTGATTCTTTGACCCTTAAACCTATGTACCGGGCAGTCAAATCGTCGCGGCTCTTTGAACAGATCGTCCAGCAGGTCGAAGAGTCAATACTTAAAGGCCAACTAAAGCCCGGGGATCAATTGCCCGCGGAACGCGATCTTGCCCAAAGATTTGGGGTGAGCCGTACGGCGGTGCGCGAAGCGGTGAAGACGCTGCGGGAAAAAGGGTTGGTTGAGGCTTATTCCGGCCGCGGCACTTTTGTCACGAACGGGACTTCACAAGCCATCCGGCAGTCGCTCGATCTGATGATCCGCTTTAATAAGCAGGAAGGGTCGGCCCATCTGGCGGAGTTACGCTTTGTTCTCGAGCCGGAGATTGCGGGTCTCGCAGCGGAACGGATTGAAGACCAGTTGCTCAGCACCATGCGCGAAGCGGTGGCGGTGATGGACCGCAACCTGCGAGATCCGGATGGCTATGTCGAGGCTGACCTTGATTTTCATCTCGCGCTGGCCGAGGCTGCGGGAAACCCGCTGATTCTTTCTCTGCTTGATTCCATTGTGGGATTGTTACGCGAGCAGCGCAGTCGAATTTTTAACGTCGAGCGCGGTCCAGAGCGAGGCCAGTACCATCACAAACGCATCCTCGCGGCCGTCGAATCTCGCGACGCCGAGGCGGCACGCGTGGCGATGCGCGCTCATTTACGGCAGGTGCTGGAAGATTCCTCCGGTCCGGCAGAGAGCGGACTGCTCATCAGTTCGAATCTCAAGCCGAAGTTGTAAGGAAGCTTTCACCGGTAGTTAGAGGCGTTCCAGGTAAAGAAGAGTTCCAGACAAAGGAAGATTATCGAATGGCGAAATTGGGTTTTGTTGGTCTCGGCGTGATGGGCGGAAACATGGTCGCCCGTCTGCTCGAAAAAGGACACACCGTGACCGGCTACAACCGGACGCGCTCGAAGGCGCAATGGCTGATCGACAAGGGAATGAAGTTTGCCGATTCGCCGAAGGCCGTTGCGGAATCGTCAGATGTGACCTTCACGATGGTGACCAACGCCGCCGCCTTGACCGCGGTAATGGAAGGTCCCGAGGGATTGCTCGCGGGGATCGGCCGGGGAAAATATCACGTCGACATCAGCACGGTCAGCCCGGAGATCAGCCGGACGATGGCGGCGAAGGTTCGTGAGAAGGGCGCTGACATGATTGACGCTCCTGTCTCCGGCAGCGTGATTACCCTTCAGCAAGGGAAACTCTCGGTGATGGTTGGAGGGCGCAAGGAAACCTTCGAGCACCTCAAGACTCTTCTTCTGGACATTGGGCCGAAGGTTACGCTGGTTGGTGACAACGGCGTCGCCCTTTCGATGAAGATTGCGATCAACCTGCAATTGCAGGTGCAGATGATGGGATTTTGCGAAGGCGTGCTGCTCGCCGAGAAGAGCGGCATTTCGCGCGAAGTTGCGGTGGACGTGATGGTCCACAGCGCGATTGCCTCGCCCATGATTGTGTACCGCGGACCATTCGTGCTCGAGCAGCCGGAAGAGGCCTGGTTCGATTGCAACATGATGCAGAAAGACATGATGCTTGCCATGGACCTCGGGCGCAAGCTGAACGTGCCTTTGCCTACCACCGCAATCTGCAACGAATTTCTGACGGCGGCGCGCGGCATGGGGTGGGAGAAGAAAGATTTCGCTGTGGTGTTCGACGTTCTAGCGCGGATGTCGGGAATTCCAGAGTAAGCGAACTGATCATGCAAGGTGACAAAGCAGGAATGAAAACGAGATGACTACAGCAACTGAAACGAAATCCTCGAAAGATGTTGCACTATATCTCCGCATGTACCGGCAGATGGTTGCCATCCGTCAGTTTGAGGCGCAGGTCAATGATCTCTACACGCGCGCGCTGATGCCGGGCTTGGCGCACCTCTACATTGGCGAAGAGGCGATTGCGGTCGGAATTTGCGAGGCGCTGGAGCGGACCGATTACATCACAAGCACGCATCGCGGTCATGGACATTGTTTGGCGAAAGGTGCCTCTCCCGATCTGATGTTCGCCGAACTGCTGGGGAAAGAGGCTGGCTACTGCAAGGGCAAAGGCGGTTCGATGCATATTGCAGACCCCGCCACCGGCAACCTGGGAGCGAACGCGATTGTCTGCGGCAGCGCCGGCATCGCCACGGGAGCGGCCTTCTCCGCCAAACACCTCAAGAACAATCGGGTGGCAGTTTGCTTCTTCGGTGAAGGAGCGCTCGGGCAGGGCGTGCTTTACGAAGTCATGAACCTGGCCCAGATTTTCAAGCTGCCCGTGATTTACGTCTGTGAGAACAACGAATACACGGAATACACGCACTTTTCGGAGACGACTGCGGGCGAAATCCTGATGCGGGCAACCGCTTTTGGACTCGACGCGGAGAAGGTTGACGGGCAAGATGTTCGCGCCGTTCATAACACTGCCAAGCGCTTAATCGAACGTGCTCGCGCGGGTGAAGGTCCAGGATTCATGCTTTGTAACACCTACCGCTACCACGGGCATCACGTAGGCGACATCAATCGCGAATACTATCGCTCCAAGCAGGAAGAGCACAGTTGGAAGACGGATCGCGATCCGATTCTGAATTTAGGGAAGTGGCTGATTGAACAGAAACTGGCCGATGCCGCGGCGCTCGGGCAGGTCGAAAAAGAACTCGAGGCAGAGATGAAGAAAGCGGTTGAATTTGCCGTTGCTTCTCCGTACCCGAATGCAAGCGAAGTCGACGAGGACGTGTATGCCTGAGACAGCGGTCGGCGCGGAAAAAGGTCGCGAATTAACTTTTGCGCAAGCCATTAAAGAGGCGCTGGCAGAAGAGATGCGTCGCGACTCAACCGTATGCATACTAGGCGAAGACGTCGCCGAAGCAGGCACGCCTTTCAAAGTACTCACCGGATTGCTGGAAGAGTTCGGCAAAGATCGAGTGATCGATACACCGATCTCGGAAGCCGGATTCACAGGGCTTGCGGTCGGCGCGGCCATGACTGGCATGCGCCCAATCGTCGACATCATGTTCGGCGACTTCATCACCCTGACCATGGACCAGATGGTGAACCAGGCGGCGAAAGTTCATTACATGTCGGGCGGGAAATGGAAAGTTCCGATGGTGATGCGCACCACTTTAGGCGCCACCCGACGCTCGGCGGCGCAGCACTCGCAATCGCTGCATGCCTGGTTTTGCCACGTGCCGGGATTGAAAGTTATTTTGCCTTCGACTCCCTATGACGCGAAAGGATTGCTGAAGGCGGCGATCCGCGATGACAACCCGGTCGTCTTTTTTGAAGACAAGATGATGTACAAGATGAAGGGCAACGTGCCGGCTGGAGATTACACCGTTGCTCTTGGGGTTGCCGATGTGAAGCGTACTGGCGAAGATATCAGCCTGATTGCCACGAGCAGCATGGTGCAAGTCGCATTGGGGGCGGCGACGATGCTTGAGGAAATCGGCGTCAGCGCAGAAGTGGTTGATCCGCGCACTTTGTGGCCGCTTGACGAAAAGACGTTAATCGAATCGGCGAAGAAGACATCGCGAGCGATCATTCTCGATGAAGGATATGAGCGCTACGGAGTGACCGCGGAACTCGCGTCCGTAATCGCGACTGGAGCTTTTTATGATCTCGACGCTCCGGTGAAGAGGATGGGTGCGATGCATGTGCCGATTCCGTTCTCGCCTCCGCTGGAGGATGTGACGGTGCCGACCGAGCGGACAGTTTTTGAAGCGGCGCGCGAGATGTGCGGGAAGTAGGTTCGTGTCAAGGCACGGCTTTAGCCCTGCCGATTGTCGGACGAACGTGAAGCGCCTTTAGGCGTTGGGGCCCAGCCCGTTGAGGGGCTTTGTTTCTCGATCATTTCCGGTATCGCTAAAGCGATACCCTGATACGAAGCAAAGACGTCCAGCAAAGGCCCATGACGTCCACCAAAGCGAAGCTCAGCTAAAAAGAGTTAAGGAGATTTTATGGCTCTACCTACATACGGATCGATGGCGGTTGATTGGGAAAATCGGATTGACTTCGATCGCCTGCGTCGCGAGCGACTGGCGCGAGCTAAAGATCTTCTCAAGAAGTCGGAGATGGGCGCGCTTCTCTGCTTTGACATGAACAATGTCCGCTATCTCACTGCCACGCACATCGGCACATGGGCGCAGGACAAGGCGAATCGCTTTACGCTCCTTCCGCAAAACGACGAGCCCATCTTGTGGGATTTTGGATCGGCTGCGAAACATCACCAGCTTCATTGCCCGTGGCTTGGAGAGCGTTCGCGGTCCGGTATCTCGGTTCTGCGTGGAGCGATGACGCCGGAGATGGGACGCGCCGAGGATGTGGCCAAGAAAATTCGCATCGAGCTCGAGATGCGTGGCTTGCATAAAGAGCCTGTTGGTATCGACATCGTTGAACTGCCGGTTCTCTTTGCGCTGCAAAAAGAGGGCATCAAAGTCATCGATGGGCAAGCTTTGATGTCCGAAGCGCGTCTCATCAAAACGCGCGATGAAATTTCGCTGCTCAATCATTCGGCGATGATGGTCGATGCCGCCTACGACGAACTCTATCGCGCGATGAAGCCGGGCATGAGCGAGAATCAGGCCGTCGGACTCGTCAGCAAAGTGCTTTACGACATGGGCTCGGAATACGTGGAAGCGGTCAACGCAATTTCCGGAGAGCGCTGCAATCCGCATCCTCATGTTTTTTCTGATCGAGTGCTGCGTCCGGGAGACCCGGTTTACTACGACATCCTGCATTCCTACATGGGCTATCGCACCTGCTACTACCGCTGCTTCACGATCGGCTATGCGTCGCATGCCATGAACGATGCGTACAAGCGGTGCAGGGAATATCTCGATGCAGCGATCGAACTCGTGCGACCCGGACGAACCACGGCAGAGATCGCGGCGGTGTGGCCGAAGGCGCAGGAGTTCGGATTCCCGAACGAAGAGGCTGCGTTTGCTTTGCAGTACGGACACGGCATCGGTCTCGCCATCTGGGAGAAGCCAGTGATCAGCCGTCTTGTGTCGCTTGAACATTCATGCGAGATCAAGCCGGGCATGGTGTTCGCTCTCGAAACTTTCTGGCCCTCGACCGATGGATGGAGTGCGGCCCGTATTGAAGAAGAAATTGTCGTCACGGAGACGGGACACGAAGTCATCACCCGTTTTCCAGCGGAGGAGTTGCTGGTTGCGGGGCGACATTATTTCACCGTCAACGGGCCGCTACCGGCGATCCGCGAGACAAACGGGGCGGCTAGCCCGAAGATTAAAGAGATGATCGAGGCGAGTGCGCGGCACGAGCGGGTCGGCGTGGGGGACTAGGCAATCAGCCAAGTTTGTGTGGATAGTTCCGATCCGCGTGAGAGCAATGGTCGGATTTTTACTTGGCATCTCGCTTTTGCGACAGAGCAGATGGCGCTTCTCAATATTCTCCCTTAAAGGGCTGGGCATCGTGGGAGACGCGGCTAGCCGCGTCTCTACAGAAAGATTTTTATGGCTATTAGTGTGGTGATGCCGGCGCTGGAGATGGCGCAGGAAACGGGCAAGCTTATTTCGTGGTTCAAAAAAGAAGGCGATTCGATCACCAAGGGCGAGCCGCTCCTCGAGATTGAAACCGATAAGGCGGTGATGGAGATCGAGGCTCCGGCTGACGGCGTTCTCGCCGGCGTAAAAGCTCAGGCTGGAGCGGAAGTTCCAGTGGGACAGACGATCGCGTGGATTGTTAGTCCCGGGGAAGAACCGCCGACGGAGGAAGTCGCTGCCACATCCGGCAGAAAAAGTACGGTTGCCCCTGCGGCAACTGGGGGCGATAAGTCTACCGCATCGAAATCCGAGAAGGCGGCTGGTTCGATGGCAGCTCAGACTGCCAAGATATCGCCTAAAGCCCGGCGATTGGCGACCGAGCGGGGAGTCGATCTTGCCGATGTTCAGGGCTCCGGCTCAGGGGGAGAGATTCTTGCCTCCGATATTCTTGCGGCGGCCGAAGCGAAATCTGGTGCCCCAGCGGCAGCGTCGTCGTCGGCACACGCCAGTCCGGTTGCGCGCTTGATGGCGGAACGCACGAGCCAGAGTTGGACGACCGTCCCGCACTTCTTTCTTACTCGTGATATCGACGCGACCGCTTTGAACGCGGCACGACAGACGCGTATCTCACAGGCGGAGAGTGGGAGTAGCGTAAAGCTCACGCATACCGACCTCTTGGTTGCGATTGTCGCTCGTGTTCTGCAAAAGCATCCGCGGCTGAACTCGAGTTGGTCTGGAGGCGGTGGCCGCACGAATTCCGAAATCAATATCGGACTGGCGATGGCGGTCGAGGACGGCATTGTGGCTCCCGTGATTGCCAAGGCCGATCAGGCCAAGCTTGGCGAGATTGCGCAGCAGCGTCGCGATCTCACCGAACGTGCCCGCGCCGGAAAGTTGCGTCCAGCAGACATGACCGGCGGAACTTTCACCATCAGCAACCTTGGAATGTTTGGAGTCGATTCGTTTACCGCGATCATTATTCAACCTCAAGCCGGGATTCTCGCGGTTGGGGCGATTACGGATCGGGTCGTCGCGGAAAATGGGCGTCCCGAAGTTCGCCCGATGTTGACGCTGACACTTTCGAGCGATCACCGCATCGTGGACGGGGCTCGGGCGGCGGAGTTCATGCGCGATTTGGCAGTGGCGATTGGCGATCCTGAAAAATATTTGAGTTGAGGTTCGGTCCGACGCCCGGTTCTGAAATGGACCGATCGGTCCCTGAAGAATCCATTTCTCGATAGTTTTATTTCTGGCGTCGCCAGCGTGTGGAGCTTCGGGTATTCTTGTGTCTCGAAAAAGAGCGAGAGCATTCGATGAGCTGCTCCGAGGATCAGGAAATGACAATCAAAAAAAATACTGTCCGTACAATTGCACTGCGACAGAAGGCGCAATTGATGTCGGGTTCCGAAATTGAGCGAACGCTGGTGCGGTTGGCTCACGAAATTCTAGAAAAGAATGACGGCGTGGAGGGGTTGGGACTGGTCGGCATCAAGCGCCGCGGCGTTCCTTTGGCAGAGCGTCTCGGAAAGATGATTCAGCAGGTGGAGAAGAAGAAAGTTCCGGTCGGAACTCTTGACATCACTTTTTATCGCGATGATCTGTCGACGGTAGGGCCGAAGCCCGTTGTGCAAGAGGGGGAGATTGGCTTTTCCATCGAAGGCAAGAAGATCGTGCTGGTCGACGACGTTCTCTACACCGGACGCACTACGCGGGCTGCGCTCGATGCGCTTTTTTCGCATGGACGGCCGAGTCTGGTCCAGTTGCTTGTTTTAATTGATCGTGGTCATCGGGAATTGCCGGTGGAAGCGACGTTTATCGGACGAGTGGTGCAGACGACCGACGCGGAAGTGATCGAGGTAAAACTGACCGAGACCGATAATGCGGAGAAGGTGTTGTTGATGGAGCGCTAGCGGCGTTGCTGCCCGTTCCCTCATTCATCGTAGAACGCGATTCGGGAGATCGGCGCTGCGGGAGACATCGGGAGAACGCCTTGCGGCGGCGGGAATAGTGCTGTCTGTGCCGGGGTTCTTCGACTGCATTGATCTCGCTTTTCGCGAGATCAATTTCGCTCAGGATGACAGTTTTATCTTTGGTGCTAATTACCTGATTCAGTCGGCGTCTTTGAATTTGTCCCACTCGCTGTCGTAGCGCTTTCGATCGTAGAAGGATTTCTGCGTTCCTATTCCGGTTGTGGAAAGTCCTGCATACAGGTTGGCGCGACGCACGGATTCTAGTTCTGGCAAACCTTCCCCTAGAAAAGTTGCGAAGCTGCCTATGAAGGCGTCACCTGCGCCGGTGCTGTCAACGCTATTTACCTTGAAGGCGGGGACGTGGGTCATCCCATCGCTCGAAGCGAGCAAAGAACCGTTCGAGCCCAGGGTGATGATCACGCGCTTGATGCCGCCTTTGAGGAGCTTGTCTGCGACCTTCTTTGCGTCTTCGACATTGCGCACAGGTATGCCGGAGATCGATTCCGCCTCATGTTCGTTGGGCACGAAGTAGTCGAGATTGGCCAGGGCCGCTACGTCGACTGGTTGCGCCGGGGCGGGATTGAGAATGCAGCGGATTCCATTCTTGTGTGCAAATTTGATTATGTAATAGACGGTGTCGAGAGGAATCTCGAACTGCAGGACGATGCAGTCAGCTTTCTTTAAAGTGTCGGCAGCAGCGTCCACGTCGGCCGGTTTCAAAGTCTCGTTTGCTCCCTTGACGACGATGATCCGGTTCTGGCCGGATGGCTCTACGAAAATCGGGGCGACTCCGCTCGAAACTCCCTTCACTTCTTTTACATGAGTTGCGTCGATCCCAAGCTTTTCGAAATTTCTGATGGTCGAGGGGCCGAAGAGATCGTCGCCTACGCGGGCGACCATGAACACTTCAGATCCGCACAGGCGTGCCGCCACGGCCTGATTTGCGCCTTTGCCGCCAAAGCCAAGGTCGAATTTCTGGCCGAAGATTGTCTCGCCCGACTTGGGAAAATGATCCGCGAATGTGGTCATGTCTACATTCGCGCTGCCTACCACTGCAATCTTTGGTCGCTTTGTCATAGGTTATTATCGCGCAGCCTCGGGAATGGCGGCTTTCTTCAAGATAGGGAAAGCGAGTTTAGTCAGGGAAATCAAGGCTGTCAACCATTTCGCGGAGCGCAGAGACTTTTGTCAGCGGGAATCGCGCATTCTTCTGGCGTCTCTTGATTGTCTTGAGTATTCTCAAATTGGCATGGCTACCGTATCGCTAAGCGAATTGTTGGGCTCCACGGTATACGACGCTTCTGGCGCGGCAAGTGGCCGTGTGCGCGAAGTCGCCGTGTCTCCACAGGAAGACCATTGCCGGGTCTCGCTAGTCATTGTGAAAACTTCGTCAGGCGACCGTATTTTGCCGCTGAGTTCGGTGTCCGATATTAATCAGGGTTTTCATGCCGCCACCGCGGCTTCTGCATGGGCGAAAGCTAACGGCTCAGAAGGCTTGCTGCTGCTCAGCCGAGATTTGCTGGATCAACAGGTGATCGACGTGCATGGCCGCAAAGTTGTGCGCGTGAATGATGTCGATTTTTATCACGACACGCATCAGAGCCGGTCTGTTCTGAAGGTCGGAGGCGTTGATGTAGGCGCCCGGGGCGCGGTCCGGCGGTTACTCAAGGGCATGATGCCGGCGAATGCGCTTCGCGCACTTTTGCAGCGCGTGCCACCGCGTGAAATTCCCTGGGAGTTTGTCGACATTATCGAAATCGACCCGGCGCGGCGCGTCAAACTCAAAATCTCGAACGACAGGCTAGCGAAGCTTCACCCTGCCGATATCGCCGACATTGTCGAGGAGCTTGCTCCCGACGACCGCGAAGCTGTGTTCGAGACTCTCGATGAAGGCGTGGCCGCGGGTGCCTTGGAAGAACTGGAGCCCAAGGTACAAAAGTCGGTTATGGAATCGCTCGACTCTGGCCGAGCGGCTGACATTGTGGAGGAGATGGAGCCCGATGCCGCGGCCGATCTGCTAGCCGATCTGTCGGACGAACGCTCGTCCGCCATTTTGGTGCAGATGGAGCCCGAGGGTCGGCAGGAAATTTCGGAGCTCCTCGAGTTCAAGGAAAATTCCGCTGCCGGCCGCATGACCACGGAATACATCGCGGTTCCGGCGGACGCCACGGCGCACGATGCCATCGAGGCCATGCGCAGGTTCGAGGGGCGGATGGAAAACATGAGTACCATCTACCTGACCGATGCAAACGGAGCCTTGGCCGGGGCGGTTCCCCTGGTGAAGATCGTTCTGGCGCCTTTGACTTCGCCCCTGCGAGGGTTGGTGCAAGAGCCGCTGATCAAATGTACGGAATCGATGAAAGAGTCCATGTACGTTGAGCTCTTTGACAAATACAACCTGCTTACGTTGCCCGTGGTCGACGAGGACAACCACCTCATCGGCGTCATCACGCCTGACGATGTCATAGCCATGCTCCGAGCGCAGCTGTAAATCTCCCGAAATAATTTTGTTGGCGTGGTTTTTTTGCAAATTCGCCTATCCAGATTCTGCTTTCAACATTTATTCTGATCGTTCGGTTTCGCCATTCTGATCTCATCGGCCCGCGTTCATGAAATTCTTCAAAAGCTGGAAATTTCGGATCATGCTGTTCTTCGCCGTCGTGGGGCCGGGCTTCATCACCGCGAACGTCGATAACGATGCCGGGGGAATTCTCACCTATTCGCAGGCAGGCGCTCACTTTGGCTACACGTTGCTATGGACGATGATTCCCATCACCATCTCCCTGATCGTGATTCAGGAGATGTGTGCCCGCATGGGTGCGGTGACTGGTAAAGGGCTGAGCGATTTGATCCGCGAAGAATTCGGGCTGCGCATTACGTTTCTGATGATGCTGGGCATTCTGATCACAAACTTTGGCAACGTGATTACTGAATTTATCGGCATTGCCGGAAGCATGGGTTTGTTTGGCATACCGAAATATATTTCGGTCCCAATTTGCGCGGTGATTGTCTGGCTGATTGCAGTCAAGGGACAGTACAAGAGCGTTGAAAAAGTCTTTCTGGTGGCGTCATTTTTTTACGTCACCTACATTTTTGCCGGGGTGTTGTCGAAGCCGGCGTGGATCGAGTCGCTCAAGGCGACGATCAAGCCGCCCTCGATCGGCCTGTTTCATGGCGCTTACCTTTACATGGTGATCGGGGTGGTGGGCACTACGATCGCGCCATGGATGCAGTTTTACCTTCAGTCATCGATCGTAGAAAAAGGGGTCAGTCGGCGACAGTATACGACGTCGCGGTGGGATGTAATTGTGGGTTGCATTTTTACCGACGTGGTCGCCTGGTTCATCATTGTCGCCTGCGCGGCAACGCTCTACGTGCATGGGGTACACGATATTCGCGATGCGGCAGATGCCGCACTTGCGCTGCATCCTCTGGCGGGCGATTGGGCTTACATTCTTTTTGCGCTGGGGTTGTTCAATGCGTCGCTGTTTGCCGCTTCGATTCTTCCTCTATCAACTGCCTACACGGTTTGCGAGGGATTGGGGCTGGAGTCGGGCGTGGAGAGGAAATTTTCGGAGGCTCCTGCTTTTTACTGGCTGTACACCGCGCTGATCATTGCGGGGGCTGCGGTCGTTCTGATTCCTGGCCTCCCGCTGATCAAGATTGCGGTGTTCTCTCAGGTCGTGAACGGAGCAGTGCTGCCCTTTGTCCTGGTCTTTATGTTGGTGCTTATTAATAAGAAAGATCTGATGGGAGAATTCGTAAACAAAACTACGTTTAACGTCATCGCATGGGCGACCACTGTCATTATGGTCGGGCTAACGTTGCTTTATGTTTACGGGCAGGTCACTGGCGGAGCCAGTTGAGATAAAACCGAGTGACTGCAGAAATCAGTTAAATAATTTTCCCTGCGGCCAGGTCTTTCACGAAACCCAGGTCTGCTTCCAGAAAATCCATCTCCAGCAATTCCTCCCGCGTCTTCCACTGCACGTCGCGAAAAATCAGATTCTCGATTTCGCCCTGATATTTCCGCACTTCGAAGAAACGCAACTCGACGGTGCCGCCGTTCTTGTATTCATGCACCACGCGGGCCACTTCCACACCAATCTCGGCGACGATACCCAATTCTTCTTCGAGTTCACGACGCATGGCATCGCGCGGCTGTTCGCCTTCTTCTATCTTGCCGCCGGGAAATTCCCACTTCAATGGCATGGGCTGATGCCGCGTTCTCTGGCAGGCAAGGACGAGATCATTTTTCAGGATGAGCGCAGCGACGACTCGTTTCATGTTCTTGTATTTCCAGATTGCGTGGCGATAAAAGGGGCACCCTTTTTGAAGGTGCCTTGGGTTGGATTAATTGCTGCTACTTCTTTTCGAGTCTTGCACCCACCAGTTTGGCGCAATATTCGACGAGCTCGCGGTCTTCTGGGGTGAATGCGGCAGCGAAATGGCTGTCAATGTCGAGCTCCCCCGCAACCTTGCCATTGGCGAAGACTGGCACGACTATTTCGGACTTGGTTTCAAGCGAACAGGCGAGATAGCGCGAATCTTTTTTGACGTCGTCGACAACGACCGTCTTGCCGGACGAAGCGGCGGCGCCGCAAATGCCTTGATTGAGAGGAATGCGCGTGTGAGGAGTCATAGCTCCTTTGTAGTGACCGAGAACGAGCATCGGTTCGCCGGAAGTTTCCAACATATAGAAGCCGACCCAGTTGTATTTCAGCATCTGCGCGTTCAGCAGGGTCGTGATGCCATCCATCAGTTGGTCGGCAGTGCGGCTATGCTCGCTCAGACGACGGGCTTCCTCGCGAATTTCCGTAAACTTTTGGTTTTTTGTGATGGTTGCCATGCCAATCATCCTAAATCAATTGGATTGTTTTCAGCTTCGTGACCGGCATGGGCTTGAGGTACTTGCGTAATACAACGCAGACCGGGCACCGGAGGAAAGGTATTTGGATGAATGGCGGAGGCGATAGCCAGCAAGCCTGAAATCAGCGTTGGGGCGGGCGTGTTCAGGAGTTCATCGGAGATGCAATAAACATGCGAGGTCTGCGCCGCAATGGTTGAAGACCACTGTCTTCCATCGATGATTTTTGCCAAGGGCACGCGATCGCCGGCCCCGCACCAGGAGGCAATGATGACTTCGGGATCCATCTGCGAAATTTCACGGGCGGAATAGTGCGCTCCAGGGTTTCCGAGAGATTCACCACCAGCAGCGTCGATCAACTCAGCCACCCACGGTTGCGAGGCAATGATCGGCTTTCCCCATTCCTCACAAAAAACGCGTCGTCGCGGCAAGGTTGCGGTGCGGTTGCGCACGCTCTCGATCGCGTCGCGCATTTCCTTTATCACCCGTTCCCCTTGTGCACTTGCTCCTACTGCGCCTGAGATCAATGCGATATCGGCGTAGATATCTTCCAGCGAACGCGGCGCAAGGCCCAGAAACCGTCTGCCAGCTTTGAGGATTTCGATCACGGCTGCTTCCTGATAGGGGACGGCAGCGATCACCAGGTCAGGCCTGGCAGCAAGGATCTCGGCTGATTTGGAGGTCCATGAATCGGCGACAATGATTCGCTTCGTCTGGTCGGTGGCGTCGCCATGCTGCAACGAGGCTTGCAGCTCTGGAACCACGTCCACGCAGTATTTTGTGCAAGCGACGACCCGGTGGAGTTCTCCAATGCTGGCGAGGATCGCGGTTGCACTCGGTTGCAGGCAGACAATACGCCGGGGATAGGGAAGGGAGTCCACGGTAGTTATTGTAGGGGAAGGGACAATTTAGAATGGGCGAGTGTATTCCGCCGCCCTGCTCGATCACTTTGAAAATCCGCGCAATGCTGGGAAGGTGCCTGCGGCCGATGCCACGGTCCAGCTTGAAAATCCTGTCTGCGGCGATGTGCTCGAACTAACGGCTAGATTTTCCGAGGGAACGATTGTCGAAATCTGCTTTCGGGCAAAAGGATGTGTGCCCGCGATGGCCTCGGGGTCGGCGATAACGGAACTGGTTAAGGGAAGAAAGATTGGCGAAGCACGCCAGATTCGCAAGGAAGAGTTGATTGAGAAGCTTGGGGGGCTGCCGCCGGCCTCCGCCCACGCTAGCCAGTTGGCATTGGATACGCTCAGCGCTTTGCTTGCAAACCGATAAGAGAGATGGCCGTTACAAGAGAAAGCAGAGGAGAATTCTCCTCTGCTTTTGCACAGCTTGGTCAGGGAAATGTTCCAGTCCGCCTTATTGCAGCGGTGTTTCAGTTCCGGCGCACGAGGTCAAAGCAGTCGTGCTGTAACGTACCACCGCATCGGCTACAGAGCAGAATGAACGAACGCCGGTAGTATTGGCGGAAATCGGTGAACCGGAGGCCTGATAGGCGGCCGCCGGAGTTCCGCTGACACCGGTAAGAGCAAAGGTGTAACCGCTCTTGGTTCCGGACGAAAGTTGAGTATCGATCAGGCAAGCCGCAGTCGAATCGGGCGGAGAGCATGACGTTCCGGAAAGGGCGTTCAAGCTGCTGGCGAAGCCCACCGTCGGGTAGGCGGAGTTGTACGAGATTTGGGCGGTGTTGATGGTCCGAACCGAGGCGACAGCGGACGACTCGTTGGCTGCGATACGAGCCCGCAGCAGGTTCGGGATGGCGATCGCGGCGATGATTAGAATGATCGCCACCACGATCAGAAGCTCGATGAGTGAAAAACCCTTTTGTTTGCGCATTTTCGAATTCCCCTTTTGGTCATGTCCCAACGAATCGACCAGTGATCGCAGAATGGCCCCTCGCCTTTAATACGGCAAATTACTTTGGTACTGAATTGACGTTGCATTCAAGTTGTTTATTATCAACATGATGAAATGATGGTACAAGGTACTGGATGAAGTATTCAGCTAGGATGGCAAGTTGAAATATAACCATTTCCGCTTTTCTGCCTCGATTCAAGGCCTCGGCAGCGAACGGGGGTTATCAGAAGTTGGGTACCTCTGACACCCGTGAAAGCACATTCGATTTAAGATCCGATTGCGAATGGCCTTACCTGTACGACGGTCTCATGACGGGAAGCTGATTCCGAAGAAGTGGCTCTTTGAGGTTTCTGACTCAGCAACTTCATTTCTGGATCGCACTGGACTTTCTGCACCATGGCCGAGCGGTCGTGTACTCCAATTTTGCAAAAGATACGGTGCATATGATTCTTGACGGTGTATTCGGAGAGATTGAGGCGGGTGGCGATCTCTTTATTGGTTAGACCCAAGCGCACGAGGTTGACGAGTTGTTGCTCGCGGCGGCTGAGGACGTTATTGGGAAACGTAACCATTTCGGGAATCGAGGCAAGATGTTTTGCGGCGTAGGTAAAGATAGCTTGGGAAAAACAAGGCGGGCAGACTGCCTCGCCAGAAGCCACTGCCCCAATCACGCTGACCATTTCTGCGGCGGAGGCATCTTTGAGGACGTAGCCGACGATGCCTTCGCGCACGGCGCGGAAGAAAATCTCCGGATCATGCTCCATGCCGATCAGGACCAGACGAGACTGGGGCAGCAATCGGCGAATCTGGGCAATCAGAGTCGGCCCATGAGCGGCCATGCTGGAAGAGTCGAGGAGGATGATTTCGGGCTTGCTCGCCGCCAGAAGATCGATTACGCCGGGCGAAGCAGAGATTGCGCCCGCCACGCGCAGGTCGATCTTTTCCGCCAGGATACGGAGTAACGTCTCTCGCAGCAATCGGTTCTCGGCCAGCAGAAACAATACGGCACGGGTAGAACGTGGCTGGGGTTGCAAAGCATCAGACATTCATAGTCCTTCGGACATTTCTTATTTTTCTTTAAAAAGCTTGCAATCTTTGAGCCAATGGCAAAATTCCCGAATTGGCGCGCGTCGATTGCTGTTCGCCCTTCGCCTTAACCCGCTATGTCTCTTTTGTTTACCGCTTCTTCATTCCAACCGCGACGCTGCCGCTGGAGCGTTTCTATTTCATTTCTTCTCGCTGGGCAAGGCCAGACATGAATTCTTCGCCGCAAAGCACGTCCACGAAAAGATGCTCTCCTTAGTTGCCTGCTCCACACTCGGCCTGGCGGCCGGGGTGAAGGCAGAGCCTCATCCTTATTTGCGGCCGGGCCGCCGGGTGCGGGTGATACGAGGGCCGCTTGCCGGCATGGACGGAACATTGGTGCGGCGGAAGGAACGATTTCATCTCGTGCTCTCAATCGAATTGATCATGCGCTCGGTGCTGCTCGAGGTCGACGAAGCGGATGTTCGAGCTATCTGACATGATCACGAAACTCGAACTCATAAATGTCTTCCGTGCTGCGAGACCTCGACTGAGCGTGGGATTCTGGAGCAGAACTGTGCCGTCATCGATGGGCTTGATTGTTGCTCTGCTCTGTGGACTGCAAGCAGTCGTCCTTCAGGGGCAAACGGCTCCGTCTTACAACCGCACTCCGGCGATTGGCACGCCTGAATCGGAGGCGGAGCGGCGTGCGGAGGAGTCGGCATCGCTTTCTCCGGAGACTTTGATTGCGCTGCTGCAGCAGGAGCCGGGACTGCTGCTCGAAGTGAAAAAAGACCTGTTTCGCCGGGCCTTCGAGCAAGGCATGCTGCTCGAAACGCGAGACCTGAACGACGAACGTCTGTTCCGGCTCTTGCGCGAGGACGAGTCGGTGCGAGTGCTGGCGACGCAGGAAGTGACACACCGCTTCTACATACGGGCGTTGCCCACCCGGGAGGAGCGGAAGCGGGAGCCGGAGGGTATGCCGCGCGCTTTCCGGCAAAAAGATGACGAGAAGAAAGAGCCGCTGACGGGAATTTTGAATCTTGAAGATCGTTACTGGTCGGCGCAGGACAACACAGCGTCTCATCCCCAAACCCCGTCCTCGCCTGATCTACCTTTTTACAACACTCCACTTCCGGAACCACCGCGCAGGCAAGATGCTCCGGCCCTTGACGAACGCCGCGCGCTTGAGCAGGCAGGGCTCGATTCCGAGGAATCGAACGAGATAGGCTCCGGAATTTCGGCACCCGCGACGGCCGACCGGCTTCATCCTGAAAATTTTCCCGCGCTGATCCGCTCGGGTGCTGAGCGTCAGATGATCGGCGGCAATGGCGAGAGCGCAGTTCAACCCGCCAGACCTGCACCGAACCGCTCGGGCGACGACTCGCGCAACACCTCGCCTTACTACGGAGGAGAATCCGAGCGCGGCAGGGTTCCGCCCAATGAAGCGACGCTGTCCGGGCAAACGTTGGCCGCGTCGAACCAGCACTCTGCAACCTCGATTAATCGCGATTTCTCATTACGGCCGCCGCCGCGATCGGATTATTCGCCGTTGCGCCACCGCGTCAATCCTTATGCGGAGGTGCCTTCGCTCTACGACCTGTACGCGCAGTATGGCAACCGAACACCGACGCTTATGCTTGCCGCAGGTAACACACGTTTCGGGATTGCCAACGCTCGCTCTTGCTCCGTGCATTGTCCTGACCATTCCTGTATTCGATACTGCATTTGTCTCGGCGACGCGGCGACTTCGGGGACAGCCGGTGTCGCAAGGCGGCACCGATCATAGTTCTCACCGGCTAGTGCAATTAGGGCTGAGCGAGCGGGACGCTGTGCTTTTGTTGCTGGGGTTGTCGGTGATATCAGGCGCTGTCGCGCTGGCAGCGCGGCACGTTTTCTATTCGCACGCGGTAGTCCTTTTGGCGATATGGTTTCTGGTTTTGCTGCTGTTCGGGATTTACCTTTCCCGTTCGGACTCGATTGCATCTTCCCGTGGCGGGTCATCCAGCGTTTCTTTCTCTCGCGCCCGTGCAGGACACGTTGAAACGATAACGAATTCCGCGCACCGCATCTGCAGCTCTGACGAAGGCGAGTCCGTTCCCACCTTAAACGCCTGAGGCCTGCTGATCTGCTCACGGCGGCGCGGACAGGAGTGTCCGCGCTACACTTAGGCGATTTAGGCTGCCCGCTTAATTCATCGCATAATCCATCCGCGTTGAACTCTGGAATTGAATTCTCAATTTCGGATCCCGCCTGTGGTTGATTTGCAATCTTTGCAAAAGTGCGTTGACGCGCTCATGCCGAAGCCTGATTTCTTTATTGTAGGAGCTCCGAAGTGCGGCACGACGGCTCTCTACACTTACCTCTCACGTCACCCTGACGTCGGAATGTCGCGAGCGAAAGAACCCAATTACTTTGCTGCCGACACGGTGGCGCACCGCTCGTTCTCGACACTCGAAGATTATTTGACGAACTTCGAAAGCGCGGCAGGGAAGTCACGGGTGGGCGAGGCTTCGGTTATGTACCTGTCGTCGCCGGCTGCGCCGCTTGCGATTCGCGAATTCAAGTCTTCGGCGCAGATCATAATTATGGTGCGCGATCCGGTTGAGGTCTTGCATGCGCTGCATAGCCAGAACCTGCACGGGGGTTCGGAACACGTACTGGACTTTGCAGACGCCCTGGCATCGGACGAAGCGCGTTATTGGCTGCAAGGGCCATTTTGCGGAGAGGCGGTCGGCGGCCCCAGTTACCGCGAACTGGTGTGCTTCTCGGCGCAGATCGAGCGTTATCTGGAAATCTTCGGAGAGGAATTTGTTCATCTCATCGACTATGAAGACTTTGCTGTCGATCCGAAGGGCGCGTACGAGAGAGTGCTGTCTTTTCTCGGCCTCGATTCAGACGAGCGCAATGATTTCCCAGTCGTCAATGCCAACCGGCGAGTACGGTATCTGACGCCGCACCGGTGGATGCGCCATCCTGCGCTCTTACGTCTGAAGAGGGAGTTCCCCAGCCTGGCACGGGGCGCGCGGACGGCAATGGATTTTCTGAATGTAGTGGAAGAGGGCCGACCCACGATTGCGCCCGACTTGCGCCGGCGACTCGATTTGAAATTTGCGGAAGAGAGGCAAAAAGTGAACGCTCTGCTGGAGCGCATGCTGCAGCGCCGCAAAACGCGGATGCGTCTTGATACGGTTGACGCGAGCAAGAAATGGTGTGCGCGTCCACGCTAGAATATGGGAGGAGCGGAACGCAAGTTGACGCAAGCAAGCAGACCGACAGTTCGCGGGATCGACGTAGATGGGCAGAGCCGTTGCGCGCATTATCACCAGCCCGTCGATATCGTCGCTGTCAAGATGAAGTGCTGCGGCGTTTACTATGCCTGCAAGGATTGTCACATCGAGCAGGCTGGGCACGCGATTGAACGATGGCCGGCGGGCAGGTGGAACGAGAAGGCGATCTTATGCGGCGCTTGCGGCGAGGAGTTGACGATCCACGCCTATCTGGCGGGTGGCTATCGCTGTCCGAAATGCGCGGCGGATTTTAATCCGGGGTGCAGGAATCACTACCAGTTTTATTTCGAAAATCAGTTGCCAGCAAATGGAAGCACTTAGATGAACCCGGCCGCGCCTTAATTCGCGCGGCTCGGGAATGCGGTTTCCTGCTGCCCGCCGGTCAGCTCACGACGGAACCGACCACGGCAAAGTGATAGCGGCGGCGGACTTGTTCGAGCACCATAAGAAAGAGATTTCGATTGTGGCGGCCGCCAGGCAGGGGAGATCGGCGATAACAACTGGTGGTGATAAAGGGCAGGTATCCGGCGCCGTAGTAGCGCTGGAGGCGAGTGGGCATGGATGGGGATACCACGGAGTTTCACTCGCTGTATGTGACGAACGAATACGGCGTAGAGGCCGGTGGTGCCCACGCTTCGAAAACCGCGAAGGGTGAGGCATCCCCGTTCGTGGTGGTGCAAAGGTGGGCCAACCCCCAGGCTACCCTGTGGAAATTTCACTGCCAAGGTACAACATGACATCTTCAGTCGGAGCATTAGGCGTTTCGGCCTAATCCCGTCCACATATACGATTCGAATCTAAATTCCAAATAAACGTCATTCACCGTATAAACACTATTCCGGCGAGCAACCACAAGAGCTAACGGTAAGAAAGGGCAGCTACTTTTTAGGCGTTTTGTGCGTCTTGACCGCGTGCTTTTTGCCGGTGCCTGCGGTGCTGATTAGCGTTAGGTAGTCCTTCGCATTGAATGGATAGCGGTGCGTAGACTCTTGTCCCGTCGTGCTCAGAGAAATGTCGAGCCGACGGTTATTCGCCAATACCATCACCGGCAAATTCTTGAGCATTTGTTCCTTATCAGCCTCTGTCAGATCTGGATTTTGCGCAATCTGGACTTTGACCTCATCCGAAGTCAGCTGCTCATTCTGGCCGAGCGGACGCAGCTCGATGTGGTCTTCCTTCACGCCGTGTGCAATCAGGAAGCTCCGTGCACGTTCGACGCGCCGTTCGGTTAACGCCTGATTGTAGGCGGGCGAACCTCGCATGTCAGCATGCCCACTGAGAATGAGGTGCGCGTCAGGCTTGTATTTCAGATACGCGACGTAATCTTCTGCGAGCGTTTTTAATATCCCTTCCTGGCTCTCTACCAAGCCGCCATCTGGGTTGTCCACGGTCGGACGCGCGGTTTGGAAGTAGATGCTGTGAAGCGCCAGCTTGGCTTCGAGTTGTGCGATTTCGGGCGCCGGAGGCGGCGGAGCCTGTACCGTAACTGCGGTGGTGGAGGTGGCGCTTAACGGTGCACTACTATCATCGGTGACACTGCAAGTCACCGTGATCTGGCCCGGTTGCACGCCCGCCGTATTGAGAGTGGAAGAGGAAGCGGTTCCGGAAATTTCACCGGCGCTCGAGCTGTAGCTGTAGGTCAATTTGCGACCACGCGGACTGGTGGCATTCGAGTTGATGGTTGAGGTGCCGCCCATAGCCACACTACTTGGGTCTGCAGCACAAGAAATTACGGGCGGCGGTGTCTGTTTCACGGTAAACCGCGAGGTACAGGATGCAGAGCGCCTATGTTCGTCACTAACATTGGCGGTGGCTGTATAGGGACCGGGCTGTAATCCGGTAGTATTCACCCGGGTGGAAGCTTCGTTGCCCGAGACTTTGGCGTCGGCGCCGGACCAGCTGTACCGAAGCGCGCTCTTGGGATTGAAGCTCGATCCCGTGGCTGTCACCGTTACCGTCTCTCCAACGAAAACGTCGGTCGGATCAACGGTGCAAGCGGCACTCGGCGGAATCGCATCCTCGCCGCCAAACATGAAATTGATTCCCGTTTGCAGCCGTGCACCACGAATGTGAGTTTCCGCAGTTGTATCCTTCGGACCATAGCGATAATTTGAATATACGTAGTCGGCGCGAATCAGCCGGAGCGCAATGTGGCGCGAGAGAATAATGTCAAGACCGCCGCCAGGCATGAAGCCTAGTGAGTCGATGTCGTGAAAGGCGTCCGGCGTGAGTCGATGGTCGCCGACCAGGAACTCGGCAAAGGGCGAGAAATGTTTTCCTCGGAATGTGACCTTCGGCCCGACCGAGAGATTATAAAAACCGGTGTCGTCAATTCTCTTGAATGTGGTTCTTTCGCCGCTGCCCCAGTGCGCGCTGCTGTCGAGGGTCATTCCAAACCAACGGTTGAAGTCATACGTTGCGGCAAGGCCAACGCCGCGAGGATTCACTTCCAGGCGGCTGCTTACGGGGAACAAACCATTCGGCAGTTGGCCGTTAATATCGCCTCCAGAATGAAATAAGGAATACCCGCCGAAGAGTTCCCATTTGGGCGTCTGGTCCTGCGCTGCGGCGGCTGTGTTAAGCCCGCACAGAATAGCCAGCACTGCTAACAGCGTTAGAAAAACCTGACCAGGACGACCAGTTGTTTGAGATGACATGCGAATATTCCTCCGAACTAAGTTGCGTGAAACGCGGGAACTCATAAAGTCAATTTTGCGAGCGTCGTGTTTGCGAGCATCGTGTTTGCGAACATCGCTCCGCGGACCAGACTCAAAGCTGGTCCGCAGGTTTGGACTCTTATGGACAGCTCGGCACCACAACCGTATTGGTATCCATGGTGACGGCGCCGGTACGGGCCAGTGCCCGGCCATTGAGGGTTGCGCCCGTCGTCAATGTAACTGAAGCCTGGGACATGATGGTTCCCTGGAAGATCGTGTTTGTTCCAAGGGTGGCGGAACTTCCAACCTGCCAGAAAACATTGTGAGACTGGGCACTGCCAATAAGAATGATGTTGCTGTTTCCGGCAGCGGTGTTGAGCGTCGACACGACCTGGAAAATCCAGATAGCGTTGGGATCGCCTCCGCCATCGAGGGTTAGATTGCCGGTGATTCCCAGTGAAGGCTGAGCGCTGGTTGTCCTATAAACGCCTGCGGGAAGAGTTTGCCCTCCGATGTCTGCGGAAAGGACGGCACCGCCGGCGGCTCCGGCTGCATTGTTGTAGGCTGTAGTGAGAGCGCCTTGCGCAGCCATCGCAACTGAGTCACCGGCGTGGATGGCGCCAGTGATCGAAGCAGGAAGGCCGAATCCAGTTACAGCGGAACCTGGCCACACTCCTACGTCGCCGCTGACGCTGGTCGCCGTACCCGGGACGTTCGTGACGGTAGAGCCTGCCAGGACGCCGAAGCTGCAGGCCGCTCCCAGAGTGATTGGCGGTGGCGTGCAGGTTGTGGAAGTGGTGAAGGTCCACACGAAATTCGCCGCTAGTGTATTGCCAAACGTGTCAGTCGCACCGGTGGTGATAGTAGCGGTAAAAGAACTGCTTGGTGCGAGAGCGCTCGTAGGTGTGAAGGTGGCGATGTTGGTGGCCGCAGCATAGCTGACCTGGCCGGAGACACTTCCAGAGGATGAGCTTACGGTAAAGGTGGCGGTGCTGATCGTGGTGGGGTTCATCGCCTTGCTGAAAGTAGCGGTGATGACCGCTGTATTAGGGCAAATCAAGGTGGACCCATCCAGAGGCGTGACCGACGTGACGATAGGCGTTGCAAGAGGGTCGCCGGGTGCGACTGCTTTCGGGTTCTTATCGGGATCGCTGCATCCAGTCATAATCGATGCCAGCAGCAACACAGAAACGCAAAGTTTGCCAACCTTCAATTTACACATTAGCTTCTCCTCTTCAGCCTGGCGGTGAGTGTTAACGCAGGTCACTTCTCTGGAATCGGTGGGGAGCCAAAAGCTCGTGATGGGTGCAAGATCTCAGTTACGGTAGTTAAATTTCAAGCTAGCAGCAACGCGGCGGAACAACTAGTGCCCGTTCGGGTACATATTTTTGTAGTACAGCAAACCAAGGCGATTGATGCGGTTTTCTGCTGCCCGCCGGTCAGCTCACGACGTCACCGACCACGGCAAAGTCATAGAGGCGGCGGACTTGTTCGAGCACCATAAGAAAGAGATTGTGGCGGCCGCCAGGCAGGGAGATCGGCGATAACAATTGGTGGTGGTAAAGTGCAGGTATCCGGCGCCATAGTAGCGATGGAGGCGAGTGGGCATGGATGTGGATACCACGGAGTTTCATGTGCTGTATGTGACGAACGAACATTGGGTCGAGGCCGGTGGTGCCCACGCTTCGAAACAACATCTTCGGTAGCCGTTCTGAGCGGATCAAACGGAACCGTTCCTGCTTGGCCGATAGATGAATTAGCGGGACCTGTGAACGGGCAACGCTAGCTGTCGGGCCGTACAAGAGTTCGATCCCATCCCCTTGAAGAGCGATGATTGGCCGGATGCGGCATCGCTGAAGCGATGCCCTGATACGAGTCAAAAGCGAACTCCTTGATGTAATTCAACCTCGTCCTTTGATACGAATGAGGGACCTTCTTATGAGCGCCGGGTGACGCCGTGATACGACTCAACGGCGACCATCGGGAACAAACGAAGTCATCCCGAAAATGTTAGTGCTGGAGAGACGGCATGCAGCCGAAGCAAAGTGCTTTGGTTTCCGCGATTTCAGCCGCAGGCGTCTGGCGGAGCTAAGGTTGCCCGAGGGTTAGCTGTTCCGCAACGCACTGCCAGCGGCCGTCACGCAGGATCCAGGTGTCGGTGAAACGCTCGTAGCGATGAGTTGTGCGCCCGTCTTTCTCTTTCAAGGTAATGTCGTCCAGACCTATGGCTACCACAGTGTCGACCGCCACCGCGTGGGTTACAAGGAACGTCATCTTGATATCGGAGGTCAAGGATGACTCCGTCTTGTAGCCTGCCATCATAGTTTCTCGGTTGCCCAATTTGCCGTCTGATTCGGTAAGGACAAAGTCTTCGGCGATCATGCTCTTGAGCTTGGTCCAGTTCAGCGCCAGTTGGTCGGCAAACCATTCCTGTTCCAGTTTGGTAACCGTTTGCTCAGCCGCGGCAGCGTATGCGCGATGGGTTTGCGTCTGCTCGGAGTGAAGTGAAACGCTAACAAAAATGATAGCCGATAAAGCCGCCGCGACCTTCGACGGTGCAGTCAACATCTTCGTCTTGCCTCCGCATCATGGCTCACGCTAGTCAGCGAGTATAGACCTCCGCCTGTCGGAATGCTTTATCTTCACTAGGCTGGATTTATCGGAGCAGGATGCAGTTACGATTGATCGGGGGCATGAGTTGTGACGTGGAGACCGGCGTAGATGGATTTGCTTTTAGGCACGCGGTAAACCGCTCCGACGGAGTGAGCAGCCCCTAAAGAGGCGATGAAATTGGAGGGATGCGGCATCGCTGAAGCGACGCCCTGATACGAATCAAGGGCAATCCTGATTCGAATCAGGTGCAAAAAAATCTATGGCGATGCCTTGATACGAATCGGCGATTCGGTGAAAGGGATTGAAGGCGGATGGGATATTGTGGTGGAGGCGGCGGGAGTCGAACCCGCGTCCGAAAATGTTACTGGTCAAGAGACTACATGCTTATTCACGTTCATGCCCTGGGCATTACCCCAGGACGTTCGCGACCTCCGCTCAGAACGGACAAGAAACGGGTGCCGCTAGCCTGAAATCTTAGCCTCCCGCCCCAGACGTAGACGGGAAGAGCAGCCCGCTGTGTGACGTCCGCGCGCAGCCCACGGGCGAAGCTGCGGAAGACGGCAACTTAATTAATTAAGCTGCGTATGCCATCTGTTGATTGGCAATTATCATTTTGCACGCGATTACGGGTGTGTGCACCCCGGCATGCCTCTTGGCCGCAAGCATCTCCGTCGAAGCCGGGACGCCCCCACTGGTGGGAATTGGCCTTAAAGAACTAACTCTATTGTAGGACTTCGGGTTGGGAAGTCAAATTACGGTGTTATTTGGGCGTTGGCGATCCCTGGCCTTTGGGCTTCGGTCGCACTGTTCTCTGTTTCGCTGTTTGCCTTCCGCATCTCGCTTTTGACATCTCGGTCCGGCGGTTCTAGCATTGGCGCGGGCTTGGGGGCCTTCTCCTGATCAATCAAACCATTTCGCACTATCGCGTTACGGAGAAATTGGGAGGCGGCGGGATGGGCGTGGTTTACAAGGCGGAAGACACGCGCCTGCGACGTTTTGTGGCGCTGAAGTTTCTTCCGGAAGATGTTGCTAAAGATCCGCAGGCGATGAGCCGGTTCGAGCGGGAGGCGCAGGCTGCTTCCGCGCTGAACCATCCGAATATCTGCACGATTTACGACATCGGTGAGCATGATGGAAACGCCTTCATCGCCATGGAGTATCTCGATGGCGTGACGCTGAAACACATGATCGCGGGGCGTCCGCTGGAGATGGAGCAATTGCTGCTGTTGGCGATCGAGATCGCGGATGCGCTTGATGCGGCGCATGCTGAAGGCATTGTGCATCGTGATATTAAGCCAGCGAACATTTTTGTAACGAAGCGCGGGCACGCCAAGGTTCTCGACTTTGGCTTGGCGAAGGTATTGGGGCCGTTTGGTCGGAGCACCAGCGATAATGGAGTTACGCTAGCGACTGTCGATGACAAACATCTGACCAGTCCGGGGACGGCGCTGGGCACGGTCGCGTATATGTCGCCGGAGCAGGCGCGGGGGAAAGAACTCGATCGTCGCAGTGACTTGTTCTCCTTTGGAGCGGTGTTGTACGAGATGGCGACAGGGAAGTTGCCGTTCCGGGGAGATACCTCGGCGGTCATTTTCAATGCGATTCTGGAACGAGCGCCCACGCCGCCAATTCGTTTGAACCCAGATCTTCCGCCAGAGCTTGAGCGCATCATCAATCGATCGCTGGAGAAGGACCGAGAGTTGCGCTACCAGCATGCTTCCGAAATGCGCGCGGAATTGCAGCGGTTGAAACGTGATTCGGACTCAGGCCGAAGGATCAGCGCGTCGGCGGAGGATGTAGATGACGATTCGCAACCGGAAGAAGGCTTGCCGTCATCGCCCGTGAACCGCGACTCTGGCCAGCGATCTGCGAATGTCCCCGCTGCAAGCGGAGAAGCGGCGAGTCGGCAATCGGCGGAGCGATTTCCATCCAGCCGAAGTGCCGTGATTGCCGCGCACACTTCTTCCGCTGCGCCAACGATGTCATCGGCAGCGCACGAGCCAGCAAAAGCATCGCGGTCCGTGCCTAAGTGGACATGGCTCGCAGCCGCGCTGCTCGTTGGGACTGTTCTCGGGGGCATCTTTTATTGGCGGGGGCAAGGCGCGAAGCAGATCACTGGAAAAGATTCGATTCTGCTGGCCGATTTCGTCAACACCACCGGCGATCCGGTCTTCGACGGCACATTGAAGCAGGCGCTGGCCGTGCAGTTGGAGCAGTCGCCCTATCTGAATATCACTCCAGATCAAACGGTGCGAACCTCGCTGAAGTTTATGGGGAGGCCGGCCGACGAGCGCGTGACCGGGACCGTCGCGCGTGAAATTTGCCAGCGCGAGCAAATCAAAGCCATGCTGAGCGGATCGATCGCCGCGCTTGGCAGCCAGTACGTGGTCGCACTCGATGCCGTCAATTGCGCGACGGGAGATTCGCTGGCGCGCGAGCAAGTGACGGCTGCGAGCAAAGAAGCCGTGTTGCCAACGGTTGGGAAGGCGGCATCGAGTTTGCGAGGAAAGCTCGGCGAGTCGCTGGCATCGATTCAGAAGTTCGACACGCCGGTGACGGAAGCGACCACTTCGTCGCTGGAAGCTTTGAAGGCATACACCGCAGCCGACACCATACGCAACGGCGGAGGAGAAGCGGAGTCGATCCCTCTTTTTCAACGCGCCGTTGAACTCGATCCTAATTTTGCTTTGGCCTGGGCGCGTTTGGCTGCTGTCTTTAATAACCTGGGTGAAGAGGATCGGTCGGTGGAGGCGGCAAAAAAAGCCTACAGTCTGCGCGACCGGGTCAGCGAACGCGAGCGCTTTTATATTGATGATCACTTCTATACCGCGAGCGGCAACATCCAGAAAGATAAGGAGACGCTGCAATCGGCGATTCAAACTTATCCGAACGATTCGAGCGCCTACACGAACCTGGCATTGATTCACAATCTTTATTTCGGGGAATACGACAAAGCCATCCCTCTCGCACAAACCTTTATCCGGCTTGAGCCCGGAGCGCCATTTGGTTACGAGCATGAGGCGATGGGATATGCGGGCCTAAACCGCTTTGAGGAGGCGCGTACCGTTTTGCAACAAGCGTCGAGCGCAAAAACCGACAATCAATTCATTCACCAGCAGCTTTACGATGTGGCCGCGGTCACGGGCGACGATAACGGCTTGCAGGCACAAATGAAATGGGCGGAGGGCAAACCCACCGAATATCTCCTTCTGAATGAGGCCGCATTTTGGGCCGCCTCCCGTGGGCAGATGCATAAGGGCGATGAGTTGGTTGGCCGCTCTCTTCAGAGCACGAACCGACTCGGCTTCAAGGAAACTACGTCCGATACTGAAGCCCTGTGGGCCTTCGCACAGGCGGAGATGGGGAATGCTGCAAGAGCGCGCGAACTTAGCGCGTCCAGTGCGGCGCTCGCACACGGCCGCAGCAACATGGTCCCGGCGGCGCTCGCGCTGTCGATGGTCGGGGATGCTGCCCGGAGCCAAATCGTTCTCGACGATCTCAGTCGTCGCTTTCCCGACGATGCGCTTCTTCACAATGTAACGATTCCTGAGGCAAAAGCACTGGCTGCGATGAATCGCAAAAAGCCGGAGGAGGCGATCGCCGCGCTGCAATCTGCGACTCCATACGAACTTGGATCGACCATGGGGCTAAGCCCGATATACATTCGCGGCCTCGCTTACCTGCAGGCGAAGCGAGGGCCTGAGGCTGCGGCAGAGTTTCAGAAGATCATCGATCACCGCGGAATATCTCCGGTCACGCCAGAACATTCGCTGGCCAAGCTGGGGTTAGGGCGGGCGTATCAACTCATCGGCGACAAGGGCAAAGCCAAAGCGGCGTATCAGGATTTCTTCGCATTATGGAAGGACGCCGACGGTGATCTACCCATCCTTAAGGAAGCAAAAACAGAATATGCGACGCTTGAGTAATGCACTCTCTTCCTGATTTCTCTCAGTAGGCACTTAGGAATCGCCTCTATCCGACTCGCTCATAGTGCCGGCTCTATTCTGATTTGGTTGGATCGGTTAGAGTGATGCTTGCTTCAGGCAATTTGCCTGCGGCTGGTTGGGGCAACTATGAAAATTGAGAAGCTTTTGAAGCGTTATCGGCTTGAAAGCGGGAAAGATTTCCGGCTCAAAGATTACGATCCGGGCGACACGCATGGGTTGAAATCTGAGTTCAAGCCGCAGGCGAAAGTCTTGCTGGCCGATGGGGTACACAAGCTTAGCGGCCTGCAAGACATGTTCGCGGCTCAGGACCGCAGGGGACTATTAATTATCTTCCAGGCGCTCGATGCGGCTGGTAAGGATGGCACGATCAAGCACGTCATGTCGGGGATAAATCCGGAGGGCGTGGATGTCCATTCTTTCAAGACGCCTTCAGCCGAAGAGTTGAATCACGACTTTTTGTGGCGGACGACGCGGCTCCTGCCGGGAAGAGGCAAGATCGGCATCTTCAACCGGTCCTATTACGAAGAGATGCTGATCGTGCGCGTTCATCCGCAGATTTTAGAGAACGAGAAACTGCCGAAGGAATTGGTAACCAAAAATATCTGGGAGGAGAGGTTCGAAGACATCAACTGTTTCGAGCGCTATCTCACGCGTAATGGCATCGCGGTTCTTAAGTTTTTTCTGCATCTCTCAAAAAAAGAGCAGAAAAAGCGATTTATGGAGCGGCTGGATAATCCGGAAAAGAATTGGAAGTTTTCTGCGGCTGATATTCAAGAGCGCGAGGTTTGGGGCGACTATCAGACGGCTTACGAAGCGGTGATTCGGAGCACGGCGACGAAGCATGCGCCGTGGTATGTGGTTCCGGCTGACAATAAATGGTTTGCGCGGCTGATCGTCTCGCAAGCGATGGTGGATACGCTGGAGAGTTTCAAACTCGCTTATCCCAAGGTTAGCGGTAGCGATAAGGAAGCGCTGGCCAAGGCACGGCAGACGTTGGAGAACGAGTAAATAAAGAGAGCGAGTGACAACCGCGGTCGGCTACTTAAGAACTACGGGCAAAGGCTGATCGTAGGGTTGGATAGTCACAGTAAGCGATTTACGCTGGTCGAATGCCTCTTTCGTCATCTTAAAGCTCACGATGATGGTGGCTTTTTGTTCGGCTCCGGCGGGCATTTTTGTTTCTGGGGAAAGCGGAGGCTCGGCGCTTTCCTTGAGCGCTGGGAAAGCTTGAAAATAGCGGTCGAGGTCGACGACCGACGCAGCCTCATCTTCGTCGGTTTGTCCGTCGGCGGTTGTGAGTTGCGCCTTGAGAGTGTGAACGTAGAGCGGCTTTTCTCCGGTATTGCGTAGCGTGAAAGTGACGGCAGCCAGCACCGTGTTCTGGCCGGGCACATCGGCGGATTGAACAAGATTAATTGCGCCCGCACCCTGCGGCTTGGCTCGCTCCTTGAAAGCGACAATACCGACGATCACCAAAATTACCGCGATGCCTGCCAAGACGATTCGCACTGGGGGAAGTGTGCGCTTGGCGGTGCCAAACTCTTCTCCGATGCGAAATTCGGTGGGAGCATCGGCGACGGGAACGTCATCAATGATTTGAGGGTCGGCTGTGGGAGGCGCGGAGATCTCCGATGATGGCGGGGTTATGCTTGGATCGCGGTCGCCGGGAGTATGATCTTCGGGCATCCGGCAATTGTAGTGGACGGGGTCGCCTGATAGGCAGTCTGTTGCTGCCGGTATCGCTGAGGCAGTGGGCTGGAACTCAACGGGTCGGATTAGACTTGTCTACGACTCAGAAGCTTTTCGGCTTCAGTCCTTTGATAGGTTCGGCAGAGGCTTTATAATTCCATCGTTTGGCGTTTAGCGCACAATATATGTCCTTTATCTTTGTTACTGTCGTCGTGAGCTTTTGAAGGTTCGCCCAGGAGTTGAAGTTTCCAGTCAGTCCGATATTGGCTGTGTTCGCCTCAATAATGAGGATTCCTTTGGGTATTGGGAATCGGATGACGACACCGAATTTGCGCGAAAAGGCCGCCTGGCGGTCGTGGCCGATGGCATGGGAGGCTATGAGGGGGGACAGGAGGCGAGTCGCCTGGCAGTCGATACGGTTGTCGAAGTTTACAAAAAGCGCGATGGCGGCCCGCGAGAGGCATTGGTTTCCGGACTTCAATCGGCCCACGAAGCAATCCGCAAGCATAGCCTTGAACATGCTGAACTGCGTGGGATGGGAACGACTTGCACTGCTGCGGCGATCGTCAACTCGGAGCTATTTTTTGTTCATGTAGGTGACACGAGGCTCTATTTGATTCGCGAGGGAACGATTACTCGCGTTACCCGTGACCATTCTTATGTTGGACGCCTGGTCGAGGCAGGGATGATCAGTCCGGAGCAGGCGGAAGTGCATCCGCAACGCAACATTCTGACATCTGCGGTGGGGACCAATCCTGACTTGTTTATGGACGCATCGGAGGCGCCAGCGCCGCTACAGGCTGGGGATGTGATCATGATTTGCAGTGACGGACTTTGGGGGCTGATGCGGGATGGGGAAATCCTCAACGTCTTGAAAAATAAAAACGTTGAAATAGCCGGGCGCGAATTAATTCAACTCGCTCGTCAACGCGGTGGGCCTGACAATATTACGGTGCAGATTCTCCGCCTGCACTGAATTTGAAAAACTTCGCTCCCACCGGCCGGCCAACCACTCGATCCTCAGCTATAACGCTAATGGCCTAAGCTCGTCGATTGCACGACGAAGACACATTTCATCTTTCGCTTTGTCGTAAATTCATTTCTAATGCTCCGCTATGAAAGCTCCTTTCTGGTGGAAGCTCTTAAGCGCTGTCGTCCTTACTACCGTCTCTTCACTTTCGCTCGCGGCTGACGCCGCTACTGACAAAGAAAAGTCTCTCCGTCTTATCAGCGAGGCGCTGAAGTCTTCCGTGCTCGAGACCAATCTTCGAAGCTTGACCGATGAAGTGGGAGGGCGAGTGCCGGGCACGCCTGCATTTCAGCGCGCTGTGGAATGGGCGACGGCTGCATTCAAGGAAGCGGGCGGGGAGCAGGTGCATGCTGAAGAGTTTTCCATGCCCCACTCATGGGCGGAGGGTGCGACGTCGGTGACAGCATCGCTCTACTCGGGGACCACGTTTCCAGTGCGCGCGGTGTCGGTGGCGTGGGCGCCGGCCCTGGAACATGCCACGCATGTGCCGATCGTGGATGTCGCGGAAGGATCTGCGGAAGATTTTGCGAAGGCTGGAGACGTCTCGGGAAAGATTCTTCTGGTGCATTCCAAAGTTCTCGTCACTTGGGACGACCTTTTCCTCGAGTACGAGCGCGCGCCTCAGGTGATTGCGCGGGCAGTAAAAGGTAAGGCCAAGGCAATTGCATTCATGGCCACGCGCGATCACGGAATTCTTTATCGCCATACGAACGCCGTTGCCGGCGAGATCGATGCTCTGCCACAACTCGTCGTAGCGCGTCAAGATGGTGAGCGGATCGCAAGGCTTCTCGCAACCGCGCATCCGGTGTGGGCTGATATTTCTATTCCCAACAAGATCGGCGGCGCATTCAAGACCTGGAATGTGGTTGCTGAGATTTCCGGGAGCGAGAAGCCGCAGGAATACGTGATCCTCGGAGCGCATCTCGATTCGTGGGAGCTGGGGACTGGAGCGCTCGACAATGGATGTAATTCGGCACTTGTCATTGACGCGCTTCGCGCCATCAAAAACTCTGGGCTGAAGCCTAAGCGCACAATCCGTTTCGTTCTTTTTTCAGGCGAAGAAGAGGGGTTGCTTGGGTCGCGAGCATACGCCACCTCTCATCGGAAAGAACTCGACAATGCTGCTGGCGTCGTCATTTTTGATTCCGGGATCGGCAAGACGACAACCTTTTCGAGCGGAGGACGAAAAGACGTGGTTGCGGCAGCGACGGCGATGCTTGCTCCCTTAGAAAAGTTCGGCGTTACTAAAGCAGCGCCGACCGCGGAGGCCGGAACCGACCATTTCGATTTCATGCTCGAGGGCGTGCCGACATTTGTGGCTGATCAGGACGAAGCTAACTACATGGAAAACTACCACGCCACTACCGACACCTATGACAAAGTCGATTTCAGCCAACTCAAGAAGAACGTCGCTGAAGCCGCTTATTTCACGTTCGCCCTGGCAAATTCCGAAGCGCGTGTCGGGCCGCGGATAAGCCGCAAGCAAATCGAAGAGACGCTGCATGAGTCAAAGCTGGATCAAGAATTGAAGAACATGGGAATGTGGGAGGAGTGGGAGAAGGGAAAACGCGGAAGGGAGCAGTAGTATCTGTGTAAGATTCAGACTGTGCTCCTTTTCTGGATACTGTTCAACCTCTTTGTAGTCGCGATGCTGGTGCTGGATCTGGCTGTGCTGAACCGCAGACCAGAGCCGGTGAGCTTTCGGCAGGCATTAGCTTGGTCGGGTGTTTGGGTCGCGTTAGCTGCGACTTTCGCCGTGTTGGAATTCTTCTGGCACGGCCGCGCCGAGGCGCTACAGTTCGTCACGGGATATGTGATCGAGCTCTCGCTCAGCGTAGATAATCTTTTTGTTTTCCTGCTTATCTTTCGCTACTTCAAGGTTCCCGGTGAGCACGAGCGAAAAATTTTGTTTTGGGGAATTCTTGGCGCGTTGATTATGCGCGGCGTTTTTATTGCCGCTGGGGTGGGGTTGATCCAACGCTTTGAGTGGATCACCTACATCTTCGGCGCAGTGCTCGTGTTCTCTGGCGGCAGGTTGCTATTTCAAGGCGAGGCCCAGGTCGACCCCGAAAAGAACATTGTTCTGAGAGTTTTTCGTCGATTTATTCCTGTAACGGATGAATATGTGGGTGGCAAATTTTTTACCAAGCGGGAGGTTCTCTATGCCACGCCATTATTTGTCGTACTTTTGATCGTGGAGACGAGCGACATACTTTTTGCGGTCGACTCCATTCCGGCAGTTCTGGCTGTGACGCTGAATGCGTTCATCGTCTACACCTCGAACGTGTTTGCAATTCTTGGACTCCGTTCTATGTACTTTGCCATGGCAGGGATGCTCGACCGCTTCCACTATCTGCATTATGGATTATCAATCGTCTTGATCATGGTCGGGCTGAAGATGATTGGAGCGCACTATGTGAGCATTCCTACCGAGTGGACTTTGGCGGCTGTGCTCTTGGTGCTGGCAGTTTCGGTCGTGGCTTCCATGCGCAGGCCACAAGGGGCGCAAGGTCTATAGTTCCGGAATGAAACGCAGAGCGTTCATTTTCTTAAGCCATCTATCTTCAGGCTGATTTTCCGTGAGCTATGATGAAGAACCGTCTTCTAATGATCAAAATTCCAGTTTCCACTCCGTCGCGATCTTACGAAGTTCTTATTGGTAGCGGCTTGATCGCTCGGGCCGGGGAATGCCTGCAAGGCGTACTTCAAAGTCGAAAAGCGGTCATCGTGACGGTGGCTCCGGTGCGAAAGCGATGGGGGAAGGCGCTGGCGAAATCACTGGAATCTGCGGGGTTCACGGCCGATCTGCTGGAAATGCCGAACGGAGAGAGCGCGAAGCGTTTATCTACGCTGGAGAGATTAGCTGAAAAACTGCTAAAAGCTGGTGCGGATCGCGACACGGTTTTAGTCGCGCTCGGCGGCGGCGTAGTGGGCGATGTCACGGGATTTCTTGCGTCGATCTACATGCGGGGTATCGATGTGGTTCAGGTGCCGACGACCGTGGTCGCCCAAGTCGATGCGGCCATCGGGGGAAAGACCGGAGTCAATCTCGTGGCCGGTAAAAATCTGTTAGGGACGTTCCATCAACCGAAAGCCGTGTTGATCGACCCCGATGTGCTTGCGACGCTTCCGCTTCGCGAGTATCGGTCGGGGCTTTATGAATCGCTCAAGTGCGGGGTTATTGGCGATCCCGGACTTTTCAGGCTGTTTGAAGAGCGATCTCGCGAGATTCTTAATCGAGATCCCGGCGTGATTGAGAAGGTAATTGCCGACTCGGTGAAACTGAAAGCCAGCGTCGTGAGCGCAGATGAGAGGGAAGGCGGCTTGCGGCAAGTGCTGAATTTCGGCCACACCATCGGCCACGCGCTCGAGGCCGAAACAAAGTACACGCAACTGCTCCATGGCGAGGCGGTCGCTTGGGGCATGATTGCGGCAACCCACATTGCGCTGGCGTTCGGAAAGCTCGATAGCGTCACGGCGGGTCGAATTACGAATTCGGTCATGGGCTTCCACAAGCTTCCGCGAATGAAGTTCGTTTCCGCGAACATCGTGAAACGATTGCGCTCGGACAAGAAAACGCGGCACGGGGTGGTGCATTTTGTCCTGCCGCGAGAGATCGGCAAAGTGGAGATTGCAAGCGATGTGCCGGAGGCGATTGTGCGCTCCGCAGTAGACGAAATTCAGAAGTTATCGCGCAGCTAATTGCGCGGACGAAAATTAGCACGGTCAGGATGAGTTCGGACGCAAATCAAAGAGTGGTGGGGGCGGCTCCGGTGGGGGCGGCGGACCGCGCGTCCGCTTCAAAAGCGGTGCGCGAGATGTTTACGTCGATTGCTCCGCGCTATGACCTGCTGAATCATGTTCTGTCGCTGAACATCGATCGCTTGTGGTGGTGGCGCACGGCGCGAACATTTGACGCGATTGTGAAACGTCCTGGAGCCCAGGTTCTTGACCTGTGTTGCGGAACCGGCGATATGACGTTCGCGCTCAATCGCCGAGCGGGAGCGTCTACTAAGATCGTGGGCGCTGATTTTTCTCACGCCATGCTGGAGCGAGCATCGCAGAAGGGAAGCGAAAGCAAGCTGCGCTGGATTGAAGCAGACGCCTTGTCTTTGCCGTTTCCCGACGCTCGATTCGATCTGCTGACTTCGGCTTTTGGATTTAGAAATCTGGCCGATTACGATGCCGGACTGCGTGAGATTGTGCGAGTTCTGGCGCCGGGCGGGGAATGCGGCATTCTTGATTTCGGAGAGCCGTCCGGGTTGATCGGGCATGGCTACCGACTTTACTTCAAGCGAGTTCTTCCCGCGATTGGAACTCTGCTCTCGGGAGTGAGCGGACCGTATGCGTATCTCCCAGCTTCAGTCGAACGTTTTCCTGCGCCCGCAGAGATGCTGGAACGCATGCGGCAAGCAGGGTTTCGGGAAGCTTCGTGGACTCCCTACACCTTTGGGGTTGCGGGGCTTTATCGGGGAGTCAGATAGCGGCGGCGCTGGAAAGTGGCGCTTCGGCTGGCGCAAAAGCGTCCGCAAAGGCCTCAGCATTCGTTTTCTCGATTACCGCCTCGTAATCATCGCCGAGAAATCGTTTGAGCCGGTCGGTGTTCATGATGTACTGGCCAGTCATATAGGGCATCGCGTCGGGCGGGATCGCTGAAATCTTGAGATTCCACAAAAGGTCGAGCACGCGGCGCATTCCCCAGCGTCCGGGGACGCGTATGAGCTTTGCCTTCGCCATCTCGATACATTGTGCGAAGGTTAAGGCGTCGCCGCGGCCAGCGACGTTCAAGATGGTCAAGCGCTGAGCTTCCGGCTCGCGCGTCAGGATCCACGCGATCAGGCGTGCCATGTCATCGACGTGGACGAATTGAATCTTATTATCCAAATACTTTTGGCCGTAGGGAAGCATGCAGGGCAAACGCTTTGAGTGCGCTCGCATGCGCTCTGCGTAGCTACCCTTTCCGTTTGGCGTGCCACGAAAAGCTCCCATCAGGTAATTCTCGACCGACGATCCGGCAAAGATGTGGGGACGCAGAATAAAGACGCCGCAGCCGCGGAGTGATGGCGCGCGTTGCTGAACTACGAGGTCGCTCTCCTTTTTATGAAGAGCGTAGGGGAGAGTGTGCGCTCCGAGCGGTGCCTCTTCGGTGACGGCTGTCGTGAGGTCTGAGCCGTAGGCCGAAACACTGCTTGGAAAAACAAACTGCCGAACGATGCTGCCAGCAGTTCGATTGGCTTCGGTTATGGCTTCAATCACACGCGCGGTTCCGCCAACGTTGATGCGCCACATGCGGTCGACATCTAAAACACCGGAGCGTTGTGGATCGATTACGAATGCGAGGTGAACGACGGAAATCGGCTGAATCTCGCGCAGCATTAGTAATAACTCGCGGGTGGATTCTTCGCTTGCCAGGTCGAGCGATACGAATTCTGAGACGGCGCAGTTTGTGGGCGGAGTGACGTCGAGGCCAACCACCTGATAATCGGACAGCATCGGAACCAACCTCTGTCCGAGGTTGCCGGAAACTCCCGTGATCAAGATTGTTCGCTTGGAGCTATCCATTCAGTGCAGGTCTTCTCTGGTGAAAGTCTTCTAGTTAAATCGACACAAACTACGGGAGCATCAGCCTGGAAGTTATCAGTCTGGATCGACGGCGTGGTCCGGTGGAGGCGCCGATCCGCGGCGAGGCGCGGGTATCTGCGATTGAGTGGGACCAAAATAAGCGTCGTTCAGGTCTGCGTTATTCTGGTAACCGTTCATGCTGTCGCGGTAGCGCTTACTGGAAAGAGTGCTGCGAATTTCCGCTTTCACGTCATCAAGAGGCAAAGTATCTTTCCTGATTACTTTGTAAATGTAATAACCGCTTGCATCGGGAATTACCTGTGAGACCTCGCCCGCTTTCAAATCCATGACGTCTTTGTGCGAAGCTGGGAGAGTGTTGCGCCGGACCTTTTCAGATTGAGTTGGAGGAGGATTTCCTGGCAGCCCGGCGGCGACGTAGGCCTCTTTCTGCAGTTTGTCCGGATCTTCACCTTTTACGAGGCGAGCCTGAAGATCGGTGCTCACTTTCTTCATCGCTTCTTCATCGGCCTTTCGTTGTGCCTCGGTCGGAGCAGTCATTGGCTTGACCGCCGCTTTGGCTCCCGAATTGACTCCCGATTTTGTCACAGGCTTGGGCGGAGGGGATGCCGGAATTTGCTTGGTGTGGGAGACAAATATTTTCGCAATTGTGGCTTGCTCGTAGGCGGGCTGATTCTGCTTGTAGTAGTCATTTAAGTCAGCGTCCGAGATATTGCCTGCCTCTTCCTGCAAGGCGTGGCTGAGTTCAAGCGAGAGAATCTGCATCCTGGCGAAGCGCATCGTCTCAGCAAACTTCGCCTGCTTATCCAAGCCACGCTTTTCCGCCTCCATCGCCATTCTCAACATGGTGGTGTATTTGTTAGCGAGGTTTCGGCGAACGGCAGGAGGCATGTTGGGCTGCAGAGCATCGACCAGTTTGTCGAACTCGGCGCGAGTGATCACGGTCTTGCAAGTGTCGCCTTGTTTGCCGTCGCTGCAGAAACCCTTGACCGTAATGACGGGCTCGTTCGGCGCAACTTCGGGTTTCGGAGTTTCAGCAGGAGTTGCTGGACCGCCTGGAGCGGTGGCACCAGACTCCGCTTTCGCGCCAGCGGGAGGGGTCGGGGGTTGCGCAGTCTGGCCAAAAGCCATTCCCGCAAGCAACAAACAGACGCAACTAAGATCACGCATTACTCGAATTCCTCCGCTTACCAGCTTTAAAATTGAACCCTCAGGAAACCAATTTCATCGTAGCATGACGCTATGTTGCCGGGGCAACACCGAAGGGGTTGGCGTCGAACGAATCCAAAGCGATAATGGCGGGTATGTCTGAGGCACAGGCGGCGGTTAAACCGGGATCGATGCGCAAGGAGAAGCGAGCCGTTGCCGGCAGCTCGGTGCTGGCGGCGATCGTCGTCACCACGCTCAAGATTGTCGTCGGAATTTCCACCGGCTCCCTCGGCATCTTGTCCGAGGCCGCGCATTCGGGGTTAGATCTGGTTGCCGCACTGGTGACGTTCTTTTCTGTCCAGGTCTCGGACAAGCCGGCAGACGCCGACCATCAATATGGTCACGGGAAGTTTGAAAACTTTTCAGCATTCATCGAGACTGCCTTACTGCTGCTCACCTGCGTGTGGATTATCTACGAGGCAATCAAGCGCCTATTTTTTCAAAGCGTGGAGATTGAGCCGAGTATCGCCGCATTCGTTGTAATGTTCCTGTCGATCGCGGTGGATGTCTGGCGCTCGCGTGCGCTTGGACGCATTGCGGCGAAATATGACAGCCAGGCGCTCGAGGCTGACGCGCTCCATTTTTCAACCGACGTGTGGTCGAGCGCGGTCGTGATTGTAGGTCTCACTCTAGTCTGGATGGCAAGAAGTTATCACCTCCCCTGGTTGTTTCGTGCCGACCCTGTTACTGCGCTGTTTGTGGCGGGCGTCGTTATTTCCGTCAGCTGGCGGCTAGCGAGGAAGACAGTGGACGGTCTGCTGGATGCAGCTCCGCCCGGAGTTCGCAGTCAAATCCTGGACCGCTTGCGAACGGTCGAGGGCGTGCTCGATGTCGACCGCGTTAGATTTCGCAAAGCAGGCAATCGCTTCTTTGCCGACGTATCGGTTGGACTGGAACGCAATGTCACCTTCCAAAGGTCGCAGCAGGTCTCGGATGCAGTGACTTCGCGAGTGCGGGAAGTTCTGCCGGACGCAGATGTTGTGGTGCATTCTGTTCCGCGAGCCGGGCGCGGGGAGAATATTTTCGATCGCATCCGCGGAGTTGCGACGAGACACAACTTCAATGTGCACGACGTGAGCGTGCAGGACCTGAACGGGCAACTACATGTCGAGCAGCATCTCGAACTGGACGAGCGCCTGAGCATGAAGCAAGCCCACGATGAAGTCACGCGTCTGGAAACAGAGATGCGGGTCGAGGTGCCTGAGATTTCGACCATCCTAACGCACATCGAGAGCGAGCCAGCGACCATCGAGCGGGGCGAGGAGATTGTTCGCGAGCCGGAGCTGGAGCGGCGACTGAAGAATATTGTGAAGGAATTTCCTGAGGTGATGGATCTGCACGAGTTCCAATTCAAAAAAGTGAAGGCGAGGCTTTATGTTTCCTGCCACTGCACTTTGCCGGACGACATGCCACTTTCGCGGGTGCACGACGTGCAAACATCGCTCGAAACGCGATTTAAGCACGATGCGCCGGAATTATTCAAGGTTCTGATACATCCAGAGCCTGTCACCGACAATCGCCGGTAGGCAGTTCGCACGCCGCATCGACAAGGTAGAACAGCTGATAACAGGAGACGAAAGGGAAGTTCATGATCGAAGCATCCGTGAATTGGAGCGACAACGAGCGCTACGTAGGTGCAGCGACTTCGCGGCACGCCATTGTTTTGGATACGGCGAAAGAGAAGACAGCTAACAGTCCGATGGAATTGGTTCTAATCGGATTGTGCGGGTGCACTGCGTCGGACGTGGTGGGCATTTTGCGCAAGAAGCGAGAGAAATTTACTGCACTCGAAGTGCGGGCGAGCGCTGAAAAGGCCGATGGGTATCCGGCCGTCTACACGGCAATTCATCTTACGTACGTTGTGACCGGCGAGGTTTCGAAGAAAGCGATCGAAGATGCGGTGAAACTTTCGAAAGAAAAATATTGCTCCGTTTCAGCCATGCTGGAGAAAACCGCGAAGATCACTTACACGATTGAGCAAGTGACGTGAGCGGTACGCGCGATCCGCTGCGCGGTTATTTCTTTATCGGCACCGCGGCCTTTCTATGGGGAGTTTCGGCGACGATGGGGAGAGCGGCCTTCACCGGGAATCTGCCGGGTTGGCTGGGTGTATCCGCGAATTCCTCGTTTGCCAATTCACTCAAAAATATCGACCCGCTTATTCTGTCGCAGAGCCGAGCGACGCTGTCGTTATTCGTGCTCTTTCCGATCCTGCTGATGCGTCGAGGACCGGCGCAGCTTGCCGTGCCGGCACGTGATGTTTTGAGGTTCTTTTTGCTTGGAGTTTTTGGAATCGCCGCTTCGAACTACCTCTACTATCTGGCGATCCAGCGCACCAACGTGGCTACAGCAATCATTCTTCAGTACACCGCACCTGTCTGGGTGCTGCTCTATACCGCTTTGCGTCGAGCGCAACGGCCGTCGTGGCGCAAGACAATGGCGGTTGGATTGTCGGTTGCCGGATGCGCGCTCGCGGTAGGGTTGGTCGGCGCAGGCGGCATGCGCCTGGATGCCGTCGGAGTTATTGCCGCGCTCTTGGCGGCATTCTCTTTTGCGTTTTATAACGTCGGTGGACACTCAGTACTTGCGCGCTATGACCGTTGGAAAGTTCTGATGTGGGTCTTGTTGGCGACGGCTCTCTTCTGGATCGTTGTAAATCCACCGCAAAGGATTATCGACGCGCATTATGGGTTGGGAGAGTGGGTGTTTCTTCTCGTCTTCTCGCTGGTGTCTGTATTGGGGCCTTTTTCCTGCTACTTCGCGGGCCTCCAGCATCTGGAACCGACGCGCGCGATCGTCACCAGCTGCCTGGAGCCGGTCTTCAGCATCCTGATAACGGCGCTGGTGCTAGGCGAGCTGGTTCGGCCGGTGCAAACGCTCGGGATTGTTTTAGTGCTGGTGGCGATTGTGCTGATTCAGTTGCCGGAAGGGCAAAGCGGGATCAGTTCATCGTTGAGCCCGTCGAGTGACAACTGAATTACTTAATAGGCTCGAGATGCTTTCGAATCCATTCGAGGATGGGACCGAAGCGAAATTCGTGCCTCTGCATCGAGCCGACAATAAATTCGTAGTGCTCTACAACGTCGGCCCTTAGATAAAAGCCATTCCTTCGTAAAAAAACATCAGTGGCGGTAAAGGCAATTCGCTTATTGCCATCTAGAAAGGCGTGCTTATTGCCGAGCGAATCCATCAGAGCTGCGGCCTCTTCTTCAATTGAATTGTAATAGCCAGTTTGAGGCCGGAAAACGGCGGCCTCGAGCGCTGCTCTGTCTCTCACTCCCTGAATGCCGCCAAACAGTTCGACTAATCGGTGATGAATCAAATACACTTCTGCGACGGTAAGGAAATCGGACACAATTTCATTCCGCGAGGCGTCGCAGCAACTCGCGGTTGCTGGCAACCGATTGCTCGAAGGCCTTCACCGTCTCAGGGCGAACCAAATGCTGGGAGGGGATGACGTTATGGAGGTAAAAAGCCAGTGCTTTTTCGAGCACGTGTCGCTGCGTTTGGCCATTGCGCTCGGCCTCCGTGACAAGCTCCTTATAAAGCTCAGCGTCGATTTCAGGAGTAAACTTTTTTGTCTTGGGCGTAGGCATGGGCTTCCTCCTGTTAAGGGTAAATCTGGTTTCTGGATAAATCAAGATTTATATTGTTTTCGCCTATCTGTCAGATAATAGGGCTTGCATTTGGCATTCCCAGTTTGGTTATTGAGGATAGTCGTCAAACGGAGCGCAGGTCTCGTAGAGCAACGAGATGGGCTATTTTCAGGCAAGCCTTCGCAGGTATGTTTGAGCTTTTCGCACATCTCGTGCAATCTGGTCTTTCAAAGCCTCGACGGAAGGAAATTTAATCTCGTCGCGAAGGCGGTCTAAAAAATAAATCTCTACTTCCGTTTCAGCCGTGAGTTCGAGCGGATGGAAGTTCAAGAGATGGGATTCGATGGCGAAGGAATCGCTGCCGAAGGTGGGGCGATTTCCGACATTTGTGACCGAGTCAAAGCACTCGCCCGCAGTGCCGACTGCTACGCGAGTACGAGTGATATATACCCCGTCTTTTGGGACCAGTTCTTCGTAATGCGCCAGGTTGATGGTGGGGACCGTGTACTTCGAACCGTAGCCGCGACCTCGTCCGGGAGTTGAAAGAATGCTGAAGGGACGAGCGAGCAGATGGCGTGCCCGGCTTACCTGGCCTTCAGTTAATAACTTCCGTATCTGGCTGCTGGATACGGGCTCCCCGCGCAACCGCATCTCTGGATAGTCGTGCACTGCAAAATCCATCTTCGCGCCCAACTCTCGCAAGGTTTGGATGTTTCCTGAAGCTTTGTGCCCGAAGTGGAAGTTGTAACCTTCATGGACTTCAAGCGCGTGCAGCTTTTTTTCCAGAATTTCTTCGCCGAACTCGAGCGGTGTCTTTAAAGAGAGATCGCGCGAAAACGGAAGCACCAGCACTGCGTCGATCCCAGTTGTTTCCAGAAGATGCAGTTTCTCCGGAAGGGGAGTGAGAAGCTTCAGGTCGTTACCGGGACGCAAAATGCGAGTTGGGTGGGGATTGAAGGTCACCGCGACAGATTTTGCAGCAGCAGCCTTTGCGCGCTTCACAATCTCGGCGAGAACACCGCGGTGAGCGCGATGAACGCCATCAAAATTCCCAACGCTAACCACGCTTCGACCCAGGTCCACGGGAACTTCGTCGAGGCTGCGGAAAACTTGCATGGAGTTTATGCGATGAGGCGGCGAGAGCATCAGATCTGGAAGTCCAGCTTCATCCCGTCGAACGCAAGTTTCACACCTTCTGGGAGGAGCGCGTTTGTCTCTTCGTGCGGCAGATCGTGGCAAATGTGGGTAAAGAAAGTCCGCCTGGACTTGACTGCCTCGACAATCTTTAAAGATTGTTCAACGGTCGAGTGCGTCGGGTGCGGCTTGTAGCGCAGGGCATCGAGAAAAAGAATGTCCAGGTCGAGCAAGTTTTTGAGTGTCTCTTCTGGAACTTCGCTGTGATCGGTCAGATAGGCGGCTGATCCGAAGCGAAATCCGAGGATCGGAGTAGCGCCATGAATTACGGTCAGGGGTTCGAATCGCGCTCCAAATAATTCAACGGCGCCGCTAATCGGATGCATTTCGACCTGAGGCAAGCCGCCGAATTTATAGGTCGGCTCGAAAATGTAACGAAACATCGTACGCATGAAGTCGCAAGCCGCGGGGGTTGCGAATAGCGGCATCTTGCCTGGCTTGTGGTGATAGGTGAGGGGGCGAAGATCATCGATGCCTAGAATGTGATCGGCATGGGTGTGGGTATAGAAAACGGCGTCGAGTTGCTGAATATTTTCGCGCAGCGCCTGCTCGCGGAAATCGGGAGTGCTGTCGATCATTACGTGCCGGCCGTTGTAGCTGATCAAGATCGATGGGCGGGTGCGACGGTCACGAGGATCGGACGAATGGCAGACGGCACAGTCGCAGCCGATCGTTGGAACACCCATCGATGTGCCGCTACCGAGAACCGTCAACGTCGCTTGCATCAGCCGTTGGTACCCGTCTGCGGGCCGGGCGCTTGCGGAGCGTGAGCTACGGCGTTCGTGACCTCAACGTACGCCATCCGCAACTCGTAAAGGCAGTTTTGCAGAAATCCTTGCTCTTTCGGAGTCAGGTTGCCTTTCGTTTTTTCTGCAATCATACCCAGCGTATCGATCGTCTGGCGCGCACCGATGATGTCAACTCCAGGCTGTCCGCCCTGCTCGTGCATCATGCCCATCTGCATCATGGCGGTCATGTAGAGCGAGGCCAGGAAGCGCTCAAAGCTCATCTCGAGCTCTTTTGCAGAATGTCCGCTGAGTTCCACCCGCTTGTCGAGATCGCGCGCTGATTGCTTGTAAGCATCGTGCTGCGCCTGCTGCTCAGAGGCGGTTGGAGGATCCGGTACGTCGGATTCCGGCTCAGTCTCTTGAGAGTTCGAGGTTACGTGCAAGGGCTCCGTTGTAGTGGCTGCCGGAGCGGTGGGCCCGGGCGCGGGCATATGTTCGGTTGCTACGGCAGAGGTGGCGGAGCTAGTTGAAACCTGCTCGTCGGTTGAGTCCCGAAGGTCCCCGTCCGAGGTAAACAAGCGCCGGTCGCTTACTTTGAATTCGCTTTCTTCTTTTCGCTTTTGAGCCATATATAGTTTTCCTGCTATAGATGATTTTGAGATGGAAATGATTTCTATTTTAAAACGCTGAAGGCCTTGATTGCTTTAGCGCTCCGGTAAAGGGAAGGGAGGCTGGAGTCAACTTTGTTGTTCCAACGGACAATTCTTTCCCGGCTGCTTCTCTTCGCAGATAACCGAGTGCCACGCTTCGGTCGCCGTCGGCGAAAGGAAGGGTTGTCACGCTGGTCACTTCACCAACTTCTTTCTCTCCTGTAACAATCTTTGCGCCTGCTTCTGGTAGCGGTCCGGAAACGTCAAACGCAGTGAACTGACGATGCACTGCGCCCCGGGATCGAATTCGCTCCACAATCTCTTGCCCCAGATAGCAGCCCTTCGTGAAACTTAGGGCGCGAGTCTGGCCAGTCTCTTGCGGCAGATCGCGATCGCGAATGTCGATTCCAAATTGCGGGATGCCTCGCGAGATGCGAAATGCGCTGAGTGCGTCGCTGCTCACGGGACGGGCACCTTGCCCTTCAAAGTCTTGCCACAGTTGATCGCGGTGCTCGCGGTCGATCCAAATTTGCCACGAATCGCCCAACTCTTCTTCCGAGCGCACGACAGTGATTGAAGTCTGACGCCATTTCGATTCGGCATGTTGCAGGTGCGTTAATTCAGGAATGATGATGCCTGTGCGCTCCATAACTGCTCGCGTTTGGGGGCCCGTGAGTCCGACTGCGGCAAGGGTGTCTGTGAGGTCGGCAATCTCCACGTCATCCGCAATGATGTAGCGATCGAAGAGTTGGAGAATCTTTTCTCGCTGGGAGCTTTCAGTTTCAATCAGCAGCGAATCGCCGCGCTGAAATGCGTAGAGATCGGCCTGGATTCGGCCTTGGGCATTGAGCACGAAGGAATACACACCTTGATGGGGAGCGAGATCACGAACGTTATTCGAGACCATGCCATTGAGCCAGCGTACGCGGTCTCCGCCGGTAATGGCGAGTTTGGCGCGACCGCTCAGGTCGTAGACACCACAACCGGAAAGCAGCGCAGCAAACTCTTCCCGCACGGCTTCGCCGACGCCGGAGTGGGTATTGCTTTCGTTAAAGTTGGCGTCGGTGGGCGCCGCAACGGAAGTCATAAGCTCGACTTCAATTATAGCGAAGCCGCTTGGCTGTACGGCTAGACGGTCGCCTCATCGGTCGTCCGGGACCTGCGGTCGCTGATTGACCGAATATCCGCGGAAGCGCTTGTGTGCCGAGTTCTCCGCACAACCGAAAGGCTGAACGGCATCGGGCAGGTACGTGGCAAGTGCCATTGTTGGAAAAACGTTGGTCTGGCCGTGGTTTCTGAAGTGTTCGGGGCTGTGCTAACGTGCCAACGTGGGCACTCATAAGAAAATTGCAGTAATTCCGGGCGACGGCATCGGGAAGGAAGTAATCCCACAAGCCGTGAAGGTCATGCATGCGACTGGAGCCGCTGTCGAATTTACGCAATTCGATTGGAGCGCTGATCGCTATCTTGCCGACGGAACGACCGTCCCGGTTGATGGTTTTGCAATGTTGTCGCGCGATTTCGACGCTATCCTCGTTGGCGCTTTCGGCGATCCGCGAGTTGCTTCGAATATTCACGCCAAGGAAATCTTATTGGGGATGCGCACCAAGATGGACTTGTTCGCCAACGTGCGACCGGTCCGATTGATGGATCAGTCGCTTTGTCCGCTTAAGTCGGTGAAGCCGGAAGATCTCGACTTCACGGTGATTCGCGAAAATACCGAGGGCGTTTACGGCGATGCTGGCGGAGTGTTTAAGCAGGGAACGCCTGACGAAATTGCCATTCAGGAAGATATCAACACTCGAAAGGGTGTGGAGCGAATCATCCGGTACGCGTTCGAATATTGCACGAAGAGCAAAAAACTTGATGGGTCGCCACGGCGACGTGTGTTGATGTGCGACAAGTCGAACGCCCTGACGCACGCGGGCGGATTGTGGCAGCGAACGTTTAAAGAGGTCGCCCGCGAGTTCCCGAAGATCGAGATGCAGCACATGTACGTCGACGCGTTGTGTATGCAGATGGTGCGCGACCCTCGCGACCTCGATGTGATTGTGACCAATAATATGTTCGGCGACATCATTACCGATCTGGCCGCGGGGCTGCAGGGCGGACTGGGAGTGGCAGCCAGCGGAAATTTACGTCCCGGGCACACGTCCATGTTTGAGCCTGTTCACGGCTCGGCGCCGCCGATCGCAGGGAAGAATATAGCGAATCCATTTGGAGCAATTATGACGGCAGCCATGATGTTGGACCACCTCGCGCAGGGCCAATCCGCGCGACAAATTGAGGCGGCGGTGCTTGCGGCCGTCCGCGAAAAAAAGACTACTGCGGATATCGGGGGCGCGCTCGGCACGAGCCAGGTCGGCGAATGGGTAGCTAGGAAAGTCTCAACCACTCAAGGTTCGATTTGAAGATACGAGGGAGCATGAAGGCCACTAGCGTCGACATCCGCGCCATTGTTCTGACACTGATGTTTTTTGCGTTGGGTAGGGGCGCGGCATGGAGTCAGCAGTTTCGGTCAAGTTCGGCACTCTCGGAGGGGCTCGGAGTTTTCGATTTGACCGGCCAAAGTCTTCAGTCGCCGCAGCACGACAATCAGAGCCACGATTCCGCCGACCGCCCCGAGCCCGGAGAAGAGTCAACAACGCCGACGCGAGGCTCGGGAGCTGGCCAGGCGCCGACCGCGCCGGAAAAAACGACCCCGGAAAAAATCATCTCTCCGAAAGAAGCGAAGGAATTATTTCGATCGGTTGATGAAATTTTGCAATTTGCCAGCGAGGATACCGGGCTCCCGATCAAGCACAAGGTGAAGCGCAGGCTTACAAAACGAGATGAGGTGCAAGCTTTTATCGAGAAGAGCCTTCACGAGGATAAGGACGCGCAACGACTCGAGCGTTCGTCGGCGGTGCTGAAGAAATTCGGCCTGCTGCCCCGGAAGTTTGATCTCTCGACGTTCCTGGTGCAGATGCTTCGGGAGCAGGTCGCAGGCTATTACGATCCGAAGACGACGTCGATTAATCTGCTGAATTGGCTGGACGAAGATCAGCAAAAGCCGGTGCTGGCCCATGAATTGACGCATGCGCTGCAAGATCAATCGTTCGGATTGGAAAAGTTCATGAGGTCTCCGGAGGATAACGGCTCCGACAAGAAGCCGAAGCCGCCGAGCCCCGACGATATTCGAACGGACGAGCAGAGTTCGGCGAGGCAGGCTGTGGTCGAAGGGCAGGCGATGATCGTTCTGCTCGACTACACGCTCGCGCCGACTGGCAAGACGCTGCTCGACTCTCCGCAGATCGTTGAGGCCCTGAAGCAGGGGATGCTGGTCGGCTCGGCAGACTCGCCTGCATTCCGTGATGCGCCGATCTTCTTAAAAGAAGAGTTGACCTTCCCCTACCGCTTCGGGCTCGATTTCACAGCGGCCTTACTGAAGGCGGGCGGCAAGCAACTTGCGTATTCCGGAGCGTTCACGAATCCTCCCAAGACGACTCGCGAAATCATGGAGCCGCGGACATATCTCGAGCACGAGACGCTCGAACCGCTGAAGATTATCGACATGGAGAAAGATTTCAAAGACTATGACGCCTTCGATATTGGGGCGATGGGCGAATTTGATGTCGACATCCTGGTCGAGCAGTACGCGGGGCGGGATGAGGCAGACGCGATGTATCCCGAATGGCGCGGCGGATATTATTTCGCGGGAAAATCGAAGGCGGATAAGAACGGCCCGATCGCCATTTCGTATGTGTCGCGCTGGTCCGAGGCGTCGAAGGCGGCGGAGTTCGCCGCGGTGTATGCCAAGTCACTCACGAAGCGGTATGACAAACGACGAGCTCTCGATGCTGACGGCAAGATTGAGGAGGGCGCGCCTCCGCCAGAATCCTGGCGCACGCTCAGAGGGCATCACGCCTGGAATACCGAAGAAGGGGTTGTCACCATTGATGTTCGCGGCGACACGGTCATGGTAAGCGAAGGATTGGACGCCGCGACGACGCAGCGCGTGACAGAAGATCTTTGGCCGACTCCAGATAAGGGTGAAAAAGGTAAGGGTGAGACAGTGAAGGAGCCTTCACCTATCGAGCAATAACGTTGAATGGACATCGAGCAATAAACACTGAGCTATGACTTTATGCTCGGCTTGTCAGAAAAGCAGTCTTGTATAATCACAGGTTCTCCAGAGAAGTTCTGAGCTACATCCCCGATCAAATCAGGAGCGCAATTGCAGCAGGCAGAGATTGGAATTATCGGCGGCAGTGGCTTGTATCATATGCCGGGGTTTATGGATCCGCACGAGGAGCGGCAGCAGACGCCCTTTGGCGATCCCTCTGACTCGTACATTCTGGGCAGCCTTGCCGGGCGCAAAGTCGCGTTCTTGTCGCGTCACGCTCGTGGGCACAAGCTATTGCCGAGTGAGTTGAACTTTCGCGCCAATATTTATGGTTTCAAGCAGCTCGGAGTGGAGCGGATTATTTCCGTTTCAGCGGTGGGGTCGCTAAAAGAGGAACACAGGCCGCTGGATTTTGTAATCCCCGATCAATTTTACGATCGCACTCGCCACCGAATCGATACTTTCTTTGGCGAGGGAATCGTTGCGCACGTCGGCTTTGGCGAGCCCGTGTGCGGCGAAATGACGAAAATTATTAACGGAGCTTGCGCCTCGGCGAACGTTACCGGAAAACTCGGCGGAACTTACGTTTGTATGGAAGGTCCGCAATTTTCGACGAAAGCTGAGTCCAACGTGTATCGCAGTTGGGGAGCGGATGTCATTGGCATGACCAATCTGCAAGAGGCGAAATTGGCTCGCGAAGCAGAGATCTGCTACGCGACGGTTGCCATGGTTACCGACTATGACTGCTGGCATCCGCAGCACGACTCGGTCACGGTGGATCAGATTGTCGAAGTGTTGACCAAGAATGCCGAAAACGCAGCGAAGGTTGTGCAGCACACTATCGCTGCGATGCCAAGCGGCCGATCTTGCAAGTGTGGATCGGCGCTGGCTCATGCCATTCTCACCGATCGCACGAAAATTCCGGCGGCGACGAAAGAGAGATTGAAGCTGATCATTGGGAAATATTTGAAATAAGCAGTCCGCACCGGTGCAGATCATTCTTCTGAATGAAGAGTTCGCGTACCGGCAATCGTCCTTTATCTTGGAGATTCATGAGCATTTTGGTAGTTGGTTCGGTTGCTTTTGACACCATCGCTACACCCTCTGGACGCGTAACCGACATTCTTGGCGGAGCGGCTACTTACTTCTCATTGGCCGCCAGTTATTTCACCGACGTCCGGGTCGTCGCCGTTGTGGGAGAAGATTTCACGGCCGAGAACGAAGCGGTGTTCTCAAAGCGAGGCATCGACACACGCGGAATCGAGCGAATGCCGGGAAAGAGCTTTCGGTGGGGAGGACAGTATCTCGATAATCTGAATGAAGCCAAGACTGACTTTACCGAACTGAATGTGTTCGAGAAGTTCCAGCCGCGTATTCCAAAAGAATATGCGGATGCGCAGTTTCTCTTCCTGGCAAACATTCATCCGTCCCTGCAACTTGCGGTTCGACAGGAGATGAACAAGGTTCGCCTGACGGGCGGCGACACGATGAATTTCTGGATTCAGGGAACGCCCAAGGAATTGAAGCAAACTTTGAAGTCAGTTGATGTGTTGCTGATCAACGACACTGAGACGAAAATTCTTGCCGGTGAGACGAATCTTTTGCGTGCTGCTAATAAAGTCATCTCATTAGGACCGAAAGCGTTAGTGGTGAAGCACGGAGAGTACGGAGCAACCATATTTTTCCGTGAAGGGGCATTTGGGGTTGGATCGCATCCGTTTCGCACTCCGGCCTTGCCGATCGACGAGGTCAAGGATCCTACCGGCGCAGGCGATTCTTTTGCCGGGGGGTTCATGGGCTTCATCGCTTCACAAGGCGAGATCAATCGCGAAGTTTTGAAGCGCGCATTATTTTATGGCGGCGTAATGGGGTCATTCGCTGTGGAGCGATTTGGAACCGAACGCCTGCAGCAGTTGTCCCGCGAAGAAATCGATGCTCGCTTTGAAATCTTCCGCGAGCTTACCCACCTGGAATAAGAGTGGCGGCCGTCTAAAAAGTGAACAAACCAAAACGCGACGCCATCGTTTCGCGAAAGACCGGTACTCCGCCCGACATAGGCTATGCACAGGTCGGCGGAATGGCGCTACTCACCTCGCTCTTTTCTTTTTTTTACTACTACCAACATAGCGATCTTCTGCTCTATGGAGACGCGGTCGCGCATATCAACATTGCGCGGCGCGTGTTTGACTCTCAAACTCCAGGACTGTTGCAGTTGGGAACGGTGTGGCTTCCGCTACCTCATCTGCTGATGATCCCCTTTGTCTTCGCAAATAAGTTGTGGCAGAACGGTGCCGGCGGATCTTTTCCGTCCATGGTTGCTTATGTATTCGGAGTCGTGGGTGTCTTTCGCCTGGTGCGCGGCTTTCTTGCCTCGAATATTCTCGCGAAGCCATCGGAGGACACTTCTTCGTCTGTCGGAGCGTGGATTGCTGCGCTTGTCTACGGCGCAAATCCAAACTTGATCTACATCCAGGCGACGGCGATGACCGAGTCGCTCTATCTATGTTTTTTTATCTGGGCGGTCGTCTTTTTTGCCGAGTTTCTCGAATTAGCGAGCCGGGAAAATTCGCTCGGTGATTCCAAAGCACTGACCAAAAGTAAGGCGATGAATTCTCTGATGCGGTGTGGCTTGTGTCTCGCAGGTGCAGAACTCACACGATACGACGGGTGGTTTCTGGCGGGAGCGATCGGGATGTTCGCAGGGGCGGTCGCGGGGGCGAGAAACATCAGCAGCGATCAAAACGATATTCGGACCATCCGCAAATTTGTTGCGATCTTTCTGCTTATTATCGCTTGTGCCCCTCTGCTGTGGCTGGGCTACAACCGTGCGATCTATGGCAACGCGCTCGAATTCGCCACAGGATCGTACTCGGCGAAAGCCATCGAATCGCGGGTGAACGCTCCCAACCCTGCGCTCCACAACCCGGTCACGGCCTCTATCTACTTTTTGAAATCATCGCAGTTGAATATGGCGTCGGGGAACTGGGGCCGGTTCTGGATCGCGGTTGCGATCTGCGCGCTCTTCCTGATCCTGTTGACAATGCGCCGTCGCGCATTGCCCTACCTATGCTTGTGGGTTCCGATACCTTTTTACGCCTACTCGATTGCTTACGGCTCGGTGCCGATTCATGTTTCCGCCTGGTGGCCATTTGCGACCTTCAATCAGCGTTACGGGCTTCAACTCCTGCCGTTGTTCGCAGTTTCTGCGGGACTGACTGCCGCTTCGATCTTTCGCTTGAGCATAAACGGGCGGCATCGCTGGAAACTCGGAGCGGTCTGCCTAGCGCTAATCGTCGTCAGTTACGGCTCGGTGTGGAGGGCGGAACCGCAATGCCTGAGCGAAGCACGCAAGAATTGGGCGCAGCGCTATGCGCTGAATGCGTCGGTACAGCGGCTGGTAAGCAGCTTTCCGCGTCAATCTCTTTACCTGATGGATTTGAGTGAACATGTGGGCGTGATGGAGCAGGCGGGCATTCCGCTCCGTCAGGTGATCAATAGTGAAAACCGCCGCCTATGGATGAGGCCGACTGACCCGCAAGGACTCTGGGAGCGCGCCTTGGCTGATCCCGCGCAACACGTAGACTATGTGATCGCCTTTGATGGAGACATGGTCGACAAGATGGCGAACAAGGCGAATCTTCGCGAATATGCAGAATTGCATGCGAGCGGGCAGGCGTCGGCAAAAATTTATGCCACAAGCCGTGTACCAGTGCACGCGCCGTAACTCGGCCATATCTCGATGAAGCTGGCACTGGTGATAAAATCCGCTGCAACTGGCGTAACATCGTGAGCCCACATCACATTTACGAGATGTTTCGCAACGAAATCGGAACTCTTCTCAGTTCGACGCTGGCACGTCTTATGTTGGCAACGCTCCTCGGCGGAGTGATCGGCCTAGAGCGGCAACTGCGACATAAGCCCGCCGGGTTGCGCACGAACATGTTTATTTGCTTCGGCGCCGCGATGTTCACGATTCTCTCGAAACAACTGGCTGGCGCGGAGTCTGATAGTGCACGCATTGCCGCTCAGATTATTCCAGGTATTGGTTTCATTGGCGCCGGTTCGATTTTGCATGCGCGCGCAGCGGTGACCGGATTGACGACCGCGGCAACACTTTTTGTGGTCGCCTCGATCGGCATGGCAGCTGGCGGGGGACTTTATCTGATCGCTTGCTGGGCTGCGGTGATGATTCTGGTATCGCTTGAAGTGCTTGGCCGCATCGAATCCCGCTTCGCTTTGAAGATGTTTGTCGCGACCTTTCAGGTCACCGGGCAAAACATTGACGGCATGCTGCACGAAGTGAATCGCGTGCTTGAGAGCGAACAGTTGACGATGCAGAGTATCCACATCGCGGAAGCGAAGCCGGACTTTCGACTGGTGTTTTCGGTGGGATGCGAGCACGAATCGGGAAAAACTCTGAATATCCGGCTGCACGAGTCGAACGCGTTCGCTAGTGTAACCGCGCTGGGCGCGATTGAACACGAATGAGCAGCCTCGCTTTCACCAAGGCCACCGCTTGCGGCAACACTTTTCTCGTTATCAACGGCGAATCGGCTAAGGATTCACAGCCCGACGCTGACTTTTCCAAGTTGAGCCGACGTTTGTGCGATCCTAATTTTGGGGTCGGCGCGGACGGCGTGGAATGGCTGTTCCCTGACTCTGAGGCCGACGCGCTCGCACGACTTTTCAATGCCGACGGTTCGGAAGCAGAAATATCCGGTAACGGGACCCGTTGCGTCGCAGCGGATATTTGTTTCCGCGGGCATCGGGAAGCTAGCAAGCGAGAAATTCTGATCCAGACCGGTGCAGGCGTCAAGATGTGCAGCCTCACCGGTCACCAAGGCAACTCTTTTGAATTTGAGACTGACATGGGAGCCCCGCAGATTGGTGGCGAGCTCTCGATTGAGACGATGTGGGTGAAAGCGGTAGGCACGCAAGTGTCTATGGGAAATCCTCACTATGTAGTTTTCGTCGGTAATTTTCGGGATGGTTGGCAAAAGGAAGCGTCGCTGATAGGGAGTCAACCGCAGTTTCAGCGGGGAACCAACGTCGAATACGTCGTGGTCCGCGGTGCTCAAGAAATCGAAATTCGTTTGTTTGAGCGTGGGGTCGGTGAAACCCGATCTTCCGGCACAGGGTCTTGCGCGGCGGCGGTCGCGGCTATTGCCAGCAATCGTGCTTCGTCGCCCGTGACCGTATTAGCGCCGGGTGGGTCGCAGTTGGTTCGCTGGGACGATCACGTATTCCTCCGAGGCCCCGCCACTATTATCTGCACGGGCGAAGTCTTCATTTAAGCTTAAGCAGATCGAGAACAATGGCCTCAATCCAAAACATCCGCAATAAGCCGCCGTCGTTGCGTCGCGGCGATAAAGTTGCCGTCGTTGCGCCCGCCTCCAACATAAAGCGGGAGGCGCTGGAAAAAGGCTGTGACGGGCTGCGGAAACTGGGGTATGAACCGGTCTTCTCGAACTCAATCTTTGACCGCGATCTCTATTTCGCGGGGTCGATCCATCGCCGCGCACGCGAACTGGAAGAGATGTTCGTCCGCGACGATGTGCGAGCCATCATATGTGCGCGTGGCGGGTACGGATCGAATTACCTCTTGCCTGGGTTGAACCCCGCCGCGCTCGACCTGCCAAAAATTGGTGCTCATCCAAAAATCTTTGCTGGGCACAGCGATCTTACGTCGCTGCTCATAACCTTCACCGACGCGCTTAACCTGGTGACTTTTCATACTCCCATGGTGAATAAAGATTTCGCGGCTGAAGATGGTATTGATCTCGCGTCGTGGCGCAGCGCGGTTGAGGGATCTCAGGAATGGGAGATCGGCACGGGTTCGGGGGCGAAGCCGCTGGTTACGGGGCGAACTGAAGGAATTCTTTACGGAGGCTGTCTCTCGATTCTGGTGGCGGCGATGGGCACGCCTTACGACATACAAACTGCAGGTACCGTTTTGTTTCTCGAAGATGTTGCGGCCAAGCCATTCCAGATCGATCGCATGCTGATGCAGATGAAACTGGCTGGGAAGTTCAAGGGAGTTCGCGGCATTGTCTTCGGCGAAATGCTCGATTGTGTACAGAACTCTACGCAAGACTACACGCTTGAGGAAGTCGTTATGCGAGTGGTCGGCGATCTTGGTGTTCCCGTCGCATTCGGGCTGCGCTCGGGGCACGTCACCCGCGCGAACATCACTTTGCCGATGGGAGTGAGGGCGCGACTCGAGGTCGAGGGCAACGTGAATCTCACTATTCTAGAGGCGGCCACGAGCGGGTAACGCAATCTGCATAGCCAAATTTCATCGACCAATTAAAATAAGCAGACTTACATGACAAAGCAGAAGCACATTCACATCATCGGCATTTGCGGCACAGCCATGGCATCACTCGCGGGTATGCTGCAGGAGCGGGGACGTCGCGTCACTGGCTCGGATGCGGCTTCGTATCCTCCGATGTCGACTTTTCTCGAATCGCTGGGCATCACGGTAGCGCAGCCGTTCTCTGAAGCGAACCTTGATCCCAGGCCAGACCTGGTTGTGGTCGGCAATGCGCTCTCGCGGGGCAACGTGGAGTTGGAGCGAGTTCTAGACGAGCGCATTCCGTTTTGCTCCATGCCGCAGATTTTGCACGATGAATTTCTTGTAGGGAAAGAGGTTCTGGTGGTCGCCGGAACCCATGGCAAGACGACAACCACCTCGATGCTTGCCTGGATTTTTGAATCGGCAGGGAAGCAGCCATCGTTCCTAATCGGCGGCATTGCGGAAAACTTCGGCCGCAGCTTTGGGCTGGGTGAAGGCAAGCACTTCATTTTGGAAGGCGACGAGTACGACACCGCATTTTTCGACAAGGGTCCGAAGTTTCTCCACTACTTTCCTGACGGATTGATTCTTACCTCGGTCGAATTCGATCACGCCGATATCTACAAAGACCTGGACGCGGTAGAGACTTCGTTCAAACGACTGGTCAATCTCGTTCCTCGACGCGGCCGCATTATCGCGTTTGAATCATCGCAGCCAGCAAATGAAAATATCGATCGCTGTGTAGCGAAAGCCCCTTGCCCGGTCGAGCGCTATGGGCCGTCCGATCAAGCTAACAAGGGTCAGGGTTGGAGAATCGCAAATCTAAAGTTAGGCGAAAGCAGCACATCATGGTCGGTGTTGCGCGATGGCAAGCCCTGGGCGGATTTCGAATTCCCATTGGGCGGTGAGTACAACGTTTGGAATGCAACCGCGGCGGCAGCCATGGCCAGTTATTGCGGAATTTCCAAAGAGGCGATTGAGGACTCGCTGAAATCGTTTCGCAGCGTGAAGCGGCGGCTCGAAGTGAAGGCCGAGGTAAATGGCGTTACCGTTATCGACGACTTCGCGCATCACCCGACGGCAATCGAACAAACCATCAATGCATTGCGTGCGCGCTATCCGCAATCGCGTCTCTGGGTGATTCTGGAACCGCGGTCAAATACATTGCGCCGAAACGTGCTGCAGGATGCGCTTGCGCGCAGTCTGGCGCTCGCGGATCAGGTGATCGTCGCCGCCGTGTTCAAGTCGGAAGCTATTCCCGAGGCGGAGCGACTGGATCTGGATCGGATTGTGAACGACATCCAAAAACGCGGTAAGCAAGCCCGCATTCTGGCTGATGCCGATGCGATTGTCGCGACTATCTCTCCTGAGTTGCGCGACCGCGATGTAGTTGCCATCCTGTCCAATGGCGGGTTTGGCGGCATTTATGAAAAGCTACCCCAACGATTGCGCTCGCTCGGAAGCAAAACGAAAGAATCAGCGCAGAAAAGCTCAGGATAAACTCAGCGTGATGTTAGGGACGCTTTCGATCAAAGACGGACTCGGGGTGAAAGTGTAGGTGTTTCGCACCATACTCATGTTGCTGCTGTGGGCCGCTGCCCTTCCATTCGCGGCAATCTTCGGCATTCCGTGGACCTACCTCACCAAAGACATCACCTTCCTCTACCGCAGTTGCATGCTCGCTGCCTATGCTGGCGTGAGACTCGCAGGTATCAGAATCAAAACTATTGGTCTTGAGAAAATTGATCCGGCGCGAACTTATATCTTCATGTCGAATCATATTTCGAATCTCGATCCCCCGGTGACGCTACCGTTGATTCCGCGCCGCACTTCGGTGATGGTGAAGAAGGAATTATTTAAAGTTCCGATTCTTGGCCCGATCATGCGGATCGGGTCGCTGGTGCCCGTTGATCGCGGCAACCGCGACGCTGGGGTCTCGGCGGTGCGCGAGGCAGTTAAGACGATTACTGGCGGCCTGAACATGACTATCTATGTGGAAGGGAAGCGGTCGTTCGACGGTAAGCTGTTGCCCTTCAAAAAAGGCCCGTTTTACCTCGCACATGAATGCAGAGTTCCGGTGGTGCCAATCACGATCTCCGGGACCGAGGTGGCGATGCCCAAGGCGCGCTTCGCAATTCATCCGGGATTGGTGACGGTGGAGTTTCATGATCCGATCGAGCCGGCTGATTTTGGCGATCGGGACGACTTGATGGCGAAGGTGCGTGCGGCGATTAATAGCGGGCTGCCTGAGGGGTTGCGGGAGTAGGCGACGGGCTCGGCTATGGTCACACCCCGTACCGCCAGCAGGAGATTAGAGAACTCCCAGAAGCCGCACGCAGATGATGCCAGCAGTGTTGGGGTCCTTCGACTTCGCAGGCGCTTCGCTTCGCGAAACGCCTGCTGCGCTCAGGATGACAATTTTAATAAGGACGCAAGGCTTGGACTGGTTACGGTTAGTGTCTCCGGCTGATCGGATGCAGGGTTACTTCGCGAATTTTTTCAAATCCCATTCTTTGGTAGAGGCCGACAGCGCGCTCGTTTTTGCTGCCTACGTGCAGCCATGAGGCTATGCCTGCGGCGCGATGACTTCGGACCAGTTTCCACATCAGGCTGGCAGCTAGCCCTTTGGCGCGATGCGCGGGATGGGTGCAGACTCCGCTGATCTCCGCATACCCGTCGTGCATCAGGCGCTCTCCGGCCATTGCGATCAATTCGCCGTCCGACCGCACTCCGTAATACTTACCCATCTCGCAGGTGCGTTTACGAAAATATCCGGGGAAGGCGAGCGTGGTCAGCGCCACCATCTCGTCGGCATTGGCTGCGCTTAATTCGACGATTTCATGGGCCTCGGCGCTGCGATTGCCTTTCGGTTGTGCTGGTTGATCTTCGGGGAGTTGAACTGTCGGCGGCAATGCCATTTGTAGAACTCCGAAGGTTTCTCCAAAAGAAAGTTGCTGGACGTGGGGGTAGCTCTCCCCAATGAGATATACCAGTTCGCCGACCGACAGCAGCGAGGGAACATCTTCGAGCGCATCCACGGTGGGCGCAGCCGTCGCGATAAACGGAGCGATGTCGGCGGGATAACGGCTCGCGCTTCCCGCGGAAACGGCGAAGTGGCGATGCTGTGAGTGCAGTGCACTCCAAACGGGGTTGGTAAAGATATTTGCGGGCAGCTCGGCCATTGGTTATAGATTCGCGGCGAGAAGAGTTTGGTGTTTTACCTTTTACGATTTGTGCTTCTCGGAGAAATCTGCTTCCCGCGCGAAACAGATTGTTATAGCTGACTGCTTCAAATCTGCCGTTTCCCTACAGCAACCGGAGTGCTCACGGCCGCAGCAAGGGGAGAACTCCCTGATGTTTCGGTGGAGGTGCCGATGGTGCGGGGGTCCTTCGATTCCGCGAGCGATTCGCTTCGCGCATCGCTTCGCGCATCGCTCGCTCCGCTCAGGATGACAGTGGCTTTTTTATTCTAGGACACTGACTCGGTTAATCTTTTTACAGCTTTTGCAATCTCGGGGAGTTTGGGATAGGCGGCGCAACACCTCAGCCACAGGCGGTGATCGATGGCGGGGGCGCCGCTGACCATGGCTCCGGGGGCTACGTCTTGCGGGATGCCGCTCTGGGCGATGGCTACAGCACCGTCCCCAATTTTTACGTGGCCGGAGACACCGACCTGGCCCAAGAGGATCACGTTGTTGCCTACGTCGGTGGTTCCGGCGAGCCCAACCTGAGCGCAGAGCAGGGAATCGTGTCCGATGGTGCAGCTGTGGCCGACGTGGACCATGTTGTCGATCTTGGAGCCGCGGCCGATTCTGGTTTCTCCTATACTCGCGCGGTCGATGCAGGCGTTGGCTTGTATTTCTACGTCGCTTTCCAATGCGACGTTGCCCGATTGCACGATCTTGTGCCAGCGATTCTCGCCATTGGCGTTTTTATATTGGGCAAAGCCGAAACCATCGGAGCCGACGACTGCTCCGTTCTGAAGGAGCACGTTATCTCCCAGTTCGCAGAATTCGCGGACTACGGCATGCGCGTGGGAGAAGAAATTATTTCCGATTCTCGCGCCGCGATAGATCACCGTGTGAGCCAGCATGACCGCGTTATCTCCGATGACCACGTTTTCGTCTACTACGACGTAGGGGGCAAGATGGGCGTTCTTCCCCAACTTTACTGATTCATGAACTACGGCGGTTGGGTGAATCCCGGGAGAGTAGGTTGGCGATCGATAAAAAAGCTCGATGGCTTTAGCCCAAGCGAGATAGGGATTTTTGCTGCGCAGCATTCCGGCGGAAATGGCAGGGAAGTTTTCGGACACGATGACGGCTGAGGCCTTCGTGGTCTTGGCGGCGGCGTTATATTTCGGATTTGAGACGAAGGTCAGCTCTCCGGAAGCGGCTTGTTCTATGCCGGACACCCCTTTGATTTCGGTGTCGGGAGAGGCGTTTTCTAGCTGGGCGTCGAGGGCTTTGGCGATATCTGATAGTTTCATGGCGGTCTGGTCGGAATTGTAGCGGATGCGGTCAGTGCAGATCAGATGAGGCTGAGCTGCGCTCAGCTGGACGGGCGAGGTGCCCGTCACCATACGGGCCTCCCCATACGAGCCACTTAGTTCTTTATTGTTCGAATAGGGTTACTTGGCGGGTGTCGGGCTGGCCGCCTCTTCGCCGGCGGTTGGCTGCGCCGATAACGGCGATCACCACCAGGGACGACAGTGCGTTGCGCGGTACGAAGACACGCTGCGCGTTCGATCGCAAATCGGGAGGGTTCAGCAGGAACCCCTTGTCCGGGTTCTGAGTCAGGTCGTTGGGCAAAATGCCCTCGATTACCTCACTGTCTTTGAATTTCAGCCGTACCCAGAGTCCTTCGGTGCGGGGGCGGGTGGTGAAGGTTTTCCGGGTCATTAACTCGCCGTCAGAAAACTCGCGCACAAAATAAACGGCTTTAATCTCATGCAGGTCGATTGCGACCACGTTCCCTGAGGTATTGAGCAGTTCGAGCTTGCCCTCCACAACAAAATTGGCGGGAGCGACGAAGCCGCTGATCGAATCGCGGTCGTGCTTTCGCACAATTACTTTCTTGTGGGTAGAAGGCATGATCTCCGCTTGGATTCTCGCACTTTCCGCCGAAATTCAAGTGGAATTAGCAACAATTGTCTCGACACAGTAGCCAAACGGTAAACCTTGTGTTATTTTCTCTTGTTTACTGAAAGCGTGTTTATACAGTATAAGTCTAATGGCTAGAGGGAGTTAGATTCCTTGTGCGACTGGAGCTCGGCAGTTCCGGCGCCCTCTCTGTGGAAAACCTGTGAATTACGCCACGGTCACCGACCGCAAGGCGGCTAGGAAGGCATGGCCGATTACATATATACGCTGGAAACCCGGCTCACCCCGGATCAGCAAAAGGCAGTAAGCCTCGTCCAAGACGCCGCTAAGGCGGCGGGACTGAACCTCTACCTCACCGGCGGGGCGGTCCGCGACATTATTACGGGCTTTCCGATCCGTGACCTCGACTTCACGGTGCAGGGGAACGCCCTGAAGCTCCAGAAAGAGCTGGAGCGCGCGGGTGCCGAGATCGGCAGTACAGATAACGAACTGCGTTCGATGCTCCTGACACTCCCCGGAGGGGTGCGGGCTGAGATCGCTATGGCCCGCTCGGAGCAGTATGACAAGCCGGGGAAGGCTCCGCAGATTTCACCGGCAACGATTATCGAGGACCTCCGGCGCCGTGATTTCACGATCAATGCCATGGCCTTGTCGCTGAATGAGGGGTCGCGAGGCCTGTTGATGGATCCGTTCAATGGCGCGGCCGACATCGAGGCAAAGGTGATCCGCGTATTGCATAACTACGCGTTTCTTGAAGAACCATCGCGTCTGATTCGTGCCACGCGATTCACCACTCGCTTTCACTGGCCGCTGGAGGAAAGAACCCAGGCGCGCTATGAGTCGGGAAAAGAAAACACGTATATCGAGCACATCCGCAGTTCGGCGATTGGGTATGAAATCGAGCAAATCGCTTATGAAGATGACGCGCTTGGGGTGCTAAAGGCTTACGAAAAAGAGGGCTGGCTGGAAGTATTAAATCCGCATTGGAGCTCAGCGAAAGTCGATACGGCTTCTCTCGCGGCACTGGCTAAGGCGCGGCAGCAGATGACCGAGCTTGGGTATATGCCCGATCCGGCTCCAGCCGTCCTGCATTTTTTAACGGCCAGGCTGGGCGATAAAGATGTAACCGATTTGCGGCGAGCCATTCCGCGAAAAGATCTAGTCGAATCCTGGAAAGAATTAGACGCCGATGCGAAGAGCCTGTCGAAGCGACTGATGGGCAAAGAGGCTTCGACTCCATCGCGAACCTGGCAATTGTTGTCGGCGTCGCGCCCTGAGATGATTTTATTTCTGTCGATAACGGCTCGGCAGCAGAGCGTGTCACAGAAAATTAAGAATTTTTTTACAAAGTGGCGGCAGGTGCAGCAGAAAATTCCGTTGCCTGAGATGACGGAGTTGCACATCACGCCGCAGTTGCCGGAATATTCGAAGATTGCGAATGACGTGTTCTTGCTGCTGCTTGATGGCAGGCTGCGCTCGCGCACCGAAACGCTCAAATATTTGAAGCCTCTTGCTCCGCCACCGCCTCCACCTCCACCTCCACCACCAGCCAAACGCGGACGCGGGGCCAAAGCCGCAGCCGTGGCGGCAGCAGCGGCAGTCGCCGCAGTGCCGGTAAAGGCGGGCAAGGGAAAGAAAAAAGGAGCGGACGTGCCCGCGGTTGCGGCTACAGCCCCGCCAACGGCAGGAAAAGTTGGGAAAGATATCGCGCCAGTGAAAGCTCAGCCGGCTGCGGTGCCGAAGGATTCCCCGGATAAACCGCAGAAAAAAGCGGCACCCGCGCCTGCGAAGAATGCCACGAAGGCTACGCCAGCAAAGCCGAAGGCGGCGGTCAAAGCCAAGCCGCAACCAAAGTCCGCGAAACCAAAGTTAAAGCCTAAGAAGAAGGGCAAGTAATCTGGTTAGGGAGCAGCGCATCAATTTCCGGTCTTCTTCTAGTTTTCTAGCCCTTTCACAGACACAACTTCGCCTCCAAATTCGGCTATAATCAAGCCATGCGGCGCTCGTTTTGCATAGCGGCGTCTTTCCTGGTTTTCTTCACGCTACCCGTGTGGGCACAGCATCATGGTGGCGGCTACCATGGAATCTCGGGTGGCGGTGGAACCCAATCGCATTCCATGCGATCTTTTAGCGGCGGCAACCCTCGTTATAATTTCGGCAGTTTCGACACCAACTTCCACATCACTCAGGATTTTGGGCGGCGTCCAGGCTATCCGGTGAGAAGCGGGCGCGACGAATTTAAGCATCGCGGATTTCACGAGCGACGATCTTTCTATCCGTACGGTGCTTATCTTCCTTACTACGGATCGTACTTCGACCCTTACTACTCGTCTGATTATCAAAACCGATACGACAATTCCGATGACGATGCTCGCGTGAACGAGGAGCGATACAACTCTCCAAACGCTCCCTATCGCGAAGACGATAATTTGGAGCGCGACTTCCAAACGCTGAACGGGAAAATTGATCGCCTGCAGGCCGATGTCGACGCGCGAAACCGGCCCAAGGAACAGCAACCCGCAACCGCTCTTGTGTTTCGCGACCGGCGTGTCGTCGAAGTGAGAAATTATGCAATCGCTGGTGGGACACTTTGGGTTTTGAGCGAGCAGCAATCGAAAAAGATCCCGCTCGCCGAACTTGATCTCGATGCCACGGCGAAAATGAATGACGATCGCGGCGTCGATTTTCAGGTCCCGAAATAGCCCGCTTGACTGCCACCAGCTAGCCGGGGAGACGTTTTTACCTTTGCGATTGCACCAAATCAGGGCGTTGCGTGATTTCATCCAGCCAGTAGAATGAGTTCGACCCCTAAAAATCAATGTCTGAATTCGTACATCTTCATCTTCATAGCGATTACTCCATGCTCGACGGCGCGTGCGACGTTGAGAAGTTAGTAGAACGCGTCCACGAGCTGGGGATGCCCGCCGTGGCCATGACCGATCACGGAAACATTTTTGGCGCAGTGCATTTTGTAAATGCCGCGAAGAAAGTGGGCGTGAAGCCGATCGTCGGCTGCGAACTCTACATCTGCAAAAAAGATGATCACGTCATCACGCGTACTCCGCCCGATGGTGATACCTACAACCATCTGCTCGTCCTTGCCGAAAACGAAGAGGGATATCGCAATCTCGTAAAGATCACGTCCGAAGCCTCACTGCATGGCTTCTACTACAAGCCGCGGGTGAGCAAGAAATTCTTGGCGGACCACTCCAAGGGATTGATCGGGCTCTCCGGATGCCTGAAAGGCGAAGTCGCCGAGCGGTTGATGGAAGGGAATTACGATGCCGCTCGGTCCGCAGCGGGTTTTTATCGCGATCTCTTTGGCAAAGATAATTTCTTCCTCGAGATTCAAGACCAGGGTCTGGAGATGGAACACCGCATCAAAGCCGGCCTGTTCAAGTTAGAACAAGATATCGGCCTGCCCATGGTCGCGACCAACGACAGCCATTATCTCTGCGAAGACGACGCGCACGCGCAAGATGTGATGCTTTGTATTCAGACCGGCAAGTCTATCCAGGAAACCAACCGGATGAAATTCGAAGGCACGCAGTTTTTCGTCAAGAATGGTGACGAAATGATGCGTGTGTTCAGAGATTCTCCGCAAGTGCTATCGCGGACTTTGGCTATCGCTGAGCGCTGCAACATGAAGCTTGAGAAGCTGCCAACTCCATTTCCACATTTTGACGTACCGGATGGATTCACCCTCGACAGCTATTTCGAGCACGTCACTCGGCAAGGCTTTGCGCGCCGCATGGAAAACTTACGTGGCGCAGCCTCCAGCGGCAAGCTCAAACATTCCGTGAGCGAATACGAGCAACGGTTGGCTCGAGAGCTCGAGATTATCCAACAGATGAAGTTTTCCGGGTATTTCTTGATCGTGTGGGACTTTATTCGGTACGCACGAGAGAAAGGTATCCCGGTCGGGCCGGGCCGGGGATCGGCTGCTGGAGCAGTGGTTGCCTATTCCCTCGGCATCACCGACATCGATCCGTTGCAACACGAGTTGCTCTTTGAGCGCTTTCTGAACCCGGAACGAATCTCCATGCCCGATATCGATATCGATTTCTGCATGAACCGGCGTGGGGAGGTCATCGAGTATGTGACGCGCAAGTACGGACGAGAGAACGTCGCGCAAATCATCACCTTTGGAACCATGGCGGCCAAAGCAGCGATTAAAGACGTAGGTCGCGCCATGGACATGCCATACAGCGACGTGGACCGCATCGCAAAAATGGTACCGACCACGCTCAATATCAAGCTTACTGACGCGCTAACCGAGTCAGTGGCACTGCAAGAGGCGTATCAGAAAGATCCGCAAGTGAAGCAGTTGCTCGATACTGCGCTCAAGCTTGAAGGTCTGGTACGAAATTCGGGCGTTCATGCTGCCGGAGTGGTGATTTCACCGCGCCCTCTGATTGAGCTCGTCCCGCTGCACAAGACGAAGAACGCAGAAATAGTGACTGCCTTCGACATGGTAGCGATCGAGAAGATGGGTCTGTTGAAGATGGACTTCCTCGGGCTCACAACCCTCACCATTCTCGACGACACGTTGAAGCTGATTGCGCAGAAGGGAATCACACTCAATCTGGACGATGTCCCGCTGGAAGACGTTGTGACCTACGAGAAGGTCTTTCACAAGGGGCTGACTTCTGGAGTATTTCAGTTTGAATCGTCGGGCATGCGCGACGTGTTGCGTCGCTATCAACCAAACTCCATCGAAGATCTGACGGCACTCAATGCGCTTTATCGTCCTGGCCCGATTCAGGGTGGGATGATCGACGACTTTATTGAGAGAAAGCACGGCCGCCGCAAGATCGAGTATGAACTGGCGGAACTGAAAGAGATTCTGCAGGAAACTCTCGGCGTCTTCGTTTATCAGGAGCAGGTAATGCAAGCGGCCAACAAGCTTGCCGGATACTCGCTCGGTGAAGCCGATTTATTACGACGCGCCATGGGCAAGAAAAATGCGGACGAGATGGCCAAGCAGCGCGAACGCTTTGTGCAGGGCGCGACCAAGAATGGCTTCCCGCCGAAGAAGATTGAAAAGATCTTCGACCTGATGGCGCAGTTTGCGGGATACGGCTTCAACAAGTCGCACTCCGCCGCTTACGCGCTGTTGGCCTATCACACGGCCTATTTGAAGACGCACCATCCTGTCGACTTCATGGCAGCCTTGCTGACCTCGGTAACGGGAAGCACCGACGATGTGGTGAAGTACATCAACGAATGCCGCGAGATGGGAATTGCGGTCGAGCCTCCCGATATCAACGTGAGCGACGCGAACTTTACTCCGCACGGTGCAGCGATTCGCTTCGGATTAGCGGCGGTGAAGAACGTTGGCGGCAACGCTATCGAATCAATCGTGGCGGCGCGCAAGAAGCTTGGTCTCAAATTCAAATCGTTTTACGAATTCTGTGAAGTGGTTGACCTTCGCCTGCTGAATAAACGTGTGCTGGAGTCTTTGATCAAGAGCGGCGCCATGGATTATTTCGGGCGGCGAGCGCAGCTCATGCAAGCACTCGATTCGGCGATCGAGCACGCGCAGAAAGCGCAACGGGACGCAGAGTCTGGCCAGCACGGGTTGTTCGGAATATTCGCGGATGAAACCGCGGAGCAAGCCAACGATTCGCTGCCGAACGTCCCCGATTGGGATGAACACGTTCGGCTCTCAGCCGAGAAAGAAATACTTGGCTTTTTCATTACGGGCCATCCGATGGAGAAGTACAAAGATAAGCTCACCGACCTGAACGCGCTTTCGACGCAGGACATATGCGCCATGAAACGATCGACCGCGAAAGACGAGAATATTACGACAGCTGGCTTGATCTGCGGGGTGCGCGTTGCAAAGTCCAGAAAAGGCGATCTGTGGGCGCAAGGCGCTCTGAAAGATATGTTCGGCACAGTTGAGCTGTTGGTTTTTCCAGAGGCGTACCGAAAGCTTGCCGAGAAGATGAAGTTGGAAGTCCCGGTCCTGATTCGCGGCGGAGTGCGCATCGAAGAGGGTGCGAATCCAAAGCTTACGGCCAATGAGATCATTCCGCTCGATGAGGCGCGCGTGCCTTTGCCGAGAGCGTTACGAATTCGCATTCCCTCCGGAAGCGCTACGGATAGCACGGTCGACGCGCTTCACCATTTATTCAATGAGCGCAAGGGCGAAGCGAAAGTGTTGTTTGACGTGGAGCGCGAAGGTGATTTTATGGTTGTCATGGAGGCCCAAGGCTATAATGTGATGCCGGACCGCAATTTCCTCGGACGGGTTGAGGAGTTATGCGGACGAGGTAGCGTTCGAGTAATCTCGTGACGGCGAGGAGAATGGAGATACGGTGCTCGCATCAGCCAGACTAGCTAGAGGTAAGGATTGAGACGATCAAAAGGTAAATCTCACGAGCAGGTTGGAAAAGCAATCGAGCAGCGTGAGCACGACTCCGCCGTTGCCGGGGCCGATCTGATGTTGTCGATGGTGGAAGCGCATCAGCCGGGTAAAAATGGAAACAATTCGAAGGTGAATTCCGGATTAAAAGCACAGCAAGAGCTTGCCAAAATCGAAGGTCAGATTACCCGCCTGCAATCGATGGAAGGCCAGAGTGAAGATACGCAGCAGCAGATTGAGCGATTGAACCAGCGAGTTAACGATTTGCGCCGCGAAATTTCGGCCCACATGAACGCCTGGGAACGAACGGAATTAGCGCGCCATCCGCAACGCCCTTACACCCTCGATTACATCGAACGAATCTTTACCGACTGGAGCGAGATTCACGGCGATCGCGGCTATCGAGATGATCCTGCCATCGTGTGCGGGATGGCCCGGTTCCACGGTGAAGAAGTAATTATCGTCGGGCAACAGAAAGCGCGAGATGCAAAACAGCGGGTCTACCGCAACTTTGGGATGCCGCATCCGGAAGGCTATCGCAAAGCGCTACGCGTGATGAAGATCGCGGAGAAATTTAAGCGCCCTATTTTTACTTTCGTCGATACGGATGGTGCGTATCCTGGCCTGCACGCCGAGGAGCGCGGCCAGGGAGAAGCCATCGCGCGCAATTTGCTCGAAATGGCGCGCCTTGAAGTCCCAATCGTTACCACTGTAATTGGAGTAGGTGGAAGCGGGGGAGCGCTTGCCATTGCGGTTGCGGACCGCGTCCTCATGATGGAGAACTCGGTTTACTCGGTCATTTCTCCGGAAGGCTGCGCTTCGATTATGTGGCGCGATCCGAGCAAAAAAGATCTGGCTGCCGAAGCCATGAAGATCACTGCCAAAGATTTAAGCGCGCTGGGTTGCATCGACGGCGTTGTTCCTGAACCTCCGGGCGGAGCGCACACCGATCACGGACTAGCGGCAGAATTGCTCGACGTCGCTTTGCAGCAGAACCTGGCGGGTATCAGGGACGTTCCGGGGCCCGCGTTGCTCGAAGCTCGATACCGGAAATTCCGCGATATGGCGCAATTCTTCCAGGTCGAAGCGTAAGCCCAAAACTTTCGCTGCGTCTTTGATATTGATCAAAGTATCGGAATGTGTAAGCAGGGTTCGACCATGAAATCCAGCTTGTTGATTTGCTCCAAAGCGCGCTCTACGAGCGATGTCTGACATTCCTGCAGCGTAATCAGAAAAGGCAACCTGGTCGATGGGTGGCCGGGCATCTGCAGAACGGCGTCGATGTTGATGGCGCATTTCGAAAGCGCTGTGGCGAGCGCGGCGATGATACCCGGTTGGTCCCGCACAAAGAATCTGAGGTAGTGTTTCGACACGAAGTCATTGCTGACTTGCGGACTCTTCTCTGTAGGAGTCGTTTCGACGGTGCTCTTCGAGTTACTCTTGGTGTCGCATTTGGCAAGTGCGATAGCCAGGATGTCCGAAACGACGGCAACGGCGGTGGGATGTCCACCAGCGCCGTGGCCGCCGAAGGTGGTTTCGCCGCCATAGGTTCCGGTCGTTGCCACCAGATTCTGGCTGCCTTCGACGCGGGCCAGGGGTGATGACAGTTCGACCAGCGCGGGTCCAACGCTGGCGAGCAGGAGGGTTTCGTGTTGATCCGGACGCTCTTCAGCACGCGAGGCGGCATTTTCTGAGCCGGGCTTGAGCTCAGCCCGCGATATTTGGCGAATCGTGCAGCCCAGTTGATTCGCATATTCAAAGTCGATGGCCTCGATTCGCCGGATCGACTGCACTGCGATCTCTTCCGGAGCGACGCTGCGATGCAGGCCGATTCGCGCCAGAATGGTGAGTTTTGCGCGGGCATCGAGACCGTCCACATCTTCTGTGGGATCAGCCTCAGCGAATCCGAGCTTCTGTGCCTCTTGGAGCGCTTCAGAAAACGAAACTTTCTGACTCTCCATTTTGCTCAGAATGTAATTGCAAGTTCCGTTGAGAATTCCTCGGACGAGGAACAACTCATCGCCCGCCAAACCGTTCTGTAGTCCAGAAATGACTGGCACGCCGCCGGCGACGGAAGCACCGTAGTACAACTCTTGTCCATTCTGGTGAGCGAGAGTAACGAGCTGGGGGCCCGAACGAGCGATCAGTTGCTTGTTTGCGGTGACGACCGACTTGCCGGCGGCTAGCGCCTGTCTAATCCAGTCTTCAGCGGGCTGCAATCCGCCCATGAGTTCGACCACGATGTTCGCATCGGACGAGATAATTTCTTTGATGTCTTCCGTCAAGCGCACCGCGGAAGGGAGCCAGTCAACCTTTTTGCGCTCCAGATTGCGGTTGAGAACGTGGGTGAGACGGAGACCGGTGTTGGAACGCTCGCTCAAGATTGTCGCCACGGACTGCCCTACGGTGCCGAACCCGAGAATTGCCACGCCGCAACCGCTTTGAGGGCTTGAGAATTGTGAAGCCAAATTGTCTCTGTCGTTCCCTTTCATATGTTCTTGTTTCCTCTAGAACGATTTTGCTAGCGAGCGAGCGGATGAATCTCGACTGTCGACCATGTTTTGTCGGCGGCGTGACACAGAGTTTCCAATGAACACTCCGCGCATTTCGGAGAACGGGCTACGCAGAGGCTCCGTCCATGCCAGATAACTTCATGCGAGAAGTCGGTCCAACGATCTTGGGGAATCACTTGCATCAAATCGTCTTCAATCTTAGGTGCATCCTCATGCTTCGTCAGTTCGAGGCGGCGTGAGATGCGTGTCACGTGCGTGTCCACGACCAGACCAATGTTTTTCTTGAACCATGTTCCAAGAACCACGTTCGCGGTTTTTCGAGCCACCCCGGGAAGGCTCAGCAATTCGTCCATGGTTTGAGGAACCTCGCCGCCGAAGTCGGCGACCAGTTTGCGGGCTGCACCAACGAGGGATTTTGCTTTATTGCGAAAGAATCCTGTCGATCGGATGTCGGGCTGCAAATCTTCGGGATCGAGGGCGGCAAAGTCGGTAACCGATGGATATTTCTTGAAGAGAACAGGCGTGACCATGTTCACGCGAACGTCTGTGCATTGAGCGGAGAGGATGGTTGCAATCAGCAATTCCCATGCATTGCGATGGGTGAGAGCGCAGGTTACACCGGGATAGAGTGTGTCGAGCCCGGCGATTATCTTTCGAACACGCTCGGGCGCAGTTGGATTGTAGCCAAAAATGGGCTTTTTCTGCGATTTTGCGGGAACGGATTTCGGCCCGACTTTTTTCGCTGAAGATCCTTTGCTCGATTTGGTTCCATCTCGCTTGCCACCCTTTGTGGGCTTCAGATTCGGAGGTTTCAAGCCCGAGCGCTGCCTTCGCACAGCCCCTTCCTGTCGTCCGCTGCGGCTAGGTTGGCGTGGAGCATTCCCGCGGGGCATCGATTTCCTCCTCCGTGATCGAAGCAACAATGGTAACAAAGCGCAGCGTGATCGATGGCTGGTAGTTCTAAGGTAACCGTGTTGCAATTGACGACTCAGCGGACGCGTGAGTACTCTGAGAACTAAAGGAAAAAACCTAGTGGCCGTTAAAACCATTCAACTCGGGCAAGTGTGGCGGCAGGATGAAACCGGCCGCGATCACCTTGTCACGAAAGTTTACAGCGAAGTATTTTCGCAATATGCCGTGTTGCGACCTGCCGAGGTTACCGCTCCGGACGCGCCGGTCGTCAAAGTGAAAGTCGCGAAAGCCACGGACGGCGTCAGTTTGCCGGGATTCAGCTTCACGCAAGATGGAAGTTTTTGAAACCAACCGGGCGATCGTACAATCGAAGCGTCTCGAGATCTGACATCTTCTCTCACGCGATTCTGCGAGCACGGTTGCTCCTTCGCTTTGCTTTGCTTTCCAACCGTTTCTAAAATGACTGAAAAAATCCTGACCGTCCTGTTCGGCTTCATCAGCACACTCATTGGCGCGACCGGATACCTCGGCATCACGCTGCTGATGGCGATTGAGTCGGCATGCATTCCGTTACCGTCGGAACTGATCATGCCGTTTGCCGGGTATCTCGTATACACCGGCAAGATGAACTTGTTTGGGGTAGCCACGGCCGGGGCGATCGGCTGCAATCTGGGCTCGCTCATCGCCTACGAAATCGGCCATTATGGCGGTCGCCCTCTTGTCGAGCGTTATGGACGATGGATTCTTATGGGCCGTCGCGAACTTGACTGGGCTGACCATTTTTTTAAGAGCAGGGGAGAGTTAGCGATCGTCATCGGGCGAATGCTGCCGGTGATTCGAACGTTCATCGCCCTGCCCGCGGGAATCGCCCGCATGCCGCGAGCGAAATTTCACATCTATACTTTTATCGGTTCGTGGCCATGGTGCTTCGGCCTTGCTTATCTCGGCATGAAACTCGGCGAGAACTGGCGCTCGCTGGGGAAGTACTTCCATCAGTTCGACGCGGTCATCGGAGCGGTGATCGTTGCCGCGGTTGCCTGGTTCATCTGGTCGCACTGGCAGCACCGGCTGAGAGAGAACGAAAGTTAGCTGCCGCAGTTAAATTATGACGCCAACTTGACCTATTGATTAAAGATCGATGGGGCGAGCTAGCTGCGATGCGACCAGCTTCCACTCTCCACTGAGTCGACGCAGCACATCCAGATAGACATATCGAACGCTCGACCTCTTTCCGTTCGTCTCCACTTCATCAGACTCAGCCCCATGCACCACGGCCGTGTCGCCGAAGACGCGAATTCGTCTTGACGTCGAGACGATCGAGGGATAGCGAATGGCTCCTGATCGAAAACTGTCGAGCACTTCCTGTTTTGTAAAAGCTTTTCCAGACTCGTTGTACTGGACATAGTCGTCTGCGAATATCTTCTCGAGCGCCGCAACGTCCGCATTCATCAAGGCTTTGTCGCCCGCCTCATGTAAAGCTAATATCTGCTGCTCATCGCTTGCTTTCGTATGATCCATCAATGCTCCGGGCTCGATGTGTCGAGCCTTGCCGCAAGGGCGTTTGCCACAAATCAATCAGGCCACCAAGCAGTCACTTTCTCCAAGTTCGCTAAATGTGTAATCTCTCGCTAGGAGAAGTCGCGCCTAATCTTCATGGGATTTATAAATTATCTCTTACATCCGTGGGCATTGTTGCTTGAGGTGATTGCGGTCGTCCACTTCATCCGGCGACGCCCCGATACCTATTGGATCTTTGTCATCTTATTTCTCGGTCCTATCGGGGCCATTGTCTATCTGCTGGTCGAAGCTGCGCCTGACCTGGGATTGGTGGGTGAGTCGTTCAAAATCTTCCCGCGCCGCAAGCGGATCAATCAATTAGTGGAAGCAATTCACGATAATCCATCGGCAGGGAATTACGAAGAATTGGGCAACCTTTATATGGATGACGACAAACTTGCGCCAGCAAGAGCCGCGTTTGATAAAGCGATTGCCGCCCGGGCCGATACGATCGATCCGTTCTACCGTCGCGGTGTGTGCGCGATTCTTCTCGGAGACGCCGGGGCCGCGTTGCCAGACCTGGAGCGGACGGTTAGTAAGGAATCTGATTATGACTTTCAACGCGCGGCCGGACTACTCGCGCAGGCCTACGCGCAGACGGGGCAGAGAGAGAAAGCTGAAGCGCTCTTTCGAAAAGTCACTGTGACTTCGACGCTATCCGAGACTTACCTGAATTTCGCCAAGCTGTTGGCTTCTGAAGGCCGGAATGCTGAAGCTCGCGAGTGGGCGCAAAAAGTTTTGGATAAAAAGACGAACATGCCGGGCTACCTAAAACGGCGGGAACGACCTGCGTTTCGCGCCGCTAAGGGGATGTTGAGTCGGTTGCCGCGCTAACGCGGCTGACCGCTTGCTGCATACTGATTGCAGCGATGATTCGGCAGGTCAATGCTATCCTTCAACTCGAATGAACGTTTCCTTCCTTGAATGCACCCGATGCGGAGATCGTCTTTCCGCCGAAGCTCCACAAAGTATTTGCCCGAAGGATGGCGGGGTGCTATTCGCACGCTACGACCTTGGGCGCCTTAAAGGAAACTTTCGTGCCGTCGATTTAGTCGGCCGGGTTGCGAGCATGTGGCGGTATGCAGAAGTGCTTCCGGATGTACAGCCAGTCTCGCTTGGGGAAGGCTTCACCCCAATGCTGGCCAGCCGCGAGTTTGCGAATGTGTTTATCAAAGACGAAGGGCTGAATCCGACGGGGTCATTCAAAGCTCGAGGCATGTCGGCAGCGGTGAGCATGGCGAAACACTATGGGCTGAAGAAACTCGCCGCACCTTCGGCAGGGAACGCGGGTGGAGCACTCGCTGCTTACGCGGCGGCAGCGGGGATTGAAGCGCACATCTTCATGCCGACAGATGTTCCGTTGGCGAACCGCATGGAGTGCGACTTCCACGGAGCGCACCTTACGCTCGTCGACGGATTGATCAGCGATTGCGGACGCATGGTTGCGGAGCGCAAAGACAAGGAAGGCTGGTTCGATGTCTCCACGCTGAAAGAGCCGTATCGGGTCGAAGGCAAGAAGACGATGGGGTACGAGATTGCCGAGCAGATGAAATGGGAGCTACCGCAAGCGATTATTTATCCGACCGGCGGCGGCGTGGGCATGATCGGAATGTGGAAAGCTTTCGACGAGATGCAGGAGCTGGGGTGGATCGGTTCGGATCGCCCGAAAATGATTAGCGTGCAGGCGGCTGGGTGCTCACCGATCGTTAAAGCCTGGGAAGCAGGGAAGTCTACTTCGGAGATGTGGTCCGATGCCTCAACCTTTGCCGCCGGATTGCGGGTGCCAAAGGCTTACGGAGATTATCTGATCCTTGACATCATCAAGAAAAGCGGGGGCACGGCGGTTGCGGCGACTGACGAAGAGATTATGGAAGCGACGCGGCATTGGGCGAGGGTCGAGGGCATCTTCGCCGCTCCTGAAGGAGCAGCTTCGCTTGTCGCCTACCAGAAGCTACGAGCCACTAATTTTCTCAGTGCTGAAGACACCGTCGTACTCTTCAATACCGGATCTGCCTACAAATATCTCGACACGATTGAGGCAAAGGAAAAGAAGAGAGTGGCTAAGCCTCTCGCATCGCGAAATATCGGCGGCATCATCGGCCCATACTAATTGTTCGTTGCCAGTCTCATGTCATCAACGCCCGCAAACGTGCCCTACGAGCAGCAGCGCGAAGAGATGGTGCGACGGCAGCTCGCGGGCCGAGGCATCCACGACGTACTTGCATTGAACGCCATGCGGGTCGTACCTCGGCATGAGTTCGCTCCCGAGAGCGTCAGGCAATCAGCCTATGAAGATCATCCGCTGCCGATCGGGCAAGGGCAGACGATTTCACAGCCATACATTGTGGCGGTGATGCTGGAGCATCTTGGATTGCGACGTACCGATCGCGTTCTGGAAGTGGGGACCGGGCTAGGATATGTGACGGCGTTGCTCTCCGCGCTTTGTGCTGAGGTTTATTCGGTTGAACGGATCGCGGAACTCGCGGCTACAGCACGAGAGACGTTGAATCGTCTGCATTATTTCAATGTGAAGAGCAAGGTGGGAGACGGGCGCCTGGGCTGGGTCGAGCATGCTCCCTTCGACGCAATTGTGATCTCGGCGGCCACGCCTGAAATTCCTCCGGATCTGTTTGCGCAATTGCGAGAAGGCGGGCGAATGGTTTTGCCGGTTGGCCCTTTGTCCGGGCAAGAATTGCAGTTGGTCCGCAAGCTCGGCGGCCGCGTTGAGGTTACAGTGTTGGATGCGTGCCGCTTCGTGCCTCTGATTAGTGGAGTGGCCGGTCGTCCATGGAGCAGACCTTAGTTCGCGTCACACGAGTTTCACGCTAGACCGCTGTTCTACAATTACCGTGTGGCGTTCTTCCGCAATCTCAAAGTCACGCTGGAAATGATCAAGTGGGAGCATTCGATATTTGCCCTCCCGTTTGCTCTTTGCGGAGCCATGCTTGCTGCGGGAGGATGGCCGGCGTGGCGGCAGATAGCCTGGATCGTGGTGGCGATGGTCTCAGCGCGTTCGGCTGCCATGGCCTTCAACCGCCTGGCTGACGTTTCGATCGATGCCGCGAATCCTCGAACGGCTACGCGAGCGCTACCGGCTGGGCACTTGAGCGCGACGTTTGTCAGCGCGTTTGTCCTCATCTCTTGTTCGATTTTTGTCTTGGCGGCCTGGCAATTGAATCGTATGACTTTGCTCCTGTCGCCGGTTGCACTCGCCGTGATTCTTCTTTATTCCTACACAAAACGCTTCACGCGCTGGTCTCATCTGGTCCTGGGACTTGCTTTGGGCATTGCTCCTGCGGCGGCTTGGATCGCGGTCCGCGGAACACTCGATGCCCGGATATTGTTGCTGACCGCCGCAGTTATGTTCTGGGTTGCCGGCTTTGACGTGATCTATGCCTGCCAGGACTACGAATACGATCGGAGCCATGAATTGCATTCGCTGCCGCGATATTTGGGGATCAAGAATGCGCTGATTCTGGCACGGCTGTTTCATCTGGTCATGCTGGGATTGCTAGTCGCTCTAGTATTCACTTTTGGATTGGGGAAGCTCGCCTTGGTGGGTGTGGTGGCTGTCGCCGCGCTCTTGCTCTACGAGCATGCCTTGGTGCGACACGACGACCTCACGAAACTGAACGCCGCGTTCTTTACCATGAATGGCGTGATCTCGATTGTGTTCTTCGTATTCATTGCGGCAGACAGGTTGTTTCATTTGTAGGGAAGTCCTCGTCCCGCCCAGGAAGGCCGAAGAGGGAAATAATTGAGCTTATAGATTGGGAGCTCCGCAGCGCGGGTAAGGCAAAGCCTGAGTTATTATTAATAAAGATGGCCGCATCACATCCATTCCAAACAGACGATCAGCGCCTGCTACCGATCAAGGATAAAGTCTTGTCCGGAGAGCGCCTGGATGAAGGCGATGCGCTTGCCCTTTACCGAACCGGCGATATTCTTGCAGTGGGCTGGCTCGCGAATTGGGTTCGTGAGCGGATGCATGGCGACAAGGCGTATTTCAACGTCAACCGTCATATAAATCCGACAAATGTCTGCGTAGCCGCGTGCAGGTTGTGTGCGTTTGGACGCAAGAAAGACTCGCCGGGCTCCTACACCATGGCGTTGGAGGAGGCCTTCCAGACGGCGGCTTCAGGTTATACGGAAGCCGTGACCGAGTTTCATATTGTGGGCGGTCTGCATCCTGATTTGCCGTTTCAATATTTTTTGGACCTGGTTTCGGGGTTGAAGGAACGCTTTCCGCAAGTTCACCTCAAGGCCTTCACCATGGTCGAGGTCGCGTACCTCGCCAAGCGCGCGAAATTGACGATTCGCCAGACGCTCGAAAAGATGAAAGAAGCGGGAGTCGATTCGCTGCCCGGCGGCGGCGCCGAGATTTTTTCGGATCGTGTGCGCCACATTATCTGCGACCACAAGATCGACGGCGGGGAATGGCTCGACACGGCGCGATCGGCCCATGAGATTGGACTGAAATCGAATGCCACGATGCTTTACGGGCATATCGAGAATGACGAGGATCGCGTCGATCACTTGCTAAAGCTTCGGGCTCTGCAAGACGAAACCCGCGGGTTCCAGACATTTATTCCATTGGCTTTTCATCCGGCAAATACTCCGCTTGAGCATTTATTCACGACTACGGGCATGCTTGATATCAAGCAGATCGCGGTCAGCCGGCTGGTTCTCGATAATTTCCCGCACATCAAGTCTTACTGGCAGATGATGACGCCCAAGATTGCGCAGATTTCCCTGCGCTTCGGGGCGGACGATATTGACGGAACCGTTGTCGAGGAAAAGATTTATCACGACGCTGGAGCCACCACGCCCCAGGGCCTACGTCGGCATGACCTGGTTCGGTTGATCACCGAAGCTGGGCGTGAACCGATCGAACGCGACACGCTGTACAGGCCGGTTACGCGGACGGAAACCTCGTTTACAGTGTCAGTCTAGGCGCTCGACTTGAGGGAACTTTCCGGTCTGCCGTACATCTAATCATTTATGGCAAACGAGCGAACAGCGGTTTTTGGCGGCGGATGTTTCTGGTGTACGGAAGCCATCTTTCAGCGGCTTTCCGGCGTGCAGCATGTTGAGTCCGGATACATGGGCGGCCACGCCAACCAGGCGAATTACAAAGAGGTTTGCGGCGGGAACACTGGGCACGTAGAGGTCGTCCGGGTTTCGTTTAACTCTGATGAGATCAGCTTCCGTGACCTTGTAGATGTCTTTTTTGCGGTGCACGACCCGACCACGTTGAACCGGCAGGGCAATGATAGTGGCGAGCAATATCGATCGGTTATCTTTTACGACAGCGAGGAACAACAAAAAGTCGCTGAACAGACGATTGCGGAGTTGACGGCTTCCAAGGCGTTTCCAGAGCCGATTGTGACCGCAGTCGAACCCGTCGAACAGTTTCACGTAGCGGAGGGCTATCATCAGAATTATTACAATGAGAATTCCAGGCAGCCCTATTGCATGTTCGTAATTTCTCCGAAGTTGGCCAAGCTGGAAAAGAAGTTCGCAGAGAGAGTGAAAGCCAGCTAGACCGCCGGGCCCGCCTTCTTGCGGCGCAGCCAGATTCGGCAAGCTGTCTGATCGTGGAAAGAGCCGGGATGCGAGGCTGAACGGGGAGCTCGGAGCGAGATTTTATGCGGCTGAATTTCGTCCGACGGGCGTCGGCTCGGCTCGTTCGTCAAGCAGCAAACGTCGCAAACTTCTGAGGTCGTTCAGCACCCGGCTGCTGGTTTGCAAATGCTGTTCTAATTTTGCGAGCTTGAATTGCACGATCCGGAGGGCTTCCACGCGTCGGTCTAGGTTTTCACGGGCCGCAACCTCGATATCGGCGGCGATTTCCCCTTTACTCTCCGCAATCGTTTCAACGAGAAGGCGAACGTATTGATGGGCATTCTCAACGCTGTCAAACGGAGTTTGCAGGCTATCCTTCAGATTAAAAACTTTCACTTAGGATTTATCTGCTTAGGTTAGTTCCCATGATACACGCTCTCACCCCAAGGTCGTGTCAATTAAAAATTGACCGCACGTTGGAGCAAAAACGGCGTCCGGCATGCGGGCTGCTGTCGGACGCCATTTCACTTCGCCATCTAGTCCTTTTCTTTCGATTCGTTCCTTGGGGTCTTCGCGTCCAAGGTGGAAAGCAATAATTGCGCTGACTTCGGAGCTGTCACAGCCTTACCGAAGACGATATCTTCCGCATCGATCTTTTTCTTGTAGAGCGCCTTGTTTGCGTTGTTGTCAGGCCGGAGAGTCGATCCAGCCAGAGAGATGCCAGCGAACAGCCCGCGAGCTCGAGAGTAGGAAAGGATCTCAGCGCGCATGGTGACGTCGGTTTCGGCAGAGACATTGCGTCCCACCGGACCAGCGGCAGCGGAAGCATCTCCGCCAAGCTTTACCTTACTGCGAAGAATATTTTCTGCGGATTTCTGGCTCATCAGCAGCAGAACGAAGTCGGTCGCTTGGCCGCCTAGTTGGAAACCAAAACTGCCGCCTTCCAGCGCCATCATTGTGGGCGCGCTCCACCGGCCACGAAAATTCTTGCCGCTGCGGCAAGTCATTACGCCGCGACCGTAGCTTCCACCTACGCCGATGGCAAACTTTAGAACCGAGGGTAGAACCACGACGCAGTCAGCCTTGTCGATGACGCTTTGTGGAACATCATCCGGAATATCCAAAATTTCCTTAATCACGGTACCGGCGCTCTTTACGCGATCATGTTCTTTGTTTTGAGCCAGCGCGGGAATCGCCAGCGCGAACATCAGGCCAAAACTGATCAGACTCTTGTTCATTCGGTTCTCCTTAATATTGAGAGCTTCAGATCGAAGCGGCAGTCAAGCGGTTCTAGGTTTTGGCTGGCGTCGCGACATGACGAACGGACGCCGGCACAATTAAAGCAAGTAAATAAAGATGAAATTGCTCATCTCCAGATCAAGTTCATCAGACAATGACTGAATCGCTAAATTCTACACCAATTAAGATAAGCATCGCTGTGGGGTGTGTACGGTAGAAGGTCATGAAGCAATCTGGATTCGGGAGCCCGGTTTAGGTAAGCTACAAGCACTGCTCAAATTCTTAGGCGGCGGCCCGGCCGCCGACATATCGATTGGAGAAACAAGATGCGTACGACTCAACAAAAATTGATTTTCGGAATTCTATTGGCGCTCGTTTGCTACTCATCCGCATACGGACAACGAGCACGCATGGTGTTGTTAGGCAATACCCGTGTGGATGGTGCCCGCGATCATGACACCATCAACGTGGGAGGTGCCGCGAGCGGGGCGTTTCGCGCTATTCAATTGCGCGTGACTGGCGGGGCAATTCGGTTTGATCGCCTGGTGGTTCGTTACGGCAATGGAACACAAGAAGAAATTCCAATCCGTAATCGCATCGCCGCCGGGAGCAGGACGCGAATCATCGATCTTCCAGGCGAGCGCCGAATCATCCGAAGCGTGGATCTATGGTACGGCAAAGAAAGATGGGCGACGCGACCGAGGGTAACGCTATACGGGATTCGCTAGGCCGGCGTCGTAGCTCTGGATTGGATTGCGATATTTGCGGTCTCAAGTGTCCCGCTTTTTGAAGTTGATTAGGGAGTGCAACACTCGACGTCTGAGGGGGCGCGCAGTTTTGCACTCCGAGAAATCTTGCGCGCCTACTTGAAGGCCTCGACGTACAAAGAGTGCGGCAGGTCTTTAGAGTCCTGCGGTTGATACGGCGGAACTTTGCTTCCGTATATTCGGCTACTGCCCTCTTCTGACTTCTCCACGCTGCTGAAACCAGCTGACCGAAGTTCTTCCTCGAGATAACTGAAGTCGAACGCGGTTCGATGTTGCCCGTCGCAGAAAACAAAATTGGAAAACCTTCCGCCAAGAGAATCGAAGTGTCGAGGGAAGGAATCGTCGAACCAGTCGCGACGATTCTGCGCGTAGGCAGCGATTGCGCTCTCCAGACTCGGCACAATGAGGCGCATGCCCCCGCCAGCCTTCAAGACTCGCAAGCATTCACCAAGCAAAATCTTCAATTCGTCCGGAAAGAAGTGCTCAAAGACGTGAGTCGAGTAAATCGAATCAACGGTGTTTGCGGCAAAGGGAAGTCCATTGCGAACATCAAGCCACATGTCGATCTTGTTTCGAATGTTGCCATCGATGTTTAGAAAACCAGGTAGGTATTTAGTCCCACAACCCAGATGCAGATGACGGCCAGCGTTGTTGACTACCGGCTTCATTACATAACGGCGCAAGAAATAATTTGGAAGAGTGGCCTTCGAAACGCCCCAAAATGCAAGATCTTTGTAACGCTGGTGAAGCAAACGATTCCTCCGCGACGAATTCTCATCTTATGGAACCTCAAGTATTTCATCAAGGTTCACTAAAATGCTGAAGAAGCGTGGATGATCACCGACATCCGCTACCCAACCGCTTAATCTCCCGATAAAAAGAAGCAGTTGTGTCTGTCGGACTTTTCTAATCTGGTATAGCATTCTTTCGTTGCGAGGTGGAGGATGACGACAAACCCAACCCGAAGTGAGTTAACTAGTGCGCATCAAGCGGATGCAGCAATCGGTCTCGCGATGGTGCGAATCACGATTGGCGCCATGCTTGTGTGGGTCTTCTTCGAGAATCTGGGGAAGGGACTTTACACGCCTGCAGGCTATGCTGGCCTGATCAACCACTATGTGGAAGTTAGTCACTCACCGGCTGCGTGGAAAGCCGTGATGGCATTTATGGAGAGACATGCGGCGATCGTCGCTCCCCTGCAAGGCATGACAGAGATTTCACTGGGGGTTCTATTGTTGATAGGCCTGCTGACTCGTCCGGTAGCCTTAGTGGCCTTCGGTTTTCTCACCAGCCTGTGGATCTCGGAGTGGGGTACATCGTGGATATGGGAACTGCTGGTTCCAGTAGTGGCGTCGCTCGCGCTTTCCATAGGCCGCGCCGGTAGGACCTGGGGTGTCGACGGGTGGCTGGCACGACGATGGCCTGGGTCGCCATGGTGGTGATTTGACTGGTCATAGTTGTGGATCATAGGCCTTTGCGAGTATCGATCATCATTCCTACCCGTAACGAAGCGTCAGCCATCCGCCGAGTGCTTGCAGACATCCCGTCCGACCTGGTGACCGAGGTGCTCGTTGTTGACAGCAATTCGACGGACGGAACGCGCGAGATCGCGGCGCAGATGGGAGTTCGCGTCATCCTCGAACCGCGGCGGGGATATGGTCGAGCGTGTCTCACCGGGCTTGCGAATGCAGACGCGCCTGATGTCGCCGTGTTCCTCGACGGCGACTACAGTGATCGACCTGCCGAGCTTCCTCTTCTTCTCGCTCCCATTTTCGAGGGCTGCGCTGATATCACGATCGGCTCGCGCCTCGGAGAGCAACGCGTTCGGGGTGCACTTCCGTGGCACGCGGTGTTTGGCAACTGGCTGGCTGCGAGTTTGATTCGATTTTTGTACGGATTAAAGATTCATGACCTTGGCCCATTTCGCGCCGCGCGCGTCGACGTTCTCCGTGAACTTAGTCTTGAAGAGACTACTTACGGCTGGGCAGTGGAAATGATTTTGAAGGGCTCACTGCAGGGATTTCGAATCGTCGAAGTGCCGGTCAGTTATCATCCCCGCATCGGGACTTCGAAGATAAGCGGGACGGTGCGCGGCACTCTCGGCGCGGCTTGGTTTATTCTCAGCCTCATCGTGCGATATTATCTTCGACGTCCACAGGCGGGCTCGACGCGCTCGACGTGAGTTGGACGTGATGCGCTATGGAAATCTCCGATAAGACCGGCGTGCAAGATGACGGGCAATGCACACTAGTCATTATGGCCAAAGCGCCTCGACCAGGAATGGTCAAGACCAGATTGACGCGGCATATTCCTCCAACCGCCGTTACCGCGTTGTATCGTTGTTTGCTTGACGACACCCTGGCACTGGCTAAGTCGTTGAAGAATGTCGAGGTGGCAATCGTGTGCCCGGCCTTGGATGTCGATGATCTAGCGTGCGTCGCGAGCGACTCGGTGCGGGTGGTCCCACAAACAGGTGACGGCCTTGCGGCTGGTCTCACTTCGGTGTTTGCCCATTTTGCCGGGGACGGTCGGCGTCGCATCATTGCGTTCAACAGCGACAGCCCCCATCTACCGGTGTCGGTGTTGGAAACGGCGTTCAGGACTTTAGCTGACTACGACATGGTCGTGGGACCTACGTACGACGGAGGATACTATCTGGTCGGAGCCAAGGCCTCGCAGCCAGAACTGTTTCGCGACGATAAGATGGGAACGTCGAATGCTCTCGACACATTGCTGGGACGCGTTCGGGCTTTGGGGCTTTCGGTGTGGCTTGCAGATTCTTTTTACGACATCGACATTGCGTCTGACCTGATTCAACTTGATTCAGAATTGCATCTCTCACCGGCTAAAGCGCCAAAAACCGCGGCGTGGCTGGCACGGTGGAGGGAAAGCGGGTCGGAGTTGATCGACAGTGCGGGACCTCTGTGACGCTCTCGCCAACCGGCAGGCTGTACTTTCTCGGGACGCTGATACTCGTGGCGATGGCGCTTTGCTCTCGCAACTTCGGCAGTCCGGGTGCTCCCTCCTTCCTTGTCCCACTGATGGTTGCCGGGGTCGCTTACCTCTTTGTTATTCGTGAGTTTCTGTTCACACCAAAATTCCCCAATCGAGTGGTCGTTGTGGGGCTCATCTTGGCGGCTGGGTGGCAGTGTCTATTTTTACGGATGCCGCCGGGTGCTGATGATGATGTTCACCGTTATGTATGGGATGGACGTGTACAGCGGCTTGGCTATAACCCTTACCTTGCCGTTCCGAGCGACCCTGCGCTTGCCGGATTGCACACAACCGAGACCCGAAATTTAAACAATTCTTATTTACCCAGCCCATATCCGGCGGGAGCACAGTTGTTTTTCCGCGTGGTGACCTCGATCCGCGAATCGGTTTTTGCCTTCAAGGTCGCCTTTATAGTTTGCGATTTTGCCATCGTTCTGGTTTTGTTCGATGTCCTACGGCGTAGCGGCCGGGGAGCGCACTGGGTTCTTGCCTATGCGTGGCAACCATTGCTCGCGACGGATGTAGCGGGCAGTGGTCACATCGATATTCTTGGCGTGCTGCTGCTCTTGGTGTCATTCGCAGCGCTTGAGCGTCGCTGGCGTACATTTGCTGCGCTGACGTTTGCGATGGCGGTTGCGGTGAAGTTCCTTCCCATTGTTTTAGTGCCTATTTATTGGCGGCGCCTTCGCGTGCGTGACGCTGCACTCGCTGCAGGCTTGTTTGTGGCTTTCTACATCCCGTTTCTGAATCGAGGGCGGTTCCCGATTGGTTCGCTCGGTACCTTTATTCGGAATTTTCGTTTTAACGATCCGGTCTTTGCGCTATTGGAGCGAATCATGGCTCCGCAGATTGTGGCCGGGTTGGTGTTGATGATCGGTTTGCTTACCGCTGCGTGGATAAGGGCAAGGTCTCCTTCGCTTTGTGCGGATGCTTTTGCATGGCCGATAGCAGCGTCTCTTTTTTTTGCGCCAGTGATATATCCCTGGTATCTACTGTGGCTTCTTCCTTTCCTACGATCGGGTTCGACACTCCCGATTATCGTCTGGACAGTGAGTATCATTCCTACTTACTATGTTTGGCATCTTCGCGCATTAAGTCGCCCCTGGTTAGTCCCTGGGTGGATTTTGGTACTGGAATATGGGTCCGTCGCAGTGGCAGTCGCCGTGATCGAGTTGCGCCGTAGGATACGACCCAGCGCGGTCAGATTTGAGGAGTAGAATTTCTGCGCAGGCGCGCAAGTTCTTGACTGCGTCCGAGATCAAAATATCTATTCAATTCACAGAGGAGGAAACGCCATGGCAAATACAAGCTGGGTCAGGAAAATCGGTCTCCTTGTTTTCGGGGAAGTGGTTGTTGCTGCATCTTCTTTTGGACAGAAGCCACCCATCGCAGATCAAATCGCCAAGACCTACGGTCTGGATTCGTATGGACAAATTGATGCGATCCGCTACACCTGGAGCGCAGAGTTCCCGGGCGGAAAAGTTTCTCGAAATTGGATTTGGGAACCGAAAGCGGATCGGGTGTCGTACGAAGGGAAAGATAAGGACGGTAAGCCGGTGAAGGTTACGTACGTGCGCTCTCAGTTGAGCAGTCAACCTGCCATGGTTAAGGACGAAATCGACCCGAGCTTTATGAATGATCAATACTGGGTGCTTTTTCCTTTTCATGTTGTGTGGGACAGCGCCTCCGATGTGAAGGACGAGGGGATGCAAAAACTGCCAATCGGGAAGGGTACTGCCCGCAAGGTCGTCGTGAAGTATCCGTCGGATGGAGGTTATACACCTGGCGATACGTGGACACTTTTCGTCGGGACCGACAATCGCGTAAAGGCATTTGACTACCACCGCGGCGGGAGCAAAAAACCTACAGAAGTAATTGCCGCATGGACGGACTACAAGATGGCTGGCCCCATCCTGGTGGCACAAGACCATCGCGGGACGGCGGACGGCAAGCCCCTGCGCGTCATCTTTTCGGATGTAGCCGTCAAAGTGACGGGTTCCGATAATTGGGTGGAAGCGAAGTAGTCGACACTAGATTACATCGGGTAGGTAGACGAGTCCGAACTGCTGGTTGTTTGCCGTAGTGATCGGTGAAATCGGTCTTGCGAAACAGACTACCGGGCAATCACCACTGTGGTGCAAGAACTGTTTAGTTTCGGCTGATCGCGGGCGGCGGCCATGTGAACCTCCAGTTGCTGACGCTGCCCGCGAATGATCGGACAATAAAAATCAGGTTCAAGCAGCGCGCCCTGCAATCGCCGCCGTCCAGCACAGCCGCCGTGGCATGAATCGCGAAACTCGCAAGCCTCGCAAGCACGGGGAAGAGTTCGTGCCTGCTCGAATGGTGTTGAGCGTAGAATGTCGGTCCCGGCGGCGATCAAATCCGAGAGAGGCTCGCCGCGTCCGGGCCAATAGACACACGGTTGCGTCGATGCTCGCGGAGTCACCCGTACTGTGCTGACGCCACAGCCGGCAGCTGAGGGAGGGAAGCCTGCCATTGCCCGAACCAAGGGCTCTCCGATGGCAATCACGTCTGTCTCTGCAAAGAGGCGCTTGAAACCTTCCCAATACTGGTCGTAACTCAGGGCATACAAGTCTGACCTGACGGCCTGATAAACATTCACTCGCAGCGGAGCGTCAAACTGTTTGGCAACTCGCGCGACCTCAGCAAGTCGCAAGTAGTTCGACTTCATCATGACGGCGATAATGGTTATCGGGATACCGAGACGCGAACAGCGCTCTGCCTGCTGTTGGATCAATGCCCAGTTGCCCGCTCCGCGTTGCGCATCCTGCTCTGCTTGCGTTGGGTAGTCGAGCGAGAACTCGATGTCGTGAAAGGCGAGCACTTCCTCATCTTGTAAAACAGAAACGCTATGGCCGTTGGAAGTGATAGTGAGCTTGACTGGTTGCTTCCGCAGGAACTCAAGAATTGACCTGAACTCCGGATGCATTCCGTTCTCGCCGGTGCCGAGATTGACCGAACGGATGGGAAGCCTTTCCATAACCGCTTCCACCTGGTCCAGAGATAGACGGTCGACACGAGTTGGATCGCGATAGCAAAATGCGCAGGAGAGATTGCACTCGTTGGTTAGCCCAATCCCCAGCGAAATGCCGGTATCGCGCTTCGCCACAGGAGCGTCCGGGGAAGATTCCGCAAACTCACTCATGCGTTCTCTCTTGTAATCGAGTCGGCGCGACGAGCGAGGCAATGTGTATAGCGGGCAATTGCGGCAAACTCGGGACGAATTCCTAGTTTGCGTTCCAATTCAAAAATCCGATCGTACTCGGCGGTGCGTGAAATGCTTAGCGGCAAATAATCCGAGATCACGCGCACTCCGCGTTCTGCTACTACTTCGAGGCTCGATGCAGCGAACATCGTTCGGAGTTCAGGTGGTGTAAAGAGCCGAACGCTGCCACCGTAAAGAGATTCATTTCCCCGCTCCGCCGTGATGGCGTTTGCGGCGGCAACTAAGTCGCCGGTTTGGAGGCCTGCCTTGAGAACTTCGCCTGCCCGATTGCGTACTAGGATAGAGAGAATCGATGACGAATCTCGCATCAGTTGGGCTGCACTGCATAATACTTCCCACGGATTCTCGACAAATTCCAGAACATTATGACAAACAATTACGTCGAACGCTCGTTCAGGGAACGATTTTGTCAGGTGTTCGGTGCTGGAATGTTTTAGTTCGATTCTCTCCGCCCGCCGCGCTTTCTGGGTTGCGAGCTTAGCTATCTCCAGCATTGGCAGGGAGGAATCGAGAAGCGTGACTTGAAAGCCAAGGCCAGCGAGACGCAGAGCGAGCGCGCCGGTGCCCGCGCCGATATCGAGGGCATTCAGAGGGGCAGCAGCAAGTGGAAGAAACTCCTTGAGGTTGGCGAATGCCAAGTCGAGGCGCAATCTTCCTTCGGGAGTTTCGAGGTAGGCGGCGTATTTGTGCGCCTCGCCCTGAAAGCGTCGGTTGTCGACATCGGCGGTGTCCGATTTTGTGCTCATGCCATGGTGGTTGCGGAACTACAGGCCGAGGTCACTCAGGCCAGGATGTTCGTCTGGACGTCGACCAAGCGGCCAGCGGTATTTGCGATCCGATTCCGTGATTGGAAGGTCGTTGATCGAGGCAAAGCGCGCGGTCATGAGGCCGTCAGGAGCGAACTCCCAATTCTCATTGCCGTAGGAGCGATACCAGTGACCGGAGTCGTCGTGCCACTCATAGGCGAAACGCACGGCGATGCGATTTTCGGTAAATGCCCACAACTCTTTGATGAGCCTGTAGTCCAGCTCTCTGGACCACTTGCGGGTGAGGAAAGAAATGATTTCGTCGCGGCCGGCGACGAATTCCGAGCGGTTTCTCCATCGCGAATCGACTGTGTATGCCAGAGCCACCTTGCCGGGATCGCGAGTGTTCCATGCGTCTTCGGCTAAGCGAACTTTCTGGATGGCACTCTCGCGGGTGAACGGCGGGAAAGGCGGACGAGTAGTAATGGGTTGAGTTGCCATGATTTCTTCCCTTCGCACTAGCGTAGCTTTGCAGGCCTCGGCGCGCCGAAAAAACTCTCGGCGTTTAGATTGTGGAAGAATAACTGAAAGATGCGGTCCCGGTCATCTTTGCCGAGAACCTTATGGTGTTCGTGTGGATCGGGTGTATTTTACTTCTAATCTTGTTGATATGGGGACAGAATGAACTCAGAGGGGCGTGCAATTTCGCGATCCGACCCAGGGATCGGTGGCACCTTGTATCCCGTGCTCAAGCGGTCTTGGGTAAAAATTGTCGCAGTCGTGTCGTTGCTCCTGGTTCTTGAATTCCAACTTTTGTACTCCGTCAAGCAGGAGTCGCTTACCTTCGATGAAGGCGATCACATCTTCGCTGGATTCATGTCTCTTAAGCATTACGATTTCGGACTCAACCCCGAGCACCCGCCTTTTGTGAAGATGATCGCCGCTATTCCGCTGTTGGGTATGGGGCTTCACCAGCCGCAGTTGCAAAACCGGTACTTCAAGGACGAAGCGTACCTAAGCGGGCGCGATTTTATCTTTCGGAATGATCACGAGAAAGTGATCTTCCGCGCCCGAATGAGCGCATCTCTTTTTGCGTTAATAGCGGCGTTGCTCGCGTTCGGTATAGCACGCGAGATGTTTGGCACGGGCGCCGGAATGCTCGCGCTGGTGCTGATAGTCTTCGAGCCGAACTTCCTCGCCCATGGCGCGTTAGTCACGACGACACGGGCGCGGCAGCAGGGCTGCTGGCCAGCATCTATGCTTTCTACCGGTACGTGAAATGTCCGTCGTGGAGACGCGTCATAGTGCTGGGTCTCGCGGCTGGCTTCTTCTTCATCGTCAAGCATTCGGCGGTATTGCTGCCCCCGATGCTGATTTCGCTTGCAGTTACCGAGTTGTTGCGCCGCCGTAAGATTGGAGAAGAGACACGCTCGCATCAGGCAGCCCGCCTCGCCGGCGCGCTCGTGATCGCGGGAATCATCGCGGTCGGCGTCATGTGGGCGTGCTACGGATTCCGCTACTCTGCTCGTCCACCGGCAGTAGCGATAAATCCACCATTGGAAAACACGCTCGCGAACCTGCGTCCGGCTGAAGCAAAAGCGATCACGATGATGGCACACTGGAAAGTGCTGCCGGAGTCCTGGCTCTATGGACTGGCCGACGTCCGCTCGGTAGCGAATACGTGGCCCAGCTACATGTTCGGGAAGATCTATGCGCATGGGGTTTGGTTCTATTTCCCGGTCGCGTTCGTCATAAAGGCGACGATCACCACGTTGATCTTTTTGCCGCTGATCTTCTACGCGGTCGCCACCGGCAAACTGCGCGGCTGGCGCGAAATTCTGTTTCTGTCTCTGCCGCCTGCGCTGTATTTTTGTATTTCGATGACTTCGAGTCTAAACATCGGAGTGCGGCATATCCTTTTGGTTTTCATCTTCCTCCTCATATTAGGGGGCGGAGCGGCCTGGAGCCTGATCCGTAGCGATCGTCGCTGGGCGTGGCCGATTGCCATTCTCATTCTTTTCCACGTCGTGTCGTCGTTGCGCGCGTTCCCAACTTCGTATATTCCGTACGCAAACGAACTCTGGGGCGGACCGGCCGACGTACACAAGTATTTGACCGACTCCACCACTGACTGGGGACAACAACTGAAAGCCGTGAAGCGTTACATTGACGAGCGAGGGATCAAAGAGTGCTGGTTCGCGTACACAGCGGAGCCCCTCATTCCGTTCCACGCCTACGGTATTCCGTGCAAGACGCTGCCCACTATGGACACGATTTGGTCCGGGCTGAAGACCGAAACCCCTCCGGTAATAAACGGTCCGGTCTTCTTTAGCCACATTTCCCTGACGTTCTATGAATCAGGGTCGAGCGTCTTAAGTCCATATCGCGAGTTCCTCGAGCTCAAGCCTACGGCTGTGATCGAAGATGGCGTGTTTGTCTATGACGGTACGTTCAACGTCCCATACGCCGCAGCGATGGATCGCGCCGTCATCTCCGAGAGTCTGCTCCAGCAGCACCGAGAGAATGATGCTCTTTCCGAGGCCGAGGCCGCGATAGCCCTCGCGCCGGATTCCTTGCAGGCTCTGATGGCTTTGGGAGATGCGCAGAAGGCATTGCATAAGAGTGCAGAGGCGCGCGCTACTTTCGAGCAGGCACTCCAGCAAATTCACCGCATGGAACCAACGGCTCAAGAGGTGTGGATTCCAAAGGTCCAGGAGAAATTGGAAGGTTTATAAAACCGAGCCCCTCAGGCCTCAACCTTAGAAGGACGGCCCGTTTCCGCAGCATCAGTGTATGCGAGTCTGCTGCATTCTTACCCGATGAGCAGCGCGGCTCCCTTCGCGCCACTCTAGATAATAAGACCCATCTGGATGGCGTTCAGGTGTGCCTTTTATCGTCGTAAATAAATAAAAGGAATGGCGGAGAGGGTGGGATTTGAACCCACGATACCCGTTAAGGTATGTCCGCTTTCGAGGCGGATCGTTTCAACCACTCACGCACCTCTCCGTTTGGATCAGCAGACTTCTACTGTTAAAGAACGGCCAAAAATAGCGGTACAACGACCGTTCACACGTCACTCTACAAGGTAGCGACTTCGATCATCGCGGATGAAATGCCGCAAAAATCAGTCACGGTCGCTGTTAGTAGCTTCGCGGTTGATCTCGCGGCGCTTTCGAAAGAATTCTTGCAGCATGTCCGCTGATCTACCGGCTAAAACTCCGCTCTTTACTTCCATTCGGTGATTCAGCCTGGAGTGATTGATCACGGGCAAAATCGAGCGCACAGCGCCCGCCTTTAGATCATCTGCTCCGTACACCAGGCGGCGAAGGCGGGCGTGGATTGCCGCTCCCGCGCACATGGGGCAGGGCTCAATTGTAACAAAGAGATCGCAGCAGTTTAGTCGATGGTTACCGATGTTCCTGCCAGCCTCACGCAGGGCGACGATCTCGGCGTGGGCGGTAGGATCGTTGTCGGCGATGTTGCGGTTCCAGCCCATTCCGACTATTTTTCCGGCTTCTACTACAATCGCGCCGACGGGAACTTCTCCGGCTTGCAGAGCGCGGTGGGCGCAACGTAGGGCTTCCTCCATCATGCTTTCATCGGAAGCGGATTTAAATGCGCTGGTTGCGGGACTCGCCTCGCCGTCAGCGTGAGTCTTAGCGTGAATCTTGCCAACATTCTGTTCAGGTTGAGCCATCGTCTTGAGGAAACATAGCATAGTGTCGCTTTGGGAAACTTCCGTTCCGAAGGTTCGCGGCTGGAGACGTCGAAGATTAGGCCCGGGGAGGACATCCAGACTGAATTGGGGAAAGGCGGTGACGAAGGCTTGTGCCATTGTGCCGGTGATATGCTAGGCGGTATGCGGTTGCGAGCAATACTGCGGAAGATTTTTCTGCTCGACCTGATGCAAGGTCTGCTCGTTACCTTTCGCTACCAGAATCCCAAAGAGATCTACACCGAGCAGTATCCGCTGGAACGGCCGCAGGTGGCGGAACGATACCGGGGCGCTCCACGCCTGAACGTTAACCCTGATACCGACGAGACACTTTGTATCTCTTGCGACCTGTGCGCTATTGCGTGCCCTGAAAATTTGATCGTGGTGACGAGCGAGCGCAACGAGAAGACGCGGCGCAAGGAACTCGTGGCCTTCACCTACGATCTTAGCCGTTGCATGTTTTGCGGCTTGTGCGAGGATGCCTGTCCGACGGATGCGCTCGAGCTGACGCAAGATTTCGAGCTTGCGAACTACACACGCGAGGGCATGATCTGGGACATGAAGACGCTCGAAAAAGGTCCGCAGCCCACGGTATATCGCAAGTAGAACCATCCCTCCCGTTCTAGGTTGTCGGATCAGACCGGCACGGCGGAGGCTTCCTTGGCCGTTACCCTCGATTGTCGCCACCATAGACCCAAGAGTACGTAACCGTTTCGACAATTTCCCGTGCTCACCGGGAATCTGCTTTGAACTTTAGACACTCAACTTCAATTCCACTGCGCCGATGGATCAACATAAGCCGCGCTTAATGGGCGTGCTGCCCCGTTATAGGCAGGCATGTGGCCGCTCGCATGCAATACAAAAGGTGAACTTCTTGCTCAATATTCTTCTGGTCGATGACAATCCAGCGGACGTCGTCCTGATGCAGGAAGCATTGACGGGTTCCAAGAGCTGCATACACAACGTGGCTGACGGCAAGCAGGCGATGGCGTACGTGAATCGGATTGGGCAATACGCGAGCGCGCCTCGGCCCGACCTTATGTTCCTCGACCTGAACCTGCCAAAAAAGGACGGGCGAACCGTTTTGGCAGAGATCAAAGGGGACGCGAAGCTGCGCTCAATCCCGATCATCATCTTCAGCACTTCGCGCTCTGTGATGGAGATTGTCCGAAGCTATGAATTAGGGGCGAATTGTTACGTCAGCAAGCCCGGTAATTTGGAAGACTATTTCCAGACTGTGAAAACGATTGAAGGATTTTGGTTTGGCTCCGCCAGCCTGCCACGGGAGGGGAAATAATGGAAAAGGAACCAGCTCACATTCTTTTGATCGAGGACAATCCGGGAGATGCGGACCTGGTGCGTTTGAGGTTGGTGGAATCGCAATCCGCGGTGCAGATCAACTGCGTGCCGCGGCTCTCCGACGCTTTGGCGTGCCTTGAAGTGGATACACCCGCGCTAGTGCTCCTCGATCTGAATCTTCCCGATAGTCATGGAGCGGAAACTTTTCGGAAGATCATGCAAAAGGCCCCGAATGTTCCCGTGGTCATCTTATCGGGGCAGGACGATGAAGCATTGGCCAGTCGAGCCGTGCATCAAGGGGTGCAGGACTACCTGGTGAAGGGCGACATTACGAGCAAGCAACTCGAACGCGCGTTACGCCATGCCGTCGAGCGCCAAGGCCTGCTGCGCTCCCTTGAAATTACCCGCAAGCAGCAGCTGGAATTCAAAAATCAATTTCTCTCTCACGTCTCGCACGAACTGCGCACCCCGCTGACCTGCATTCACCAGTACGTCACCCTGATTCTGGATGGCTTGTCCGGGCCGGTGTCACCCGAGCAGACAGACCACCTGAAAATCGTTCTTAAGAGTGTGAACCAGTTGCATGCCATGATTCGCGACTTGCTGGAGGCGACTCGGGCCGATAGTGGCAAGCTGCGTGTGGAGCCACGCTGCATCGATATCGGGGAGTTGATGCGACAGGCAGTGGCGATGATGAAACCGACCGCTGCCGAAAATCGGGTGTCACTGGAGGTCAATGTTGATCCGGCCATCCCGCTCGTGTTTGCCGACCCCGATCGCACGCTGGAAGTATTGATTAACCTGATCGACAACGCGCTTAAATTCACGCCAGAGGCCGGCTCAGTCCAGGTCAAGGCGTCGCTTGTCGAAACCGACCCGAGCGCGGTTTATTTATCCGTCAGCGACACCGGGCGGGGAATACCGCAGTCATCCCTTCCACAAATTTTCGAGCGACTGTACCAGGATCCGGAAGCGGTGGACGGCAATCGTTCCGGACTGGGACTCGGATTATTTATCGCGAAGGAACTAGTCGTGCTTCAGGGCGGCAGAATGTGGGTTGCGAGCGAACCGGGTAGCGGCAGCACTTTTTCATTCACCTTGCCGCTGTATTCGCTGGCGAAGTTATTGTTTCCGATCGTCACTTTTCAGGGCCGGCTGCGTCAAGACATGGTGTTGCTGCGAGTAGAACTCACGCCGCGTAGTCAATCTCTTCGCAGCGGCTGGCGGGAAACCTGCCAGCGGTGCCTGGAAGTCTTGCGGCGCTGCATCTTTGTCGACAAGGATCTTGTGCTGCCGCCTACCGGCAGCAGCGCGCTGGCGCAAGCCTTCTTTGTGCTCGCTTCCACCGATATGAATCGGGTCACGATTCTAATGGATCGCATTCGGGAGCAACTCGGCAACTTGCCTCAATTGAAAGCAAACGGCTCGATGCAGTTGATTGCGGAGGCCATTCCCACGGCTCCCGCCATCGACTCCAGAACGCTGGAACAACAAGTGTGGGGTGTGGCTGACTACGTCACTGAAATTATTCAACAAGGACTGTGGGCGAAACCAAATTCAGATAAGAAGGAGATGACCACAAATGCGAACTGAGAACACGGGCCAAACGCCAGCTGTGAATCGAGCCAAGATCATGGTGGTTGACGATGACCCTGATCTGAGGCAGGCGCTAACGCTCCGCTTGCGAGCCAACAACTTCGACACCATCAACGCCTGCGACGGCTACTCCGCCATCTCGCTCGCCCAGAAAGAGAAACCTCAACTCATCATTCTTGATCTTGGCCTACCGGCGGGGGATGGGTTTACCGTGCTCAAGAATTTGCAGCAGCTTCCGGCTTTAGCCAGTATTCCGGTCATAGTTCTTACCGCTCGCGATCCTGAAGGGAACGAGACTCGAACGCTCGGATCTGGCGCGGTAGCTTTCTTCCAAAAACCCGCCGATAACGAAGAGCTCTTAGGCGTGATTCGAACCAGCCTGCAGGCGGGGTGGGGATGGGGCGGCAAACTACCTTCATAAATAAGGGGACGAATCTGCAGGTTACAGACGATTCCGGCTCGAACTAGCGGCGCTTTTTCTTGCTGGGCTTTTTTTCTGGAACGATGTCCTCGCTCCAGAAGCGATGCCCGGTGCGGCGGATAAACACGTCCTCTAGCGTCGGCTTGCTTACGCTCAACGACTGCACCTCTCCTGGGAAAGCCTCGACCACGTCGGGCACGAAGCGATGTCCATTTTCAATTTCAAGGCGCACCTGCTTGTTCATTACCGTGGCATCGACTCGAAACTTATTTCGTATGCGCTCAGCCAGGGACTCGGCGTCCGCGGCCTCGAACAAAACAACGTCTCCGCCGATCTCGCGGGTGAGGCTGTCTGGCGTGCCTAACGCAACCAGGTTGCCTTCATTCAAGATTGCCAGGCGATCGCAGCGCTCAGCTTCTTCCATAAGGTGAGTTGTGACGATGATGGAAACGCCTTCCTGATCGCGCAGGATCTGCAGATATTGCCAGAGATCATGGCGCGCTCCCGGATCCAGACCCGTTGTCGGCTCGTCGAGCAACAACACTTCTGGATGGTGCAAGAGACCTTTTGCCAATTCAATTCTGCGTTGCATCCCACCTGAGAAAGTTTCGACACGATCAGCGGAACGGTCGAGCAATCCGACGCGGCTCAGGATTTCTTCGATACGACGCTTCAGGTCGCTACCACGCAAGCCGTAGAGATGACCCTGATGCCAGAGATTTTCGTATGCCGTAAGTTTGAGGTCGATACTCTGAGCCTGGAAGACGACTCCGATATGGCGCCGCAACGCCGCGGGCTCGCGCACAGCGTCGAAGCCAACAATGGTTGCGGTTCCCGATGTCGGGACCATCAGAGTAGAAAGGATTCGGAAGAGTGTTGTCTTGCCGCTTCCGTTGGGGCCTAAGAGGCCGAAGAGCTCGGCCGGGCGCACGTCAAACGAAACACCGTGGAGAGCAGTGCGATCTTGATAGCGATGCACGACATCCCGAACCGAAATAATGGCTTGAGCAGTGTTTTCGGGATAGTGTTGCTTCGGCTCAGACACAACGATGGGATTTGAAGTCACAGGCTATTCTACGATGGCTGTGGCGGAATATCACGCCAACCATGGATGAACTGGCCAACAGCACAAACAATTTACGCCGCGACTGGATCTCGATCTCGTCCCGGCACACGTTCTTCGAAGGCGACCGGAACATGGCGCCAGACCTGGATAGCAAGAATCACCGTGGTTGCGAGCAACAGTGCCCCAACTGCGACATGGACCACAGTGGAGATCACCATCGGTAATTCTGGCTGAGATGCGTTTTTGCCCCACATCACCCGAGTGATGAAGGCAAGGAAGCCAAGGCAAAGTTGAGCAACCATAAGGCCCAACATGAGGACGGCCGGACGCCGGACGGCGTCAACCTGTGAATGCACCGAAATGGCTCGGATGGCCGTCCAGGAAATAACGATGGCGACGACTCCGGCATTGATGACGTGCGGCCACCAACTGAGGCCGTGGTGACGGAACATTGCTCCTAAAATCAGCTGAACGTAGAGAACGAAAATTGAGAGCAGCGCCAACGTGAAGAGGGCTGGACGGCGTTGGTCGAGTTCGGTGCGGGGCTGCTCTTGAATCCAGCGGCGGCCGGTAAAGACGGCGATAGCGACGACGATGCAGAAAAATGTCTGAGCCACCGCGGCGTGGGCGGTTGAAATGGACGGGGGTAAATAATACCTCACCGTCAGTCCGCCCAAAATACCTTGCGTGATTACGGTTGGCAGCGCAGCCAGAGCTAAGGTGCGAAGCCAACGGCGTTTTTCTACGCGCCAAGTCCAGAGGCCCAGGATGATCGTCATCAGACCGATGAATTCGGCAACCATCCTATGACCGTGTTCGTACTTGACGCCGCCGACCATGGCCGGCATTTTATAGAACGATCCGAATGTGGTTGGCCAATCCGGTACGGAAAGCCCTGCGTCATTGCTCGTAACCAAAGCCCCCGCGACGAGGAGCAGAAAGGTTGCGCACGCTAAAAACGTGGCGAAGCGATGAAGGCCACGGTTATAAGGCATTTCCAAGCTTTTCAAGACAAGACCACCGATCTGAATCTTTTAACACGATAAAACGGAAAATTGTATCAAAAGCGGGTCATTGGGAGGCCATCGCCTGAATCACGGAATCCGCGAACTCTGAGGTGCCGGACGATCCTCCTACATCTCGCGTCAGTTTATTTCCTTGCTTGTACACGTCGTCAAGAGCGTTGCTAATTCTTGCAGCCGCATCGTGCTCGCCGAGATGCCCAAGCATGAGCAAAGCGGAACGTAGCACGGCGGTGGGGTTTGCGATATCTTTCCCGGCGATGTCGGGAGCGGAGCCATGCACCGCTTCGAAGATGGCGCAACTGTGTCCAAAATTTGCCCCGGGAACCAAGCCGAGGCCGCCAACTAATCCAGCGCATAAGTCGGAAAGAATGTCGCCGTAGAGATTCTCCATTAGCAGCATGTCGTACTGGTAAGGATTCATCACCAACTGCATGCAGGTGTTGTCGACGATGTGCTCGCCGTAGGTAATCTCGGGAAACTCCTTAGACACGGTGCGAGAGCAGCGCAGAAACAACCCATCCGACATCTTCATTATGTTTGCCTTGTGGATGGAATGGATTTTCTTCCGCTTATTCTTGCGGGCGTACTCGAAGGCAAAACGAGAAACTCGTGTCGAAGCTTTTTCGGTAATGATCTTGAGGCTCTCAACCACTCCTGGAACCACTTCGTGCTCGATGCCTGAGTACAATCCTTCGGTATTTTCGCGCACCACGATGAGATCGATGCCGGGGCAGCGCGTGGGAATATGGGGCAGGTTGCGGATGGGACGGAAATTTGCGAACAGTTCGAAGCGCTTTCGAAGCTCTACGTTTATGCTGGAGAAACCGCCGCCGATGGGCGTGCTGACAGGACCTTTTAGTCCAACTCTGGTTCGCTCGATGGATTCGCTAAGTTCTTTTGGGATGTATTCTTTGTACTTTTCGAAAGCCTCAGCGCCGGCTGCGAAACTCTCCCACTCAAACTTGATTCCTGTGGCTTCAAGAATGCGAACAGTCGCTTTGACAACTTCAGGGCCAATTCCATCGCCGGGGATAAGGGTGATTTTATAGCTCATAGATTGGTGATCGGTTCTATTTCGCGGTGCCTTTAACTTTTGATTCGGTGTCTTTGGTCTTGAGCAAGTCTTTCAGTTCGGCCATGAATTCCTGGACGTCCTTAAAGTCGAGATAGACGGAAGCAAAGCGAACGTAAGCGACTTTGTCATGACGTCGCAGTCGGTTCATGATGAGCTCGCCGATCTCGCTCGTTTTGCGCTCGCGCTCCGCGGACTCGATCACAAACGTTTCGGCTTCATTCACGATCTGCTCAAGCCGGCTGATGGGGACGGGACGCTTTTCGCACGCTCGCATCAAGCCATTCAGAACTTTTTGGCGGTCGAAGCGTTCGCGACGGCCATCTTTTTTGACCACCATGTACGGGATTTCGTCGATCCGTTCATAGGTGGTGAAGCGCTTTTCGCATTTCAGGCATTCACGGCGGCGGCGGATGGAATCCGCTTCTTTACTCTCACGTGAATCCACGACCTTGTCGTTTTCAAAGCCGCAAAAAGGGCATTTCATGATTTCTTTTTGATTCTAGATTGCTCGATGATTGTAGCAGGGCGAGTTTGGGCTATACGCAAGAGACCGAGAGACTTGGAGGGGCAGATTTTTACCACAGTGTACACGGAGGGGCACAGGGGAAAAGCAACTCATAACACGAGAAAGACGGGCGATCGGAGCACGGGAGATATGGGCGATCGGAGCACGAAAGAACAAGCTACGGTTCGCTAGAAGAAGTACAGCAGAGGGCAGAGCGGAGCAAGCTTTACCCCGTGTTCCTCTGTGCACCCTGTGGTTAAAGACTTTAGCTGCCAAGAGAGTTGCTACCTAGCCGTCAACTTCCCTCGGGCTTCGTCTGTGTCTTGATCTTGCGACCTCGACGTTGAGTCTTCGTCAACTTCTTCGGCGTGAGCGCTTTCTTCCGATAGTTTGCGGAGTGAGAGACGCTCGTGGTGGGCGAGAAACAATCCTACCGGGACTACAGCTACGAAAGTGACTAGCCAAAGCATGATGCCGCAGCTCACTGCGAGCTCTTTGGGAACAATATCAAAGACATGATCAAGCACGCTGATGGTGGCAAGTTGGGAGCCGCCACCAACGCCGGGGAGTTGCACCATCGAGCCGAGCATACTCGCACCCATGATCAGCAAAACTTTGGTCGGACTCATTCCGCTCATGGGGGCGCCGTATGCACGGGTTACTTCGTTGTAAGTCAGCGCGATCACCCACCACATCAGGACGGAAGCAGCCGAAATTTGCAGAAAGGCGACGGGTCCGTCGATGGTATTGAGGCCGACGGTAAACTCACGGATTTTCTGTGCGATGCGGTGGCCGAGGTTTTCGCCGAGATGAGCAAAGCGTCGATCCACCCATTGAGCAATAGCGTTACCGCGGTACGCCATGAGGAGAGCGCCGGCCAAAAGTCCGAGCACAAGCAAAATCAGCGCGTATCCGGTGAAATGAATCCAGTGATTCACGTCGGCGGGTGCGTTGAGAGTAAATTCGCGTAATTTGGAAGGCAGAAAGATTGCGGACACCATCAAGACGGTGAATCCGCCGGCGTCAAAAATTCGCTCTACCGCCCATACCGCCACTTGTGAAGCGAAGGGTAAATTTTCTCGTCTTGCAATCAGGTAGGGGCGAATCAACTCGCCGGGACGTCCGAGTAAGGCGAGACCCGTAAAACCGATGAGCGTTGGGGGCACGAGCCCAGCGATCGATGCATCTTTACGTACAGGCTTCAGGAATAACTTCCATCGCACCGCTCGCAGCGCGTAGGCGATGAAAATGTAGACGACGCCGAGAGCAATGTGTTTCCAGCTTAAGCCGTATTGAAAAAGCTTAGCCCAATCGAAGTTACGCCAGGTGCGGAACTGGAGATAAACGAGCAGCGCCAGTACGGCGAAGACAATTGCAAACGCCGCATATTTTTTCTTTGTCATTGTTGTGGTAATCGTTGTTGCAATCGCGGGATGCGCGCTAGCGGAGAGCAAACCCCTGCCATCAAGGTAAACGACGGTCGCTCATGGGTCAACGTACGATGGGCTTGGACGATGGGTCTACCGCGGCGGTTTGCGGTTTGGGCGATTGAACCTTACTTTGAGGCTTGCGGGGCGCATCCTTTTTTGCGGCGGCGACGACAGCAGCGACTCTTCTCTTTTCTTCTTTTTCCTGCGCTATCTTCTTGGTGTTGTATTGATGCACAATCTTGGCCACATAAGCTCGCGTCTCGCGAAACGGAGGCACGCCTTTATACTGCTCGACGCGTTGCGGACCAGCATTATAGGCCGCCAGCGCTTTTATCAGATCGAAGTTGTAGCGCTCCAGAAGTTCGCGCAAATAGCGGCTGCCGCCGTTGACATTATCCAGCGGATCGAAGACATCGTTCACGCCTAGATTGCCGGCGGTCTGCGGCATAAGCTGCATCAACCCGCGAGCGCCTTTCGGGGAGACGGCATGCGCGTTAAATCCACTCTCAGCGTGGATGACGCTGTTCACGAGATCGGGATCAAGGTGATACGTTGCGCTGGCCGCGTTGACAGCCTCCGCCAATGAAACTGCTGGCGCTTTTACCGGGGGCTTGAGAGAAGCACTCGGCACAGCAGTTGGCTTGACGGCGGACGAATGCGCTTCAGGGACGACGACCGGAGGCAGTGAAAGATCTTTTTCGTAGCCTGTGATATCGGCAGTAGGCACGTCCATAAAATTAGAGTCGTCATTGCCAAGAAAGAGCCGCGTCGTCGGCCCAATGACCTGGCGTCGCTCGTGCCGAATGCTGAAACCGTTGCGCAAAATGGCTAACTCAGATGCGAAAGAGCTGTAGACAGAGAATACTAGTACCGCAAGGATAGAAGCGACAAACCTCGCAGCCAATCGTTTCCGCAGCAGCGCGCTGATGAATTTTGTTTGCACTTTGTTAAAACTCAAGGCAACTAACTAGGAATTCACACTTATCGCTGAACCGGTAGTGACGCTGCTCTTGCCGATTTCTTTGCCATAGAGCATATATTCAACTGCTGCCGCAACCCCGCCTTCGGCGTTGGTGCGTGTCACCCGCCAGCCTCGGCCCTGCAACTCTTCTGAGGCATTCCCCATGATAAAGGGATGTCCGGCGAAGGCAAGCATTTCAATGTCGTTGTAGTTGTCACCAACGGCCATGACCTGCTCGCGTCGCAAGCCTCGATAATTGGCCCAGCGCTCCAGAGCGTGGCCTTTGGAACAGCCCGAATTGAGGACATCCACCATGGATAGATCACGCGACGGATATTCGGTCCGCAAGACGGTGATCGGCAAACCGCACTCGTCGAGGGTGTCGAGAGCGCGACGCATCTGATCGACGGATCCGCAGAACATGGCTTGAACGGGGTCGCTGGTAAGTGAGTTTTCGATCGGCACGACGAATTGTATGTACTCCAAGTTCTTCTCTAGCCAGCGCTGGATGCTTCCTTCGAGTTCGTCCAGTCGCTCGAGCACGATGGAACCGGCGGCGGCGTAGTCAAAAGTTAGAACGGTTTGGCCGCGAAATTCTTGCATCAGCACAACCAACCGGCGGCAAGTCTCAGCGGGGAGAAGATCGCGATGAAAGGTTTTTCCTGCCAGCGAGCGTGTAACCGCTCCGTTTGAGCTTATTACCCAAATATCAAAGCCAAGCTGCTGCGCAATAGGAAGCGCAAACGCGTGCCGCCTTCCGGTGGCTACGACCACCTCCACGCCTTCGGAATTTGCGCGCCGAAGAGCAGCGAGATCGACGTCCGATATCTCAAACTGCGGGTTAAGAAGGGTGCCATCAATATCAACGGCAATCAGGCGGGGAGAATCGGCAGGCACAGTCAAGTTTAACATTGCAAGCTGTTGGAGCTGTGACTCTGCATCTCGCGACTCATCCGCGTTATGTCGTGCAGGTATGCGACAATCCTGGACCACGGAGCCCGCACATGAAAACCGCATTCTTGCTGCTGTTTGTTTCGATCCTGCCAATATCACTCGCCGCGCAATCTCCAAAAGACGCCACCGGCAAGCCTTTTGTGATCGAGTACTACTACAAGACAAAGTGGGGACATGCCGACGAATTTCTCCAGCTCTTCAAGAAGAACCACTATCCGTTGCTGATGAAACAGGTCGAGGTTGGCCGCATGCTCAAAGTCTGGGTCGATCAACCGCGCTACCACACCACAGAAGACGGGCGGTGGGACTACCGTGTGACGATCGTGTTCAAGAACTCGGCGGCTGCGAACGAGCCCTTCGACGAAGACATGATGAAGAAACAACTCTGGCCCGATCAAGCTACGTATGTGAAGGAAGAGCAGCGCCGATTTGAAATTCTCGATTCACATTGGGACTTGCCAATCAAAACTGTTGACTTCGATGCCAAATGAAATTCACTACGCCGAGTGACTTCAGTAAAAGGAGCGTCGTTTATGAATACGCGTTCACAATCAGATGAAAGATTCATGAATTGTGAGATGAAATCGCTAATGGCTCCGATCAAAATTTGGAGTTAGACATCAGAGTGGTGCGCCGATAACTTAGTTCATGGACACTCTGATTGAACTTGAAGACTCACCTCTTGATCTACTGCACGAAATTGGCGGTCGCCTCACCTCAGCCGAGGGGTTTCATGAGGTACTCGATCGCGTCGTAGAATTTGCCTCTGTGCTGGTCAATTGCGATTCCTGCCTGGTTTATGTGCTCGAAGGCGAAGATCTGGTACTAAGCGCTTCGAAGAATCCCCACCCGGATGTCGTTGATCGGCTCAAACTGCGCGTAGGGCAGGGGATTACGGGATGGGTCGCGGAGCATCACGAACCGGTTGCGATTTCCGAGGGAGCGGCACAGGATCCGCGCTTTCAGTTTTTTCACGAGCTTCCGGAAGATAGCTACGAAGGTTTTCTTTCCGTGCCGTTGATGTGCCGTGGACGACTGGTCGGTGCCATCAACCTTCAGCATCGCCTTCCTCATACCTACAAGAACAAAGAGATCCGTCTGATTTCTGCCATCGGAGTTTTAGTGGGAGCAGAGATAGAACTGGCCAGGATGGAAGAGGTTAATTCTCACTTGACGGATCAATTGCAAACGCGAAAGTTGGTGGAACGGGCGAAAGGAATATTGCAGCGCGAACTGCACCTGAGCGAAGAGCAAGCCTATCTTGCACTGCAACGCCAGAGTCGTCAGAAGCGGAAATCGATGAAGGAGATTTCCGAGGCGATCATTCTTAGCGAAGATGTGCGAGAGAATTCGCGCCGCACCGGCGTTTCCTAGATGTTCTTCTGATGGAGCGATTGCCCAACGCGGAATCTTTCTTCGTCAATCCCACATGGCCTCCACAAAAAAGCCGGGAACAGAAATACATCCTGTTCCCGGTGGAGGAAATAGTGATCCGGCTGAATCTTAGCGAAAGCCGGACTGAGGCTAATGGGGAAACGATTTGTTGGGCTTTTCCGTGGGCACCGCAAAATGTAGGGCGATGTCATGGGCCGGAAGGTTCATATCGCTTACAAAACTTTCACCGGAACGTGAGACGAGAATCAACCTCCCTGACTCGCCCGGCTTTGGAACTTCAACCGTGTCGACTCATGATCGCCTCGGGTTTCGCTCCATCAACCCGTCGTAGAGTCAGGATGTCAGACGGACCGAAATTCTTTATATCAAAAGTGTATTTCCCAGGCCGAAGCACCACTTTCTGCCAGTGCACGTCGTGAGAAAGAATGAAACTGCCGTGGGCTTCTTCCGCTGCGGCCGGAGTTGGTTGAACTGCCAATAGACTCATGCCCAGTGACGCGGCGTATACGAACTTGCGAATCGATCTCATAGTGCCTCCGTGTCCTTGTCGAGATTCTGCTTAGGCGGCCGACATCCGCGAACCGCGGCTGGCGTAGGCCTAGATAAGGTGGAGAGCAACGAGGTCATCAGATTTGCGATGCAGCAAACAAGGCGCTCGCAAATGACGCTCGAACGACTCCGCTCGAAGCGATGTCGATCTTGTATTTACTATCGGAGACAACGACGCCAACGTCCAACGAAAAGAACTGATGCGGGTGATTCGAACAATCGAATTGCCGCAGAGGTGAGTGTTGAGGGTAGTAAGACTCCAACCAATGTCTCGCAGACACCATTAAACTAAATTTCCCGCAACTCAAGCTCCCGCGTTTGCAAAAAGCTCATGAGATACGAGAACATGATTGGTTTGCATTCATCCCACAGCTCCAACAGGAAGCAGCCAACTATGGCGAAGGTAAAAAAGACTGTCGCGACCGCGGGTAAAACAGCGAGTCGGGCGGCGAGCGTCGAGTTCAAAGCAGAGGCAATTGATAGCGATAAGGAATTGTCTTCCGGCACAATTCCCGCTGACCACGGCCAGATCGAACCCGCTAAGGGCAAGCTGGGGGTCATGATTCCGGGCATGGGGGCGGTCGCCACCACATTTGTTGCAGGCGTAGAAGCCGTGCGCAAAGGGATCGCGGCACCGATCGGGTCGCTGACGCAGATGGGGACGATTCGGCTTGGGAAGCGGACCGACGGACGTTCGCCCAAAATAAAAGAGTTTGTTCCGCTAAGCGGACTGAACGATCTTGTCTTTACCGGCTGGGACATTTTCGAAGACAACATGTATGCTGCGGCTCGCAACGCCGGCGTGCTCGAGCGCGATCTGCTCGACAAAGTGAAGAGCCGCCTTAGCGCGATCACGCCAATGAAGGCCGTTTTCGATCACAACTACGTGAAGAAAATTGACGGGCCTAATGTAAAAAAGGGTAAGAACAAGCTCGACCTCGCCGAGCAGCTTCGACAGGACATTCGCAACTTCAAGAAATCAAGTGGCGCTGCACGCCTCGTCACCATCTGGTGCGCTTCGACCGAGACCTTTATTGAGCCTAGCGCTGCGCATCAGAGTGTGAAAGCGTTGGAAAAGGGCATGAAAGAGAACGATGAAAACATCGCTCCTTCCATGATCTATGCGTACGCGTCCCTCATGGAAGGCGTACCGTTTGCCAATGGAGCGCCAAACTTGACAGTCGATATTCCCGCAATGCTTGAGCTGTCGCGCGAGCGCGAAGTCCCCATCTGCGGCAAAGATTTCAAGACGGGACAAACGCTGATCAAGACTGTTCTTGCGCCCGCGTTCAAGGCTCGCTTGCTCGGAGTAAGCGGCTGGTACTCGACCAACATCCTCGGCAACCGCGATGGGGAAGTGCTCGATGATCCGGGGTCTTTCAAGACCAAGGAGGAATCGAAGCTCGGAGCTCTCGAACACATTCTTCAGCCCGGCCTTTATCCCGAGCTTTACGGCAATGTCTTCCACAAAGTGCGCATCAACTACTATCCGCCGCGTGGGGATAACAAAGAGGGCTGGGACAACATCGACATTTTCGGATGGCTTGGCTATCCGATGCAGATCAAGGTCGACTTCCTTTGCCGCGATTCGATACTTGCGGCGCCCATTGTGCTCGACCTTGTTCTCTTACTTGACTTGGCGCAACGGACGCCGGAATTGCGGCGGCTGGGAATTCAAGAATGGCTAAGCTTCTATTTCAAGTCGCCCATGACGGCGCCGGGACTTTATCCGGAGCATGACTTGTTCATTCAGTTAATCAAGCTGAAAAATACCTTGCGCTACCTAAAGAACGAAGAGCTGATTACGCACCTGGGATTGGAATATTACGACTAGGCTGGCTGGCTAGTGTGGGGACGGGCGACTCGCCCGTCCAACTCAATTGCAAGACTTGAGTGTTACCAGATGGTTCGAAGTAGAGGGCTGCGGCGAATCTTTTCATCGCGAGTAATGAGAGTCAGACCCTCGACGCGTGCGGTAGCTCCTATGATGCGGTCCGTCGGATCGTTAGGGTAGTCTTCGGGGAACTGCGTGGCTAAGGCGGCAATTTCCGCCGTAATCGGTCGAATCGAGATGTTCTCGAGTAAAAGTTTTAGAGCGTTTTCTATGTCGCCGTGGCTCTTGACTTTACCTTTGGAGAGTAGCCACGCGAGCTCCCATATTGTGATCGCCGACACCGCTAGGCCGTCGTTACGACGGTTACGTCGAATCTCCGAAGCGGCCTTGCGAGAGAGACGACTCGAATTTTCGGCCGCCCAAACAACTACGTGAGTGTCGAGCAAAATCACTCAGATTCCCAGGTGCCCGGCTCGATCGGAGACTCAATGTCGCCCACCGACCAAATTTTGCCTTTCAATCGCCCAATGAAATCATCCTTTTGCTGGCTTATGGGCACTAGTTTAGCTACAGGCTTTCCGCGCTTGGTGATAATCAGAGGCTCACGAGTGGAGCGTACGTCTTCCATCAACGTTAAGCAGCGAGCCTTGAATTCGGCGGCGGCGATCGTTTTCATACCATCAGTTTAACACGTATGGTCATGTTGAGATGACCATGAGGATTCAGGCTTCCGCGCAGGCGAGCGCGGTAAAATCTAACCGATGCCCCAGAAGAAAGCACCATCTCGAGCGAAGCGGCTGAAGTCCGAATCAGGTCATGACACACGCTATGTGCAACTGCAAAAAAACAACTGCTTCGGGTGCGGGACCAACAATCCCCAGGGCATGCGGCTTCGCTTTGTTTTTGATGAAGAACGCCGCTGTTTCGTGTGCCGTTTCCGGCTGGGTAAGCGCTTTACCGGGCCACCCGGGCATTGCCATGGCGGGATTATCGCGACCATCCTGGATGAAGCCATGGGCAAGGTCAATAAACTGCGGCAGGTGATTGCTCTGACTTCGGAAATTACGGTGAATTACCTGAAGCCGGTTCCGCTAATGCAGCCCTTGCGCGTGGAATCACGCGAACTGAAAGTGGAAGGGCGCAGACACACAAACACGGCGGAGATTTTCAGCGAAAATGGCGAGGTGCTGGCGCGAAGTAAGGGGCTGTTCATAGCTATCGATCCGCAAAAGATGTTCGGCAAGTTCGTCGAGCGCTAGCTATTCGATCGGTGTGGAGACAGCGACCTCGCCCGTCCATCCGCAATTCGAAGAACGAATCGAAATCAAAGGGGTACCGGGAATCGCTGGCCGCCTGTAAAATAGGGGAGGGAAGCGAGAAGCGCGGGAATACTGCGCGCCAGCTTTGCCAGTGTCAGGCGCGCCCTGCGCGCCTAATCTCGTCGTTCACGATTACCACGATCACGATTCTAGAAGAGAGTACAAACCATGTCGAAGAATAATGGCCACAACACCAACCTACGCCTGAAGACCGGGCTCGCCGAAATGCTCAAGGGCGGCGTGATTATGGACGTCACCGATGCGAAGCAGGCTGAAATCGCGGCGAGAGCCGGCGCAGTCGCCGTCATGGCGCTTGAGCGCGTGCCGGCGCAGATCCGCGCCGAGGGTGGCGTTGCGCGGATGGCCTCGCCGAAGAAGATTCGCGAGATTATGGCCGTGGTCGATATTCCGGTGATGGCGAAGTGCCGCATTGGACATTTTGCCGAGGCGCAGATCCTCGAAGAACTCGGCGTCGATTACATCGATGAGTCCGAAGTTCTCACTCCGGCTGACGAAACGCATCACGTCGATAAGCACGCCTTCAAGGTTCCATTCGTTTGCGGAGCGCGCAATCTCGGCGAGGCCCTGCGCCGGATTGCCGAAGGCGCAGCCATGATTCGCACCAAGGGCGAAGCCGGTACCGGAGACGTAGTCCACGCCGTCCGCCACATTCGCCAGATCGTGCAGGAGATGCGGATTCTCACCGTGCTCGGCGAAGAAGAACTCTACGCGAAAGCGAAAGAACACCAGGCTCCGTATGAGCTGATCAAGATGGTGGCGCGCGATGGCAAGCTGCCAGTGCCTAATTTCTCCGCCGGAGGAATCGCCACCCCCGCCGACGCCTCGCTCGTCATGCAGCTTGGCGCGGAAGCGGTATTTGTCGGCAGCGGCATTTTTATGAAAAACTCAACCGAGTTTGCCGATCCGATTGAAGCGGAGAAGCGCGCGAAGGCGATTGTGCAGGCGGCTACGCACTTTAAAGACCCTAAAGTCTTACTTGAAGTGAGTGAAGATCTGGTTGGGGCGATGAAGGGGCTGGCGGTTTCGTCGCTGGATGAAACCCAGTTGCTACAGACGCGGGGTTGGTAGCTTAGCTAGAACCTGCCCGTCCCAATCTCCGCTTGTGTGAGATATGTTGCGACAGCACCTTCACTGTCGGAACAACTCCGGCATGTTGGCCGCTTGTGCGCCGTCCACTGCCACTCGATCTCAACCCCTTTCCCCAAAAGGTAAGCTCTTTTGATGGGGCCAGACATTTCCGGGAACTTCCCGCTCGCTGTCAGCCATGTTCCCATCACAAACTGTCATATAATGAAGTCATGCCGATGACTTCGTTGAATATCTCTCTCCCGGAAGCACTCAAACAATACGTTGAAGGGCAGGTCGCTTCTGGCGACTGGGGAACGCCCAGCGAGTATGTTCGTGAATTGATCCGTCAGGACAAGGAACGTCGCTTGGGCAATCTTGAACAGGAACTGGTAGCAGCGGCTAAAGGTCGCACAATCGAAATTCCGATAGCAGACATCCGGCAAAAAGGATTGATCGCCACGCTACGCGAACGGACACGGCGGCGGTGAACCAACATCGTCTTGTATTCAGCGATGCCGCGGTCGCCGATATTCTTGAGCAGGCTGATTGGTACAGCGCACAATCAGGATCTCTCTTAGGGGATCGATGGGAAAGGGCAGTCACTTCCGCTGTCCACCGCGTCGTTGCTCGGCCGCAGGCTGGTACGCAGTGAAGCTTTGAGGCGTCGGAACTGAAAGGTATCAGGCGAACGTCTATTGCAGGATTTCGCAAGCATCTACTCTTCTACCGGCTCGACGATTCAGGAATTCTGATTCTACCCGCGATACACGGTGCGCGCGATCTCGAGAGTCAAATGTAGGAGCAGGCCTCGATCTTCTGGTATGAGATCACAGACCCGCCTGAGCCAGGCTCGGATGACGTGCTGTCGTGTTTCCGAAAAATCAACGGCCTGCTCTCCGGTAAAATTATCTAACGCTTTCTTACGCGCCTTGTGGCACTAGAGCGATGTGAACTCTCTATGAAAATTGGTGTCTTAGCTTTGCAGGGCGATTTTGATGCCCATCGGCGGCGGCTCGAAGAGCTGGGGGCGGACGTTGTTCTCGTTCGCAAGCCCGAGCAACTGGACGAGATTGATGGGCTGGTGATTCCGGGCGGCGAATCGGGGACGTTTCTTAAATTGCTCGGCGAGGCCGGGTTCGCGAAGTTGAAAGAGTTTGTACATTCGAAGCCGAGCTTTGGAACCTGTGCCGGATGCATCCTGCTCGCAACCGACGTTGAAAATCCTAAACAAGCCGGGCTCGGCGCGCTTGACATGACGGTGCGGCGCAATGCCTACGGGCGACAGATTGACAGCTCGATTCGGGAAGGGAAGTTTCTGAGCGATCCGATCGAGATGGTGTTTATTCGCGCGCCCAAGATAGAGCGCATGGGGCTTGGAGTGGAAGTCATCGCTACGGAAGGGGAGGATGCGGTGCTCGTGCGAAAAGGGAAGACAATGGCGTCGACGTTTCATCCTGAGTTGAGCGACGATCCGCGGATTCACCAGTATTTTATTGATCTGGTTGCGGGCGAGAAAAAGACAAAGTGATCGCGCAAAAGCGGCGGTCTCGATCGTGAACCAGATCAACCGTTTTTGTTGTGGCGAGTTTAGTGGCTGAAGCGGCTTCGGATCATCGTCGCTGCGGCCACCAACGCCGCACCGATAAGAATCAAAACCACCGGCTCATGAAAGGGCGCAACCTGAAGCACAAAGTGCATCGGGCCGGCAATCGAAGATACACTGGCGAAGCTCATGAGCGAGGACACATTCCCAATACAAGAATACAGGTATAAAACCGGAACATACATTAAAATACCGTCAAATTCCGCTTCTGGCACGGGTTTTGCATTACTTGGCGGTTACCAAGGTTTAATTGGGCGTATTTGGCGGCGGACGTTTCCTCCTTCTGGCTGTTTCCTCCGAGCTTCGCCTAGAGCCTCTCGGCCGACGTTTGGGCAGATCTAACTTTTCGCGCAAGGAACCGCTGGCAGGGGTCAATCCTTCCATCTGCGATCCGGTATGCTTAGAAACTTCGCCGCCACAATATGGATCCAGCTCCTGAATTGCAGGTCAGCCCGGTTTCGTTTGCTTCGTACGCGCGGCTCGTGCGGCGCAACCGAAATTTCCGGCGGCTGTGGATAGCGCAGGTCGTCAGCGAGATCGGGGACTGGTTCTACACGCTGGCCATCTACAACCTGCTCTTTCAACTCACCGGGCGCGCGGGATCGGTGGCGCTAGCGCTGGTATTGCAGGTTTTGCCCCAGACACTGATCGGGCCAACCGCGGGAGTAGTCAACGATCGGCTTCGGCGCAAATACGTGATGATCGCATCCGATATCGGAAGAATGCTGATCGTGTTATGCATGCTGCTCATTCGCTCCAGAGAGATGGTGTGGCTGGTGTACATCCTTCTGATGGCGGAAACTTTGCTCGTAGCGTTTTTTGAGCCGGCACGAACGGCCGTCATTCCCAACATCGTTGAGCCGGAAGATATCGTGGTTGCGAACACGCTGGGGTCGATGACCTGGTCGGTAAATCTGATGTTGGGCGCGGCCTTGGGAGGCCTGGTCGCAGCCTTCCTTGGGCGGAACGCAGTGTTCTCACTGAACGGGCTGTCGTTTTTTGTATCGGCCGTCTTGATTTGGGGGATGCGCTTTGCCGAACCTCATGCCGAGGGTGGAGTTCGTTTTCGAGCACGAGAACTCGTCGATTTCTCGCCGATCATCGCCGGAATTCGCTATGTGCGATCGCACGTACGCTTGCGTTCGACCATCTTGTTGAAATTTGGCAACGTGATTATTGGGCCGAGCTGGGTCGTGTTCACGGTGATGGGGCAAAACGAATTTTCCGTGCGCTGGCGCGGCATGGCGCCCGAGCGCGGGGCATTCCTGGGGATGAGCTTGCTGCTCGGCGCGCGCGGGTTGGGCGCGATGCTGGGCCCGGTATTCACGGCAGCCTGGGCGGGGAGTTCCAGGCGTCGACTAGAAGTAGCGATCTTCTGGGGATACATCGGCGCGGGGGTCGGCTATGCGATGCTGCGAGTCGCGGGCCATTTGTGGCAGGCCTGCTTGTGCGTGATCGTGGCACATTTTGGCAGTTCGATCATTTGGGTGTTTTCTACCACGCTTCTGCAAATGGAGAGCGATGACGAGTTCCGCGGCCGCGTCTTCGCGGCGGACCTCGGGTTATGCATGTTCACGATCGCGGCCGGAGCGTACCTCGCTGGTCGCTTTGTGGATGCTGGCTTCGCAGCGCGATCGGTCGCGAGCGCCTCGGGAATTCTGTTGCTGATCCCGGCGATCTTGTGGGGATTGTCGATCCGGCGAAATCAGCTTCACGAATTGCGACAGACGTGATCGCTGCTCGACGAACGCGTCGCTTAGAGTAGAACGATCAGAAGGGAAGCACGCTCACCGAAGCTCACATGCCAGACTCAGCCGAACAACTACAGGCGCTCTATGTCTCCGGATTCGAATTGCAAACCTTCGAGCGCTTTCCGAAGTGTATTGGGGTGATCCGCGATAACTGCGTTGCCTTGCTTGTTCCAGGAGTCGACGGACTGCAGGTGTTGGGCACTCCGGGGTGGCGCATGGGCGAGGTCATGGGAGTGCTGACTGAAGTCGAAGGGAGAAAGGTGTTTCAGGCGAAGGGTGAGATTGTGGAGGCAACGGCGGAGCGGATTGAGGCGTTAGAGAGATTCCGGAAGGATATTGGAGCGATACTTCACCCTCCAGTTTGAACTGGAAGTTTTGCTTTGTTGACGGTTGGAGCCCGTGATCGGTGTCTAATGTGTTCGAAGGGTTCAGGCGCTGAAACATGACAATCTTCAGACAAGTTGATTGGTTCATATTGTGGAGGTTTTTTCACTTCCATTTTTTTAATATCTAACTCATCTTTGGCATTTTACTTCGAGTTTTTTATGGGGTTCGCAGAGAGCGAGTTTCGGTCCTCAGAAAAAGTCGTTATGTCTTAACCCCGAGCCTCGCCACGGCGCTTCTGAATACTTGGCTTCCCGTATTGCCAGTAATTTGCGGATTGGTTGTGATGGGGATCGCGAGAGATGCCACGGGCAAAACCTCGCTCAGTTCAGTGGTTGTTGTCGCGGCTTCGATGGGCCTTCAGGCGGCGGCTGTCGAGCAACTGGTTTCGCGTCTCGTACTGAAATATCCCCTTAACAAAAGCGTTCTCGCGGTTCCTAGTGGTGAACCTGATTAACGCATCGGTTGCGCTTGTCGTTGGGTTGATGTGGAGCCTCCAGCACCTGCCGACCATGATCGCCGTCTTTGAAGGCTCGGGACTGGTACCTCTTCAGGGTTAAAGACATTTCATCCGAGTGCAGTTAACATAATACCTGTTATCGGACATTGCGAGTATCACTCAATTTAGGCATAGCCGCGTTGGCGCTTTACCCCTGTGGCCTCTGTGGACCCTGTGGTAAAAGGGCCCACACCACGGAGTACACAGAGGAACACAGGGTACACCCAATGCCGGACTAGCTCGCGAAGTCACACACGATTACAGTTAGATCGTCCTCCTGTTCAACCGACCACTCCTGAACCTTCTCGACAATTTTGGTTGCGGCTTCGCTCGCCGGGCTGCAGGCAGTTTCCGTCAAAAGCATGGCCAGTCGTTCCCTGCCGAAAAACTCTCCCGTCTTGTTGGCGGCCTCGATAATGCCATCGGTGTATAGCAGCAGGCGGTCGCCGGCGTTTAGCTGGTGGCTGATCTCTGAGTAGGTTGCGAAATCGAAGGCGGCCAGGATCAGTCCATTTTCTTCGACCTCTTCTACCGACGTTCCTCTCAAACGCAGCATGGGAGGGTGACCGGCGGCGGCGTAGCGAATGCTGGCGGTCTGGGAGTCGAGGTGGACGTAGGCGGCGGTGACGAATTGGCCCTGCGTGTTGCCGCAGAGGGCGGCGTTCATCCCGGAGAGGAACTGGCTCGGGCGATCGGCATTCGGGCGTTGCGATCCGGCGGCTAGTTTCACCATGGAGGCGATGAGGGCGGCGGGGACGCCGTGTCCGGAGACGTCGGCGATCAGGATGGCGGCGCGGTCCGGACCGGTCAGGACGTAGTCGTAGAAGTCTCCGGCGACCGAGGTCATGGGAACGTAGCGGGCGGCAACTTTGAAATGCGGGCCTTCGGGAAATTCGGCGGGAAGAATCGATAGCTGAATGCGCCTGGCGATTTCGAGTTCTTTTTGAATTTCTTTCAGTTGATGGTCGCGCTGCCTCGTCTGTCGCGCGGCCACGTAACCCAAGGCGGCGAGAAATACCGCAAAGCCGATGGGCTCAAGGTTCGGCCAGTCAAGCGAGGCGGCTCCGCCTAGATTGTTGAAGAGCGCGAAGACAACGAACACCAGCAATCCGCGACGGATGGCTACCAGATCGGAATTGGATGAGGCCTGCTTACGCAGTAAATCGGGAATCAGAAAAACTAAAGCCAGAATCGAGATCCATCGATTGATGGTGCTCAGGCGCGCCGCGGGTCCAAGGGCGATGGCGGTCAGCGCGAGCAGGATGCCTGCCGCAGCGTAGCAGTAGAGAACAGTTCTCGCGAACTTCCGCAATAGGCCGGCCGAATCCAAAAACAGGAGTGCGGGAATTGCCATCATGTAATCGATGGCGGAAGCTATGCGGAGGAAGAAAGCTCCGTTGTGAAGCGTCATCTTGACGATGTCGGCCTGAAGCCAGAGGCGCAGTCCGTACAACGAGGCGAATAATGCGAAGTAAACGAGCAGTAAATTATGGCTGCGACGGAAGGCGGCGAGTCCGGCGGCGACCAGGCCGATGGCGATGAATGCCGCTCCAGCGAAGAGGTAGGGAGAGTCGCTGCGAAATGCTTGCAAGACGTCGGCGGAGTTCATGCGGATTTGTCTCGGGGACGGCAGTTATGCGACTGCGCGCAACCTTGTAAGTGCGAGTGTGGGTGCGAGCGACTCGCTTGCACGGACGGGCGAGGTTGCCCGTCCCCACACTGTGCAGGTTTCACGAAAAGCATTCGACGAACATATCACCGTCTGCGGGAGAATCGCGATCAGCCAGCGAACACAATTCCAGGATGGAAGAGCGTGCCGGCGACTCTGGTGGCGATTGCGATCAGCTCTCGCTGCCCAAGAAAGACCTTGACCTGGGGAGCCTGCGACATTTCTGGGAGGTTGACGGCGCGTCCGCTACGGATGAGGGCGGCACTTTGTTCGTTGGCGGTGACGCAGGGAAGTCGCGGCACTAGTGTTCTGGGATGTACGAACAAAGCCTCGGCACTTCCCTGCTGCTTGGCGGCCTCGAGTTCGGCTAGCGAGCGCGCATCTTCAATTGTGAACTCGGCGGCGGCGGTGCGGCGCAAGTTGCTGAGATGCGCTCCGCAGCCGTGACGCTTACCCATGTCGTGAGCGATGGAGCGCAGATAGGTGCCCGAGGCTACACGAGCGCGGAACTTTACCTGATCGCCTGAGACATTGAGGATTTCCAGCTCTTTGATCTCCACTTGAACTGGCTTCAGCGTAACCTCTTGCTTCTTTCGTGCGAACTTGTAGGCGGGAACTCCGGCAATTTTTTTCGCTGAGTACGGAGGCGGCATCTGCTCGATCGTGCCTTGAAAGTGCGAAGCCAGGGAACTAATCTCGCCGGCGTTTAACGTTACTTCTTGTTGGGACGTGGAAGGCTCACCGTCGGCATCATACGTATCGGTTGCGAAACCGAATCGAATTACCCCTTCATACATCTTTTCTGAGTGGAGATAAAACTGCGCAAGCCTGGTGAGGTTGCCGACCACGACGGGCAATACTCCGGTAGCGGCGGGATCGAGAGTGCCGAGGTGCCCGACCGACCGCTGTCCGAGAATGCGGCGGACGCGATTGACCACGTCGTGCGACGTGAGTCCAGCAGGCTTATCGATGATGATGACGCCGTTCATGGTTTGTAAATGCACTTTCCGCTGTGCCCCTCTGTGAACCCTGTGGTTAAAAAGCTTAAACCACAGGGTTCACAGAGGAACACAGGGTAACCCAATGGTTATGATGAGCAAATCCTGATCTGTTAAGTTTGATCTGCATTGAATGTCGAAGGAAGAAAGCAAATTGCAGGCAAAGCGGTCTTCAATTACAAATTCTAAATTTCAAATTGCAAATAATTAAATGATTCCCCTTCGCGACGATCAGCCAATATTTTCGACTCCGTTCATCAATTATTTTTTGATTCTGGTGAACGTGCTCGTCTTCGTGTGGGAGCTATCAGTAAGCCATCGCGCTCTGAGCACTTTCATGCAGGAATTCGCGGTGGTTCCTCATCATACCTTGGCGGTGCTGACTGGACATTCGGCCGACCCTCTCGCAACCGCAATCCTGCCGTTTTTCACGTCGATGTTTCTACATGCTTCCTTCTGGCATGTGGCGGGAAATATGCTTGCCTTGTGGATTTTTGGCGACAACGTGGAGGATTATCTCGGGCACTTCAACTATCTGCTGTTTTATTTATTGAGCGGAGTTGCCGCCGGACTCACCCACACGCTGGTGAACCCGAACTCAAATCTGCCGAGCGTAGGTGCCAGCGGAGCGATCGCAGGCGTCATGGGCGCGTACTTCATTTTGTATCCGCGGGCGCGGGTTCTGATCTGGTTTCCACCCATTTTCTTTTTCCATGTTCCGGCGTGGTTGATGCTTGGTTACTGGTTCCTGACGAATTTCTTGAGCGGAACTTCGACGGCGATTGCTTACACCAGCCAGACGTCAGGCGGCATCGCCTTCTGGGCGCACATCGGCGGGTTCATCGCGGGAATTGTGCTGGTGAAGATGTTTCATGAGCGTCCGCACAGGGTGCGGTACGGAACTTGGTAACCACCTAAGCACCTTCGGAGAAAGAGTGGGGCTTGCAAAGGTTCTTCGCTCCGCTCAAGATGACATTCTTTTACTGCTTGAATGGCTGCACGGTGCTCGATGCTAGAAGTGGATCAGGGAAGCGCTATCGCCGTGGCTGCGGAGCGGGACCGGGGGGCAAGATCTCTGGCTCGCTTGAACGCGTGTCGAGATGGCCACCCGTGGTGACTTCCTCATCCGAATTCGCGCCCCCAGCCGCTCGTTGCTGGTGCGTGACGAACCACACCGCGGCCGTCCAAGTAGGAAAGAGATCGGCGCCGGGAATGAGTTCGTTCGCGAGAGTCGGAAGGAATGCCCAATGCCATCCGAGAAGACGAACCATCATGAAAGCCACGACGACGTCGAGAAGCGTGTCGGCGGGAGAGATGGCACCTTCTGCGAATAGGGGAAAAGCGGCGATTTGCAGTGCATCGGCGACGAGGGCAATCGTCCATGCCGCCCGGTGTTCAGGCTTGGTCAGCGAGTTAAAGTAATTTTTGAACTGTAGGATAAGCGACACTGAAATATCCCCCGCCGTCGTTTTTTGCCAGCTGATACTTAGATGACGTTTGTGTGCTGGCGGATAAGGGATAAAAATTCAGTTCGCGTCTCTTCCCCGTGGCGGAAACATCCGAGCATGGACGACGTAACCGCCGCCGAATGCTGCTTTTCGACCCCGCGCATCATCATGCAGAGGTGGCGGGCTTCGATGAC